>NZ_FONH01000022.1:42133-62317 GCF_900112865.1 Dyella marensis | reverse complement strand
GCCGTTCTCGTCCTGGATGCCGGTCATCGCGTTGGGCAGGCTGGTTTGCCCGATGTAGGCAGCCTCGTTGAAGCCATAGAGACGATAACGAGCGTCGGGATACGTCACCTGGGCGATATTGCTGCTGGCGGAGACGTAGTAGTAGTAGAGCGATTTATTGTCCGGCAGCGTGATGGAGTTCAGGCGCGCGGAGCTGTCGTAGAAGAACGTCAGCTTCCTGCCTTTGGCATCCGTGACGGTCTTCAATAATCCCAGGCGCGGGTAGGACGTCGACGTCGTGGTGCTGTAGGTCAGCGTGATGCCTTGGCCATCTTGTCCCAGCACCTGGATCAGCTTGCCCGTGCTGTCATAGGTTTCGGTTTCGCGGCTTCCGCCAATAAAGGCCGAGTAGCCGGTGACCACGCCCTGACCATCGCGAATTTCCGTCAACTGGTCGACCGGGAGATCCGTCGTCCAGGCGCTGCCTGATTTGGTGAATGTCTCCTGCTTGCCGTCCGGCCGCAGCATGATGATCGTTGCCACGGGAGTACCGATCAGGCGCAGCGAGCGGTCAAAGCTGTGACGCCAGCGGAAGCCGAGATTGGCCGGTGCCACGGCACCGCTGCTGTTGTAGAAACGGCGGAACGACAGCCAATAACCGGCAACGTAATCGTCTTCCTGAAGGTAGTAGCTGCCCGTTCCGGCATCGATAGGATCGCCCAACCGCGGAGCGCCCATGGCTTCCGCGCAGGACGAGCCATTGGCGTTGCCGCTCGCACCCGAGCCGCTACCGCCACCACCGCCGGCGGTGCCCAGGCCACCGTCGCAGAACGCGCCACTGCCAAGGTTCCTGGCCACGTCGCCGCCGTAACGTATGGCACTCACGGTACCCGGGCTGCAACCGGTCTTGGCGGTCCAGGTACCGCTGAAACTCGCACCATCCGGCGTGACGTTGACGATGGTTTTGTCTTGGCAAGGCGTGTTGGTGCCGCCGCCTCTCGCCACCAGCGTCGTGTCGTTCAAGGTCAACGTATTGCCGGAGACCGTACCCGTGACGGACCAGATGTACCAGTTGGTGCCATTGGTCTGTGGCGTCGTCTTCCGGGTGCCCGTGACATTGCCGCTGTCGTCCTGGCGCAGGTCGAATTCTTCCTCCCACGCCGCCGCAGTGGCGTCATTGGGGGCCTGCAGGTTGCCGTGCCACAGTCCGGTCACATTGACTGTCGCAATAGCGGTCGCCCTGATGGTGGCGTGCGACTGAGCCAGCCTCGGGGCAATACCAGTACCACCGCTGTAATCCTGCGCATGCCCCGCAGCAGCGAGGAGCAAGGCGAAGCAGCCGAGCAGGAATCTCGGCTGCATAAAGTAGGGGTACAGACGCTCGAGACTCGAGCGCATCCAGATGGCGCGCAGACGCGCACGGGAAAGGCTAATCACCCCATCACTCCTTTGACGGTTAAGCGGTCAATCGCATGTGGCCAGGGCACGCGATGCCCTTGTGCAGATCCGGCAGGCCGGCGAGAAGCCTACTCAAGAATGTCGAAGATTTGCAAAGGGCACGTGAAAAACAGGTGGGCGGATCGACCTGTAAGCTCCGCATCAGCCATCCCTGCAGCAGCGAGAAGCGTGTCCGGGTAAAACGCAGGGGACAGCATCTGGCGTAACCGCTGCAAGATCGTTCCCGCCACCGCAACCCATGCCCGTTAACCTGGGCATCCCTCACGATGAAAGGAGACATCGTCATGCCCTGGATCAAGACCGCCAATGCCGCGCAGTACGAAGGCGCCGACTGGTCGAATTACGTAAAGACCGTACCCAACTGCACGCCGGCCCAGGCGCAGTTGATCGCTTTTCAGGATCCCGGCATTTCTTACTTCTTCTATTGCCGGGACCACATGGTTCTGACCAACGGGCGCAGTTTCAAGCGTGGCGACGCGGTGTTCTTCAACAGCACGCAGGCCCCCTGGTACGGCAGCGCGCCGCAATGCGACGCTTATAAACGGCAGTGCGTGGCGGTGGCCTATGCCAGCATCGGCGGGGTGAAGGCGGCGGCCGACCTCACCTACAACGGCGCCCCGGCCCTGGACGCGATCCTGTTTCCAGCCAACCTCAATCTGAAGTCCACGGGGCTACCGAACGACACTGCCTGGGTGGATCCCAACGGCGCCGGCCCCACCATGCTGCGCGCCAACCCCGACATCATGCGGACACTGACCGGCGACGACATCGCCTATGCCCATGCCAAGGGCATCGCCGTGTTGCTGACCGGCCTCAACAACCATGACGCCGCCGGCTGGTCGGAGTTTCCGGCGACGGCGGCGGGGCAGGCCGACGCTCAGCAGTTCGCCGCGCAATGCCAGTACGCGCTGTCCACCTACCACGTGGACGGCATCGACATCGATGACGAGTATTCCGCCGGCACATCTGTGCAAGGATCGCTGGCCATGGTGGGTCATTATGTCCGTCAGAGCATCGGCAAGGCCTCGTTCTCTAAGGCCTTGTTCGACGACACCGACTATTTCCAACCCAGCTATGGCGGCACCAGCCTGGGCCAGGAGCTGACCTGGGGATGGACCATGTCGTATTGGATGGGTCCGCAGGACCAGTTGTCCCTTTATCAGGAGCTGATGCCCAACAGCCATTTGCTGTGCGGGTTTCAGGCTGGCTTTTACAGCCCTACGACCGGCGACCTGCAATGGATGGCGCAGCAGGGCTATGCGGGGGTCATGGTCTACAACGTCGGCGCGACGGACAACCAGGCCCTCTTGACCACGCTGCTGTCCGGCTGGCCTGCAAGCTGACAGATAGGCAGGGAGAGGGGGTGGTAATGGCGAGATACATGCGGACAACTTCCATGTGAGATCGCGTAAGGGGCCAGGATAGTCCTGGCCTTGTCCTGCTGACGCGCGAGGCTCGGGGAACCAGCAGCCAGGTCACTCGCCGCTCATCCGGCGGCAACGGCAACCACGCGCCCGTCGCCGGATCCCTGGAATCGCACACACAGCGGCACTTACGTATTCGCGTGCCGCACGCATGTCCGCGCGCAAGACGCACGCGAAGGAACAGAAGCAACCGATAGTCCACAGGCTCCAATCCAACGCAAACCGTCTGAATCTAACGACGAGCACAGAATCAAGGGTCGAGTAACCACGCAAACAAGAAAGGCGTACCGGTTGCCTCTGCTTATTGCGCTCAGTGCTGCAAACCGAGCTGCCTCGGTAGACGACTCAATGATTCTGCCAACCGATCAGGCGAAGCCGCTCATGATTTGTGCTGGCGGAAGCGCTTTCTGGGGAGCTTTATATGACCCGTAGACCCGACAGTTCTTGGAGTTGGCTTTCAACGGAGTCGCGTAAGTAAAAGGCGTCTACTTCATACCGCTGCAAGATTGGATCGAATGCGGCGACGAAGAAATACGCGCTTTTCACAGGCCATGTACGGCCTTGAATCTAGTCTCATAAGCCGGGAATCCTGGCGCTCATCGCACGCAGTGATCACGTCTGTGAAGACGGGTGCCTCTTGGCAAACATCACGGCTGACAAAGTCGAATTAAGGAGCGTATCGGCTTCCTCCATTCGCGGGTCCAGCGATAGACACTCAAACTTTTGAGCACCCCCTCCCATATCGGAGCGGGGATCGTTGTGTTGTGTCCAGGCAAGGAGTGCGGCTATGTCTTCGAGTGACGCGAAAATCAATCTGACGCTGGCTTTTGTACTCAACAACGCCACTGTCGATGATCACGGCAACGCCATGCAGTATCCGGCGCCTTCGGCGGTGCAGGAGAACATCGTCAAGCGGGTCAAGCAATCGACGTACGCGAAAGACTTCGCGCTGGTGTGGGGGCCTTCCACCTTTTTGGATCCGGGGACGACCAGCGGGGATACCAAGGGGTACTCCGCCAACGTGACCGCGATTTTCAAAGGGCCCAAGGGCGACTATCGCGTGGTGACCAGCGGCACGAATCCGAAGTCCGACTTCGACATCAGCGAAGAGGACAACGACATCGCCCAGACGGCGTTGAGTGCGCTTATTTCCTCGGCCCCGTGGGGTACGTCCATATCGAAGGGCGCCATGGCGGGTGCGCAGAACATCCTGCAGGGCAGCACCCCCATGGGTGGCAGCCTGCTCGGGTATCTGACCAACCATGCGTCGAACGGGGGCACGATCACCGTGGTGGGGCATAGCCTGGGCGGAGCGCTGGCGTCGGTGCTGGCGCTTTATCTGAAAGCGGAGCTGTCGTCGGCAACCGTCAACTGCTTTACCTTTGCCGCGCCGACGGCGGGGAACGAGCAGTTCGCGGATTACTTCGATACGACCATGACCGGCCTTTCAACCAGGTTCTTCAACAGCAAGGATATCGTGCCGGACTCGTGGAGCGCGAGCACCATCAAGAACATCCTGACTATCTACAAGCCTGACATCGACACGCCGAAGAAGATCCAGGACGACATCAACAAGAACCTGGGGGCTCTGAAGTTCCTGAACTTCAAGCAGCCCAGCGAGGGGCAGCAGCAGCTTACCGGGGCCGTGAACACGGGGCTGATCAAGAATGACGATAGCGACTTCGATCGGCAGGTGGGGTATCAGCATGTCGATGCGTATCTGACGTTGCTGGGTATGGCGGCGGGGGATGTCTGGTTGCCGCCGGCCAGTACGGTGAGGGGTGAGGATCTGGTGCTTGGTTGAAGGTGTGGATGGAGTGGTGCGTATCGACCTTGCGCTCCGCCCGTAGCCTCACCCCAACCCCTCTCCCGAAAGAGGGGCTTAGCATCGCGGCGCACACAAACGCCGCAATACCCCTCAATCTTCAAGGTGGAACCCTTCTCCCCCCGGGAGAAGGTGGCGGCAGCTGGATGAGGGTTCGGGCGAAGCGGTGCACATCACTCTTACGCTCCGCCCGTACCCCCTCTCCCGAGGTGGCAGCACGAAGAACCGATGCATGCCCGGTTCGCCGAGTCGATCCGGTGGGATATCGGATCGGGCCGCTTCCAGGCGGGCGCGCGCCTGCCCGGAAACTGCTCGATGGCCGTCGCCCTGGGGGTATCCCGCACGGTCATACTGATGGCTTACGACCAGCTGGAAAGCGAGGGCTATCTGGAGTCGCGCTCGGGCAGCGGCACGTACGTATGCGCGCGCCCCGCCGGCATGTCCGCGCGCAGGGCGCTCGCGGAGGAACAGGTCGAGGCACCAGGCGCCACGCAACTGTCCCGCCTGGCCCGGCGCGCCGTGCTACCCGCCATGCCCGAGGCGGAAACACCCGCGTTCGATGGCGACGTGATCGATCTCGCGCAACCGCGCGTGAAGCCCGACCCGCGCAGCCTCAAGGCATGGATGCAGAACCTGATGACGCTGCTGCGCAGCCGCGACGCACCCGACTTCCCCGAACTGCAAGGCGCCATCGCCCCGCGCAAGGCCCTGGCCGGCTATCTGCGCGTCGAGCGGGCCATCGAGGTGATCCGGATGACATCCTGATCGTCAGCGGTGCACAGCAGGCGCGCGATCTGATCGCCCGTGTGTTGCTCGACGAAGGCGATGGCGTGGGGCTGGAGGAACCGTGCCACCGGAACGTGCGCCACACGTACGAGGCGCCGGGGGCGCTGATCGTGCCGTGCCAGATGGGGCCGGACTGCATGGACATCGAATGCCATGCGGCGGCGCTGGAGGGTGCGCGGCTGGTCAACGTGTCGCCGTCGTTCCAGTTTCCGACCGGGGTGGTGATGTCAGAGGAGCGGCGCAGGGCGTTGCTGCAATGGGCCTATGTGCATCATGCTTGCGTGATCGAAGATGATTTCGATTGCGAGCATCGGTTGGGGTGCGGAATTCGCCGTCGTTATGGTCTATGAATCGGTAAGGGCTCAACGGAGACATTTCCCTTCGTGATCGAGGGGAACATGAAGTCCGAGAAGTGAGAGGCGCAAAGCTGGAGCGTCGCAGAGAAACTCAAATCACTAGAAAACGTAGAGTCGAGCCCATGTCGCAGACGAATTTCCACCTACGTGAACGACGCCGACCTCGGGGGCAACCTGACCCTCCTATCTACAGCCTTGCAACCCAGGCTGACATCCTCCAAGCGTTTAACTCCCCACCCTCATGCACCAAGCGTAAAATTGGCATATAATACATAGCGTTACAGGCGGTATCGAATGCTGCCCTATAGTTTACGTTGTAGCGGCGCCTCGGGTCGGCGCTGGCTAAGTCAGGAGGCATCAAATGTTCTTACCCTCAACCACCGGTGGTGAATGTCGCATCTGTGCACTGGCGTTGGGTTCTGTACCTAAGCAAGGATACGACCAGCCGTGGGCGGAGAATGATCGTTATTTTGCTATGGCATCTGTCGGGGCGCTGGTGCCAGGGTGGTCTTTGGTGTTTCCAAAGAGCCACGCGCTCAATCTCCTCGAGAACCTATCCGCCCCCTCGTTCTGGGAGTTTGTCGGTAGCGCTCATGCCGCAATCGAACAGCGCTACGGACGTAGTGTGATATTCGAACATGGTTGCCAGTACAAAGGCTCCCTAACTGGATGCGGAACCTCGCACGCACACTTACACATTGTGCCGTTGGGTGCGGGGATAGTTGAGGCGTCCCGAAATTATGATCCTTCACTCATTTGGGCGCCCTGCAAGGCTAAAGACATACCGCAGCTAGTAAGAGGGGACGAGTACCTATTTGTTGCAGATTCTTATGATGGGGCGAACACCATTGGGCAGGTGACGCTACTGAGCGAGGGACGGTCACAATACTTCCGGCGAGTCATTGCCGACATGCTTGGTCGTCCCGGCGAATATGACTATAAAACCCACCCACATGCTGATATTGCCGCACGAGCTGCTGCCTTGTTGCGCGCAGATATGAACCAGCTTCAACAAGCGTCTGCTGCTTGAATAACGAAAAGACAACTGGTCAGGAGCAAAACGGCGCTGCAGATAAGGCGGCGGAAAAAGATACTGCTGCCGCACGTCAGCATTCCGTACCACCGGGTCCGGAAGATGAAGTAATCAATGACGACGAACGAGAACGCTTCAATTGGAAATCTCGGTATCCCGAGGAAGCTTTGAAGCGTATTCGTTGGGAAGCTGCATACGTGCTGGCAATCTTGGCCTTTGCTATGGCTGGGCTGCTGTTTACATGGCGGGGCGACGTGTATGACTTATTTTCATGTGGCTGTGCCTCATGTCGCTCGGAAACATTCAATCGCTATTCCTACCTATTTTTTTCCGGAATGCTAGGTGGCAGCCTTTTTGGCCTGAAATATTTGTACAAGGTCGTAGCACGCGGCTGGTGGAATTTAGATCGTGGTTTATGGAGGATATCGTCGCCGTGGCTGTCTGCCGGCCTTGCGTTCGCTGCGGGCGCTCTCGCACACGCAGGGCTATTTGGGTTTGATGTGAACCATAGTCGCGGTGGTGCTTCTTTTGTGTCGCTAGGCTTTATCGCTGGCTATTTTGCAGACAGCGCTTCTCGAAAGATGCAGGAGATCGCAGATATCCTGTTTGGGCGTCCGCAACAGCCTAAGAAGGACGAAAAGCTACTAGTAAAGAAGAAGGGTGATGAAGCCGGTAGTGTTCCGGATCATTCTCCACGTACGTAGCAGTTGAACATGGAGTGTTCGACCTTGCATCCCATTACTCGCTCTGTCCTCCTCGTCGAAGGTGATCATTGGCGGTGGGTGCCACCGGAGGAGGCCACCCCCGAGTTGCTAGGTGTCAAAGCAGCAGGTCTGCTCCGGGTGCCTGCTGCCTGGGTGCCCCCATTCTTTGTAGTATCGGGCTCATTTCCAGTCTCTCAACCAACTATTAGTGCGGCTGCCGCTGAGGCGAGGCTGTCAGTGGTTGATGTCTATGTGAGATCCAATGGGACTGCAGAAGGCGCTGACGAGCGAGGCGCCCTCGATAGCTCGACATGCGAACTAGACAGAGCTGCATCAGCTATAAAGCAGATGCAGGCTAGCGATGTCTTTAAGAAAGAAGAAGGACGCCAAGACATTCACTTCATTGTTCAGTCGCTCCTTCCATCGAAGGAGAAGGGGCATCTATCCAATGAACGTCGATTGTCGAGACATCCACGCGATTGGCACGTCGAAATCGATGGTGGCTCGATCGAGCCTCTTGGGGTCAGAAGGTGGCGAGATGCTTCATCAGTTCAAAAAATCGCCCTCGTCGCGGACAATAGGGCTTCCATACCCAGAGCCCTGAGGTCAGTGGCTGCTTGGGTGTCGCCATGTCGCGTCCATTTTGAATGGATATGGGATGGGACCCACGTTTGGATTGTTCAATTGGATTTCCTGCTCCCAAACGCAGAGGGTGTAAAGCCCAGCAGCTTAGTGAGCAAAGCACTAAGACCGAACTTTGATCCTGCCAACCTGCAATGTTTTTCTGTTGCCAATGCCGAGCATTTTGAGAAGTATGGCAAGCTGAAGAACGCTCGCATTTATGTCGAGCTCGGCTATGACATGCCGTCCTTTTTTGTCATGAATCGGCCGGAAATTATTGACGCAATATTGCAGGACAAGGTGGTGCCCGAGGCTCTTCGCCGTGATCTTAAAACCCTGTGCGCATTTCCGTTCGTTATACGAACCGATGCGACAGGACTTGCTGGTCATAATAAGCAGATGCTACCTCGCAGCGATGAACTTCGTTCCTCAGACGCAGCGGTGTCTTGGCTATTGAAATCTTTTCGTACCGTGATGCTAGAGCTCGAAGGCGCCCGCGACATCACACTGGTGGGGCATCATTTTCTGCCAGCAACTGCATCTGCGTGGGCACAGGCGCAACCAGATGAGCGCCGAGTGCGCATCGAGTCGCTGTGGGGGATTCCCGAAGGCACCTACTATTTTGCGCATGACGTATATGACATCGACACCGGCGTCGCCAAGCTAGAGCAAGGCGGAATGGAGGGGTGCCGGGAAATGTCGGTTCGCGAGCGGTTCAAGGGTCGGTTTATTGCACCAAATGATTCCGGAGACTGGATTGTTCAGCAGACGGACGAAACTTCGGACTGGGCTCGAAGTGTGCGAAAAAAAACCTGGCTTCAGGAAATCGCCTGGACAACCCGAAGAATAGCCGTTCGTGAGGGAAAGCCAGTTGTAGTGATGTGGTTTGTCGACATACCTCAGATGCAATCGAGGCACGAGGTAATGCCGTGGTATCACGAAGGTTGGGAACCTGTCGCAGGTGGTTATAAAAAAGCTGCACAGCGGAAGAAAGTTCGGAGCGCCGAGTTCAAGGAAATTTCGAACAGGGAGTCATGGAACAAGCTGAAGGAGGATGTCGCTCACGATATTCGGATCGAGCGAGTCTTCATTAATCCTGCGGACTCTGAGATTGTCAGGGATAGGCAGTTTGTTAAAGAGCTGGCCGATCACGCGCAACAGCATGGATACGTTGTTGAGCTGGGCGGAGGTCTGCTTTCGCATGCCTTCTACATGTTGAGTAAGGCAGGCTGTGCTGTTGAGTGCGTTGATTTATTCGGCGTACAAGAAGAAAACATTGAGTTCAACAAATTAGTTCGCGACCTGATCCCCAGAGGCATTCAAGAGCGCGGCGAGCAGGTGGAAATTGTCCGGGTGACTGGCGACGCTCTTATCGAGTCGCTAAAGCGGAAGATCGTTGAGGAGGTTTACGAAGTTGTCGATGCCAAGTCAGCTGGGCCGATTGTTGAAGAAATTGCGGACGTAGAAGAAGTGATTGATGGGCTGCTGAAGGCCCTAGGTATCGATCGCACCGAACTTTTGAATGTCCAGACGAAGAAGAGGCACCGACGGGGTGGGTTTGATCAGGGCATCATGCTCGTGCGAACGTCATTGGCTACCCCAGTGGTTGATAGCCCACCGTTAGATGGTGCATCGCCGGATCTTCGCTCAATTTCCCGACCCGAAGACTTACCCGCGGCGGAGCAAGATTTCCATGTCGATCGACGAGTAGATGTCAGCGGCATTCCCGAGAGACAATTAACGTTGACTCTGCCGGCTCAGGCGAATTCATATGCCTCAGGTACTCATCGGTTTAGTTTGGAAAACCAGGACGGCACGCCCCATGATCTTGTTTTTTCTGCTCAAGTAGAGAGATACGGCGCGCAGTTGAAGCTCAAAGTAAAGCTAACTAACGCTGCAGTGCAGCTAGGCTTGCCTTTCGACGAGCCTGAATCAAAGTGATTTTTTTTCGGCCATCGCTGGACTTCCGCGTTTGAGGTAAGGCCGCGACGGCAAGGTTATATTCCCGTAGAACATCGCCTCACTTGCATACTCTCGAGACGCGTGAGTTGAATAATAGGGAGAGTAGGTTAAGCCGTCGCAATCTTTATAGATCTTTTGGATCGGCTGACAATCATCGTAGGTTAGCAACCACGGTGTTTTGATTTTCTTAATGACATTCGCAATCGCCTCATGATCTGTCGGGCTATAATAGTTTCGATAGAGTTGGGCCCCCTTTACGTAGTAAGGAGGATCCAAATATACAAGGCTCCGCTTTCGAAGCTTTGAGCGGATGCTTTTGATCAAGCGAAGCGCATCAACACCATGAAGTTCGATGTCATCGCGTCGCGCATGAATCAGTGCGATGCGATGGGCCAAATCTTCACGGTTGAAGCGCGCATCGATTTTGTATTTGCCGGACTGCCCCTTGCCTCCGATCACCCCCCCCGAAAGAATGCCCGATCTGCTCGTGCGGTTCACAAAAAATACCGCAAATGCTAGGTCCAGCGTCGAATACTGAGAGGGAGCTGCAAGGACTGCACGCTGCTCTTCCCGAACGGCGAGAGTTACCTTAGTGCGAAGAATCCTTTCTTGAAGCTTGGCGCTCTGGTTGAGCACAGCCCACCAGAACGCGCATATGGCGGGGTCAGCATCATTGATGATGATTCGGCCAACTTTCTCGGTGAGCAATAACTGCAGCGCAGCTCCGCAGCCGCCGGCGTACGGTTCGACGTAGACCCCCCCCGTCAAATCGTTGTGCTCGATGACCGTGGCAAGCCACGAGGCAAGTTGTCCTTTTCCCCCGGGGTAACGGAGCGGCGTATAGAAAGACATGGGTACCGTCGCATAGTCCTTTCTAATTATGCGGGAAACACGAACCGACTACGCCCCCCCCTTAGACAAGGACGCCTCAAATCGTATACGTTTTGGGGAATCTACCTCCAGCCATAGCCGCTAGCTAGCCTTAGCGGCGGCCCGAAATCAGCTTTTTTGCCAGAAAGCCCTGGCATCGGCAAATTTTAATAAAATCAAATAATTAAACGCCACGGGAGAGGCAGAAGCAGCTTGATGGTAGGAGCCACTTCCACCCCGTTAAGCTTGTCAAAATGCAGTTCGCTACGGTGCCGCTACCGACCGCACAGTCTGACCTTGCACCCGCTCCCACTGCATCCTCATATGCGCCTGCGTCGCACACCGCGTCCCCATCTCCACAAACGCAGCAATCCCCTCCAGCATGATCGGCAGCCGATGCACATCGACACTGCCACGTTCATGCACCAACTCCACCAACACCTTGACCGCGTTGTACGCGTACTGCAGCCACTCAGTAGCATCATTCAACAACTCATCCGGCCCCGCACTGGGATCGGAGAAGTAGTTGGTGTGACGGATGATCCACGGCTCGCCAAAAACATGGTTGTTCATAAGCAACTCCTTGCTAAGCACCGCACCCTCACTCCGAGAACGGCACGCCGCCAGCATCACGACGTGCCGCGATCACACGGACTCGAGGGTTCACCGGCGGCCTAAGGGTTAGGCGCCGGGCGGCTTGATTGAGGAAAGGGGGTGCGGGGATCGGAGGGTTTCGCTGTCGCACAAGGCACCGTGCCGTGTAGGACGGCTCGGAAAATTTCCAGCGAAAACTCTTACCCGCAGTTCTTCAACCGCGTCCGCATTGTCGTCGGACGGCCCGGATGGTCGGTGGGTGTGTCGCTGAGGGGATCAGCGAGCGTACGACTGCCGTATGATCTGGGGTAGCCATGATCAACTCCACGTAAGTTGGTGATGGTTAGCGGGTCAGGGGTGCTAGTAACACCCTTGGCCCGCGCTCTCACAGCATTGAACTGCCATGGTTGCCCGCGACGCGCATCGAAATCACACCGCGGGCAACACAACCAACCTATCAAATCGATTTTTGACTGTCTGTAGGCTCACGCCCGCATTGCACGTGCGTGTTGCACTTTACAGACCAGTCCGATGGCATTCGCTGCCTTAAAGCCCTTCGATCAGCTTGAGAATCTTCTGGAACTGATCCAGCTGATCCGGCGCCTTGATCATGTGCACCAGCACGGCCGCCGCTGCCGCCTGCTTGATCATGGACATATCGGTTGCTTCCGTCACTTTCTGGAAACCGCGCAAGGCATCCGCGACCACGCCCATCAACTCGCGCGCCGCGTCGCACCACGGCGTGGCGTTGTCGAGCCCGTGGATGTGCGCCAGCCTGGCCACCTGTTCGAGCTGCGGCACGGCATCCGGCAAGGCGGCGGCCACTGCTGCCGGCGAGGCGTCGGCAGGCTTGGCGCCGTCGATTTTCGGGCCGCTATCGGCCGTGTCGATCGAAAGCAGCTGGATCACGGCTTGCGTCGTCGCCGCCTGGGCCAGCATGTCGCTCTGCTGCTGGCTGTTGACGGCATTGTGCGCGGCATTGCCCAAGGCAATGGCCGCGACCTGGTAGAGGTAGGCGAGGGACGTGGCCGCCGCATCGCCGGCGGCACGGATATTGGTCTGCGTTACAGCGTCGGTAATCTGAGGATTGACCGTGGTCGGCGTCGACATGAGAACTCCCTTCTGAGTGTGGTCGCCTGATAGCGCTTGATCGGGTCCGCGCAACAGGTTCGGTGGCCTGTGGTCGTGCAGGTTCGGATGCGGTCCAGCCTTCCTAGGATGATCGAAACGGAGCCGCGCCGTATAGCTCCCTCCGTCTCGTTCGCGGCGGGGCGGAAGGGGCGGCCGGGGCGCCGGTCCGGCGTCATCGCACCCCACGCTAGCCGCATTTTCTTGCGCCCCGAAGACACTTTCCCCCCGACGCAAAAAGCGTAGACCATGCGCGCCACGACCTTCGCCACGCCACCCATCAGCCATCCATCCTCAGGGGGAAACACCATATGCAGACCCGCATCCTGGGCACGGTCATGCCCGTGCTGGAAGTCCAGCTCGACCCGAACGACAGCATCTTCGCGGAGAGCGGCGAGCTTTCCTGGATGACCTCATCGATCCAGATGACCACCCACACTCAGATGGGCGGCGGCGGCGGGCTGTTCGGTGCGCTCAAGCGCATGGTCGGCGGCGGCAGCCTGTTCATGACCGAATACAAGGCGCTGCGCACCACCGGCGAAGTGGCGTTCGCCACTAAGGTGCCGGGCCATATCGTGCCGGTGTCGGTGAGCCCGGGTAACGAGTACATGGTGCATCGGCATGGCTTTGTCTGCGCCACGCCGCAGGTCACCATCGGGGTGGGTTTTCAGCAGTCGCTGGGCGCGGGCATTTTCGGTGGCAGCGGTTTTGTGTTGCAGAAGGTCGGCGGTACCGGCACGGCGTGGCTGGAACTGTCCGGCGAATTGATCCGGAAGGACCTGGCGCCCGGCGAGACCTTGCGCGTGCACCCGGGGCATGTCGGCGCGTTCCAGTCGTCGGTGAGCTTTCAGATCACGACGGTGCCTGGCATCAAGAATGCGCTGTTCGGTGGTGACGGCCTGTTTCTCGCGGTGCTGAGCGGCCCCGGCACGGTTTGGCTGCAGACGCTGCCGATCTCGCGGTTGGCGCATCAGATTGCGGAGTATCTGCCGAGTGGGGAAGGCGGCAGTGGCCGCGCGACGCTTGGCGGTGGCTTGGTCGGCGGCATCGTGGGTTCGCTGTTGAGTGGCGATGACAAGTGATCGGTAGCCCGGCGTGGGGCGGGATATCTACCGCCCTTGTCCATTGATGGCGTCTTGCCCGCGGATGATCGGGCGGCGCGCCGAGACATCGCGAGGGATCCATGGCGGATATCGGACAGACCGTTTGGAACTACGGCATGGTTGTCGTCGCCGTGGCCTTTCTGGGCAAGGTCATCTACGCGTGGCGGACGGGGACGATCAGGATGCCTGGCTGGAATCGAGGCCCCGAGCATGACTACCGGCGTGCGGTAGAGCCGAAAGCGTTTTATCGGACGGTGGTTGGTTTTGGCCTTGCGGCGGTCTTTGCGGGGTGTATGGCGTGGGTGGGGTTTCATCATTTGGGGATGGTGGCGAGGTAGCTACACCGGTCCCCTTTAGCCCACTTCCGCTCGGTCAACAAACCTCACCTCGTAGTATCTGGTGAACAGACCAAGCCAGCGTATTTCGGCCAGGTAGTTGGTGATGAGCGGAAAGATTCTGGCTCGCTCCTCGTCGCTTAAAGCCCTGCTTTCGTGCGAGCGGCCAACGGTGCCCGGCAGATAGATGGTCCACACTCCTTTGACCAGGGAGATGTCGAATCGGTACAAACCGTTCTCATCGACATACTCCAGCCCCTCGTTCCGGGCGACCAGGTAAAGCTTGTAAGCCATGGAAGCCACCACGCCCAGAAGAATGAGGCCGCAGTCTAGACCTCTTCGCAGCAGGCAGCCTCGAAGCTGAAGCGCCTTCCCGGCGACTGGCGACCCGCTCCAGCCGCCGGATAGACTGGCCACGCAAGGCATCCGGACATGGATGCCCGACCAGGCAACGATTCGGGGGAATCCATGGCTGTCAGCAGTTCTCGCTTTTCCGGCTTGCTCAAAGCCGGATGCCTGCTTGCGATCGCCGTGACGATCCACCCGAAAGCCATGGCGGCCGGCCAGGAGCACATCGAAATCACCCTGACACGATCGGCCTGTTACGGCTCATGCCCCGCCTACCAGGTGACGATCCACGGCGATGGGCTGGTGCATTTCACCACGGGCACGTCACCCGTCGACGCGGTAGATGCCGTGCATCGGCGGTTTGCACGTGCAAGAGGGGTATTGCTGCCTGGAACGCATGAAGATCGGATCCAACCAGAAGCGGTGCAAGCCTTGGCAAGGCAATTCGAGGCGGCCGATTTCTGGCAACTCAAGGACGAGTATCGAGCTCGCGTCTCCGATTCGCCGACTAAGGTGGTGACCCTTGCGGTAGCCGATCGGAAGAAGACTGTGATCGATTATGTGGGCACCGAAGCCGGCATGCCGAAGGCGGTGAAAGAATTGGAAGAAGCGATCGACCGCCTCGCCGGCACGGACCGTTGGGTTAATGGGACCGCCGACCTGATCCCATGGCTTGAAAAGACGCACTTCGACTTTCACTCGAACCAGGCCGCGGTCCTGGCCGTCGATGCCGAAGCCACCCATGCGGACGAGGCCACGGTCATCGCGCTTATCGAGCGTGGCGCTCCGCTGGATCAAACCGCGTTGCCATCCATGCCCCTTCCCGGCAATGCGGAGGTCGCTGGCATCAGCTTGATCGAAGACTCGATCCGGCGAGGGCATGCGGAGGTGTTCAAGCGGATGGTGAAAGGCGGATGGCTCGACCGGCTTGGCAAGGCCAAGGCCGCCGCAAGCTTTGCCGACTTGGCGGCGGGCTGCTCTCCCGCCATGGTCGATGCGGCCGCCGATGCCGGCGTCGATATCGATTTTGCTGTGTCCCACCCGAGCCAGGACAAAGACGAGCCTCAAGAAAGAACCGCGCTGGCGATGCTCGAAGACTGGGGCTGCACCCAGAACGAGGCCGCGCGCCTCCCGACCGCCGAGCGCCTTCTTGCGCGAGGGGCGAACCCCAATCATCGCGACAGCCTGGGACGAACGCCGCTCTACGGCGTGCATCGACTGGACGTCCTGAACCTTCTTCTGGCGCACGGCGCCGACGCAACCGCGAAATCAAAGGACGGCAACAGCATGCTGTTCGGCAGCTGGGACGAAGCCGTCATCCTGCGGCTGCTGCAAGCCGGCGCGAGCCCAAGGGGGCGGTATGGCGATGACGGAAGGACGCTTGCCCAGATGGCCAAGGCACAGAACATGGCATCCGTGACGAAGTGGTTGGCGGCGCATCCTGGGGCGTACCGGCGCTGAAAGCCGGGCGTCAGCCGCTCGTAGGCTGCTCGCGCCTCCCTGAGGCTTCAAGCATCCACGCCCCACGGCGTCGGCTAGACATTCTGTGTGCGAACGCCCCGCCTTCGTCACACACCCATTACCCCCACGTGAAATGTCATTGATGCCCACCGATCACCACCGTGATTCGGCGCGCGTGGCTACTCGTCGGCCTTGCACCCCGCCTAGCATCGGCGGTGCTCAGGGCATGACCCGGCCCCGCCTTGCAGAGCGTGCAAGCCAATACGGGCGATGACTCCAGTGCTGCTGGAGCTTCATTTCACTGTCGTATCAAGGGGTACTTATGCGCCTGTCAGCCATTGCCATCGCCTGCATGCTGGGCCTTTCCGCCAACGTATCCGCCGCGGACGTCAAATCGATCTCGCGGCTGGCCGCGGGGCCGGCCGATATTCTTTTCGTTGCCGACTGGAAAGCCGCGGAGGTTCACGCGATCAAGCTTGCGCCTGCGAGCCGCCAACCCACGGGCGGCGTGTTCAATGTCCTCGACCTGGAGAAGCTGCTGTCCGACCAGGTCGGCGGCGCCAGGGTCGCCGTCGAAGACATGGTCGCGCGCCCCGGCACCGGGGAAGTGTATGTAGCCGTCAGCTACGGTGCGGACAAGACGCCGGCGCTGTTCGTCGTGACCAGCGACAAGAAGGCGCGCCGGGTCGACCTGAAGGCCGCGCAAGGCACGTCGGTTGCGCTGCGCGATGCGCCCACGACCAATGAAAAGTTCTGGAAAGAGATGCCCGAGCGCAGCTTCACCGTCACCGATATGAAGTGGCACGACGGCGAACTGTTCGTGGCGGGGCTTTCGAACCAGGACTTCGCTTCGACGCTGCGGCGGATCCGCTATCCGTTCGATGCGAAGCAATCGATCACCTCCGTCGAGATCTTCCATGGCGGGCACAACCTGATCGAAACGCGCGCGCCGATCCGCGCCATGAGTTTCGCGAAGCTCGGCGGCCAGCCCTATCTCGTCGCTGCCTATACTTGCACGCCGCTGGTGATCATCCCTCTGGATGAGCTGAAGGATGGTGCGCATATTCGCGGCAAGACCGTCGGCGAGCTTGGCTACGGCAACACGCCGGCCGACATGGTTTCCTACTCGCAGGCCGAGCAGGGCAAGACCCGCGACTTCCTCATGCTGGTGAACTACAACCGCGTGTCGAACATCATCCCGGTGTCGGAGCTGGATGCGGCGCGCGCGGGTCCGGGCATCGACAAGCAGGTGCCGTTCGGGCAGATCGCCGGCCTGAACGTGGCGCAGGCGCCCCTGGCCGGCGTGATGCGGCTGGACAACCTGGACGACAAGTCGTTCATCGTCGTCCGGCGCGACCTGCAGCACGACGAGCTGCAGCTGGTGTCCATGGGCAAGGACCTGAGCTTCCGCCTGTCGGACCACATCTCCGAGTACGCCTTTCCGAACTTCAGCTTCAAGGGCAACGCGTTCCAGGAGAAGTACATCAAGCCCAGGCAGGACATGCTGCTGAAGGACGAAGGCTTTCCCGAGCTGATCAAGGCTTCGGACTGAAGCCATGCGATGGCAACTGCTAGTTGGCAGCATGGCGTTCGCCGCCATGCTGCCCATCGCACGAGCCGCGCAGCCGGCGCCGAAGGTGGTCGCCGTCCAGCCTACCGGCGCCGAGGTACCCGCCAACCTGCTGCGCGTGTCCGTCGTCTTCGCTGCGCCGATCGACGGCGAGGTGTTGTCGAGGATCGCGCTGTCCCGTGCTGACGGACGTGTATTGCTGGAGCCGTTTCTGCCGCAGGAGCTGTGGTCGCCGGATGGCAGGATCCTCACGCTGCTGTTGCATCCCGGCCGCGTAAAGACCGGCCTGGTGGCGCGCGCGCAGCTTGGTTCCATCGTCAATGAAGGAGACGATGTGGTGCTCAGCTTCGATGGGCGTCCTATCAAGCGCTGGCATGTAGGCCCTGTGGACAGTAATGGCCCAGTCGCTTCTGCCTGGAAGCTCTCGCATGTGCGGGCGGACTCGCGCGAGCCTCTTGTCGTGACGCTCGATGGTGCCATCGATGGCTTGGATGTCGATTATCTGGCTGTCGTCGATGCCGGCGATCATCTCGTCGACGGCCGGCGCCAGTTGCGGAATGGCGAAACGACGTGGACGTTCACGCCGGACGCGGCGTGGAAGGCCGGCGACTACCGGCTGATCGTGCGAGGCACGCTGGAGGATCCCTCCGGCAATCGGCTAGGCGGGCACTTTGAAACGCCCATGGACTCTCCACAGCCGCCGGCGGCCGATGTCTCGATGGTGTTTAAGGTTGGGGCGGATGGGGCGTTCTAGCGGATCAGCAGAGGCGGCGGATGGGCGCTCTCGCCATTCGGCCGCAGACATCGAGTACGCGCCTGACTGCGGCCCTGCATGGGTGCCTCAGTCGTTCAAATAAGACCACACCTTTGAAATGACCACGGAGCCTTCGCCCACGGCGGAGGCCACCCGCTTGACCGACCCCGCCCGCACATCGCCCACCGCAAAGATTCCCGGCTGCGATGTCGCGTACGGCGAATCCGCGCCCGCCGCTTCTCCGGTTTCGACAAAGCCTTTCTGATCCAGCTTGACCAGTCCCGACAGCCAGGCGGTATTGGGTTCCGCGCCGACCATGATGAAGAGGGCGCAGGTCGGCAGGGTGTAGTCCGCTCCGCACTGGCTGTTGTGGACGGTGACGGCCTCGATCCGCTCGCCGCCGTGCAGCAGGCGCACTGCGGAGCCATATTCGATGGTGATCTTCGGATCCGCTTCCAGGCGACTGGACAGGTAGCTCGACATGGACGACGCCAGCGAGGTGCCGCGCACGAGCAGACGGACACGGTTGGCAGAGCGGCTCAGGAACATGGCGGCCTGGCCCGCGGAGTTGCCGCCGCCGATCACCAGTGCCTCGCCATCTTTGCAATAGCGCGCTTCGTTCTCCGTGGCGGCGTAGTAGACGCCGGCGCCTTCGAACTCCGCCAACCGGTCGATCGGCAACCGCTTGTACTGCACGCCGGTCGCCACCACGATCGCGCCGGCCAGGATGCGCTGGCCATTGTCGAAGGTGGAGCAGAACTTGCCGTCGGGTCGGCGTTCCACGCTCACCACGCGCCGCGGCATGATGAAGCGCGTGCCGAACTTCATCGCCTGCACCTCGCCGCGCCAGACCAGGTCGGCGCCGGAGATGCCGGTGGGGAAGCCCATGTAGTTCTCGATCCGGCTGGAAGTGCCGGCCTGTCCGCCGATGGCGATGTCTTCCACCACCATCGCGCTCAAGCCTTCGGCGCCCGCATAGACGCCGGCTGCTACGCCCGCGGGCCCTCCGCCGACGATCAGCACGTCCACGGCCTCCTCGTCGGGCAGCTCGTAACTGAGGCCCAGGAGCTTGGCGATCTTGTCGGGCGTCGGTTCGCTGACCACGTGGTCGCGGCCGAAAATCACCGCCGGGTGATCCGCGGAAATCGCACAGCTGGTGGCGATCTGCCGGGCCAGCGCGCTGCCCAGCGCGTGGGATGCATAAGGGAGGCGGTTGCGGCTGGCGAACTCGCCGACGCGCTGGACATTGCGGTCGATATCCTCGCCGATCAGCACCAGCGTGCCGTCGCGCTCATCGAGCTGGCGGCGCCGGCGCGCCGAGAACACCGTGATGATGATGTCCGACATCTCCGGGATCTCGGACATCAGGCGCAGCATGGCGGCGCGCGGTACTTCCAGCACGCGGGTATCCGTCACGGCGCGCATGGGCAGCGCCCATACGCCACCGTTGAGGAACGAGATCTCGCCCATGAACTGCGTCGGGCCCAGGGTCGAGGGGAAGTGGCGTTCGCCGGTGAACGGGTTGACCACCTCGATCTCGCCGTCCTCGACGTAGACGAAGCGATCGATCGGATCGCCCAGGTTGACGATGAGGCTGCCCGCCGCATAGTGCGCCACGGTGCCTTCCGCCCGCATGGCCGCGACGTGGTTGCTGTACAGCGGCACCCGCTGCATTTCCCTCAAGTCGCGCCCGATCGTTTCCACGTCGCTCTCCAAAGTTGCGTTGACCGCTTATCCCATACGGGAAGGCGGAGTTTGTCCACTCCCTCGTAGGTTGGGGTGAGCCGAAGGCGAACCCCAACATCGCCACGTCCAAGCGCCCCGCAACGTTGGGGTTCGCCTGCGGCTCACCCCAACCTACGGGCGTCCGATC
>NZ_FONH01000022.1:0-41953 GCF_900112865.1 Dyella marensis | reverse complement strand
CTTCCACGTCGCTCTCCGAACTTGGCGTTGGCCGCTTATCCCATACAGGAAGGCAGGGTTTGTCCACTCCCTCGTAGGTTGGGGTGAGCCAGAGGCGAACCCCAACATCGCCACCTCCAAGCGCCCCGCACCGTTGGGGTTCGCCCTTGGCTCACCCCAACCTACGGTTGCGTTCGAGTATGCTCCGCCGACGGTAGCCGAACGGGCAGCATGTGGCGACGGCGACCGGTTCGCCGCTCGTGCAACACCAGCAACCCGACAGCCGCGCCTGGAACGGCGACCTGGCCCCGGAGATCAATCCGACGCTCGCACGCATCACCGCTTCGCCGGGGGGAGGAGGGGGTCGAGGGTGTTTCGTTGCATTGGGATTATGAGGTGGTGGTGGGAGTATCCGGAGAGTGTGAAGGGGTAGATCTTTGAAAGCGTCGGGCGCAGAGAAGAAGAGCATGCGCAGGAACGCCATGTCGTCGAAAGCAGAGCGCTGAAAGCGACAGCAGGTCGAAGAGAAGTTTCCCAGAAAACGCAAAAGCCAGGAGATTCGACTATGGCTACAGAGAATGCCGGGAAAGCGCCACGCTCAACGTCTAGCGTCTTTGCAACCACCGCTATGGCCTTTTTCGGCTACGCCGCGATAGCTCTTTTGACACTGCACTTTCTGCGGCCCGATTACGCCCCGGCAACCAATTTCATCAGCAACTACGCTGTGGGTCGGTATGGCTGGATCATGACAAGCTGGTTCATTGCGATGAGCTGCGGTTTGTTAATGCTTGCAGCGGGGCTCTATACCAATGGCTTGCGCTCCATTATCGCCCGCTTGGGGATATTTCTGCTCGTCATCGCGGCGATTGGGCTGGTCGTCTCGGCCATATTTCCCACGGATGCACCCGGCGCGCCTTCTACTCCAACGGGAGCCATCCACGACATGAGCTTCCTTGTGAATGTGGGAAGTATCTTCCTCGCAAGCGTCCTGCTATCCGTGAGTTTTGGCGCGCACCCAGCGTGGCGCTCCTATCGGCGAACCGCTTGGATACTGACTTCTCTGATATTGCTCGGATTCGTCGTCCAGTTCCTCACCCTCCACAAGGGGATGCCATACGGCCTCGCGAACCGGTTTTTTGTCGTGGTGCTATTCGCGTGGCTGTTCGCCGTGTCGTTTCGATTGCGAGCGTCACCGCGAGAGCTCCCAGTCAATCAGTAGTGGGCCACGAGCGGGGCATCAAATGAATCTCCTGAGATGTCCGCTTCCGACCCGTAGCGGACACTCCCGACGAGGCCGGAAAGGAGGAGGGATGGAACTGAAGGCAGATGGGGCCATGTCATGGAGTTCGCGATCCTCCTCGTGAACGAAGGTCAGGCTGAGCGATACCTTTCGGGAGACTGGTGAGGCCAATGCAGAAGGCGGGTATCGAGGAATCCGGCGCCACTCTGAGAGTGATTACGATTGGACGCTGGATTGCGTTTCTTCCGGCTGCCTGGCTGGCCGGATATGTACACCATTGGATACTGCGAGCCTTTGGCGTGTCGTTGAGCAGCAATATCGTTGCTGTCAGCGACAGTGATCTTCTTGCCTTCGGAATTGCCGGGTTTCTCACGCCAATTTGTGTGATTGCCGCCGGGACATTCGTCTGCCCGATCAAGAACAAGGCCTTGCCCGTGCTGGCTCTCTGTGCGGCATTTCTTGTGGCTGGAGCAAGGGACCTGAGTCGATCGATTGCCTCAGGGCAACTCTGGCACCCGCTTGGCCTGCAAACACTTTTTATTGTGGCTGTGCCGGCCCTGATCGCCGTCATCTACGTAGTGGTGTTGTGGCGATCAAGCCGATCTCACAGTCGTCGCAGTGATGAGTGAACATCTAAGGTCGGCTTCCGGCCCCGAGCGGACACTTTCGGTAGAGTCCGTCCCGTATGATTTATCGTCCGTCGAAGGAGATCGTTTGGCTATGGATACCGATAATGACTTTTACAATCGCGCAGATGCTGTAATTCGCTTAGCGAATGATCAGCTCGCGGAGGTTTCGCGCGGAAAGGTCAGTGCCTCGTGCATGTATGCCTCGTCCCGCTTCAGCGCTTGGTTGAGCGCTTGCGGTTTCGAGTCGGGTGAGGACATGGCGGCCGCAAAGCAGGAAACGATTGAGTACTTCGTCAAACAATTCCGATCCATGTTGGAAGAGAACCTGGATGACTACATCGATAACTTTAAGACCTACATGGACCGGAAGGTTGGCTGACATTCGCTTGATTTCGTAGCGTCCGCTTTCGACCCACGGCGGACATTTCGGAAACGGGGAGATCCATGAGTATTGAGGATGTTATAAGCGCCGAACGACAGCGCTACGTGAACTTCTACGTCGAAGCCAAGGCGGGGCTCTCCGCAAGCCGGGAGGACGTCGTTGGAGAGTTGCTGATTTCAATCAACAACGACCAGATCCCTTATCCGTATCGCTACGTTCGTGCCGACTTTGTGTCAAAGGGCGACAATGGCCAGCCACAGGTGAGTGAAGTCCGGATCGATGCCGACCCCGCATTTGAAGCACGCGGCTACAACTTCGGAGCTTTTCAGGTGGAGGTTCGTCCATTCACTTGGTCAAGTGTTCAGGTTGTATTCGATAAGCCTCCTCAAAACCTCCAGCAGATCGAAGGTTGGATCACCCGCTGGCTGGATGTTGAAGACTGCGGAGCCATGAGCCAGGACGGACTTAGCGGCGCTGTTCACTCGTTCAGTCAAATTGAGTCGAACGGACGATTGTGGTTCCTAACGGGCGACTTCGGAACGGCACCAGCCGATGCCTTGATTCAGTTCATCGAGCTGATCGCGTCACAGGGGATGTCCCGTATCGCGCTGAAAGCGGGGTAAGGGAATGTCCGCTTCCGATCCAAAGCGGACGCCATGGGAGAGAGGAGAAGAGCTATGTTTGATCATGTCGTGTTCGGAGTCAGTGACTACGAAGCGAGCAAGGCATTCTTCATTAAGGCTCTCGAGCCCCTCGGCGTCGAGATCGTCAGTGAGCGACCCGGTGGTATCGAGCTCAGTTCGGACGGTAAGGTGTCGTTGTGCTTACTTCAAAGCGATGAGAAGCCAGCGCATCTCCACCTGGCGTTCGTAGCCAGTCATCGCGATCAGGTCGACGCTTTCCACCGTGCGGCTATAAATGCAGGTGGTAAGGACAATGGCGCGCCTGGTCTCCGGCCGAACTACAGTGGCAAGTACTACGCGGCTTTCGTTATCGGTCCGGACGGGCACAACATCGAAGTGGTTTGCCACGAATCGGAGAGCTGATGCGTGCAAATTCGGAGAGGGGGGCGGAATAAACGGGTTGGGTTCTTGAGGGTTATCTTTGCGCCTCTGATGTGGTGATCTAAGCGAGAGGGCAGTTACTCCGCTGGAACCTGTAAGGTCCGCTTTCAACCCACGGCGGACGTTTCAAAACGGGGCAGGGGCACTTTCTCAAGCGACAGCGTACTCACCCTTGCGGATAGCCGGACGGATCGGCAGCGTGAGGTCGCCGGCGATGAGCTGCAGTTCGCCGTCCTGGATCAGGCATTGCAGGCGCATGCTGCGCTCGCACAGGGCAGCCAGTTGCTGCATGTCGGCGTGGTCGATGGCGAGCACGCTGAGGTTGTCGTGGCGGGTGAGCGTGCTGGCGATCTTGTTCCACCAGACGTCGACGGCATGGCCGCCATAGGCCAGCACCACGACGTGCCGCGACTGGTTGCAGGCTTTGCGCAAGCGTGTTTCATCAGGCAGGCCGACGTCGATCCACAGCTCGATCTCGTCGGTATAGGCCTTGCGCCACAGGGCCGGTTCGTCGGTGTCGCTGAGCCCCTTGCCGAACTCCAGCCGTTCGTCGGCATACAGCGTGAACGCGAGCAAGCGCGCCATCAATCGCTCCTCGGTTTCCGACGGATGCCGGGCGAGGGTCAATGCGTGGGTGGCGTAGTAGTGCCGGTCCATGTCGCTGATCGACAGTTCGGCCTTGTGGATGGTGGCGGTGAGGGCCATGGGGGCACTTGAGTGGGCGTAAAGCGACCATTTTACGCGGCTTTGCCCCGGGCGCGGAAAGGCACCGGGGGCCATGCTTGGGCCGCCCGTCTTGCGGCCATGCCAGGAGATTGGCCGTAGTCGTCCGTGGAATGCAGAGTCGGGCTTACGCCGTTGTCTGTGTCGCCAATTTCGCCCGCTGTTCCGATCAACCCGCCGGCGTGGGATAACGAGCTAGCATTGGTCCGCTTCCGACCCATAGCGGACATTCGCGAACTGAGAGAGAGGGGCCTATGGCTGGACCTGACTATCTAGTTGCCCATGCCTGCTTCAGGTGCTGCAAGAGCTTCAAGACACATCCTCGGAGGGATGGCAACCCGACATGCCCTCAATGCGGCGGACCGATTCACATTATGGGTCGATCATTTCGTGCCCCGAAGCAGCGCGACAGAGAGCAGTGGGAGAAAGTGCGACGCCTTCATCAGGCCGGCTTTCGGTTCTTCAGTTACCGCAGCACATCTGGCCCTGCATTGCCGTCCAGGCTCGCAGACGTTGAAGCGTTCATAGCTGAGAATCCGTCGCACCCATTGCGGGTCGCAGTGGCAAGGTAATTCGATAGGTCCGCTTTCGACCCGAAGCGGTCATATGTGCCTCCATGGGGATCGCGCGTCATGCCCGAGAGTAACGATAAGCGGACGTTGGGAGTCTTCGAGATTCTGGCTGCTGGACTCGCGCCAAGCGAAGCATTCCGCAAGCTTTTCGAACGCGGTTACGTGAGCACCGCCCCAGCCCTTGTGCACTTGTTATACGCAGAGCTCCCTGATCTTTCAGAGTCGGTGATGCCCGCCGTAATGGCCTGGAACAGGGGGACGCGAGCGGACCGAGCCGGAATCGGACTCACGGATGATCGTCTTGATCAGATCATCGGTGACTTCATAGCTTCGGCAGTGCACCGCAGGGAAGCGACAAACCGCTTAGCGGACAGGGAATGATCGCTTGTGGCCGAGAGCGGACATTTTGCGCAAGAGGCGGCCTGCGGTACTCATGTCCGCTTTCGACCCAAAGCGGACCTAACCATGAACCTTTTGGCCAGCATGAGAATGGAAATTCGCATGAAGTGGAATGTGGTACTGGCGGACGTTCTGATAGTGGTTGCGCTTTGCGGGCCGCTGTATGGGTTTGCCTTAGAGCGCAGCTACCAGATGTCACTTCCTCGATCACCGGAACTAAAGACCGGGCACGTAATCCCTCGAAACAACCATGGCGTGGTCGTTTACTACTCCGAGGACGAGGTGTCCAAGCTACGAGCGCTTTGGGTGGGTGGAGCACTCGTTGGTATCGTGGCTGGACTGATACACAAGTACAGCAAGTGACCGCTTTCGACCCAGCGGGGACATTACACGGGCGGTGCGCCAGCCGAGGAAAAAGAAGCCAGACATCCGCCACAATAGTCGCCGCGTATCGCTCGAATTGCAGTTCAGATTTAGCTCGATATCACTCAACCACGGAAGAGGAATGCGCATGCCTAGCGGCACTCAGGACTTGGAGCGATTTGTACGCAGCTCGCTGATGCGTGGATGTACTCGGAAAAGCGTCGAAACCGTGCTCCTGGATGCAGGCTGGACACCGGAACAGGTGCGCGGCGCCCTCTCAGGCTTCGCTGATGTGGAATTCACGGTACCGGTTCCCAAGCCACGACCCTACCTGTCAGCGCGCGATACCTTTATCTATCTCGTGCTGTTCACAACGCTCTACCTGAGCGCTTATCACTTCGGAAGTCTGCTGTTTCAGCTGATCAACCGTACCTTTCCGGATGCCGCGATGCCCTACAACAATGGGGTATCGCAAAGCATGCGGTGGTCCGTTTCCTCCATCGTCATCGCTTTCCCCGTTTTCCTCTGGATCTCCGGCAGGATCCGCGGCGAGATCGCACGAGAACCCATCAAACGGCAATCCGCGGCGCGCCGCTGGCTGACCTACCTGACGCTGTTCGTTGCTGCGGTCGTGGTCATCTGCGATCTGATCACCTTGGTAGATGGTGTGCTCGGCGGCGAAATCACGGTGCGCTTTGTGCTTAAGGTGCTGGTTGCCGCGGTGATAGCTTGTACCGTGTTCGGTTACTACCTTTGGGATCTGCGCAGCGACGAGCGTGTCGCATGATGCCCCGCCATGGAGTGCGATGGTTGGCGATCGCGGCATCGGTTGGCATGGCTGCGGCCGTGGCGGCCGGCCTGTTTGTGGTGGGCTCTCCCATGCACCAGCGTGCGCTTCGATTGGATGGGCGCAGGGTATCGGACCTGAGCCGCATCTCGTTGCAGGTCATGAGCTATTGGTCGCAACATAAGTCCTTGCCGCCTGACTTGACGGTGGTCGATGCGGGGGGCGGCCACATCGGCGATCCAGTCAGCGGCGCAGCCTACGGCTACGTGGTGACTGGCCCAGAAACCTATCGGCTATGCGCCGATTTCGATGTGCCATCCGAGTCGGAGGATAGGGGGCATGAGGGTTACATCCCTCCGTCTAGCGAGCAACGCTGGCACCATCCACCTGGAAGGCATTGTTTTGACATGGATAGAAAGTCCGTCGGGACACCTACGTTCTGAATTTGGTGCGCCGACAAGAAAGGCTTGGTTCCGGGGCTAACCAGCGAGCTTTGCGCCATTCATTGCTACCCGACATGTCTGCTTCCGATCCGGAACGGGCATCGCCGCCGATAAGATCGATACTTCAAAGGAAGGGGATATGGGGTTTCCGCTGCAATCGAAGAACCTTCGTCGCCTGAATCAGGTGAGGTCCATTCTGTACATTCTGATGGTCGTGATTGGCTTTGTGGTCTTGGGTATTAGCTTGTTGAGGGACCGCTAGGGCGACGTCGGGCTTGGATAGCTTGCTGTCCATGGACAAGCCAATGACGAGGCTCACTTTCGACCCAGAGTGGCCGTCGCCAGGCATGCCGTATTGTTCAATTCTGGAGAGGGAATGCTTCCGTACTTGCCGTTGATACTGGGGGCCTTGGCATGGTCAGCAGGCGGAAGCGTGATCTTTGCGAGGCTGGCGAAGCGGAACGGCCGTCGCTGGCCGATGCTTCCTCCGCTGTCTAGCCTCTCCATGTTGAGCCTTTCAGAAACACTGCTACTGACAGCCTTCTTGCTGATGGCATTCGGCGGTTTTGCGCTGACCGTGGTTCTGACAACACCATGAGCTTACGTCTGTTGCCGCGTACACACATGTCGTCATCGAGACATCTGGGGATACTGGAGCGCCTTAGACGAAGAATGTCCGCGTCCGGCTGAAGTCGCAACCCAAAAGCAGACATCAAAGAGCGAATGAACGCAGAAGGTCATAGATGAACCTAACTGCAGCCATGACGTTGGGTTTCACGGCGATCGTCAGTCGCTGGTACTTGATGCTATTAGCAGGGAAGGCCTGGAGCCGATGGGCGGCTGACGGACATCCGCCTGCGCACCAACGAAACTCGCCATCGTGGACAGGCTGCCATCGACGACTGCCCCTCCGTGACAAAAGTGCCTTGACACGAAGAAATCCCCTCTGGAAGCTGCGCTATCGCCATGGGAGGCTTACGTATGCTGCGCAGGTATCCGCTTGGGTCGCTCGCCACTACGCTGTCGTTATGGCTGGTGTGCATCGCGTTTTCGCCTCTCAGTCTCGCCGCCTCGCCGAAAGCTGGTGACATCGTGGTCCAGACTGGTGTCGCAAAGGCCGCGGATGGAACCTCCGTTCCGTATGAAGTAGGCACGCTCTACGTGCCGGAAAATCGTCAATCGCCAACCAGCCGGCTCATTGGCGTAGGCTTCGCGCGTTTGAAGGCGAAGACGCCTACCGGTGCGCCCCCGGTGTTCTGGCTTCCCGGTGGTCCTGGCCTGAGCGTGCTGGATGCATTGGACAGCCAGGATCCGTCCGCCCGTGCGCGACTGGCCTCATGGCTGACCTATGCCAGCGTCGGCGACCTGGTCGTGATCGAGCAGCGCGGCTATACCGTGCGCGGCGAGAAGCTTGAGATCACGGCCCCTGCCCAGCCGCTGGACCGCCCAAGCAGCACCGAAGCGGACATCGCGAACATGGTCGCCCTGGCAAAGGCTGCGGTGGCCGCAAACCCGGGCAAGGATCTCGCCGGCTACACCATCGCGGCCTGCGCCGAGGACGTGAACGATTTGCGGCGCGCGCTGGGCTACGACCGCATCAGCCTGTTCGGCGGCAGCTTCGGTTCCCAGTGGAGCTTCGCGGTGATGCGCCTGCATCCGGAGATCGTGGCGCGCGCCGTACTGTCCGCAGTCGAGCCGCTGGACTTCGGCTATGACATGCCCTCGCAGGTGTTCGCCTCCATGCAGCGGATCGCCTTCGATGCAGACAAGGACGCCGGGTTGGCGCCGTATCTCCCCAAAGGCGGCCTGATGGAGGCGATCCGCACGCTGGAACAGCGTTTGGCCAAGGCGCCCGTGCGGGTGGAAGTAAGCGGTGCGGATGGTAGCCGGCAATCCGTTGTGCTCGGGCTGTTGGACTTCCAGGGAGCGCTGCTGGAGGAAGCCAGCGACGCGGAAAACTGGCCGGCCTTCGTCCTGTCGCAGTATTACGGCCACCACGAGGAGTGGGCGCGCGAAGCCATCGAAAACCGCAAGTCGCAACCCGTCAAGCTGATCGGTCCGCTGATCGATACCAGCCTGGGCGCAACGCCCCAGCGCGAATACCTGCTGCGCAACGATGCCGGTGTCGCCATGCTGGGCACCTATGGCTTCGCCAGCTACATGGCTTCGGCGAAGGACTGGCCCACGCCGGACATGGGCGATGCGTTCCGCGCGTTCGCGCGCAGCGATATTCCCGTGTTGCTGGTGCATGGCGATTGGGACACCTCCACGCCCATCGAAAACATGCTGACGCAACTGGCGTACTTTCCCCGTGGCCACGGCGTCGTGGTGCATCGAGGCGGCCACGACGGCACGTTCTACCAGTTGCGCAATGAGCCTGCGGCCAAGAATGCGGTGTATGCGTTTCTTCGGACGGGCGATTTGGATGGCCTGCCGTCGGAAATCACTTTGCCTGCGCCGACATTCAAAGTCCCGGCATTTCCAGCCCCAGCGCGGATCGATGCTCGTCGCAGTGCCGATCATGCGGTTGATGGTGCGCATCTTTGATTGGGATCCGTGGGCTGGCCGGTGGTGTCGAGCTGAAAGAGGCGTCGCTCGTTCTTCATTCGCCAACGGGTGTCGATGAAACGCTGAAGCGAGGCAGGAGTTACTGGCAGTGAAGGTTTGATGGAGGTTGGCCTCCGAACCGAAGCGGACGCTTGCTCTCGAACATGGCGTTCGACGTCAGGTGGAAATCCATTTCCGAACCAAAGCAGACATCGCGCCCTTTAGATTTCCCACATGGAGACTTGGCATGAGCTGGATCGACCGGCTGAAATCGTCGCTTGGAGCTAAGGACGGGAAAGTCGCGCACAAGACCATGGATACCGGCTCGATCCGCTATTCGATGCCGACGATTGCCGCCGACGACATAGCCTTCGTTGTTCCCACAGAGGCCGCATTCCAGGGGGCGCCGCAGTTTCATGAAGATGAGTGGTGTCAGATTGAATTCTTGCCGGCGGGTGCCCTGGACGAACTTCAAACCACCCTCGCCGCGTACAAGGTCTTTGAACAAGCCCATCGGCTGCAGCATGGCTGGTCCGAAATATTTGTCCGCAAGCTGGAAAGAACCCCGCTTATCGAGGGGGCCGACGCTGTCCGCAAACTGGCCGATTTGTTCGGGACCACGCCGATCAACTCACCTATCCTGACGACGACGTCTCGGCCGCTTGGGCAAGTCGATGGCGGTTTTGCCTTGAGGCCGTCGTCTGATGTGCTGCTCTACGGTTTGGCGGATGAGCGCGGCATCCCGGCGCTTGGAGCTATGGTCGATGGAGACGACATGCAGCTGTCGCAGGTTTTCTCGCAACTGCATTCCTCTTTCAGGCTCATCCTGGTCGACTGGCGACAGCAGCTTGCGCTTTGCTCGGTCGAAGCCGACGGCAACTTTGGCGTCTGGAGGCCATGAGCCATAAGTCTGCTTTGCATCCAGAATGAACACTGAGAATGTTGTCTACGCAGCAAGGAACGGGCCGGACGTCTCGGCCACCGGTCAATGAAGGAATGCCTGATGAGTGCTGGAGATGCCGTACCTGACGGTGGAAATGTGGGCGTCGAGAAGGGATACCGCGCCTTTGTTCCGATGCTCATGTTTATTTGCTTGAGCGTTTTGGCCCTGGTTACGTGCGTGCAGAGGATTTCGGACACATTTCTGTTCTCGGCCGACTTTACGGTCGAAGACTCGTATCGAGTCTGTCAGCAACCGCTCAACAACCGCTGCGTCACTCACTATCGCATTAAGAGATTGGATGGAAGTACGGGCGACTTCGTTCCGTTCGGAGACCAGTTTGGCGAGGGGATGCTCGACCCCGATGTTCACGTAGCGAAGCGGCAATACAGCTTCTCTTACGAGATCGACGGCATGGGCAGGCGGTGGCCGTATCTATGGACACACATCCTGGCCTTTTTGGCAGGAACTGCTGGCGTAGTCTTATGGTTCCGACTCAAGGGCCCTTGCTATCTGGCTGCCTGGTGGAGAAGGGAGACTTGATTGCGGCGTGAAGTGCCCGACCCATAGCGGACGGTCGAACTTTAGGTGGCTCGGGGAGATAAGACGCGAGAATTACGGTCGACCCGGTTATCGGCGAGTACGCCTTCATCCCCTCATAGACCGCAACCCCACTTACACCCCCAACACCTTCCTGTACTGCGGCACCAACATATGCGCCGACTTGGCCATGCGCACGAACGCTGGCCAACGCACGACACCCACACCGGGAAGGTGGACGACGCCATGGCGGCTGCCCAGCGTCACGGCCATTTTCGGATTGCCCGTCTGCGGCTCGTACGCCTTGAGCTTGCGCGCTCCGCTGGATTGAGCCAGTACGGCACCTATGTTGTGCGTAGCAACTTTGACGTGGCCGTTGATATGCCAGGCCATCTTGTTCTCATCCAGATCGGTGATGTCACCCAGCGCGAACACGTTGGCGTGGCCGACGACCTGCAGCTCGGGCGTCACGCGGATGCGGCCGCCTGCGTTCAGCACGGAAGAGAAATGTGCCTGCATGTAGCCGGTGTTCGGCTTGCCGCCGATGCACCAGATCAGCAGGTCGTAGGCGATGCTGCGGCCGGTGTGCGTAAGGGCTTCGCCGCTGGCGCCGAAGACGTCTGTGCTGCCGCTGCCGGCCTTGTCCAGGCGCTCGTTGGTCAGGATGGTTACGCCCCGCTCCCGCAGGAATCGGGCAGCGTGTTCCGCGGCCGCTTCCGACGTACCCGCCAGCAGGCGTGGGCCAGCTTCCAGCACGGTGAGGGTTTTCTGCGGATGGTTCTCGATGATCTCGCCAGCCACCTCGACACCGATAGGACCGCCGCCAACGATAAGAATGCGCTGCGACTCGGCGATACGGTCGCGGTAGCTCCGATAAAAAGCCTTGCGCTCATCGATCGACGAACCCTCGATGGCTCGCATCAGCGGATTGGAAAACACGCTGCCCGTCGCCAGCACGGTCACCTGGCCGCTGACCAGCTGCTCACGGCCGTCCTGCAAGCTGACGATGCCGCCATCGGCGCGTAGCTCGGTGAGCCTGCCGCGAAGGTGGCTGACGCCGGGCAAGGCGGCCTTGAAGGGAATGATCGCGCCGTCGGCAAACCCGGGTTGCACCAGGCTGCGCGGCGCCGACATCGGCACCTCGAAATATTCGTTGGGGTCGACCAGGGTGACCTGGTGCTTCGGCGACAAGGCCTTGGCCAACAGGGCGCCCGCCATGCCGCCGCCATAAATGACGACCTGTGAAACGGTGAGAGCGTTAGTCATGGAAAACATCCGGAAAGCGGGTGCGGATTGCCGGCCCTGTGGACTTCGGCATGTCACGTGTGAGTGGTGATTCGAAAGTTGGACAGCTGCACCGAAGTGCCGCTGCCTCAACGAAAGACGGGGATCGTTCCCGACTCGGTGCGCCGATCTCCGGCTTCCTGCAGCTTCCGCGCAAGCTCGGCGATGCGGCGCTCGCCGTTTGCCAACGCTTGCGCCGAGGTGTGGACCGAGTAATAGCCCAGATGCAACGGATGCGGGTGCGGCACGGCCGAACCCAGCACGAATACGGCATCCGTCGCGCCCGACGCTTCGAGCTCGATCGCTGCATCGCCGGATTCGAATACGACCATCTCGCCTGCTTCGATGCGGCCATCGGCCAGCAGCGATCCCTTGGCCAGCGCCAGCCATCCGACGGCGTGGCCCTTGGGCGGCTGGTAGGTCCAGCGCTCGCCGGCACGCAAGGTGACCAACAGATAGTTGATGCCTTCCGGCGCGGGAACCGGGCTGTGCACGCCAGCATGCTGGCCAACGATCACATGCGCGGGGCCGGCCTGGGGCATGTCCTTCGCCTCGATATAGCGGCTGACCGGTTCGCCGTTCTCCAGCTCGGCCGGCAGGGACAGCCAGAGCTGGAAGCCCTGAATGCGCGGCACCTCGTCCGGCGTCATTTCCTTGCCGTGCCACACGCCACCGCCGGCACGCATCCACTCGACGCCGCCGTAGCCGATGGTGCCGGTGCCATTCGCCGGGTCGTTGAAGCGCATGCGGCCTTCGGTGAAGACCGTGACAGTGGCGATGCCCGAGTGCGGATGCAGCGGCATCTCTTCCATCATCCGCAGCGTGGCGCCGCCGGCGCTGAAAATGTCGAGGAAGACGAAAGGCTTCAGCAGCTGCCCAAGGTCAGAGGGGCTCATCAAGCGCGTGATGGGGCCGCCCGAGTCATGGCCGCGCGTGCGGCGCGCGATGCGCCGCGGTGCCGTCGTGGATGCATTAGAAGTAGTCATGATGGTCGTACTCGCGGATGGCAGGGCGCGCCGCCGCAGCGGCGAAGTGGTCGTATGAAGGCCGATGCGGCATGCGCGCCCTGGATACGTTCGCTGCGTCAGGCGGCGAGCTTGGCCACGTCCGCCACGGCCGCATCGATGGCAGCGCTGCGGCTTTCCGGTCCGAACGCCAGGCCTTCGGCGCGGATAAAGCTGACGTCGGTGATACCGAGGAAACCGAAGAATCCACGCAGGTAGGTTTCCTGGTGATCCAGCGCAGCCATGGGCGAACCCTCGCCATACATGCCGCCGCGCGAGGAGGCCACGATCACCCGCTTGCCGCCGGCCAGTCCTTCGGCGCCGCTGGCCGTGTAGCGGAAGCTCTTGCCGGCGACGGCCAGCCGGTCCAGCCAGGCGCGCAGCTGCGTGGGCAGCGAGAAGTTGTACATGGGCGCGCCGACGACGATGACATCGGCGGCCAGGAAGTCGTCCAGCCACTGGGCGTTGCGGGCGGCATCCTGCCGCGTCGCGTCGTCCTGGGGCTCGACACCCTGGAACGCCATGAACTCGGCGGCGGACAGGTGGCCGGCCGGCTCAGCGGCAAGATCCTGATGAATGACCTCGGCGGCGGGTTCGGCCGCGAGCAGTTGCTTGACGATGGCGGCCGTCAGCTGGCGGCTCACCGACTGTTCGCCCAGGATGCTGGCGTCGATATGAAGAAGCTTCATGGCATGTCCTCGGTATAGAATTGTTACCAGGACTACCAATGTAACTATCATCAAAAACGTGCACAATACGGCACATCAGAGGTACCGAAGTATCATGGATGTGACTAATCACCCCCACGACCTCCAAACCACCGACTGTCAGAAGGTCAGCCAGGTGCTCGCCCGGATCGGCGAGAAGTGGAGCGTGCTGATCATCATGTTCCTCGCGGAGAAGCCCCGGCGCTTCAGCGAGATCAAGCGCGCCATCAATGGCATTTCGCAGCGCATGCTGACGCTGTGCCTGCGTGGCCTGGAGCGCGACGGGCTGGTCAAGCGGACGGTTTTCGCCGCGATGCCGCCGCATGTGCAGTACGAACTGACGCCACTGGGGATCTCGCTGACGACGCCGGTGGTCGCGCTTGGCAGCTGGGCGTTCGAGCACATGGCGGATATCGATGCGGCGAGAGCTGCGTTCGATGCGGAGAATTGAAGAGTCGCGCGTGGCTCTCCGCGCGGATCAGCGCTCGAATCGCTCGCGATACTCCGCGCGCACCGACTTGCAGTACGGCCCTCCCATCACGAATCGCCGGCACTCCCCCGGACGGCTTTCGTAGATACCGCAATTCATGCGGTTGCCGTTGAGGGCTACGCACCACCCCTCTTCATCGCGCTGCATGACGCGCATGCCATTCGCCAGGTGCGTCGTCAGGTGGGGAGGAACGTTGTCCTCCGGTTGCAGCACCACCGTAAGGCGGCAGCACACCGCGTCGCATGACGAGCATCGCGCTGCGTCGCTCACGAGGCGTCGCGCCGGAAGATCGCAGGCTGGTGCCGGCTTGAACGAGTCGCAGCGGTCTTGAGGGGAGAATCTTGGGTCACTTTTTTCCTTGAAGCGAGGCATCCAGGTCGCGGCTCGCGCGCATGACCAGTACCCCATGGGCCTTGTTGCCTCATCGGGTGTGGTCACAGCGACAGGTGAGCGTGCAAAGACCTTCGTGCTGCGTAGCCCTGGAGGGGCTCGCGGATACTAGACCGCCGCTTACTTCTGGCGCGGTCCGCGGCTGGAGGTCGGCATGTTGGGGGACTTGCCGGAGTGCGCGGGATCGCGCTTGAAATGAGCCGACTTGACGTACTTGGAGGCCCCGCTCCGCTCCGTGGTGTCCTTGGGTGCGGGCACGCTGGCGTAGGCCGAGTGGATATCGGCCACAGTAAAGGGCTTGGTGGGTTGGGTCATGGCGCTCTCTGAGCAGAAGGAATGGCCGGCATCGCGTGGCATGCCGGAATACAGATCGCCGAGCCAGAATGGCTACTCGGGGTTACCGGGCGATGTCTGCTTCTCGGAGAGCGGCTTGCTTCGCGCACGATCGGCGATGCAAGTATCTCTGACAGGCGGAGTAGCGCTTGCACCGCAGCATAGCTTATCGGCCATGTTGCCGTAGAACCGCTTGCCGCCGCCAAGCCTGCTACCCTGCGTCCGAAGCCGGGAGGCACTACGCATGAGTTCGCCAGCCAGGCCCGCCAGCACCGCAGCACACTGTTCCGCATGCCAGGCCGTCTGTTGCCGCCTCACGGTCGTGCTGCAGCCGGAAGAGCCCATGCCGGGGCATCTCACCGCCATCTCGCCCGAAGGCCTGCGTGTGATGAAGCATGCCGAAGACGGCTGGTGCGTGGCCCTGGACAGGACCCGCATGAATTGCGGCATCTATGAGAACCGGCCTTCCGAGTGCCGCCGGTTCGTGATGAACGGTCCGTATTGCAGGTCCATCCGCGCCGAGTTCTATGCCGCCGGCGCACGGCACGAGCCTTCCGCCCAGGTTTTACGGCCTTTCGACCCTGCCAGCGGGTAAAGTCGACCACCGATCCCTCACCACCACGGAACCATCCCTTGGCAAAGACCAACTATTCCTTCGAAAAACGCCAGCGCGAACTTGCCAAGAAGAAGAAGCAGGACAGCAAGCAGGCCAAGAAGATGGCGTCGCGCGACGAGGCCAAGCCTGAGCCCGCCAACGCAAAAACAGCGCCCGACGAACAGGCCTGAAAAGAAAAAGCCCGGCGCAAGGCCGGGCTTTTCTACGTACTGACTGGCAAAGGCGATCAGATCGCCTGCACCTGGTCGGCCTGCAGGCCCTTCTGGCCCTGGGTCACGACGAAGGACACCTTCTGGCCCTCGACCAGGCTCTTGAAGCCATTGGACTGGATGGCGCGGAAGTGCACGAACACGTCGTCACCGCCCTGGTCGCGGCTGATGAAGCCAAAACCCTTGGCGTCGTTGAACCACTTCACGGTACCGGTTTCTGCCTGGGACATCTTTTTTCTCCTTGGAACGAATAAAGCCGCATGGGGCGGCGGAAGAGCTGGTCGCAAGGAGGAAGGGGTACCACGGTGTAGTAAAGCTTCTATCTAACATCGGGCCACAATTCATGCTGACCCTTGAAACTCAGCCCGCGTACGATAGAGAGCATTGCGCCAAAGTGCAAATCGCGGGCGCCCGGCCCGTTCAGGACCGGCGCCGCTCAGGACCCCTTGCGGCCCTGCCGGCGGGCTCTCAGGCTGGGATTCCCTCCCGCTTGATGGCCGGAAACGGGATCCCCAGGGCCCGCATCTGCTCGTAGGGGTTCATGAACTCGCGGCCCTGCTTGATCCTGCCGTTTTCCATCAGGAACGAATGGATGAAGTGGTTGCGGTAGATGCCCGGCGGGTAGCCGGGGAACAGGATCTGGCCCTCGCCGTCGCATTCGACCCAGAAACGGTTCGGGTCCTGGGTTTCGAAGATCTCCACGTTGAGCCATTGCCAGTCGGGGAAGCATTGGAGCGACCAGGCGCCGTGGGCTTTCAGGGCGTCGTGGCCGTGGGCGGCGATCGGGCCGCCGGTGTCGTTGGTCCACAGGCCGCCGGAGCCGTCTTCGGTGAACAGCTGGTAGCGGGTGAGGCGAGATTCGCCGCGGCGGCTGAAGTAGTCCTCGATGACGCGGCGGTGGAGGATGCGCAGTTCGTGGTCAGTGGTGAAGGGTGGAGCCTGGTTGGTGTGGGGCATGGGACCTCCTCTCATCAATGCATCTACTTCCGAAAAAGAATCCTTCTCCCTCCGGGAGAAGGTGCCGGCAGGCGGATGAGGGTCCGGGCGAAGCGGTGCACGCCGCCCTTGCGCTCCGCCCGCACCCTCACCCCAACCCCTCTCCCGGAGGGAGAGGGGCTCTATTGAGCCTTCCAGCGCAGCAGCTCCCCGCGTGCCACCACCGTGGCCGAACCGGAGACCTCGATCGGCCCGATCGCATCGATCGACCCTTGGACCGTCGCCCGCATCAGCGAAGGCCGGCCCATCTCGACGCCCTGCAGAATGTCGATGCCGGTGCCGAAGCGCAGCAGCCCGTGGCGGATCAGGTGCAATGCCAAGGGCCCCGCCGCGGAGCCGGTCGCCGCATCTTCGGCAACGCCATAGGCGGGCGAGAACATCCGCATCCGCCAATGCCGCCCTTCGCCGGCGAAGCAGTTGACCGCCACGTCGGGCAGCGTCGCCAGCACCCGCAGGTCCGGCTTCACCGCCGACAGCGCCGCGATCGTCGGCAGGCCGACGAATACATGCCGGGGCCCGTTGCGATACACCTCGACCGGCAAGGTCGAGCGTTCGAGGCCGAGCCCGTCGATCAGCACCTCGGCATGCTCGTACGGCGACCAGGTCGGCACCGGCTGCCGCATCGAGGCCGCGCGCACCACGCCTTCGCGGTCGCGCTCCAGCTCGAACGGGATCGTCCCCATCGCCGTCGCCATGCGCAGCGTGCCGCGGTGCCCGCGCTGGCCCAGCACGATGGCCGTGCCCAGCGTCGGATGCCCGGCAAACGGCAGCTCGTTGACCGGCGTGAAGATGCGCACGTGCACGTCGGCATCGGCCGGCGGAGGAAACACGAACGTGGTCTCCGACAGGTTGAGTTCCCGCGCGATCCGCTGCATGTCCTGCGCTTCCAGGCCCTGCGCATCGAAAAACACGGCGACCGGATTCCCTTCCAGCGGGTTCTCGGTGAACACATCCGCCACGGCATAAGGCATCGCTTTCAAGGCTGCAGCCTCCGCCACTGCCAGCCCTGCCCGGCGCGGTCGTAGCGCAGGCGCTGGTGCAGGCGATCCGCTGCGGCGTGCCAGAACTCGATGTTCTCCGGATAGATGGCGTAGCCGACCCAGCCATCGGGCCGCGGCAGGCCCAGCGAGGCGGCCAGCAGCGCATTCGCTTCGTCGCGCAGCGCGGCCTCGTCGTCCAGCGCGGCGCTCTGCCGCGACACGAACGACATCGCATTGGTGGTGAGCGGCCGCCGGCCCCACAGCGCATCGGAGACCTCGGCCGACACCAGCCGCGTGGGACCGGCCACCGTGATCTGCTGCTTGGTCTCGCGCCAATACAGCACGCCGGAGGACCAATGCGTCTCGTCGATCTCGCGTCCCTTCTGGCTATGCCGGTGCGTGGTGAAGATCAGCGCATCCGGCCGCACCTCGATCACGTGCACCATGCGCGCCGACGAGCGACCCTGCGCGTCGGCCGTGGCCAGCGCCATCGCGCCGCACTCCGGCACGCCCAGCTCGCGCGCCTCGTCGAACCAGGCACGGATGGCGCCCATCGGATCGGCCGGCGGCGCACCGAAGAGGCTCGACTCGCGCACCGCCACCGTGGCGACTTCATACTCGGCCATGGCTCACGGCCCTCCCTGCGGAAAGCCGACCGGCGCATGGCCCGGCGCCGGCGCGCCGATGCCGAACCATGCTGTCGGCAGCCCTTGGTCGATCAGCGCCTCGACATCGAAACTGGAGCGCCAGGTCGGCGGATAGCCGATCAGCTCGGTCGCGCGATTGGGCGGCAGCGACTGGCTCATCGCCTCGTGGTGTTCCCACAGCACCACCGCGCCCCACAGGTTGTTGGCCGGATCGGACATCCAGAATTTCATCCGCATGCCGGCGATCGTCTCCCACGGCGCGACACCTTCGCCGTGCAGATAGCTGCGCAGCGATTCGATCGTCTGCGCCGAGCGTTCGAGATTCCACCAACTAATCGTAGCGATCATGACGAGAGCACTCTCTTGACGTTGGACGCGATGATGTCCACGCCGCGCCGCGTCAGCAGCGATTCGGCGTGGAACTGGATGGAGGCGAAGCGGTCGCCGCGCAGGGCGTGCACTTCGTTGGATGCCAGGTCACGGCTGACCTCGACATGGCCAGTGCCGTTGACGGTGATCGCGCTCGCCTCGCACTTGGCCACGAACGAGTTGTAGAAGCCGACCCACTCGCGGCTGCCGAACAGGTCGATCTCGCGCTGCACGCCCTGGTTCGGCTCGGCGCGCGGCACCAGGTCCAGGCCCAGCTCCAGGCACAGGATCTGGTGGCTGAGGCACACCGCGAGGAAAGCCTTGCGGCGCGCGAGCAGCTCGCTCATCGCCTGGCGCAGGCTGGCCACCCGCCGGTCGCGGTGGTCGCGCGGATCGCCGGGCCCGGGCCCCAGCACCGCGACATCGCAGTCGCTGTCGAACAGATCCGGATCCGTGCAGCTCTTGATCGTCACCTCGAGCCCGATGGCCTCCAGCTGCTGGGCCAGCATCGCGGTGAACGCATCTTCGGCATCGATGATCAGCGCCCGTCGCCCGCGCAGCGACGGGTCGACGCAGATCCGCTTGCTGCTGTCGGTCAACCAGAAGTTGGCCACGTCACTGTTGCGCCTGCCCAGCGCCGCCTGCACCGCCGGCACGCCGGCGAAGCTCCGCGTGGCCTGCACGCCGAGCGCCGCCAGCAAGGCCCTGGCCTTGGCGCGTGTCTCCTCCGCTTCGGCATGCGGCTGCGAATGCCGCACGATGGTCGAGCCGACGCCGATCTTCATCGCGCCATCGGCCGCGATCTCCGCGGTACGGATCAGGATGGCGGAGTCGAGCCGTTCGCCGCCCGCGGCGTCGTTGCCGATCAGGGCGATGACACCGGCATAGAAACCGCGCCCCTCGCGCTCCTGCCGCGCGATCACCCGGCAGGCGTTCTCGATCGGGCTGCCGGTCACCGTCGGCGCGAACAATGTCTGCCGCAGCACGATGCGCGCCTCGGCCTGGGTGCGTCCCTCGATGTAGTACTCGGTATGCGCCAGCCGCGACATCTCTCGCAGGTACGGCCCGCGCACGGTGCCGCCGGCGGGGCAGAAGTGCGCCATCATCTTGAGCTCTTCGTCGACCACCATGTAGAGCTCGTCGACTTCCTTCTCGTTGGTGAGGAAGTCCAGCACGCCGTCGAGGGTGGGCCCGGTCGACGGATAGCGATAGGTGCCGCTGATGGGGTTCATGGTGGCGACGCCGTCCTCGACGCTGACATGCCGCTCCGGGCTGGCGCCGATAAAGCTGCGCTGGCCGGTATGCACCAGGAAGGTCCAGTAGGCACCGGATTCCTGCACGGCCAGGCGGCGGAAGCCAGCCAACGCCGTGGTCAGCGAGTAGTCGTGCAGCCGCGCCCGATAGGTCCGCTTCAGCACGAAGTTCGCCCCTTCGCCGCTGCCGATCTCGTCGGCGATGACGCGGCGGACGGCCTCCTCGTAGGCTTCGTCCTCCATGTCGAACGCACCTTCGCAGAGGTGCAGCGCGGCCTCGGGCAAGCTGGCGAGTACATCGTCCAGCACGTGCGTCTCGCGCTCCTGGATCTCGATCGCGCACAGCCGCTCGCCGTCGTCGATGCAGGCGAAGCCACGCTCGCGCAGCTGCGCATAGGGGATGAGCACCAGCACGCCTTCCCCGGCACTGCCGGTATCCGGCAGGTCGACGAAGGACTCGCACCGGCGCGCCTTGCCGGCGAAGACCTCCAGCAGGCGCGGGCCGCTGCCGTGATCGCGCACGATCAGCGCAAAGGCGGCGTCCTGCAGCTGGCCGCTGACGATCCGCTCGAGCAGGCTCATTGCACGATCTCCGCGGTGGTGAGGACCACGGCGCAGCAGCGCGCCGCGTGCTCCAGCGCCATCAGGTGCCGCTCCAGCGAGAAGTCGGCGGTGGCGTCGGCCACGACGAAGGTCTCGATGTCGTGCGAGAACGATTCCAGTGCGGTGGTCAGGATGCCGATATGCGCATAGACGCCGCCGATGACCAGCTGGTCGCGCCCGTGCGCACGCATGCGCGCCTGCAGATCGGAGCGCCAGAACGCGCTGTAGCGCCACTTCTTGAACACCCAGTCACGGTCTTCCGGCGCAAGCTCCTCGATCACGGCGCGATCCTCCGGCGCCACCTGCATGCCATCGCCCCAGAAGTCGCGCAGCAGGCCGCGCTCGTCGCGGCTCATGCCGCCCGGCTGCGCCGTATAGGCCACCTGCATGTCGTGGTCGAGCGCGTAGTCGCGGATGGCGCGCAGGTTGTCGATCAGCGGCGCATCCAGCCCGGCCTCGCGCAACGGCCGCAGGAAATAGCGCTGCATGTCGTGGATCAGGAACACCGCGCGCGCCGGATCGATGGTCCAGCGCGGGATGTTCCGCGGCAGCTGCCCGGACGCGGGCAGGGTATAGGCGCTGATCGCGGGAATCCCGGTCATGGCGTGTGCAAACCTCAAGTGGATGGGATGGGCCGGTTCAGATGACAGCGACGGGCCGGGGGCCGGCAGCGGCGCGCCCGGTCACTTTCGGCGCCGCGCGGGCGACCTTGGTGATCAGCATCGCCAGCTCCATTGCCTGCTCGTAGTTGAGGCGCGGATCGACCGTGGTCTTGTAGGCACGCGACAGATCCTGCTCCTGCAGGCTGCGCGCACCGCCGAGACATTCGGTGACATCCTCGCCGGTCATTTCCAGGTGCACGCCGCCAAGCCGCGTGCCCTCGGCGCCATGGATCTGGAACGCGGCTTCGAGCTCGGAGCGGATATTGTCGAAGTGCCGGGTCTTGATGCCGGTCGGCGTGGTCTCGGTATTGCCGTGCATCGGGTCGACCACCCACAGCACATGCCGGCCGGCGCGGCGCACCGCGGCGAGCAAGGGCGGCAGCGCTTCAGCGATGTGCTTGCAACCCATGCGGGTGATCAGCGTCATGCGGCCCGGCTCTTCGTGCGGGTTGAGCACTTCGATCAGGCGCAGCAGATCCGCCGGCCTGGTCGAAGGACCCACCTTCATTGCGACGGGATTCTGCAGGCCGCGGAAGTACTCGATATGCGCGCCGTCGATGTCGCTGGTGCGCATGCCGATCCACGGCAGATGCGTGGAGAGATTGAACCAGCCGCGGCGATGCGGCACGCGGCGCGTCACCGCCTCTTCGAACGGCAGCAGCAAGGCCTCGTGCGAGGTGTAGAACCCGGCGCTGACGCGCTCGGTGCCGACCTGTCCGCCCAGCGTATGCAGGAACCGCCACGAGTTGGCGATCTCCTCGACTTCCCTGCGGTACTCGATCGCACGCGGCGACTGGTCGATCCAGTCGAGCTGCCAGTACTCCGGATGGCGCAGATCGCCGAAGCCGCCTTCGAACAGCGCGCGCGTGAAATTGAGCGTCAGCGCGGAGAACGCATAGGCCTGGAACATCCGCTCGGGATCCGGCCGGCGCGCCGCCGCATCGAACGCAGCCGCATTGACGATATCGCCGCGGAAGCTCGGCAGCGTCTCGCCGCCCACGGTTTCCCGGTCGCTCGAACGCGGCTTGGCGTACTGCCCCGCGAAGCGGCCCACGCGGATCACCGGCTGCTTGAGTCCATGGCCGAGGATCAGGCTCATCTGGAACAGCACCTTCAGGCGATTGACGATGGTGTCCGCATCGCAGTCGCCGAAGCTCTCCGCGCAATCGCCGCCGTGCAGGAGAAAACGGCGCCCTTCCTGCGCATCCGCCAAGGCGCGCTTGAGTTCCTGGATCTCGCCGGAGGTTACCAGCGGCGGAAGCTTGCCAATCCGGCGCGCGACGTTTTCCAACTGCGCGCGATCGTCATAGCACGGCTGCTGCTGCGCCTCGCGCAAACGCCATGAAGCCGGCGTCCAGCTTCCGTTCTCGCGCATGCTGCCTTGTGGACTGTTCATCTCACCGACCTCCGTGTTCGACGGGCATGGACTTGCGGCGTGGTGAAGCCTTGCATCAGCGAGCGGGCAAGCTAACAAAACCCATCCGCGCAAAGAACCGTAGAAAACCCGTAACCGCAGCGGCGCCATGTGCATTACGTTGCGCCCGCCAGCTGTCGCAGCTGGCTCACGCCATCGCCCATTCAAAACAAGGAGCGCCACATGTCCACGCAAGCCGAAGCCGTGCGCGACGAACACGCTGTCGCCGAGGTTCCGCCGCATTACCAGCTGCTGCAGATGATCACCGGATACTGGTTGACGCAGTCCATCTACGTCGCCGCCAAGCTCGGCATCGCGGACCTCGTCGCCGACGGCCCGCGGCATGTCGATGAACTGGCGCGCGCCTCGGGCAGCCAGCCGGACCTGCTCAACCGTGTGTTGCGCGCGCTGTGCAGCGTCGGCATCTTCACCACGCACGGCAAGGACAGCTACGGCCTGACGCCGCTGGCCGACCTGCTGCGCTCGGACCTGCCCAACAGCATGCGACCGCAGGCGATCATGCACGGCGAAGAGCAGTACCGCGCCTGGTCCGATGTGCTGCACAACGTCAAGACCGGCGAGATCGCCTTCGAGAAGGAATTCGGCAAGACCTACTTCGGCTACCTGGCCGAGCATCCGGAAGCGGACCGCGTCTTCAACGAAGCGCAGGCCGGCTACACCAAGGAAGTGGCCGGTGCCGTGGTCGACGCCTACGACTTCACCCCGTTCGGCACGGTGATCGATGTCGGCGCCGGCTACGGCCCGATGCTGCTGAAGCTGCTGGCCCGCTATCCGCACCTGCGCGGCATCCTGTTCGACCAGCCGCATGTGGCGGAGGCGGCGAAGGCGCGCATCCAGGCGGCGGGGCTCGGCGGCCGTTGTCTTGCCGAGGGTGGCGATTTCTTCGTCTCCGTGCCGTCCGGCGGCGATGCCTACATCCTGTCGCTGCTGCTGCACGACTGGGACGAGGAGCGCAGCGTGACAATCCTGAAAAACATCCGCCGCGGCATCGCGCCGAACGGCCGCCTGCTGGTGGTCGAGCTGGTGCTGCCGGAAGGTGAGGCGCCGTTCTTCGGCAAGTGGCTGGACCTGCACATGGCGGTGCTGCTCGGTGCGCGCGAGCGTACGGCCAACGAGTTCCGCGAGCTGTTCGCCGCGTCCGGCTTCAAGCTGCAGCGGATCGTCCCGACGTCCACCGGCATGAGCATCGTCGAAGCGGTGCCGGTCTGATCGCTCCTTCGCAACTCACAGGCGATGTCGTCGTGCCGTCAACGCGCCGGTGCAGTGATTGCGCCGGACAAATTCGGCGACACGACGAGTCCGTAGAAATTACCGATGTGCTTCGCGCCACCGATCGCTACCGTCGCTGACGCCCGGCATCGAACGACCTGCCGGGCTCCCTCGCTGCATCCAACCGTTCCTCAAGGAATCCATCATGAGCAAGAAGCAAGCCGTCATTCGCGCCGACGAGACCGTCACCTTCATCAGCGTCTTCGACGTGGAGCCGGAGAAGCAGCAGCAGCTGATCGACGTGCTGAACGAAGGCGCCGAGAAGGTGATCAGCAAGCGCCCGGGCTTCATCTCCGCCAGCATCCTGGCCAGCAAGGACGGCACCCGCGTCGTCAACTACGCGCAGTGGAAGTCGCTGGACGACGTCAAGGCCACCCGCGAAGACCCCAACGCGGCGCCGTTCGCCAAGCGCATGGCGGAACTGGCCAAGGCCACGCCGAACGTGTTCACCGTGTCGTCCATCCACACGGCCTGACCGCGCTGCCGGCGGACACCGAAGCGCCGTCCTGCTTCGGTGTCCGCCGGACCGGTGCGCCGCCTCCCGCCCCTTGCCATCGAAGAGAGTCCGCATGAACTCATCCGGGTATCAACCGAGGATCCTCATCGCCGGGGCGGGCATCGGCGGCCTCGCCTGTGCGCTGGCCCTGCACGCGAATGGCTTTCGCAACGTGGTGCTGCTGGAATCCGCGCCGGCCATCGAGCGCGTCGGGGTCGGCATCAATGTGCAACCGGCGGCGGTGGCGGAACTCAGCCTGGTCGGGCTGGGCGAGGACTTCGAGCGCAGCGGCATCCGCACGAGCGCCATCGCCTACCTCGACGAGGCCGGGCGGCAACATCGCAGCGAGCCGCGCGGTACCGCGGCGGGGCATCGCTTCCCGCAGTACTCGCTGCATCGCGGCGACCTGCAGGCGATGCTGTTGTATGCGGTAAGGGACCGCCTCGGTCCGGAAAGCGTGATCGGCGGAGCACGCGTGATCGCGTTTCACGACTGGGGCAGCGGCGTGACGGTGCGGCTGGCGTCCGCGCTGAGCACTGGGGTCGAAGAGATCTCCGGCGACATCCTGATCGGCGCGGATGGCATCCATTCGAACGTGCGCCGGCAGCTGCACCCGGGCGCCATGGATGTGCGCTCCGGCGGCCTGCAGATGTTCCGCGGAGTGACGGAGCTGCCGTCCTTCTTCGATGGCGAAACCATGATCGTCGCTAACGACCCAAGCAAGCGACGGCTGATCGCCTATCCCATCTCGGCGCGGCATGCCCGGCAAGGCCGCGCGCTGGTCAACTGGGTCTGCATGATTCCCGACGAGCTGCTGCCGCCGTCGCCGAGCACGGCATCGCTCGAACCTGCTTCGCCGCGCGAGATTCGTGCCCAGTACGCCGGCTGGAGCATGGGCGCGTTCGACCTGCAGGCGCTGCTGGCCGGCAGCGCCAAGGTGATGCGGCAGACCATGGTGGATCGCCCGCCCCTGCCATGGTGGGGCCAGGGCCGGGTGACCCTGCTCGGCGATGCCGCGCATCTGATGTATCCGGTCGGTGCGCACGGCGGTTCGCAGGCCATCGTCGACGGCTTCGTGCTGGCGGAAACGCTGGCCGCCAGTGCCAGCCTGGTCGACGCCTTGCGCGACTACGAGACCCGTCGCCAACCGGCCACCGGCAACATCGCCCAGGCCAATCGCGACCGCGATGCCGCGGAACGGTCGCTGGCGTCGACGGCGGGCGCCGACAAGGCCGCGGAAATCGAGCGCATCACGCGCACCTACAACGCAGTTGCCGAGCAGTCCTCTCGCAGCGGCTAGGCAACCCTCTCCCGTGCTGCACGCAAGGCCAAAGCCTTTTCCAAGGAGGTAGTGTCGTGGACATTCGTCAGAAATCTGCAGTGGACGCCATCGTGATCGGCGCCGGCATTGCCGGCATCTATGCGCTGCACAAGCTGCGCAATGAATTGAAGCTGGAGGTGCGCGGCTTCGAGAAGGGCGCGGGCGTAGGCGGCACCTGGTTCTGGAACCGCTATCCCGGCGCCCGCTCGGATACGGAAAGCTACGTCTATCGCTATTCGTTCGACCCGGAAACGTTCGAGGGCTGGCCGTGGACGCAGAAGTATGCGTCGCAGGAGCAGATGCTCGCCTATTTGAATGCCGTGGTGGACCGGCACGGATTGCGCCCGTCGATCCAGTTCGATACGCGGGTCACCGCGGCGACGTTCGACGAGCAGCGCGGCGTGTGGTCCGTGCAGACCAGTGACGGTGCCGTGGTGGAAGCGCGTTACCTGATTGCCTCCGTCGGCGTGCTGTCGAAGTTGAACGCGCCGGCCATCGCGGGGATCGATCGTTTCGAAGGACGCCAGGTGCACACGGGTGCGTGGCCGCACGACCTGTCGCTGGAGGGCAAGAAGGTCGGCGTGATCGGGACGGGCTCGACCGGCGTCCAGTTCATTCCCGCCGCCGCGGCCGTCGCCAGTCGCCTGACCGTGTTCCAGCGCTCCGCGCAGTATTGCGTGCCGGCGGGCAGCGATCAGGTACCGGCGGAATTCATCCAGGATTACCGCGCGAACTTCGACGGCTACTGGGATCGCCTGCGCCAGACGCGGATCGCCTGCGGTTTCGCCGAGGCCGCGATCCCCGCCATGTCTGTCTCCGCCGAGGAACGCCACCGCGTGTTCGAGGAGCATTGGCAGGCCGGCAACGGCTTCCGCTTCATGTTCGGGACGTTCTGCGATATCGCCATCGATCCGGCTGCCAACGAAGCGGCCTGCGATTTCATCCGCGGCAAGATCGCCGGCATCGTCAAGGACCCGGCGACGGCGGCCAGGCTTTCGCCGACGCAGGCCTATGCCAAGCGCCCGGTCTGCGCCGACGGCTACTACGAGACCTTCAATCGCCCGAATGTCGCGCTGGTCGACCTGAAGGCCAATCCCATCGTCGAGGCGACCGCACGCGGCGTCCGTACCGCGGACGGACGGGAGCATGAACTCGATGTGCTGGTCTACGCCACCGGCTTCGAGTGCGTCGAAGGCAGTTATCGCGAGATGGCCATCCGCGGCCGCGACGGCGCCCTGCTGGTCGATCATTGGGGCTCGCGCCCGTGCAGCTATCTCGGCATCAGCGTGCATGGCTTCCCCAACCTGTTCATGGTGCTGGGGCCGAACAGCGTGTTCAGCAACCTGGCGCCGGCGATCGAGACGCAGGTGGACTGGATCGCCCACCTGATCGATCGCTCCGAACAGCTCGGCCAGGTCGTCATCGATACGGACTCGGCGGCGGAACAGGACTGGACCGGCCAGTGCGAACAGATGGCGGCCTACACGCTGTTCCCGCAGGTGAAGTCGTGGATCTTCGGCGCCAATATCGACGGCCGGCCGAACCGTGTGCTGTTCTTCTTCGGCGGGCTGGCGGCTTATCGGGAACGTCTGGCCGAGATCGCGGCCAACGGGTATGCCGGTTATGCGTTCGCGCCCGCCGAGGCGACTATCCTGGCCGCGTCGAACGATGCGGTGCTGTCGCCTTCGCCCTGGCTGGCCTGATCGTTCCCTAGCCGCACGGCAGACCTCGAAGGCCATCGCGACCGTGCGTCGCGATGGCCTTTTTCTTTGCGCGTAGCTTGCGCGGCAGCGCCCCGATCGACGCATGCCGGCGAGCGCTGCGCGAGCTGGATCGATTCGAATCCGGAACGATGAAGTCGATCACTTCGTTACACGCCACTTTCACACCGCCATTAGTCATAGTCGCCCAATTCATTAGCGGCCCAAGCCGTTATTCACTGGTAAACGCGCGCTCGTGAAGAGTGCGTCGAGGAGAAGGCTGCACGCGTATAAAAATCAGGCGGGCGCTTATTTTTGCAACAAGGCAACGGTTAATCGCGTCACGAAACCGAAACTGGTTTCGTGTTTACTTCCGGATCCCAACCGTGGCGTAAATACATCGATGTCCGTACTCGCGATTGCGCACGGCAGTCCGCGGGCAAACGGCTTCGCGCAAAGCTCGGGCGGCCGCGTGCTGGTGCATTTGGCCGTAATACAAATGACAGATAGGCGCAGGCTTTCCTGACGCGTATAACCGCTGCGCCATGAAAAGGAAGATCACGACCGGCAGGTATTTTATTCCGAATAAAATGCAGGCCGCGGCGATTATCTAATTACGCCATCGATACGGAAGGAGCCACCCATGCCGCAGGCCATCAGCAGCAATTTAGCGTCCATTATCGACCAGATCCCGGGCGCATGCGGCTGCAAGGACGAGCAGTCGACGTTCCTTCATGCGAACCAGGAGTTCAAGGCCATTGCCGGCCTGCGTCCGGAAGACTCCATCGCGGGGCTGACCGATTTCGACCTGCCGGGCGAAATGGCGGTGCATGCGCAGACTTTCCGCGAGCAGGACCAGTATGTCCTGCAGCGCAAGACCGCGATGACCACCTTCAACGTGTATCGGATGAAGTGCGCGCGGATCAACGCCTTCCTGGTGACCAAGAAACCGTTCCTGGACCAGGAGACGCAGACCAGCGGCGTGCTGTTCCACCTGACCGACATGTCCGCCCTCAACACCGGCCTGCTCGGCCCGTACCGCAGCAACGCCCCGCGCATCTTCAACGACCTGAGCCATCCCGGCGGGGTGAGCTATGTGATCGCCGGCGGCGACACGGACCTGGACATCACGCGGCGCGAGTACGAAGTCCTGTTCTACATGCTCCGCGGTGCCACCGCGAAACGCATCGGCGATTTCCTGTCGATCTCCTCGCGCACCGTCGAGCAGTACGTGACCTTCCTCAAGGAGAAGTTCAACGTGGTCACCAAGCAGGACCTGATCGAGAAGGCGATCCAGCTGGGGTATTACTACGTGATGCCGGAGTCGGTGTTTCGCACGGTGACACGCCCTGCGACCGTGCATTATCCACGGCACGAATCCATCGGCAGTCTTCATGCATTGCGGGGCGGCGACGCGGGCGATTCCCGGCGTGCATCGCGGCAGGGCTAGCCGCCTTTCAGCCAGCGGAAGGCCTGCCTGATCAACGAACCTGCCCGATCCGGATACCACACGAAGGTGCCCACGCTACGCCCCGGCATCGCGTATTCGAATCGCGTCTGCCCCTCGGCCACCGAAATGGTGCGCGGCGTGGCGTGCGTGTTGACCACGATCAGCACCAGCGTCCCGTTGGCCTCGTTGAGGAACGCCACATTGGCAAAGCCCTTCTCGGCGTCGGTGTCGGTGGACTTCACCCGCACGGCGCCGGGCGGGACGAAGCGGCTGAAGTGCGCCAGTGCGTAGTATTCGTCGTTGCGCGTTACCGCGCCGGTTCTGGAATCGATCGTCACCACGCCCTTGCACAGGTCGCAACCGCCGAAATGCGGCCCGTGGGCTTCGTCCAGCGCCAGGTTCCAATAGATCACGCCGCGCGCCCATTGCTTGGTGCCCAGCACCAGCAGGTTGCGCGTGAACCAGATCAGCTCGCCGTTGACGCTGGAGGCCCAGTCGCCGCCGGAGCACTCGGTGAGATAGACGTCCTTCTGCGGAAACGCGCGATGCACCTCGCCCTGCGCGTACTGGCTGCCCTCATAGCAATGCCAGGCCACGCCGTCGATGTAGCGCGCCGCATCGGGATTGCCCAGCACCGCCAGCGGCTGCTCGGGATGGCTCCAGTTATGGTCCCACTCCAGGATGTGCGTGCGCGGCTTGCGGCTGGCCAGCTTCGGGCCCAGGTACTGTGCGATGACCCGCGCGCGCGTCTGTGCGTCCATCTCCATGCCCGGATAAGTGACCGGCGTGAAGCCGGGTTCGTTCTGCAGGGTGAGGGCGAAGATCGGGATGCCGAAGCCGCGGAAGGCGTCGAGATATCGGACCAGATAATCCGCATAGGTGCTCTCGTACTGCTCCAGCAGCTCGCCACCGATCAGGTTCTCGCTGGTCTTCATCCATGCCGGCGCACTCCACGACGAAGCGACGATCAGCAGGCCGGGATTGACGGCCAGCGCCTCGCGCACGGCCGGGATCACTTCCTGCTGCAGGTTCGGCGTGACATTGAAATGCGCCAGGCCCGGATCGGTCGCACCAAATGGCACATCGTCGAGCGTATAGGGCTGCAAGGAGAAATCGGATGCGCCGATGGTCAGGCGCAGCATGTTGAAATTGAGATTGGGCGGCGGCCCGAACAGCTCGTGCATCAGCGCCGCGCGCTGCAGCACGCTGAGCTTGTTCTGCAGCAGCCACGCCGACGCATCCGTCATCGCGGCGCCGAAGCCGGCCATGACCTGGTAGGTGGTCTTGCTGTCGATGATGATGTCCGCGTCCTGCTGCTCGCGGAAACTCATCGCGATATCGGGCTGCTGCTTCAGCTGCAGCCGGCGGTCCTCGGTGCTCAGCCAGAGCTCGACGGCCGGCATGACCGGGCGCGCCGACGTGACCACCCTGGACCTTACCGGCGCCTGCTCGAAGCGCGGAATGTACAGCGCACCCAGGCTGAGCAGGGCGATCAAAGCGATGAAGACGGCGGCCATCAACCGGCCGGATTCCGATCCCCGCTCATCCATGGTGCGTGAAAACCCTGTCGCCTGCGCTACCCATCATTCCGGATCACTGAGCTCCCCTGCCTGTGCCCCGCATCATAGCCGCCGCGGGCGCCCCTGCCTCAAGCGCGGGATGTGGCGCCGGCAAGATGCGATCTCCCGCAAGTTCCCTGGCCTTGCGCTGGTACTGTGCCGCCGATGCCGCCTGGCCCATGGCCCGGTACACGCAGGCCTGCGCCCAGGCCACGCGCCAGTCCAGCTGCCCCCAGGCCGAGAGCTGGCCGGAGATGGCAAAAGCCTCGCCGGTCTTGCCGCTCTCCAGCAGGGCCTGGCTGTAGGCGAGGCCGGTGTCGGCGATCAGCTCGGGGACGCCGTAGCGACTGGCCATGGTCATGGCCTGCCGCAGTGACTGCAGCACCTGCTCGCGGCGGCCTTCCGCCTGCGCCTGCACGGCTTGTGCACGCAACAGCTGGATGGCGACCCAGTCGTCCTGGTCGGCGAGCAACAGCTTGGCGGCCCAGGCCTGCATGGCGGGAACGGCACGCTGGATCTCCTTCACGTCGCCGGCCTGCTGTGCAATGAGCACGTCGAGCAGCCAGGCGTCGGCGGTGTCGCGCTCATCGCTGTCCCATTCCAGCAGCCGGCCCGCCAGCGCCTTGCCGATCCAGCTGCGCGCCGCGGCGGTCTCGCCGCGCTGCCAGGCCAGCCTGGCCAGCAGGGTATAGACCGTGCCTTGCAGGCCCGGCTCGCCATGGGGATCGGCCTGGATCTGCGCCAGTACTTGTTCCAGCAACGCGCTGGCTTCGGCGCTGCGGCCGATCCCGCCCAGGGCATCGGCGCGCTGGAACATCAAGATGTGCCGGCTCACGGTCTCGGTGAACTCGGGGAATTTCTGCTCCATCGGCCAATACGACTCCGTACTGGCAAACGCATCGGCGTGCTGCAGCAACAGCTTCTGCGCAACCACCAGGTGCACCAGCAGCTGCGGCATGTACTGGCGCATGCCCATGCGCTCGTATTGGTCATAGGCGCGCTGGATCACCGGAATCGCCTGCGCGAAGTGCCCGCGCTGCATGCTCAGCTCCGCCAGCGACTCGTCGATGCCCAGCGCGCCGGCCGTATCGCCGGCCAGGGCGTAGTTGACGCGTGACTGGCCGAAGTCCGCTTCCGCCTCCTCGTACCTTCCCACCATGTTGAGCAACTCGGCGCGCTGCGCATAGGCATACGCCAGGTAGCCGGTGTTGTTCTGCTGCTTCAGCAGCCGGATCGCCTCGCCCAGCACCTGGGCGCCCTCGTCGTACTTGTGCTCGCGGGAATAGACGTACCACCGCTGCGCCAGCGCGCGGCCGCGCAGCACCGGCCGGGTCTTTTCCGGCAACCGCGCCAGCAGTTCGTCCAGTTCGCTCTTGCAGGCGTCGTACTCGCCCTGGCTGCAATGGAACGCAGCCCTGGCGTAGGCGAATTCCGGCGATTGGCGCAGGCCGGGCGGCGCCTTCTCGACCAGCTCGCGCAGCACCGCGAACGTGCCGGTGTGCGAAGCAGCCTCCATGCGCAGCAGGTATTGCTCCTTGGCATCCTCGGTCGCCACATGGTCGGAATCGCCCGCGCCGATCTGCGCGAGCAGATAGGCATTGGCTTGATGCGCGGCCTTGAGCATGTTGTCGGAGAAGGCCTCGGCGTGCAGCGTGCTGCCATCGGCAGCCCTGGCCTCGAGCTGGATCTGCCAACGCCCATGGTCCAGCGTCACCTGCGGCTGGATCACCAGGGCGTACGACTCGAACGCCTCTTTTTCATGCTCGCCGGACTGCTCCAGCAGATGGACCACCGCCCGGCTGCCCTCGACCGGCACCTTGGCGCCGCGCAGGTCGCCGACAATCAGCTCCATCAGACCCAGGCGCAGCCACGACCAGTCGTCCGACGCATGGATCTGCGCAGGCAGCACGACGGCGGTGCCCTGGCGGAAAGCCTTGATGGCGCGCAGATGCATCCGCCATGCGCCATAGCCGGCGATGGCGATCAACAGCAACAGCGGCACGCCCCACCACCATCGGCGATGCCAGGGCGATGGCAGCTGACGCGTGACATCGGCGACGGCGGCCCCGGTTTCGCCACCCTGTGCCGCCACCGGATGGGGCTGGTCGGACACGGTCACCGTGGCCATCACCCAGCGGTAACCCACCCGCGGCAAGGTCTTGATGCAACGCTGCTCGTCGGCCGTATCGCCGAACACGCGGCGCAGGCGCACGATGGTCTGCGCCAGCAGGTTGTCGCTGATCTCGGTGCTGCCCCATACCGCGGCGATCAGCTCGTCCTTGCCCACCGGGCGTTGGCGATGCTCGACCAGGTAGACCAGGCAATCGAACGCGCTGCTGGCCAGGTCGACGAGCACCCCGTCCTGCTTCAGTGCCCGCGCCTGCGGGTCGAGTTCGAATTCACCGAAGCGGTAGCTGGTCGTCATGGGCGCCATTATGGCCATCGGCTTCGCGGTTGCTATCCGTCCGGCGCCGTGCACGCGCCTTCACGAGGCCCCGTGCTAGCGTCCCGCGCGGTCCGGGCAGCCGCCCGGATCGCGGGCATTCCCGCCCATTCATAAGGAGATGAGTGATGCATCGCATGCTCTATCTGGCAGCGCCGGCCATGCTCGGCGCCGTTGCCCTCCTGCTTCCCGCTGCATCCACGGCCGCTACCGGCACAGTCCCCGCCAGGTCCGGCTTCACCGCGTTCGCCACACCAACCCAGGCCAGCACGCCGCAGGGCGTCGACGTCGCCGCCGACGGCAACGTGTGGTACTCGGAAACCAGCGCCGGCAAGATCGCCGTGCTGCGCCCGGATCGCAGCTCGGCGGAGTATCCGCTTCCCGATGGCGGCCAGCCCTTCATTCTCAAGGCGGGCAAGGATGGCATCTGGTTCACCGACCAGGTCCATCGCGCGATCGGGCACCTCGATCCGCGCAGCGGCGCTGTCGTCGAGTACGCGATTCCGTCCCGCGAGAAACCGTATTTCATCCAGCTCGCGCCGGATGGCAGCCAATGGTTTACCGTCACCGCCGGCATCGGCCGCCTGGCGCCGGACGGCAGCATCACCGAATGGACCGTGCGGCTGGAGCATCCGGACGACCACCTCGAGCAGCTCAGTCTCGACCGGCACGGCAACGTGTGGTTCGTGGAACGCAACTACGCCGGCGCCGGCCCGAAGGGCACCAACAAGGTTCGCCGGCTGAATCCGGGCACGAACGTGATCACCACGTACCTGGTGCCAACGGCGGGAGGCACGCCCTCTGGCGTGATCGCGAACGCCGACGGCACGGTGTGGGTATCCGAGTACTACGGCAACGCCTTGGCCCTGCTCGATCCGGGCGTGGCGCCGCATACCGACGAGACCACCGCGCCGGCGACGCACGCTGCGAAACAGCAGGCCGCGACGGTCGCGCGCACCGTCACGGCGCGCACATCGGCGACGCGCACGCCGGCGACGCCCAGTACCAGCGAGGTCAAGCCGTCGGTAACGCGCGGCTGGATCGAATATCCCCTGCCCGTCGCCAACGCCAATGCGGAAGACATGCGCGTGGACAGCCAAGGGCGAGTGTGGTTCGAGCAGGACGCGGGCTTCATCGGCATACTGGATCCGAAGACTCGCCTGATCACCGAATATACGATCGCCCCGCCCAACAGCGGCTACTACAACATCGCGCTGCAACAGCGCGCCGGCCTGCTGTGGTTCACCGAGGCCGGCGGGTCCGGCGCGACGACGACCAGTATCGCCAACCTGGATATCGGGCACTGATGAAAGATGCAAGGGGCTCGCGGCGATGCGAGCCCCTTCGGCACAGGGATGAGCGCTCCCGGTACGGATGGACACCGTGGTCCGCCGCCGAATACATGGCATAGCCGCCGTTTTCACTGTGTTTTGACGCAGTTTGACTGTGCGTCTCAATTTCCCGGCGCATACGCTTTATCGGCGCGATGGCGACCTAGACTCCGCCGCAGTCATCACTGCATGGCCTGTGCACCGCCCTCGTCACGGAAGCCCACGCTTTTTTTCGCGGGCCGCTTTTTTCCTACTCCGCGCCGACAGGATGACTTTCGCGACATGCGTTCCGTTGTCACGCCACCGGCCCCGCACACCAGGGCCGGCCCAAGCTTCGCTTGCCATTTTTTGAGGAGAGCTGCAATGAATCAGGGGACTTACGTCGTATTCCTGGGCACCTCGACCGAGACGAAACTGCTTTGTCTCGGCACGAAGAAGCATCGAGGCACGGAGACCGTCTGCTGCGTCAAGAAGTTCGACGCCAAAAACCCGGACATCGTCTGGACGCTGGTTCCAGTGCCGGGAACGAAGGACATCCAGGGTTTCTATCTGAAGCACGAGCAGACAGGGCTGTGCGCCCGGTTCGGCGACAGCGAAGGCATCATGGTGGATAAGTTCGGGCCCGAAGACACCGAATACTTCATGCGGCTCGACAGCGTGGGCGATGGCTTCATGGCCATCAACAACCACAGCGCCGACCTCGTGATGGACGCATCGGGCGACGACCCGCAACCGGAGGCGACGGTGGCGCCGCATAAATGGAACCGCGGCGGGAATCAGCGGTGGCGCTTCGTTTCCACGTCGCTGCTGGCCTGAGCCGCCGCTGGAGGGCACGCTCGATGGGTCTGTGAGCAGGACTTCGAGACGCGCCTGCCGGCCAATAACTGCCGGATCATTCGGCAACTGCGCAGCCCGGCGCTGCGCAGTCCATCGTCGCAATCACAGGTGGATGCGCTTGCTCAATTCGCCAGCGACTCGCCTGACATCGGCCGCTGCACACTCAACGCCGTCCCCGCCGACGCCACGATGATCGCCCCGATCGCCAGCCACTGCAGCGTGGTGAGGTGTTCGCCGAGCAGCAGCACGCCGGCCATCGCCGCCACCGCGGGTTCCAGGCTGAGCAAGGTGCTGAAGGTGCGCGCGGGCAGGCGCGTCATCGAGATCATCTCCAGCGAGTACGGCAGCGCCGAGCTGAGGAAGGCCACGCCGAGCGCGTAAGGCAACAGCGTGGGCGACAGCAGCGCGCTGCCGGCGTGCGCCACGCCGAACGGAATCGCCAGCATGGCGCCGATCGTGGTGCCCAGCGTCACCGCATCCGCACCGTAGGCCGCGCCGGTGCGCTTGCCGAGCACGATGTACAGTACCCAGCCGACGCCGGCCAGCAGCGCATACATCACGCCGACCGGATCCAGCGATTGCACTTGTCCATGCAGCGGCAGCAGCAGGACCAGGCCGCCGATCACCAGCGCGATCCACACGAAGTCGATCAGGCGGCGCGAGCCGGCCATCGCCAGCGCGAGCGGGCCGGTGAACTCCAGCGCCACCGCGATGCCCAGCGGGATCGTGCGCAGCGACAGATAGAACACCAGGTTCATCGCGCCCATGGCGAGCCCGTAGCCCCACAGTGCGCGCCAGTCCTTGCCGCTGTGCGCGCGCCGCCATGGACGGCGCCACAGCAGCAGGATCAGTGCGCTCAGGCCCAATCGATAGGCCGTGGCGCCTTGCGCACCGACCTGCGGGAACAGGTGCTTGGCCAGCGAGGCGCCGCACTGGTACGACACCATGGCGATCAGCAGGACCCCGACCGCGAGTGCGACCTGGGCGGCGTTGGTGCGGGACGACATGAGCGGGACCGTGGCGAGGGGGACGGTTCGCACATGATGCCAGCAGTGATGGCGCCTGCGGCCAGGCAGGCGCCCCATTGCTGACATCACCTGTCAGCAACGTCCGACGTAGGTTGGGGTGAGCACAGCGAACCCCAACGGTGCGGCCAGGTGTGAGGCTCGTTGGGGTTTGCCTACGGCTCACCCCAACCTACGCGCTAAAGAAAAAGGCCGGGTCGCACGGACCCGGCCAAGGGGAGTACGCCGGCGGCCTCGCTGCGCCGGCGGGTGGAACAGACTCAACTCAGAACCACACGCCCAACTGCACCCCGAACGTCCGCGGCGGCAGATACTGCGACACGTACTGGAAGCTTCCGTCCGGCATCGCGAACCGCCCCGCGCTGGTGCGCACGCGCCCGTCGGTGAAGTTCTGCACGAACGCCGCCGCCCACCAGCGGTCCTGCGGCTCGGTGTAGCGCAGTGCCAGGTCGCCGCGGAAATACGCCTTCTGCTTGTCGCCATCGCCCAGGTTGAACGTGCTCAGCCACTGGTCGCTCTGGTACTGCCCGCTGATGCGCGGGGTCAGGCGGCCGCCGTTGCCCAGATGAAAGTCGTGCTCATAGATCGCCGTGAGCGATACGTTCGGCGCGTGCGGCAGATCGTTGCCGGTGATGTCCATGCAGGCCGAGATGCCGGACTGCGGCGCACACGCCGGCAGGCCCTGGTAATCGTTGCTGCCGGCGTACTGCAAGGTGCCAAGCTTCTTCTTCGGGATGAACGACAACACCAGGTTGGCGCGATCGTCCTGCTCCTGATACGCCAGCTCCGACTCCAGGCCCGCCACCTTGGTGCTGCCCTTGACGTTGTTGAAGCCCAGGCCGCGGTTGCCGTCCGGATAAGTGATCGGCGCGGACAACTGGAAGTCCTTGAAGTCCTCGTAGTACGCCGCGGTATTCCAGGTCAGCTTGCCGTCGAGGAAGACGAACTTGCTGCCGATCTCGTAGTTGGTCAGCGTCTCCGGCTTGTACAGCGTGCCGGCGTCCTGCGTGCCGCCGGACTTGTAGCCGGTGGAGACGCTGGCGTAGAGCAGGCCGTGCTCGCCGACATCGGTGTCCAGGCGCGCCAGCCAGGTCACGCGGTCGTCGCTGTAACGGGCGTCGTTGCGCGTGGAGATGTTGAAGCCGTTCGCTGGGCTCGGATACGTGCTCGGCGCGATCGGCACCTGCGGCACGGTCGGGTCATAAGCCCAGCCCCAGCCGCGGCCGTCGATGTTCTTCTTGACGTCATCGGACCAGCGCAGGCCACCGGTCAGGCGCCAGTGGTCGGACATATGCCAGGTCGCCTGGCCGAACGCCGCGGTGGACTTCACCGTCTCCTTCGGCTGGATGAAGGAGCCCTGCCACGCCACCGACTCCGACACCATCGTGCCGTTCATGATCGGGATGTCGAAGCGGATGTTGTTGTCTTCGTAGCCGTAGTACGCGCCGACGATCCAGTCGACGGTCTGCTGCCCCACCGACTTCAGGTCGAACTCGTGGCTGTAGCTTTTGTAATTGGACGAGTTGGTGCGGTCGTTCTGCGAAGAGGCGCCGGTGGCGAAGCTGGTCGGCACCTGCACGCCGGAATCCTGGTCGAACTGGCTCTTGCCGGAGAAATGGTTGTAGCCGGCGATATAGCTCAGCTGCATGCCATCGCTGATGTTCCAGTCCATGCGGCTGCGCAGCGTGCCGGAGTTGCGGTGCAGGTAGGGCGCGGTGTCGATCAGCGCGGACCAGAACTCCTGTCCCTGCCGCGGCTGCTGCATCAGGCTCATGTTGAGCGTGCCGCGATCGATGAAGTACTCGTACGAGAGGTTCCACTTGAACGCCTCGCTCGGTTGCCACAGCGCGCTGACGCGTGCGGCGGACTGGTCCTGCGCGCCGTACTTGTCGCCGCCCTGCACGAACAGGCTGGGGTCGATCGGACGGAACTTGGCCGGATTGCCGCCGGCGGCGAGATACGCGGTCTGCTGCTGCGCCACGCTGGGCAACTGGCTGGACGGATTCTGGTAGTCGACGTAGCCGTCGTGCTGGGCGTGCACCACCGCCACGCGCATGGCGAAGGTGTTGCTCACCGGCAGGTTCACCGCGGCGCGCGCGCTCATCAGGTTGTAATTGCCCGCCTCGACCTGCGCATTGCCGTAGAAGCCGGCGTTGATGTCCGGCTTGGCGGTCTGGAAGCTGATCGCGCCGGCGGTGGAGTTGCGACCCCACAATGTGCCCTGCGGGCCGCGCAGCACTTCGACGCCGTCCATGTCCAGCAGCAGGCCGGCGGCGGCTTCCGCGCGCGGCGAATACACGCCGTCGACGAAGGTGGCCACTTCCGGGTCCGCGTATTCGGTCTTGGCGCTGTCGTTGCCGATGCCGCGCATGGTCAGCGTCACCACGCCGTGGTCGCCCTGCGCGGTGGCCTGCAGGCCCGGTACCAGGCGGGTGAGATCCTGCACCGTCATCACGCGCTCCTTGTCGAGCGTGTCGGGCGTGATGGCGCTGACGGCGACCGGCGTCTTCTGCAGCGGGGTCTCGCGCTTGGTCGCGCTGACCTCGATGGCATCGAGCTGCTTGATCTTCTTGTCCGGTGCCTGGCTGCCCTGCGCCGGTATGTTCTGCGCCGGCGTACCCGGCGCGTTCTGCGGATCGTCCGCCGCGAAGGCCGCGGGCGAGGCGAGCGCCAGGGCCAAGGCGACATGCAAAGCTGAGTAGCGCAACTTCATGAAAGTCTCCCCTACGTCTTAGCGATGGGCGCCACCGTCTCCCCGACGGCGGCGTGATGGCTCGATCTCAAAATGACAGCGCTGTCATTCGGCGATGATAGACCGCCTGCGCCGTGGAAGCTTGACGCGTGGCAGCACGCGTGAAATCCACGTCAAACCGTTGCTGTGACTGGTTCTGCGAGGCGACGCCGCCAATGCCGGCGGCGTCCATGCTGCGGAGCGGAGAGAAGGTCCGGGTCTAGCGCCGGACTTTTGTCTGCGCTCTCCGCGCCGCGGACCGCATTACCTGGGGCAATCGACGACCTGGTCCGCATCCGTGCCCAGGGCGACGCGCGCCAGCGCCAGCGACGACCCCGCGCCCGCGCCCCACACGAACGGCTGGTCGATGCGATGCATGTCGGCGCCCGCGGTGCGGAAGCATTTCAGCGGCACGCCGACGCGCGTCCACGTACCGGCCGGCAGGCTGGTCAGCGTCGGGCCGAGATTGACGCGGCCCTTGCAGCCGGCGCCGCAGCCCATGCCGATCCAGGCGTCCTTGCCGGGCAGCGCATCGACGCGCAGCGTGGTCACCAGCAGCACGTCGCCGTTGGTCTGGCGATCGAGATCGAATGGCGCGCGCGACTGGATCGCGAGTTCCGCGCCGTTCTTCTTCCATTCGAAGCGGCGCGCGTCTTCCTGCGCCTTGTAGTCGAGCGCGCTCATGCGCAGGCTGCCGTCGGCCGTGCCGGACTTCGACGTATCGCCGGCCACCGCCACGCCATCGGCCCCCAGCAGGCGGAAGGTGTAGCCGCGCACCGACTTGCCGCGCTCCAGGTAATTGCCGACCGGGATCTGCTCGCCGGTGATGCCGGAGGCCTCGGGCAGGTCGAGCGCTTCCGCATGATCGGCGTAGCGCAGGCCATAACCGAACGGGAAGCGCGATTCGCCCTGGCCATGCACGCCACTGCCGGGCCACGCATAGGCGAGCTTGCCGTGGAAATCGTTGGCGATCTTGCCGTCGCGCTTGCGCAGCAGCACGTCGGCCACGCCGCCACCTTCACTGCCCGGCAGCCAGGCGGCGACGAAGGCGTCGGCCACATTGATCTCGCGGTTCACCCACAGCGGGCGGCCGCTGAGGAACACCGCCACCACCGGAATGCCGTCGCCATGCAGGCGGCGCAGCAGCTCCAGGTCGTGCTCGTCGCCGGGGCGATAAAGCAGGTTGGGCAAGTCGCCCTGGAACTCCGCGTAAGGGTCTTCGCCGAACACCACTACCGCGACGTCGGGCTTGTTCGTGTAGCGGCCGTCGGCGGCGATCTCCACCTGCCCGCCCGCCGCCTTCACCTGCTCGGCGATGCCGGCGCCGATCGATTGCGCGCCCGGGAAGTCCTTGTTGCCGAGCCCCGTGCCCTGCCAGGTCAGCGTCCAGCCGCCGCTCTGCCGCGAGATGTTGTCCGCCGCGTCGCCCGCCACCAGGATGTGCTTGCGCGGATCCAGCGGCAGCACGCCGTGGTTGTTCTTCAGCAGCACCAGCGATTCGCGCACGGCGCGGCGCGCCAGCGCGCGATGCGCGGCGCTGCCGATCACCTCGGCGGATTTCGTCGCCAACGGCTGCGTCGACGGCGCGCCGGCCTCGAACAACCCCAGGCGGAACTTCACGCGCAGGATGCGCGCGACCGCGTCGTCCAACCGCGCCGCAGGGATCGCGCCCGACTTCGCCTCGGCCAGCGTGTGCTCGTACAGGCCGCGCCAGCTGTCCGGCGCCATCAGCATGTCGACGCCGGCATTGATCGAGGCCGGGCAGTCCGTATTGCTGCAGCCGGGCACCTGGCCATGGCCGTTCCAGTCGCCGACCACGAAGCCCTGGAAATCCATGCGGCCCTTGAGCACGTCGGTGAGCAGGGCCTTGTTGCCGTGCATCTTCTGGCCGTTCCAGCTGGAGAACGAGGCCATCACCGTCTGCACGCCGGCATCGATCGCCGGCGGATAGCCGGCGGCATGCACCTCGCGCAGTTCGGTTTCGCTGACCTGTGCGTCGCCCTGGTCCTTGCCGTCCTTGGTGCCGCCATCGGCGAGGAAGTGCTTGGCCGAGGCGATCACGTGCGAGGCGTCGAGGAATTTCGGCGTGCCGGCCTTGCCCTGCAGGCCCTCGATCATCGCGCTGGCGTATTGCGCTACGACTTTCGGGTCCTGCGAATAGCCTTCGTACGAACGGCCCCAGCGCAGATCCTGCGGCACCGCCAAGGTCGGCGCGAAGGTCCAGTTGATGCCGGTGGCGCGCACTTCCGCCGCGGTGGCCGCGCCGATCTCGCGGATCAGCTGCGGATCGCGCGTGGCGCCGAGCGCCGAGTTCTGCGGGAACAGCGTGGCGCCGACGGTGTTGTTGTGGCCGTGCACGGCATCGATGCCGATCAACAGCGGGATCGCCTGATGGCCGCCGCTGGTATCCATCGCGGCGCGATGAAAGGCATCGGCCAGCGCTTTCCATTGCTCGGCGGTAGCGGTGGTCTTGCCCTCCGGCTTGGAGTTGCCGCCGGCGAGGATCGAGCCGAGGCGGTACTTGCGCACGTCCTCCGGCGTCACCGCGGAGATATCGGCCTGGATCAGCTGGCCGACTTTTTCCTCCACGCTCATCTTCGCCATCAGCTCGGCGACGCGCTGTTCGAGCGCGGCATTGCGCGGCAGCGGCCATTTCGCCGCGGGCCATTGCTCGGGATGGACGGCCGTATCGGCGGCCGGTGCGGCGCCTAGCGGCAGGCAAGCCAAGGCGATGGCCAAGGCGATCGGTGCGATACGCAAACGACGGACAAACGCCAGCACGCTGTTCTCCCCTTCACGATAAAAATCATCGGCACTCCCCAGGAGCTGCCCCGAAGCCGTGAGCCTGCCAGAAATGACAGCGCTGTCAATTGGCGATGCACCAAGCGATAAAGAAGCGTCCACGTAGGTTGGGGTGAGCCGCAGGCGACTGCGAAGGCAGGATGCCGTAGCGAACATCCGCGTAGCGGATGGCCCGAAGGGCGGGCTGCTGAGGCAGCCCGTAACCCCAACAAACCTTCCCAAGACCTTGCGCCCCTCATGCCCCAGCGTCCGTTGGGGTTACGGGCTGCCTCAGCAGCCCGTAACCCCAACCTACGCGGATGCTGTCATGCCGGCTTGGCGGTCGACTCGCGCAACTGCAATGTGTAGGGCACCTGCAGCAACAACCCCGTACCACGCCCACGCAGCTTGTCCATCAACTGCA
>NZ_FONH01000020.1 GCF_900112865.1 Dyella marensis | reverse complement strand
GAGAGGGGTTGGGGTGAGGGTACGGGCGGAGCGCAAGAGTGATGTGCACCGCTCCGCCCGCACCCTCATCCGGCTGCCGCCACCTTCTCCCGGAGGGAGAAGGGTTCCAATTTGGAACGATGAGGTGATCCCCTCTCCCTCCGGGAGAGGGGTGGGGGTGAGGGTACGGACGGAGCGCAAGGGTGATATGCACGGCTCCACCCGTACCCTCATCCGGCTGCCGCCACCTTCCTCGCTCCTCAGAGCCGCGCACATCCATGTGCGCTCCCCGCGTGCTCTCCCACGGGGACTACCTTCGGCTCGCCGGAGGGAGAAGGGGTTCCTCGTAAAGGCTGAAGCTATGACGCAACACTTACTCAGCGCCTCACCGCTAACACCCCATCCAACGCCAACTCCGCCTTGAAACCAGCCTTCTCCAACCGCCGCGCCACTTCCCGCGGCACATCGCGATCGCTGGTCAGCTTGTTGGGGCTGCCGGTGTAATGAAACATGCGTCCACCGCGGCGAATCACCCGCGCCAACTGGTCGTAGAACACCTGCGAATACAGCTCACCGGCAATACCGAAGCGCGGCGGATCGTGCAGCACCGCATCCACGGAAGCATCGGCCACCTCGACGATGAGCTGCGAGACATCGCCATGCCGAAGCTGCAGCCGCCCACCCGCCGCAGCCGACTCCGGATCCGGCGACCACGGATTGAGCGTGCGCAACCACAACACGTCGGGGTTCTTCTCGAACGATTGGATCCGCCCCGCGCCGGCTTCCAGGCAGCACGCGGCGAAGTAACCCAGCCCACCGCAGGTATCCAGCACCATCTTCCCCCGCGGCTCGACCAGCGCCACCTTGCGGCGCGCATCGTCCACCGGCGATTCCTTCGACGTAGGCAGCATCTTGATGCCGTCGATCTCGAAGGTAGGCGCACCCCACTCGGTCGGCACCAGCTTGATCAGCGAGCCGGAGAAGCGCGAGACCGGCGAGAACTCGTCGCCATCCCAGTAATAGATGGTGCGGTCCTTGATCTTGCCGGGATAGGGATAACGCACACCCTTCCAGCTCCAATCGTCAGCGCCCAGGGAGGCCACATCGTTCGAGCGACCCAGATCCAACGAACCGCTCCACGCCTCCGCACCGGCCTTGCGTGTGGCCTGGATAGCATCGGCCGTCGGTTGCGTGAGCAAGGGACCTGAATAATGCGGCACGACGTTTTTCTCCTGGGCGAGGCCAGGAAGAATATCCGACTTGCCGGCGCAGCCGCGGACTCAGCCCGCCGGCCGACCCGGCACCCCGGGAGCGGTGCCGAACACCTCGCGATAGGCATCCGGCGTCGCCGCCAGCAACTGCCTCGCCCGTTCTTCGGAAATACTCCGCCAGAGCCAGCGGATCTCGACTTTCGGGCGGGAAAAACTGGCGTTGAGATAGTCGCCTTCGCCTACCGCGATCGCCACTACATATAAGCCGGCATCCGTACGGCACAACCAGTTGGCATCGATTTCCATGACGCCCCCCGGGTTGCCACGCACCACGTGCGAACGCCACCGATGCACCACGTGCAGCTTCGACGCAGGCATTTCCTTGCCGTGGACGACGGGGCGTTGCGCCGCGAACGACGTCTCAAGCAGGTCATCAGTATCGTTCAGAGCCGCCGAGCGCTGGACTGCGAAGACAGCCAGGGCGACGGCGATGAAAACGAGCGCTGGCCACATATCCGCAACATTCCAACGATAGAAGGCGGCGCCACTATCGCACCAAAGCAACCCCGCCCCCTATCGCGCGTGCATCAATGCACGCCGAACCGCCACTCCAACGTCGCCGACGCCACATACGGGCTGTTGGTCCCGGTAATGAAACGCTTGGCCTTCGCCTGGTAGCGGTCGATGTTCAGGCCCATGCTGAAGGTCGGGCTGAAGTCGTAGCTGACGCCGCCGCCGACGTAGACATTGGTGTCGTTGTCCGACGCCTCGCCCTCATAGGCGCCGCTGGCGGTCACCTTGGACTTGGAGAAGAACACGCCCAGCCGCGCAGTGGCATGCCAGTTGTCGCTCAGGCGCCAGCGGCCGTTGCCGCCCAGGGTGAAGCCGGAGACGTGCAGCTTGAAGGCGTACGGATAGCCGGCGTAGTAGCCATTGGCTTCCGGCTTGCCCAGGTCGACGTAGCCCGCTTCCACGCCCCAGGTGTCCTGCCAGCGGTAGCCGAAGTTGAGGCCGTAGCCCCAGCTGTTCTTGTCGGTCAGGCCGTCGAGGTTGGAATGCGAGATGCCGGCGCCGGCATTGATGAAATAGCTGTCGGGGTCCGCATTGCCGGCACGGGCGGCGAACGAGGAGGCGGCCAGGGCGACGCCCAGCGACGCGGTCAGAAGCAAGTGACGCATGATTACCTGTCCCTAGTGAGTTGGATTGCGCCCGGTCGGCGCCCATACCGGTGCCGCCGGCGGTTGCGGCGGGAACGGAAACGCATGAGCCCCTGTGGCCGATCGATCTGATCGGGCAAGCCTTCCTGCTGGCCAGAACCGCGTCCCTGCTCCCCCGGGCGCGCCTGGCGGCCCTGGTTCGGCCGCAGACATTAGCAGCAGGCACGGGACGGCGCGAGTGAGCGGAGGCCTGGCCGGCCCCGCCAGGGGTCCGTGGCGAGCGCTAGATCGCAGTCCTGGACCGCAGGGGCACCGGCGCCGGCCGCGTATCCGACACCACCTGGCCCAGGTCCAGCGCGATCACCCGGTCCGCCAGGTGGAAGTAGCGGTCGTCATGGCTGATCGCGATCACCGTCTTGCCGGCAGCCTTCAGCGCGGGCAGCAGGCTGCGATAGAAGTAGTCGCGGAAATGCACGTCCTGGTCCGCGGCCCACTCGTCGAAGAAGAAGATGTCGCGGTCCTCCGCATAGCATTGCAGCAGGGCTACCCGCTTGCGCTGGCCGGTGGACAGGGCCAGCCGGGACAACTCGCCGTCGTGCGTCTGCACCTGCTCGCCCAGGTCGAGCACGTCGAGCAGTTGCTCGATGCGCGCATCCGACAGCGGCCGGCCGGCCGCATCCAGCACGTGTGGGAACAGGAAGAAATCGCCGAACACGCCGGTGAAGCGATCGCGATAGGCACGCAGATCGCTATTTACCGCCATGCCATCGATGCTGACGCAGCCCTGCTCGGGCGTTAACAGCGAGCTGAGCAGGAGCAGCAGGGTCGACTTGCCGCTGCCGTTGCCGCCGACGATGAACACCATCTCGCCGCGTTCGAACGCCAGGTCGATGGGACCGACCGTCGGCCGCGCCGCCGTACTGCCGGGATAGCGGTAGCACACGCCTTCCAGGCGGATCTCGCGCCAATCGTCCAGCGCACGGGAACCATGCGCAGGCGATGGCGCGTCATCCACGGCGCCGCCAGGATCCAAGCCCACCCGCTCCAGATGCCGCAGGCTCGCCGCACCCACCGCCACCTGCCGCCCCGCGCTGACCAGGAAGCCCACCGGTCCACCGAGGAACACCGCGCCGATGACGAAGCGGATGATGGTGTCCTGGGTCAGTCCCAGCGCCGCATAACCGAGGTAGACGATCAGGAAGATCGAGCCGTACAGCACAGTCATCGACCACGCCTCGTTGAGCCCCAACCCTGCGTGCGCGCGCACCATCAGGCTGCGCGCGCGCTGGATCGCCGGATTCATCAGTGCGTGGGTGAAATGCGTGGCGCGCGCCTCATTCAGCGTCATCTCCTTCTTGCCGTCGCTGATGAAGCGGAAGTACTCGAACACTTTTTCGTTGGCGCGGCGCAGTTCGTCGAGCTTGCCGCGCATCACCCGCGCCAGCAGCAGCGAGGCGGCGAGGCTTGCGGCCAGGAACCCGCCGAGCATGCCCAGCAGCATCGGCGACACCGTGGCGAGGTAGCCGGCATAGAGCACCGCCAACAGCAGGTTGTAGGCCAGCAGCGGCGCCACCAGGGCCAGCGGGGCGATGTTGGCGACATCGTCGATCAGCGAACCGAACACGGTGTGCTTCTGGTCGGCCAGCTTCTCGTATTCCAGGTCGATGAAGCGGCGCGACAACTCGGTGCGCAACTGCGCCACCAGGCCGCCACCCAATTGCGCCAGCAACACCTGCGACAAGGCATTGGTCATCAACAGCGCCAACAGCCAGCCGATGCCCGCGAGCAGCGGATGCGCAATGCCGCCATGCAGGCCTTGCGATGCCAACCGGTTGATATGCGATAGCAAGGCCACCGTGCAGCCGGCGCTGGCACAGGACAGCAGCGCCGCGCCGGCGAGCGGGCGATAGTGCTGGCGGAGGAAGCGCTGCAGGATCATGGCCGGTGCCACCCCGCTCAGGCACTCAGCAGTTCGCGTTCGAACGCCGGGTTGCGCACATATTCGCCCAGGCGGCATTCCAGCAGCAGCGGCGAGGGGATATCGCATTGCGGATGCATGCGCAGCAGCTGGTGGATCGAGCCGGAAATGCCGCTCATCAGCCCGGGCGTGAACGCATCCCGGGCCAGGCCGCCGACGATGCCATGCTCCTCGATGCTGGACAGGATCACCGCGCTGCCCGGCATCGCCTCCGGCGGCAACAGTTCCGGCACCAGCTTGCTCGCACGCAGCAGCAGCTCCCACATGCTCAGGTCGCCATGGCACAGCGTATGGCTGTAGCCCCAACCGCCACGCCGCGCTGCATGCACCGCGCGGCGCAGCGTATCCAGGTGGCGCTCGCCACCGGTGCGCGCATAGAGATCGCAGGCGGCCAGGCCGATGCCGACGCTGCCGTGGCACCAGGTGTTGGGAAACTCGCGGCTGTCCGGCTTGCGCACGTCCAGCCAGTTGCCGAACTCCGGCAGGTACAGCGATTCCTCGAAATCGAAGGCGCGCTCGGCCAGCGCCAGCCAGCGCCGGCGATCCTCGGCGCTGCCGGCCGCGCTCAGGCCCAGCCGGGTCAGCACCCAGCCGATGCCGCTGGAGCCGTGCGCGAAACCGCCCAGCGGCTCGTCGTATACCGCCGCGGGCCAGCGCGCGCCGCGTGCATCGACGATGGCGGCCTGTTCGAGGCGTTGCGCGGCCTGCGCCGCCAGCGCTAGCCAGCGCGCTTCGCCGGTGGCATCGGCAAGCTGCAACAGCGGCACGATCGCGCCGGCCACGCCTTCGAGGATGTCGAAGTTGCGCTCCTCGCCGAACCCGCGCTGCTCCATCGCCTCGGCGCGCTGCGCCGCCACGGCGAGGAAATCGGCCTGTGGCCGGAACGCATGCAGCGTGAGCCAGGAGAGAATCTGCGAACCCACGCCGATAAAGCCGCCGACGGCTTCGACCGGGCGCACCCGCTCCGTGCTGCGCAACACCTTGAGCACGCCGTCCAGCGCCTCCGCCACACCGGCCACTTCGTCGGCGCGACCCGCGCGCATCTCGCGCTGGTAGGCGGCCAGCGTGACGGCCACGCCGCTCAGCCCGACATAGAGATTCGGCTGCAGGCTGCGCATGGCCCAGCCGGCGCGGCCGAGGATCGGGCTGATCCAGGTGACCGTGCCGTCGTTGCCGCGCACCGACAATTCGAGCAGCTCCTGCACGGTCAACGCCGCCATGGCGCGCCGGCGGCGATCCAGGTCCTGCGCGCTGGGATCGCGCGGACGCAGGTCGTAGGGCACGCGCTTGTCGTCGTTGAGGCGCGTGTTCAGATGCGCCGTCACCAGCGCGCCGCGGATGGTCAGCTCTTCCAGGTCCAGCCGCATCGCCTGCCAGGCCTGGAAGATTTCGTCGAGCTGCACCCGATCCAGTTCGTTGGCGAACACCGGCACGTCGCCGTAGCGCATGTCGTCGATCTCGGCGGCGATCGCTGCGGCTTCCTTCGGCGCGACCAGGGAGGCGGCCGAGTTCTTTTCCAGCAGGTCGCGTGCACGTTCGATCGCGGCGGGCTCGTCGTGCAGCGAGGCCGGATGCCACAGCATGCGCATCACCTCGACGTAGATCTGCGTCGGCCGCAGGATCTGCCGGATACGGCAGCCCAGGAATACGGACAGCTTCGGTGCCAGCGCGCCGTCGCGATGCAGCGCGGCGAAACGGCCGGTGAGCTGCTGGAAGCCGGCGACGATGTCGGGCCAGTAGCGCGAGATGTCCGGGCTCTCGCACGGATGGTTCCTGGCCATGTCGAGGTCGATGCTGACCAGGCCGACGCGCGCCTCGCTGGTGCCGTGGTTGACGATCTCCGGCACGCGGATCTTCGGCTGCTGCCCGGGCAGCGCGCCGATCGCCGAGATGTCCACGCCGTCCATGCCCAGCGCCGGTGCGCGGAACGGCACCAGGCCCGTGCGCAACACGGACGAGCGGATCATCGCGTCGGCCAGGTCTACCGCCTGCCCCAGCTCGGAGGCCTGCGGCGGCGGCTCGGGCACGAACAGGCTTTCCACGTCGACCACGCAGGGCACCGGGCCGCAGGCGATCAGGTTTTCGTGATGCACGTCGGTGCCGCCGAGCAGGCGCAGCACGGCGAGCCAGTGGCCGATGTTGCGGTAGAAGGTTTTCAGTTCGTCCTGGTTTTCGCAGTAGCGATGCTCGACGAAGGCGGTCCAGCCATAGGCGCCGCGGTCGAGCGCGGCGGGCACGCGGATGCGGTCAGCCGCTCCCTGAAAGAGATCATGCAGGAAACTTTCCAGCGCCTGGTCGACGCGCAGCGAACGCGGCTTGTACATCACCTTGCCGCCTTCGAATGTCAATTGCGCGACCGACTGGCCGCCATCGTGCACGTCGCCCCGGCCAAGGCTCGCGCCGCACAGGTCGCCGGCGGGACGGTTCAACAAGGCAGCGAGCGCATCGCGGTCGGCGACGATGCGCCGGGCCAGATCCACGATGGCCTTGCTCTGCTGGCCGAGCGCGCGTTGCAGCCGCGCCTCCAGCACCGGATAGCGGCGCCGCAGCGTGTCCTTGAACGCGTCCTGCGTGGCCAGCTGGAGAAACTGCGCGAACTTGCCGCTCTCGTCGGCTGCACTGAGCTGGCCGGACAGCTTGGCCGCGTGCAGCTCCAGCAGCAGGATGCGATTGAGCTTGCGCTCGGCGTTGTCGCGCAGCGCCTGTTGCGCTTCGCGCGCCAGGATCGCGCTTTCGCCGGCGCCGAGTCCCGGCAAGGTGCAGATGCTGTCGGCGAGCGACTGCCTGGCATCGGCGGTCAGGTAATCGATGATTCCCAGGAACGTATCGTTCGACGGCGCGTCGCCCATGCTCGACATCCGGCAAGAAAGATTGGAGAAGATCGTCCGCCGCCGCGGCGTGGCCACGGCGGCGGCGATTCACATCAACAGCAGTAGCCGGGGCGCGAAGCCGTGCAGCCGCTGCAGCGGGTATCCAGCGCGATTTCGGGGCTGGTCACGGCGGCGATGGTCGCCACCTGGCCTTCGGTGTACAGCGAGCCCGCCGGATTGGCGTAGCCGTCCACGTTGTCGGAGCCCTTCAGCCAGCCTTCCACGATGTGATCGATCTGCATGGGACGTACTCCTTGCGTTGAGTGTGCGCTCGAAATGACGCGTAGGCGTCCGCCGCAGTGAGCGCGGCTGCGGCGAAAACGAATGTCGATCAGCGGGACCGCGCACGAGCGGGACATGCATGCCGTGGCGAAGTGCAGCGTTGCAGCGAGGCGGATGCGGGTACTGCGTGGCGGGAGACGACGTCCATGGCGGCGTGCCTCCCCGTCCTTGCCTGTTCCATTACGCGATGCCCCCTGCATGCGTCCGTGGCCATCCGTCATGGCCGTGTCCTTGAAACGCCCCTCGTGGGGCGCGCCCTCATATCCGAAGGTTTATCAACCGCCCGGCCGCGTGAAGAGAACGTGATTCCGCATGGCATAAGGCCTGGCGAGGCGCGGCCGGTTTTTGTGGTCGTCGCATGAGATTGCGAAGCGCGAACGCCATCACATTCTGTCCGGCACTCATGACCTTCGACGGGTATGACGCCGCGTCGGCGCGAACGACGCTAAGCTGCATCGCTTACATCGCTCGCAAGGACAACGCATGAGCCGTCGTTCCGCTTCGCGCCGCCTGCCTGTTTCGCTTCGCTTCGCCGCCATCGCTTGCGCCGCCGCGCTGAGCACACCGGCCATCTTCGCCGCGCAGACCGACGGACCGCCGCCCGCGCGTCGCGTCGACGTGGTCGACCACGTCTTCGGCAACAGCCTGAGCGACCCGTATCGCTGGATGGAAGGCGAGAAGAATGCCGAGTTTCAGAAGTGGCTGGTGGCACAGGGCGATTACACGCGCGCCAAGCTCGATGCGCTGCCGACGCTGAAGGCCTGGCAGGAAACGCTGGGCAAGACCAGCGGCAACGAAGTGGTCTATCGCGCGCAGCGCTATGCCGGTGGCCGGCTGTTCTTCATCCGCCAGGAGGGCCAGGGCACCGGCACCCTGATGGTGCGCGAAGCCGACGGCAAGGAGCGCGTTCTGCTCGATCCGGCCACGCTGGCCGAAGGCGGCCACGCCTCGATCACGCTGTTCGCGCTCTCGCCCGATGGCAGCAAGGTGGCCGTCAATACGGATCGCGGCGGCGCCGAAGTTACGCGCCTGGAAGTGTTCGATGTGCAGACCGGCAAATCCACCGGCGATGCGGTCGAGCCGGTGTGGGGCGAATTCGGCGCCGACTGGCTGCCCGACAGCAGCGGCTTCGCGTATACACAGATGGCACCTGAAGACCAGCGCACGGATGGCGATCCGATCCAGGACATGCGCCTGCGCTTCCATCGGCTCGGCACGCCCGTGGCGCAGGATCCGACCCTGCTGCGCGCCGGCACCGGCGAAGGCGTCAATGCCTCGTTCGCGATTCCCTCCAATCGCTTCCCGCAAATCGACTTCCCCGCCGGATCGCGCTGGGCCATCGCCGCGGCGACAGGCGCGCAGCCGGAAACGCGCTATTGCGTCGCGCCGCAGGCCGAGGCGATCAAGCCGGGCGTGAGCTGGCGTTGCATCGCCGAACTGGACGACAAGGTGGAAGAGGCGGCCATCCATGGCGACATGCTTTACCTCGTCTCCGCCCGCAAACATTCCAACGGCGAGGTGCTCGCCATCGATCTCTCGAAACCGGATGCGTCGCTGGCGCAGGCGCGCTCGATCCTGCCGCTGGAAGACGACGAGATCATCGTCGGCCTCAGCCTGTTCGATACGCAGAAAGTCGCCACCGCGCGCGATGCCCTGTACGTCAAGGTGACCCGGAACGGCATCGACAGCGTCCGCCGCATCGATTACCGCAGCGGCAAGATCGATAGCGTCTCGATGCCACTGACCGGCGCCGCCTCGCTGTTCCATGCCGACAACGACGAGGATGGCTTCCTGCTGGCCTTGCGCGGCTGGACCACGCCGGCCAAGGCCTGGCGCTACGACAGCAAGGACCGGTCCATGCACACGCTCGGCCAGGACCAGACCAGCCCGGCCGACTACAGCATGATCCAGATCAGCGAGACCGAAGTGACCAGCCAGGACGGCACGCGCGTGCCGCTGACCGTCCTGCACCGCAAGGACGCCGTGCTCGACGGCAACCATCGCGCCATCCTGTGGGGTTACGGCAGCTACGGCTTGTCGCAGGTGCCGGTGTTCAATCCGATCCGGCTCGAATGGGTCAAGCACGGCAACATCTTTGCCTATGCGCACGTGCGCGGCGGCGGCGAGAAGGGCGAGGCCTGGCACCAGGCCGGCAAGGGACCGAACAAGCACAAGGGCGTGGAGGATTTCATCGCCAGCGTGGAAGCGCTGAGCAAGCTCGGCTACAGCCGCCCCGAACGCACCGGCCTCATTTCCGGCAGCGCTGGCGGCTTGCTGATCGGCGGCGCGCTGGCCAACTACCCCAAGGCGTTCGGCGCGGCGATAGTCCGTGTCGCCATGCTCAACCCGGTGCGCCTGATGCAGGCGCCCAACGGCGCCAACCAGGTCGGCGAGATGGGCGATCCGCGCAAGGCCGCGGATTTCCCCTTTATCCTGGCCATGGATCCGTACCAGAACCTCAAGCCGAAGACCGCCTATCCATCGGTGATGCTGGACGTAGGCCTCAACGACAGCCGCGTCGCGCCTTGGGAGAGCGGCAAGTTCGCCGCGAAGCTGCGCGCTTCCAACACCAGCGGCAAGCCGGTCTGGATCCGCACCAATGCCAACGGGGGGCATGGCATCCAGGTGTCGCTCGGTGCGGAAGCGACCGAGTTCGCCGATATCTACGCGTTCCTCGACGCTCAGCTGCCTACGCGCTGAGCGTTTCCTGCGCCGGAGGTCTCGATCCGGGGCCTTCGGCGGTGACGCCCAGCTGCCGGCGTACTTCCTCGTAGATCGCGGCCGCCACGCGCGGATCGCTGCCCATGTTCGCCAGCTCTTCTTTCGACACCCAGTCGACCGAGGCGCGATAGGCATCCTTCTGCTGCTTCATCCGGCGGCGTTGCGCCTCCAGTTCTTCCGCGCTGCCCAGCATCCTGACGCGCAACTGCGGCTCGGCTTCCAGGCGGCTGCGCAGGCGCACCATGTGCCGGTCCATCACCACCTGCGTGAGCGTGCCGTACGGATGGAATTCGTTGTCGATGGTGGGCGGCGATCCGATCTTGCTTGCCGCTTGCGCATTGCTGGTGACGATGAAGTGCCCGTTGCCAAGCTCCGTGGTGTAGCCGACACAGTGCCTAGTCTTCAGCGTACGCAAGAAGAACCGCGGCGCGTCGATCCAGCGCCCGTTGCCCAGTCCGCGCAGCAGCATGCGCCACAGGCGATCCATGCGCGGCCTGACCTGGTAGTAGTCCGCCGCCACCGCGCCGTGCGCGGAGACCATGCTGCGGATATAGGTGCGCGCCAGTATCGTGGTGGGCGAATGGGAAACCTCGGCGATCTCGACATCGCACAGATGCCGGAATGCCTTCGCTTCGTGCCGTGCCTGGAATTCGCGATACGCACGCAGATCCAGATGCCGGAACTGCACTTCGTCGACGGGCAGGTAAGTGAACTCGCCGCCGTACATGGATTGCATGCTGGCGATGATGCGCTGCGCCGCCTGCCGGATCGATTCGTTCATGAGCCCCTCCCCTGACGAACGATGGGTGGATGCGATATCCACCGCGAAAGCAGCGCGAGGATATCGCATCGGGGACTGGCTATTTATCGCTGAAAAATAGCTTGCTTGAAGCTGTCGAACATCAACCCATCGACAGCAAGATCGCCACGCAGGCAACGGCATTGTTTGCCGCGTGCAGGGCGATCGACGCACCCAGGCCGCGCGTGCGGCGCACCAGCCATCCCGCCAGCAAGCCTATCGCCAGGTAGAACACGAAATGCTGCGCATCGAAATGCAGCACGGCGAACAGCAGCGCCTGCCACGCGTTGGCCCACCCGAAGCTGATGTGCCTGGCCAGCCCGCCGAGGATGAAGCCGCGAAACACCAGCTCCTCGTAGAGCGGCACCAGCACGGCAATCAGCGCGAGTGCCAGCGCAGGACCGCCGACATGATGGGCGGCGAGGATCAGCGTCGCGACCACGCGGTCGTGCGAGTTGACCTGCGCGGGCGCCGCGGTATGCGGCGCATGCGCCAGCGCCCATACCACCAGGATCTTCAGCACCGACCACACCAGCACCGTGACGACAGCGGCCTTCAGGCCCTGATCGCCGGCCCAGGCGCGCCACGGAAGGCGCCACGCCACGCAGGCCAGCAGCGCGGCGCCGGCCAGGACGGTCGCCAGGTACAGGGTGAATACCGTGGCCTGTTCGCCGGCGAGCATGGAGCGCGCGCCCTCCAGCGCCGGCAGGCTGTCCCCTGCCCACAGCATCGGCACCGCCGCGCTCGCCACCAGGAACGCGCCCAGGCCCCACCACATGTGGCGCAGGCCGATCGGCTCGAACAGCGACAGCGTCGGCTTGTTGAGCCTGGCCCGCACCGTGCCCCGATAGTGCGCGGGAAACGCGAGCAAGCCCGGCATGCAAGCCAGGAACAACAACGTGGCCAGGAGAGCCAGCGCCAGCGGCGCCAGCGAGATGGAGAACAGCTGGCGCGGATCGCCGGTCAGCCATTTGCCGTAGGCCACCAGCAGCGGCATGGTGATGCCGGTCTTGCCGAACCATTCGTGCAGCGCCGTTTCCGCTGCCTTGCCATCCTTGCGCGCCGCGGCGATCTCCATGCGCAGCTTGAACTGCTCCGGGTTCTGGTAGGCCGGCTGGACTTTGATATGGCTCAGTGCATCGGCAGCTTCCGCCGGCATGCCCGCCAGCAGATACACGCGCGCCTTCAGCCAGGCATCGATCGGCGCCTTGGCCTGTTCGGCGCGGCGCAGTTCGGTCAGTGCGGCCGCTGGACTGAGTTTGTCCGCGGCAAGGCGTACGCGCTGCGTTTCAAGCCAGGAACGCTCCGCCGGCGGCGGCGCGCTGGCGAGCATCGCTTCCGCATCGGCCTGGTGGCCGGTATCGCAGAGATAACGCAAGGCCGTCACCAGCTGGTCGCTGCCCGGATCCAGCCGCACCGCGGCGAGCGCTTCCTCGCCGGCAAGCTTGGTCTGCTTGGCCGCCGTATGGCCGCGGGCCAGCACGGCATGCAAGCGGGCGCGCTGCTTGGGAGTCCAGCGATCGCTCGCCGGCAGCAGACCGTTGGCGAATTCCAGGCTTTCCTTGCCGTAACGATGCTCGGCCACGTAGAGGTTGGCTTCGGCATCGCCCTGGAAACGGTCAGCCAATTGCTTCTGGCAAGCCTGGTAGTCGTTCTGGGCGTCCTCCGCCCAGGTGACTTCTTCGCTGTCGGCAAACATGGCGACGAAGTCGCAGCGAGCGATCACCAGCGCCACGTCAGCCGGGTGCGCGGTTTCCTCACGCGCATAGGCGCCAAGCAATTTCACATAGGCAAGCTGTTGCCGGTCCGACACCTGCTCGAATGCGCGCGATGGCGTGCGCAGCACCTCGGCCGCAATGGATACATCGTCATTCGCCGCGCAGGGCAAGGCGGCGGCCAGACAGGCCGCCGCCAGCCAGGCGCGCACACGGCGCGCCGCGATCATTCCGCCAGCCCGCCCCCCGCAGGAAGCGCATTCGCCTCCTCGGCCTTGAAGCGGTGATAGGCAAAGGTGCCGCGCACGCCGCTGATGAAACACAGCAGCAGGATCACCGCCAGGAAGATGCCGAAGCGCATGCTCTGCGGCTGGGTGATCACCTGGAACACCTTCTCGATCCCGAACAGCACCAGGCCCGCGATGGCGAAGCCCTTGGAACGCGCATGAATGCGCCATGCAATGATGGCGAACAGCACGGCGTCGACATACGCCGACGGGCGAATGCCCATCACGCCGGTCGAGGCAAAGACGCTGATGGTTGCCATGATGGCGGTGACGGCGGCGCAGAACACCGCCGCCCACATGCCCTGGTTCGATGCCTGCTCGGCATCGGCGATATTGCCGAACGTCGGCCAGTACCAACGTGCCGGCTCGCTACGCTTAGCCACGTATTTTCCCCTGTGATACGGCCCCCCTGGCCGCCGGCGCACGTTAGCACGGGGAATCGGCGTGCGCATGCCATCCGCGGCCATGCGGCCGCGGATGGCCCCGGGCAGGTCAACGGACGCGCGTGAAGTAGTGCGTACGCATGATCGGCACGCCGTGGTCGCCGAAGTACACGGCGGTTTCGACCAGGGATTTGCCATCCGGAGCGGCAGTGTAGATGCGCGTCGATCCGGGCACGCCACCCTTGCTGAGCGCCATGATCAGCACGTTGGCGCCCGGGCTCTGCAGCGCGACGGTATCGGCCTCCATGCCGCCCTTGATCGGCGCGGCCGAACCATCGAGGGCGGCCGTGGACACCGAGTGCATCTGCACACCGCCGGCATCGACGATGTCGACCTCGGTCTTCCACTTGCCCTCGCCCGCATCGGCGAAGGTGAAGGTGACACTCTTCGGACGTGCCGCCGGCGGCATGGTCAGGCGCGCGGTATCGACGGCCCAGGTGCCGAGCAAGGGGGACGCGCCAGATGGCGCCGCCATGGCGGGCGCACCCTGGATCAGGCCACAAAGCAACACAGCGGCGCAGAACGCTTTCATGGGGACACTCCGTGGGGTGGGTGCCGGCAGCGTACGGCAAAAACCCTCGCGCTGAAGGCTCAGTGGCTTGCCTCGCCGATGTCCTCTACATAGACCAGCTCGCACGCGCCGTTGCCGGTGTCGTCCCGCGACATCGAGGTATGCCATTGCCAACCATCCGGCCGGCTGGCATCGACCAGGAAGCCGCGCAGATGGATCACTTCCCCGGGCCGCACGCGATCCAGCGCGCGATGCACCGCGTCGTCCGCGGGAATCATGTGCATGTTGGCGCTGGAGGTTTCGATGTCGCGGCGAGGGATCGGGAAATCGTCGACGTGCCAGTAGTAGAAGCGATTGGCCTGGCTGATCGAGATCTTGTCCAGCACGGCGCTGTCGGACATCGGCCCCCAGCCCAGCGCGAGATCCACCGGGACGAGCGAGGCGCCGGCATCGAAGCGGTAGTCCTCGCGCGAGAGCACGCGCGCGGTCAGCTCGAAGCGGGCGCGGGTGACGAGGGTGACCTGGCCCAGTTGCAGGCGGGTGCCGCCGGCGATGTCTTCCTGCATGGGTGCGCCGGTGACCAGCACGCCGGCGGCGGGCGGGGGCGGGCGCTGCCGCCACTTGTGCAGGACGACCAGGCCGACCAGCACCGCTATCAGTATGAAAACCCACTTGCGCATGGATCGCCCCCCCAAAGGCGAAATTCTTCCTATACCGGCGTAGGTTGGGGTGAGCCATAGGCGAACCCCAACAGCAGCACCTTCATGCGCCCCGCATTGTTGGGGTTCGCCTATGGCTCACCCCAACCTACGAGTCGGTGCTTTATGACGCCCGCGGTAGCTTACCGCGCGCCATCTGCTCGATCATCCGCCCGAACTCGACCGCCGCCGGCGTCTTGCCCCCGGCGCTCCAGATCAGCGTGAAATCCACCTTGGACAGCGATGGCAGGCCGTACTGGCCGTCGACGATCTTCATGCCGGGCTCCACGTCGTCGCGCGCCAGCACGGTGATCGCCAGGCCCGCAAGTATGGCGGCGCGGATGCCCTGCTGGCTCTGCGAAGTGAACACCACGTGCCACGGCACGTCTTTTCCTTCCAGTGAACCAATACCGACCTGGCGGTTGATGCATGGCGAGGGGAAGAACGCGAACGGCAGCGATGCGTCCGCCGGCACATCGAAGGTTTCCGCGGCAACCCACACGAACTGCGTGCGACGCAGCGGCGTACCCTCCTTGTCAGCCGGCGCCGTCATCACCACGGCCAGGTCCAGTTCGCCGGCCTTGATCATCGGCATCAGGTCCAGGTTCATGCCGACGCTGACATCGAGCCGCACCGAGGGAAACGCGCGGCCGAACTGGCACAGCAAGGTGGGCAGGCGATCGCCGAGGAAATTCTCCAGCACGCCGAAGCGCACCACGCCGGAAATCGGCGACGGGCGGAAGCGCCGCGCCATGGTGTCCAGCGTGTCGAGGATCTTCTGCGCGTACTGCAGGAACTCCTCGCCGTCTTCCGTCAGCGTCAGCGCACGCGTGGTGCGATAGAGCAGCTGCCGACCCACCTGCTCTTCCAGGCGGCGGATCTGATGGCTGATCGCCGATTGCGTGAGGTTGAGGCGCTGCGCGGCACGGGTGAAACCGCCAGCGTCTTTGACGGCGACGAAGGCGCGCAGCAGGGCGGGGTCGAAGTCCATGGGATTAATGACGCCCTTTAATGGGGGCTACAAAAATAAATCATTTCCGTCATGGATGGCGTGTACCGAGAATAGAGACAGCAACCTTCGCGCGGCAGCCCGAACCGGCGCGCCCCGCCCTCTTTCCCTGCGATACATGCATCGCGCGGCGTCCGCGTGCGGCCAGCGTCTGCTCCGCCATGCCCTCGTCCATTCGACCCGGAGCTATCCCGTGCCTCTCTCCACCGCTCATCGAAATGGTGTCGCCGCGGTCGCGATCTGCCTCGCTGCGCTGATGTTCGGGCTGGAGATCTCCAGCGTCCCCGCCGCCCTGCCCACGCTGGAGCAACAGCTGCATGCCGGCTTCAGCGGCGCGCAGTGGATCATGAATGCCTACACCATCGCCTGCACCACCGTGCTGATGGCCTCCGGCACCCTGGCCGACCGCTACGGACGCAAGCGCATGCTGCTGCTCAGCGTGCTCGCGTTCGGCATCACCTCGCTGGCCTGCGGACTGGCGCGCGACGCATCGGCGCTGATCGCCGCGCGCTTCCTGCAGGGCATGAGCGGCGGCGCGATGGTGATCTGCCAGATTGCCGCCCTGTCGCACCAGTTCCAGCAAGGGCCGGCGCGCAGCCGCGCCTTTGCGGCCTGGGGCATCATCTTCGGTGTCGGCCTGGGTTTCGGGCCGATGATCGGCAGCGCCATCGCCGTGCTGCTCGATTGGACCTGGGTGTTCCTGATCCAGGTGCCGCTGGCGCTGGTCACGCTGGGCTTGATCGCGTGGAGCGTGGACGAGTCGCGCGATCCGCAAGCCAGGCAGCTGGATGTCGCGGGCATCGTATCGATGTCGCTGGCCGTATTCGGCTTGACGTTCTTCATCACGCAGGGGCCGTCGCTGGGGCTGCGCCATCCGCTGGCGCTCACTGCCCTGATGGGCTCGGCCGCCAGCTTCATTGCCTTCGTGTACGTGGAAAAGCACCGCGCGCATCCGATGTTCGACTTCTCGGTATTGCGCATCCGCCCGTTCTCCGGCGCGCTCTACGGCTCGATGGGCATGAACTTCAGCTTCTGGCCGTTCATGATCTACCTGCCGATCTATTTCCAGTCGGTGCTGGGTTATGGCGTCGTGGCCTCGGGCGGTGCGCTGCTCGCCTACACCTTGCCCACCCTGGTGATGCCTCCGCTGGCCGAACGACTGACCGTGCGTTATCAGCCGCGCGTGGTGATTCCAGCCGGGTTGTTCACCATCGGACTCGGTTTCTTCGTCATGCAACTGCACGGTGCGCTCGGCTTGCCGGCGCTGCTGGCGGGTTGCGCACTGGCAGGCATCGGCCTGGGCATGACCAACACGCCGGTGACGAATACGACGACCGCTTCGGTGCCAACGGCGCGCGCCGGCATGGCGTCGGGCATCGACATGAGTGCGCGGCTGATTACGCTGGCCATCAACATCGCCTTGATGGGGTTCCTGTTGATCGAAGGCATTCTTGCGCACCTGGAACATGCCGGCCCGGGTGCCGCGGATGCGGTGTCGTTGCGCAACCTCGCCAACCGGATCGCCGCCGGCAATCTTTCTTCCCACAACACGCTCGCGCACGATGCACTCGTGCACGGCTTTCATTGGGTGATGCTCTACGGCGGTATCGGCGCATGGCTACTGGCGGCAGCCAGCTTCGTCACTTTCGGTTCGAGTCGAAAGGAACTTGCCGCGCCGAAATACTGCGCGACGGATGCCGGCAGCGCCTGACGCTAAGGCGCCCCGCGCTTCGCACCGAAGATGCCAATGGCGGCGCCCAGGATGATGCCAAGCGCAATGCCCACCGCGAGATTGCCCAGGGCCACGCCCAGCGCCGTCCCGATGGCGACACCTACGGCAAGACCGATGCCGACCGTCTTGCGTTGTTTGCTATTGCTCTCATCTGACATGACGGTCTCCTCTGCGGATCACGCGTTTCCGATCAAACGAACAAGGCGCTGGAAGAACGCCTGGGCTCGCATCGGCCATGAAGACGCACCCACCTATCGAATCGCCGGCGTCAACGCCTTCGCCGCCTCGGCGGCGATCTCATCCTGCACCTTCAACTTGTCGCCTGCCGAGCGATCGTAAGTTGCCGACCACACCACGAAGCCATCGCCCGCGCGCACCAGCCGCGCTGCCACGCGCATGGTCTCGCCGGATTTGCGCACGCTGCCGTCGAGCACATAGGCCACGCCGAGCGACTTGGCAATCTCGGCTACCGGCACCTGCTTGTCCTTGTAATAGAACGAGGAGGTCGGCGCGGATACCTGCATGCCGGGGAACGTGCTCAGCTTGTCGATCAGTTCCTCGGTCATGCCGTCGGCAAACGGCTCCTCGCTCATCTTGTCGGTGAGGTCGAGGAAGGGCAGCACGGCGACGGTGCGGGCGGCAGGCGCAGCGGCCGGGTGGTCGCGCAGCAGCCAATAGGACGAGACCGCACCGCACAGCAGCAGCACGACGCCGAGCGCCAGCGCGGCGCCCAGCAAGGCGCCCCGGCCTTGCCTGGGAAGCTTGATCGGTTCCGGCTTTGCCGCCGCGGAGACGGGAGCCGGTGCGGCGGGCTTGGTCGAGGACGTCTGCACGGTCGCGATCAGGCGATACCCCCGCCGCGGCACCGTGGCGATATAGCTGGGCTGCTTCGGATCGTCCCCCAGCAAGCGGCGCAGCGAGGTCACCGCCTGGTAGACCGAATCGGGCGTGACGATGACGCCGGCCCACGCCTCATTGAGCAGTTCGTCGATGCTGACCACCTCGCCGGCACGATCGGCCAGGCACAGCAGCAGGCGCATGCTGCGGGCCTCCAGCCGCTGGGTGGCGCCGTCGCGGGAAATCTGGTCGGCGACCGGGTCGACCATCCAGTCGCCGATACGCAAGGTGCCCCGCGTCGGGCGCTCGGGGTCGGACGGCATGTAACTCACTGTTTATCGCCACCTGGGGAAAGCCGCCGGATAGTCGCACCAACGTTTGCGGGCCACAACCGAACGCGCCCAGGCCCAGCTTCAGAAGTCTTCAGGCCATTTCAGAAGCTTTTTCAGGACTTCCCCCGCGGCCGCCGGCGATGGTGCCGGGGCACGCCGCCGCCGATCCGCCGCGGCCTGCACCCAACCCAGACCTGGAGCCACCCACATGATCCGCCGATCCGCCTTCGCCCTTGCGCTCGCCCTTGCCACCTGCCCGCTCTGGGCCATGACCTACACGCTGGAACCCAATCACTCGATGGGCACCGTCCGCTGGGGCCATCTGGACTTCGCCTACCCCACCGCGCAGTTCACCCGTGTCGAAGGCACATTGGAGTTCGACCCGGCCGAGCCGACCAAAGCCTCGGTCATGGTCACCATCCCGCTGGCCTACCTCAGCAGCGGCATTCCCGACCTCGACGAGGACCTGCGCTCCCCTGCCTTCTTCGACCTGGCCCGGTTTCCCCATGCCACCTTCAAGAGCACGCGGGTCGAAACCACCGGGATGGCCAACCAGCTCAAGGTGACGGGCAACCTCACCGTGCGTGGCGTGACCAGGCCGGTCACCCTGGACGTGACAATCAACAAGATCGGCGAGAACCCGCGGCTGAAGCTGCCCGCGGTGGGCTTCGAAGCGATGGCCAGGCTCAAGCGCTCCGACTTCGGCCTGGGCAAGTTCGTGCCGCAGGTAAGCGACGAGGTGACGCTGCATGTCACTACGCAGGCGGATGAGGCGAAGGGGTATGCGGCGTATCTGAAGAAGGATGCGGAGGAAGAAGCGGCGGCGAAGGAGAAATAATCAGTTCGCCATCCTGGCACCAACTCGTCATCCCGGCGCAGGCCGGGATCCAGTGGCGATGTGCAGCACGAAGGCCTCAACGCAAAAGCGTTGGTGTCGTGCAGTGACAATCGAACGGTGACGCTACTGGATCCCGGCCTGCGCCGGGATGACGAGCCATGGGTGCGTGATGCCTACGGGTGCGTGACAACCTATGGGCGCGTGGCGACGGCCGGATCGATCGGCGTCATGGCGTTGACGACGTCCTCGAACGCCTGCGCATAATTCTTCACGTTCTCGCCGTAGCCGGAAATGCCGCCGTTGTACAACTTCGCGAAGGCATCGTAGTCGCCGTTGTTGAGATCCTTCTTCATCTTAGGGGTTGCACCGATGAGTTGCGTCATCGATGCGAACTGGTTGTACGCATTGTCCTTCAGCGATTGGTACATCGCGTCGGCGGACGCATAGCCCACCTTGTCGTGATTGAAGCCCATCACCTGCCCGGGGCCCATTGAGATGGACGCCGCGGCGGCCTCCGGATCCATGCCATAGGCATAGTTGAACGCATCCCAGTTGATGTCCTGGTCCTTGGCGGTGCCGGTGGGATGCAGCGAATGCCAGTCGTCCGGATCGCCGGTGGCGTTGAACTTCTGTCCCTTGTAGCTGATGGCATGGTTGTAGGTGAAATGCTGATCGAATTCCGCCTGCTGCGCGGGATCGATGAAGCCGGCGAACTTGTGCGCCTCGAAACGGATCGTCATGCGCGCATTGGGATCGATCGTGCCGCCCGTCTCCTGGATGATGATGCCCAGCACGTCCTTGACCTTGATGCCGGCGGCATTGGCCAGGCCCTCGATGGCCAAGCCATATTTGTTGTAGGTCTCGGCCGCAGTGAGCTGCACGCCGGTCAGTTTGCTGGTATCGATGGTGCCGATGCTGCCCGGGCCGGATTCGATCGACGGCGGCGTCGTCAGCATGGCCTGCAGCGCCAGCGACGACAGGTTGGCCTGGCGCAGGTCGGTGGCCTTGATGGCGTAATCCTTGGCGATCGATTCGATCGTCTCGCCGGGCATCACCGTATGTTCCATCACCATGCGCGGATTGGCCGCCGGGATGTCGAGACTGACGCCAGCCCAGGGCTGTACGTCCTTCACCGCATCCTGCAGTTCGGGCAGCGAGCTGGTGAAGTCGAAGCTGCCCGAGGCCGCCTGCAGCAGGTCCGGATTGGCGGCGCGGATGGCATTGGCATCGATGTTGTAGCGTGCGGCCAGCGAGTCGACCGTTTCGCCGGGCGCCACCGCGTGGGTGAAATCCAATCCTGCGGTGGCGGAGGGGATGGAAAGGGTGGTGCCCGCGACGGCATCCGGCTGCGGCGAGCCGCCGTAAGGCGTCGCCCCCTGGCTGTTGAACGACTGGGTCGCGGAGTTCTGGCTGTCGCTGCCGCCAACGCTGCTGGTCGAGGTCATCGGAGTCGCTCCCTGCCGAAGGCTATGCTCGATAGACCCCGAATCTAGTGCGATTCGGCCGGGAAATTTACTAGGGTGTTCCCTAGCCCCGCACCGGCAATAAAAAAGGACGGAGGCGGCCGTATCTCCCTGGCCACCGCCGTCCCCTGTTCGGTGCATGTCTGGTGGAGCTAGCTGACTCCCCACATGGATGGATCGATCATGTAGGACGTTTCCGGCCGAATACCCATGCGCTTCAGGACGGATATCAGTTGATCGCGCGCCCGCACTTGCCGGTCGCCATCCAGCGGGTCCCATGCGGAACGGATATCGCTGTCGTTGGTCATCAGCACGATCGCGTTGCCACGCCCCGCCTTGACCACGGTCATGCCGCGATCCTGGTTAATTACGGGCTGACCGGCTTCAGTCCAGCCCATCAGAGCGCAGACCTGGTACATGGCTTGCGGGTAAGGCAGTTTGTCGGCCATGGAATTCCCCTGCTTATCGAGGATTGAAGTCTAAAGATCCGGCAGGGAGACGGCTTGACGCTCCGTCTCATTCGTTGGCTATCTGCCATCGCCGGACTTCAGCGCGCCGCCATCCCGGACAAGCCAGGCTCTTGCACTAGCAGATGCTGCCGAACACAAGGATCATGACGCGATGAATGCAGCACCCTCGCAAGATCTCACCGCCAGGCAGGCGCTGGAGCGCATGCTCGAGCTGATCCGCGGCATCCACGGCATTACCGATGTGACACCGGAACTGCTGCAACGGACGATGGGCAAGGACGTGCGCCGGATCGAGGAAGGGCACTTCGGCTTCGGCCAGCGCCTGCCGGGGAACTGGGCGTTCAGTGTGGAGCGCTATCTCCTGCAGCCGCATGATGTCCCGCAACTGGAGCTCGGCTTTGACCCCATCCCGAATGCCGAGGCTGCCGCCGTAACAGCCTGCGAACCGGACTACGCCGCTTTCACTTCCTCGTTGGAGGGCATGGGCTTCGCGCGCCATTCCGCCTGCGGCGAACACGGGCGGTGGCTGTACGACGCCTTCGACAAGCCGGGCATCCATGTCGAAGTGCACCCCATGCTTGCCCGGGCCAAAGATGACGCCGATGCACAGGGTACGCGCTGCGTGCAACGGGTATTGCTGCGATAAGAAGACCAAGCACTCAACTTTCCCCCACACCCGCCGATACCACCAGCATCACGGAGTAACCGGCTCCGTATCTCGGAGCGACACATGCTGGTCCTGGTTGGCGCCGTCGTGGTGCTTGGATGCGTTATCGGCGGTTTCCTGCTGTCCCACGGCCAGATGGCCGCGCTGTGGCAGCCCTATGAGTTATTGATCATCGGTGGCGGCGCGCTGGGCGCCTTCCTCTCGGCGAATCCGGTCAAGGTGGTGAAGGGCGCGTTGCGCGATGCCATCGGCCTGCTTAAGGGGCCCAAGTACCACAAGCAGGATTATGTCGACCTGCTGTCGATGCTCTACGACCTGTTCAGCCTGATGCGCAAGGAGGGCCTGCTCAGCGTGGAACAGCATGTGGAGGATCCGCAGTCCAGCTCGCTGTTCTCCGCCTACCCGCGCCTGCTGCGCGAGCACCACCTGATCGAGTTCACCACCGACTGCCTGCGTCTGATGGTGGGCGGCAGCATGAATCCGCATGAGCTGGAGCAACTGCTGGAAGTGGAGTTGGATGCGCATCACCACGAGGCCATGGCACCCGCGCTGGCGGTGACCAAGATGGCCGATGCGCTGCCCGGCTTCGGCATCGTCGCCGCCGTGCTCGGCATCGTCACCACCATGTCGCAACTCGACGGCGATACCTCGCGCATCGGCATGCATATCGCCGGCGCACTGGTCGGCACCTTCCTCGGCATCCTGCTCTGCTACGGCTTCGTCGGCCCGCTGGGTGCGGCGATGGAGAACCGGGTGCAGGAGGACGGCAAGGCCTTCGAATGCGTGAAGATCGCCCTGCTGGCCAACCTGCGCGGCTACAACCCGAAGGTATCGGTGGAGTTCGCGCGCAAGTCGCTGTCGACCAACGCGCGTCCGGGTTTCCAGGATCTGGAAGATCACCTCAAGGCGCCGCGCGCGAAGGCCACCGCATGAGCGAGCAGGGCCAGCTGCCGCCCATCGTGGTGCGGCGGGTGAAGAAGCGCGGACACGGCGGGCATCACGGCGGCGCCTGGAAGGTGGCCTATGCCGACTTTGTCACGGCGATGATGGCGTTCTTCCTGGTCATGTGGCTGATCGGCGCCGGCACGCGCGAGCAGCGCGCGGCCATCTCCGAGTATTTCAAGAACCCGAGCATGACGCAGGGCACGGCCACCATGGCTCCGCCGGGCCAGACCGGGCCAGGCGGCGCGAGCACCAGCATGATCAAGCTCGGCGGCGCGAAGGATCTGTCGCGCTCTCCTGGCGGCAAGAGCCAGGGCGGCGCCACGGCCAGCGTGGACCCGAAGGAAATCGAGAAGGAGGCGCGCAGGCAGGAGCGCGCGCGGCTGGAAGAGCTGATGCAGCAGTTGCAAGCGGCGATCCAGAGCAGCCAGGCGCTGGCGCCGTTCAAGGACCAGTTGCTACTGGATATCACGCCGGAAGGCTTGCGTATCCAGATCGTGGACAAGCAGAACCGGCCGATGTTCGACCTGGGTAGTGCGCGCTTGCGGCCGTATACCGCGACGATCCTGGAAGAGCTGTCCGGCTTTATCAATCGGGTACCGAACCGGATCAGCCTGTCGGGGCATACCGACGATGCGCCGTATACCAGCGACCATCATTACGGCAACTGGGAGTTGTCGGCGGATCGCGCCAATGCGGCGCGGCGGGCATTGCTCGATGGCGGCCTGGCCGAGGACAAGATTGCGCGCGTCGTGGGGTTGGCGGCATCGGTGCCGTTTGACCGCGCCAATCCCGGCGATCCGATCAACCGGCGGATCAGCATCATCGTGATGAACAAGCAGGCGGAGGCGTCGTCGTTGTCGCAGGAGGCCGGGCCTGTCGTCGCCATCTCGAAGGAAGCTACGCTTCCCTCCGTGGCGCCTCTCGTTCTTGCTCCGCCATCGGCTCCCTAGCCCTCCCGCACTTGGCCGCCACATCGATGCGTTGTAGCGTCACGGCCCCACGTGTCGGAGTCGCACCATGCTCTCCCGCTCGCACTTGCTTCTCGGCCTGCTGCTTCCTGGAATTCTGCTCGGCCCAATCGCATTCGCCGCATCAGCAACCGATACCGCCCCCGCAACGGGCTCGCGCGTCTCTCAACTGCTCGCCAGGCTCGACCAGGTCAAACGCATCGGCCCCGTGGCCATCTCGCCCGATGGTTTGCACGTAGCCTGGCTGCTGCAAGGCAAGCAGCCGACGATCCAGCTGACCGATATCGCCGGCCACCACGCGCAGGCACTGAACACGGGCACGGAACTCGCCGGCTGCGCCAAGCGCGACATTGCCTGGGCGCCCGACTCGCAGGAAATTGCCTTCATTGCGGACTGCGGTCATGACCTGACCAACACCCAGGCGGTGCACAACGATATCTATCTCGTCGGCATCGACAACAAGACTGCGCCGCGCCGGCTGGCCGAGCTCTCCGGCTATGCGCGTGCCCTGGCCTGGACGAAGGACGGCAGATCGCTGGACTTCCTCTACGTGTCCGGCGCCACGCGCCTTGCCAACGCTGTCGCAGCAGGCAAGGCACGGGTGGGCGTGATCGGCGAAGGCGATCTCGAACTGCAGCGTGTCGGCAGCATCGACGTCGCCAGCGGCACGTTACGCACGCTGACGGCGGATACGCTGTACGTCTACGAATTCGAACGCTCGCCGGACGGCACGCAGATCGCCTATACCGCCGCGCCGCCGCCGGGCGACGGCAACTGGTGGGTGGCCAAGCTTTATGTGCAAGAGGCAAGCGCCAACATGGTGCAACGCGTGGTAGCCGATCCGGCCACCATGCAGGGCTCGCTGCACGGCCTGCAGATGGCGTTGCCGCGATGGTCGCCGGATGGCGCACGAATCGCTTTCATCGGTGGACTGATGAGCGACCAAGGTTCCAATGGCGGCGATCTCTACAGCGTGCCGGCCGCGGGTGGCGTGGTGAGCGACCTTACGCCCGGTACCGCGGTGACGCCGCGATGGTTCGCCTGGACAGCGCAGGACACGCTGCTGGTCAATCAGAACGTCAAGGGGCAGGTGCAACTTGCCGCCTATACCTTGAGCGGAGACCGCGCCAGCATACAGGCGCCCTACTTCAACCTGCCGGCGACCATCGGCACGGGCAGCTCCGCCCTTTCGCTGTCGCTTTCGGCCGATCACCAGCGCCTGGCATTTCAGCAGAGCACATTCGAACAAGCGCCGGAGGTGCATGCCGGCACGCTGGGCCACACGCCGCCGCCGGCGATCACTTCGCTCAACGCCGCGGTGAAGCCGGATTGGGGCAAGGCGGTATCGATGGAATGGACCAACGAGGGCCACCGTGTGCAGGGCTGGTTGATGTATCCGGCGAACTATGACCCGCACAAGACCTACCCGTTGATCGTCAACGTGCACGGCGGTCCGTCCTGGGACGTGCTGCCGTACTGGCCCGGCATGGAAGCGATGTACGCGGCCAGCGGCTACTTCCAGTTCATGCCCAACCCGCGCGGCAGCTTCGGGCAGGGCGAGGCCTTCGTGCAGGCCAATCGCAAGGACTTCGGCTATGGCGACCTGCGCGACATCCTTGCCGGCATCGATGCGGTGGAGAAGCAGGCGCCGGTGGACGATCGCCGTATCGGCATCGCCGGCGCCAGCTACGGCGGCTTCATGAGCATGTTCGCCCCCACCCAGACCCAGCGCTTCCACGCCGCGGTCGCTGCCGCCGGCGCGTCGGACTGGCAGAGCTATTACGGTGAGAACCGCATCGACCAGTGGCTGATTCCCTACTTCGGCGCCTCGCTATATGACGATCCCGCGCCCTATGCAAAGAGCTCCGCGATCAATTTCATCAAGCAGACAAAGACTCCCACGCTGATCATGGTGGGCGAACGCGACGAGGAAGCCCCGCCGTCGCAATCGTTCGAGTACTGGCACGCGCTGAAGACCCTGGGAGTGCCGACGCAGCTGGTGGTGTATCCCGATGAGGGGCATGGCTTCGCCGACTCGAAGCATGTGCAGGATTATCTGGAACGGTCGATGGATTGGTTTGCGAAGTATCTGGCGGTGGGGAAATAGAACCCTTTCATCGAGCAGCGGTGACTTGCCGAAAGAGGCATTTCCCAAACCGGCTACTTGCCGGGATCACTCTCGGCACGCAGATCGATCCGATGCTTTGTTGCCTCATCTTCGAACACCGCTTCATCCAGGCGCCACTGCCCCATCGCCTCGATCGCCATGACGTAGACCGTGCCTTTGCCCTTAGGTCCTTCCACATCGAACGCCAGGCTGGCTCTTCCATCAGGGCCCGAGGTCTGCATGCTGCCCGTGGGAAAACCCGGCTTGATCGGCGCGCCCAGTATCCGGGTTGCCTCCGGATTCACCTGCACGGCGTTGAGGGCGAGTTTGTACGCATCGGAGTTCTTGAAGATCGTCGCCATGGTCCAGAACATGCCTCCGGAGAACAGCACGAAAAAGACCACGACAGCCGGGCCCCACATGGCCCACTTCCGTTGCGTACGCTTGAATGCCTCCACGCTTTCCCAGCGCTTGTTCCTCCATGCCCACGCGCTTCCCTTGACGCCAAGAATGAACCACATCGGGATATTGACGAACGGTACGAACATGAGGAACGCGATAAAGGTGTTGTTCCCCAGGCCCCAGATCCAGGTGAGCAGGAAGGCGCCCCAGTTCCAGTTGTCGATTTCCGGCGGCACGACTGCGTTGCGGCCGCCGCCTGATGTGTTTTCCATACTTGCCCCCGAGCGCTGGTTGACTGACGTTAAACGGAACGAGCACCGATACTTGGTATAGAACCGCTCAACCTGCCTCTGCGGAGACCTGAGCGGGTTTGTCACTCCGGATGATGGCGATGACGTGTCGCGCCTGAAACCAAACCTCCAGGCCAGGCTTCATCTCGTCGGTGCAACAGGGCTGATTGTCCAGCCCGTACACTTTCGCGGCAAGCTCCGGCCGTGTGCGCAGCCACTGGACCGTGCCGCCATGCTGGGCGCGGTGCAGCATCAGCATGATCAGCGAACGCTGCTCCCTCGCGCAGCCGGCCACGGCGCTCAGGTCCTTTTCCATGGCGATGGGACGAGAATTCGAAGATCAAGGGACGAACAGTCCCTCTTGCCATCATCAAAGACGGCCGCCTGCGCCTAAGCCTCGCTGCCTGGCCGAGCGGCAACGCCGGCCTGGGCAATCAAGCTGTCATGCGTGCAATGGGCGGGAATCCGGTCCTCCGGACCGATAAATTGCACCTCCAGGTAGAGATGCAGTCGCGCCTGTAATCGCTCCAGCAGGCGTTTGCAGGCGGCGGCACTCATATCCTCCTCACCGGTCAGCTTGCCGACCATGCGCATGAACCAACCTTCGTAAGCCTGGATATACAAGACCCACCGCGGCAGCTCGGCCGTGCCCGGCGGCGTGTCGCGGCAAAGCCAGATGGCGCGCGCGTGCTGGAAGAGCGGTTGAAGCTTCTCCTGCAGCAATGCGAGTTCGGAGGCATGCATCCCGTGCGGGAAAAAACCTTCAAAGGCCGGCCGGCTTCCATCGCTGCCCGTCCACAAGCGGTCGGCGATCTGCCGATGGCGTTCCGCCGCCATCCGATCGCCCAGCCGCAGGTAAAGCTCGCAAAGCTGACGGTGAGCCTGATATTCCGAAGAGGATGCGTCGTGGCTGATGCGATGCCATAGCGAAATCGCCCCATGAATATCGCCGCCTTGCTCCAGATCAAGGGCTTTGAGCTGGAGTAGTGCCCAGTCGTCGGGCGCCTCCTGCAAGCCCTGCGCAATGGCCTCGGCGCGAAGGGTCCCTGCCGGATCGAACTTCTCCGCCAACTGCGCCAGCTGCAACCAGTCGTGCTCGTCGAATACCTGTTGCTCGCGACGTTGCAGGAGCCTCAGGAATTTTTCGTGCTGCCGCGCCTGCCATTCTTTTGCATCCCGCCAGCCATCGGCCGCATGTCCACGCCAATCGGCGTCAAGCTGGGTGGCGATGCCGGAAGCCTCCCCTTTCAACCAATCCGTCGCCGCTGAGGTCCCGCCAAGGCGCCAGGGCAGACGATCCGGAAGCGGGGCGGCCGGATCCGCGCCTGTCGCCGCGATGCGCTCAGCGAGGACGGGATGCGTGCTGCGATTATCCGGTGGCTCGCAGAGACTCTCGTGCAGCCAGACCGCGGCCTGCGCATCATCGCGCGGCCCGCTGTTCGCCGGCTCCGTCAACAACTGCGCAAATGGCTGCGCCCGCGAGATGTCATCGCGACCTGCCTGCGCGAACGTGTCCGGCCAGAACTGCTCGGACAGGGCCTTTTGCCTCAATACCAGGACGACTTCCGTCGCGAAAGCGACATCGGCGCCGCACACCTGCATGGCCTGGGCATCGGCCACGGCCTCGCAACGACGCGAGAACTCCAGGGTTTCACGCAGCATGCGCGGCACGTACCAGGACAGAAACAATCTGAGCGGCGCGGTGATCAGCCGATGATTGCGCTCATGCAAGGCGGCGAGTGCCGCCCAGCGTTGCCGGGCCATATAAGCCCAGCGGGCAAAATGGCCGTGCCGTCGGGAAATATGGGCGTATTCATGCGCAATGACGGCGGCGGCCTGCTCGCTCGTCAACAAGGCAAGCAGTGGCAAACCGAGCACCAGGATGTGCCTTGACCGGCCCGCACGGGAACCCGCCTGGTAGATGGAGGCATTCAGTTCGGTATTGATATGGACGGCCGTGAAGGCCGGCGCGTCGCAGGCAAGCCGCAAGCGCTCCAGCGCCCCGGCAAGCGCTGGAACTTTGTCGAGATCCAGCTCCATGCCGCTCGAGACCGATGCCGGCGGCGCCTTCGCATAGGCACGCAGAACCATCAGCCCGTAAATCACCCATGACAGCGAAGGCAAGGCAAGCAGCGCCAACAGAAGCCACGAAGACACCAGCCATGCCAGCCAAAGAGGCGACGTGACCAGCACAACGCCGCAGACAAGCAGGCACAGATCGCCAAAGGCGAGCCAGACCAAGGCTCGCCACCTGCCTTCACGGGGAGGCTGGAGCATGGCGCCGCTCATTTCGGCGGAAGATGCTCGCTCGAGAGTTTCTTGCCGAGGAAGAAGGCTCGCATTGCCCGCCCGGCCATCTGCCACCCCGTCGACCCATAGACCTGCGTCTCCATCCACTCCAGTGCGGAATGATTGGGGAAGAGTTCCTTGTAACGGTCAAACCACTGCATGGCGATGAATTCGCTTTGGGGAACCCCGTCGCCATATTTATAGGCCAGCACGACCTCGCCATAGGCCTCGCCGGCGATATGATCGTCATCGTGGGCGACCAGGGATTTCATATGGGCGACGGCCTGCTGCTTTCCCTCCGCCGTTCCATGCCGGCGGTCGATGCTCGCCAGCCTGATCATGGCCATGTCCACGCCGCCATGCATCGCCCCCACATACAGATCGCGGACGCGTTCGAAATTCTCGCGGACCGTCAGATCGAGCTTGTCGACATGTTCAAGACGCCAGGCGTAGTTGTACAGCGCAACCGGCTCGCCCTCCTCGACCGCCTGCACGAGCCAACGATCCGCCTCGCTCCTGTCGAGCAGCGACGGATCGGCATCGGCCCGGATGCCCCCCGTGATGTCGTACATGCTTGCCGCGCCGGAGTACACGCGTCTTTCTGCAAAGGCGCGGGTGAGATAGGTCGCCTCCTTTTGAAATCCTCCATCCCATATCATTCGACAGGCGTGCATCGGCGTAAATGCGTCAGGCTCATAGAGCGGTTCGAGCTGCGCGACCCGGTCGATCAACTTCGTTGCAATGGCCGGATCGGCCTCGATTCCCCACATGCCGAACTGCCAGGCGAAGGCGGCCACCGTCAGAATGGTCGGCTCGTCGAAATGGCGGACGGCGGTTTGCAGGACGCTCGCATAAGCGCCCTCGGTGTCTTCAAGATGCGCGTCACCGATATGCTTGATCAGCATCAAGTTGGTGAAATCCCGAAACGGACCATCAACGACCAGATAGGTCTCGGGCGGCTTGCAATATCGAATGGATTCGACATGGCGCTCATGCGCCAGTGTCGCGTCGGCAAGCGAGTAGTGGGTGAAATTGGCGTACTTCCCGAGCGACATGAAACGCAAGCCATCGGAAAGGTCCCGGGCAAGCCACTTCTTGAAGATTTTCTCCCTGGCGGCGATTTCGCGAACATCGCCCGGCTCCGGGTAATCGGGCAGCGTCAATGCATCATGCACGCCAGGCCACCTGACGGTATTGCGCTCCTGCTCATTGAGTGCAGAACACAAAGGACCCGTGGCAAATTTTTCGACCTCTCCATCGTCGCCGCCCCAACGTGGGCTCAGGTACTGGGCGTAGGCCGCCAGGATTTCGGTCCAGCGGGGCCTGAGCGAGAGGCAGTAACGCAGCCAGTAGTAGCCCGGATTTTGGGCATCCCCTTTCTGCAGGGGAGGAAGAGACGCAGGGAGCGTCGCCGTCAGCGTTCCTGGCGGCTTCAATCCATGTCTGGCAAGCCGGGCACAGGCCGCCTCGTATAGGTCGGGCTCGAATGCCTCGCGCTGCATGGTCTGTTCCATGGGCGACCCGCGAAACAGCGCATCGACAAAGTCCGGCTGGCCGAGATACTGGCTTATCTGCATCATGGTTTCGGCAGCAAGCGCCGGCCGCTCCGAGAGCGCCATGGCCTCCAACAGGTGCTCGGCCGCTGTCACGCAGGCCATGTGCGCCGCCAGCCACTGGTCTTCGCCAACCTCGGATGCCCAGCCCGCGGTCCGGATGTCGCAGGCCCGACGAAAATAATACTGACCGAGGATCTGCCTCGCATGGTAGGAGCCCGGGCAGGCTTCTCTCCAGGCATGAAGCCGTTCCAGCCGCAGGCCCGCGTCGACGCTGGCATAGTCGAACAGACCGCCACCGGTGGCCAGGAACGTGTAGTGGTCATCTGTTGCGCCGGTCGATTGCCACCATGCCGCCTCCAGCGCCGCCATGGTGCGCTCGACCTCGTCAAAGCGTCCCTCAAGCATCGCCTTTCGCAATTGTTCCCGTTGCCGGAACCGGGCCCATTGAGGGGCATCGAGCGGCAAGGGGGGCGTGCTTGTGATGACCTGCATGGATAACTCCTTGGGTGGTATGCGGGTGGGGGCTGAAGCCTGCCGGCAACCATGCTGGCAGTGCCGATCATTATCAGGGATCGATTTGCCACGTGGCCGCTTCATGGCTGCCTATCGCGGCGGTGGCTGTCTGAACGCTCTGCGCTTCCATATACGGGGCCTGGCCGCAGGGCGCCCAGGCTATAAGCCTGCCCCTATCGCCGAAACGCGTGCCTGCGGTGAGGCGATCGACGTCAACCAGGTTCGGAACGGCGGTCGGCGCTTCAATTCGACGGCGGCAACGCGTCGAGCTGATCTTTATAGCTCTCGATCAGGGCGGGGTCGGCGTCATCGTGGTGCTTGGCGATGAACGTGGTCAGCGCTTCCCGATATTCCGCGATGAAAGCGCGGTTGCCCGGGCTGGCGGCAAACTGCGCCGCCGCCTTCTCGACGGGGCCACGATCCTCGCCGATCACATACCTGACCCCATAGGGTGAATGGTCTCGCATGATGACGAAATTGCGCGGCAACCCCGGAATATATCGGACCGCGAACGTCTCGCCCTGGGGCGGTATGAGGATCGCGTTGGTGATCGGATAGATACTGGCGGACATCGTGTCGAACTGCGCCACCACGTCACGACCGTCCGCAGTTTTCATCACCGCGTCATAATCCCAGACGTTCTGGTCATTCAGGGTCGAACTGGTTTCTTCCATGTGGGTGATGACCGCCGTTCCGTCCACGCCGAACGCCTCGAGAAACAAGGCATTGAAGATGTGCGCGGTGAAAACATTGACATGGGCATAGATGAAGAAGACCAGGAGCAGCGCATACCAGCCATTGTTCTTGCGCCATTTCGCCAGTACGCGCGCCAACAGCCACCCCACCAGAACGAGCACCGGCCACGACCAGAAGGGGTGATAGGTAAGGAAATACAGGATCGCTGACAGGATGACCATGAAAGTCCTTGTCGGGGGAAACTCCGTCGGCGCAGGTTACTACGGGTCCTGTGATTTCTTATAGGTGTCGGGCGCGTAGTTAAAGACTCCGACAAACCCCTCTATGGCTCTAAGCCTCCCCACGAAACCGCAACGCATTCAACACCAGCGAGAAAGCCGGTGACGGATGCCGGCGGCTGGGATAGTAGAGGTGAAACCCCGGAAACGGCGGACACCAATCCTGCAGCACCCGCACGAGCCGTCCTTCCTCGATATGCGGTGCGAATTCCTCTTCGGGTAAGAAGGCAATGCCCATCCCATCGAGTGCCGCCGCGACGATAAGAGGCGAGGTGTTGACTATTACCTGGCCTTCCACGCGCACCTCCAGCTCACGCCCCTTCCGCTCGAACTCCCAGACATAGAGGCCGCCGGCGCCTTGTCGCTGATTGATGCAACGGTGTTGCAGCAGATCGCGCGGCGTCTTTGGCGGCGGGTTCGCGGCAAAGTAGGCGGGCGAAGCGACGGCGGCCATACGCACCTTCGGTCCGATCGGCATGGCGATCATGTCCTTGTGCACCGCCTCGCCCAACCTCACGCCGGCATCGAAGCGATCCGCGACGATGTCACGCAGGCCGTAGCTCACATCGAACTCGACGTTGATGCCGGGATGCTCCCGCAGCACAGGCACCAGCTTGGGCCAGATCGTGGTGCGCAGCACATGATCGGCGCAGGTAATCCGCACCGTGCCGGTCGGTTCGCCGCGGATGGCGGACAACGCATCCAGTTCCGCCTCGATCTCCTCGAAGCGATGCCCGATGGCCTGCGCCAGGCGTTCGCCGGCCTCGGTCGGAGCGACACTGCGCGTGGTTCGCGTCAGGAGGCGGATATCGAGGCGCTGTTCCAGCGCGCGGATAGTCTGGCTGAGCGCCGACTGGGTAACGCCCAGCACGGCGGCCGCACGCGTGAAGCTGCCCTCCCGCGCCACCGTGACGAAGGCGAGCAGATCGTTGAGGTTGCGCCTGGCCACGTCGGGGCTCCGGATCATTCATTAGCCTGACTAATATCCTCCATAAGATTTCATTAGATAGTCAAGGGCTTACGCACCCGCGAGAATGCCCTCCATGAAAGCGGCATGTGCGACGCCTGCAGGCCTTCGCTACCGCGCCCTCTCGGCAAGAGCGCCCCAGGGAACCGCATCGCCATGCGGCTCCCGCGCCGTCACGGCCATTCGCCCCAAGGAACCCCAGGCGAAAAAGCTCATCGCGTTATTCGCCCTGCTCATGGGCCCGTTCTCCGCATCAGGTGCAGACATGTCCAACCACGCCGACAACTTCTACAAGAGCGACCTCGTCGTCATCCAGAAGGTGACGTTCAAGAATCAGTATCAGATGACCGTCGCCGGCAACCTTTTCGTGCCGAAGACCCTGGACCGCAATCGTAAGCATGCCGCCATCGTGGTCGGCCATCCGATGGGCGCGGTGAACGAACAGAGCGCGAACCTCTACGCCACGAAGATGGCCGAACAGGGCTTCGTAACGCTGTCCCTCGACCTGTCGTTCTGGGGCGAAAGCGAAGGCCAGCCGCGCAACGCCGTATCGCCCGATATCTACGCCGAGGATTTCAGCGCGGCGGTCGACTTTCTCGATACGCAGCCCTTCGTCGATCGCCAGCGAATCGGCGTCATTGGCATTTGCGGCAGCGGCAGCTTCGTCATCAGCGCGGCGAAGATCGATCCACGCATGAAGGCGATCGCGACCGTCAGCATGTACGACATGGGCGCCGCCAATCGCAACGGACTCCGGCACGGCCTGGGCCTCGATCAGCGCAAGCGGATCATCGCGGACGCAGCGGCGCAACGCGACGTAGAGTTTGCCGGCGGCGACAAGCGCTACACCAGCGGCACGGTGCACCAGCTGGACGAGCACTCCACGCCGATCGAGCGCGAGTTCTACGACTTCTACCGCACGCCGCGCGGCGAATACACGCCGCCCGGCTCTTCGCCGGCGCTGACCACGCACCCAACGCTCAGCAGCAACGTGAAGTTCATGAACTTCTATCCGTTCAACGACATCGAGACCATCTCGCCGCGGCCGCTGCTTTTCATCACCGGCGAGAACGCGCATTCGCGCGAGTTCAGCGAGGACGCTTATCGGCTGGCGAAGCAGCCGAAGGAGCTTTTCGTCGTGCCTGGCGCGGGCCATGTGGACCTGTACGACCGCGTTGATCTCATCCCCTTCGACAAGCTGACCGCTTTCTTCCGCAGCCATCTCGAATGAACCCGCAAAACCTTTCGCACTTACCGATACAGTCATGAACCCAAACATCTCAAAGAGCGGCAACGATACTCGCCAGGGCACCGCTGCGTGGGGCGGCGTGTTCGCACTCGCACTGGGTGCCTTCGCACTCGTCGCCTCCGAATTCATGCCGGTCAGTCTGCTCACGCCGATCGCAGCTGACTTGCATGTCAGCGAAGGGCAGGCCGGTCAGGCCATATCGATCTCCGGTGCTTTCGCCGTGCTGACCAGCCTGTTCGTTTCGGCGCTGGCGGGACGCCTGGACCGGAAGATCCTGTTGCTGGGTATGGCCGTGCTGATGATGGTCTCCGGCACGATCGTCGCTTTCGCGCCGAACCATGTGGTGTTCATGCTGGGCCGGGCGCTGATCGGCGTCGCCATCGGCGGTTTCTGGTCGATGTCCACCGCGGTGGCCATGCGTCTGGTGCCTGAGCATCAGGTGTCGCGCGCGATGGCGGTCGTCAACGGCGGAAATGCCTTGGCGACCGTGATCGCGGCGCCGCTGGGCAGCTATATCGCCGCGTTCGTGGGCTGGCGCTGGGCGTTCTTCTGCGTCGTTCCGGTCACGGCCATTGCTCTGGGCTGGAAACTGTTCAGCCTGCCGCCCATGGCCGTCGCGCCGCGTACGCGGTCCGGCAACGTGCTGCGCCTGCTGGGGCATCGCCAGGTGAGGATGGGCATGCTCGCGGTGTGCCTGTTCTTCATGGGGCAGTTCGCGCTGTTTACCTACCTGCGCCCGTTCCTGGAGACAGCAACGCACGTTAATGCGTCCACCTTGTCGCTGCTGCTGCTGGTCATCGGCGTGACCGGTCTGCTAGGCACGAGTGCGATCGGGGAAGTGCTGAAGTTCGGGCTCTACCGCACCTTGGCTTTCATTCCGCTGCTGATGGCGGCGATTGCCATGCTGCTGGTCATGGCAGGCCACTCAGTGAGTGCAACCGCTATCCTCCTCGGCGTCTGGGGTTTCGTCGGCACTGCGGCGCCGGTCGCCTGGTGGACCTGGTTGGCGCGGACGCTCCCACATGATGCGGAGGCTGGCGGTGGCCTGATGGTGGCCGTCATCCAGCTGGCGATCACCCTGGGTGCGGTCGTCGGCGGCGTCCTGTTCGATACGAGCGGCTACCGCGCGACCTTCAGCGCGAGTGCCGTTCTGTTGGTTGCCTCTGTAGGTGCAGCCATCTTTGCGGCACGCACGAAGGCCGTCTCCGTGCCTCGCCTCGAAGTGGTGAGAAGCCACTAGCCGTCTGATGCGGCGCGCCATGCGCCGCGTCAAGCCAAGGCTTTTGATCATCGCATCGGCGGCTCACGCCGCGTATGCATCCAGCGTCTGCAACGGCACATGCAACCTTTCGTCTCCCGAGAACGCCTCGAGCAGGTAGTCCACCGTGACACGTACGCGCGGGGCGATCAGTACACGGTGGGGATATTGAATGACCATCTCGTAAGTGCCGGGGTGATACCGGCCGTGCAGAACGATCTTCAATTTCCCGGTTGCCAGATGTTCCAGGGCAAGATGCACGCCGACCTGCGCAATGCCGATGCCATTGAGCGCCGCTTCGACCAGCGCTTCCGGCGCAGACAAGGTCAGCGTCGCCGTATCCACCGGGTCTAGCGTGGTGATGCTTCCGTCGCTTGCTTGAAAACTCCACGTCGCTACTGCGCCGCCAAGAAAATGTCGCGCGATCAAGCTGTGCCGATGCAGATCCTTTGGTACGTGTGGTACGCCGTGACGAGCCAGGTAATCCGATGATGCCACCAGCAGCGTGTTGAGGCGGCAGACCGGTCGCGAGATCAAGGCGGAATCGCGAATGTTTCCGCCTCTAAGGGCAATGTCGTAACGATCACGCACGAGATCGACCAGGCGATCGTCGAAATCCACCTCGATGGACAAACCCGGGTGTTGGGACAGGAGTCCGGACAGCACGGGCATCAGGTGCGCGCGCCCGAATGCCGAACTCGTCGAGATGCGAACGCGCCCGCTGATTTGCGCACGTTGCATGGCAATCGTGTCGACGGCGGCATCCAGCGCTTCAAGAGCCACCCGCGCCTGCCGAAGAAACGCGGTCCCTTCTTCGGTGAGCTCAAGGGTCCGCGTCGTGCGGTTCAACAAGCGCACGCCCAACGCCTTCTCCAAGGTCGCCACGTTCTTGCTGATCGCTGCCGAGGTCACGCCAAGCGCGCGCCCGGCCGCGGCGAAACTGCCGGTATCGACCGCCTGCACGAAGCACAGGATGGCCCGTACCCGATGTGAATCCATGACTGCTCCCTTTAGCTGGCTGGAGGGGCTGGGCTCGCGGAACATTCTCAACTATGGGTTGATTCTTAATCAACCCATTCATTACTTCTCGTTGAATTTGGCGCGGCGGATGATGCGGGCCATTCCCGCAACGGACACCACGGAGAACCCCATGTCCAAGACCGCCAACATCGCCCTCGCTCGCCGGCTCTACGACTCCGGCGCCGCCCCGGAAGTTACGCGAGAGGTCATGGCCGCCGACCTCGTCTGGGATATCTCTCCCGGTTTCCCCCACGGCGGCGTCTATCACGGCTACGAAAGCACGATGAAGGACTTTTTCGGGCAGGTGATGCCGCTGTTCGCTTCGTGGAGCAGCGAAGCGAAGGAGTACTACGGCGATGACGACAACCACGTCTTTGTGGTCGGCGAATACCACGGTGTGACCAAGGACGGCAAAAAGGCCGACGTCCGCTTCATCCATCTGTGGACGGTGCGCGACGGCAAGCTCGCTGCCCTGAAGCAGGCCGCCGACAGCCACATCGTCCAGCACGCGCTGGGCAACTAAGCCCTCATCGGAACGGAACATCGCAGGCCTCGATCGCGGGGCCTGCACGTCGCCCTTTTCTTCATGCTTTTGGAGCTCCGCACATGTCCAAGATTCTTTTTCTATTGACGGCCGCCGACCACTGGACGCTCGCCGACGGCAGCAAGCAGCCGACAGGGTTCTGGGCTGAGGAAGCCTTGGCTCCTTACGAGATATTTAAAGAGGCGGGGTATGAGATCGTGGCGGCCACGCCGGGCGGCGTCGCACCGACGGTGGACGCGCAGAGTCTCTCGCCCGAATACAACGGCGGGACGGAAGGCGCGCAGCAGCGCAAACAGGCACTCGACGACGCGACGGAACTGGCCCATCCGCTGTCCATCGAGCAAGTTCGGCTCGACGACTATGCAGCCGTGTTCGTCCCTGGCGGTTGGGGTCCGATGGAAGACCTTTCCTGTGACGCCGCCGCCGGCCAATTGATGGTGCAGGCGCTGCGTTCGGGCAAACCGCTGTCCCTGGTTTGCCATGGCCCGGCGGCGCTGCTGGCCAGCATCGATACGGACGGGCGCTTTCCGTTCGCCGGCTACCGCCTGACCAGCCTGTCCAATGCTGAAGAGCAGCTCTCTGGGCTGGCCGATCGTGCCAAGTGGCTGCTGGAAGATCGCCTGGTCGCGGCCGGCGCGACTTACACCGCTGGCGAGCCTTTTGCCCCGCACGTGGTAGTCGACCGCAACCTGATCACCGGCCAGAACCCTGCTTCCTCCGCGCCGCTGGCGAAGGAAGTGCTCAAGGCCCTGCGTTGAGTGCGACATCCGCGCGCGCGAACGGACTGACTTAAGGAGTCGTCATGAAAGCGATAGGACTGACCCAATTCGGTGGGCCTGAAGTACTGCATCTTCTGGATCTGCCCGCCCCGCAGGCTCGTCCGGGCGAGATTCGGATTCGCGTGAGCGCCGCTACCGTCAACCCCGTCGACACCATGGTGCGCCGAGGGCTGGCCTTCGTTTCCGACGCCGCGCCACCGTATGTCCCGGGCATGGAGGCGGCGGGTGTGGTCGACCAGATCGGCGAAGGCACCGACACCGATCTGCGCATCGGCGACCGCGTCATTGCCATTGCAGTGGTGTCCGGCACGCATGGCGCATATGCCGAGCAGCTCGTGGTCCCTGCAGAGTCTGTGGTTCGTGCTCCTGTAGGGGCCACCGACATTGAGGCCGCTACGCTGCCGATGAATGGTCTGACGGCACGCATGGCTTTGGATCTTCTGGAGCTACCCGTCGGCGCCACGGTGGCGATCACTGGCGCGGCAGGTGCTGTCGGCGGCTATGCCGTGCAGTTGGCCAAGGCGGATGGCCTCCGGGTGATCGCTGACGCGGCGCTCAAGGACGTCCAACTGGTCAACGATCTGGGCGCTGATGTCGTGTTGCCGCGCGGCGAAAGTTTTCCGGAACTTGTACGCAAGGAAGTTCCGGACGGTGTCGATGGACTTGTCGACACTGCGGGGATCGCCCAATCCGTCGCTCGCGCCGTGCGCGACGGCGGTCGGGTGGCGACCTCTGCCCCTGGTGCAGCCCTCGCCACGGAACGCGGCATCGTTACCGAGCGCACTTTCGTCCCGAACTACGCGCGTCATCGCGTTGCCCTCGACCAGCTGCGGCAACTTGCCGAGCAGGGCCGCCTCACCCTCAGGGTCGCCCGGACCTTGCCAGTCGAGCAGGCAATCGAGGCCCATCGACTGCTTGAGATCGGCGGTTTGCCGGGCCGCATCGTCCTGACGTTCTGAGTCAGCTGGGGAACCCAACAGGCGCCGCCTCTCGGCGGCTGCATAGGCCCTGCTTAGAACCCACACCTTCCATAACGAGAGAACCAACGATCATGGCAATCGATACCAACGCAGTCCTCCCCTCGGTGGGCCAGACCTGGCTCGCGGACCTGGGCCCGAATACCCCACTGGGTCATTTCACGGTGGAGATCACCTTCGAGTCGGCGACGCGCGTCAGCTTCCTGGTGACGGGAGGTGCCATCAAAGGCCGAACCCAGTCCATGGACTACACCACGGCCAAGCTCCGCGACGGCCTGTACCTGGTCCGCTGGACCGAGCCGGACTCCAACGACTTCGTCACCCACATCGAGGATTACAACGAAGGTGTCTGCATGGCCAGCTCGGTGGTCGGCGGCAAATTCATCCAGCTTGCGGGAACGTGGACTCGCGTGCGTTGAATTTCCCCGTTATCCGCGAAATCGCATGAAACATTGGCCCGTGCTTCACGGGCCTTTGTCATGGGGCTGCTTCAAGAACGGTACTACCGCTCATTCGAGCGCGATGAATCCAAGCAATGCTTCTTTCCGCACAGCTTAGTGCGCCCTGATTATCAACTTCCAGTTTCTAGCCAATCAACCAGAACACTACTTCTTGTTTGAAGTCATGACGCGCACGATGCGGATAGCGCAACATCCAGGAAAACATCGAATGCTTGTCTGCATCGTCTACGACAGTGGCCATGGCCATACACAGAAGCAAGCCGAGGCCGTGGCCGAAGGTGTTCGCCGCGCCGCCGGTGCCGAGGCCCAGTTGATCGCCGTGGCCGATGGCAACATTCCCTGGGACCGACTGGCTGAAAGCGACGCCATCGTTTTCGGTTCGCCCACCTATAACGGCACGGTGAGCGCGCGCCTCAAAAAATTCATGGAGGACTCGACCCATCCCACCTGGGTAAGGCAGACCTGGCGCAACAAGATCGCCGCCGGCTTCACCAACTCCGGAGCCCAGCACGGCGACAAGCTCAATTCACTGATCACGCTGGCGTTGTTCGCCGCACAGCACGGCATGGTCTGGGTCGGGCTCGATCTATTTCCAGGGAATTCGCCCGAGGAGCCCAACCGGATCGGCGGATGGCTGGGCGCGATGGCGCAATCCGATGACGTGTCCACCGAGATATCGCCGATCGCCAGCGATCTGGAGACTGCTGCCTATCTCGGCCTGCGCGTGGCAGAGACAGTGGCCAGGCTCCAGCCGGTCGCGGCCTGAAGTTCAGTCGAGGACGCTCTGATGAAAAAACACCTCCTGCTGGCCGTGATGCTGGCTACCGCGTCCCCCTTCATCGCAATGGGCCAAGACATGTCCAACGGTGCGAACAATTTTTACAAAAGCGACCGAGTGACCTCGCAGAGAATCGCCTTCGATAATCAGTACAAGATGAAGGTCGTCGGTAATCTATTCGTTCCCCAACACCTGGATCGGGGTACGAAACATCCGGCCATCGTCGTTGGACACCCGTTCGGAGCCGTCAAGGAACAGAGCGCGAACCTATACGCACAGAAACTGGCGGAACAAGGTTTCGTAACCTTGTCACTGGATCTCTCATTCTGGGGGGAGAGCGACGGCCAGCCCCGCAACGCGGTGCTTCCGGATGTCTACGCCGAGGACTTCAGCGCAGCGCTGGACTTCCTGGGAACGCAGTCATTCATTGATCGTGAGCGCATCGGCGTACTGGGGATTTGTGCGGGCGGTGGCTTCGTCATCAGCGCGGCGAAGATCGATCCGCGCATGAAGGCCATCGCCACGGTCGCCATGGTCGATATGGGTTCGGCCGCTCGCAGCCTGACAACGCTGGAGCAGCGTAAGAAGATCACGGCGGAAGCTGCTGCGCAGCGATGGGTCGAGTTCAGCGGCGGAAAAGCGGAGTACACCGGCGGTACCGTGAACGAACTGACCGTGGATACGCCTGCCATGCAAAGGGAGTTTTACGATTTCTATCGCACGCCACGCGGCGAATACACGCCCGCGGGGGCTTCGCCGGCGACGACGACGCATCCAACGCTGACCAGCAATGTGAAGTTCCTCAATTTCTATCCGCTCAATGACATCGACGCGATCTCACCGCGGCCCATGCTGTTCATCAGTGGCGATCAGTCCTTTTCCCGTGGTTTCAGCGAAGAGGCGTATCGGCGGGCTGATCAGCCGAAAGAACTTTATTGGGTAAAGGGAGCGGGGCATGTGGACCTTTACGATCGTGTCGATCTCATTCCCTGGGAAAAGCTGACCAGCTTCTTCAAGACCAACCTGAGGTAGCAGATCTGTGCAGGTGACTATCCGGACAGCTGGGCGTTCCGTAGCCGTCATCCTGGATGACACGGCTATCGCACGTGACTTTGCCGCCTTTCTGCCTCTGAAGCTTGAGCTGAGCGATTACGGCAAGGTCGAGAAGATCGCCGATCTTCCGCGAAGCCTCGACGTAGCCGCGGAGGCCGCTGGCTATAGCCCCGCGACCGGCGACGTTGCCTTCTATGCGCCTTGGGGAAACCTCGCGATATTCCTGCACGAGTTTCGCTATTCCGACGGTTTGGTGAGGCTCGGCCGGATCGACGCCGGGCTGGACGTTCTGGCCGCGCCCGGCGCACTCACCGTCACGATCGAGGCGACGAGCGTCGCTTCGCAAACGATCAAAGGATCTCAGACATGAAAGGCACCGTACTGCACGGCCCGAACGACATCCGTTTCGAGGAAGTCCCCGAGCCCAAGATCGAAAAGCCTACCGATGCGATTATCCGCATCGCAGTCACCTGTGTATGCGGCTCGGACCTATGGCCATATCGTGGCATTTCGCCGGGCAGCGGACCCACACGCATGGGACACGAGTACTGCGGCTATGTCGAAGAGGTGGGCAGCGCCGTAATGGCGATAAAGAAAGGACAATTCGTGGTGGGTTCTTTTGCCACCTCCGACAACACATGCCCGACGTGCAATATCGGCTACCAGTCCTCCTGCGTGCAGCGTGAATTCGTCAGCCAGGCGCAGTCGCCGTACCTGCGCGTTGCGCATGCCGACGGGACACTGGTCGCTACCCGCGAAGCACCGGATGCCTCGATGGTGCCGGGCCTGCTTGCGTCTTCCGACGTGCTCGGCACCGGCTGGTACGCGGCCGATGCGGCCAGGGTAAGGCCGGGCGTCACCGCCGTGGTCGTGGGCGATGGTGCCGTGGGTCTGTTGGCGGTGCTGTCCGCCAAACAGATGGGCGCCGAACGCATCATCGTGATGAGCCGCCATCCCGCGCGACAGAAGCTGGCGCTCGATTTCGGCGCCACGGATATCGTGGCCGAGCGCGGCGAGGAAGGCGTGGCCAGGATCATGGAACTGACGCGCGGCCTGGGCGCCGACAGCGTCCTCGAGTGCGTGGGCACCGGCGAATCGATGCAGCAGGCGATGCGCGTCACGCGCAAGGGCGGGCATATGTCCTTCGTCGGCGTGCCCCATGGCGTGGAGATCGAGGGCCAGGCGCTGTTCTTCTCGCACATCCACCTGGAAGGCGGTCCCGCGCCGGTGCGTCGTTACCTGCCCGATCTGATCGATCTCATTCTCGACCAGAAAATCGATCCCTCGGCCGTCTTCGATCTCGTTCTACCACTGGACCAGGTTGCCGAAGGCTACAAGGCGATGGACGAACGCCGCGCGATCAAGGCGTTGCTGCAACCGTGACGATGCACTGATACGCCGCTGTTCTCACGACACGTTTCCCGGGAGACATATCGATGGATTACGCACACCTGGGCCGCACCGGCCTGAAAGTCAGCCGGCTTTCGCTCGGCACCATGAACTTCGGCGAGCTGACCGACGAAGCCACCAGCTTCGCGATCATGGACGAGGCGTTGCACACGGGCATCAATTTCTTCGATACGGCAGATGTCTATGGTGGCCCGCAGACGCCCGACATGGAAAAGGGTTTCGGCACTTCCGAGGAAATCATCGGCCGCTGGCTGGCAAAGGGAGGCCACCGCGACCGCATCGTGCTGGCGACCAAGGTGTACCAGCCGATGGACATCGGTCCGAACGATAAATACCTGTCGGCCTATCACATCCGCCGCGCCTGCGAGGCCAGCCTGCGGCGGCTGAAGACCGACCACATCGATCTCTACCAGATGCACCACGTCGACCGGGCCACGCCATGGGAAGAAATCTGGCAGGCGATGGAACAGCTGATCCGCGAGGGAAAGATCACTTATGTCGGCAGCAGCAATTTCGCTGGCTGGGACATCGCAACGGCGCAGTGCATGGCGAATGCGCGGCATACGCTCGGCCTTGCATCGGAACAGAGCCTCTACAACCTGACTCAACGTACCATCGAGCTGGAAGTGATTCCTGCGCTGCGTCACTTCGGTATCGGCCTCATTCCCTGGAGCCCTATCGGCATGGGCTTGCTCGGTGGCGTGCTGCGCAAGATATCCGACGGGCGCAGGGCGACGCCGCACCTGCAGCAGCGCATCGCGCAGCTGCGTCCGCAACTGGAAGCCTACGAGAAGCTATGCGACGACATCGGGGAAGCGCCATCGGATGTGGCGCTCGCCTGGCTTCTTCATCAGCCAGTGGTCACGACCGTGATCAGCGGACCTCGCACGGTCGAGCAGTTGCGCCAGAACCTGAAGGCGCCTTCGCTGAGCTTGTCCGATGAAACCTTGGCACGACTGGACGAGATCTGGCCAGGGCCTGGAGGTGAGGCGCCCGCTGCCTACGCGTGGTAGTGCCATGCGGCTACCATGCCACGCTCGGGGTTGCCCCCCTGTTGCTCGTGGCATCGGTTAACGTAGCCATGCTCGCTGCGCGCGCAAAGGCTACGTCCATATCCAGCCTCGAAGTCGCCGAGTGTCAGTAGCCGGCTGACGTGAAAAGCGGGCCGTAGCCCGCGTGCTTCCCACGCATAGCGAGCTCCTTGCTCGATAACTACTCCCGCGAAGCGAACTGGCTGCTCGAGATCTCAAGGGTCGGTGAACGGCCGCCCTTCGACACAGGCCTTCAGCCTCTCACGGCATGCCATCCACCTTGGGGCGCCAGTCCGTGGCACCGTTGCGGCGAGGACCGCGCACGAACAACCGCTTCCCCCACTCGAGCATATCGTCGACATAGGTGAAAACCACCGGGATCACCAGCAGGCTGAGGATGGTCGAGGTCAGGAGTCCGCCGATCACCACGATCGCCATCGGCTGCCGGAAACTCGGCTCCGCGCCCATGCCCAGTGCATTGGGCAGCATGCCGGCGCCCATCGCGATGGTCGTCATGACGATCGGACGTGCACGCTTGTGGCAGGCGTCGACGATCGCATCCAGCCGGCTCATGCCGCGTTCGCGCCGCGCCAGGATGGCGTACTCCACCAGCAGGATGGAGTTCTTCGTCACGATGCCCATCAGCATCAGCACGCCGATCACCGAGGGCATCGAGAACGACTGGCTGGTGACCCACAGCGCGATCAAGGCGCCGGCCAGGGCAAGCGGCAATGCACACAGGATCGTGGCCGGCTGCAGGAAGTCGTGGAACAGCAGCACCAGCACCGCATAGATGCAGAAGATGCCGATCGCCATGGCCAGGCCGAAGCTTTGAAAGAGCTCCGCCATGTGCTGCAGCTCGCCCTGTTCCACCAGGCGCACCCCGCCCGGCAGGCTCTTCAGTGCCGGCAGCTGCATTGCCTCGCGTTGCACTTCGCCGCTCGAGCGGCCATTGAGTTCCACGCTGAGCGTGACATTGCGCGACCGGTCCAGCCGATCGATCTGCGCCGGCCCGCTGCCCATCGACACAGCGGCCACCGATCCGAGGCTCACCGTGCCATGGCTGCCCGGCACGCGCAGCTGCGCTACCGCCGCGAGGTCGTTCCGGATGGCGGGATCCATGCGCGCACGGATCGGAATCTGGCGCTCGGGCAGATTGAGCTTGGGCAGCGCGGTCGAATAGTCGCCGTACGTCGCCAGGCGCACCGCATCGGCCAGCGCCTCCGAGGTGACGCCCAGCGAGGCGGCGCGGGCGAAATCCGGCCTGACCTGGATTTCCGGTCGCTGCAGGGCGGCGCTGGAGGTGACGTTGCCGATGCCCTTGAGCGTGCGCAACTGCGCCTCTGCCTTGATGGCGGCCGCGGTCAGCGTGGCGGGATCGTCGCTGGCGAGCGTGATATCCAGGGTCTTGCCGCTGGCGCCGCTGCCGACCGACACGCGCACGCCCGGCAGCGCGCGCAGCAGGTCGCGCATACGGGCCTCGACCTGCGGCTGGGTGAGCTTGCGCTGCGCCCTGGGGGCGAGGTCGACGGTCAGCGTGGCGCCGGTGGCGTCATTGGTGGAGCTGGCCGACATGTCGGCGCCACTGGTTGCGGTGCCCACCGCGGCAAACACGCCACGGACTTCGGGCAGCGAGCGGATCAGGTTCGCCGCGCGCAGGCTCATCGCCGCTGTGGTTTCCAGCCGGCTTCCCGGCGGTAAGGTCAGCGTCACGCGCGACTGGGCCTGGTCCTTGGCGGGGATGAAACCCGTAGGCAGCAGCGGCAACACGGCCAGCGCCACGGCGAAGAACAGCGCTGCGCCGACGACGGTGGTGCGGCGCCGGACCAGCGCGGCCCGCACCCACTGCAGGTAGCGCCGCATGATCGGGCCATCGGGCGCGTCGGCTTCGCCCTGCCTTGCCGGCTTGAGCAGGTAGGCCGCCATCATCGGCGTGAGCAGCCGCGCCACCAGCAGCGAGGCCAGCACCGCGATCGAGGCGGTGACGCCGAACTGCCGGAAGATCAGCTCGGGAATGCCGCTCATGAACGCCGTCGGCAGGAATACCGCGACCAGCGTGAACGTCGTTGCGATCACCGCCAGGCCAATTTCGTCAGCCGCCTCCATGGCCGCCTGGTAAGGCGTCTTGCCCATCTTGAGGTGGCGTTCGATGTTCTCGATCTCGACGATGGCGTCGTCGACCAGGATGCCGACCACCAGCGACAGCGACAGCAGCGTCACCGTATTGAGCGAATAGCCGGCCAGCGCCATGAACAGGAAGGCCGGGATGATCGAGAGCGGAAGCGCGGTGGCCGAGATGAGCGTGGCGCGCCAGTCGCGCAGGAACCACCACACCACGACGATGGCTAGCAAGGCGCCCTCGCCCAGCAGGGACATCGAGCCGTGGTAGTTCTCTTCGATCGGGTCGATCGTGTTGCTCGCTTCGTCGATGGCGACTTCCGGGTGCTCCCTGGCGAAAGCCTCCACGGCGGCCCGCACGCCACGTGTCACGCCGACATCCGAATAGCCGAGCGAGCGCGTGACCTGGAAGGCGATCACCGGTTGCCCGTCGCGAAAGGCCAGCGTGCTCCGCTCGGCATGGTTGTCGCTGATGCGGGCCACCTGGTCCAGCCGGATGTAGCGCCCATCGCTCAGCGGCACGGTAATGGCGGCGACTTCCGCCGCCGAGCCGACCGTGCCGATGGTCCGGCTGCCCTGCCGCTCCGTGCCGACCCTGCCCTCGCCGCCCGAACTCTCCTTCTGCACCGCCTTGATCCGGGTGGACACATCGGAAGGCGTGACGCCCAGGCCGGCCATCAAGGTGGGATCGAGATCCACATGGACCTCACGGTCCACGCCGCCCACGCGCGTCACCGACGCCACGCCTTTCACCGCGAGCAGCGCCTTGGACAGCTTGTTGTCGACGAACCAGGACAGGTCCCGTTCGTCGAGCCGGTCGGAGGCGATCGCATAGGTGAGCAGCCATGAGTTGGCCGACGTCTGCTTGGAAACCGTAGGCGCAGCCATGCTGCTCGGCAGGTCGGCGCGGGCGCTGTCGACCGCGTTGCGCACCTGGCTCAATGCCTCCTCGCCATTCTTGTCCAGCTCGAAGCTGACGCTGATGCGCACCGAGCCTTCGGTAATCGTGGTGGTGATGTGATCGAGCCGGGTGAGCGAGGCGAGCTTGTCTTCGATCTTGCGTGCGACCTCGGTTTCCAGCTGCGCCGGGGCGGCGCCTTCGAGCGTCGCGGCTACCTGGATCGTGGGCAGGTCCATGTCGGGAAAGTCCTGGATGTCCAGGCGCCGGAAACCGATCAGGCCCAGCGCCGTCAGCAGGACAAACAACAGCAGCGAAGGCACCGGCTTGCGGATGGCCCAGGCGGAAAAGTTCACGGCGCACTCCTCGCCTTATCTCGCGTGGCCGGTACGACGTCCACGATCGCGTCTTCCGACAGAAACGCGCCGCCGCTGGCGACGACACGCGCGCCCTTGTCCATCGCGGTGAGGATTTCGATGCGGTCGCCCGAGCGGCGGCCGGTATCGACGGCACGGCTGCTGACCCGGCCGTTCGCATCGACCATGTAGACATAGGAACGGCCATCGCGCGGCACCACGGCCGACTGCGGCAAGGTCGTCGCAGCGCGCGATTCGTACTCGATGGCGCCATTGGCAAACATGCCCTGGCGCGCGGCGCTGTCCGCGGGCAGGCTGACATAGATCGTGGCGCGGCCGGTGTCCGTGCTGAGCGCCGGGCCGATTTCGCGGATCCGGCCTTGCACGTGCTGCCCGGACGGCAGCATCACATCGGCCAGCTGGCCGACATGGATCGCGTTCAACTGGCGGGCATCCACTTCCGGACGCCACTCCAGCCGGCCCTGGCGGATCAGGCGGAACATCTCCGCGCCGGCGCTGACCACATTGCCGAGCACGGCCGACTTGGACGAGACGATGCCGTCGTCGGGCGCCACGACGCGGGACTGCCGCAGCTTGAGCTGGACACTGTCCACATCGGCCTTCGCCGAACGCATGGAGGCGCGGGCGGTGGCTTCGTTGATCCGGTATTCCTCTAACTGTTGCGGCGACAGCCCGCCGCTGTCGCCCACCATCTGGGCACGCCGGAGGTTGGAGACGGCCTGTTCGAGCGAAGCGTTGGCCTGGGCGAGCAGAGCTTCCTGCTTGTGCAGGTCCGTGCGCAGGCTGTCATCCGCCAGGCTGGCCAGCAGCTGGCCGCGCTTGACGCGCGCACCGACATCCACCTGCAGATCCGCGATGCGCAGCCCGCCGGTTTCCGGGCTGACGATCACCTCCTGCCAGGCGGTGACAGGCCCGCTCGCTTGCTCGGTGCCCGGCCAGGTGCGGAGCTCCGGTGCGACGATCTCCACGGTCAAGGCGCGCGTCGCATCCCCGCCTGAAGTGACATCGGCGCGCCCGTGCGCCCCGCGCCAGATGCCCACGCCGGCAACCGCGGCAACGATCGCGACGATGGCGGCCATAAGAGACTTGCGATTCAAGACGCACTCCGCGGGTGGTTGATCGGTGACGCCGGCAGCGCCGCCGTCGGAGGTTGCGCAGGGCGGTCCGGCGCCCATCCGCCGCCGAGCGCCTTGTACAGCGCGATCCAGTACGCGACGCGATCGCGCTGCAGCGTGATGCGCTGGACTTCGGCCGACAGCGCCGAGCGCCGCGCCTCCTCCAGCGTGAGCAGGGTCTCGCGCCCTGCCCGCCAGCTCTTTTCCGTGGCCAGGAAATAGCGGCGGTATTCGTCGTCGGCCGTGGCGGCGTCGGCGGCGCGACGGTCCGTGCTGTCGAGATTGACCAGGGCCTGCTCGACTTCCTTCACCGCATCGCGCACGCCTTGCCGATAATCGGCGAGCGCCACGGCGTAACTCGCATAAGCGCTTTTCACCGCCGCGCGGCGCGAGCCGCCATTGAAGATCGGGATGGACAGCGAGGGCCCGAGCGACCAGCCCGTCGCCGGACGGGTGCTGTTGCTGGCCGACACCGAAATGGAACCGGACAGCGAAAGACTGGGATAAAGATCGGCCTGGGCGACCCCGATATCCGCGCTGGCGGCTGCCACTTGCCGCTCCAGCGAGGCGAGATCGGGGCGCTGGCGCAGCACCTGCGCGGGCACACTCTCTACCGCCAGCATTGCCGGCTGCGGCAGGTGCCCATCGCCCATGACCAACAATGCGCGCAACTGGGCCTCATCGGATCCCGTGAGGTTTACCAGCGATTTGACCAGCAGCTCGCATTGACCGCGCTGTGAAACAAGAGTGGATCGGGTGTCGGCGGTGCCCGCGCGTGCAAGGGCGCCGTCCGACGGGGACTTGAAACCGGCGCGGACCAGGCTGGCCGTGGCCTGCTCTGTTTGCGTCTCCGACTGCAGTTCGCGCTCGTACGCATCGGCCAATTGCGCGCAGCCGCGGTATTCGACATAGGTATCGGCGACTTCCGCCGCCAGCGAGACCCGCGCATCGTGCCAGTCGCTCACGCGCGCGCCGACGAGCGCGCGGGCGGCCTCGGTAGTGCGGCGCACCTTGCCGAACAAGTCGATCTCCCAGGACGCGTCCAGCTCGCCGCTGCGTGTGCTGCTGGTGGTTTCGCTCCCCGGCAGGATCTGCTGCTTGCTGCGGGTGATCGAACTGCCGCCCGTCAGGGTCGGCAGGCCGTCAGCCCTGGCGGACACCAGGGTGGCGCGAGCCTTCTCGATATTCGCCCAGGCTTTGGCCAGCGACGGACTGTCGGCCTCGGCCATCGCCACCAGCCTGGCCACCAGCGGATCGTCGAATTGCGCCCACCATGCATCGAGCGAACCCACGGCACCGCCATGCGGAAGCGGCGCGCTCCACGCCACGGGTGCCGCCGGGGCTGGCTCGCGGTAGTCCGGGCCCACCGCACAGCCGGCAAGGGCCAGGCCCAGGCCTGCTGCCCAGGGGGTACGGATGAGGGCGGATTTCTGCATGCGCACGACGGGCCAGGTGAGATGGGCCGCATCGTAGGAGGCGCGATCGTTGGCCGCGGTTCGGCAAGGTTAAACTGGGTAAAAGTCCTGCCGGAGCGCGTGTTTTCCGGGGAATCCGGGCGGATACTGGCGCCATGACCAGGGTTCTTCTCGTCGACGACGACGTCGATCTGACTTCCATGCTCTCGCAATATCTGGTGCGGGAGGGCTTCGATGTAAGCACCGTGCACGACGGCGAGGCCGGGGTGTCCGAAGCGGCATCCAACGATTACGCACTGGTGGTGATGGACATCATGATGCCGCGGCTATCGGGCATCGATGCGCTGCGCCGCATTCGCGCCAACAGTGCGGTGCCGATCCTGATGCTCACGGCCCGTGGCGACGATATCGACCGCATCGTGGGGCTGGACCTGGGCGCCGACGATTACGTGCCCAAGCCCTGCACGCCGGGCGAGCTGGTGGCGCGCATACGCGCGATCCTCCGGCGCACGAAAACCGGCGAGCGGTTCGACGGCTCCGGCAACGCGCGTGCGCTGCAAGCCGGTTACCTCATGCTATGGCCGGGCAATCGCCGCGCGACCTGGCGCGGCGAACCGCTGGAACTCACCGGCACCGAGTTCAGCCTGCTGGAAGTGCTGGTGCGGCATTCCGGACAGCTGGTCAGCAAGCAGGAGATTTCCCTGCAGGCGTTCGACCGTCCGCTGGCGCGCTTCGATCGCAGGATCGATGTGCACATCAGCAGCATCCGCCAGAAACTGGGAACGCGTCCGGACGGCCAGTCCTGGATTCAGAGCGTGCGTGGGCTGGGCTATCAGCTGCTGGAGGATTGACATGTTCCGATGGGCGCCCGGCCGCTTGTTCTGGAAACTGGTGCTGGCCCATTGGACCAGCATGCTGCTATCGATCGCAGGGATGTCCACTTATCTGCAGATCACTAATCAACGCCTGCCGCCGCCGGAGGAGCTGACGCGGATCGGCGGCGTTCCGGTGGTGCCGGTCGTATCGGGCCTGCTGGCGATCGCCGGCGGTGGACTCATCCTGGCCTGGTATCTGTCGCGCCCCCTGCAGCATCTGCGCTGGGCGTTGCGCGAAGTCGCCAAAGGCCATTTCGAGACGCGCGTGCAACCCCTCATGGGCAAGCGCAGCGACGAGATTGTCGACCTGGCGCAGGACTTCGATCGCATGGCCGCGCAGCTGCAGCTGTTGACCGAGTCGCGCAAAGTGCTACTGCATGACATTTCGCATGAACTGCGCTCGCCGTTGACGCGCATCCAGGCAGCGATCGGCCTGCTGCGACAGGAGCCCGGGCAGTCGGAGGCGATGGTCCAGCGCATCGGCCGCGAAAGCGAGCGGCTCGACGAGCTGATCGAAGCACTGCTGGTCCTGCACCGGCTGGAAGCCAGCGAAAGCACACCCTGCGGCGAGCGCGTCGACATCATCGAGTTGCTGCAGTCGATCGCGGAGGATGCCGATTTCGAAGCGCGCAGCGCCTCGAAGACCGTCAGCATCGAGGCGCCCACCCAGTTCGTTGCCGCCGTCCGTGGCGAACTGATCTATCGGGCCTTCGAGAACGTGATCCGCAATGCGGTGAAGTTCAGTCCCGGCGGTTCCACCGTGGAAATCCGCTGCCGGACCTCGGACGACGGCGAAACCTTGGAGACCCTGGTCCGGGACCGCGGCCCGGGCGTACCCGAACACCTGCTCGAAGCCATCTTCCAGCCCTTCACCCGCCTGCCCGGCCATGACGCCGTCCACGGGTCGGGCCTGGGACTGGCCATTGCACGGCGCGCGATGGAAATGCACGGCGGAAGCGTCGTCGCCCGCTTGCGCGATGGAGGCGGGCTGGAGGTGCTGTTGACGCTGCCGGGGCGGCGAGAACCCTAGGGACGCGCGCTTGATGTCCTGCGTCAGGCCCGCGCCATCGATTTCTCGACCCATCGCATGAATCCATCGAACGCCCGATCGCTCAACCAGCGGCGCAGGAACAGGATCGTCCGCGCGCCGCCGCCGGTGGCGTAGCGCGTGCGGGGCCGGGAGGCGCGCAAGGCGCGTGCGATCGTCTTTGCCACCACCTCCGGCGGCGACACGATGGACGACTTGTCACCCGCGGAGAACATGCGCGCATGCATCCGGGCTTGTTCGGCGTAGGCGGTGTCACCCGAGTAGCGCAACATGCCTTCCTGCGCAATGCCACTCCATTCGGTGCGAATGCCACCCGGCTCCACCACCACGACATCGATCCCAAACGGCGCCAGTTCCATGCGCAGGCAATCGCTCAGTCCTTCCACGGCGAACTTGGTCGCGTGATACCAGCTGCCCATCGGCTCGTGCATCTTGCCGCCGATCGAGGTGATGTTGACGATGGTGCCCGAGCGCTGGGCGCGCATCATGGGCAGGCACAACTGGATAAGGCGCGCGAGGCCGAAAACGTTCACCTCGAACTGGCGCCGCCCTTCGTCCAGGGGCACGTCTTCCAGCGCGCCGTAGGAGCCATAGCCTGCGTTGTTGACCAGCGCATCCAGGCGGCCTTCGCGCCGGGAAATGGCTTCCACCGCCTGAACGATCGAGGCATCGTCCGTCAGGTCCAGCGACAGCACCTGCGCGCCGGCCTCGGCCAGGCCGCTCATTCGATCCACCCGCCGCGCCGCGGCGTACACCTTGTATCCATCCGCCAGGAGGCGACGCACGGTGGCTTCGCCTATGCCCGACGATGCGCCGGTAACCAGTACGGTTTTGCTCATGGCCTTCACTTGGTGGGTTGCGAAGGATGAGTCTAAACTAGGGCCTTAACCCCCTAGTCAAGAGCCCCGCCATGCTGATTGCCGAATTCTGCCGGCGCGCCGAACTGACTCGCGATGCCGTGCGCCTGTACGTGAAGCTGGGGCTGATCAGGCCGAGCACAGGGGGAGCAGGCAGCAATCGCTACCAGCACTTTCACGAGAGCGATGTGGACCGCGTTGCCTTGATCAAGGTCGGCCAGCAGCTCGGCTTTACGCTGAAGCAGATTGTCACCTTGAACCGCGAATACGAGACCGGTGGCATCGACCGGCCGCGCCGGCTGGCCGTGATGCAAGCGCAGCTGGCGCAAGTGGATGAGAAGGCGGCGCAACTGGGCAAGCTGCAGAGCTATCTGCGAGCGAAAGTTGCGTGGATCGAAGCGGGCGAACTCGGCGACGAGCCTTCGTTCTGCGGCCTTGAGGCGGTGACGCAGATGCTCGGCAAGGGCAAACAAGCGGTCTGAGGGCGAACGGAATTCGCAATATTTTCCGTTGGCGTCAGCGCGACTGGCGCCAGCCGCAGTTCGAACTCTGCCAACTCTCCGTATCACCTGAACCGAGCTTTCCTCGCCAACACCAACCAGTACTCGGATTGCCGCAAAACCGGCGACCTAGACTCGCCGCCGGACACAGGGACCGGATGACCACCACGCGACCGGGCGCAAGCCGCACATGGCGCGTGCCCGTCATCGGAGGCAGTCATGCGCCGTTGCTCTGTCCCACTTCCCCATCGTCCGCATTCCATACACCGGCCCGGATCCGGCTTGCCGCTCGTTGCGGCGTGCGTCGCGCTGCTTGGAACGGCGCCGTCATGGGCCGATACCACATGGTCGACCACCGCCACGCAGGCGGTCATCAATGCACCGCCCACCACCCATTGCGGCGCGAAATACGAATTGAACTTCACGTATTTGCGATGCTTCGATCCAGCCAACGTTGCCGCCCTGGCCGCCAACGCACCGGTGCACATCACCCTCGGCCTGCAGTTGCGCAACCGGACACAGCTCGAATCCTATCTGCACGACGTAACGCAACCGGGCTCGCCCGTCTATGCGCAGTACCTGGACCGCGACACCTTCATGCGCGATTACGCACCCACGAGCGAACAAGTAGCTGCCGTCGTCGCGTATCTCAGCCAGCACGGTTTCAGCGGCATCGAAGTGGCCTCCAATCATCTGACCATCACGGCCGACGGCACGGCAGGCGGCGTGTCTTCCGCGTTCAACCTGACCATGGCGACGTTGACCGACAGCGACTACTACCCACCGCAGTTCATGGTCAATGTCGGACCGGCACAGGTACCGGCGGCACTGGGCGGCATTGTCACCGGAGTGCTAGGACTGACGGATTTCCTGTCGGCACCGAGCAACCATCATGCGGACTACCAGCCGCCACCGGACGGACCGATCTCCAGCTTTGGCCGCAACCCGCTCGCCTACAGCACCATCTATGGCGCGGATGCGGTGAGCACCGGCCATGCCACGTCGGTAGGCATCATCGCCGCCGGCGACATGACGCAGACCATTGCCGACTTGAATACCTTCACCGACCGCGAGTCCATGCCGCGAGTGAACACCAGCGTGGTGAAAGTCGGTCATGGCAGCTTAGGCGCTGGTGGCGCGCAGGACGAGAGCCAGGTCATCGCGGCCACCGCCGGGCAACTGGAGCAGATGGTGTTCTACGCCATGGCGCCCACCGGTACGAAGCCGACCCAGGCGGATGTCACGGCCACATACAACCGCGCCGTGGCCGACGACGCGGTAAAGCTCATCCAGACCTCGTGGTCGCTGGACGAAGAAAGCTCCCACCTCACTGGCCAGCAGGCGATCGACGACACGATCTTCCTGGCGTCCCGCGCGCAAGGGCAGGTGGTGATGGCCACGGCCGGCAGCGCCGTCTTCATGGATATGCAAATGTTCGTTCCCTTCGCACCGCCGACCGCACCATCGACCTCGCCCAACGTCGTCGCCGTGGGCGGCTCCCAGGTGACTGACGACGGCGCCAGCCACTGGTCGAGCGAATCGCCGTGGTACGAGGTGTCGTACTCCGCCGACCCCGGTGGCCGAACCTACGTCAACTACTGGCTCGACCCCACCGGAACCAGCACCTATGCACCGATACCGTTCTGGCAGACGTCACTCGGCAATCCCCTGCCCGGCAGCCCGCAGCCGCCTGTCACCGGACGACTGGTCCCCGACATCGCGTTCGATGCGTACAAGAACGTGCCAAGCAACTGGGATTCGACCCTGATGCTGCCGGCCACCAGCGGCGCGCGCATCATCGTCAACGGCGCCGAGCAGCATCTGTTCAATGGCTCAGAGCTGGCATCGAGCATCTTTACCGGGCTGTTTGCGCGTATCGAATCGGCACATGGCAACCGGCTTGGCCTACCGACGCCGCAGATGTACGCGAACTTCGACACTGATGTGAGTCCACTGCACAACCTTGGTGGCGGGACGTGGAATGGCGCCGCTTGCGCCAATAGTGGCTGGACGCCCTGTGCGGGATGGGGGAGTCTGGATATGGGGAAGTTCGACAACTACGTGACAACACACTGGGGACTCTGACACCTCTGTAGGTTGGGGTGAGCCATCGGCGAACCCCAACGTCACCGTGCCTATGCAGCTGGTTTGTTGGGGTTCGCCGGTGGCTCACCCCAACCTACGCCACTACGCAAGAAGAGGCGGGATGGTCTCGAAAACGCCGAGTTTCGTTCTCTCAGGCAACTTTTCCTCCCGAGGCGCGCACCTTCGCAAGAATGAAAGCCTCCAATTCCGGCGTCACGTCTGCGAGTGGAAGAGTCATGAACTGCGATTTGGAAAGCAGGAGCAGCCAGCAAGCCTTGAGCTGCCATATCTCAGCGATTGCCGACCACGGGATGGACGCGCTACCGGCGCCGGAAGATATCGACAGCGAGTTATCAGAGGCCTCGAGCGTCGCCTGGGCATTGCCCATGGCCCTAAGCTTTTGGACAGCATTGCGATAGTGCATAGCGTACAGGGCGATCGGGAAGAGCGTGCCAACCATCAAAACGCTGCCAAGCACACCTGTAAACCACGAAACGTCGCCTTCGCGAATGGCCATGGCAAAACCAAAAGCGACGGCTGCCCAGGCCAGGAAAAAGCGCAAGCCGGTGACCCGCCACCAAAAGCCGCCAACAGCCTGACGAAGAAGCGCTTCGTTGTAGTTGAGGATGGTTCGATGCATTCGTCGACACCTGTATTGCCGCAATTGAAGAATCCGACCGGCTTGCTTTGAGTCAACAGCGAAATCGCATCCAACCTCTCAGGGCGCTAGCCCTCCCCACGAAACCGCAACGCATTCAACATCAGAGAGCGCGCCGGTGATTGATGCCTGCGGCAACGACCCTGACATCTTTGTAGGTTGGGGTGAGCCATCGGCGAACCCCAACGTCACCGTGCCTATGCAGCTGGCCTGTTGGGGTTCGCCGATGGCTCACCCCAACCTACGCCGCTACGCCATTTAAAGCTGCGCACCTTCGTCGCCAGCGGTCCGCCCCTCCGCCTCCATCTCCTCCAGCACGGCGATGGCGCCGTTGATGCGCAGCATAAGGTTCCCCAGTTCGTGCTTGCGTGCTTCGAGCGCGCTCAGCTGCGTCTGGACTGCCTCCCGTTCCTGGCGGAGTGCGGCGATACGTTGGGCGATGCGCGATGCTTGGGAATGATCGTTTTGGATGGACATGCTCAAAGCCTTGGCTGAGGTGTAACTCAGTTACTCCTGACATCTGCTTCCGGTCGGCGTCTTCTCGCCAACTATGACTTGAATTCCCGTATGACTTCGATCGAGCCGACAATGTTGTCGTTCAGATCCTCCAGATCCTCGGCCGGCACCCACCATTCCGTGTGATGGGATCCGCCAACGCGCTGAATCTGGTACCTGATCATGAATGACGTCCGCACCTGAAAGCGGGTGACCGCGCCGTAGCCACCGTCACGCACATTCCAACGGCCCGCGATCTCGGCCGCGTATTCCTCGTTGGTCACTGGATAGAAAATGGGTTGCTCCGGCAGACGCGGAGGCCACCGCTTGAAATCGGATTGCCTCAATAGTTCCAGTTCTTCAGGACCGACTGGGCGGTACATCACCGTCAATTCGTTGGGGGTTGTCATATCAACTGCGGTTCGTTTGGAGGGAATCTAATGCTCACCTATTGCCCTAAGGATGGGCATCACCTGAGGTAGTCTCTCCAGGCAAGCAGCGCCTCAACCACCGCCGAGTCACCATCTGGGTCTGGCCTTTGGCCCATAAGATCCATGCTCACCCAAGACAGATATGCAGCCACGTCTTTGCCATCCGTGGTGCCTCTTACAAGGTCGAAGACCTTGGGTGCGTAGCTTTCGTATTCGTCCCGCGCCTGTGGGACACCCGCTATACCAATCGGATCCCACATGTAGTGCAGCACTTCTTCTACCCGGAGATAGAGCATGCGTTCTTTCTGAGTCAGCGACATCTGGCCATCCAGTACCGGTGAAGGAGAAATGGTTACTCAAGATCGCCAGGCCTGCTTTGGGTCGAAAGCGAACATCAGGGCCCCGTAAATATCTTGTGTTTAAAGCTACGCAGCCAACCTCTCAGCGCCCGAGGGCCACCGGCGAAGTACCAGGCAAGCATTCCTGCGAGCCCCAGCAGCGACCATTCCACACGCGACCAGAGATAAGGCCATGGCTTTTGCACACCATTGATCTCGTACGAGAACCCCCATCGAACCTTGGCAACCGTCCAGCCCTCTACGAGGTAGCCCCGGTCAAATTGATAGATGAATGGCACAAAGTCATCCAGCTTCCCGTTGCCCCGACTTACTTCATAGTGGGTAACACAACGGTTATTGAGTGGCTGCTCGCAAACATCATGGCGCGACTCGATCGTAAATCGATCGGTAAAGAAATATGTACCGGCTATGCTCCACAAACCCGTACAGAAGGTCACGAAAGACCACACGAGTAGCAACGTGGTAAAGACGAATCGAAGAACATTCCCCATCGTTGCTTTCGCTCCTCGGCTGTGACATGGCCAATATCTGAGATGGGTCCGAAGCGAATCTTACGATCTACAGCCAAGCACTGGCCATTACTTCCGCGATAACGAGAAGCAACCCACCGATCAGAATCACAGCTAGTCGCCGGTTAGTCCTGCGCGCCAGGCTTGGCGCCTCGGTCGGCACCCACTTCGAGTCGCCAGCAACCTGCATCTCCCATGGACCCCACGTCCTGCTGCGGTAGAAAAGCGCCTGGTATGGCTGCAGTTTTTTACCAAGATCTCCTAGAAGTTCGTCAAACCCGATCAATCCTCCATCGATCTTTGCGAGGCTGACGTCTTGCTTGTTCAATAGCCATGAATCTGTCCCGGCTCTTGGCGAGCTCACCGTGATGACCTGCGCAATCGAACCAAGCGGAATGAGCTTGGTGTGAAACACGCCGGTGATGGCTACATTCTCGGCGCCAACTTCAATGACATAGCGGCTTACGTACAGGTAGCCCCATGCCGACACGGTAGCAAGACAAACTACGATCAGACCGATGACGATATCTGATCCAACGCTCGAACTCGGCGTTGGCGTGCGTACGGCATAAGCAGCAAGGCCGACCATCGCGGCGATGAAAAACAAAAGAAGGTAGGAAATCCATCTTGGAAAGCGGTATTCCATGTCTTGCACTCCCGCGCGGACTTGATTAGGGCAATCACGTTGTCAGGTCTTTACGCCATGGCCTCCGCTCCGTGAGAGCCACAGCGAAAGTCAGCGCTTAAGAGGATAGCGACCCTTGTCGCCCCTTCAACGATGCCGAATCTTTCGGCGCGACGCGCCCTCTCGCTGTTCAAACCGATTCGGAAAGGCCCAGATGTAGAACCGCATGCCTAGCCATATCCCGATCCCTGCCGAAACCGGAATTTCCCAGAGCCAACGTACTTCGGGATCAAACCACCCAAGCACAAAGTAACCAGCACCGATCGAGAACATCCCTAGCGCATTCATGTAGTGCACTTGGACAGGCTCCTCGGAACCTGAGGACTTCAAATGCAGGGAAGGAAGCCTCCATCGGTGCTGATCCGACATATTCATGGCCTGCACCCCCATGAAGCCAACGATGCCGATAAAGCAAAGGCTCGCCACCACCCAAGGCCACGACCATGAGACCTTGTCGAAGCCGACAGGTTCTTTCGTGATCTCCGTCAGCAAGGGCGCAATGAATGCAACCCCCGCAAGCACTCCAACGTTCCGCCAAAACCCTGTCTCGTCCTGCTGCACAACCCCTCTCCTATGCCCCTTCAGGGCCGACGGCGCGCAGAAGTAGCGCGTGCTGAAGTTCAGCCAATACATCCTTTCCTCTCGTGCGTTCGCGCCATGTCTCCGGTATCCCTGATAGTTCGAAGCGAATGCCTGCCACACCGCCGGCTGCCGCGGCCATTGTGTCGGTATCGTTTCCGAATGCTATAGCTATCGCCAAGACACCGCATTCATCGCCGTAGACACGGCATGGCCTCTATCCTTGATCAAGCCGGACCCTCGCCAACCAACGCGGCGCCACGCCCGGGCTCTCCGATAGCAGACGCCCCTTGAAGTCCTCCAGCAGCACTCGCAGCGCTTCGATGAATTCATCGGGATCGAACGCCACCTCCTGCCAAGCCTCGTCCCCTTCGGCGTCGGAGATTTCAGATTCCACGATGGAGAAGTAGCCGCGCCCCTCTCGCCGGGAGAATACGAAAGCCGGCTGTCCCTGCTCGCCCTCGTCGAAGACATGGCGGCCTCCTTCCTGGCCAAGCGCGATCGCCGCGCACTGCAACTCCACGAGCCAGTCGTGCATGCAGACGTCGTCCGGTCTCCAATAGCCCATGTACGGAACGATACGTCCCTGGATCTCAAGCCGCAGGCCACCGTGGATATGCGCGTTGGGCGACAGCTCTGCCAACGGCCGCGCGGTGGCGGCAGCGACTACGAGGCTTTCCAGCCACATGCGTACGGTTGGCGGGGCGTCACTCATATAAGGAGATCCAATCTCTAATCGGGCGATTTTTACAGGGTGGCTAGGTTGATTGTCGTGTTGTATCCGCAACAAATTGCACTACCGCAACTGATAGTCCAGAACGATCTCGCGTACCGCTTGATCGAACTGGACACGAATGCCGTAAAGCCTCGGCTGAGCTTCTTCGGCCTCAGCCACTTCCGCGCCAAGACGTTCCAGCGATGCACGAGTCAAATGACGTCGAAGCACGCTCTGGAAGCACTGCCTGCGCGCGTCGCTGAGAAATGGAATGGCGATCTGCGACGGGTCGACTTCCGGTGACGGATTGCTGCCCATCAGGCCCCAGCAGCCATCCCAGCCGGATCCATAGCTTGGCTCCATTTCGAGGACGCCTGGTTGTTGGCCGGATTGCAGTAGAAGCTCGCGTGACTTCGCGACCCACAGGACCATCTTGACGCGCCAGACCGCATCCTCGATCGCCAGCACCGATGCGAGCCAGTCAGGAAGGAGCCCTTCATCCAGATACTTTAGATGGAGGAAGAGCGCCGCAGAAAACGTACCACCGCAGAAAAGGGCTAGCCCGTACGTCATTTCTTCAACGGCTGGAATCAATCCGTCCATGACAAGGCCGCCGTCATTCCAGTTAGATGGAGCCATGGGCATCCGGCCGAGTGTGGCCAATGTGTCTTCCAGGAACCGATCGTACGGATACTCCGAGCGCTCATCCGGGTATCGCGCCATGAATGCACTGATCAGGCTTTCGTAGATGTTCTTCCATTGCGGGCCGTCGATGCGCCCTAGCAGCCTTGGCGTCAGGTAATGCAGCCAATCTGACCACTCTCGCCGGAGACCGAAACAGCCGGGACCTGAGGTGAGGGTCATCAGGGCGGTTTCGATCAACTCACGCTCCCACCGGCTGGCATCATCAGTCAGCAGCTCAGTAAAAAACCGACGATGCTCCGCCATGAACCAGGCTTCGCCCATGGGGCGGGCTGGCTTGCGGGCGTGCTCCTGCAGCCGACGAAGGGCCTGAGCATCCGGCCCTGTGCCGGGTATCCACAAGTAAGTCATCTGCTTCCCGGCTTTTGTAGACATCCCTGCCATTCTCCCTTGCTCCTGATGACCTATATGTTTGCCATAAACGTAGAGGAGGAAAAGGACCAGGAAAGCAGGAGTACCGTTCATGCGCCCTAGGCTCGTCCGAATCTAGGAACCCTGATGCCCATCAATTTGATCCTCCGCGCATCATCACCGAGCAGGTCGCCCCTAATACGGCGTGATAGTCCTGTCCGGGGGATGACAGCGCCTCCCATGGACGCATCTGCCATCCTCAAATCCCGCGACAGGCGATCGGTGCGGCCTGCAACTTTGGCTGCTTATCGAAAGACTTGCGGTAGAGCCCTTGTGCCTCTCGAGTACCGTCGGCAACTTGCTGTTGCGTCAATGGCGGAGGAGTGGTTATGCCAGGCGACAAGTAGGACATTCGAATGGACCGCTCCAATTCCAGCGCATAAGGTCCTTCCGCTCCTTGCTGAAGCAGCCGGTTCATCACGTACTGGGCATAGACATCATTCTTCGTGACCAGCGGCAGCAAGCCATCGTTGTCGCCGTGACCGCCTCGGGCGAGCATGCTTACGATCCTCCAGTCTCCGCGGGCGAGGCCGTCGGATATATAGCGGGGCGCATCGCGGCGATAGTCGGCTATGTCCTGCTGGGAATAGGTGAGCGCCACTCCGTTGTTCTGGAATACGGATTGCACGTAGCAGGCCTGCGCATCGGCGTTGCCACTCGATGCGGCCGCCTTGGTCATCTCATAGAAATGCTTGGCGGATGCGACATCGCCAGGACAATCGGCCGCATCTTGCTGGTTGCTCCTGGCCGCTTCATCCTCATCCGCAGCTATATTGGCCATGCAGCTATCCGCCTGCGCCTTCGCCTGTCCACCCTTGGCGATTTCCTGGCAGGCCTTGGCGACGGATTTTCGTGCATTGGCTTGGCCATGCGAGAAATAGCATCGACGGCTTTGTTCGAACTGCGCGGTCAGTTGCTTGCCTGACGCAGCCTGGCCTAGGGAGCTCTCAAGCCTCGCCCGCGGAGCCTCTGGCGCATCACCTGCCGCTGACTCCACCTCAGCAGTAGGCATTGTTGCAACGGGCTTGTGATCCCGTCCATTCGAGTCGGCTGAATGCCAGATAGCCCAGGCTGCAGTAGCCACGGCCAGTGGGCCGACAGAGAGGATTACGAGGTGATTCCGTTTCATAGCGAAAGGACCTGACGCAATACGGTTAGGTAATAAGTTTCGGTGCAACGCTTCTCGGTCCTGAGCGTCGCTATGTTTGCCGTAAATCTGGCGAAGGGAAAGGGATCGCAAGGAAGCGGAGACGAGGTTCATTAACCCGCCGCTATGGGATGCCCCCGTTCTGATCCAGCGTCATAGCGCTCCTCGGCCTAGCCAAAAGGCAAGCAAAGACGCCTTGGAACCCCCATCAGGCTTTGTGCCCGGATAACCGCCGCAAGCCGCCCGCGAGCCGGCAGATAGCGACGATCACCTGCTCTTGACGCTCGCCGATCACCCATGTCAAATGCTCGCAGCCTTGCGCAATGCATGGCTCTAAACAAGGGGACAATAGGGATGCTGCAATGGCCATGGGGACGGCTAATCCGTCCTTGCGTTTCTGTTTTCAGTACGTTCCAGCATCGCAGCGAGCGGCAACCGCTCTTTGACGGTGTCGGCCTTGAGACCCTGCAGCACGAAGGTGATGGATGTCGCCGGATCGAGCCTCCACGCCGCGCGACACGCGTCGGATACCACCTCACCGCCTTGGCGGCGGCGCTGGCACTGCTGCACGTTCCGACGCAGCTGCATGCGGAGGTCGAAGTCGTCGGCTGGAAATGCTATGGCGGCGGAACCGTGACCACCAGCGACGGAAGCACGTATAACCCGGGCTTCTGCGACCCCGTATATGCCGACACAGGCGGTGGTTATGGCGGCGGCGGCGGAATAAGCGCTGGCGGTGGTGGCGGCGGCACGACAGCGCCCAATCCCGGCAATTCGCCCAACCAGAAACGCGACGCTTCCATAAAGACCAAATGCGACCAGTCGGGATCCCCTCAAGCCGCGGGCAATCCAGTCGTCTTCTCCACTGGCAACAAGATCGAACCCGAAGTCGATTTTCGCAGCGGCGGGGACATGCCCCTGACCCTCAACCGCACCTACGATTTCTATTGGGACGGCATCGGCATTTTCGGCCGCCGCTGGCTGAGCAGCTTCGATTACAAACTGCTGTTCACCACGGACGACCCGACCTCCGCCTGCTATCCACGCCCCGGCAATGGCACCTGCGATCCCACCGGCGCCTCGATCTGGGCGCAGCGCCCCGACGGGCGCAAGATCAAGTTCAACTATGCAACCTCACCAGTGCCGGGCTGGTACGAAGACAAGCCGTCGCCCATCGCCAAGATCCTCAAGGTCGGCGGCAACTACCAGCTCTATAGCGAAGACCACACGGTCGAGCTGTACGACGCCGCCGGCTTTCCCGTCACCATCAAGAACCAGCAGGGCATCGGCTGGAACTTCACCTACGACGGCAATCACTACCTGACCCGGGTCACTCATGACTCAGGACGCCATGTGGATTTCACCTGGAGCGGAGGCCTGCTCACGCAGATCACCGACCCGGCCGGCAATGTCTATCAGTACACCTACAAGACCATTGCCCTGACCTCGTCCAACACGATGCAGATGGCGTCGGCACAGACGGCCTCCAGGTCACTCGCACCGATGCTGATGATGCAGCCGGACCTGGACGATCCGCCGCCGACGCCGGTCAATCCGCCGATCCAGACGATGGTGGCGTTGCTTACCGGCGTGACACAGCCTGGTTCGCCCTCCACCACGCTGGCCTATCTGTACGAAGACAGCCGGTTCCAAACCGCGCTGACCGGCAAGACCATCCAGGGCGTGCGCTACTCGTGGTTCACCTACGATGCCAATGCCCGTGCGATCGAAACCAAGCATGCCTATGGCATGGAGCGTTACCAGTTCGCCTACACGCTCGACACCAACGGCAAAGTGACCGCAACGGCGATTACCAACCCCCTTGGCAAAGTAACGACCTACTCCTTCGACGCCAGCGGCAATCAGCTGTCGATCGACGGCCAGGCCTCGACGCATTGCTCCGCCAGCTACGCTGCGCGGCAGTACGACTCCAACGGCTATATGTCTGCATCGACCGATTTCAGGGGCAACATCACCGCCTACGAATCGGACGCCAAGGGCCAGGTATTGAAGGTCACCGAGAATGCCGGTGCCGATCCGAGCGCACAGCGTGTCAGGACGTATGTCTGGGACGACTACAACCACCAGACCAAGGAAACCTTGGCAGGCCAGCGCGAGATCGCCTACGTCTATGGGGCGGACCAGCGGCTTGCCTCCGCCACGGTGAAGAACCTGTCGTCCACCGTGGCTGCCAGTGCAGGCCAGACGCGCGCCACGACCTACGCCTACACCACCTGGCCAAACGGCCTGCTGGCCACGATGACGATCGATGGTCCGCTGGCGGGCTCGGGTGACGCTACGGTGCTCACGTATTCGCAGACAGGCGACCTGCTGTCCTCGAAGAATGGCCTCGGTCAGACCACGACCTACGACGGCTACAACAACCTCGGCCTGCCCGGAAGCATCACGGGCCCCAACGGCGAGAAGGAGGCCTACGTCTATGACGGCCGTGGTCGTGTTGTCGACCGCCAGACCTTCCGCAACGGCGGAACGCAGCATACCTATTACGAGTACGACGGGTTCGGCCGTCTTTCGCGCATGACCGCCCCGGACGGCATGACGCACTCCTACCAGTACGACGCCGCCGGCCGTCTCCTCTCGGAGTACGAACCGGAGCCGGGCGGGACATTCGCACAGACGGTCTACACCTACAACGCCATGTCGCTGCCGACTTCGGTCAAGAAGCAGCGCAGCTTTGTAGAGCCGCAGCGGGGGACCACGCCATGAGTGGCAAGGGAATGCTTCGCCTGCTCGGCGTGCTGTTGTGCCTGTGCCTGAGCGCATTGCTGGCGCCGACAGCCTCCGCGCGACCGATGTGCACCATCAGCCTCAATTCGGCGCAGAACGGCCAGACTTTGGTGACGCCACCTGGCGTCTCGATCTCGCTCTCAGGAACCATCACCTGCGATACGCCGTTGCAGTTGAGGATATTCGACAACGGCCAGCAGATCCTTTCACCGGGCATGAGCGGCGGCGGATTCAACTACTCGTTCTCGACGACGTGGAGCAACGTGCCTGCCGGGGTCCACAGCTTCTCGGCCACAGTGGATGGCGCCTATGACTCGGCCACCTCCGACAACTCGGTCGTCGTGACGGTCGTGTCCACGGTCGTGACCGGCAACATCGACAGTGTTTCCGCCGACGGCTGGATCAGCGGCTGGGCCTGCTCCACCTATCGCACGGATTCGATTAACGTCGACCTCTATCTTGGCGGCCCCTATGGCACCGGTACTGGCATCGTTCGCACCCTGGCGAACCAGTCCAGCGAGCCCGGCGTGGCCAGCGCCTGCAAGGTTGGCAGCGGCAGCTTCCGCTTCAATATTCCGCTGAGCGAAGCCCAACGACTGCAGTACGCGGGCCAGAAGATCTACATCCATGGCATCTCTCCCGTAGGCGCGGCCAATAACCTGATCGGCAATTCGGGCAACCTGGTCGTGCCGACGCCCACGCCAAATGCCCAGTTCGTCAGCCAGTCTGTGAACACGGCGATGCAGACTGCAACCACGCAGACCGTCACACTGCAGTTCAAGAACACCGGCACGCGCACGTGGAAGACGGCCGATGCGTTCAAGCTCGGCTCGCAGAATCCCGAGAACAACGGTACCTGGGCTATCGCGCGGGTGGCCTTGCCGGCCGATATCGCGCCGGGGCAGACCGCGACCTTCAGCTTCCAGATTCAGGCCCCGCCTCCCGGCAACTTCAGTTTTCAGTGGAGGATGCTGCAGGAGGGAGTAACCTGGTTCGGCGACTTCAGCCCGAACGTCGTCATCGCAGTCAGCCCGCCACCGCCGGTGGTATCGACCTACAGCAGCGTCGACTATGACGAGCTAGGGCGCGTGATCGCGCGACGCGACAGCGCCGGCAACGTCAAGGTCAGCTACACCTACGATGCCGACAACAACATCACCAAGGTGACCGACGCGCTCAATCGCTCCACCACCGTGGACTACGATGCGTTCAGTCGTCCGATCAAGTCGACCGATCCGGCCGGTGGCATTACCCAGTACGCGTACGACACCGCCGATAACCTCGTCCAGGTGACCGACCCGCGCGGCAAGGCCACCACGTATACCTACGACGGCTTTGCCCAGCTATGGACCCAGGTCAGTCCGGATACGGGAACCGCCTCCTACACCTACGATGCCTCCGGCCAACGCACCGGCATGGTGCGCAACGACGGCAGCTCGCTCACCTACGGATACGACGGCATGGGGCGGCTGACCAGCGTCAGCGGCGGTCAGCAAGTGCGTAGCTATACGTATGACTCTTGCACCAATGGCAAGGGGCGCTTGTGTGGTTTCAGCTCGGCCGTCGGCGCGACCACCCAGACCTGGACCCAATTCACCTATACCGTCGATGGCCTGATCGCAACACGCGACGATGCCATGCAGAGCACGGAGAACTTGACGGCTTATAACTATGACGATTCCGGCCGCGTCACGGGCATCAGCTATCCCAGTGGCGTCAGCGTGGGATACGCCTACTCGTACGGCAAGCTGAGCGCGGCAACGGTCACCGCCAACGGAACCACCAGCAACCTCGCCACCGGGGTGAACTACCAGCCGCTGGGACCGGTCGCGGGGTGGACCGTGGGTAACGGCCTTGCACGCGGTTACGGCTACGACAGCGATGGCCGCCTGACCGGTATCAGCACCGGAAACGCCAGCGGCGTGCTGCAAAGCCTGACCTATGGCTTCAACGCGGCCGACGAGATGACCGCGGCAACCAACGGCTTCAATACGGGACTGAGCCAGCAATACGCATACGACGCGCTTTCGCGGCTGACCAAGCAGACGTACGGCTCAGGTGGACAGCAGCTGCGCGAGTACGACGCGTCGGACAATCTGACTCACAACAACGGCCCGTGGGACGAATATCCCGTCATCGATCCCGCCAGCAATCGCGCGACGAGCATGGGGCCGCACAGCTATGGCTACGACGCGCGCGGCAATCGCTCCAGTTACTATTTCCAATACGACGCGTCGACGGCCACATATACCTACGACGCCTTCAACCGCCTGAGCCAATACAGCCGCAATGTCGCCACGACTTTCGGCGAACCGAACGGGCCGAATGGAGAAGCCATCTATCATCCGGCGGGCAGCTGGTCTTATCTCTACGACGCGCAGGATCAACGTGTAGGCAAGAGCGGACCCGATGGCCAGACACGCTATGTGTACGGCGCACCAGGGCAACTGCTGGCCGAGTACGGCCCCAATGGATGGAAGAGCTACCTGTGGCTTGGCGGGCAGCTGGTCGGCGTATACAGCACCAGCGCCGGCCTTGGATTCGTGCATACCGACCACCTGGGACGCCCGGAGCTGGTGACCAATGGAGCACAGCAGACGACTTGGCGCGCCGCCAACTACGCTTTCGGCCGCACCGTGCTGCAGGACGCCATTGGCGGCTTGAACATAGGTTTCCCTGGCCAATACCTGGATGCCGAGTCAGGTACCTGGCAGAACGGATTCCGGGACTATGACAGCCGGCTGGGGCGTTATCTGCAAGGTGACCCCGTGGGCCAAAGCGGTGGAGTGAACACTTATATCTACGCTCGGGCAAACCCTACACACCTGGTGGATATTCTCGGTCTGACGCCCTGCGACATCTCTACGGCGCTGGCCTTCTTACGTGAAAAGTTTCCAACAAGCAGGTTCCCGGAAATCGATGTTCCTTCGCGCGTCAGTACTGGCGACACGATCAAATCAGACAATGCCTGGGGCTTGACGACCGGACTTTTTCGCTCTGTGACTATTGATAGTTCGTTCAATAAGAAACTGGATGCGAAGGATGCGGATCAGCTGATTTGGACGCTTTTGCACGAGAGCATGCACCGGGCAGAGTCCACCACGCTCTATATCATGCAAGCCTCCAACCCCACGTACGTGGCTTGGCACGCCCAGGTGGACATGTGGTCTTTCGAACTGTCACAAACGGTGGCGGACGAGTTTGGTCTAATTCGCGCTCAATGCGACTGCTCAAAAGGTGGAAAATGAAAACTCTTTTGGCTGTGTTGGTTCTGTGCGCTTTTTCTTGTCGCGCACCGGAGCAGGCGGACTTGTTCAGCAACGCCGGACTGAATCTGGCTGATGTTCATCGTGCGGAGCTTGATGGCAGCACAAAAGAAAAAGTGCCTTTCGGCTTCCTTGTCGCCGGCCACGAGGTGGCAAAAGGAGCGGGGCGCGTATTTCAGTTCAGACAGAAGCACGATTCAAAGCGAGGGGCCGACGGTGCCTACACTGAGGAGCTCTCCGTGTACGTGCCGGAAGGCGCTCCTGAGGAGCTGTCCATCGACCTGTCCGAACGAAGGAACGGCGTCATCGCTTTTTACTCCACCTTTAGCGACGCCTTCCGGGGAAATAGCGGGTGCTTCGGCTATGCCGCGAGTGGAAAGCTCTCGATCAAAAAGGACGGCGAGCATTGGATCGTCACTTTGAATTCCACCTTCGCCAGAAAAGACCCCATCGGATTAGGAGCTCGCTGTGACGACGTGCATGTCGAAGGCTCCTACAAGATCGAGCGGCAGTCACCTGCTTCTGGCTGAGGAGGCCAGCTCCAGCGCAAAACTTGCGCGACTCTTGCCGATCCTCCTGGTCCTGGCGCTGCCTGGTTGTGATGTGGATTTATTCAATTCCGACTGCCGCTCGATCGGCGAATCCGGATATGCACTCTGCCGAGAGGAAAACGGGCCCGTCGTGTTCTACATCGAGCCGGCTGGTGAGCTGGCTTCGGGTGGAGGGGTGCTGGAAGGGACCGTGCGGGCCATTGGGTGGAACGAGCAGGTGATCGTTGCGGATCGGAAGGCTTTGTCTGGCGGGGATCCGGATGGGCCGATGGTTCTGGATATCGCGAGCAAGAAAGTTGAGGGGCCTTTCGATCAGGATGCTGTCGCCAGGAAGTATCCCTCAATCAAACTATCCAGGGCGGCTGATGCCTGGGAAGCTCTGCGCTAAGGAAGCAGCGATGATCACCTTCCGGTGCTCGTTAGTGATTTCCATCGCTGCGCTCTGTGGTTGTGATGTCCACCACTGTGAGCTGTTTATGGATGGAAGGACTCAGCTGCTCCGGGAGCCCTATCCCATGGGATACCCAACTTCCAAGCCTGCTCAGAATGAAGTCCTGGCCGAACTCATCGCGCAGAAGGCTGTTGTCTTGGACGATCGCTACGAGAAGGATTTCCACCTATATAAAGTCAAGACTGCGGATGGCCGAGCCGGTTACGTGATCGGCGGTCCAGGCATTCGAGAGGTCGGCTGCAAGTGATTACCTAGTCTTGCGGTACTGAGTCGACTCATAGAGTCCAAGGCGTTCTGATCAAAGATCGCCGGGCGCTGTGGTGCTTTCTGGTCTGCGCACACAGAAAAATCGCATGGCAACCTTCCGCATCGGTTCGACGGAACTATCGGACATATCCGCAAATTGCGTCATGCACGCTCCATGCGGGCGCGCGCCTACAGACAACCAAAAATCGATTTGATAGTGTCGATGGCGTTGTCCGCGCAGTGTCTCGATACGCATCGCGGGCAACCATGGCAGCAATGCTGTGAGAGCGCGGGCCAAGGGTGCGCTAACACCCCTGACCCGCTGACCATCACCAACTATCAGAGAGTTGATCATGGCTACCCCAGATCATACGGCACCTACGCGCTCGCCGATCCCCTCGGCGACACACCCACCGACCATCCGGGCCGTCCGACGACATCGCGGACACGGTTGACGAACCGCGGACTAAGAGTTTTCGCTGGAAGTTTTCCGAGCCGACCTACCCGGCGCGTTGCCTTGTGCGATAGCGAAGCCTCCTAACCCCGCACACCACTTCCTCAATCAAGCCGCCCGGCGCCCAGCCTTTGGGCCGTCGGTGAATCTTCGAGTCCGTGTGATCGCGGCACGTCGTGTTGTCTGCGGCGTGCCGTTCTCGGAGCGGAGGCGCGGCGCTCAGCAAGGAGTTGCTTATGAACAATGTTTTCGGCGAACCCTGGATCATCCGCCATACCACCTATTTCTCCGATCCCGACGCGGGGCCGGATGCGCTGTTGAACGACGCTACCGAATGGCTGCGCTATGCCTACAACGCCGTGCACCTGCTGGCGGAACTGGCCCATGAGCGCGGCACCGTCGACATGCACCGGTTGCCGGTGATGTTGGAAGGGATCGGGGCGTTTATCGATATGGGGTCGCGTTGCGCTACGCAGGCGCATATGCGGATGCAGTTGCAGAGGGTGAGGAGCGAGAGAGAGCTACCGACAATGGGATCGTAGACAACGCGCCCAACTCCTTCACTGCCCGAGTGACGCGACGGGGGTTACCAACCTCCGTCGCCGATACCATCCAATGATCAAATGGATCAAAACGGCGTTGACCTAACTCGCTATAAGTGAACCTGGCACTGCTCTATCGCCTACCCTTCTGGATCGCGTTACGAATTACATCAGGGTCACCTTGCCCCAGGAGATGAAAAGCAGCGCCATCAGGAAAAGCCACGATCGCATAGTAGTTCACGCCCTCTTCGGTAGTGCCACCAAAGACATCGCACATTCTGATCTCTTTCGTCTCGGTATATCGAGGTGCTGCGGTGCTGTTGCCCTTCAGAATCTTTGATGCAGCAAGCTCGCAGAGCTCAGCGCTCCTCAGTTGATCACCCTCCACCTTGCTGGGCTGTGCCATCAGGTAGATAAAAGGTTGATGCCAATCCGAGGAGCCGTTCGCGGTGTACAACAAAGCACCGCCCTGACCTGCTACAAGCTGCAACCCCGGGACCTCGAACTTGGCCCCAAACGCAACCTCAGAATCAGCGGTGCGGCCGTCCCAAGAGATCGTCGATAGAAGCGATTTCAGCTGATCAAGCTTTGCCGGATCCTCACCTTGATAGCTGATCATGAAACTAAGCTTCTGCTTACCTCGGTCTACAGTCAGCCACCAACCACCCCAACTGCGGCCATCAACTAGTGCTCGACTTCGCAACATTCCGTCAAGCTTGCCGTTATGAAACGGAACCGCAGGATCTGGAAACGTTCGTTCCAGAGCAGTCAGATTTTCGCTGGGTAGCTCTATCGAGCTTACCTCCACGACGATCCTGATTGCCCGATCATCACTGACGAACATCGAGCCTAAGAGAGGCGGCTTCACGCCGACGGGTAGCGCGAATTTGACGCCAATCCCAGGAACCTCGTACTTCGCACTCTCAGCGCCCGGCGCTCGGACTAGGGCGTATGCCGCTAGGCAGGCCAGAAGCATCGCGCTCGCTATAACCAAAAGATATTTCCGCACATCTCCCCCGTTCTCTGCCAACTCAACGAGTCGGGCTCACCTCTAAAGTCACAAGTGAACCTGACCCCGTTATTGCATAGGCTTTCTCCCAGCCGGTGAGCTCGTCGTCGTTTGAGCGCGCCGAACCCGCAAACAGCATGCTGGTGATCACTACGAAGAAACATAACAGCCGAGCCAACATGAAGATCCCTCTCTAACCCGCCTAAGAGAAGGGGGCGATATATGCCCCCTCCACCATTCAACAATTGCTCGTGCAAGCAGCCGTATCGTCCGTCATGCAAGTGTGTCCGCCGGCGCAACGGTAACCCTTCAGAGGCTCAAGCATCGACGTGATGCCCCGTCGCACTTGGCTTAACTACCTCCGCCCCCTCTAAAGCTTTAGCGCGGCAGGTTTGCGTCCATCCAGTTGGTGATGAATACATCCAGCGCAATGCGCGGGGGAACAGCCAGGCCGGCGTCGCGCACGAACACCGTGGCAGCCTTGATCAGTGACTGCCGCGCCACGCTACCGGCCTGCCGCGCTGCCGCCTGCTTGCGCCGAAGCTGAACGATGTGAGGCTCCGGTTTACCTGGCTTGGCGAACTTCTGGTAACGGCGTAGCTCATCGGCCACCAGCCTGGTATCGAAGGCCGCCTGCGTGACAGCTATGCGTGCCTTCAGAAGAGAAGTCAGTGACGCCGCCGCCGCCGTCACTCTCGATGGCTCGCCGGCTAACAGGATCAAGTGGGCGATATCTGGCGACAGCTGCTTCTTCAGTTCCGTGCATGCCGAAGCGTCAGAGCGCTCCAGCAGTTCAAGAAGATGTGCGTAGGGAAAAGGAATGGATGCAGCCACAAGACACACCCTAGGAGAAGCCGAGGTCCCTTAAGCCAAAACAGGGGGAGAGCTCGTTTCTCGCAGCATAAGTGAACCTGACTCCGTTTCTAAAGCCCCCCCCAGCACCGCACACCACTTTCTTAATCAAGCCGCCCGGCGCCCAGCCCTTGGGCCGTCGGTGAATCTTCGAGTCCGTGTGATCGCGGCACGTCGTGTTGTCTGCGGCGTGCCGTTCTCGGAGCGGAGGCGCGGCACTCAGCAAGGAGTTGCTTATGAACAACGTTTTCGGCGAACCATGGATCATCCGTCACACCAACTATTTCTCCGATCCCTCAGCCGGCCCGGATGAACTGCTCAACGACGCCACCGAGTGGCTGCACTACGCCTACAACTCTCTGAAGCTGCTCGCCGAGTTGGTAGACGAGCGCAGCAGCATCGATGTACATCGCCTTCCGATCATGCTTGAAGGCATCGCGGCGTTCGTGGATATGGGGACGCGTTGCGCGACGCAGGCGCATATGCGGATGCGGTGGCAGCAGGTGCGGGCTAAAACAGAGGCTTGCGGACTCATTTAATACTCTCATCCCTTTTGACTCTCGCCCTTTGAGGAAAACTTGAGGGGCGAGAGGCAACTTTGCGACCTCAACAGCCACATCCCATCTAACGCATTTCTAAGTCAATTCGGCTCCAAGCGCCCGCACCATTCGCTATAGGAAAAGCACGGAATCGTTTAGCGAATCGAGCCAGCACCGTATCTTCAAGAACTTTAGGGCCCATACCTTGCCATGTACGGATATAGCAATAACGGCCGCCATGTACGGCAGCGAACTCATAACGCGGCCAGTAGAGCGGGATACGCCGGTCTCCGCTTGCTTGCTCTGAGTACAAAAGATGCGTTCGCAAGCGCTGCCTCAGCGACTTGGCCTGTCCAATATAGAAAATGGGGCTATTTCCAGTTGGGTAGGGATAACGCACGTTAGCTTTTGCGGCCAACACATAGACACCTGGAAGCGCGGGAATATCGTGCTCGCGAAGCCGCCAGAAGTCTGCGAGCTTCGACGGCTTCAAGTCCTCAAGGAAATGAAATAGCGCCACGTCCCCTCCTCCAACATTGAGCGCAAAAGATCTGCCTTAGGTTTCCGCGGCCGTATGTTGCCGGCAATCGGCAATACTTCACTATGGGCGAATGCCCTACTTCTGCATATGCTCTATCGCCCACGCACCCGCCATTCCTACTACCTTCCGTTAGCCCCATTGCAACCGAGCCGGCGAAGTAGGAGGCTTAACTTACTTTATAGCAACGGGACCCGCTAAGGGCAAAGGAATGTTCTATGCAGCTAGCAAAGTACCAAGAGCGCGCGCTCTCCACCGACCATACCGCGAAGCGATTTGATACAAAAATTGATAGAGGCTCGGTAGTCTCCTTATTAGGTCTAGCGGGAGAGCTAGGCACCCTTTGCGCCACATACAAGAAATATCTGCGGGACGGTAAAGATTATCAATTTCACAAATATCATATAAAAGAGGAGCTGGGAGATATTCTTTGGTACTTAGCCGTAGTCGCCGATAAATTTGGATTTAAGTTAGATGATGTCGCAAAGTTTAATATCGAAAAAATTGACGGCAGATGGAAGGAAGGCGTTCAGGCTGCAATGAATTATGATAAAGGAATGCCAAAGTCCCAGAAGCTTCCAAGAAAATTCAAAATTACTGTAACGCAACACACCATCGACGGTAAAACGAAGGCAGTAATGTGTATGAATGACACCTTGCTAGGCGACCCTCTAACTGATAATGCCGATGAAGCCGATGGCTATCGCTTCCACGATGCATTTCATGTGGCGTTTCTAACAGTCCTTGGTTGGTCCCCTGTTCTTCGCAAGCTAATGAACAAGAAACGCAAAAAGGATCCTCAGAAAGATGAAAACGAGGACGGTGGCCGCGCAATAGTCATTGAAGAGGGCATAGCTGCGCTTATTTTCGAATACGGAAGCGATAACGGTTTAGCAAGCGGCAGGCACATCATTGACGATGAACTCCTACTGGTTCTTCGACAGATGACTAGGCGCCTAGAGATCAAGAAGACTTCGTCGTTCGAATGGCAGAAAGCTGTATTACTAGGATGGAAGACGTTTTCCTGGCTGAATAGAAATATGGGCGGCAGCTTAATATGTGATATGGATGATCAGACCATCTTGCTTAGGAAGCCCACCCTTACGGATCGCCGAAAGACAGCCAATCTGATTAGAGAGGAAGGCAAGCGGCGTAGGATCGTAGCGGTGGACGTTCAGGTATAATGTTTTTCTTACCGGAGCGAAGTCATGGCAAGTCGAGATAAAATTCTTAAACAATTGAAGAGGCTCAGCTTCCCTTTTGTCTTTAATCCTTATACCGACTATTGCACAGACTGGGACACTCCGGGCGCCCCCAGAATCCGAGAGAAGAATCTCGCTTCGCTTATGGAAGCGCTTGATGGAAGAGTGCGCACTATTTGGTTTGGTCGCGACCTAGGCTATCTCGGCGGTCGTCGCACAGGCATAGCACTTACAGATGAAGCGCACCTTCAAAACTTGATGCAAATTTCTGGAGCGCTGGACATTCGCCGGGCAACTACCGGCCCCGCTATAGCGGAGCGTACTGCAGGAACCATTTGGAGAATACTTGAGCAGTTGGAACACATGCCTTTTTTATGGAACATCTTCCCTTTCCATCCTTATTCAGAAGGGAATCAAAGCTCAAATAGATCCCATCGCCGGCAAGAAAGACGAGATTGTACCGCCCTTTTAGAGGCCATTCTCGAGTGGACTGGAGATTGCGATTTGATTGCAATAGGCAACGATGCCGCTGCTGGCCTCAATGAAGCAGGACTCAGATGCATCACGGTTCGCCATCCAAGTTACGGCGGCACTGCCGACTTCATTTCGGGCATGGAAAAAATTTACGAAAGGGATTTCTCTGGAAGTGCACAGCGAGCGCTATTCTAACTGGAGCTACCAATCAGAAGGTCGACCTTGTAAGCCACGAGGCTGCTCGTTGAACCATGCATAAGCTCTTCGAATCATTTCTGGAGAAAAGCGACTTCGATGCGCTCGGACGGAAGGATAAATATCGTCCCCATCGCAATCCCTAAGATATTCAGGAAAGATGGCTGCCGACGCGCCCCAATAAACGAAGCTCCTCGAAATAATTATATGATTCTGGCTGGTATCTCGATCTAGGTTTAGCTCGTTAGTTGTGCCGTCGACATGACTATGGTGAGAATTGGATTGAATCCACACTCCATTCTCGCGGTGATAAATATTGTCACCGAATGCTTCGGCACGACTGCCATTAAAGACTGGCTTTTTAATCTGAAATCTATCGTCAACCCAATATTCATCAAATGTAAGCTTTTCACCAACAACAAGCGCAAATATTGCTCGTTCTGCCAATGAACCTTGCTTACTGCCGGAGCCAATAATTAGATCTCCGACTTGAGCTACCGCCCGTATCTGTGGCTTACATGTTGCCAATGTGCAACATCCGCCATAAGGATTTGGTGCGAAGCCATAATCTCGTACAAGCTTGTACGAAAACACGCGAGCCATATCACTGGCACCTAACTCGATCAATTTCGCGCTTGCGCCCCTTTCTGGCGGGATGATCGGAGGGAATGTCCTCCTTACCAGCAGCAACTGCAGAGGGGGAGCCAGGTACCAAAACGGTATGAGCGACATCATCGACGTCAGAGGGCAGGTCGTCGCCCTGCACGACAGCAACAATCTTTTTTCCTAGCGTTGCAGCAAGCAGTAGGGCTTCACCAATGCCCACAATCGCCGGATTCCCGTCCAATAGAAAATAACAGACATCCGACGCCGCCATGCAGTCCCGCACATTTGCCGGAACAGCGCCGCCTGCATTTTGGAGCGCCTCTGCTACTGCAGCATCGACAAGCACCTTACATACTTCAGCACCAGCTTTCTTTAGCTGTGCCTCAAGCGATTCGGCCTCTCCCTTCATGGCCGAGATATAGACCACACATGCCTTCATAAGAATCCCTCCCCTGTTGTAGCCGCATCGGCTTGAGAGTCAATTCATTTATGTGCTGCCCTTTAACCACACTTTGAATACCCACAATTCAAACAAGTCTGACACCCATCCATCAACACCAACGCCTTCGTATTGCACTTGGCGCACAACGTCGCCCCCGGCGGAAACCCATTGCTCGATTCGCCCGCGGCCGCCTCAGCTTCCACGCTGGGCCCCGCCTGGCTCACCTCAGTGTTTTTTTTTGCGCCAGCCTCATAGGCCGCACGCTTCTCCGCGATCAGGCGCTTGGTCGACTCGTCCATCTCCGGGTCGTGGATCAGGCCGATGGTCTTCATGTGCTGCTCGATCACCGCGCCGATCTCGGCCACGATGCTGGGCATGTAGATGCCGCCGGGCTTGAAGTAGCCGCCGCGCGGGTCGAACACCGCCTTCATCTCTTCGACCAGGAAGGTGACGTCGCCGCCCTTGCGGAACACGGCGGAGATGATGCGGGTGAGCGCGACGATCCACTGGAAGTGGTCCATGTTCTTCGAGTTGATGAAGATCTCGAAGGGGCGGCGCTGCTCGTGAGGCGTGCCGGCGTTGAGCACGATGTCGTTGACGGTGACGTACAACGCATGCTCGAACAGCGGCGACTTGATCTTGTAGGTGGAGCCGACCAGCGTCTCGGGACGCTCCAGGCTCTCGTGCATCTGGATGACTTCCGCCTTGGGCGCCTCCTTGGGCGCGGCGGGAGCGGCTACTGCGGCGGGCGCGGCCTTGTCCTCGGGCTTGACGACGTTGTAGCCCTTGATCTTCTTTTCGATCTTGATCGCCATAGGGATGCTTCTTTTTTCAATGTTGGCGGGAGAACGGCGCTGCAGCTGCGTAGCCCTGAAACGGCACCGGCCCGGCACTTAAGGCCGGGCCGGCACGCGGTACGGCTTACTTCTTCTTGCGGGCGACCTTCTTGGCCGGCTTGCGCGCGGACTTGACGGCGGCCTTCTTGCTGGCAGTGGACCTCTTGACCGCCTTCTTGGCGGTCTTCTTACCGGCGGCCTTCTTGGCCGTCTTCTTCACGGCCTTCTTGGCCGTCTTCTTGGTGCTGACCTTCTTTGCAGCCTTGCGGGCCGTCTTCTTCACGGCCTTCTTGGCGGTCTTCCTGGCGCCGGCCTTCTTGGTCGCCTTCTTCGCGACCTTCTTGGCGGCGGCCTTCTTGGCGGTCTTCTTCACGGCCTTCTTGGCCGTCTTCTTGGCGCCAGCCTTCTTCACTGCCTTCTTGGCAGTCTTCTTGGCGCCGGCTTTCTTGGCGGCCTTCTTGGCAGTCTTCTTGCCAGCGGCCTTCTTCACCGCCTTCTTGGCGGCCTTCTTGGCCGGAGCGGCCTTCTTGGCAGCCTTCTTGCGCGCCTTCTTGGGGGCGGCAGGGGCTTCGGCAGCAGCCGGGGCTTCCGGCATGGCCGGCGTAGCGATCGAATCGAAATCGGTATCAATGGACATCTGGGTTTCCCCTCCGACGTGAGTTCAGTACTTGGCGTGGGCCTGCGTGTATCAAGGCTTGAAAACAGCTTTCCGGGCATAGGCCGGCGGTTGCTGGGCAACCGCCGGCCTGTACTCAAAACTTGCCGTAATAGCCTTCCTTCAAGGCATCAAAAAGGTTTGCGGCGGTGTGCAGCTCCCCGTCGTATTCCACTTCTTCGTTGCCTTTCAGTTCGATAACGCTACCGTCTTCCAATTCGAAGCGGTAGAGGGTGCTCTCAAGATCGGCCTCCTTCACCAGCACGCCCTGGAACGCGGCGGGGTTGAAACGGAAGGTCGTGCAGCCCTTGAGGCCCTGCTTATAGGCGTAGAAGTAGATGTCCTTGAAATCTTCGTACGGATAGTCCGTGGGCACGTTCGCGGTCTTGGAAATCGAGGAATCGATCCATTTCTGCGAGGCGGCCTGGATATCCACGTGCTCTTTGGGCGTGATGTCGTCGGCGGCGACGAAGTAATCCGGCAGCTTGGCCTGCGGATCGTCGCTGAACGGCACCGCGGCGGCGTTGATGAGGCCGCGGTAGGCGAGCAGCTCGTAGCTGTACACCTCGATCTTTTCCTTGGTCTTGCGGCCTTCGCGGATCACGTTGCGCGAGTAGTGATGGGCGAAGCTCGGCTCGATGCCGTTGCTGGCGTTGTTGGCCAGCGACAGCGAGATGGTGCCGGTGGGCGCGATCGAGCTGTGATGAGTGAAGCGGGCGCCGACTTCGGCGAGCTCAGCCACCAGGTTCGGCGCCACCGAGGCCACGCGCTGCATGTAGCGGCTGTACTTGGCGTGCAGCACGCGGCCGGGGATGGCGTCGCCCACTTTCCAACCGTCGGCGGCCATTTCCGGACGCTTGCGCAGCATGTCGCCGGTGACGGTGAAGTCCTGCGCGAGGATCGGGGCGGGGCCCTTTTCCTTGGCCAGGTCCAGCGCCACTTCCCAGCCGGCCACGGCCATCTCGCGGGAGACGTCCTCGGTGAAGGCCACCGCGTCGGCGTTGCCGTAGCGCATCTTGAGCATGGTGATGGTGCTGCCCAGGCCCAGGAAGCCCATGCCATGGCGGCGCTTGGACAGGATCTCGTGGCGCTGCTGTTCCAGCGGCAGGCCGTTGATCTCGACCACGTTGTCGAGCATGCGGGTGAACACCTTCACCACTTCGCGGTACTCGTCCCAGTCGAAGCGGGCCTTGGGGCCGAAGGGATCGCGCACGAAGGTGGTGAGGTTGATCGAGCCCAGCAGGCAGGAGCCGTACGGCGGCAGGGGCTGCTCGCCGCAGGGGTTGGTGGCGCGGATGTGCTCGCACCACCAGTTGTTGTTCATCTCGTTGACCTTGTCGATCAGGATGAAGCCCGGCTCGGCGTAGTCGTACGTCGAGACCATGATCATGTCCCACAGGTGGCGGGCGCGGATGTGGCCGTAGATCTTGCAGGCGACCAGGCCGTCCTCGCGGGACACGTAGTTCTGGTGGGTGGGCCACTCGCGCCACACGACCTTGGCGGGGTCGGTAAGGTCGATCTCGTCCTGTTCCTTGACGTGCACCGGGAAGACCATCGGCCAGTCGTGGTCGTGCTCGACCGCCTGCATGAAGCCGTCGGTGATCAGCAGGCTCAGGTTGAACTGGCGCAGGCGGCCATCCTCGCGCTTGGCGCGGATGAATTCCTTGACGTCCGGATGGCTCACGTCGAACGTGCCCATCTGCGCACCGCGGCGGCCGCCGGCGGAGGAGACGGTGAAGCACATCTTGTCGTAGATATCCATGAAGGACAGCGGGCCGCTGGTGTAGGCGCCAGCGCCCGACACGTAGGCGCCGCGCGGGCGCAACGTGCTGAACTCGTAGCCGATGCCGCAGCCGGCCTTCAGGGTGAGGCCCGCCTCGTGCACCTTCTCCAGGATGTCGTCCATGGAGTCGGTGATGGTGCCCGACACGGTGCAGTTGATGGTCGAGGTGGCGGGCTTGTGCTCCAGCGCGCCGGCGTTGGAGGTGATGCGGCCGGCGGGAATCGCACCGCGGCGCAGCGCCCACAGGAAGCGCTCGAACCAGTGCTGGCGCAGCTCCGGCGTGGCTTCCACTTCGGACAGCGCGCGCGCGACGCGCTGGTAGGTTTCGTCGACGCTGCCGTCGACCGGATCGCCCGACTTGGCTTTCAGGCGGTACTTCTTGTCCCAGATGTCGTAGGACGCAGGCTGCAGCGGAATCATGGCAACGCCGTCTCGATTGATTTCCGCACCCACAGCAGGTGCACGCACAGTGCTCATCGGCTTCCTGACCTCCCGGCTTGGCCTTGCGGCCCCGTTGGTTTCTTCTTTTATGGTTTGGACCGTCCGCGCGTACGTCGCTCTATGCGAGGCCGTGCCTGACGTCCCCCTGCCGACTCTGCGACAACTCCCCCTAGAGCTGTCATCTTGGCACCAGCATTAGTTGGAGCGCCGGCGCCCATACACAAGATGTTGTGGTGCGAACGGAGGTGCAAGTTACCCCCGAGGCCGGCCGATGTCAAAGATTTTTGCGCGGGATCACGTTTGGAACTGTCGGCGTTGAGTTACGTCGAAGTGAGCGGCTTTCCGGTGAGTGTGTCGGCATGTTGTTTGCGTATCTGCCGGCGTCTTCCGGAGGCTTCGGTAGGGCTTGTCTGACACGCCTGTCATCCCAACAGAAGCGCCGCAGGGCGCGGCTTAAGATGCTCCGCCTGCCGATCGATCCGAACCTTCGCGCGCCTCGTGCACGCGCCTCACTCGAAAGGGAGTCGCTTTCCATGTCGCACCGCCGTATCCGTCCGTTCGCCGCCTTGTTCGCCGCCCTGCTCGGCACTGCCGTGCCGCTGGCCAGCCAGGCCTCCCTGCCCGCCACCGTCGACGGCCAGGCCCTGCCCTCGCTGGCGCCGATGCTGGAGAAGGTGACGCCGGCGGTGGTGAACATCTCGACCAAGACGCGCGTGCAGGTGCGCGATCCGTTCTTCGACGATCCGGTGTTCCGCCAGTTCTTCGGCCTGCCCGGCCAGCAGCGCGAGCGGGTGGCGCAGAGCCTGGGTTCGGGCGTGATCGTGGATGCGGCCAAGGGCTACATCCTCACCAACAACCATGTGGTGGGCGGTGCGGACGACATCACGGTGAGCCTGCAGGACGGGCGCGACTTCAAGGGCAAGCTGATCGGCACCGATCCGGATACCGACGTGGCGGTGGTGCAGATCCAGGCCACCGGACTGCAGGCGTTACCGGTGGCGGATTCATCCAAGCTGCGTGTCGGCGATTTCGTAGTCGCTGTCGGCGATCCCTTCGGGCTGAGTCAGACGGTGACCTCGGGCATCGTGTCGGCGCTGGGCCGCTCGGGCCTGGGCGGCACGGGCTACCAGAACTTCATCCAGACCGATGCGTCGATCAATCCTGGCAACTCCGGCGGCGCGCTGGTGAACCTGCGCGGCGAGCTGGTGGGCATCAACACCATGATTTTCTCGCCCTCGGGCGGCAACGTCGGCATCGGCTTCGCCATCCCGACCAATCTCAGCCGCGACGTGATGGAGCAGCTGATCGCGCACGGCAAGGTGAGCCGCGGCAACCTCGGCGTGGAGACGCAGGACATCACCCCGCGCATCGCCCAGGTGCTGGGCCTGAAGAACACCAGCGGCGCGGTGGTGACGCGGGTGAGCGCGGGCTCCGCCGCGGACGGCGCCGACATCGAGACCGGCGACGTGATCACCGCGATCGACGGCAAGCCGCTGCGCAACGCACAGGAACTGCGCAACGCCGAGGGCCTGCTGCCGGTAGGCAGCACGGTGAAGCTGACCCTGCAGCGCAATGGCGCCAGCCGCGAGGTGACCGCCAAGCTGACGCCGGAGAAGCTGGCGACGGTGGATGGGGCGACGTTGGATCCGCGCTTGGCGGGGGTGATGTTCAGCGAGTTGTCGCAGAGCTTGCGCGGTCAGGGGGTGGCTGGGGTGGCGGTGCAGAGTGTGAAGCCGGGGAGCCGCGCGGCCTTGGCTGGATTGGGGACTAACGATGTGGTGATCGGTGTGGGGAATGCGCGGATTCCGAATCTGGCCACGATGAAGCGCTTGGCTGGGGTGAAGCCGCGGCAGTTGGTGTTGGTGGTGTCGGGGGATGAGGGGGTGCGGTATGTGGACGTGCGTTGAGCGAACCTCGATGTGAGCTCCTCTCCCAGCGGCGACCCGCAGGTAGTCCCCGTGGGAGAGAGGGATTGGGGTGAGGGTACGGGCGGAGCGCAAGAGTGATGCGCACCGCTCCGCCCGCACCCTCATCCGGCTGCCGCCACCTTCTCCCGG
>NZ_FONH01000019.1 GCF_900112865.1 Dyella marensis | reverse complement strand
GCCGATCGCGATGACGGACGGCCTGCGCTTCGCGATCCGCGAAGGCGGCCGCACCGTCGGCGCCGGCGTCGTCGCCAAGATCACCAAGTAAGTAGCCCGCCTTCGGGCGCGCGAAAGCCGGATCTGATCTGAAGGGAGCGGGGCGAAAGCCCCGCTCTTTTTTTGCGCATTTTTTGCACAAAGGGCTTCCCCTGGGGCTGGCGATCGGATATGCTTGACAAGTTATCCCTTTGCATTCGAGCCCGATGGCTCGAGGCACACAGCGAAATGAGGTGCAGGAAGCGCTTCGAGTTCGCATACAAGGACGTTGCGGGATCGCATGACGGCAGAGTGACCGCTCTGTTGCCATTTGCGTTTTCGCGTTCTATACTTTTCCGTCTGGGCAGACCGATATCGTCGGTCTGCCCGGTCTTTTAGGGGCTGATTGGCCGGGCTTTCCCGGTAGCTGTCGACCCCTCGCAGTACCAGCAGTACCAAGGGTTGTGCGGAATGGTGAGAAGCCATTCCGAATCACAGAATCGTTCTTTAGATAACAGGACACGGTTTATGGCGAACCAAAAGATTCGCATCCGGCTCAAGGCGTTCGATCATCGTCTGATCGACCGTTCGGCCAGCGAAATCGTCGAGACGGCCAAGCGCACCGGCGCCACGGTCCTCGGCCCGATCCCGCTGCCGACCAAGATCGAGCGTTACACCATTCTGGTGTCGCCGCACGTCGACAAAGATGCCCGCGACCAGTACGAGACCCGTACCCACAAGCGCGTGCTCGATATCGTTGACCCCAACGACAAGACCGTGGACGCGCTCATGAAGCTTGATCTCGCCGCTGGCGTCGATGTTCAGATCAAGCTCGGCTGAGCGATAGACAGGATACGAAGATGAGTATCGGACTGGTTGGCCGCAAGTGCGGCATGAGCCGACTCTTCACTGAAGACGGACGCTCGATTCCGGTGACGCTGATTGAAGCCACCCCGAATCGCGTCACCCAGCTGAAGACGGAAGATAACGATGGCTACAGCGCTGTGCAGGTCGCGGCGGGCGTCAAGCGCGCCTCCCTGCTGACCCAGCCGCTGAAGGGTCACTACGCGAAGGCGAAGGTCGAGCCGGGTCGTGGTCTGTGGGAGTTCCGCGTGTCTGCCGAGGATCTCGGCAAGTACAGCGTGGGCACCGAGATCAAGGCCGATGACGTGTTCCAGGTGGGTCAGATCGTTGACGTCGCCGGCGTGTCGAAGGGCAAGGGCTTCCAGGGCACCATCAAGCGCCACAACTTCACCATGGGCGACGCTACCCACGGTAACTCGCTGTCGCATCGCGCGCCGGGTTCTATCGGTCAGCGCCAGACCCCGGGTCGCGTGTTCCCTGGCAAGAAGATGTCCGGCCACATGGGTGCGGTGAACCGCACGCAGCAGGGTCTGGAAGTGGTCAAGGTCGACGCCGAGCGTCATCTGATCGCGGTCAAGGGCGCTGTCCCCGGTGCTACCGGTGGCGACGTCGTGATCCGTCCGACCACCAAGGGTTGAGGAGAGACGCCATGGAACTGAATGTCATTGGCGCCAAGCCGCTCAACGTGTCGGACGAAGTGTTCGGCGGTGAGTTCAAGCAAGCCCTGGTCCACCAGGTGGTTGTCGCCTACCAGGCCGGCGGTCGCGCCGGTACCAAGGCGCAGCTGTCCCGCGGTGAGCTGTCGGGTACCACCAAGAAGTTCAAGAAGCAGAAGGGCGGCGGCGCCCGTCACGGCGACTACCGTGCCCCGATCTTCGTCGGCGGCGGTGTCACCTTCGCGGCCAAGCCCCGCAACTTCGAACAGAAGGTCAACCGCAAGGCCTATCGCGTGGCGCTGCGCTCCATTCTCGCGGAGCTCAATCGCCAGGGTCGCCTGAAGGTCGTCGAGAGCTTCGGCATCGACACCCCGAAGACCAAGTCGATGGTCGCCAAGCTGGCTGAGCTGCAGGTTTCCGGTCGCGTGCTGCTGGTGTCGGAAGACTCCAACGAAGCCACCTTCCTGGCCGCGCGCAACATCCCGTACATCCACGTGGTGGACGTGCTGGCGCTGAACCCGGTCAGCCTGGTCGGTTCGGACCACGTCGTCGTGACCGTCGATGCGGTGAAGAAGATCGAGGAGTGGCTGGCATGAGCAACGAACGCATTCTCAACACGCTGCGCGCGCCGCACATCTCCGAGAAGGCGGCCCGTCTTGCCGAGGGCAACCAGTACGTTTTCGTGGTCGCCCCCGACGCGACCAAGGCCGATGTCCGCGCGGCGGTGGAGCAGATGTTCGACGTCAAGGTCGAGCAGGTGAACCTCGTCAACGCCAAGGGCAAGGTCAAGTCCTTCCGTTTCCGCGCTGGCAACCGTCAGGGCAAGCGCAAGGCCTATGTGCGCCTGGCCGATGGGCAGACCATCGACGTGGCGGCCAAGGCCTGAGCCAGGAGTTGAATTGAGATGGCACTGATCACTCACAAGCCGACCTCGGCCGGACGCCGCGACGCAGTCAGCGTGCGTACCCCGGGCCTGCACAAGGGCGCGCCTTACGCGGCCTTGACCGAAGCCCAGACCAAGACCGGCGGTCGCAACCACTACGGTCGCATCACCGTTCGTCACCAGGGCGGCGGTCATAAGCAGCGTTACCGCATCATCGATTTCAAGCGCGACAAGGAAGGCATCGCCGCCCGCGTCGAGCGCATCGAATACGATCCGAACCGCACCGCGCATATCGCGCTGCTGTGCTACGCCGACGGCGAGCGCCGCTACATCATCGCTCCCAAGGGTGTGCAGGCGGGTGACCGCCTGGTGTCGGGCCACGACGCGCCGATCAAGCCCGGCAACAGCCTGCCGCTGCGTAATATCCCGGTCGGCTCGACCGTGCATTGCATCGAAATGAAGCCCGGCAAGGGCGCGCAGATCGCCCGCAGCGCCGGCGCCTCGGTGCAGCTGGTGGCCCGCGAGTCCGGTTACGCGACGCTCCGCCTGCGTTCCGGCGAAATGCGCCGCGTGCCGGTCGACTGCCGCGCCACCATCGGCGAAGTCGGCAACGGCGAGCACAGCTTGAAGAAGCTGGGCAAGGCCGGTGCCAAGCGTTGGCAGGGTATCCGCCCGACCGTTCGCGGTGTGGCGATGAACCCGGTCGACCATCCGCACGGTGGTGGTGAAGGCAAGACCTCCGGCGGCCGGCATCCGGTCAGCCCGTGGGGTACGCCGGCCAAGGGCTACAAGACCCGTAACAACAAGCGCACGCAGCAGTTCATCGTGCGTCGTCGCAAGTAATAGGAAACCGTCATGCCGCGTTCATTGAAGAAAGGTCCGTTCGTCGACCTTCACCTCGTGAAGAAGGTGGAAGCTGCGGTTTCCACCAATAACAAGCGTCCGATCAAGACCTGGTCGCGCCGCTCGATGATTCTGCCGGAAATGGTGGGATTGACCATCGCCATCCACAACGGTCGCCAGCACGTGCCGGTGCTCGTCAACGAGAACATGGTCGGGCATAAGCTCGGCGAGTTCGCGGTGACCCGCACCTTCAAGGGCCATGGCGGCGATAAGAAGGGCAAGTGATGAGCACCGAAGCCAAAGCAATCCTGCGCAGCGCCCGCATTTCGGCGCAGAAGGTGCGCCTGGTGGCTGACCTGGTCCGCGGCATGCCCGTGGGCCGCGCCAGCGACGTGCTCCAGTTCACCAACAAGAAGGCCGCGCACATTGTCCGCAAGGTGCTGCTGTCGGCCGTCGCCAATGCCGAGAACAACCTCGGCGCCGACGTGGACGAGCTGAAGATCGCTCGCATCTTTGTCGACGAAGGTCCGGCGATGAAGCGCATGTACGCCCGCGCCAAAGGCCGCGGTTCTCGCATCCTGAAGCGCACGAGCCACATCACTGTGGTCGTTGGCAACTGACTGGGGATATAGACGATGGGTCATAAAGTTCATCCCACCGGTATCCGCCTCGGCATTGCCAAGGACTGGAACTCGAAGTGGTACGCCAATAAGGGCGAATACGCCCAGTACCTCGCCGCCGACCTGAAGGTCCGCGAGATGCTGCGCAAGAAGCTGGCCCAGGCCGGCATCTCGAAGATCCAGATCGAGCGTCCGGCCAAGACCGCGCGCGTGACGATCCACACCGCCCGTCCGGGCGTGGTGATCGGCAAGAAGGGCGAGGACATCGAGAAGCTGCGCAAGGAAGTCAGCCAGCTGATGGGCGTCCCGGCGCACATCAACGTCAGCGAAGTGCGCAAGCCCGAGCTCGACGCGCAGCTGGTGGCCGAGTCGATCGCGCAGCAGCTCGAGCGCCGCATCATGTTCCGCCGCGCCATGAAGCGCTCGGTCGGCAACGCGATGCGCCTTGGCGCCCTGGGCATCAAGATCAACGTGTCCGGCCGTCTGAACGGCGCCGAGATCGCGCGCTCCGAGTGGGCCCGCGAAGGCCGCGTGCCGCTGCATACCCTGCGTGCGGACATCGACTACGGCTTCGCCGAAGCGCACACCACCTACGGTGTCATCGGCATCAAGGTGTGGATCTACAAGGGCGAAGTCTTCGACCTGTCCCAGGTGGGCCAGGAAGCGAAGGAAGAGCCGTCGCAGCCGCGCCGCGAAGGTGGCGAGGGTCGTCGTGAATCGCGTCGCGAGGGCGGTGAAGGCCGTCGCGAGCGGACGGCGAAGTAAGGAGAGTTGCCATGCTGCAACCCAAGCGAACCAAATTCCGCAAGCAGTTCAAGGGCCGCAACGACGGTCTGGCATTCAGCTCGAACCTCGTGAGCTTCGGCGAATACGGCCTCAAGGCCACCACGCACGGCGCGCTCACCGCGCGCCAGATCGAGGCGGCTCGTCGCTGCATCACGCGCTTCGTGAAGCGCGGCGGCAAGCTGTGGATCCGCGTGTTCCCGGACAAGCCGATCACCAAGAAGCCGATCGAAGTCCGAATGGGCGCCGGTAAGGGTGGTGTCGAGTACTGGGTCGCTCCGATCCAGCCGGGCCGCATGCTCTATGAAATCGAGGGCGTCGACGAGGCCACGGCACGCGAGGCGTTCCGCCTGGCCGCCGCCAAGCTCTCGGTCCAGACCCAGTTCGTATCCCGGGCGGTGATGTGATGGACATCAAAGATCTGATCAACAAATCGGCCGACGAGCTGAAGCAGCACCTGCTGGACCTGCGCAAGGAGCAGTTCAACCTGCGCATGCAGAAGGGCACCGGCCAGCTCAACCAGCCGCACCAGCTGCGCCGCGTTCGGCGCGATATCGCCCGCGCGAAGTTCGCGCTCGGCGGCAAGAAGTAAGGACGGCGGACATGAGCGATAACGAAAAGCAGGCGCGCACCCTCGAGGGCCGCGTCATCAGCAACAAGATGGACAAGACGGTTACCGTCCTGATCGAGCGCCAGGTGCAGCACGGCCTGCTGGGCAAGATCATCCGCCGGTCGACCAAGCTGCACGCGCAGGACGACCTCGGTGCGAACGAGGGCGACCTGGTGCGCATCGCGGAATGCCGTCCGCTGTCCAAGACCAAGCATCACCGCGTGGTCGAAATCGTCACTCGCGCGGTCGGCTAAGGGGAGGGTGCAGACATGATTCAGATGCAAAGCACGCTTTCCGCGGCGGACAACAGCGGTGCGAAGGAACTGATGTGCATCAAGGTGCTCGGCGGCTCCAAGCGCCGTTACGCCGCGATCGGTGACGTGATCAAGGTCACCGTGAAGGATGCCATCCCGCGTGGCAAGGTGAAGAAGGGCGAGGTGTACAACGCCGTGGTGGTCCGTACCGCCAAGGGTGTGCGTCGTCCGGACGGCTCGCTGATCCGTTTCGACGGCAACGCGGCGGTCCTTCTCAACAACAAGCTCGAGCCGATCGGCACCCGTATCTTCGGACCGGTCACTCGCGAGCTGCGCAGCGAGCGCTTCATGAAGATCGTCTCGCTCGCACCCGAAGTGCTCTGAGCGGAGAACAGACATGAACCGTATCCGCAAGGGTGATCAGGTCATCGTGATCACCGGCAAGAACAAAGGTCAGCGCGGCGACGTGCTGCGCGTGGATGGCGATCGCGTGTTCGTCTCCAACGTGAACCTGGTCAAGCGCCACACCAAGCCGAATCCGCAGGCCAACCAGGCCGGCGGCATCGTCGAGCGTGAGGCCTCGATCCATATCTCCAATGTGCAGCTGTTCAACCCCGCTCAGAACAAGGGTGAACGCGTGGGCTTCAAGACGCTCGAAGATGGGCGCAAGGTCCGCGTGTTCAGTTCTGGCGAGGTCGTGGACGCGTAAGGAACACAAGTCATGACGCGCCTTGAAAAGTTTTACAAAGACGAAGTGGTCAAGAAGCTCACCGAGCGCTTTGGCTACGACAACGTGATGCAGGTTCCCCGCATCACCAAGATCACGCTGAACATGGGCGTGGGCGAAGCGGCGGGCAACAAGAAAGTGCTCGAGAACGCCGTGGCCGACATGGCCAAGATCTCCGGCCAGAAGCCGATCCAGACCAAGGCGCGCGTATCCGTCGCCTCGTTCAAGATCCGCGACGGCTGGCCGATCGGCTGCAAGGTCACCCTGCGCCGCGCCCAGATGTGGGAATTCCTGGATCGCCTGATCAATATCTCGCTGCCCCGTACCCGCGACTTCCGCGGTGTGTCGGGCCGCGCCTTCGATGGCCGTGGTAACTACAACTTCGGCATCAAGGAACAGATCATCTTCCCGGAAATCGACTTCGACGCCGTCGACGCGATGCGCGGTATGGATATTTCCATCACCACCACCGCCAAGTCGGACGAAGAGGCCAAGGCCCTGCTGGAAGCCTTCAGCTTCCCGTTCCGCAACTAAGAGAGCCGCGAGAGATTTATGGCCAAGACCTCCATGATTAACCGCGACCTCAAGCGGACCAAGATCGCCAAGAAGTACGCCGCCAAGCGTGCGGAACTGAAGGCGATCGTGCTGAGCCCCAAGGCGTCTTACGACGAGAAGATGGAGGCCCAGACCAAGCTGCAGAAGTTGCCGCGCGACGCCAGCCCGACTCGCCAGCGCACCCGTTGCGCCCTGACCGGTCGTCCGCGCGCCGTGTACGCGAAGTTCGGCCTCGGCCGCAACAAGCTGCGCGAAGCCACCATGCGTGGCGACGTCCCCGGCCTGCGCAAGTCCAGCTGGTAAGACCCGCAATACGACCTGCCCGGGCATGCCCGGGCAGGTTCTTATGTCCGGGGGCGGGCCGTTCCTGAGCCGCCGCCGATGCGAAACGCGTGCCGTTATTCGCAAAATCGGAAAAGAGCTGTTATAGTCGTCCTTCTGCGCAAAGCAGACCGGCGCCTATGCCGGCTTACAACTCAATATTGATTTCCGGTTTTATCGGATATCGGTGCACTCTGAAGGATGTTTTTCATGAGCATGACTGATCCCATCGCCGATCTGTTTACGCGCATCCGCAATGCCCAGGCTACGGGCAAGCAGGCTGTCAGCGTGCCGTCGTCGAAGCTGAAGGTGGCGATCGCCAACCTTCTCAAGAACGAGGGCTACATCCTCGACGCCAAGACCTCCTCCCAGGAAGGCAAGCCGGTGCTCGAGATCAAGCTCAAGTATTTCGAAGGCCGTCCGGCCATCGAGAGTATTTCCCGCGTCAGCCGCTCGGGCCTCCGCGTGTACCGCGGCAAGGACCAGCTGCCGAAGGTCCTTGGTGGCCTGGGTATCTCGATCATCTCGACGTCCGCCGGTCTGCTGACCGACGCCCAGGCTCGCGCCAAGGGTCTCGGCGGCGAAATCATCGGCCAGGTCGCCTAAGGAGCCGACGATGTCCCGTGTAGCCAAGAAGATCATCAATCTGCCCAAGGGCGTCGAGCTGAAGGCTGGCGTTGAAGGCATCTCCGTCAAGGGCCCGAAGGGCACCCTGTCCACGCATAACCTGCCGGGCGTGTCCGTGGCCGTCGATAACGGCAACGTGAGCATCGTGCTGGCCGAGGGCGCCGACCACAAGTTCGGCGGCACCGCGCGCGCGCTGCTGGCCAACATGGTCAAGGGCGTGTCCGACGGCTACGAGCGCAAGCTCGAGCTGGTCGGCGTGGGTTACCGCGCCGCCATGCAGGGCAAGGCGCTGAACCTGAGCCTGGGCTTCTCCCATCCGGTCGTGTTCAACGCCCCGGAAGGCATCACGCTGGAGACCCCGACGCAGACCGAGATCCTGATCAAGGGTTCGGACAAGCAGCTCGTGGGCGAAGTGGCCGCCAAGATCCGTGGTTATCGTCCGCCGGAACCCTACAAGGGCAAGGGCGTGCGCTATGCCGGCGAGAAGATCACCCTGAAGGAAGCCAAGAAGGCCTAAGGCGCTGAAAAGCGCGTGCCTATCCGCTTCCTGGAGAGAACACGATGAACAAGAACGAATCCCGCCTGCGTCGCGCCAAGTCCACCCGCTCGCACATCCGCAAGCTGGGTGTGGCCCGCCTGTCCGTGCATCGCACCGGCCAGCACCTCTATGCCCAGGTGTTCGACGCCTCGGGCAAGAACGTGGTTGCCGCCGCTTCGACGGTGCAGAAGTCGATCGCCGAGGGCCTGAAGGGCACCAAGAACATCGAAGCCGCCACCGCCGTGGGCAAGGCGATCGCCGAGCGCGCCAAGGCCGCCGGCATCGAGGCCGTGGCCTTCGATCGCTCGGGCTTCCGCTATCACGGTCGCATCAAGGCTCTGGCCGATGCGGCTCGCGAAGCCGGCCTGAAGTTCTAAGACCCAGGGGCAGGGCTGTCCGCAGCGCCTGCCCCGCTCGCTGTACCTACAACTCCAAGCGGCTCAGCCGCAAGCAGAAGTCCCGGATCTTCCGGGCATGACGGAAACGAATATGTCTTCTAACGATCGCGAAAATTCAGACGGCCTGCTCGAGAAGCTGATCGCCGTCAACCGCGTGGCCAAGACCGTCAAGGGCGGCCGCCAGATGAGCTTCACCGCGCTGACCGTGGTCGGTGACGGCGAAGGCCGCGTCGGCTTCGGCTACGGCAAGGCCCGCGAAGTGCCGGTGGCCATCTCCAAGGCCATGGATCGCGCCCGCCGCAACATGGTTTCGGTCGACCTGAACAACGGCACCCTGTGGTACGCCGTGAAGGCCAACCACGGCGCCGCGCGCGTGTTCATGCAGCCGGCTTCCGAAGGTACCGGCGTGATCGCCGGCGGCGCGATGCGCGCCGTGCTGGAAGTGGTCGGCGTCAAGAACGTGCTGGCCAAGGCCGTCGGTTCGCGCAACCCGATCAACCTGGTGCGCGCCACCATCAAGGGCCTGCAGGCTGTCGCTTCGCCGAAGCAGATCGCTGCCAAGCGCGGCAAGACCGTTGAAGAGGTGCTGGGCAATGGCTAACAACGAAAAGACCGTCCGCGTCCGCCTGGTCAAGGGCCTGCGCGGCGTGCAGAGCCGTCATCGCCTGAGCGTCAAGGCGCTCGGCCTGAACAAGCTCAACGACGTCCGTGAACTGAAGGACAGCCCGCAGGTGCGTGGCCTGATCAACACGGTCTATTACCTGGTCCGGGTCGAAGAATAACTTTTGAAGAGTCCGGCCAGGATGGCCGGGATTTCGGGCAGGACGCCCGTATTGAGGACATTGATCATGCGTCTGAATGACATCAAGCCGGCCGCCGGCTCCCGCAAGACCCGCCTGCGCGTGGGTCGCGGTATCGGTTCGGGCCTGGGCAAGACCGCCGGCCGCGGCCACAAGGGTCAGCACGCCCGCGCGGGCGGCACCCACAAGTTCGGCTTCGAGGGCGGCCAGATGCCGCTGCAGCGTCGCCTGCCGAAGGTCGGCTTCCGCTCGAAGACCAAGGCCGAGAGCCAGGAAGTCTTCCTGTACCAGCTGGCCAACCTCAAGGCCGACGTGATCGACGTGGTCGTCCTGCACCAGGCCGGCCTGATCGACAGCCGCGCCAAGAAGGTCAAGGTCGTCGCCAAGGGCGAGATCGGTCGCGCCGTGAAGCTGTCGGGCGTGCTGGCCACGGCCGGCGCCAAGGCAGCGATCGAAGCTGCCGGCGGCAGCGTGGAGTAATCACGTGGCGGCAGCCAAGGGCCCTTCGCTCGGATCGCTCGGCAAGCTGACCGAACTGCGTCAGCGCATCTTCTTCGTGATTGGTGCGCTGATCGTCTTTCGTCTCGGTTCGTTCATTCCCGTTCCGGGCGTCAACCCGGAAGCGATGACCAGCCTGATTGAATCGGGCGGCGGCCTGATGAACATGTTCAACATGTTCTCGGGCGGTTCGCTGGCCCGCTTCTCGGTGTTCGCGCTCGGCGTGGTGCCGTATATCTCGGCATCCATCGTGGTGCAGATGATGGGAGCGGTGATTCCCAGCCTGCAGGCGCTGCGCAAGGAGGGTGAGTCCGGTCGTCGCAAGATGACTACCTACACCCGCTTCGGCACGGTCGGCCTGGCGGCCTTCCAGGCCTTCGGCATCGCCGTGGCGCTGCAGAAGCAGGTCGCCAACGGTGGCGCGCCGGTGGTCTATACGCCGGGCATGGGCTTCATCATGGCCTCGGTCGTCGGCCTTACCGCCGGCACCATGTTCCTGATGTGGCTGGGCGAGCAGATCACCGAGCGCGGCATCGGCAACGGCATTTCGCTGCTGATCTTCGCCGGCATCGTGGCGGGCCTGCCCGGCGCGGTGGCGCACACGCTGACCATGGCCAGCAATGGCGAGCTCAGCGTGATCAAGATGATCCTGGTGGTCGGCCTGATCCTGGCCGTGACGGCCTTCGTGGTGTTCATGGAGCGTGCCCAACGGCAGATCACCGTGAACTACGCGAGGCGCTCGGGCGGGCAGCGGGCCTACATGAACCAGACCTCGCACCTGCCGCTGAAGATCAACATGTCGGGCGTGATCCCGCCGATCTTCGCCTCGAGCCTGCTGATGTTCCCGGCCACGGCTGCCACCTGGCTCACCGCCGGCAACCAGTCGCGCTGGCTGCAGGAGCTCACCCAGGCGCTGACGCCGGGCGAGCCGCTGTACGACATCGTTTTTGCGGTCCTGGTCATCACCTTCGCCTTCTTCTATACGGCGATCGTGTTCAATTCCCAGGAAACCGCGGACAACCTCAAGCGGTCGGGTGCGCTGATTCCAGGCATCCGTCCGGGTCGCTCGACGGCCGACTACATCGACAGCGTGATGACCCGCCTCACCGGCGTCGGCGCGCTGTACCTGGTGCTGGTCTGTCTGGTGCCGTCGTTCATGCAAAAGGCTTGGCACGTTCCGTTCTACTTCGGCGGCACCTCTCTGCTGATCGTGGTGGTCGTGGTGATGGACTTCACTGCTCAGGTGCAGGCGCATCTGGTCAGTCACCAATATGAAAGTCTGCTCAAGAAGGCCAATCTCCGCCGCAACTGAGGCTGCTGGGGCGTCGGAGAGGGGTCTAAATCGGAGGGCGGCGGCACTAAGGGCCGCAGGGCTTTCCTGTCGGGATAATTCAGGTTAGAATTGCGCGTTTACCGCGCAAGAAACGCATCGGAGAAAGTACATCATGGCGCGCATCGCGGGTGTCAATTTGCCGGTCCACAAGCACGTGTGGGTTGGCCTGCAAAGCATTTACGGCATCGGCCGCAACCGGGCCAAGAAGGTCTGCGCGGACGCTGGCGTGGTTCCCTCCACGCCGATCAAGTCCCTCAGCGAGGGCGAGGTGGAGAAGCTCCGCCAGGAAATCGGCAAGTACGTCGTCGAAGGCGACCTGCGCCGCGAAGTCGGTATCGCCATCAAGCGCTTGATGGACCTGGGTTGCTACCGTGGCCTGCGTCATCGCCGCGGCCTGCCGGTGCGCGGCCAGCGCACGCGTACCAACGCTCGCACCCGCAAGGGTCCGCGTCGCGCGATCAAGAAGTAACGGATTCCTATCATGGCTAAGCCCGTCAAGACCAAGAAGAAGATCAAGCGCGTTGTCACGGATGCCGTGGCCCACGTGCAGGCCTCCTTCAACAACACCATCGTCACCATCACCGATCGCCAGGGCAACGCCCTGTCGTGGGCCACTGCTGGCGGCGCGGGTTTCCGCGGCTCCCGCAAGTCCACCCCGTTCGCTGCCCAGGTGGCCGCCGAGAAGGCCGGCCGCGCTGCTGGCGACTACGGCGTGAAGACGGTGGAAGTGCGTATCAAGGGCCCCGGCCCGGGCCGCGAGTCGGCCGTGCGTTCGCTGAACGCGCTGGGCTACAAGGTCCTGAACATCATCGACGTCACGCCGATTCCGCATAACGGCTGCCGTCCCCCCAAGAAGCGTCGAGTCTAAGGAGCTATAGACCATGGCACGTTATCGTGGAGCTACCTGCAAACTCGCGCGTCGTGAGGGTTCGGACCTCAGCCTGAAGTCCCCGGCGCGCGCCATCGACTCCAAGTGCAAGCTGGAGAACAAGCCCGGCCAGCATGGCGCCAACAAGCGCATGCGCATGTCGGACTACGCGCTGCAGCTGCGTGAGAAGCAGAAGGTCAAGCGCATCTATGGTGTGCTCGAGCGTCAGTTCAGCAACTACTACAGCAAGGCCTCGACCCTGAAGGGCAACACCGGCGAGAACCTGCTGCGCCTGCTGGAAAGCCGTCTGGACAACGTCGTTTACCGCATGGGCTTCGCGGTCACCCGCGCCCAGGCCCGCCAGCTGGTCAGCCACAAGGCGGTGCTGGTCAACGGCAAGAAGGTGAACATCCCGTCCTATCAGGTCCGTCCGGGCGACCAGGTCGCGCTGACCGAGCGTGCGCGCACCCAGCTGCGCGTGCAGGAAGCGGCGACCGTGTTCGACACCATGGACCTGCGTCCGCAGTGGGTCGAAGTGGACGCCAAGAAGTTCGAGGGCACCTTCAAGGCTGTGCCGGATCGTGGCGATCTGCCGTCCGACATCAACGAAAGCCTGATCGTCGAGCTTTATTCGAAGTAATTACCGGAGCACTGCATGGCAGTTTCGTCAACTAGCGTGCTGCGGCCTCGCGGCCTCAGCGTCGAGCAGCTCGCACCGAACCGCGCCAAGGTGGTGGTCGAGCCGCTCGAGCGTGGTTTCGGCCACACCCTGGGCAACGCGCTCCGTCGCGTGTTGCTCTCCTCGATCCCCGGCAGCGCCATTGTCGAGGTCGAGATCGACGGCGTGCTTCACGAGTACACCACCCTCGAGGGCCTGCAGGAGGACGTGATCGAAGTCCTGCTCAACCTCAAGGAAGTGGCCATCCGCCAGCATACGGGCGACGAAGTCACGCTGACCCTGTCCAAGAAGGGCAAGGGCGTGGTCACGGCCGGTGACATCACGGTCGACCACACGGTGGAGATCGTCAATCCCGAGCACGTGATCTGCCACCTGACCAAGGACATCTCGCTCAACATGCGCCTGAAGGTGCGTCGCGGCGTCGGCTACCAGCCGGCCAGTTCGCGCCAGCATCCGGACGAGGAAGCTCGTCCGATCGGTCGCCTGCAGCTGGATGCCTCGTTCGCGCCGGTGCTGCGCGTGGCTTACGAAGTGGATGCGGCTCGTGTCGAGCAGCGCACCAACCTCGACAAGCTCGTGCTGGACATCGAGACCAACGGCACCATCGGTGCGGAAGACGCGGTCCGCAAGGCCGCCGAGATCCTCAACGACCAGCTGTCGGTGTTCGGTGACTTCTCGCGTCGCGAGAGCGCCACCGACAAGGCGGAGAAGGGCGGGTTCGATCCGCTGCTGCTGCGTCCGATCGACGATCTGGAGCTCACCGTGCGTTCGGCGAACTGCCTGAAGGCCGAGAGCATCTACTACATCGGCGACCTGGTGCAGAAGACCGAGGTCGAGCTGCTGAAGACGCCGAACCTGGGCAAGAAGTCGCTGACCGAGATCAAGGACGTCCTTGGCGGTCGTGGCCTGGCCCTGGGCATGAAGCTCGAGAACTGGCCGCCGCCGGGCCTGTCGCACGGCATGCAGCTGGGCTGATGCAATAAGCGGGGCGATCGGTTTTCGATCGCCCCGTGCATTTGAAAGATCCGGCGGATGCCATGCGCAGTTCTACCGGAAGCTGGAAGCGGTCCATAGAGGCCGCGCTCTTATAACGAGGCGTTCTTAGAGCCTTGAATAGCGGGTAACCGCGGGAAGCCGGTCATTCCGACCGGTTTTTCATAACAACAGACATAGAGAGTAAACGTCATGCGCCACCAGAAATCCGGTCGCAAGCTCAACCGTACGAGCAGCCACCGCGAAGCCATGTTCCGCAACATGGCCGCCTCGCTGATCAAGCACGAGCTGATCCGCACCACCCTGCCGAAGGCCAAGGAACTGCGCCGCGTCGCCGAGCCGCTCATCACGCTCGCCAAGACCGACGGCGTCGCCAACCGCCGCCTCGCTTTCTCGCGCCTGCGCGACAAGGAAGCCGTGGGCAAGCTGTTCGTGCAGCTCGGCCCGCGCTACAGCCAGCGTCCGGGCGGCTACCTGCGCATCCTCAAGTGCGGCTTCCGTCCGGGCGACAACGCCCCGATGGCTTATGTCGAGCTGGTGGATCGTCCGCGCGGCGAAGCCGTCGACGCCGAGTAAGACCAGGCTCAACGCAAGCCATACCAGAACCCCGGTCGGTATCCGACCGGGGTTTTTCTTTTCGGTTCCGGCTGCCGAAGACCGTCGAAACATGTCGAAACATGTCGAAACATTTAGACGGCCATAGGCCGAAAGCGTGCTGACAGCGCTCCAGTGAGCGGGTAATGTCGCCGTTCCGCACTGCAACAGTCCGCTGGCCATGAATCCACTCCGCTGGTCGTACCGCACCTCTTTCCTCATCGGCTTCCTGATCTGCGCCGCCCTGCTCGGATTCGCGCTCTACGCCGAATACGGGCTGCACATGGAGCCCTGTCCGCTGTGCATCTTCCAGCGCATCGCCTTCATGGTGATGGGCGTATTCTTCCTGGTCGGCGCCATCCATGGTCCCAAGGGCAAAGCTGCGCGCTGGACCTATGCGGTGGGCGCGATCCTGGGCGGCATCGGCGGCATCGCCACCGCGGCACGCCACCTGTGGATCCAGACCCTGCCGGCCGACCAGATCCCCGCCTGCGGCCCGAATCTCGGCTACATGATGGACGCGTTCCCCATGGCCAAGGTGCTGAAGATGGTGTTCACCGGCTCGGGCGAATGCGCCAAGGTCGAACCCATCCTCGGCCTGCCGATGCCGGCGTGGACCCTGCTCTGGTACGTGGCGCTGCTGGCACTGGTGCTGGTCGCCGCCACCCGCCGCGCGCGGCAATGAAGATCGAGAGGAAGCGCTTCGCCATGAACGCCGATATCCAGCTGTCCACCTCGCCATCCGCGTGGACGCCCGCTTCCTGGCAGCGCCGCACGGCACTGCAGCAGCCGCTGTACGAGAACGCCGGCGAGCTCGCCCAGGCCACCGCGCACCTCGCGCGCCTGCCGCCCCTGGTCACCTCGTGGGAAGTGCTCGCGCTCAAGCAGGCGCTGGCCGAGGCGCAGGAAGGCCAGCGCTTCCTGCTGCAGGGCGGCGACTGTGCCGAAAGCTTCGCCGACTGCACCAGCCCGGTGATCTCCAACCGGCTCAAGGTACTGCTGCAGATGAGCCTGGTGCTGGTGCACGGCATGCGCATGCCGGTGCTGCGCGTGGGCCGCTTCGCCGGGCAGTACGCCAAGCCGCGTTCGACTGACATGGAAACGCGCGACGGCGTAACCCTGCCCAGCTTCCGCGGCGACCTGGTCAACAGTCCCGAATTCACCGCCGAGGCGCGGCGCGCCGATCCGCAGCGCCTGATCCAGGCGCATGCGCATTCGGCGCTGACCATGAACTTCGTGCGCGCGCTGATCGACGGCGGCTTCGCCGACCTGCATCACCCGGAATATTGGGACCTGGCCTGGGTGGAGCACTCGCCGCTGGCCGCCGAATACCGCCGCATGGTCGCCGGCATCGGCGATTCGCTGCGCTTCATGGAAACCCTGGCCGGGCCGATCGCCGGCTTCACCCGCGTCGACTTCTTCACCTCGCACGAAGCCCTGCTGCTGCACTACGAAGAGGCGCTGACGCGCCAGGTGCCGCGCCATCCGGGCTGGTTCAACCTGTCCACGCACTTCCCCTGGATCGGCATGCGCACCGCCGCGCTGGACGGCGCGCACGTGGAGTATTTCCGCGGCATCCGCAATCCAATCGCGGTAAAGGTCGGTCCGTCGGTGACGCCGGAACAACTGCTGCCGCTGGTCGAGGCGCTCAATCCCGACGATGAACCCGGCCGCCTTACCCTGATCCATCGCATGGGCAACGCGCAGATCGCCAAGGCGCTGCCGCCGCTGCTGGACGCGGTCAAGCGCGCCGGCCGCCGCGTGCTGTGGGTGGCCGATCCGATGCATGGCAATACCGAGAGCACCTCGAACGGCTACAAGACCCGCCGCTTCGACAATATCCGCGGTGAACTGGACCAGGCCTTCGACATCCACGCGGCCGCCGGCACGCGCCTGGGCGGCGTGCACCTGGAGCTCACCGGCGAGGACGTCACCGAATGCATGGGCGGCGCGCGCGACCTCAGCGAGGCCGATCTCGACCGCGCCTACAAGTCGACGGTGGATCCGCGCCTCAACTACGAGCAGTCGCTGGAGTTGGCGATGCTGATCGTGCACAAGTCGCAGAAGGGCGGACGAGCGTAGAGCATGCAATGAAAAAAGGGGCGCTTTCAGGCGCCCCTTTTCATTTGCAGTGATTTATCAGCTATGCGTTAGCGTGTCATTTCCAAGACGTGATCAGCATCCGCCATCACCGGCTTCCCGCCCACCGTATCCAGGAACCTCGGCGCCCGCCACGCCTGCGCATGCTGCTCGTAGCCATAGGCGATCGTGATCAAGGTCGGCTCGCTCCACTTCGCGCCAAAGAACACGATGCCGACCGGCAGGTCGTGCGCAAAACCGGCCGGCACCGTGATCGACGGATAGCCCGCCACCGCCGCCGGCTGGGACGCGCCGCCCACGGTCGGATCGCCGCTCACCACGTGGTCGCCGAGCACCGGATCGGTCACGAAGGTCGGTCCCCAGGACGGCGCCAGCAGCGCATCCAGATGATCCTTGGCCAGCGCGACGTCGATGCCCTCCGGCCCGGCGAAGCGCTTCGCCTTGGCCTGTGCTTCCACGTAATCCTTGTCGGTCAGCGGCCCCTTGGCCTGCGCCTGCTCGAACAGTTCCTGGCCGAACCACGGCATCTCGCGTTCGGCCTCGCGCTTGTTGAACGCAATGAGGTCGGCCAGCGTCTTCATCGACGTGCCGGTGCGGGTAGCGAGATACGCCTGCATATCCTGCTTGAGGTCATACAGCAGCACGGTGAGCTCCGGATCGCCCAGCTCCTTCAGATGCGGCAGCTCCACCGGATCGACGATCACCGCGCCTTGCGCCTTCATCAGCGCGATCGACTGCTCGAGGATGCGGTCGGCATTCGGTTCCGCCCCGGCCAGTCCCCGCACCACGCCGATGCGCTTGCCTTTCAAGCCGTTCGGGTCGAGGAAGCGCGTGTAGTCGGTCGCATGCTTGTCCGCCTCGGCCGTGGCCGGATCGCGCGGATCGCTGCCGGCGATCGCGCCCAGCACCGCGGCCGCATCGGCCACCGTGCGCGCCATCGGGCCGGCCGTGTCCTGGTTGTGGCTGATCGGGACGATGCCGCTGCGGCTGACCAGGCCGACCGTCGGCTTGATGCCGACGATGCCGTTCGCCGCGGCGGGGCAGATGATCGAGCCGTCCGTTTCCGAACCGATCGCCACCGTGGCCAGGCCCGCCGCCACCGCCGCGCCCGAGCCGGCGCTGGAGCCGCAGGGATTGCGGTCCAGCGCGTACGGATTGCGCGTCTGCCCGCCGCGCGCGCTCCAGCCGCTGCTGGCGTGGTTGGAGCGCATGTTGGCCCACTCGCTGAGGTTGGTCTTGCCCAGGATCAGCGCGCCGTTCTTGCGCAGCCGCGCCACCAGGCCTGCATCGCGCGGCGCCGGCGGCGCGTCGGCCAGGGCCAGCGATCCGGCGGTGGTGAGCATGCGGTCGCCGGTATCGATGTTGTCCTTCAGCAGCACCGGGATGCCGCGCAAGGCGCCCTTCGGCTTCTGCCGGTCGATCTGCGCGGCGAGCTTGAGCGCATCCGGATTGGTTTCCAGCACCGCGCGCAGCGCCGGGCCGTCGCGGTCGATGCGCTGGATGCGCTCCAGGAACAATCGCGCCAGCGCCTCGCTGCGCAGCTGCCCGGCATCCATGCGCTGCTGCAGTTCCTTGATCGAGGCCCAGGCCAGCGCAGGATCGGCCGACTGGGCGGGCAGGGCGGTGCTGGCGAGCAGCAGGGCGGCGAGCGAAAGCGAGAGCGGCAGGCGGGTCACGGCGGTCTCCGGTCGTGCGGCATGAGGCCGCATCGTAGCCGGATGGACCCCGGGTCGACGCATATAATCGCCGGATGGATACGAGAGCCCAGCTGTGCCATGCCAGGCGTGTGTGGTCCTCCATCGTGCTGTCAGCCGCCATGGCCATCGCCGGCGCGGTGCACGCGCAGGCGGCGGACAACGCGCCGCCGCACGTGCCCGATACGCTCAAGCAGCGCATCGCCAGCTGTACCGCCTGCCATGGCGAGCGCGGTGAAGGCACGCCGTCCAGCGGCTTCTTCCCGCGCCTGGCCGGCAAGCCCGCCGGTTATCTCGCGCGCCAGCTGAAGGACTTCCAGGACGGCCTGCGCAAGTACGGCCCGATGGAATACACCACGCGCTATCTCACTCCCGACTACATGCGCGAGATCGCCGAATACTTCGCCGCGCAGGACGTGCCGTACGCGCGCTCGCCGATGCCGCGCATTGCGCCGGACGCGTTCAAGCGCGGCGAGGAGCTGGCCACCAAGGGCGATCCGTCGCGCAAGATCCCGCCCTGCGCGGCCTGCCACGGCACGCAGTTCACCGGCGTGCAGCCGGACGTGCCCGGCCTGGTCGGCCTGCCGTACGACTACATCAGCTCGCAGCTCGGCTCCTGGCGGACCAAGACGCGCGCCACTGTGGCGCCGGACTGCATGGCGGAGATCGCCAGCCGCCTGAGCGTCGAGGACATCAGCGCGGTCTCGGCCTGGCTGGCCGGCCGCGAGCTGCCGGCGGACATGCATGCGCAGCCGGCCGGTTCGATCGCGCCGCCGCTGCATTGCGGCGTGCTCGACGCGGGAGCGCAGCCATGAAGATCTTCCGCATCGGCATCGCCGTCGTCGTGCTGCTCGGCCTGGGGCTTGCCGGCTGGCTGTTCCTGCGCGGCGGCCAGCCGTCCGTGCCGCGTTCGGCCAGCCGGGTGGACGCTGCCGCGCTCAAGGATCCCGCGCTGATCGCCAAGGGCGAATACCTCACCCTGGTCGGCGACTGCGCCTCCTGCCACACCGGGCAGGGCGGCGCGCGTTTCGCCGGCGGCCGCGTGGTCGGCACGCCGTTCGGCGACATCCCCGCGCCCAACCTCACGCCGGACCGCGAGACGGGTCTGGGCGAGTGGAGCTTCGAAGCGTTCCGCCAGGCGCTGCACAGCGGTGTCGACCGCCATGGCCAGTTCCTCTATCCGGCCTTCCCCTACACCTCGTACACCAAGGTGTCGCGCGACGACGCGCTGGCCATCTTCGCCTACCTGCAGTCGCTGCCGCCGCTCAAGCAGGCGGCGAAGCAGCCCGGGCTCGGCTTTCCCTACAACGTGCGCAACACCTTGAAGGCCTGGCGCGCGCTGTATTTCCGCGAAGGCGAATACGTCGCCGACAGCACCAAGTCGCCGGAGTGGAACCGTGGCGCCTACCTGGTGCAGGGCCTGGGCCACTGCAACGAATGCCACGTCGAGCGCGACTCGTTCGGCGGCATGCGCAGCGACCAGTCGCTGTCCGGCGGCCAGATCCCGGTGCAGAACTGGTACGCGCCGGATCTCAGCACGCAGGCCAATGGCGGCCTCGCCGGCTGGAGTGAACGCGACATCGCCGACCTGCTGAAGACCGGCCAGTCCGCCAAGGGGGCCGCGTTCGGCCCGATGGCCGAGGTGGTGGCGCGCAGCACCCAGCATCTGAACGATGCGGACCTGCATGCGATCGCCACTTACCTGCAGTCGCTGCCGGCGCGTCCGCGCGTGTCGTACGAGCCGTCGCTGCTGGATACCAAGCCGATGCTCGACCAGGGCGCCAAGGTCTACGCCGAGCGCTGCGCCGACTGCCACGGCCGGGACGGCCAGGGCGTGGCCGGCGTCTATCCGCCGCTCAGCGGCAATTCCTCGGTAAACGAACCCACCGGCATCAATGCGATCCGCGTGGTGCTGCTGGGCGGCTTCGCGCCGTCCACGCAGGGCAATCCGCGGCCCTATTCGATGCCGCCGTTCGCGCAGCAGCTCAACGACGCCGACGTCGCCGCGGTGGTCACCTACATCCGCCAGTCCTGGGGCAACCAGGCGCCGCTGGTGCAGGAGCGCGACGTGATCAAGTATCGGCATACGCCGATCGATTGATCGATTCGTAGGTTGGGGTGAGCCGCAGGCGAACCCCAACATGCCTGCATCCCGCGACGGCTGTTGGGGTTCGCCTGCGGCTCACCCCAACCTACGTCATGTGTCGCCGATCAGAAGCTGCGCCCGTCCACCGGAATGCGCTTGATGGCCGCCAGGTCGATCCCTTCCAGGCAACGCACATTCACTGCCGTCATCGCCGTGCCGTCCGGCGCGGTGCCCAGGGCGAACGGCGCGCAGCCGCACTGCTTGCAGAAGTGGTGCGCGATCGCATGCTTGTTGAAGTGATAGACGCCGACCTGGCCGTCCGCAGCATGCACGTGGGCCGATTCGCGCGGCACGAACCACAGCAGATAACCCTTGCGACTGCAGTGCGAGCAATTGCATTCCATCGCCTGTTCGGGCGGCGCGGCGTCGACTTCCAGGGTGATCGCGCCGCAGTGGCAGCTGCCTTTGAGCATGGTCAGGTCCTCCTTGGGAAGAACCGCACCCTACGCACCCGGACGGCCATGGGCAACGCTGGCGCGCACCTGCGCCGCCAGCTCCAGCCATGGCGCCAGGTCCCAGTGCCCGCGCGCCTGCCCGGACGGCGACGGCAGCACGAACAGCCGGCTTGCGCCGAAGGTCTCCGGCTGCAGGCCGTAGCCGGCCGCGCGGCCCAGCGCGGCGCGCGCCGCGGCCTTGCTGGTGAAGGCGAGCAGGGCGGGCGCGTAGCGTTCGATCTTGGCGCGCAGCGCCGGCACGTCGAAGGCGTCGCGCGGCAGTTCGTCGTCGTTGCCGGCGTGCAGCTTGGCCACGTCGGTGAGGCCCAGGCCGTAGCCGGGCAGCAGCGGATATTCGGCCGGCGCCAGCAGGCGCGGGGTGAGGCCGGACGCGTGCAGCGCGCGCCAGAACATGTTGCCCGGATGCGCGTAGTAGGCCTGTTCGGCCGCCGAGCGCCTGCCCGCGGCGGTGCCGCAGAACACCAGCGCAAGCCCCGGCTGCAGCAGGTCGGGCAGGATGTGCGCCGGCTCAGTGCGCGGCATCGGCAAGCAGGAAATCGGTGTACTGGAAGCGCCCGTCGCGCAGCGTGGATTCGCCGCGCCGCAGCGCCAGCGGATGGCGGAACAGCGGCCCGCCATAGCTGAGCGTGTGGAACTCGCCGCGCTCGCCGCAGGGATCGACGCCGGTGGGCAGCGTATCCAGCAGCGCGTTGTCGAACGGACGGCCGCACCACGCGGCATCGAGCTGCTGCGTATCCACGCAGCACAGCACCGCGCGATGGCCTTCGCCGACGAAGCGCCGCGCCAGCGCGGCGGTGTCCTCGCCCCACAGCGGAAACACCGCGCGCCAGCTCAAGGCGCCGAGCTGGCGCACGCGGTAGTCGCGCACGTCGGCCAGGAACAGGTCGCCGAATGCGCAATGCCGCACGCCGGGCCAGTGCATGCGCGCCTCGGCCAGGGCGCGCGCCTGCGCGGCCTCGTAGTCCTCGTTGCCGCTGGGCCAGTCCAGCTCAGCCTCCAGCAGCGGCAGGCCCAGCGCCCGCGCCTGGGCCTGCAGCACCTCGCGGCGCGTGCCGTGCATGGCCACGCGCTGGTAGGTGCGGTTGACCGTGCACAGCAGGCCCACCACCTGCCAGCGCGGCTCGCGCAGCAGGGCTTGCAGGGCCAGCAGGCAGTCCTTGCCGCCGCTCCAGGCCAGCAGGATGGGCGTGGTTTGCATCGCCGTACTTTAACGGCAGCCGCGTCCGTTCATATCCAGACCACGCGACGTGAACATGGCCTGCGGCAGGGTGGGGCGCGACCTCGCCGCGGACCTGCTCCCCCCGATCGCGCATGGCTACCGACTTCGCCGCTTTCTGGAACGACCATCTGCTTGGCCGCCTCGGCATCACGGTGGCGGTCGCGCTGGCGCTGGCCTTCGTGCTGCGCCGCGTGGCGCGCGCCGTGCTGCGGCGGCTGTCGCGCCGGCATCCGGCTGCCTACGGCATGGTCAGCCGCGCCAATGCGCCGATGGAATGGCTGGTGCCGCTGCTGACCGTGTCGGTGGCGCTGCGCGTCACGCCGGATGTGGAGTCGCTGCGCTTGATGGGCGATCTCCACCATGCGCTGCTGGTGGCGCTGATCGCCACCCTCACCTGGCTGGTAGTGCGCTGCATCGGCGCCCTGGAAGACCTGGTGATCCGCCTGCACCCGGTCGACCAGGCCGACAACCTGCGCGCCCGCAGCGTAGTCACCCAGGTCCGGGTGCTCAGCCGCTCGACCATGGTGCTGTTCATCCTGGCCGGCCTGGCTGCGGTGCTGATGACCATCCCCGGGGTGCGCCAGTTCGGCGCCAGCCTGCTGGCCTCGGCCGGCCTTGCCGGCCTGGCGCTGGGCATCGCCGCCAAGCCGGTGCTGAGCAACCTGATCGCCGGCCTGCAGATCGCCCTGGCCCAGCCGATCCGGCTGGACGACGTGGTGATCGTGAAGGGCGAATGGGGCCGCATCGAGGAGATCACCGGCACCTACGTGGTGGTGCGCATCTGGGACGAGCGCCGGCTGGTGGTGCCGCTGAACTGGTTCATCGAGAACCCGTTCGAGAACTGGACGCGCCGCAGCTCCCAGCTGATCGGCACGGTATTCCTGTGGGTCGATTACCGCCTGCCCGTGCCGCCCCTGCGCGCCGAGCTGGAGCGCCTGTGCGAGGAGGCCAGGGAATGGGACCGCCGCGTCTGCGTGCTGCAGGTGGTCGACGCCGGCGACCGCGCCATGCAACTGCGCGCCCTGGTCAGCTCGGCCGACTCCGGCCAGGGCTGGGACCTGCGCTGCCGCATCCGCGAAGGGCTGATCGCCTTCGTCCAGCGCGAATATCCCCAGTACCTCCCGCGCACCCGGATCCAGTGGGAGCGCGAACCCGACGACGCGCCGGCCGGCGGCCCGGCACCGGCGGCCGGGCCCTAGCCGGCGGCGTTCCGGCGTGAACCCCGCACCCGCCGGTCCTGTCTGAGGGAACGCAGCTTCCGCGCCGGCCGGTCCGGTGGCGGGCGCTGGCACGACGGGGTTGGCGGGCTGCGCACTGGCGCATCGACGCCCGTCCGCCCAGCCGCTATAAAGACCCTCCGAGAGGGGAGTGTTCGGTGAGTGAAGAGATTCTGATCAATGTGACGCCGCGCGAAACCCGCGTCGGCGTGGTGGAAAACGGCATGCTGCAGGAAGTGCATGTCGAGCGAGCCTCCCGCCGCGGCTATGTGGGCAATGTCTACAAGGGTCGCGTGCAGCGCGTGATGCCGGGCATGCAGGCGGTGTTCGTCGATATCGGCCTGGAGCGCGCGGCGTTCCTGCACGCCTCCGACATCGTGCGTCCGCCCTTGCCGGTGGTCGCCGAAGGCGCCGAGGCGGTCGTGGTACCAGCCGGCAACGGCCCCACGCCGTCGATCACCGAGCTGGTGCATGAAGGGCAGGAGATCGTGGTCCAGGTGGTGAAGGACCCGATCGGCACCAAGGGCGCGCGGCTGTCCACCCATCTGTCCATCCCGTCGCGCTACCTGGTGCTGCTGCCGCATGCGCGCACGCTGGGCATTTCCGCGCGCATCGAGGACGAGGCCGAGCGCCAGCGCCTGAAAGAGGTGATGACCTCGCTGATCGGCGAGAACCCGCTGGGCTACATCGTGCGCACCAACGCCGAGGAGCAGACCGCCGAGTCGCTCGCCTTCGACGTCACCTACCTGGGCAAGGTGTGGCGCGTGGTGCAGGAGAACATCGCCAAGTCCAAGGTCGGCGAGCGCGTCTACGAGGAACTCTCGCTGCCGCTGCGCAGCCTGCGCGACATGCTCAACGACGACATCGAGAAGGTGCGGGTGGATTCGCGCGAGACCTACGAGAAGGTCGTCAAGTTCGTGCACAAGTTCATGCCCAGCCTGGACGACCGCGTCGAGCACTATTCGGGCGAACGCCCGATCTTCGACCTGTACGGCGTGGAAGACGAGATCCAGCGCGCGCTGAAGAAAGAAGTGCCGCTGAAATCCGGCGGCTACCTGATCGTCGACCAGACCGAGGCGATGACCACGATCGACGTCAACACCGGCGGCTACCTCGGCACGCGCAACCTGGAAGAGACCGTCTATCGCACCAATCTCGAAGCCGCGCAGGCTGCGGCGCGCCAGCTGCGGCTGCGCAACCTCGGCGGCATCATCATCATCGACTTCATCGATATGACCGACGAGGAGCACAAGCGCCAGGTGCTGCGCATGCTGGAAAAAGGCCTGCAGCGCGACCACGCCAAGACCACGGTGTATCCGATGTCCGCGCTGGGCCTGGTGGAGATGACGCGCAAGCGCACCACCGAAAGCCTGGAACGCCAGCTGTGCGAGCCGTGCCCTGCCTGCGGCGGCCGTGGCGCGGTGAAGACCGCCGAGACGGTGACCTACGAGATCTTCCGCGAGATCACCCGCGCGGTGCGTCAGTTCAACGCGGAAAAACTGCTGGTAATGGCCAGCCCGAAGGTGGTCGGCCGCATCCTCGAAGAGGAATCGGTGGCCGTGGCCGAATTGGAAGAGTTCATCTCCAAGAGCATACGCTTCCAGGCCGAAGAGCATTATTCGCAGGAACAGTTCGATGTGGTTCTCCTCTAGTTCACCGCGCGGCGAGAGCCGCCGGTGAACGTTTCCGTGCGCCAGCGCCTGCACCGGATCGCCCGCGCATTGGGCTGGGTGCTGGGCGTGTCCGTGATCAGCCTGGCCGTGCTCGCCGGGCTGATCCAGCTGCTGCTGCCGACCCTGGCCAGCCATCCGCAATGGGTGGCGGCGCAGCTGAGCCGGCTGCTGGAGCGGCCGGTCTCGTTCGCCTCGCTGGAAGGGCGCTGGGAACCGTCCGGCCCGCTGTTCGTGATGCGCAATACGGTGGTGGCCGCGGGCCCGGGCGAAAGCGCGCTGAGCATTCCGGAGACGGAACTGAAGTTGGATCTTGGCGGCTGGCTGATGCCGGCGCGCCACCTGGTCAACCTGCGCGTGCGCGGCATGCAACTGGACCTGGCGCGCGGCAAGGACGGCAGCTGGCACGTCAACGGCATCGGCGTGGCCGGCGGCGGCGAGCGCCAGAATCCTTCGTTCGGCCGCCTGTCGGTCGAGCTGTGGCTGCGCGACCTGCGCCTGGACATCGCCGACGAAACCACCGGCAAGCATTACGCGCTGCTGGCCAGGCAATTGCGTGTGAGCCGGCAGGGCGGCCGCGTGCGCGTCGGCGCGATCCTGCAGCGCGAAGGCGTGGCCGGCGAGCTGCGCGGCGCCGGCAACTTCCGCGAGGACGGCGCCGACGGCCGGCTGTGGATCGCCGGCAGCAAGGTGGACCTGCGCGCCTTCGCCGCGGGCATCGACCTGGGCGGCTATACGGTGGACAGCGGCAACGGTACGTTCGCCAGCTGGCTGGACTGGCGCGACGCGAAAGTGGTGCGCAACCTCACCCGCCTCGACCTCGACGGACTGGCACTGACCAATCCCGCGGGACACCAGGCGCGGGTGGCCTCGCTGCATGCGCTGGGCGACATGAACAAGACCGCGCAGGGTTTGCGCGTGCGCTGGGGTGCGGACGACGGCGGCGCGCTGGTACTGGACGTGCACAACGGCGCCGACGGCCATGCCGACGAGGCGCTGATCGCGGCGCGCGACCTGCAGCTCGGCGCGCTGGCGCCGTGGGCAGCGCTCAAGCCCGAGCTGTCGCCGGGCATGGCGCAGTGGCTGGGCACCGGCAAGCCGCGCGGCAAGCTCGGCCAGGTGGCGCTGCGCTGGACGCGTGCCGACGGCCTGGCCAGCGCCAATGTCGGCTTCAGCGGCCTGGGCATCGACGCGGTGGGCAAGCTGCCCGGCATCGACCGTCTCGACGGCGTGCTGCGCGGCGACGCTGGCGCGCTGTCGGTCGAGCTGCCGCCGCAGGCCACCGTGCTGCGGTTCCCGCGTACCTTCCGCAAGCCCTTCGCGCTGTCGCGCCTGGCAGGCGATATCGCGGCATGGCATGAGGACGGCGACTGGCATCTCGGCATCGAGCCGCTGGACTTCGTCGGCGCGGGCTTCGGCGGGCAGGCGCGCGGCGAGATCCGTCTGCCCGATGCGGGCGGACGTCCTTTCCTCGATCTGTACGCCATGCTCGACCACGCCGACATGGATGCGGCCAAGCTGTTCTGGCCGATCGATTCCATGTCGCCGCAGGCGATCGAATGGCTGGACCGCGCGCTGGTCGCCGGCAAGATCGAGCGCAGCGACATGCTGGTGCGCGGCGACCTGAAGGACTGGCCGTTCCACGCCAACGAAGGCCGCTTCGAAGCCCGCGCCGAGCTCAGCGGGCTGAGCCTGGACTACGGCAGGAACTGGCCGCGCGCCGAGGGTATCGACGCGGTCGCCAACTTCGTCAACAACAGCATGCTGGTCGAAGCCAGCGGCGGCGAATCGCTGGGCGTGAAGACCGAGCGGGCGGTGGCGGTGATTCCGGATCTGGCCCATACCGTGCTGGACCTCAACGTGCACGGCTCCGGCAGCGGCGCCAGCCTGATGGATTTCGTCAAGCACAGCCCGATCGGCAGCCGCCAGGCCGACACCCTCAACAAGCTCAGCCTGGGCGGCGCCGGCACCTTCGATTTCCATCTCTCGCTGCCGATGAACAACGCCAGGGAATTCTTCCTCAACGGCACTACCGACCTGAAGGACGTCGACCTCAACGCGCCGGACTGGAACCTCAAGCTCGACAAGATCAGCGGCCAGGCGAGCTTCGACGGGCACGGCTTCCGCGCCGGGGCGCTGGACACCGTATTCCGCGGCCAGCCGTCCAAGCTGGACATCGCCATCGCCGGCGCCACCGGCCGGCCGGACACCGAGTTCTCCGCGCGCCTCAGCGGCCGCTACGGCATGGCCGAGCTGGTGCAGGGACTGTCCCAGCTGGACTGGCTGAAAGACGTCGCCAGCGGCCGCAGCGACACCACCGTGGGCTTCGACATCGTGCGCCCGGACACCGTGGCCAATGCCGCGCAGCTGCTGACCCTGGACACCAACTTCGCCGGCATGGCGCTGGACCTGCCGGCGCCGCTGAAGAAATCCGCCGACGCCAGCCTGCCGACGCACCTGGCGCTGACCTTGCCGGTGTCGGGCGGCGACCTGCAGATCGCGCTGGGCCAGGTGATGCGCCAGCGCTTCCGCCTGCCTGACGACAAGCGCCCGCTGGCCGCGAGTTTCGCCTTCGGCACGCGCATGCCCGACACCGTGCCGGACAAGGGCATCCGCGTGCGCGGGCGCGCCGCGCGCATGGACGTCACCGGCTGGGTGCAGCGCGCCGTGGCCGGCAGCAGCACCGGCGGGCCGGGGCTGGAGAGCATCGACGTGAGCGCGGACCAGGCCGAGCTGTTCGGCCATCCGTTTCCGTCGATGCGCATCCAGGCCGCGCCGGAGAGCGGGCAGTTGAACGTGGACGTGGACAGCGCGGATATCGTCGGGCGTTTCATCGTGCCCACCGACGATCTCGACAAGCGCGGCGTCACCGCACGCCTGCAGCGGCTGTATTGGCCCAAGACCAGCGGCCGCTCCAGCGACGCCAAGACCAATCCCGGCGACCCGCCGAAGACCGATCCGGCCAACACCGGCATCACGCCATCGTCCCTGCCGCCGTTCCACCTCTGGGTCGGCGACCTGCGCTTCGGCGAATCCAGGCTCGGCGAGGCGCGCCTGGAAACCTGGCCGACCGACCGCGGCCTGCATATCGACCAGCTGCGCGCGCAGTCGCGCAGCGTGCAGATCAACGGCAGCGGCGACTGGGACGGCACGGCGACCAGCAGCCGCAGCCATCTGCGCATCGATTTCGCCGCGGAAAACCTCGGCGACATGCTCGGCGCGTTCGGCTTCGCCGGCCTGTTCAACGGCGGCAAGACGCGCGCGCACCTGGACGCCACCTGGCCCGGCGCGCCGTCGGCGATGGAGCTGGCCAACATGGACGGCAAGCTCGGCATCCAGGTTACCGACGGCAGCATTCCCGAGGTCGCCCCCGGCGTAGGCCGTCTGTTCGGCCTGGTGTCGCTGGTGGAGCTGCCGCGCCGCCTGACCCTGGATTTCGGCGACGTGTTCGGCAAGGGGCTGGCGTTCGACTCGATCACCGGCGACTTCGTGCTGGCCGACGGCAACGCCACCACCAACAACCTGTCCATGCGCGGACCGGCGGCGGAGATCAATATCAAGGGGCGCACCGGCCTGCGCGCGAAGGACTACGACCAGCAGGCGCTGGTGATCCCGCATCTGGGCAGCAGCCTGCCGATCGTCGGCGCGGTGGTGGCCGGGCCGCTCGGCGCGGCCGCGGGTTTCGTCGCGCAGGGACTGCTCGGACGCGGTCTCAACCGCGTGGCCAGCGCGCGCTATCACATCGGCGGCAGCTGGGATAAGCCGGATATTTCGCTGGTGGAGAAGAAGAACCTCTCCGCCGCGGAAGCCGCGTCGTCCACGGCTCCCGCACCCCTCACCGCACCGGCGCCGGCGAGCAGCTCGGCGCGCTGAGCGCGCTCAGGATCGGCGCGCTCAGGATTCCGTGGGTTCGACGGGCTTGGTGCTGCCGCGGAACGGGAACAGCTGCTGGCGCACGAAGCCGTCCGGCATGTAGTCGCCGACCACGCCGTACTTCTCCGGGAATTTCTTCGTCGACTTCACCGCGGTGCCGAAGAGGTAATCGAGGAAGGCGTAGTGCGCCGCGTAGTTCTTGTCGATCGCCTCGTCGTCGGAGGCGTGGTGCCAGTGGTGGAAGTCCGGCGTTACCACCAGGTATTTCAGCGGGCCCCACGGCAGGTGCACGTTGGCGTGGTTGAACACCGCCTGGAAGCCGACCACGATGATGTAGGCATTCATCACGCCTTCGCTGAAACCCAGGATGTACAGCGGCGCCAGCACGCACACGCGGGTGAAGATCAGCTCCAGCATGTGCTGGCGCGAGCCGGCCAGCCAGTCCATGGTCTTCACGCTGTGGTGCACCGCGTGGAACCGCCACAGGAACGGCACCTCGTGGTACGCGCGGTGCGTCCAGTACTGCGCCAGGTCCGCCACCAGGATGCACAGCAGCAGCTGCGGCACGAAGGCGATATCGCGCACGGTCTGCTGGAAGCCGCTGGAGACCAGCCAGCCGAACAGGTGGTGCAGCAGGAAGTTCACCACCAGCAGGGCCAGGCCGACGATGAAATGGTTCACCGCGAAATGCTTGAGGTCCGTCTGCCATTCCTTGCGGAACAGCGACTGGCCCTTGTACAGCGGGAACAGCTTCTCGATCACCACGAAGATCAGCGTCGAGCCGAGCAGGTCGAGGATGAACCAGTCCAGCCCGATGTACGGCGTGTGGTCGGGAAAGCTGCCCACCGGCACGCGCGAGCCGCCCATCGCGGTGGCGGCGACCACCAGGGCGAAGGCGACGATATTGATGTTGCGCAGGCGGCCGAGGATCACGTTGCCGAGCGAGATGCCGCCGGCGATCAGCAGCGCCGCCAACAGCAGCTGGCGCAGCACGTCGACGGAATACTTGTGGCGCAGGTCCGGCGTGGTCAGGTACTGCGGGAAGTGAAAGGCCAGCACGCCGAGCAGGCTGAGGATGCCTAGAGACAATGCGAGCACGCTGCTGATCTTGCCCAGGCCCGGCTTGAGCTCGCCGTCGCGATGCAGCAGTTCGCGGGTGTCCTCGAGCGGGGCTTTGACAGTGCGGTCGATGACCTTGTGGGCCAGCTCGCGTTTGGAGGTGTCGCTCATCGGTGGTCCTTCACGTGGGGCGCCGGTCCGTCCCGGCCAGCCTGGAGCATGGTAGCCGGCCGGGGCCGCGCTGCTCCACTGCGGCTTTAAACGGCTGGCGCCGGCCCCCACTTGCTACAGTCTGCGTTCCCATCGACATGGCCTAAGAACCTATGGATTCATTGATCGCCCAGGCCGAGCGCCGCCTCCTGGCGCCGGGCGGCCTGGCCGCCACCGACCTCGACCGCGTGTTCGCCCAGCTGATGGGCCCGTCCATCGACGCCGCGGACCTGTATTTCCAGCATTCGCGCAGCGAGTCGTGGATCCTGGAAGAGGGCATCGTCAAGGACGGCAACCACTCGATCGAGCAGGGCGTGGGCGTGCGCGCCATCGCCGGCGAGAAGACCGGCTTCGCCTATTCCGACGAGATCGTGCTGCCGCAGCTGCTGGACGCCTCGCGCGCCGCGCGGGCGATCGCCCAGGACGGCAACGGCGCCGGCAAGCCGCTGGCGCTGCATGGCGCGCGAGCGCTGTATCCGGCGATCGATCCGGTGGAAAGCCTGCCCAACCCCGACAAGATCGCCCTGCTGCGCGAGGTGGATGCCTATGCGCGCGCGCGCGATCCGCGCGTGAAGCAGGTGATGGTCAGCATCGCGGCGATCATGGACACCATCCTGGTGGCGTCCTCCGACGGCACCCTGGCCGCGGACGTGCGCCCGCTGGTGCGCCTGAGCGTGCAGGTGATCGCCGAGCAGAACGGCCGCCGCGAGCAGGGCCATGCCGGCGGTGGCGGCCGCTACGGCTATCGCGAGCTGATGGAAAACGGCCGCGCCCTGGCCTTCGCCGACGAGGCGGTGCGCCAGGCCCTGGTCAATCTCGACGCGGTCGATGCGCCGGCCGGCAGCATGACCGTGGTGCTTGGCCCCGGCTGGCCCGGCGTGCTGCTGCACGAGGCGATCGGCCACGGCCTGGAAGGCGACTTCAACCGCAAGGGCAGCTCCGCCTTCGCCGGCCGCATCGGCCAGCGCGTGGCGGCGCCCGGCGTCACCGTGGTCGACGACGGCACCCTGCCGGGCCGCCGCGGCTCGCTCAGCATCGACGACGAGGGCACGCCGACCGAGTGCACCACCCTGATCGAGGACGGCATCCTCAAGGGCTACATGCAGGACAAGCTCAACGCGCGCCTGATGGGCATGCAGCCGACCGGCAACGGCCGCCGCGAATCCTTCGCGCAGCTGCCGATGCCGCGCATGACCAACACCTACATGCTGGCCGGCCAGCACGATCCGCAGGAGATCATCCGCTCGGTCAAGCGCGGCCTGTACGCGGTGAACTTCGGCGGCGGCCAGGTCGACATCACCAGCGGCAAGTTCACCTTCTCCGCCAGCGAGGCCTATCTGATCGAAGACGGCAAGGTCACCGTGCCGGTGAAGGGCGCCACCCTGATCGGCAGCGGCCCGGACGTGCTCACGCGCGTGTCGATGATCGGCAACGATCTGGCGCTCGATGAAGGCGTCGGCGTGTGCGGCAAGGACGGGCAGAGCGTGCCGGTGGGCGTGGGCCAGCCGACCTTGCGCGTGGATGGCATGACGGTGGGCGGCACCGCATCGTAGCGCCGCCGTAGGTTGGGGTGAGCCAAAGGCGAACCCCAACTGGCGTGCAGGTGGGTCGCAACGTTGGGGTTCGCCTTTGGCTCCCCCCAACCTGCGTCACTCGTCGCCCGCTGCGGCCAGGTCTTTCAGCAGCTGGAAAATCTCGCGGTACGCGCGCGGGGGCTTGTTCTTCTCGCGCTCCAGCCGCGCCTGGCGCAGCAGCGAGCGCAGGTGCTGGCGATCGAGCTGCGGATAGGTGGCGATCAGCTGCGGCAGTGCGTTGTCCTCGTCGTCGAGCAGCCTGTCGCGGGTCGCTTCCAGGCGATGCATCGCCGCCGTTTCCTGGCGCTGGCGCTCGCGGTTCTCGCCCAGCGCGGCGCGCACGCCGTCGAAGACCTCGCTGTCGTGCTTGCGCATGGTCTTGGCGAGGAAGCCGAGCTGGCGCTTGCGCGCGATGTGCGAAGTGATCTTGCGCGTGTTGGCGATCTCGCGCAGCACGTCCTCCGGCAGGTCGAGCTTGGCCAGGCGGCTCGGCGGCAGGTCCACCAGCTGCTGGGCCAGCTCGAGCACGGCCAGCGCATCGCGGCGCTGCTGCGTGCGCGTCGGGCCGTAGTCGTGATCGGGGTCGTCGGTATAGGTGCGATTCACGGGTTCTGTCTCTTCATGCTTCAGGGCGCGGCGACGGAAGCGCCGATGGCGATACCGGGTTCGGCGCGTTCGAGCGCAAAGCGCGGCACGGTCTTGCCGTCCACCTGCACGGTCTCGCAGAACATCGCGGCGGGACGGACCCACAGGCCATGTTCGCCGTACAGCGCCTGGTAGACCACCAGCGCTTCCATCGTCTCGCTGTGGCGGGCGGTGCCGAGCACGCGGTAAGGCTGCCCTTTGTAGTGACGGTAAAGGCCGGTCTCCGGCACCATGGCGCTTTTCTCCGCGGCGAAGGCTTTGCATCGGCCGCGGTGCCCCCAATTCGGGAGGCCGCGCGGTTCGAGCAGGAATGGGCCGCGTATTCTACCCGCCAGCATTCAGGAAGCCCACGTGAGCGCGACCCTCGTTCCCTCCGACCGCCCCTCCGACCGCAGCCAGCAGGACCTGGATCGCCTCGCCGAGCTCGCGCAGGACGTCATCCGCCGCGCCCGCGCCGCCGGCGCCAGCCAGGCCGAGGTAGCCGCCAGCATCGACACCGGGCTCAACGTGAACGTGCGCCTGGGCGAAGTGGAGACGGTGGAGCACAACCGCGACCGCGGTTTCGGCCTCACCGTGTACTTCGGGCAGCGCAAGGGCTCGGCCAGCACCGCGGACCTCAATCCGGACTCGGTCCAGGCCACGCTAGACCAGGCCTGCGCGATCGCCCGCTATACCGAGGAAGACCCCGCCGCCGGCCTCGCCGATCCGGCGCGCATGGCCGATGCCTTCCCCGACCTGGACCTGTGGCACCCGTGGGCGCTGGATACGCCGGCGGCGATCGAACTGGGCCAGCGCATCGAGGCAGCCGGCCGAGCGCACGCGGGCATCACCAATTCCGAGGGCGCCAGCGTGCAGGTGGGCGAGAGCCTGTCGGTCTACGCCAATTCGCATGGCTTCATCGGGCGCGAGCGCGGCACGCGGCATTCGCTGTCGCTGTCGCTGATCGCCGGGGACGACGACGGCATGCAGCGCGACTACTGGTACGACAGCGTGCGCAGCGCCGGCGATTTCATGGACGCGCAGGCGCTGGGCGACAAGGCGGCCGGGCGCACCCTGGCGCGGCTGGGCGCGCGTCGCCTGTCGACGCGGCAGAGTCCGGTGCTGTTCGCGCCGGAGATCGCGCGCGGCCTGATCGGCCACCTGGTGGGCGCGGTCAGCGGCGGCGCGTTGTACCGGCGCGCCAGCTTCCTGCTCGACCACGTCGGCAAGCCAGTGATGCCGTCGTGGCTGCGCATCGTGGAGCGGCCCTTGCTGTCGCGCGGCCAGGGCTCGGGCGCGTTCGATGCCGAGGGCGTGGCCACCCGCGACAGCTCGCTGGTCGAGGACGGCGTGCTGGCGCGCTACGTGCTGGGCAGCTATTCGGCCCGCAAGCTGGGCCTGGAATCGACCGGCAACGCCGGTGGCATCCACAACCTGATCGTGGAGGCCGGCGCCGCCGACCAGGGCCGCGAGGACTTCGACGGCATGCTCCGGCGCCTGGGCACCGGCCTGCTGGTGACCGAGGTGATGGGGCAGGGCGTGAACACCATCACCGGCGACTATTCGCGCGGCGCGGCCGGCTTCTGGGTGGAGAACGGCCGCATCGCCTACCCGGTGGAAGAGATCACCATCGCCGCCAACCTGCGCGAGATGTACCTGGGTATCCAGGCAGTGGGGGCGGACGTGGACCCGCGCTCGCATCTGCTGACCGGGTCGATCCTGCTGGACAAGATGACCATCGCGGGCGAGTGAGCTTTCGCTTGAGCCCCTCTCCCGCCGGGAGAGGGGTTGGGGTGAGGGTACGGGCGGAGCGCGGAAGTGATGTTCACGACTCCGGCCGAACCCTCATCCGCCTGCCGGCACCTTCCTCGCTCCTCAGAGCCGCGCACATCCATGTGCGCTCCCCGCGTGCTCCCGGCGGGAGAAGGATTCCAACGTGAGGGCTGACGCTAGGTCTACGGTTGGCTCGGCAAACCGTCGCAGCCCTTGCTAGCATCGGCGCCACCGGCACCGAGGCCGGATCACCGCATGGCCAGGAGAGCACGCATGAGCGTCCCACCCGAATCCGTCGAGCCTTCAAGCGATCCCACTCCGCCCTCGGACATGCCCACCCCCGAGGAACGCCAGTGGGCCATGCTGGCCCACCTGTCGGCCCTGCTGGGCACCCTGGTCACCGGCGCCTGGTTCGGCATCGGCTGCTTCCTGGGGCCGCTGATCATCTGGCTGGTCAAGCGCGAGACCATGCCCTTCGTCGACGACCAGGCCAAGGAAGCGCTGAACTTCAACATCACCATGGCGATCATCGCGGTGGTGCTGCTGCTGATCACCGTGCTGACCTTAGGAATAGGCATCATCCTGGCCGTGCCGGCAGGCATCATCATCGGCATCGCCTGGCTGGTCCTGGTGATCATGGCGACCATCAAGTCGAACGAAGGCGAGCGTTACCGCTACCCGTTCTGCCTGCGCCTGATCAAGTAAGCGGGCGTCGCGGCGACAAAAAAAGAGGCAGCCTCCGGGCTGCCTCTTTTCGTTGGTGCCGGAGCGGAGCGCGCCTCAGTGGTGGCGCCTGGCCGCGTACAGCGCCAGCCGCTCCAGCAGGGCGCCGCGTTCGCCCAGCGCGGCGATCGCCTCCAGCGCCGTGGCGGTGAGCTCGTCCAGCCGCGCGCGCGAGGCGTCCAGGCCGATGATCGAGGGAAAGGTCGGCTTGTCGGCGGCCGCGTCCTTGCCGGCGGTCTTGCCGATCACCGCGGACTCGCCCTCGACATCGAGGATGTCGTCGCGCACCTGGAAGGCCAGGCCCACGGCGTGGGCGTAGCGGTCCAGCGCATCCAGCGCGGATGGGTCCGCCGTCGCGGCGAGCGCGCCGAGCCGGACCGAGGCGCGGATCAGCGCGCCGGTCTTGCAGGCGTGCATGTGTTCCAGCTCGGCCAGGCTGAGCGGGTGGCCGACCGCGGCCAGGTCCAGCGCCTGTCCGCCGGCCATGCCTTCGGCGCCGCAGGCGCGGCCCAGCGTGCGCAGCATCGCCACGCAGCGCGAGGCGTCGGCGCCGGCGTCGTTGGCCAGCAGTTCGAAGGCCAGCGCCTGCAGGGCGTCGCCGGCCAGGATCGCCATCGCCTCGCCGAACACCACGTGGCAGGTGGGGCGGCCGCGGCGCAGGTCGTCGTCGTCCATCGCCGGCAGGTCGTCGTGCACCAGCGAGTAGGCGTGGATCAGTTCCACCGCACAGGCCGGCGCATCGAGCGCGTCGCCGTCCTCGCCCAAAGCGTGGCCGGCCGCATACACCAGCAGCGGGCGCAGCCGCTTGCCGCCGCCCAGCACGGCATAGCGCATGGCGCGGTGCAGTTCGGCGGGGGAGCGGTCTTCGGCGGGGAGGGCCCGGGCCAGGGCCTGGTCGGCGCGGGCGATCAACGCCCTGAGCGCCGGACCTAGATCAAAGTTCGGGTTCAAACGGTTCTGCGCTGTCGGGGGCTTCAGGATCGAGCAGCAGCCTCACGCGCAGTTCGGCCTGTTCCAGCGCCTGCTGGCAATGCCGGTAGAGGCCGATGCCGCGTTCGAACGAAGCCAGGGAATCGTCCAGGCTCAGGTCGCCGCCTTCCATGCGCGCCACCAGCTGCTCGAGCTCGTCCAGCGAATGTTCGAAATCGGCGGGAGAAGCGGGTTCGGCGGGGGAGGGAGCAGGCTTGGCCATGGCCGGAAAAATTAACGCAGCGACCGTCCGGAATCAATCCGCGCAACGCCAGTGCGGCGTTCCGCCGGCGCCGCGGAACCAGATTTCGCCCGCTTCGCTGCGCCACCGGTCGGCCACCGCGAGCAGCTCGTCGCCGGCATAGATCAGCGGACAGGCCGCGCGCCGCCACGGCGGCAGTCCAGCCTGCTGGAACAGGTCGCGCAGTTCCCGCGTATGGCGGTCGCCGCTGGGACGGATGCGTTCGCCGCCCCGGCGCAGCCGCACGGTCAGCGCCTCACGCAGCGGCGGGCCCTGCCATGCCAGCAGGCTGCCGTCGGGCAGCGTCAGCGGCTGTCCCGTCCAGGCCGCCTGCCAGTCCGGCGGCAGCGTCCGTGCGGGCGCCAGCGCCCACAGCCGCCCCTTCCAGATGCGCAGGTCGGTGTCCGGCCAGTGGATGCAGGGCACGCGGCCTTCGCGCAGCTCGCGCAGCTGGCGCTCGATCTGTGCGCGTTGCGCCAGGGTGGGGATACGCCGGCCGCGCGCGCGCAGCCAGTGATCGAGCAGCGGATCGCGCAGCGCCGGCGGCAGGGCCAGCCAGGCGGCCGCATCGAGGCTGCCGGTGGCGTTGTCGTGCAACTGCGCGAACGAGGCCAGCCATTGCGTGCGCAGCGCGTCGGCGGCGGCGCGCTGATGCGCAGCGGCGTGCAGGATGGAGTCGATCGCGTGCGGCCAATGCCCGACCACATGCGGCAGGATTTCGTTGCGCAGATAGTTGCGCGAGAGCTGCGTGTCGGCGTTCGACGGATCGTCGATCACCGGCAGATGATGGCGCTGCACGTATTGGCGCAACACCTCGCGCGGCGTCTGCAGCAACGGGCGCCAAAGCATGCCGGCGCCGAGCGGGCGCAGTTCGCGCATGCCGCCCAGGCCTTCCGGCCCGCTGCCGCGCAGCAGCTTGAGCAGCACGGTCTCGGCCTGGTCGTCGCGATGGTGGCCGGGCAGCAGCCATTCGCCCGCGCGCAGCACCTCGGCGAAGGCCGCATAGCGTGCATGGCGCGCGGCGGCTTCGATGCCTTCGCCGCCGTGCCGCTCCACCTGCACACGCACGACAGTGCATTCGATTTCCAGCACGGAGCAGAACTGCCGCGCCTGCTCCGCCCATGCGCCGCTGTGCGCATGCAGGCCATGGTCGACGTGCACCGCGCGCAGTCCGCGCGCGCGCGCTTCCTCGATGCCGGCAAGGACATGCAGCAGCGCCGTGGAATCGGGGCCGCCGCTGAAGGCGACGCAGAGCGCGCCGGCGGGATGCTTGCGCAGGGCGCGCCGCAGCAGGACGACAAGCGGATCGGCGCTACTCACGAGACCGCTACTCACGAGCTACGGATTTCTTCGACTTGTCGCGCACGTAGATCACTTTCGGCCGGCCTTCGCCGGGGCTGCGGCGTTCTATGTCGAACAGCGCGGTGGCAGCGATCAACTCGCTGAGCTTGCTGTAGCCATAGCTGCGCGCATCGAAATTCGGCCGCTGTTTGGTAATGATGGAACCCACGCCTCCGAGTCCGGCCCATCCATCGTCGTCCGAAGCGGCTTCCACCGCGTTGCGCAGCAGGTTCACCAGGCCGCTGTCCTGCTTGAGCTGGGTGGCGCCGCGCGGCTTCAGCGGCGCTTCCTCGTCGGGCTTGGCGACCAGGATGTCGGTGTAGATGAACTTGTCGCAGGCCGCGACGAAGGGATCGGGCGTCTTGCGCTCGCCGAAGCCGTACACAATCAGCCCCGACTCGCGGATGCGCGCGGCCAGGCGGGTGAAGTCGCTGTCGCTGGAGACGATGCAGAAGCCGTCGAAGCGGCCCGAGTACAGCAGGTCCATCGCATCGATGATCATCGCCGAGTCGGTGGCGTTCTTGCCGCTGGTGTAGCCGAACTGCTGGATCGGCTGGATCGACTGGGTGAGCAGCTGCTCTTTCCAGGTCTTCAGGTGATGGCTGGTCCAGTCGCCGTAGGCGCGCTTGACGTGCGCGGTGCCGTACTTGGCCACTTCGGCGAGCAGGGCTTCGGCGAGATTCGGCTGCGCGTTGTCGGCATCGATCAGGACGGCGAGCTTGGTGCTGTCGCTGGCCATGGCGGCCTCCGGCGGAATGGGCCGGGGGATCATAGCGCCATGATTGCGCGGCGTAGGTTGGGGTGAGCGCAGCGAACCCCAACAGGCACATCGATGTGAGAGGCCCGTTGGGGTTCGCCTGCGGCTCACCCCAACCTACGTTATTCGGTATAGGCGCCGTACCCGCGCAGCCGCTGATACCGCTGCTGCAGCAGCTCATCGATCGGCAATGCTTCCAGCTCGTCGAGCTGGTTGAGCAGCACGGCCTTCAGGCGCACCGCCATCGAATGCGGATTGCGGTGGGCGCCGCCCAGCGGCTCGCGCACCAGCTTGTCGATCAGGCCCAGCTCCAGCAGGCGCGGCGCGGTGAGGCCCAGCGCCTCGGCAGCGTCCTTGGCCTTGTCGGCGCTCTTCCACAGGATCGAGGCGCAGCCTTCGGGCGAGATCACCGAATAGGTGGAGTACTGCAGCATCACCGTGCGGTCGCCCACGCCGATGGCCAGCGCGCCGCCGGAGCCGCCTTCGCCGATCACCGTGCACACGATCGGCACGCGCAGGTCGGCCATTTCCAGCAGGTTGCGCGCGATCGCCTCGCTCTGGCCGCGCTCCTCGGCGCCGACGCCGGGGTAGGCGCCGGGGGTGTCGATCAGGGTCAGCAGGGGCAGCTTGAAGCGCTCGGCCAGCTTCATCAGGCGCAGCGCCTTGCGGTAGCCCTCCGGGCGCGGCATGCCGAAGTTGCGGCGCACCTTGCCCTTGGTATCGCGTGCCTTCTGGTGGCCGATGATCACCACCGAGCGGCCGTTGATGCGGCCGATGCCGCCCACGATGGCGGCGTCGTCCGCGTAGGCGCGGTCGCCGGCCAGCTCGTGGAACTCCTCGCAGATCACGCTGATGTAGTCCAGCGTGTAGGGGCGGGCCGGGTGGCGCGACAGCTGGGTGATCTGCCAGGAGCTGAGATTGCGGAAGATTTCCGCGGTCTTGATCTTCAGCTTCTCGCGCAGCCGGACGACCTCGTCCTCGATATTGAACGCCTGCCCGTGGCTGGCGTGGCGAAGCTCTTCGATCTTCGCTTCCAGTTCGGCGATGGGTTGTTCGAAATCGAGGAAGTTCGGGTTCATTCGGTGCTAGTCGGGACACGGAAGCCGCGCAGTATACCGGGGCGGCGGAAAAGGCGAGAACGGGGCCGTATGGCTTGCCGGGCGCCGGCGGGATGGCTTCAGTCGCCGCGCGAGGGGCGGTCGTCGGTCTTAACGATGCGCAGCCTGGCCGCCTGCACCCCGGGCACCGCGCGCACGGCGCGCAGCAGCTCCGGGATGGCCTCGACCCGCCACGCGTCGCCCAGCTCCAGGTCGGCCTGGGCGATGGCGTTGTGGTAGCCGTGCAGCACCACGCTGGTGCGGCCGTTGCGGTAGCCGGCCAGGATCTGGCGCAACTGGTCGACGAAGCCGGGGCCGACCCCGTTCAGCTTCACATGCAGCACACGCGCGAAGCGGCGGCAGGCGTCGGCCAGGGTGTGCGCGCTGCGGGCGCGCACGGCGAAGCCGCCGCCGGAGAAGTCGTCGATGCGCAGGCCACCCTCGACCACCAGGATTTCGTCGCGGGTGAGCAGCGGGGCGACCTGCTGGTACAGCTCGCCGAAGAAACTCACCTCGATGATGCCGGTGCCGTCTTCCAGGCGCACGAAGGCATCGCTCTCGCCGCGCTTGCGGATGGCGGTGACCATGCCGGCCACCGTCCACGGCGTGTCGGGTCCGCGGCGGAAGCGGTTGTCGTCGTCGCCCTTGCGCGGGCGCGGCGGCTGGTAGCGGTCGGCGATCTCGCCCAGCGGGCAGGTGGAGAGCTGCTGCAGCTCCTCGCGCCAGGGATCGGTGGGATGGCCGGAGAGGTAATGGCCGAGCGTGTCGCGCTCGCCCTGCAGCTTCTGCTCGAGCGGCCATTCCGGGGCCGTCGGCAGGTCGATCTGCACCACGGGCGCCACGGTACCCCCGCTCTTATCCGACATGGCGGCGCCGAACATGTCGTTCTGGCCCGACTGCTTGTCGCGCAGGTGCTGCTCCGCCGCCTTGATCGCATCCGGCAGCTGCAGCATCAGGCTGGCGCGGGTCGGCGCGAGCGCATCGAGCGCGCCGGACAGGATCAGCGCTTCCAGCACGCGGCGATTGAGCTTGGTGGAGTCGACGCGGCGGCAGAAGTCGGCCAAGTCCTTGTATGGACCACCGCGTTCGCGTTCCTCGGCGATCGATTCGCAGGCGCCCTGGCCGACGCCCTTGATCGCGCCCAGGCCATAGCGGATCACCTTCGGCTCGACCGCGACGAACATGAACTCCGACGCGTTGACGTCCGGCGGCAGCACGGTGAGGCCGATCGCCTTGGACTCGTCGATGAAGGTCACCGCCTTGTCGGTGTTGTCCATGTCCGACGAGATCGTCGCGGCCATGAACTCGGCGGGGTAGTGCGCCTTCAGCCATGCGGTCTGGTACGAGACCAGCGCGTAGGCGGCCGCGTGCGACTTGTTGAAGCCGTAGCCGGCGAACTTCTCCATCAGGTCGAAGATCTCGTCGGCCTTCTCGCCGGAGAGTCCGTCCTTGGCGGCGCCCTCGCGGAACTTGGCGCGTTCCTTCGCCATCTCCTCGAGTTTCTTCTTGCCCATCGCACGGCGCAGCAGGTCGGCGCCGCCGAGCGAATAACCGCCCACGATCTGCGCCATCTGCATCACCTGCTCCTGGTAGACCATGATGCCGTAGGTCTCTTTCAGGATCGGCTCGACGCGCGGGTCGGGGTACTGCACTTCCTCGCGCCCATGCTTGCGCGCGACGAAGCTGGGGATCAGATCCATCGGGCCGGGGCGGTACAGCGCCACCAGCGCCACGATGTCCTCGAAGCGGTCGGCGCGCGCATCCTTGAGCATGCGCTGCATGCCCGAGGATTCGAGCTGGAACACCGCTACCGTCCTGGCCTGCTGCAGCAGCTTGTAGGTGGCGGCGTCGTCCAGCGGCAGCGCGGCGATGTCCAGCGGCTCCTCGCCACTGGCTGCGCGGCGCGCGTTGATCGCCTTCACCGCCCAGTCGATGATGGTCAGCGTGCGCAGGCCGAGGAAGTCGAACTTCACCAGGCCGACGGCTTCGACGTCGTCCTTGTCGTACTGCGTCACCACGCCGCCGCCACCGGCTTCGCAGTACAGCGGGGCGAACTCGGTCAGGGGCTTGGGGCCGATCACCACGCCGCCGGCGTGCTTGCCGGCGTTGCGGGTGAGGTTTTCCAGGCTCAGCGCCAGGTCGATCAGCGTCTTCGCTTCCTCGTCCTGGTCGTAGAGGTCGCAGAATTCCTTGACCACCCGGTCGGGTTCTTTCTTGGCCTTCTCCGAGCGGCCCAGCGCGCACGACAGCGTGAGGTCGAGCGGGCGCGCGGGAATCAGCTTGGCGATCTTGTCGACCGCGTTGTAGCCCATGCCCAGCACGCGGCCGGAATCGCGCAGCACCGCCTTCGCGGCCATCGAGCCGTAGGTGATGATCTGGCTGACGTGGTCGCGGCCGTACTTGCGCGCGACGTAGTCGATCACCTCGTCGCGGCGGTCCATGCAGAAGTCGATGTCGAAGTCGGGCATCGACACGCGTTCCGGATTGAGGAAGCGCTCGAACAGCAGGTTGAACGGCAGCGGGTCCAGGTCGGTGATCTTCAGCACCCAGGCCACCAGCGAGCCCGCGCCGGAGCCGCGTCCCGGGCCTACCGGGATGCCGTTCTGCTTACCCCAGTTGATGAAGTCCGCCACGATCAGGAAGTAGCCGGGGAAGCCCATCTCGATGATCACGTCCAGCTCGCGGTCGAGGCGGGCGACGTAATCCTCCAGCGTATAGCCGGGGGCCAGCGGATTGCTGGCGAGGCGTTCCTTCAGGCCTTCGTGCGAGAGCTCGCGGATGTAGCTGGCCAGGTCGTGGCCTTCCGGCACCGGGAAGTTCGGCAGGTAGTAGGTGCCGAAGTTCAGTTCCAGGGTGCAGCGCTTGGCCAGTTCGACGGTGTTTTCCAGCGCTTCGGGGATGTCCGCGAACAGCTCGGCCATCTGCGTGGGCGTCTTCAGGTACTGCTGGTCGCTGTAGTCGCGCGGACGCTTGGGGTCGGCCAGCACGCGGCCCTGGTGGATGCACACGCGCGCTTCGTGCGATTCGAAATCGTCCTGGCGCAGGAAGCGCACGTCGTTGCTGGCGATCACCGGCAGGTCGAGCTCGGCGGCCAGCGCCAGCGCGGCGGCATTCCAGGTTTCCTCGCCTTCGCGGCCGCAGCGGGTCAGCTCCAGATACAGGCGGTCCTGGAACAGCCGCGCGAACGGGCGCAGGCGCGCGGCGGCCGCGGCGACGCCCTGGTTGACGGCCAGGCGCGCCACTTCGTTCTCGCGGCCGACCAGGGCGATCAGGCCCTCAGTCGCCGATGGCGTGAGCCAGGCCGCGTCGGCCATCGGCTTGCCGCTGCCCTGGCCTTCGCGCCACACGCGCGAGACCAGGCGCGACAGGTTCAGATAGCCGTCGCGGTTCTGGCAGATCAGGGTGACGCGGGAGGGGCGCGGGTCGTCGGGCATCGACAGCCACAGGTCGCAGCCGCCGATCGGCTTGATGCCGGCGGCGCTGCAGGCCTTGTAGAACTTCACCAGCGCGAACATGTTCGTCTCGTCGGTGAGCGCGACGGCGGGAATGCCTTCGCGCACGCAGGCGTCGACCAGCGCTTTGATGCGGATGGTCGAGTCGACCAGCGAGTATTCGCTGTGCAGGTGGAGGTGGGCGAAGCGGACGGTCATGCGGACTCACGCGGTGAGTGCGGGAAGGCTAACCGGCACCCCCCAGGCGGGCAAGATTGACTTCCGCGGTTTTATGCGCAGCCGCGTAGGTTGGGGTGAGCACAGCGAACCCCAACAGGCCTGCCGATACCGCGACGTCGGGGTGCGCCGCGCTCACCCCAACCTGCGTCCAGTTGCCAGGGCGGGGCGTGGCTGGCATGGTTCCGGGCTTTCCGCCGCGCTCCGGAGCGCTCCGATGTCGTTGATCCGCTCGCTGTTTGCCGTGAAGCCTGTCGAGGCTTCGCTCACCGCCGATGATTCGCTGCGGCGGACCCTGGGGCTGAAAGAACTGGTCGTGTTGGGCGTGGGGGCGGTGATCGGGGCGGGTATTTTCGTGATCACGGGGCAGGCGGCGGCGGAGCATGCAGGGCCGGCGCTGACCTTGTCCTTCGTGCTGGCCGGCCTGGCGGCGGCGCTGGCGGCGCTGAGCTATGCGGAGTTCGCGGCGATGCTGCCGGTGTCGGGCAGCGCCTATGTGTATGCCTACGCCACCTTCGGCGAGCTGCTGGCCTGGTTCATCGGGTGGAACGTGGTGGCGGAATACCTGCTGGCGGTGTCGTCGGTGGCGGTCGGCTGGTCGGGTTATGGCGTGGGGCTGCTCAAGAGCCTGGGGATCGAGGTGCCGGCGGCGCTGGCCAATGCGCCGCTGAGCTTCAAGGACGGGCATCTGGAATTGACCGGAGCGCTGCTCAACCTGCCGGCGCTGCTGGTCGTCGCCGCGCTGACCGCGCTGCTGTATCGCGGCACCAGGCAGTCGACCATGTTCGCCAGCGTGGTGGTGGCGCTGAAGGTGATCGTGGTGGTGCTGTTCGTGGTGTGCGGACTGCAATATGTGGACCCGTCGCTGTGGCATCCCTACGTGCCGGCGAACCAGGGCGGCGATCACTACGGCTGGGCCGGCGTGTTCCGCGCGGCGACCAGCGTGTTCTACGCCTATATCGGCTTCGATGCGGTGGCGACGGCGGCGCAGGAGACGCGCAATCCGCAGCGCAATGTGCCGGCGGGCATTCTCATTTCGCTGGCGATCTGCACCGTGCTGTACATCATCGTCGCCGCGGTGCTGACCGGCCTGGTGCCGTATCCGCAGCTGGCCACGGCCGAGCCGGTGGCGACCGCGCTGGCGGCGCATCCGCCGCTGGCCTGGCTGAAGCTGCTGACCCAGGTCGGTGCGGTGGCTGGCCTCACCTCGGTGATCCTGGTGATGCACCTGGGCCTGTCGCGCATCCTCTACAGCATGGCGGGCGACGGGCTGCTGCCGACTTTCTTCGGCGCCGTGCACGAGCGCCATCGCACGCCTCATCGCACCACGCTGCTGGTGGGCGCGGTGGGCGGCGTCCTCGCGGCGGTATTCCCGCTGAGCCTGCTGGGCGATCTGCTGTCGATGGGTACGCTGCTGGCCTTCGCCACGGTGTGCATCGGCGTGCTGGTGCTGCGCAGGACGCATCCGAACCTGCCGCGCGGCTTCCGCGTGCCGGCGGCGCCGGCCGTTTGCACGCTGGGCGTGCTGGTGTGCGCTTTCCTGCTGGCGCAGATGAACCTGGGCAACTGGATCCTGCTCGCTGCATGGACCACGCTGGGCATGCTGATCTACATCGCCTACGGCTATCGCCACAGCCTGATGCGCAGGCGCGGCTGAAGCGCCGCGCCCGCGATCCGGCATTCAGGAAATACGGAAGCGCTCGTTGCCGTCCGGCTGTTCGATGAAATGATCCAGGCCCGCCACCTTGAGCGGGTGCAGGTTGTAGTCGACGTGGGCGGTGCCCAGGAGCGGCGGCGCATCCGGCGTGGATGTCGGAGACAGCACGCTCTGTTCTGCGGACGTCGGCGCGTCGCCACCACTGGCGACGACGGTGAGTGGCGTGTTGGGAAGTGTCATGACTGGACTCCTGCGACGCGATCGCAGCGCCGCTGGCGTATGCCGCGGCGCGCCGGGGCGGCGCCCGCGGAAGGTTTCACTTTGCGTCCCTGCCTGAAGCGGCGACCGCGCCGTGGAACCGGGCTGGCTCGGCGGTCGATGGGGCGGTCGGCCCCGCTTCGTCCTGCTTCGGAGCTTCGATGCGCGTCGCTGGAGAAGGGTTGCACGGCGCGGGCGAAGGCGAAGCGCCGGTCGGATGAGGCCCCATGGGCAGCCGGGGCGGCTTCCGATCGTGGCTGTAGTGTAGGCCCGCGTCGCAAGAAAAAACCGTGTCGAAGGACATGACGAAAATCGCGCTGCGGGGCACGATCTTGGCCTCGTTGATGCTTTGCCGCCGGCGACGGACGGACGGCTAAAACAGCATGCTCTAAAAGAGCTGCCCTTGATCGAGCATGATCTTCACCGGCGCGAAGCTGCGGCGGTGTTCGGCGCACGGGCCCAGCCGCTGCAGCGCCTCGAAATGCGCCGGCGTGGGGTAGCCCTTGTGCGCGGCGAAGCCGTAGCCGGGGTACTGCGTTTCCATCGCCACCATCAGGCGGTCGCGGGTGACCTTGGCCAGGATGGAGGCGGCGCTGATCGCCGGTTCCAGCGCATCGCCGCCGACGATGGCGCGGCCGGGGCAGGGCAGGTTCTTCGGCAGCGCGTTGCCGTCGATCCAGGCTTCGTGCGCGATCAGCGAAAGGCCGGCGACGGCGCGGCTCATGCCGGCCATGGTGGCCTGGAAGATATTGAGCTGGTCGATCTCCGTCACGCTCATCGCGACGATGCAATGCGCCAGCGCGTTGGCGACGATCAGCGGATACAGCGCCTCGCGCTTCGCCTCGGTGAGTTTCTTCGAATCGTCGAGGCCGTCGATCGGGCGCTTGGGATCCAGGATCACCGCCGCCACCACCACCGGTCCGGCGAGCGGCCCGCGGCCGGCTTCGTCGACGCCGGCGATATGGCGCAGCGCTTTCCTGTTCATCGCGGGCGCTCGATCAGTTCGATGACGGCGTCGGCCGCATGGTCGCCCGCTTCGCCTTCCAGCTCGCCGCGCAGGGCGCGGTGCAGTTGCTCGAACGCGGCCACGATCTCGCCGCGGCGCTGGCTGTCGTGGAACAGCGCGAGCACGGCTTCGGCGAGCTTCTCCGGCGTGCAGTCGTCCTGCATGAGTTCCGGCGCGAGCATGGCCTGGTCGCCCAGGCCGCAGGCACGGGCGAGGATGTTGGGCAGCGCGTAGACGTCGGTCTTCAGCATGTTCAGCGCGCGCGCGATGCGGTAGCTGATCGGCGAGACGCGATAGCCCACCACCATCGGCCGCTTGGCCAGCATGGCTTCCAATGTGGCGGTGCCGGAAGCGAGCAGCACCACGTCGGCGGCGAGCATGGCTTCGTGGGCGCGGCCGTCGAGAAGAATCGGAGTGTCGTCGTTGGTGGGGCCATCGCCGAGCATCGCCTTCAGCGTGGCATGCACGCGTGCGTTGGCGGCGGGGATCACGATGCGCAGGCCAGGCAGTTGCGCCGCCACGCGGCGGGCGGCGTCGAGGAACACGCTGCCCAGTTTCGTCACTTCTGACGAGCGACTGCCCGGCAGCACCGCCAGCACCGGCGCGTTCTGCGGCAGCTCGAGGAAATCGCGTGCGCCGACGCGGTCGGAGACCAGGGCGAAGCGGTCCGCCAGCGGATGGCCGACGAAGCGGGCATCGACGCCATGGCGTGCGTAGATCGCCGGTTCCATCGGGAACAGGCACAGCACGCGGTCGGCGCTGCGGCCGATCTTCGCCGCGCGCTCTTCGCGCCAGGCCCATACGGAAGGGCTGACGTAGTGCACGGTGCGCAGGCCGGCGGCGCGCACGCGCTGCTCGACGCCCAGGTTGAAATCCGGCGCGTCGATGCCGACCACCACTGCGGGCTTCGCCGCGATCAGGCGCGCGACCAGTTCCTTGCGCAGGCGCAGCAGGCGCGGCAGGTGGCCGATCACTTCGGCCAGGCCGAACAGCGACAGCTCGCGGATGTCGTACCAGGACTCGAAGCCCTGCGCCTGCATGCGCGCGCCGCCGATGCCGACGAAGCGGGCTTCCGGATAGCGACGACGCAGAGCAGCGATCAGGTCCGCACCAAGCTGATCGCCGGAGTCTTCTCCGGCGATAAGAGCGATTTGCAAAGGGGCGTTGGCCGTGGGTGTCATGGTGGCGCTTAGGGCAAAAGCCCGTGCCTGATTTGACTATATGCGGGGCGCATATAGTCGTCAGCGCGCCAGGGCGCGCTCGCTGCGATCGAGGAAGTCCAGCATCGCGCGCACGTCGTCGCTTTCCTGCGCCAGCGTCACCAGCTGTTCGCGCGCGTCGGCCTGGGTCAGGCCGGCCATGTACAGCGTGCGGTAGGCGCGCTTGATCGCGGCGATGCGGGTCGGGTCGAAGCCACGGCGCTTGAGGCCTTCGCTGTTGATGCCGCGCGGGCGGCCGCGCTGCTCGTTGGCCATCATCACGAACGGCGGCACGTCGGAGCCGACCAGGCAGCCCATGCCGATGAAGGCGTGCGCGCCGACCTTGCAGAACTGATGCACGCCGGAGAAGCCGGACATGATCACGAAGTCGCCGATCTCCACGTGCCCGGCCAGCGCCGAGTAGTTGGAGAACACGGTGTTGTTGCCGATCTGGCAGTCGTGCGCCACGTGCACATAGGCCAGCAGCCAGTTGTCGTTGCCGATGCGGGTGATGCCGCCGCCGTCGCCGGTGCCGCGGTTGACGGTGACGAATTCGCGGATCAGGTTGCGGTCGCCGATCACCAGCTCGGTGCGCTCGCCCTGGAATTTCTTGTCCTGCGGCGCACCGCCCAGCGAGGCGAACTGGCTGATGCGATTGTCGCGGCCGATCCGGGTGGGACCTTCGATCACGACGTGCGGACCGATCACCGTGCCTTCGCCGATCTCCACCTCGGCGCCGATCACGCTGTAGGCGCCGACGCTGACGTTGGCGCCGAGCCTGGCCGACGGATCGATCTGAGCGGTGGCATGGATCATTTGTCGGACCTCGCCGCGCAGACCAGCTGGCAGGAGGCGACCTTCTTGCCGTTGACGCGGCTTTCGGCCTCGAACATGCCCATGCCGCGCAGCAGGCGCAGCAGCTTCACTTCCATATGCAGCTGGTCGCCCGGCACGACGGGGCTGTAGAAGCGCGCGTCGTCGACCTTGGCCAGGTAGAACAGCGGGCTGCCGGTGTCGCCCTTGAGGCGGCTGCTGATCTGGGTGAGCAGGCCGGCGGTCTGCGCCATGGCCTCCACGATCAGCACGCCGGGCATCACCGGATGGCCGGGGAAATGGCCCTGGAAGAACGGCTCGTTCATGGTCACGTTCTTCAGGCCCACCACGCGGTGGTCCGGGTCCAGCTCGATCACCCGGTCCACCAGCAGGAACGGATAACGATGCGGCAGCAGGTTCTGGATCTGCTCGACGGTCACCGGCAGGTGGAAGGGCACGGTCTTGTCACTCATTGTTGCTGTCCTTCTCCAGCGCCGAAAGGCGGCGCACGTACTCATCCAGGTGCTTGAAACGGGCCGCGTTGCGCCGCCACAGGCGGTTCTCCTGCAACGGTACCCCCGCGGAATACTCGCCGGGCTCGCGGATCGAATGGGTCACCAGGCTCTTGGCGGTAATGGTAACCCGGTCGGCCAGTTCGAGATGGCCCAGCACGCCGGCGTTGCCGCCGATCATGCAATAGCGTCCGATCTTCGCGCTGCCGGCCACCGCGGCGCAGCCGGCCATGGCGGTGTGCGCGCCGACGTGGACGTTGTGGGCGATCTGGATCTGGTTGTCCAGGCGCACGTCTTCTTCCAGCACGGTGTCTTCCAGCGCGCCGCGGTCGATGGTGGTGTTGGCGCCGATCTCGCAGTCGTCGCCGATGCGCACGCCGCCGAGCTGCGGCAGCTTGATCCAACTGCCGTGATCCGATGCGCTGCGGTCGAAGGCGAGGCCGAAGCCGTCCGAGCCGATCACCGCGCCCGGATGCACCAGCACGCGCTTGCCCAGCGTCACGCGGGTGACCAGGGTGACGCGCGCGACCAGGCGCGACTGCGCGCCGACGGTGCAGCCGGCGCCGACGATGCAATGCGGCCCAAGTACGGCGCCGTCCTCGATCACGGCGTCCTCTTCCACCACGCAGCAGGGGCCGATGCTCGCGGTCGGCGCGATGCGCGCGGCGGGCGAGACCACGGCGCTGGCGTGGATGCCCGCCGGATAGGCGGGCAGGCGCTCGAACAGCGCGGCGATCCTGGCGTAGGCGACGTAGGGATCCTTGGCCACCAGCGCGGCGGTGGGGCAATCGCCCGCGTTCTCTTCGCGCAGCACCACCACGCCGGCGCGGGTGCCGCTCAGCTGGGCGCTGTACTTGCTGTTGGAGAGGAAGCTCAGCTGGCTGGGGCCGGCGCCGGCCAGCGTGCCGACGCCGTCGATGACGCGCTGGCCGTCGCCCTGGAAGGCGAGGCCGAATCGCTCGGCCAGCTCGGCCACGGTGTGTTGGATGGTGCTCATGCGGGCTCCCTGGCGGTGCGGGCATTGTAGGGCGTGGGGGCCGCGACGTCTTTCCGCACGGGCAAAAGAAAGCGCGGCCGTGGCCGCGCTTTCGGGGGTATTGCGGTGGATCGGCGACTGTCCGGGCCGGGCCCGGTCAGGACCAGCTCCTGGATCAGAACTGGCTGCCGAAGGTGAACTGGATGCGCTCCTCGTAATGGCGATCTTCCTTCTTGGAGCGGATCGGCATGGCGAAGTTGATGATCAGCGGGCCGATCGGCGCCTGCCACTGCAGCGACAGGCCGGTCGAGGCGCGCAGGTCGCTGGCCTTGAAGCTCGAGTAGTCCTTGTATGCGTTGCCGACGTCGAGGAACCACGACACGCGGGCGGTGTTGACGTCCTTCAGGAACGGCAGCGGCAGGAACACCTGTGCCGTGCCCAGCACCTTGAACGCGCCGCCGACCGGCTGGGCGTAGGCGTAGTAGCCGCCGTTGCATCGGCCGTCGGCATCGGGCTTGAGCGGCTTATTGTTGGCGTCCAGGCCCACGCACAGCTTCGGGCCCAGGGTGTTGTCCTGGAAACCGCGCACGTCGCGCACGCCGCCGGAGTAGTAGTTCTCCCAGAACGGGAAGTCGATCTTCTGGCCCTTGATGTAGTCGCCGAAGCTGTTGTCGTACTCCTGGCCGTAGGTCTTGCCGTAGCCGACCTGGCCGTCCAGGTACAGCACGAAGCCGCGACCGATCGGCCAGTAGTGGTTGGCCTCGCCGAAGATCTTGTAGTACTGCACGGTCGAGCCGGGCAGGGCGATGTCGGTCGACAGCGACATCAGGCCGCCGCGGGTCGGCGCCCAGTAGCCGTTGCGGGTGTCGTGGGTCCAGCCCAGCTGGCCGGTCCAGGAATGGATGGTCTTGTGGCCGATCGCGTTCTGGTAGTCGATCAGCGCCTGCGGCGACAGGCTCTGCGAGACGATCTGGCCGGTGGAGTCGTAGTACTGGTAATCCAGGTTGATCTTGTTGCTGCTCAGGCCCAGACCCGCGCGCAGGTTGTCGAAGTCGGTGATCGGGATGTTGAGGAAGGCCGAGAACGACTTCTGGCTGCTGGTGAAGTTGACGAAGTCGCTGTTGGCGTCGCCGTAGTCGCTCTTGCTGTAGGCGGCGTTGTAGCCGATGCCGATGCCGTTGTCGGTCAGGTACGGGTTGAAGTAGGTGGCGCTGACGCTGGTGACGTAGTCGCTGCGCTGCGCGGACACCGAGAAGCTGTCGCCCGTGCCCAGGAAGTTGTTCTGCGAGACCGAGGCGGACAGGATGATGCCCGAGTACTGCGAGTAGCCCACGCCGAACATCAGGCTGCCGGCGGACTGTTCTTCCACCTTCACGGTCAGGTCGACCTGGTCCTCGGTGCCCGGCACCAGCTTCTTGTCGATGTCGACCTTCTTGAAGTAGCCCAGGTGCTGCAGGCGGATCTTCGAGCGGTCGATCGCCGGCTGCGAGTACCAGCTGCCTTCCAGCTGGCGCATCTCGCGGCGCATCACGTCGTCTTCGGTACGGGTGTTGCCGTTGAACACCACGCGGCGCACGTACACGCGCTTGCCCGGCTCGATGTAGAAGGTGAGGTCGACGGTGCGCTTGTCCTTGTCCAGCTTCGGCACCGGGGTGACCTTGGCGAAGGCGTAGCCGATGCTGGCCAGGATGCTCTTGATCGCATCGGAGCTGGCTTCGATCGCCTTGCGGTTGAAGGTCTGGTCCTTCTTCTGGAACACCAGCTGGCGCAGGGTCTCTTCCGGCAGCACCAGGTCGCCGAGCAGGTGGATGTCGGAGACGGTGTAGATCTCGCCTTCCTTCACCGCGGCGGCGATGTACATCTCGCGCTTGTCGGGGGCGATGCTCACCTGGGTGGAATCCACGCCGAAGTCGGCGTAGCCGCGGTCCATGTAGTAGGACTGCAGCTTCTCCAGGTCGCCGGAGAGCTTTTCGCGCGAGTACTGGTCGTCCTTCGAATACCAGGACATCCAGTTGCTGGTGTCGGACTCGAAGTCCTTGCGGATTTCCTTGTCGGTGAACGCCTTGTTGCCGACGATGTTGATCTCTTTGATCTTGGCGACCTTGCCTTCGCGGATCTCGATGTCGATCGCCACGCGGTTGCGGTCAAGGTTGGTCACGTGCGGCTCGACCGACACGTTGTACTTGCCGCGGTTGTAGTACTGGCGGATCAGTTCCTGCTGCACGCGGTCGAGCGAGAGGCGGTCGAAAGTCTCGCCTTCGGACAGGCCGATCTCCTTCAGGCCCTTGCGCAGGTCGTCTTCCTTGATGTCCTTGTTGCCGCGCAGGGTGAGCTTGGCGATGGACGGACGCTCGGTGACCTTGATCACCATGATGTCGCCTTCGCGGTCGATCTCGACCTCGCTGAAGAACTTGGTCTGGTACAGGGCGCGGATCGCGCGCTGGGCGGCATCCGAGGTCAGGCGGTCGCCCTTGTTGACCGGCAGGTAGTTGAGCACCGTGCCCGCGGAGATGCGGCTGAGGCCATCGATGCGGATGTCGGAAACGACGAACGGCTCGAACGCGAGCACGTTGGCGGAGAGTGAGGCAAGCAGGATCAGGGCGGCGATACGCTTCATCGTCGATTCCGTAGTTTATTCCGACACAACGGCCGGGGCCGCTGCGAGTAAGAGTTGAAGCGGGGAGGTTCCCCGCTTCGAAAAAAAGCGCGCACCGTTCGCCGGCGAGGCGGAGGACGTTTCAACGCATGGCGCCGCGACGCGGGCGACAACGGATGTCGCCTTGCCACGGCTCGCTGATCGTCCCCCGACGCTGGCGTTGGCCACTTGCGTCACAAGAACAGGCTGCGATGGATGTCGTTGTAGAACGCCAGACCCATCAAGGTGAGCAGCAGGAACAGGCCGACGTACTGGCCGGCCATCATCGTGCGCTCACTCAGCGGACTGCCCTTGACCAACTCGATAAGGTAATACAGCAGGTGACCGCCGTCCAAGACGGGGATGGGCAGCAGGTTCAATACCGCCAGGCTCAGCGAGATCGCGGCCAGGAAACGCAGGAACGCCCCCAGGCCCGCACTGGCCGAGGCATTGGCCACCTGGGCGATGCCGATCACGCCGGACAGATTCTTGGTCGAGGCCTGGCCGCTGACCATCTTGCCGATCATGTTGAAGATCGAGGCGGTGTTGTCCCAGGTGGTGGTCAGCGCGGCGGATACGGCGGCGGCCGGCCCGTAGCGGCGCAGCATCGGCTCCGGCTGCGGCGGCGACACGCCGATCAGCCAGCGCGGCGGCTGGCCTTCCATCGATTCCATGCGCGCGGTGACCTTGAACGACAGCGGCTTGCCCTGGCGCTCGACGGCGATGTCCAGGGCCGGCGACTTGGTGGCTTCGGCCACCACCAGGCGCGAGAAGGCCTCGAAGTCGGTCACCGGCTGGCCGTTGATGCTGACGATGCGGTCGCCGCCCTGCATGCCGGCGCTGGCGGCCGGGAAGCCGGCCCTCACCACGGCGGCGATCGGGGCGGGCGAGGCGAGCTTGATGCCGAGCTTGTCCATGTATTGGCCGATGTCCTGGCCAGCCGGCAGCCGGTTCAACGGCAGGGTGACCACGCGCTCCGTGCCGTCGCTGCCGCGTACGCGCAGCGGCAGCGGCTCGCGGCCGAGCAGGGCGTTGCCGAGCGCCTCGTAGGTGTCGCCCATGGTGTCGACCGGCTTGCCGTCGACGGCGAGCACGCGGTCGCCGTCGCGGACGCCGGCGTCGGCGGCCATGCTGTGCGGGGTGGCGGTGACCAGCGGGGCGAAGTCGGGCATGCCGACCACGTACATCGCCCAGAACGCGGCGATGGCGAAGATCAGGTTGAAGGCAGGGCCGGCGGCGACGATGGCGATGCGCTGCCAGACCGGCTTGCTGGTGAATTCGCTGCCGCGGTCGGCCGGGTCGACCTCGCCCTCGCGGGCGTCCAGCATCTTCACGTAGCCGCCCAGCGGGATGGCGGCGATCTGGTACTCGGTACCGTCCTTGCCGATGCGGCTCCAGATGGCCTTGCCGAAGCCCACCGAGAAGCGCAGCACCTTGACGCCGCAGCGGCGCGCGACCCAGTAGTGGCCGAACTCATGGAAGGTCACCAGCACGCCGAGCGTGACCAGCAACCAGAACACCGAGCCTAAAAAGGAATTCATCTGCAAGAGCTTATCAGCATGCGTTGCGGAGGATGCGGCGGGCGGCTTCGCGGGCTGCCCGGTCACGTTCAGTAAGGGACCGGACATCGACCACGGCTTGCGGCGGCAGTTCCATGAGCACGCTTTCGACTACGTCGGCGATCGACAGGAAGGGCAGGCCGCCGGCAAGGAAGGCTGCCACGGCCACTTCGTTGGCCGCATTCAGGATGGCGGGCGCGTCGCCGCCCGCGCGCAGCGCCTGGAAGGCCAGGGCCAGGCAGCGGAAGGTGGCCAGGTCCGGCGTCTCGAACTGCAGCGTGCCGTGGGCGGCCAGGTCCAGCGGCGGCACGCCGGATTCGACCCGCTCCGGCCAGGCCAGTGCATGGGCGATGGCAGTGCGCATGTCGGGGTTGCCGAGCTGGGCCAGCACCGAGCCGTCGACGTATTCGACCAGCGAGTGGACCAGGCTCTGCGGATGCACCAGCACCTCGATGGCGTCGGGCGCGGCCTGGAACAGGTGGTGCGCCTCGATCACCTCCAGGCCCTTGTTCATCAGCGTGGCCGAGTCCACCGAGATCTTGCGGCCCATCGACCACTTGGGATGGCGGCAGGCCTCGTCCGGGGTGATGCCGGCCAGCTCGGCGCGGCGGCGGCCGCGGAACGGGCCGCCGGACGCGGTCAGCACCAGCCGGCGCACGCCGCTGCGCGCCAGCTCGGGCCGGCCGCCCGGCAGGCACTGGAAGATGGCGTTGTGCTCGGAATCGACCGGAATCAGTTCGCCGCCGCCTTCGCGCAGCGCCGCCAGCAGCAGCGGGCCGGCCATCACGATCGATTCCTTGTTGGCCAGCAGCAGGCGCTTGCCGCTGCGGGCCGCGGCCAAGGTGGAATCGAGGCCGGCGGCGCCGACGATGGCGGCCACCACGGTGTCGCACTGCCCGCCGGAGACGGCGGCGGTAATGGCGTCGTGGCCGGCGGCCACTTCGCAGCGCACGCCGGCGGCGGCCAGGCGGCGGGACAGTTCGCCCTCCAGGGCCGGGTCGCCGATCACGGCCAGGTCCGGCCGGTGCTGCTCGCACAGCGCGGCGAGCGCTTCCACCTGGCGATGGGCGGTCAGCACGCTGGCGCGGAAACGTTCCGGATGGCGCGCGACGACGTCCAGGGTGCTGCCACCGATGGAGCCGGTGGCCCCCAGTACCGCGATCTGGCGAGGCTTGCTCATAGACCCAGCAGCAATTTGCCGGCGGCGAACACGGGCAGGGCGGCGAACACGCTGTCCAGGCGGTCCAGCAGGCCGCCGTGGCCGGGGAACAGGTTGCCGGAGTCCTTCACCGCGGCATGCCGCTTCATCAGGCTTTCCAGCAGGTCGCCGACGATCGAGGCGACCACCGTGACCATCGACAGCAGGATCAGGCCGACCAGGCTGCCGTCGCGCACGTGCAGCAGCCAGCCGCCCACGCCGGCCACCAGGGCGCCGGCGATGAAGGCGCCGTACACGCCGGCCCAGGTCTTGCCGGGGCTGATGGTCGGGGCGAGCTTGCGCTTGCCGAACAGGCGGCCGCTGAAATAGGCGCCGATATCGGCGGCCCACACGATGGCCAGGGCCAGCACGGTCCACCAGTGGCCGTGCGGCTGGTCGCGGTGGATGCTCATCGCGGCCACCCAGGCCGGCACGATCACCAGCGCACCGGCGCCGAGCTTGAGCAGCCGGTTCTCGCGCGTCGGCGCGGCGCCGAAGGCGAAGTGGTTGAGCCAGACGCAGACCACGCCCCACCACAGCACACCGACGCCGATCAGCACCGGCCACAGGGCGGAGTCGCGCGCCCACCACAGCAGGGCGAACAACACGGCGGCGGCGGCCAGCAGGCCGCCGCGCACGCCGGTGTCGTGCTTCAGGCCGGACAGGCGGGTCCATTCCCACAGCGCGGCCAGGAAGGCCAGCGCCACCAGCGGCGCGAACACCGTCGTCGGCGGCCACAGGATCAGCAGGATCGCCAGCGGCGCGAGCAGCAGTGCGGTAAGAGTGCGCTGAAGCAGCATGCGGATCCTTAGGTTGACGCCTTGACGGCGACCTGCTCGCCGGTGCGCCCGAAGCGGCGCTCACGGCGTGCATATTCCTCGATGGCCCCGCGCAGGCAAGCCTGGTCGAAGTCCGGCCACAAGGTATCGGTGAAATACAGCTCCGCATAGGCGGCCTGCCACAGCAGGAAGTTGCTGATGCGCAGCTCGCCGCCGGTGCGGATGAACAGGTCCAGCGGGGGCAGTTCGGCCAGGCTCATCCAATGGCCGAGCAACTGCTCGTCGATCTCGTCGGCGCGGAACTCGCCGCGGGCCACCGCCTCGGCGGCCTTGCGCGCGGCCTGCACCACGTCCCAGCGACCGCCGTAGTTCACCGCCACGTTGAGATGCAGCTTGTCGTTGCCGGCGGTGTGTGCGATCGCCTGGTTCATGCGCTGGCGCAGGGTCGGATCGAACGCGCCCAGGTCGCCGACGAAGCGCATGCGTACGCCGTGCTGGTGCAGTTCGTCCACTTCCTTGTCCAGGGCGCGCACGAACAGCTCCATCAGCGCGCCGACCTCGTCCTGCGGGCGCTGCCAGTTCTCGCTGGAGAAGGCGAACACGGTGAGTGCCTGCACGCCTTCGCGCAGGCAGCCTTCGACCACTTCGCGCAGGGCCTTGCGGCCGGCGTTGTGACCGAAGCTGCGCGGGCGGTGGCGCGCCTTGGCCCAGCGGCCGTTGCCGTCCATCACGATGGCGATGTGGCGCGGGATCCGCGCGGCGTCGGCGTCGGCCATGCGGTCGGAGCGATGGCGCGTCAGAGCGCCATCAGCTCCTCTTCCTTGGCCTTGGCGACCGTGTCCACTTCCTTGACGAAGCGATCCGTGAGCTTCTGGATGTCGTCCTCGGCGCGGCGCTCGTCGTCCTCGGTGATCTTCTTGTCCTTGAGCAGGTCCTTCACCTGCTGCATCGCATCACGGCGCACGTTGCGGATGGCGATCTTGGCTTCCTCGCCCTCGTGCGCCACGTGCTTGGCCAGCTCGCGGCGGCGTTCTTCGGTGAGCGGCGGCATGTTGAGGCGGATCACCGTGCCGGCGGTGGTCGGCGTGATGCCGACGTCGGAGGACAGCAGCGCCTTCTCGACCGCGGCGATGTGGCTCTTGTCGAACGGCGTGATGATGATCGAGCGGGCATCGCCCAGCGAGATCGAGGCCACCTGGTTGAGCGGCATCTCCGAGCCGTAGGCCGGCACCCTGATGTTTTCCACCAGCGCGGTGCTGGCGCGGCCGGTGCGCAGGCGGGTCAAGCTGTGCTTGAGCGAATCGATGCTTTTGCCCATGCGGGTCTGGGCATCGGTCTTGATGTCGTTGAGCATGGGCATACCCCTTGATCGTGCAAGCCTGGAAGTATAACAGCGGGGGAAGCCCGCAAGCGGGCGGGCTTCCGGCAGGGTGGGGCGCCTTGCGGCACCCCGCCCGGGCGTCAGCGGTCGGTGACGATGGTGCCGATCGACTCGCCGCGCATGATCCGCAGCAGGTTGCCCGGCACGGTCATGTCGTAGATGCGCAGCGGCATGCCGTGGTCGCGGCACAGCGCGATGGCGGCGGTGTCCATCACCGCCAGCTTGCGCTCGATCACCTGGTCGTAGGTGAGCCGGTCGTAGCGGGTGGCGTCGGCGTGGCGCGCTGGGTCGGCGGTGTACACGCCGTCGACCTTGGTCGCCTTCAGCAGCAGGTCCGCGCCGATCTCCACCGCGCGCAGCGCGGCGGCCGAGTCGGTGGTGAAGAACGGATTGCCGGTGCCGGCGGCGAACAGCGCGATGCGGCCCTTCTCGATGTGGCGGATCGCGCGGCGGCGGATGAAGTCCTCGGCCACGTCGTGGATCTGGATCGCGCTCATCACGCGGGCGAAGCCGCCGCGGCGCTCGATCGCGTCCTGCATCGCCAGCGCGTTCATCACGGTGGCGAGCATGCCCATGTGGTCGCCGGTGACGCGGTCCATGCCCGCGGCGGCGAGGCCGGCGCCGCGGAAGATGTTGCCGCCGCCGATGACCACGCCGATCTGCACGCCGGCCTTCTGGATGTCGATGATCTCGTCGGCCAGGCGGCCGATCACTTTCGGGTCGATGCCGTAGTCGGCTTCGCCCATCAGCGCTTCACCGGAGAGTTTGAGCAGGATGCGGCGATATTTAAGCGGTTCGCTCATAGGGTCTCCGGATTGTGTGTGGCAAAACGCGCGCATTGTAGCGGCTGCGCCGCGCGCAGGTAAGCACGAAGCGCGCCGCGATGCGGTGCGCGACGATGTCCCGTTCATGCACGCGTGCCTGCGCTGCATGCGTGGACGTCCGGCCGTCCGTGCCCAAGTCCATCCGCGGGCAATAAAAAAGCCGCGGTTTCCCGCGGCTTTTCAAGCGAATGCGCGACAGGTCAGACCTGCATCGCCTTCTGCACTTCGGCGAGGTAGTCCTCCTGGACCTTCTCGATGCCTTCGCCCACGACCAGGCGCACCACCTTCACCACGTCCGCGCCTTCCTTCTTCAGGACGTCGCCGACGGTGAGGTTGGTGTCCAGCACGTAGGGCTGGCCGACCAGGGTCACGTCCGACACGATCTTGTTGATCTTGCCGGTGATGATCTTGTCCAGGATGTCGGCGGGCTTGTTCTTTTCCTTGTCCGACATGGCGGCGAGGGCGATGTCCTTCTCGCGCGCGATGAAGTCGGCGGGAACGTCCTCGGCCTTCACGTAGGGCGGGTTCATGGCGGCCACGTGCATGGCGATGCCCTTGGCCAGCTCTTCCGAGCCGCCCTTGAGCGCCACGATCACGCCGATCTTGCCGCCGTGCGAGTACACGCCGAGCGGGCCGTCGTTCTCCACGCGGGCGGCGCGGCGCACGTCGATCTTCTCGCCGATGGTCGCGGTCTTGGCCTTGGCGGCCTCTTCGATGTTGGCGAAGCCCGTGATCGCGGAGGCCTTGACGGCCTCGATCTCGGTCACGCCGGCCTGCAGCACGGCCTGCGCCACGGCATGGGTGAAGTCGATGAACTCGGCGTTCTTGGCGGCGAAGTCGGTCTCGCTGTTGACCTCGACCAGCACGGCCTTGCCGTTGTCGCTGGCGGTGGCCACGCGGCCTTCGGCGGCGACGCGGTCGGCCTTCTTGTCGGCCTTGGCCAGGCCGGTCTTGCGCAGGTGCTCGATGGCGGCTTCGATATCGCCGTTGGTCTCGGTCAGCGCCTTCTTGCAGTCCATCATGCCGGCGCCCGAGCGCTCGCGCAGTTCGCCGACCAGTTTTGCGGTAATGGCAGTCATCTGGGTTCCTCGAAAATCTTTGAAACGCCCCGGCCGCATGCGGCCGGGGCGGGGGATGGCTTACTCGCCGCCGTCCGCTTCGCCGTCGTTCTGACGACCGCCGCGGCCGCCACGACCGCCGTCGCGGCGCGGGGCGCCGGCGCCCTTCTTGGCCGGACCGCGGTTGTTGTCGCGGCGGGGAGCGGCCTTGCGCTCTTCCTTGGCGACCGGGTTGCCTTCCTCGTCGAGCTCGACGAACTCGTTGGCGTCGCCGTGGGCGGCAGCCGGGGCGGCGGCGCGGCCCTCGAGGATCGAGTCGGCGGCGGCGCGGGCGTACAGCTGGATCGCGCGGATCGCGTCGTCGTTGCCCGGGATGGCGTAGTCCACCAGTTCCGGGTTGTAGTTGGTGTCGACCACCGCGACCACCGGGATGCCGAGCTTCTTGGCTTCCTGCACGGCGATGTCTTCATGGCCGATATCGACCACGAACAGCGCGTCGGGCAGGCGGTTCATGTCCTTGATGCCGCCCAGCGAGTTCTCCAGCTTCTCGCGCTCGCGACGGCGGGCCAGCACTTCGTGCTTGACCAGGCGGTCGAAGCTGCCGTCGGTCTCGGCCGCTTCCAGCTCCTTCAGGCGCGCCACGGACTGCTTGACGGTGCGGAAGTTGGTCAGCATGCCGCCGAGCCAGCGGGCGGTCACGAACGGCATGCCGGCGCGGCCGGCTTCCTCGGCCAGGGCCTCGCGGGCCGAGCGCTTGGTGCCGACGAACAGCACGGTGCCGCGCTTCTGCGCCACGGCCGACAGGAAATGCATCGCGTCGGTGAACAGCGGGAGGGTCTTTTCCAGATTGATGATGTGGATCTTGCCGCGGGCGCCGAAGATGTACGGCGCCATCTTGGGGTTCCAGTAGCGGGTCTGGTGACCGAAGTGCACGCCAGCCTCGAGCATCTGGCGCATGGTGACTTGTGCCATGGGAAAAACTCCTTCATTGGGCCTTTTTTGTGTGGCCCGGGGGTTGGGACCTCCACGCATCCCCGGCTTCGACCGCGGTACCCGAAGGCCCGCGGCACCCCGAAGGCGGTGCCGATGCGTGTGTGGCGTTAGGTTTGTCCGATCAAGGACTTAAGTGATCATGCCGCAGCGCGGTTACAATCGCTTTTCGCTTTGCGGCCAATCGGGAAACGCCTTCTAAGGCGCGTTCTCCGGGCAGCAAAACTCCGAAATTATAGCCGGCGCGCCGGCGCAGCGGCAAGTCGGCCCGCCCGGTTGAAGCCGGGGACTTGCGGCGCCATCTGAGTGGACCTATGGCCGTTACCCTGAAATCCCCCGCCGACATCCAAGCCATGCGCGAGGCCGGCAAGCTCGCCGCCGAAGTGCTGGCCATGCTCAAGGAGCACGTCAAGCCGGGCGTGACCACCGAGGACCTGGACCGCCTCGCCTACGAGCACATCGTCAACGTGCAGAAGGCCATCCCGGCCAACGTGGGCTACAACGGCTTTCCCAAGACCCTGTGCACCTCGGTCAACCACGTGATCTGCCACGGCATTCCCAGCCCGGGCAAGCTGCTGAAGGACGGCGACATCATCAACCTGGACGTCACCGTCATCCGCGACGGCTGGCACGGCGACACCAGCCGCATGTATTACGTCGGCACCCCCTCGGTGCTGGCCCGGCGGCTGGTGGAGACCACCCACGAGGCGATGATGCTGGGCATCCAGGCGGTGCGCCCCGGCGCCACCCTGGGCGACGTCGGCCACGCCATCCAGAAGCATGCCGAGGCGGCCGGTTTCTCGGTGGTGCGCGAGTACTGCGGCCACGGCATCGGCAAGGTCTATCACGACGAGCCCCAGGTGCTGCACTACGGCAAGCCCGCCAGCGGGCTGGAGCTGAAGAAGGGCATGACCTTCACGGTCGAGCCGATGGTCAACGCCGGCAAGCCGCAGACCCGCCAGCTGCCGGACGGCTGGACCGTGGTGACCAAGGACCATTCGCTGTCGGCCCAGTGGGAGCACACCATCGCGGTGACCGACGACGGCTTCGAGATCCTGACGCCCTGGCCGGATGCCTGAGGGGCGGGAAATAGTTTGATAGAAGGGCGGCCTTGGCCGCCCTTCTTCGTTTCGGGGCGCTCCGTGCCGTCCTCGGCGTGGCAGACTGCTTCGGTTCCCCGTTTCCCGGTCCCCGCCGCCCATGACCGTCGTGCTGCCGCCCTTGCCCCGCCTGCCCACCGCGGTCCCGCGCTCGGGCGTATCGACTGAGGCGCGGCGGGCGCTGCGGCAGCTGCTGGGCGACGTCGACCGCGCCATCGCCACCGCCTTCCGCGACGGCGCCGACGCCACCGCGCTGGCGCGCCGGCGCGGCGATTCGGTATCGCGCATCGTCGCCCACGTCTGGACCGCCTGCCTGGGCGAGGTGGAGGGCGCGGCCTTGTTCGCGGTCGGCGGTTTCGGCCGCGGCCTGCTGTTTCCGCATTCGGATGTGGACCTGCTGGTGCTGGCCGAGCGCGCCGAACCGGCACGGCTGCGCGCGCTGGAGCAATGCTTCGCCACGCTGTGGGACATCGGCTTGAAAGTGGGCCATGCGGTACGCGACCCGGCCCAGTGCCGCGCGCTGTCCGCGCAGGACGCCAGCGTGTTCACCAGCCTGCTCGATGCACGCCGGCTGGCCGGCGATCCCGCGCTGGAAGCCTCGCTGCAGGCGATCGTCGACGACCCCGCGCTGTGGCCGCCGGCTGCCTACCTGGCGGTGCGCCTGTCCGAGCGCGATGCGCGCCATGCGCGCTACAACGACACCGCCTACAACCTCGAACCCAATCTCAAGGACGGTCCCGGCGGCCTGCGCACGCTCGATTCGCTGCGCTGGCTGGGGCGTCGCCTGGCGCATGCGGACGATTTCGACGGCATGGTCGAGGAAGGCTTGCTCGATCCGGCCGAGCGCTCCACCCTGGAAGAGGCCGAGGCCACGCTGCGCCGCTACCGTTTCGCGCTGCACCTGGAGGCCGGCCGCGCCGAGGAGCGCCTGCTGTTCGACTACCAGCGCGCGCTCGCCGAGCAGTTGGGCTTCCGCGACGAGCACGAGAAGAACCTCGGCGTCGAGCAGTTCATGCAGGGCTACTACCGCGCCGCCAGCCAGGTGGAACGTTTAGGGGTGCAGATTGCCGAGCGCTTCGAGGAAATGCTCGAGCCGCCGGCCGAGCCGCAGCCGGTCGGCGCGGATTTCCTGCGTTACGGCTCGCGCCTGGCGGTGCGCGATCCGGATCTGTTCGTGCGCCGTCCGGCGGCCCTGGTCGAGGTATTCATCCTGCGCCTGGGCGAGCCGGGCATCGTCGGCTTCACCGCCGACACCATGCGCCGCATCCACCAGGCCACCGCGTTCTTCGGCGCGGCGCTGGCCGACGATCCGCAGGTGCTCGATGCCTTCCTGCAGCTGCTGCGCAAGGGCGCGCCGGCGGTGGAGGCACTGTGGCGGATGAACCGGCACGGCCTGCTGGCGGCGGTGCTGCCGGCCTTCGGCAAGGTGTTCGGGCGCATGCAGTACGACCTGTTCCATGTCTACACCGTGGATGAGCACACGCTGCGCGTGCTGCGCAACGTGGCGCGCTTCGCCGATGCGGCCGCGCGCAGCGAATTCCCGATCGCCTGCGGCATCTGGCCCACGCTGGAGAAGCCCGAGCTGCTGCTGCTCGCCGCGCTGTTCCACGATATCGCCAAGGGCCGCGGCGGCGACCATTCCGTGCTGGGCGAGGAAGACGCGCGCGCGTTCGGCGCCCGCCTCGGCCTGCCGCGCGAAGACATCGACCTGATCGCCTGGCTGGTGCGCTGGCACCTGCTGATGAGCGTGACCGCGCAGCGCCAGGACATCACCGATCCGGACGTGGTGCAGCGCTTCGCCGAAGCCGTGGGCGAGCGTGAGCGCCTGGACCTGCTGTATCTGTTGACCATCGCCGACATCATCGGCACCAGCCCGCGGCTGTGGAACGCGTGGAAGGACCGCCTGCTGGCTGACCTCTACACCGCTACCCGCTACGCCCTGGCCAGCGACGACGAACTGCCGCGCGACGCCGCCGCGCGCGTGCGCGAATGCCGCGAGGCGGCGCTGGCCCTGCTGCTCGCGGACGGTTTTGCGGAGCAGGCCTGCCAGCGCGTATGGCACGACTTCCCGGAGCAGAGCTTCCTGCGCCACCGCCCGGAGCAGATCGCCTGGCAGACGGCGGCGATCATCCGCAGCGGCGGGGCGACGCCGCTGATCGAAGTGCATCCGCTGTCGGTGCGCGGCACCACCGAGCTGTTCGTCTACACGCCGGACCGCGACGGCCTGTTCGCCTCGGTCACCGCCATGCTCGACCGCCTGCATTTCTCGGTGATGGAGGCGCGCATCCTCAACAGCCGCAACGGCATGGCACTGGACACCTTCCTGCTGCTCGAATCGGACAGCCAGCAGCCGGCCAGCGCCGATCGCGCCGAGGAACTGCAGCAGCGCCTGCACCGCGCGCTGTCGCAGCCGGCGCATACGCACCAGCCGTCGCGGCGGAACATGTCGCGGCATCTGAAGCATTTCCAGGCGGCGCCGAAGATCGCCTTCAGCGCCATCGGCGAGCGCACCCGGCTGGCCCTGGTGTGCAGCGACCGGCCCGGCCTGCTCGCCGCGGTGTCGCAGGCCATGGTCGACGCCGAGGTGCGCGTGCACGATGCGCGCATCGCCACCTTCGGCGAGCGCGTGGAAGATTTCTTCCTTATCAGCGACCGCCGCAACGCGCCGCTTGGCGTGGTGCAGCAGGACCGCCTGCTGCACGCCCTGCTGGATCGCCTGGGTGCGGCCAGGCGCGCGGGCTAGGGCATCCGCCGATAGACGGCCAAACCGGCTCGCCCCCTGCGGCCAATCCCGCTAGCATGCTTCAGTTTTCCCAAGGTCCCCGCACGCCATGCAAAGCATCGAATCCCTGATCAACGACGCCTTCGAGCGCCGCAACGACCTCACCCAGTCCGACATCGAAACCTATCTGCGCCCCGCCGTGGAGCAGGTGATCGACCTGCTGGAATCCGGCGAGCGCCGCGTCGCCGAGCCGGACGGCCATGGCGGCTGGACGGTCAACCAGTGGATCAAGAAAGCGGTGCTGCTGTATTTCCGCATCAACGGCAACCGCGTGGTCGACGGCGGTTCCGCACTGGCCTTCGACAAAGTGCCGCTGCGCTTCGCCCACGGCAACGACGCCGAGCTGCAGGGCCTGGGCGCGCGCGTGGTGCCCGGCGCGCTGGTGCGCCGCGGCGCGCACGTGGCCAAGGACGCGGTGCTGATGCCCAGCTACGTCAACATCGGTGCCTACGTAGGCGCCGGCAGCATGGTCGACACCTGGGCCACGGTCGGCTCCTGCGCGCAGATCGGCGCGCACGTGCACCTGTCCGGCGGCGTCGGCATCGGCGGCGTGCTGGAGCCGCTGCAGGCCAATCCCACCATCATCGAGGACAACTGCTTCATCGGTGCGCGTTCCGAAGTGGTGGAAGGCGTGGTGGTGGAGAAGGGCAGCGTGATCGGCATGGGCGTGTTCCTCGGCCAGTCCACGCGCATCTACAACCGCGCCACCGGCCAGATCAGCTACGGCCGCGTGCCGGCCGGCAGCGTGGTGGTGGCCGGCAGCCTGCCGGCCAAGGACGGCACGCACAGCCTGTATGCCGCGATCATCGTCAAGCAGGTGGACGAGAAGACGCGCAGCAAGACCAGCATCAACGAACTGCTGCGCAGCGCCGAATGACGGCGGCCGCGGCCGGGGCGGGCATCGAGGCGGCGCGCAGGCGTGCGCGGATGCTGGCCCTGGCCGGCATCGTGCTGGCGATCGTGGCGTTAGCGCTGCCGCCGATGGCGCAGCCGCAGTCCTATCACGGCTTCGCCGACCAGCGCGGGTGGCTGGGCATCCCCAACTTCGGCGACGTGATGTCCAATCTCGCGTTTCTGGCGGTCGGGCTGATGGGCCTGGCCGCGATGCGCCTGCCCGCCGTGCAGGCAATGGGCAGGACCAGCATGCATGCCTATGGCATGACCTTCGCCGGACTCGCGCTCACCGCCTTCGGCTCCGCCTATTACCACTGGGCGCCTTCCGATGCCCGGCTGGTATGGGATCGATTGCCGATGACCCTGGTGTTCATGCCGCTGCTCGCCGCCACGCTGGCCGAGCGCCTGCGCTGGCGTTCCGACCAGCCGCTGCTGGCGTTGTCGCTGCTGGGCGTCGGCACGGTCGTCTACTGGAAGCTCACCGGCAATCTGCTCCCTTATTTCGCGGCCGAGGGCGGCTCGATCCTGTTGCTGCTGCTCGCGGTGGCCTTGCTGCCGACGCCTTGGAGCGGACGCGCGCAGCTGTTCGCGGTGCTGGCCACCTACCTGGTGGCCTTTGCCTGCGAGCAGGGCGACAAGCTGGTGTTCCAGGCGACGGGCGGCAACGTCAGCGGGCATACGATCAAGCACCTGGTCGCGGCGCTCGCCTTCTATGTGCTGCTGCGCATGCTGCGGCGACAACGACTTCTCACGGACAGCGACACATGAGCAACCCCACTCTCTACGGCCTGCCCAACTGCGATACCTGCAAGAAGGCGCGCAACTGGCTCAACCGTTTCGACGTCGAGCACAGCTTCGTCGACTATCGCGCCAACCCGGTGCCGGCCGACACGCTGAAGGGCTGGGCGCAGCAACTGGGCGGCTGGGAAAAGCTGGTCAACAAGGCCGGCACCACCTGGCGCAACCTGCTGCCGCAGCGCAAGAACCCCGGCAGCGACCCGGAATGGACCCTGCTGCTGAAGGAATACCCGGCACTGGTGCGCCGTCCGGTGGTGGTGCAGGCGGACGGCTCGGTCAGCGTCGGCTTCACCGACAACGGTTTCAAGAAGCTGTTCGCGCGCTGACATGCCGGCGCGCTACGCCAAGCTGCTGCTGGTGGCCGGGCTCGCCCTGCTGGTGAGCCTGGTGGCCTTCGGCAATCTCACCGACTACGGCAGCAACTTCGCCTTCGTGCACCACGTGCTGGCGATGGACACGATCTTTCCCGACGCGACCATCCGCTACCGCGCCATCACCGCGCCGTGGCTGCAGCACGCGGCCTATGCGCTGATCATCGCCACCCAGCTGGCCACCGCCGTGCTGCTGTGGGCCGGGGCATGGCGCATGTGGTCGCGCCGCCGCGCGCCGATGGCGTTGTTCCGCCGCGCCAAAGGCCTGGCGACGGCTGGCTTGAGCCTGGGCGTGCTGCTATGGCTGGTCGGTTTCATGGCGATCGGCGGCGAGTGGTTCGGCATGTGGATGTCCTCGCAGTGGAACGGCATCGAGACCTCGTTCCGGCTGGTGGCGCTGCTGCTCGGTGCGCTGATCTATCTCGGACAGCAAGAGGCGGAGCCCGAATGAGCGACCTGCGCAGCCCCCGCCGTTTCCTCGCCAACCTGCGCATCGAGCGCGACAACGCCGCGCTGTACGAGCGCCTGGCCGACCTGGCCGGCGACGAACGCAAGCAACGCGCGTATCGGCGCATCGCGCTGGCGGAAACCGCCAACGCCGCGTTCTGGGAAGCGCAGCTGCATGCCATGCATGTCGAAGTGCCCAGGCACGAGGCAGGCATCCGCGTGCGCGTGCTGTCCTGGTTCGCGCGCCGTTTCGGCACCGAGTTCGTGATGCCTACCGTGGTGCGGCTGGAACATGCCGATCATGTCGAGCCGTCGGTGGACCGCAAGGAGCTGCGCAACCATTTCGCCGAAAGCGCACCGGTGCGCAACGCGCGGCGCGACACCCGTGGCCAGAGCGGCAACACGCTGCGCGCCGCGGTGCTCGGCGCCAACGACGGGCTGGTCTCCAACGTCAGCCTGGTGATGGGCATGGCCGGTGCCTCGGGCAACGACAAGGCGGTGCTGACCGCGGGCATCGCCGGCCTGGTGGCCGGCGCCTGTTCGATGGCGCTGGGCGAATGGCTGTCGGTGAACAGCTCGCGCGAGTTCTACCAGGCGCAGATCGCGGTGCGCGCCGAGCGCCTGGCGGTGGCGCCGGAGGACGGCGCGCGCAGCATCGCCGGTATCTATCGCGACAAGGGGCTGGAGCCGCAGGTGGCCGATACCGTGGCCGAGCACCTGTCCGAAACGCCGCGCGCCGCGCTCGACACGCTGGTGCGCGAGGATCTGGGCATCGATCCGGAAGACCTGGGCGGTTCGGCCTACAGCGCGGCGATCTCCTCGTTCTGCATGTTCGCGCTGGGCGCCGCGTTCCCGGTCGCGCCGTACCTGTTCTTCGGCGGGCATGCGGCGATGTTCGCCAGCGCCGCCGCCACGGCATTCGCGCTGGCCCTGATCGGCATCGGCACTTCGCTGTTCACCGGCCGCAGCGTGGTGTTCTCGATCGCGCGGCAGCTTGGCATTACTGCCGCGGCAGCTTCGATCACCTATGCCGTTGGACACGTGATCGGCGGCGCGCTGATCGGCTAGCTTGTCCTCACGACGCGGCGGGTCCTGTCATGGGCCGCCGCCTGATCCACCGGGAATCCGCATGTCCGCCGTCTTCGATCTCACCGCCGAACTCATTCGCCGCCGCTCGGTGACGCCGGACGACGCCGGTTGCCAGGCCCTGCTGGCCGGGCGCCTGGCGCGCGTGGGTTTCAAGGTGGAACACCTGCGCTACGGCGAAGTGGACAATCTCTGGGCCACGCACGGCGAAGGCGGTCCGCTGCTGATGTTCCTGGGCCATACCGACGTGGTGCCGACCGGGCCGGCCGAAAGCTGGCGCAGCGATCCGTTCGAGCCGGCGGTGCGCGACGGTTATCTCTACGGCCGCGGCGCGGCGGACATGAAAGGCTCGGTCGCGGCGATGGCGGTGGCGCTGGAAGCCTTCGTCACCGCGCATCCGGATCATCGCGGCCGTGTCGGCTTCCTGATGACCAGCGACGAGGAAGGGCCGACCAATCTCGACGGCGTGCGCAAGGTGGCCGAGCATTTCCGCGCGAGCGGCGAGCGCATCGACTGGTGCGTGGTGGGCGAGCCTTCGTCGAAGGAGCGCCTGGGCGATCTGATCCGCGTGGGCCGCCGCGGTTCGCTGTCGGCCACGCTGACGGTGCGCGGCATCCAGGGCCATGTGGCCTATCCGGAGAAAGCGAAGAATCCGATCCATGCCTTCGCACCCGCGCTGGCCGAACTGGCGGCGGAGCGCTGGGACGAGGGCAATGTGGATTTCCCGCCGACGTCGTTCCAGGTGTCCAATCTCAATGCCGGCACCGGCGCCACCAACGTGATTCCCGGCGCGCTCGTCGCGCTGGTCAATTTCCGCTACAGCACCGCCAGCCGCGCGGAAGCCCTGCGCGAGCGCGTCGAGCGCATTCTCGATCGGCACAAGCTCGACTACGCGCTCGACTGGAATCTTTCCGGCGAGCCGTTCCTCTGTCCCGCCGGCGGCGCACTGCGCGACACGGTGGTGTCGGTGTGCCGCGACCTGTGCGGGGTGGAGCCGGAGCAGAGTACCGGCGGCGGCACCTCGGACGGGCGCTTCATCGCGCCGCTGGGCGCCGAAGTCGTGGAGCTGGGACCGGTCAACGCGACCATCCACAAGGTGGACGAATGCGTGGCCGTGGCCGACCTGGACAAGTTGCCGTCGCTGTATCGGGCCATCTGCGAGCGTCTGCTGGGCTGAGTTCCAGCCGCTGCCGGTGGCCACGCTTTATGCCGTACCGAAGCGCCGTTCCCCACACCAAGCACGCACCAAGGAGAAGGTTATGCGCAAGCTGTTGCTCGCCGCCGCCATCGCGGCCGCCGGCCTGTCCGCCACGATGTCCTGGGCGGACACCGCTCCTGCCACCAGCGCCCCGCTGATCGAGCGCGCCAAGCTGTTCGGCAATCCCAGCCGCGTCGCCGGCAAGTTGAGTCCCGATGGCAAGTGGCTGGCCTGGATCGCGCCGCGCGACGGCGTGCTCAACGTGTGGGTGGCGCCCGCGGGCGCGCCCGACCAGGCCAAGCCGCTCACCGCCGAAAAGCAGCGGCCGATCCGCCAGTATTTCTGGGCGCCGGATTCGTCCTCGGTGCTCTACGTCAACGACCACGGCGGCGACGAGAACTTCCTGCTCTACAAGGTGGGCGTGCAGGGCGGCGAGCCGCAGTCGCTGACGCCGTTCCAGAAGACCCGCGTGCGCGTGGTCGGCACCAGCGTGCACATCAAGGACCGCATCCTGATCGGCGTGAACAACCGCGATCCGCGCTGGCACGACATCTACAGCCTGGACCTGAAGAGCGGCAAGCTCACCGAAGTGTTCGAGAACAAGGGCGACTACGCCGGCTTCGTCGCCGACGACCAGCTGGTGCTGCGCGTGGCCGAGAAATCGCGCCCGGATGGCGGCACGGACTATTACCGCGTGGAGGACGGCAAGGTCGACGCCAAGCCGTTCGGCAGCGTCGGGCTCGACGATTCGCTGACCACCCAGCCGGCCGGCTTCACCGCCGACGGCAAGACGCTGTACTGGCTGGACTCGCGCGGTCGCGATACCGCCGCGCTGTTCGCGCAGGACGTCGCCAGCGGCAAGACCACCGTGCTGGCGCAGAACGCCAAGGCCGACATCGACGACACGCTCATCGATCCGGCCACCGGCAAGGTGCAGGCTTACTCGTCGCAATACCTCAAGCCGGAATGGACGGCGCTGGATCCTGCGGTCAAGGGCGACCTGGAGTTCCTCAAGCAGCAGCTGAAAGGCACGTTCGACATCACCTCGCGCACCGATGCCGACGACTTCTGGACCGTGGTCGTCGACCCCGTGGTCAAGCCGGGCACCACCTACCTGTACGACCGCAAGGCGAAGAAGCTCACCGCGCTGTTCGTCAGCCGGCCCGAACTGGCCGACGCCACGCTGGCGCCGATGTATCCGCAGGAGATCCGCACGCGCGACGGCCTCACCGCGGTGTCCTACCTGACCCTGCCGGCCGGCAGCGACCAGGCGCATCCCGGGCGCCCGGACAAGCCGCTGCCGATGGTGCTGTTCGTGCACGGCGGGCCGTGGGCGCGCGACACCTACGGCTACAGCAGCTACCACCAGTGGCTGGCCAACCGCGGCTATGCGGTGCTGTCGGTGAACTATCGCGGCTCGACCGGCTTCGGCAAGAAGTACATCTCCGCCGGCGACCTGCAGTGGGGCCGCAAGATGCACGACGACCTGATCGATGCCGTGCAGTGGGCAGTGAAGAACCGCATCACCGAGGCCGACAAGGTGGCGATCATGGGCGGCTCCTACGGCGGCTACGCCACCCTGGCCGGCCTGGCCTTCACGCCCGACACCTTCGCCTGCGGCGTCGATATCGTCGGCCCGTCCAACCTGGCGACGCTGCTGAAGACCATCCCGCCGTACTGGGAGGCGGGCAAGGCGCAGTTCTACAAGCGCATGGGCGATCCCACCACCGAGGCCGGGCGCCAGCTGCTGCAGGAGCGCTCGCCGCTGTTCAAGGCCGATGCGATCAAGCGTCCGCTGCTGATCGGGCAGGGCGCCAACGACCCGCGCGTGAACCAGGCCGAGTCGGACCAGATCGTCAAGGCGATGGACGCCAAGAACATCCCCGTCACCTATGTGCTGTTCCCCGACGAAGGCCACGGCTTCGCGCGGCCGGAGAACAGCATCGCCTTCAACGCGGTGGCCGAGCAGTTCCTGGGCAAGTGCCTCAGCGGCCGGGTCGAGCCGATCGGCGGCGCGGTGAAGGCGTCGAGCGCCAAGGTGCCGCACGGCAAGGAGTTCGTGCCGGGCTTGCCGCAGGCGCTGGGTGCGAGCGACTGAGCGGTCCGCCGGCTGCGTGGATGAAAAAGAGCCGCCTGCGGGCGGCTCTTTTTTGCCCGGTTCATATATCTTGATGAATAGATATTTTCAGTAAAAACAAATATCTACACAATGCATTGGACCTCATCGCCTCGATCCGGGCGTGCGTCTCAAGTCATGATCGTATACATAGATATTTGCAAAAATATGGTTCTTGTTATAATCTATTTTTATGCCAAAGCTCGCGCGCGCTCTCCAGCAGCTTCCTCCGGCAACGGCGGCCGCCATCGAAAAGCTTGGCGCCGACCTGGCCGTGGCGCGTCTGCGCCGCAAGGAGTCGCTGAAGACCTGGGCCGGGCGCATGGGCGTCTCCGTTCCCACCTTGCAACGGCTTGAGGCGGGCGATCCCTCGGTCGGCATCGGCATCGTCGCCACGGCGCTGTGGCTGATCCAGCGCGATGGCGAGCTGGGGAAACTGGCGGCGCCGGAGCACGACCGGGGCGCGCTCGAGATGGATGTCCGCAAGGCCGAGGAATTGGGCCGGGCGCGCGCGCTGGCGTCGGCCGAGGCTCGCACCGTCAAGCGTCAGTCGAAGCGCTGAGATGCGCCTGGACGATCTCCATCTCTGGTATCTCGCCGACCCGGCCGCGCCACGCTATGTCGGCGCGCTGAAACTGGTCGTCGCCGGCAAAGGCGTTTCGCTGCGCTATGGCCAGGCCTGGCTGGCCGACGGCTTCGCGCTGAGCGAAGACCTCCCTCTGATCGACATCGAGCACATGCCGCCGGGTCGCCTGAGCGGCGACGCGCAGCGTGCGGTGGGTGCGGTCGACGACGCACGGCCGGACCGCTGGGGCGAGAAAGTCATCCGCTTCGTCGACAAGCCCGCGCGCCTCTCCCTCATGGAGTACCTGTACTACGCCGGCGACGAACGCTTCGGCGCGCTCGGCGTGTCGACGTCGCCGGATGCGTACCGCCCGCGCAAGATCAGCCCGCTGCCGCAGCTCGGCCAGGCGCAGCGGCTTAGCGAGATCGTGGCCAAGATCGAAGCCGCTGAGCCCATCAGCGAGCTGGAAGCGAAGATCGTCCGCGCCGGCGGCAGCCTCGGCGGCGCGAAGCCCAAGGCCTTGATCGAGATCGACGGCGCGCAATGGGTGATCAAGTTTTTCAACGGCGAACCGGTCGATACACCGCTGGTCGAGCACGCGACGATGACGCTTGCCGCACGGGCCGGCATCGCCGCGGCGACGACGCGGATCGTTCCACTGCAGGGCGAGCACGCGATCGCCGTGCTCCGCTTCGATCGCGCCGATGGCCAACGCATCCATAGTATTTCGGCAGGCACCGCGATCCGCGCGGCGACCGCGTCCGGCCTCGAACCGGAGCTGGGCTATCCGGAGCTGGCGCGGATTCTGCGGCGCGTCGGCGTCGCCGAGGGCGACATCAACCGCAGCGATGCCCGCGAACTGTTCCGCCGCATGGTCTTCAACATCCTGATCGACAACACCGACGATCACGAGAAGAACCATTCGTTGCTGGTGGTCAGCCCATTCGAGAACGGCCGCCTGAAACTGGCGCCGGCCTACGATGTGCTGCCGACCAATTCGGGGCAGGGCTACCAGGAATTCATCTGCGGCGCCGCCGGGCGCGAGTCGACGCTGGATAACGCGATGTCGCAGTGCGAAGCGTTCGGCCTGCTGCCCGTCGAGGCGGCGGCGGAGATCGTCGCCGTCATCGGCGCGGTGGATGGCTGGCGGGAGCATTTCGCGCAGGCCGGGGTGGCGCAGCGCGATATCGACGAACTGGCCCGGCGCATCGACGGCGCTGCGCTGCGCGACCAGCGCGGCGGATTCGATCCGGCGCGCTATCCGTCCACGCCGGCCCGCGGCAGGCGCACCAGTCCGTTCCGGCGCTGACGAAAACGCTTCGTCAGCGCCAGGGCGGCGATCACTTCGCGGGCTTGGTGGGCGCGACAGGTGCCGCGGCGGGCGCCGGCGCCGCCGGCTGCTGCTGCACCGGGCGCACGATGTAGCCGACCGGCACCCAGTTCGCGCCCAACTGCGCCATCGAGACGGTTTCCAACGCCGGCGCATTGGCGTGCCGGGCCAGGAACACCACGTTGAGGTACTGGCCGGGCGGCAGGCCCTGCGGACTTTCCACGCGGCCGATCTGCGCCCATTCGCGGCTCTGCGTGGCGCCGAGCTGCTTCTTCACGCCGTCGAGGTATTTGGCCCAGTCGGCCTGGCTCACGCTCTTCTGCATGATCTGGCCGCTGCTCTTCCACATCGCGTCGGCCTGGCCGCCGTCGGCCTGGGCGGCCCAGCGCGTGGCGGTGGCGACGGCGTTGTCGAGGGAAGGCGTCTGCTGGGCGTGGGCATGGCCGGCGGCGAGCAGTGCGGCAACGAACGGCATGGCTGCAAGACGGCGGTACTGGTTTGCCATAGGTCTCTCCTTGGGTTGGTTCCGATCAGCGTGACCGCGGACATGCTCGCGGGAGTCCAGATACAAGCCGCTCTCCCACGGGGACGATCTCCGGGGCGCCTCGGGGAGAAGGGTTCTGAATCATGCGGAATCGACAAATCTAACTGTTCTGGCGCGTGCTGAATGCTGGACGTTTCCAGACCCGATGTGATCCTGGCGTGCCTTACGGCTTCCCGATGGGGCGCAGCGTCAGCACATGCTGGTCCGGCCCCGGCAGCAGCGGGGTCGGCCGGCCGTTGACCCAGTCCGCATGCCCCGCACCGTAGTAGGGCGACAGCGGATTGTCGCTCTGGCCGCCGGGCAGCTCCAGGATGCCTTGCGCTTCGTGCCCGGGCGCCACGTCCAGCCGCTCGGACGCGCCGAAGCCGGGGCGCGCCACGCGCGGCATGTTGTCGTCGCCGGGCAGGGGCTCGTCCGGCATGTCCAGCCAGCGGCCGGCGAATGACGGCAGCGCGCGCGACAGCGGATGGCGGACGCCGGTGCGGTTGATCTCGCCCCAGCTGCGCGCGGCGAGACCGCCGGGCTGCTTGCCCAGTTCGTCGACGACCTGGCGCGCGGCGTCCTGCAGCAGCGCGTTCCAGTCCGCATAGCGCGGATCGAGCAGATGCATGGGACGGTCGCGCACCATGGCCCACACGGCCGCTTCGGTGTGGCTGGGGCGCGGCCAGCTGAAATCCTTGTAGCGCTCGCTCACTTCCGCGGCGAACGGCGCCAATACCGCTTCGTGCACCTTGTCGCGGAACGCGCGTACCAGCCGGTAATCCACGCTGTCGGCCGCGGCGCGGCCGCGCCAGCTGGCGGTGAGCTGGCGCAGCTGCGCCAGCTGCGGATCGGTGGTGCCGGCCAGCGCGTCCTGCAGCAGGCGCTGCCAGCGCACCAGCAGCAGGGCGCGGTGGTCGAGCTGGATGTCCAGCAGGTTGCCCGCCGCGAAGCTGCTGCGCGCGCGCAGGCCGTCGCGGATCTGCTGCGCGCGCGCGCCCAGGTCATGGCCGCCTTCGCCGAGCAGGGCCAGCGCCGCGCCGTCGACGGTGCGGTTGTTGGCGGTCCACAGGCGCCCGTCCGCCGGGTTCTCGATGCGCGGGTACTGCGCGGGCGCGGCCCAGCCCAGCCAGCCGGTGTCCGGCCTGGACCAGTCGGCCGGCAGCAGCGGGTCGAAGCCGCTGCGCAGCGGAATGCTGTTGCCGGTGATGGTCCAGCCGATATTGCCGGCGCTGTCGGCCGCCAGCAGGTTCTGCGGCGGCATGCCCAGGCTCGGCGCGAGGTCGAGCGCTGCGTTGACGCTGACCGCGTGCTCCAGCTGCATCACGCCGAGGTTGTAGCCGCGCGGCAGATCGCCGATCCAGGCCAGCGCCAGCGGCGTGCCGTCGGTGTCCTGGGCCAGGATCGGGCCCCAGCGCGTGGTCTCCACCTTGATCGTGCGCGGCGCCGCGCCTTTGACACGGATGGTTTCCTCGTGCGTCTCGATCGCGGCGAAACCTTCGGGCACGCGGTAGCGCGTCGCGTCCTGCGGATCGCGCAGCACGCGCACCCAGTCCAGCCAGTCGCCGTAGCTGTTGGTGAAGCCCCACGCGACCTGCCCGTTGGAACCGGCGACCAGGGCCGGCGTGCCGGGCAGGCTGACGCCGCTGGCGTCGCGGCGGCCGTTCGGCGCAGACGGGTCGGCGTAGCGCAGGCGCGTGCGGAACCAGATGTCCGGCACGCGCAGGCCCAGGTGCATGTCGTTGGCGAGGATCGCCGCACCGCTCTCGGTCAGCCGGCCAGCCACGGCGAAGTTATTGCTGCCCGGATGCGGCTGGTCGAGCGCGCCGGCCAGCGCGGCGAGCGCGCTGGCGTCCGAGCTGGAGGCGGTGGGGCGGTCGCGCAGGTTGATCACGTCCGGCCCCGGCGGCACCGGCGGGTGCGAGAGATCGCCCTGCAAGGGCGCTTCCCATTCCGGATCCGGCGCCAGCAGGAAATCCACCAGGGGCGAGGGCAGCGCCGAGCGCATCTGCGCGAAGGCCAGCTCGCGCTGGTTGCTGCCGTCGCCGTTGAGGTCCAGGTACATCGCGCCGATCACCAGGAAGCTGTCTTCCGGACGCCATGGCTGCGGCCGGGTGCCGAGCAGGAAGTATTCCCAGGGCCTGACCTGCAGGTCGGCCAGGCCGCGATTCACCCCGTCGGCATACAGCTCCAGCGTACGGCGCTGTTCCGGCGGCAGCTGCGCCAGCGCCGCCTGCGCGGTGGCGCGCAGGCGATGCCGGCGATGCTCGATATCGGTATCCACGGCCGCCGGGCCGACCAGTTCCGCCAGCTCGCCCGCGGCGACGCGGCGCATCAGATCCATCGGAAAGAAACGTTCCTGCGCGTGCACATAGCCGAGCGCGTAGGTGACGTCGTCGCGACTCTTCCCATCGATGGTGGCGGTGCCCAGGCTGTCGCGCGAAATGCTTACCGTGTCGCCTAGGCCTCGCACGGCGACTTCGCCGTCGAGCTTCGCGCGGCTGCCGGCGAGCAGGTACCAGCCTGCGGCGAGCACCGCGATGGCGACGAACAGCAGGGACAGCAGCAGGGCGCGCAGCCAGCGGAAGCGTCGGGCTCGGGGCATCGGGCGACAGACCTTGGATGGCGGCGATGCGACCGAGTGTAGTCCCTGGCGCGCGTTCGCGTCCTCAGGGCTGGGCCGTGGTGAACACCGCGAAGATGCCCGCGTAGGGCTTGACCATGAAGGTGGGCGCCCCGGCGTAGCCGGCGCCGTCGACGTAGAACTGCGAGATGGTGCCGTCCAGGTACAGCGCGTCGCGGCAGCCGAATTCGTCGCGGAACAGGCGTGCGAAGGTATGGAAGTTCACCGGCGATTCGCTCACCGCGAACACCACGCGGTGCGGCGTCTTGGCGCAGACGCCGCTGCGCCATTTCAGGCTGGAGGAATCGTCGACGAAGCGATCGTTGATCTGGCCGTCCACCAGCAGCATCGGCCCCGACTGGGTGGCCCAGCGCGCAGGCTTGGCGTCCGCCTTGAACGCGGTGCTGGTGCGCACCGCGGCGTGCCCGTCGGGATAGACGGCGAACACGCCGTTGGGCTGGATGGAGAAATTGCCGGCGGCCGGATTGCCGCGGAACAGATTGAGCGGCACCACGGTGCGGCCGTCTTCCACATAGAGTCCCAGCGGCGCGAACTGGCGGTCGTAGATGCCGGCGTTGGCGGCGAACAGCAGGCGGCGGTCGTGCGCCATGCCCCATTGGCGCAGCGTTTCGATGGTGGCGTAGGGCTGGCCGCTTTCCGGGTCTTTCCAGTGCAGGCTGAGCGGTTCGCGCTGCAGATCCACGCTGACCACGCGGAAGGTCTGGCTTTCGAAAGTGACTTCTTCGCTGTCCACGGCCTGCGCCTGCCGCGAGCAGCCGGTGGCGCCGGCCAGCATGGCCAGCGTTGCCAGCCAGTAGAGCCACGGGCGAGATGCGGGAACGGGAGGAGTGGCGGCCTTCATGTAGGAGATGGTGGCCGGGCGGTTGTGGCGATGCAAGCATCGGAACCGGATCCCAATGCATTGCGCTTTCAGTGCTGATCCGCCGCGGCCCGCTCTCCGGAAGGGGCGAGCGAAACGAGCCATGCCGTCTCGATGTCGCCCGATGGTTGTCGCCATGAGGAAGCGTGGCCGCCGTCGTGCCGTATATGGCCGCTCAGGTCCTCGGTATTGTTTCTATGCCTTCGACGGGCTTGTATTCGGCTCCATTGCCTTCGAAAGTCACGGCGACCTTGATGCCAAGGCCCATGGCCATTTTTGCGGTGCCGAACATGAGCTGCCCCCAATATTTAGAGCAGTCCCATTTCCCTTTTTGAATGAGGCCGGTCGTCGGGCTGTTGCCTAAAGACAGAAAACACCAGCCGTAATAGTCGGTTTTGACGGACATGATGTATCCCTTCTCGGTGTGGCTGCCCCAGTAACGGGCGCTAGCCGTATTGCAGGTCGCGATGGCAATGGCCGCCAATGCAATGATCGTTGCGACTCGGATACTCATAGTTCGATCTCGCTGATGTGGGCTTAAGCTGGAAACTTTTGCGTGTTGAGCGAGTTCGAATATGTATCCGGACATGGCGCCCAGCAATTTCCGCATGCCCGAAAACCCTGGTCTTATCGTCCGGAAGAGCGGTTTTCGATTGCCGTCGATGGTCTGCTACAGATATGCCGCAACCGCAATCTCAAGACTTCTTGCGAGCGCCGGCATGGCCTGTCGCGTACAAGCCCGATTAGACTGCCGCTTTCTCCCCGCGCCCCACGCCATGCCCTACACACCCATCGTCGCCACACTCGGTTATGTGCTCTCGCCGGATCGCCGCCGGGTGCTGATGATTCATCGCAACGCGCGTCAGGACGACCTGCACCTGGGCAAGTACAACGGCCTGGGCGGCAAGATGGAGCCGGGCGAGGACATCGCCGCGTGCATGCGGCGCGAGATCCACGAAGAAGCGGGCATCGAATGCGCGTCGATGCAGTTGCGCGGCACGCTGAACTGGCCCGGCTTCGGCAAGCACGGCGAGGACTGGCTCGGTTTCATCTTCGTGATCGACCGCTACAGCGGCGAGCCTTTCGCGTCCAATCCCGAGGGCACGCTCGAATGGGTGGAGCTCGACCGGCTGATGGAACTGCCGATGTGGGAGGGCGACCGGCACTTCCTGCCGCTGGTATTCGACGGCGATCCGCGGCCGTTCCACGGGGTGATGCCGTATAAGGACGGGCGCATGCAGTCGTGGGCGTTCTCGCGGCTGTGAGCGCGACGACGACGCGCATCGAGATCGTCGCGGCGATGATCCGCGACGCCGAGGGCCGCGTGCTGCTGGTGCGCAAGCGCGGCGCGGCGGTGTTCCAGCAGCCCGGCGGCAAGCGCGATCCCGGCGATGCCGACGACCTGCACACGCTGGCGCGCGAACTGGAAGAAGAACTCGGCTGCCGCATGCGGCGCGAAGGCGCGCGCCTGCTCGGCAGCTTCAGCGCGCCGGCGGCGAACGAGCCCGGCTGCGAAGTCGTGGCGGTGGTCTACGAAGTGGCGGCCGATGGGCCGTTCGAGGCGAGGGCGGAGATCGAGGCGCTGTGCTGGGTGGATCCAGCGCAGCCGGGCGACTTGCCGATCGCGCGGCTCAGCCGCGAACAGTTGCTGCCTTTGCTGGTGAGCTAAAACATTCAGCACGCTCGCAACATGCGTCATCCCAGCGCAGGCCGGACGAGCGCGTAGCGCGAAGAACGCCCAAAGGGCGGCCCCGAAAGGGGCGAGCGAAGCGAGTCATCCAGTAGCGTCAAGATTCGATGGTCGCCTGGCGCTCTAAGGGGCGCGTACATCCACTCTTTCGCACGCAGGTGGCGCTGTCGCCACTGGATCCCGGCCTGCGCCTGGATGACGCCTGGTGAGGCCGCGGTATCGGTTCAAGGCATGCGCCGCAGCGCCACCACCGCATTGAGTCCGCCGAAGGCGAAGGAATTGCTGATCGCCGCATGCACCGGCATGTTGCGCGCATGGTGCGGCACGTAGTCCAGGTCGCAGGCCGGATCGGCTTCGAGATAGGCCAGCGTGGGCGGCACGATGCCGTTGCGCAGCGCGCCGATCACCGCGACCAGCTCCAGCGCGCCGGAGGCGCCCAGCGCGTGGCCGTGCATCGGCTTGGTGGAGGAGATCGCCAGCGCGCGCGCATGCTCGCCGAACACCCGATGCAGCGCCGCGGTCTCGGTGCTGTCGTTGGCCAGCGTGCCGGTGCCGTGCGCACTGACGTAGTCCACTTCGGACGGCGACATGTTGCCGTCGCGCAGCGCGTTCTCGATAGCTGCCGCGGCGCCGAGTTCCGATGGCGCGGCGATGTCGCCCGCGTCCGAACTCATGCCGGCGCCGACCAGTTCCGCCAGGATGGTCGCGCCGCGTGCCTGCGCCTGTTCCAGTGTTTCCAGCACGAACATGGCCGAGCCCTCGCCCAGCACGATGCCGCGGCGGCCCTTGCTGAAAGGCCGGCAGGTATCCGGCGCCAGCACGCGCATGGCTTCCCATGCGAGCAGGGTGCCCAGGTTGAGACAGGCCTCGGTGCCGCCGACCACGGCGGCGTCGACCAGGCCGGAGCGGATCATCATCGCGGCCTGTGCGAAGGCGTGGTTGGACGAGGCGCAGGCGCTCGCCACCACGAAGGCCGGGCCGGTGATGCCGTGCGCCATGCTGATCTGGCTGGCCGGTGCATTCATCATCATGCGGATGATGCCCAGCGGGTGCACGCGCGGCGCTTTCTCCGCGTAGATCCGGTGGTACTGGGTGTCGCGCGTCACCTCGCCGGCCACGCCGCTGCCGATCACTACCGCAGTGCGCGAGGCGCGTTCGCCTTCGAACGACAGCCCGGCCTGCGCGATTGCCTCCTTGGCGGCGACCAGGGCGTATTGCGTGGCCAGGTCGAGCTGGCTGAGCTTGGCTTCGTCAAAGTGCTGGCCGGGGTCGAAGCCCTTGACCTCGGCCACCACGCCGGCCGCGCGCACGCGCTCGGGATCCACGCGGGAGATCGGGGCGATGCCGGTGCGGCCCTCGGTCATGGCCTGCCAGACCGAGGGCGCGTCGTTGCCGAGCGCGCAGATCGCGCCCATGCCGGTGATGACGAGACGCTGCATGGATCAGTCGTTCTTCTTGGCGGCGAGCTGGCGCTCGACGGCTTCGACCAGCTGGCCCACGGTGCCGTTGTCGAAGTCCGTGTCCTCGTTGGGGAGGTTGATGCCGAAATGTTCCTCGATGTCGAAGATCACTTCGATGGCGTCGAGCGAGGCGACACCCAGGTCCTTGAGGGTAGACTCGGGCTTGATGGTGTCGAGTTCGATCTTCGCCTGCTTGGCGATGATCTCGATGGTTTCCTGCTGAACATTGCTCATTTGGTGCCCCTCGGTTCCGTGGCATGCGCCGCCGGGCCGCCCCGTGCGGCCGACCCGGCAAGCCTGACCAAGCGCGGGAAGCTTGTCCAGACGCAACGGTCCGGCTTTCCGGCGAATCTTGAGCGCGATGCCTTTCGCCAGGCTTTGGCGGGCCTGGCCCGGAGGCGGGTAAGCGACGCGAAAGTCCGTCCCGGCATGCTGCCGCGCCCGGCTTGGGGCATCATTCGCGCGGCGCCCCGGACGGCGGCGCTCCACCTGCGGAAACCTGGCGTGCGTTATCTCAATCAACTCGAACCGGATGGCCTGGTCGCGGCGTTCGCGGCGCATCCGCCGCTCGGCTTCCGGCTGCTCGAGGCGCAGGGCACGCCGGCCTTCGTGGCGCCGTTCGATCTGCTCACCACCACCGACGACGCGCTGCGCAAGCGCGTGGTGAAGGCGCCCGGCTATCGCTGGTGGGGGCGGCTGCTGCGCTGGCGCACCGCCTTCGTCGGCACCACGGTGTCCGAGTACGCGCTGTTCCCGCGCGAAGCCGATCCCGCCGTGCTGCCCGGCGCGCTGCGCCAACACCTGGGCAGCGGCCAGCGCCTGCTGGTGCTGAAGGACATTCCGCAGGATTCCCCGCTGTGCGGCGCCGCCAGCCGCGACTGGTGCGCGCGTTTCGCCGAAGCCTGTCGCGCGGAGGGTTATCTGCTGCTGGAGGGCCAGGCGCTGGCCTATGTGGCGATCGATTTCGCCGACGAAGACGCCTACCTCGCGCGCCTGTCGTCGTCACGCCGCAAGGACATCCGCCGCAAGCTGCGCAAGCGCGACGAGGTGGCCGTGGAGACGGTGGCCTGCGGCGATGCGCGTTTCGCCGACGAGGCGACGCTCGATGCGTTCTATGCGCTGTACGAGAACGTGTACGCGCAAAGCGAGATTCACTTCGACAAGCTCAGCCGCGCCTTCTTTGCCACCGTGCTGCGCGATGCCGGCAACGGCGGCTTCGCCTTCGTCTACCGCCACCAGGGCGAGATGATCGGCTGGAACCTGTGCTTCGTCGCCGACGGCAAGCTGATCGACAAGTACGTCGGCTTCGCCTATCCGCAGGCGCGCGAGCAGAACCTGTACTTCACCAGCTGGTTCCACAACCTGGCCTGGGCGCGCGAGCGCGGCCTGACGCATTACGTGGCGGGCTGGACCGACCCTCAGGTCAAGTCCTATCTTGGCGCCAGCTTCACCCTGACCCGCCACGCCGTCTGGCTGCGCAACCCGCTGTTGCGCGCCGCGGCGCGGCGCCTGGGCCATCTCTTCGAAAGCGACAGCCAATGGGCGCCGACACCATCCGATGCGCAAACGTGATCCGCTGATCCTGGACTTCGACGGCGCCATCGGCGCCATCGAGGGTGCGACCACCATTCCGCTGGGCGACTGGCAGGAAGCGATCCGCTTCGGCTGCACGCTGCGCACCTTCGACCGCCTGCGCCGCCATCTCGCCGCGACCGCGCCGGCCGAGCACGGCACGGTGCTGATGGGCTCGGGCGACTACCACCACCTGACCTGGCCGCTGGTCGAGCGGCAGCGCGCGCGCGGTCCGTTCCAGCTGGTGGTATTCGACAACCATCCGGACAACATGCGTTTTCCGTGGGGTATCCATTGCGGATCGTGGGTGCGCAAGGTGGCGATGCTGCCGTATGTGAATCACGTGCATGTGGTTGGCATCACCTCCGCCGACATCGGCGCGGCGCATGCGTGGGAGAACTATCTGCGCCCGCTGCGCGCCGGCAAGCTCAGCTACTGGTGCATGGATGTGGATGTGGGTTGGGCGGCGCGCCTCGGCTTGCAGGATGCGTTCCGCCGTTTCGAGGATCCGGATGCGTTGACCTGTGCGTTTGTGGAGCAGTTGCGGCGCGCGCCGCAGCCGACCTATCTGTCGATCGACAAGGATGCCTTTAGCGTGGCTACGGCGCGCACTAATTGGGATCAGGGGCGGCTGGAGGAGCACCATGCGATGGCGATCATCGAGGCGCTGCGCGGGCGGATTGTCGCGAGCGACATCAACGGGGAGGTGTCGGCGTATCGCTATCGCACGTGGTGGAAGCGGTTGCTGAGCGGGATGGACGGGCAGGAGCCGATTCCGCAGGGCGAGCTGGACGCGTGGCAGTTGCAGCAGCGTGCGCTGAATGGGCGGTTGTTGTCGGCGATTGCCGACAGCAGTGTGTGAAGCGCCTGGGCGGCGCGTGCCTTTTTTTGCTCGTCATTCCGGCGCAGGCCGGAGTCCGGTTTCCGTATCGCCTGATGGTCGCGCTACCGCGACTTGGCCGCTTATGCAGCGGGCATTTCGGACGCCTGCCGGCGCCCGAGTTACTTTTTCTTTGCTGGCCCAAAGCAAAAGTAACCAAAAAGAAATGGCCTAAGAGCGGGGACTGAGGCGAGCCTTGGTGCTGCGCTGTTCTTGCCACACCACTTCACCCCTCTCCCCTCCGGGGAGAGGGCAGGGTGAGGGCCGGGCGGAGCGTCATGTGAAATCTCGCGATTCCCGTAGGTTGGGGTGAGCCGCAGGCGAACCCCAACGCTGCGAGGCGTATGAAGGTGACGATGTTGGGGCTCGCCTGCGGCTCACCCCAACCTACGCGTGG
>NZ_FONH01000007.1 GCF_900112865.1 Dyella marensis | reverse complement strand
CGTAGCGCGCGCCGTTCTCGTCCTGGATGCCGGTCATCGCGTTGGGCAGGCTGGTTTGCCCGATGTAGGCAGCCTCGTTGAAGCCATAGAGACGATAACGAGCGTCGGGATACGTCACCTGGGCGATATTGCTGCTGGCGGAGACGTAGTAGTAGTAGAGCGATTTATTGTCCGGCAGCGTGATGGAGTTCAGGCGCGCGGAGCTGTCGTAGAAGAACGTCAGCTTCCTGCCCTTGGAATCCGTGACGGTCTTCAATAATCCCAGGCGCGGGTAGGACGTCGACGTCGTGGTGCTGTAGGTCAGCGTGATGCCTTGGCCATCCTGTCCCAGCACCTGGATCAGCTTGCCCGTGCTGTCATAGGTTTCGGTTTCGCGGCTTCCACCGATAAAAGCCGAATAGCCTGTAACGACGCCCTGGCCATCGCGGATTTCCGTCAACTGATCGACCGGAAGATCCGTCACCCAGGCATTGCCCGGCTTGGTGAAGTTCTCCTGCTTGCCGTCCGGCCGCAGCATGATGATGGTCGCCACCGGTGTGCCGATCAGGCGCAGCGAGCGGTCGAAGCTATGGCGCCAGCGGAACCCGAGATTGGCCGGGGCCACCGCGCCGCTGCTGTTGTAGAAGCGGCGGAAGGTCAACCAATAGCTGGCGGTGTAGTCGTCTTCCTGCAGGTAATAGTTGCCCGTTCCGGCATCAATGGGATCACCCAGGCGCGCAGCACCCATCTTTTCCGGGCAAGACAGCCCATTCGCATTGCCGCTCGCACCAGAACCACTTCCGCTTCCACCACCAAGCAAACCCAGGCCACCATCGCAGAGCGCGCCGCTGCCGAGATTCCTGGCCACATCGCCGCCGTAACGGGTGGCACTCACGGTACCCGGGCTGCAACCGGTCTTGGCGGTCCAGGTACCGCTGAAACTCGCGCCATCCGCCGTGACATTGACGGTGGTTGTGTCTTGGCAAGGCGTGTTGGTGCCTCCGCCTCTTGCCACCAGCGTCGTATCGTTCAACGTCAATGTATTGCCGGAAACCGTGCCCGTGACGGACCAGATGTACCAGTTGGTGCCATTGGTCTGCGGCGTTGTCTTGCGGGTACCGGTGACATTGCCGCTGTCGTCCTGACGCAGGTCGAATTCTTCCTCCCACGCCGCCGCAGTGGCGTCGTTGGGGGCCTGCAGGTTGCCGTGCCACAGTCCGGTCACATTGACTGTCGCAGTTAAGGCAGCGCTGGCGGCGGCCTGTCGCTGCGCTAGTCGCGGAGCAACCGCGGGGTTTCCACTGTAGTCCTGGGCATGCGCCGCGGAGACGGCAAGCATGGCGATGCAACCGAGCGCGAACGCCGGCTGTTTGAAGAAGCGATACAGGCGCTCACGAATCGAGCGCATCGATATGGCGCGCAGGGGCGCGCGGACAAGGCTGATCACCCATCACTCCTTTGACGGTTAAGCGGTCAATCGCACGTGGCTAAAGGTGTGCAACACCCTTGGCAACTTTGGCAGGTCAGCAGCAAGCCTACTCAAGAGTGTCGAAGATTTGCAAAGGATGAGTGAAGAAAAGGTGGTGAGATGAATTGTGAGCGGTGCTCCGCCGCCTGCCTGTCCAGTGCGAAAGAAACATCCGGATAAATTTTGCAATACATCCTCCAGTTCATTCGCTCAAGCAGCCCTTCTACTCGCGGTTACCCCCGCCGCACCCGCGCACCCTTGGAGACCGATTTCGACGAACTTGTCCACAAGCCACACGCCGCTAGCCGCAACGTGCCCGTGGTCACCATCACCTAGTTCGTGCGACGCAATTTGACGCAGCGACACGGCAGAAACTGGCGGTGCCATTGGAATAGATGGAGGTCGCAAGACGCCCGTCGGCCTCAGAGATGAGGGGCGCCGTCAGACTGGATGAATCCGATGCGATCCAATGCGATCTTCAACGCGTCGCGATCCGCCCAGATGTCCGGCGTCAAGGTGAGGAAGGCCATGAGCCGAGCTTTGATGGTCGCGTGGGCTTGCGCGAAGGCTGCCCGCTTCTCGGCGTCCCCCCCTTCCACCGCGGCCGGGTCCGGCAGCCCCCAGTGGGTGCGCAAAAAATCACCGAAGAACACGGGGCATGGCTCCGATGCCGCGCTGTCGCACACCGTCACCACCAGATCGATCGGCTTTGCCTTATCCCCCGAGAACTCATCCCAGGATTTGCTGCGCAGGCCGGCGGTCGACATGCCCGCCTCAGCAAGCGTGGCGAGAGCGTAAGGATTGATCCGCCCGGTGGGCTGGCTACCGGCGCTGAAAGCTTCGAATCTTGCGCCACCCCAGGCACGCAGGGTGGCCTCAGCCAGGACACTGCGGGCGGAGTTGCCCGTGCAAACGAATAGAACGCGATGGGGCATGGGCAATCCTCAGGAGATCAGCAACAGGCGTCGCCGGGCGAGCGCGCCGTAGCCACTGGGCCGCATTCGGCCTGCGGACTGCCCGCGCAACAGTGGTGGGTTAGATAGGCAATCAAGCCGTTCATGACGTCGAAGGCGGCGCGGTAGCAAACGAACCGCCCTTGAGACTCCGCCGTAATCAGGCCGGCATGCACTAGCTCTTTTAGATGGAAGGACAAGGTGGCACCGGGCATGCCCAGCTCATCCGCGATGTCACCGGCCATCCGACCCGCAGCACCGGCAACCACCAGCAAACGGAAGATGGCCAAGCGCTTGGCGTGTCCCAGCGCGGTCAGGGCAATGATTGCATCATTTGTTTCCATAAAACTAGAATAATCGAAATATTTAATTCCGAGCAAGCCCATGAATGCCGATCTACCTCACCTCCATGCCGACCTGCTGCCCAGCCCGGATAACCTCCAGCTCCTTGGCGAACAAGGTGCCGGCCACCCGCCCCGCATCCTGATCCTCTACGGCTCCCTGCGCCCCCAATCGTTCTCGCGAAAGCTCGCCCTGGAAGCGGAGCGGATTCTGCGGCACCTAGGCGCCGAAACTCGCGTGTTTGATCCCCACCAGTTGCCGCTGCTCGACAGCGTGCCGGCCAGCCATCCCGAGGTGCAGCGGTTGCGGGAATGGTCTATTTGGTCGGAGGGTCAGGTATGGGTGAGCCCCGAACGCCATGGCACGATCACCGGCGTCTTCAAGAACCAGATTGATTGGCTGCCCCTGGAAGACGGCAGCGTGCGCCCGACCCAGGGCCGCACCCTGGCGGTCATGCAGGTCTGCGGTGGCTCCCAGTCCTTCAATGTGGTGAACACCCTGCGGGTGCTCGGCCGATGGATGCGTATGGTGACCATCCCGAACCAATCCTCGGTGGCCAAGGCCTGGCAAGAGTTCGACGAATACGGGCGCATGAAGCCCTCTTCGTTCTATGACCGCGTGGTGGATGTCATGGAAGAACTCATGAAGTTCACCTTGATGGTACGCGGGCGCAGCGACTACTTGGTCAGCCGTTACAGCGAACGCAAAGGGGATGCGACCCAGCGCGCCTTGGCCCAAGCTGCCGGCGCGGTGGAGAAGGCTTAACACTCCCTGTTACTGACGACACACCTGGGGCGTCATGGAACGGGCAAGCCGGAAGACCACGACGCGGTATGCTGCAGCTCAGCCCAAGCGGTCTAACGCCTGTTCGATCGGATGCCGCGCTGAAACAGGCGGGATCATCTCTTTTTGCAGCATTGAGAATTTGCGCTTGAGCACGGCGATCTCTCGCCTACGTATGTCAATGACCCATCGTGCGGTACTTTGATCGAGGTCGTGAGCAGCCACCTCGCGCAGGTGGCGCTTCTCTAGCAGTAACAGGCGTTGCTGTTCTTGGATGCGTCGGTTGAGCTCGTCCAGTTGCATCGCGCGCTCCCGTCACCTGGAGTCGCTTGAGTCTGGTCGCGTAGCGTTTAAGCAAACGTTAGCATGACGTCATAGCGTGGCTAAGAAGCATAGCTTGAGGATAGAAATGAAGAAGGAAGTGGTTCTAACGAACTGGGAGGAGGCTGCGAACTTTTTCACGCAGCAAACGAACACGGCCCTAGAGGCCATACTCCGGCTGGATGCTCAGCAGCGGGTTGACCAGATGGTCATTGGTGCGCTGCTCCTAGCGCAACCGAATATTGAAAAAGCCTCTGAAGCGTTTCGGCAAATGGCCGCAGAGGCCAGCACGAACACCCTGCTCCATGGGATCGCGACTAAAACACCGGAAGTAGCGCAGGCCGCTCATTCCGACCGCATGGCGTTCTGGTCCCTGATCTTTCAACAGATGGAAGCGCGCGATTAGAGATAGCTCGCAAACCAACGCCATGGCCTTTTCGCATCTCTAACTCACGGTTGCCCAGATCGAGGCGCCGAATAGGCAAGCGCCATAACTGCGTCTTGGCAAGTCGCCAACGGACCTGCCTTCGGTCCACCATGGCCTCCTGATTGGGCGACGACTGAATCACCTCCGCTGGGCGCTCAGCCTCGTATCGCACTCCCGCGGCATATGCAGCTTTGTCGTAGATCTAAATCATGCCTCCTCCAGTGCTCATTCAGGAAGACATCGATGCTCTCCTGAAAATGACGTCTGTAGTATTGCCCCAAGAGCAAGCAGGGAGGCCCATCTTGCAAGGACTATTAGTCCCTGTGGAGGAGTATATGTTTGCGGTCGCCGCGGCATGTGCCGCAGTTGATGATAAGCTCATCAATCTTTGCCTTTCCGCGCATATTTCTCAATTACTGGCAACATTGAGGACCGCGCAGGCAAATCAGGACCGGCTAGGCAGCCCTTCGGGCTAGTGATCTGCACCTCGCTGAAAGCGCTGCGCTTGAGTCTGGAAACCGCCGCAAAATACTAGAGCGTGTTAGAGTCCGCGAATCATGACGTTCTCCGGAACGTTGCGCTTATCCGATGCTCCGCACCTAGCCGCCGCATCGACCGCTTCACTTTGAGTGAGGAAGCGATCTCCGGTGATGCCAAAGCGCCCCTTGATGGCTAAACCGTCCTCCAACAAGCGCCAACGGCCTCGCCACAAGCCAAATGCATCTGGCCCATCTGCCCAGGCGTCTATGGAGATGATTGACATGGTCATTTTGGCGAGATGTTATGTTGACGCTAGTCCTATGGATTGGTGGGCGCAAGCTCGCATTTGCCCTCATGCGGCAAACGAGGCCAAGATTCCCATAGACGCGTGAGGTTTGCCGTATTCGGGGCTGCACCTCTAGCTGGACCGGGCCAAGGCTAGCTCAATGTCGTCCATGACAGCCTCTTGGACCTCTCCACGCGAAACCCCCAGAAGTTCATCGATACGGCCATGACGCATCCCAAAGAAAATCCCGTCGCGCCGGTACGTTGCGCTCCACCTGACACGATCCAAGTGGGTGCGCTCGTACTCGCCTTCGTAGGTAAAGCCGTTAGTGGTTGTGCCAGATACATTGGTCATGACAGCTTCCTTTGCGATGGATCATCTATGCATTCACGCTAGCCGCACCAAGCGGCGCAGGAACGCCAGCGCCGCTTGGCTACAACACGTGATCAATGATCGCCATGAACCGGTAGCCACAAGGGCAGCCCAGAGGTCATCGATGCGATCGCGAATCCAAGTCTTCTAGGGTTCCGCCAGGTTCCGACAGGCCGAGCCTAGTCATGTCGCTGTCTTGTTGCGCCGAATGTCGCGGTAGCGGACTTGCTCGAAGTGAGGCCATCGACGCCGAGTGCGTCGGAAACCAGCGATTGTGCCGATCATCGTCCTTGGCTTCCGTAACGGGTGAAAAACGCATCTTGTGAGGATGGAAGTAGAGAAGGTTCAATGGATTGGGCGTGTGCATGGAGGGGCTCAAGTACAGCCTTATGTCTTGCGGGAGCATGCGAAGGCGGTAGCCACGGCTCCGACGAGAGTGGAGGACCAGGCCGGAGGAAGCTCAGAGACCTTGGAATAAAATCACGGACAGTCCGAGGCGCCGGAAGGATAGCTATCGAAGCTGCGGTGCCCGATCAACATGCGCTTTCTTCCGTTATGCCTCCGTAAGTTGTTATCCCTCCTGCCTACCTTGCGCTCCGCGTTACCCTCGCCTAACAACTCAACGCGCATGCTGCATTGGTGCCAAGAAGGATAGCCTTCTCTTGGTAAGTGCCTCAGTCACGCGGTCCTCTCCCTAACGCCGTCTGAGTACTTCTCCGCCGGCCGCTCCGGATCGGCAGCGCAACCATGACCGGGCGGTGGGGTCAGCACGCCGCAAGTCACGCATGAAGCCCGCGCGGCCATTTAACTCCGGCCACAGCGCGACCCGCAGCAAAACATCATTTGGGACGTTGATCATGGCCAGCCTTTTTTCCCTCAGCATGCATCGTCCTCCACTGCTGTTTAGCAAGCTAACCAGGCGCGTAGGCGTTGGGTCCGACTGTCGCGACAAAGAAGACCATGAGGTCCGTTGGTCATCCCTCCACCGACAGGGCAGCAGCGCCACTTCAGCCGCGGAAGATCGCGACCGTAATGAGCTAAGAGGTTCCTACCGTGGATTGATTTATATCGTCATCTACCAGGAAAAGAGAGACGTCGTGAGCTGGTCGGCGAGTCTCGAAGACGACGATGGAGAAGTGATTTTCATCGCAAGCCACTTCGTTTGCGGCTTGGGAAAGATCAGCCGCGAGAGCGCGATTCGGAGTCGAATTTTTGCAAGTATCGACGACTTTCATCGCATCCACGAGACACCCGACCTTCACTAGCACCGGGGGAAGGAAGTCTTCTCTCGTCTCTACCAAGGAACGCCGCCATGTTGAAATCAAGACAAGATTTGCGCAGCATGTTATGCCGCATAGAGGCAATGATCGAACTATTGCGATCCAAGAATGCCGGAGAACAAGATTTCTTCCGCTCGACGGATGGGGCCTTTCAAGATGTGCTGACGCAATGCGGCCACGAAGACAATGATTGGTTGTTTAACTTGATTGATCAGGTCTGTACGCGTCAGAGCATCCCTTACCCGGCGACCGGGTAGCAACTATCTCCTAGTAGGTACTCCACCGATTCCGTTAAGGCCTGCGCGGTGTCTTTATGAGGACATAGGATTGATGGCGAGCAAACGTTTCGCCGGTAGCCGAGCGACCTAACTTATCCATTCATAGCCTCTACGCGTGGCTTCGTGCGCGATCTCAGTCTTGATGCATACAGGGCGAAGAAGAACGTGCCCTAACGCAGAAGAATGCTTAGGTCTTCGTGCCTAGCTGCGACGCATCAAGGTGTTTAGTGACCATCATTCGCCGCAAGCAAGCTGCGCGCAAACATGTTGGCATATTCCGTAAGCGCCTGGCGGTCGGTTCTGCGCGCAGTTTCCTGGCACCAAAGGGCGAAGGCATCCGACTGAACTTCCACCTTGAACACGAGGACCCCGGCACGTTGCTGCTGATCCAGAACTTGGGTTGCAGCCGCTAGCCACTGGTCAAATGTTGTGTGCCAAGCGCGGTGTGGAATAAGCAAACGAAATGTGTCGTAGTCTTCCCGGATAAACCATGGGATACCGACGGTAGTGCGCTGGGGCATTTCGTTCATGAGGTACTCCGGGCGAGAATAGGTTAAGCGTTAGGTTGCGTCGGCGCGGGTGGGTTCATTTCAATACTCTAGCCCTCGGTTGCAGACGGACAGCCATATTGGCCAGGGCCCGCGGAGGCCCGGCAGTCAAATCGCTTCATTCGGTAAAGTCCGCGCTTACCTTTTAGGTGACCGCGGGAGGTGCGGTATGCGCACCGATCGACTGAGTGGCGGGTGGAGGCCGGGCATGCCCTCGGAAAGAGACACAGGACGAAGCGTTCAGGGCCGTTTGGCCCCCATGTTCCGCGCGTAGCAGGGAAGTAGAAATACCTTACCAAGTTGCTTGTGACCTTCGCGTGCTTACCGATCGATCCTAAACACGCGCTGCACTGGGGAAGTGTCCGCTAAGGCTCCAGAACAGTACGTTGCCTTGCATGGCCGCGCCGATTGCAGACCCGAAGCGACGACGGATTCATCGCGATAGACGCCTGAATCATGCTCCCCCACTTCCCGCTATAGATGGGGCGCGGAAAAGAAAATAGAGCCGCCGCCTCTATCGGCATACCCCATGCCAAGCCTGCGCCGAATTACTGCGCTATGGCCGCCCTGCTAACGCTTGCTTAATTGAAAATCGACCAAAGTCCTCAATGGTCGACCATGATAGGAGGACGCTATGCAGATAGATGAACTCCTTGCGCGCCTTGAACACCATGAGCGCCTGTTACTGCTGGAAAAGCGCCATCTGCGCGAAGTCCTTGCGCAGCAATTGGATGACAGTACCGCTCGCTGGGTCGTGGACATTCGCAGACGCGAAATCATCAAGCTCAAGATGCGGCTGCAGAAACTGCAGCAGGATGAGGCGGGAAGCAAAGATATGACGTCGGATCGGCGGCGCCGAAGGCGTCCTGTCCCACGGAGTGTTGCCGAGGCCCCTGACTTAGCCTGCAAGCGGTATCGCAGCCTGATATCCGGCTGCGCTGACGGCCGGCCCCCAGAAAGTGGATCACAGCGCGCCACGGGTAACGGGACCTCGGATGCGTCCGGCGCATCTACATGGGTTCCTAAGGAGTTGCTCGCTGTAAGCCGCATCATGCGGCCCGTGACGCCCGCTTCGGAGTCTCTGTCGTGAATCCCAGTAGAGAACGGCCTGAGCATCGGGCTTCCGATTAGGAAAAGTGACCGCACTTGGCGAAGCCTTAAAGAGCGGCGGCGAAAATTCGCCGCCGCAAGAAGACTAAATGCAGAAGAAATCAAGAGAAAAGGGGACTTAAGCCGCGCGGCTCTGCAGCAGACGCGTCTCGGAAGCCGCTTTTTCGGTGCCGCCAATAGGAATGGTTCGTGGCTTCAGCGCTTCGGGCAGCTCACGCTTGAAATCTATGGTCAGCAGGCCATCACGAAGCTCTGCACGCGTGACCTGCATGTGTTCGGCAAGCTCGAACCGTCGGGTAAACGGGCGGTTCGCGATACCTCGGTGCAGAACTTCGCCGACATGGTCGGTTTTCCGCTCGCCGCTCACAGTAAGCAGGTTGTTCTGCACCTCGATCTGTAGGTCATCCCGCGAGAAGCCGGCGAGAGCCATCGTGATGCGGTACTGGTCCTCACCGATCTTGATGGAATCGAAGGGAGGCCAGTTGTCCGGCTGCGGGGTACGCACGGCTGTCTCGAGCAGGTCGAAGACCCGGTCGAAGCCGATGCTGGAACGATGAAGTGGGGAGAAATCAAGCACAGTGCGCATTGCCATATCCTCTTAGAAGCAACATGGAAGTGAGGACTGTTACCGCGCCGCTGGGCACGGTGTCCGCTGACCCCGTAGCGGTCAGCGGGCAGAAAGATAATCATCCGCGAGGCGCTGGCAAGAGGGCTAGGCGGCCGTCATTTAGCCACCGTTTCGGAACTTGTCTGACGGAAGCGAGGCTGCCGGGCTGGCTCGCCGTGCCGACGATAGTTGCCTCATTCGCCCCCAAGACAGCACATACGTTGTTCTGAAAGACCTCATTCAGAACGCCCGCTTCTTGCTCAGACTCGGGACGAGCGTAATGCTGCTTGTCGTCCCATGAGCGCTCGTGAATGTCACCGCACCTGCCAGGTGCCCTCTCCGAAATGCTCATACCCTCCCTCTCCATACTGGAGCATGCATGATCGGCATTCCCTCAACCGGCGGTCTAACCCAGGCTGTCCTTACCGCGGTCTGCTTCGAAGGCCTTTCTGCTGAAACCCGGGAGGGACGGAAAGCAACCTTCGCTATCATCGACGAGAACGGAAAGGTCATCGAAAGAGGTCCCGCCGTTGCCCGGGAGGCCTGGAATGTCACCCTCGCCTGCTACAAGAATTTCCTTATAGGACAAGGACACCTTCGTGTGTTCTCAGGTCCGCCTAGCGCTATAAACTGAGACACTACAAAGCGGCCTGACGGCCGCTTTTTTTGCGCACGAAGAAGGTTTATTTAGGCTTGACTTTGGGCAAGCAAGAGAAAGTAACTCGGGCCGCGGCAGCGGCACGAAACACTCGCCTACGGCGAGACAAAGCCGCGCGCAACGCGACAATCAGACGTGGTCGTTACTGGATCCCGGCCTACGCCGGGATGACGAGCAAAGGGAATTCCAGCCTGCGCCGAATGACGAGCAATAAATAACAGACCACCAAAAACCATATAAGCAAACGCGCCCCGTCTCACACCTTTTGAACGCGCGCCAGCGCATCCTGCCCGGCCATCCCCCCGATGGAACGCGACTGCATGAACGCTGCTGCGTTATTCGTAAAAGCCCTCGAAGCCGAGGGCGTAAGAAGAATCTTCGGCGTCCCCGGCGAAGAAAACCTCGACCTCGTCGAAGCCCTGCGCGATTCAAAGATCGAACTCATCGTCACCCGCCACGAACAGGCCGCCGGCTTCATGGCCGCCACCTGGGGCCGCCTCACCGGCGAAGCGGGCGTGGCGCTGTCCACCCTCGGCCCCGGCGCCACCAACCTGGTCACCGCGGCGGCCTACGCCCAGCTCGGCGCCATGCCGATGCTGATGATCACCGGCCAGAAACCGATCCGCACGCACAAGCAGGGCCTGTTCCAGCTGGTCGACGTGGTCGACATGATGCAGCCGCTGACCAAGTACACGCGGCAGATCGTCTCCGCGCCGACCATCCCCGCACGCGTGCGCGAAGCCTTCCGCCGCGCCGAAGAGGAACGCCCCGGCGCGGTGCACCTGGAGCTGCCCGAAGACATCGCCCGCGACAGCGTCGACGAGGCGATCCTGCTGCCCACCGAATACGCGCGCCGCCCCTCCCCCGACGACGCCGCGCTGGTGCAGGCCGGCGAGGCGATCACTGCGGCGAAGCACCCGATCCTGATGATCGGCGCCGCCGCCAACCGCCAGCGCACCGCGGTGGCCCTGCGCACCTTCATCGACAAGCTCGGCATTCCGTTCTTTACCACCCAGATGGGCAAGGGCGTGGTCGACGAAGACCACCCGCTGTGGCTGGGCAATGCCGCGCTGTCCGACGGCGACTTCGTGCACCGCGCGATCGACGCCGCCGACGTCATCGTCAACGTCGGCCACGACGTGGTGGAGAAGCCGCCGTTCTTCATGCACAAGGGCCGACGCACGGTCATCCACATCAACTTCTCCTCGGCCGAGGTGGACACGGTCTACTTCCCGCAGATCGAGGTGGTCGGCGATATCGCCCACACCGTCGAGCGCCTGACCGACGCGCTGACGCCGCAGGCGCACTGGAACTTCAAGTACTTCGACCAGGTGCGCGAAGCCTTTCATCGCCAGCTGGCCGAACACGCCGACGATCCGCGCTTCCCGATCCACCCGGTGCGCCTGGTGGCCGACACCCGCCGCTACATGCCCGACGACGGCGTGCTGTGCCTGGACAACGGCATGTACAAGATCTGGTACGCGCGCTACTACCGCGCGCGCCAGCCCAATACCGTGCTGCTGGACAACGCGCTGGCCACCATGGGCGCCGGCCTGCCCTCGGCGATGGCGGCCAAGCTGGTGTATCCGGAACGCAAGGTGCTGGCGATCTGCGGCGACGGCGGCTTCATGATGAATGCGCAGGAGCTGGAAACCGCGGTGCGCCTGAAGATGGACCTGGTGATCCTGCTGCTGCGCGACGACGCCTACGGCATGATCCGCTGGAAGCAGGCGGAGATGGGCTATGCCGACTTCGGCATGCAGTTCAGCAACCCCGACTTCGTCAAGTTCGCCGAGGCGCACGGCGCGCACGGCCACCGGCCCGAAAGCGCCGACGCCTTCCTGCCCACGCTCAAGCGCGCCTTCGAACAGGGCGGCGTGCACCTGATCGACCTGGCCATCGACTACAGCGACAACCACCGCATCCTCAACGAAGAGATCCGCCGCCTCAGCGCGGCGGTGTGACCGGAGCGCCTTCATGCTTGAGAAAAAATATCCCTACTACCTGGCCAACAAGGCGCAAACCTCCAAGGCATGGATGGATGTGCTGGACAAGTACAGCGGCAAGGTCGCCACGCGCGTGGCCGTGCCCGATGCCAAGGCCACCGAGCAGGCGATCGCGGCGGCGGTAAAGGCCGCCGAGCCGATGCGCCAGTTCAAGCCCTGGGAACGCCAGGCGGTGCTGCAGCATTGCGTGCAACGCTTCACCGAACGCCGCGACGAACTGGCCTATGCGCTGTGCGTGGAAGCCGGCAAGCCGATCAAGGATTCGGCCGGCGAAGTGACCCGCCTGATCGAGACCTTCGGCATCGCCGCCGAGGAAGCGGTGCGCACTAATGGCGAGACCATCAACCTGGAAATCGCCAAGCGCCTGAACGGCTATCACGGATATACCAGGCGCGTACCGCTGGGGCCGGTGTCCTTCATCACCCCGTTCAATTTTCCGCTCAACCTGGTGGCGCACAAAGTGGCCCCCGCCATCGCCGCCGGTTGTCCGTTCGTGCTCAAGCCCGCCGAGCGCACGCCGATCGGCGCGCTGATCATCGGCGAGGTGCTGGCGGAAACCGACCTGCCCAAGGGTGCGTTCTCCATCCTCAACCTGGACGGCAAGCATGCGTCGCCGCTGGTCGAGGACCCGCGCTTCAAGCTGCTGTCCTTTACCGGCAGCCAGATCGGCTGGGACCTGAAGACGCGCGCCGGCCACAAGAAGGTGACGCTGGAGCTTGGCGGCAATGCGGCCTGCATCGTCGATGCGGACCAGCTGCCGCGCCTGGACCATGTGATCGAGCGGCTGGTGTTCGGCGCGTTCTACCAGTCCGGCCAGAGCTGCATCAGCGTGCAGCGCATCTACGCGCACGAGAGCCTGTACGACGAGCTGAAGAAACGCCTGGTCGCCGCGGTGAAAGGGCTGAAGGCCGGCGATCCGAAGAAGAAGGAGACCTTCCTCGGCCCGATGATCGACGAGGCCGCGGCCGAGCGCCTGCACGGCTGGATCGAGGAAGCGCGCAAGGGCGGCGGCAAGGTGTTGTGCGGCGGCAAGCGCAAGGGGCCGATGCTGGAAGCGACCTTGATGGAGAACGTACGGGGCGATGCGAAGGTCAACCGGCAGGAGGTATTCGGGCCGTTCGCCTTGCTGGCGCCGTTCAAGAGCCTCGACGAGGCGATCGCGATGACCAACGACTCCGACTATGGACTGCAGGCGGGCATCTTCACGGATAGCCTGGCCAACGCGATGCGCGCGTGGAACGAGTTGGAGCAGGGTGGCGTGATCGTCAACGACGTGCCGAGCTTCCGGGTGGATAACATGCCGTATGGCGGGGTGAAGTTGTCGGGCGCGGGGCGCGAGGGTGTGCGCTATGCGATCGAGGATATGACGGAGATTCGGTTGATGGTGATGCGCGAAAGCTGAGCACCGAACCCGACCCAACACCGGCGTAGGTTGGGGTGAGCCGCAGGCGAACCCCAACAGGCGTGCATACGTGCGAGGCCTGTTGGGGTTCGCCTGCGGCTCACCCCAACCTACGTCGGGCGCTGGGCGCAGCGGGTCACGCCACGTTCGCTTCCACCCGCAACCGCACCACATCGCGCAACGGCGGCGCGCCGAAATGCCGGCTGTACTCGCGGCTGAACTGCGACGGGCTTTCATAACCCACGCGATGCGCCGCGGTCGCCACATCGCAACGCTCCGCCAGCAGCAGGCGCCGCGCCTCCTGCAGGCGCAGCTGCTTCTGATACTGCAGCGGGCTGACCGCCGTCACCGCGCGAAAATGGTGATGCAACGACGAAGTGGACATATTCACCTGCGCCGCCAGCTCGTCGATCCGCAACGGGCGGTGATAGTGCTCGCGCAGCCATTGGATGGCGCGGGTGATCTGATGTCCCTGGCTGCCTGCCGTGGCGATCTGTGCCAGGCGTGCGCCCTGTTCTCCCGTCAGCAGGCGATACAGCAGTTCGCGTTCAAGCAGCGGCCCCAGCACCGGCAGATCCTGCGGCGTCTCCAGCAGGCGCACCAGGCGCAGCACCGGATCGAGCAGATCGCCGGTGACCGTGCTCAGCGCAATGCCGCGTGAGGAGACCGCCGAGGCGCGCGGTGCACGCACCTCGGGCAGCAGCTCGCGCACGCGCTGCAGGTCGTAGCGGATCTTCAGGCACAGGCACGGCTCGTCCGGTTGCGCACGCGACACCTGGGCCAGCACCGGCAGGTCCACCGAAGTGAGCAGGTAGCGCCCCGGCTCGAACACCAGCGCCTCCTGCCCCAGCACGATCTGCTTGGCGCCGCGCAGGGCGATGCCGAAACTGGGCTCGTACAGCGTGCAGGTGGGCGTGCTGGTGGAATCGGCGCGGAACACCGTCAGCGAGCCCCAGGGCGTGTCGTGGGTGCCTTCGCCGGGGGCGTATCGTTCAATTCGCGCTGTCAATTCCTCGCAATACTCCTGCAGATGCGCCGGAATCGATTCGTACAAAAGCTTGTGCTGCATGGATTTGCACCGGGAAGCGACGGTCAGATTTTGCCTATTTCTACGAAAGCTGGCGAGCTCCCCCGGACGACTTTGCAGGATCGGGCAACGATCTCGCAGTATCCGTCTAACCCGGCACGGGGGCGGCGACACATACTTTTCAGGTCACCAGCCACCCTCAATGACCTTAGGAGCATCGCCCCATGGCCCTGACCATCCAAGGCTACGCCGCGCAGTCCGCCACCACGCCGCTGGCCCCGCACCGGTTCGAACGGCGCGACCCGCGTCCGGACGACGTGGTGATCGACATCCTGTATTGCGGCGTCTGCCATTCCGATATCCACCAGGCCCGCAACGAGTGGCACAACAGCATCTATCCGATGGTGCCGGGCCACGAAATCATCGGCCGCGTCAGCGCGGTCGGCGCGCAAGTGAGCAAGTTCAAGGTAGGCGACATGGTCGGCGTCGGCTGCATGGTCGATTCCTGCCAGCACTGCGGCGCCTGCCATGCGGGCCTGGAGCAGTACTGCGTCGAAGGTGCCACCTGGACCTACAACGGCATGGACCGCCGCGACGGCCTGCCCACCTTCGGCGGCTATTCCGAGCGCATCGTGTCGTCCGACAAGTTCGTGGTGAGCATCTCCGACAAGCTCGACCCCAAGGCCGCCGCGCCGCTGCTGTGCGCCGGCATCACCACCTGGTCGCCGCTGCGCCACTGGAAGATCGGCCAGGGCAGCCGGGTCGCCATCGTGGGCCTGGGCGGCCTGGGCCACATGGGCCTGAAGTTCGCCAAGGCGATGGGCGCCGACGTCACGCTGTTCACCCGCACGCCGGACAAGGAAGCCGAAGCGCGCCGCCTGGGCGCCGACCATGTGGTGCTGTCCACCGACCCGGCGCAGATGAAGGCGGTGTCGCGCGCGTTCGACTTCATCCTCGACACGGTGCCGAGCCCGCACGATCTCAATCCGTACCTGGAAACGCTGGATATCGACGGCACGCTGTGCCTGGTCGGCCTGCTCGAACCGATCGAGCCGGCGGTGGCCGCGCATAACGTGGTGCTGGGTCGCCGCTCGATCGCCGGCTCCGGCATCGGCGGCATCGCCGAGACGCAGGAGATGCTCGACTACTGCGCCGAGCACGGCATCGTGTCGGATATCGAGATGATCGACATCCAGGACATCAACAAGGCCTACGAGCGCATGCTCAAGAGCGATGTGCGGTATCGCTTCGTGATCGATCTGGCTTCGCTGAAGAAGGCAGCGTAACGCCCGGCGCAGGTTGGGGTGAGCCGCAGGCGAACCCCAACGATGCGATGCGCTTGATGTTGGGGTTCGCCTGCGGCTCACCCCAACCTACGACGTACGGAGAGGTGGGGCTCAGCGCCCCATCTCCTCCAGCTCCATCCCCTTCGTCTCCCGCACCGCCTTCACCACGAACACCAGCGACACCAGCGCGAAGAACGCATACACCCCGTAAGCGAAGCTCAACCCCAGCTCCGACAGCGCCGGAAAACTGCTGGTGATGATGAAGTTCGCCACCCACTGCGCCGCCGCGGCCACCGCCAGGGCGATCGCACGGATCCGGTTGGGGAACATCTCGCCGAGCAGCACCCACACCATCGGGCCCCAGCTCAGGCCGAAGAACACCACATAGGCATTGGCGGCCACCAGCGCCACCATGCCCCACGGCGCCGGCAGGCTCAGCGCCGCGCCGCTACCGGCAGCCTGCGAGAAACACCAGGCCATCAGGCCCAAGGTCACCGTCATGCCGGCCGAACCGATCGCCAGCAAAGGCTTGCGGCCGATGCGATCGACCAGCGCGATCGCCACCAGGGTCACCAGCACGTTGACCACCGAAGTCACTACGCTGATCGAGAACGCATCCGACTCGCTGAAGCCCACCGAATGCCACAACGTGGACGAGTAATAAAAGATCACATTGATGCCGACGAACTGCTGGAACACCGACAGCAGGATGCCCACCCACACCACCGGCAGCAGGCCGGCCATCGAACCGCGCAGGTCGCGCAGGCCGGGGCGGTATTCGGAGCGCAGGCTCTGCGCGATATCGCCGAGCTTGTGCTGCAGCGCATGTTCGTCCTGCAGGTCCAGCACCTGGCGCAGCACCTGCTTCGCTTCGTCCATGCGCCCCTTGGCCACCAGATGGCGTGGCGATTCGGGCACGCCCAGCACCAGCGAGCCGTAGATCAGCGCCGGCACCACCGCCACCAGGAACATCCAGCGCCAGGCTTCCAGTCCGAGCCACAGCTTCTGCGAGGCGCCGCCGGCGGTGCCGGCCAGCCACGCGTCGCTGAGCAGCGCGGCGAAAATGCCCAGCACGATCGCCAGCTGCTGCAGCGAACCCAGCCGCCCGCGCACCCGCGCCGGCGAAACTTCAGCGATATACGTCGGCGCGATCACCGACGCCACGCCCACGCCGATGCCGCCGACCAGGCGCCACAGCACCAGGTCCCACACGCCGGCCACGAGCCCCGAGCCCAACGCGCTGATGGCAAGCAGCACCGCCGCCACCTGCATGGTGCGCACACGGCCCCAGCGATCCGCCAGCGGGCCGGCATACCAGGCACCCAGCGCCGAGCCGAGCAGCGCGCACGACACCGCGAAACCGATGCGTCCCGCACCGAGCCCGAAGCTGCCGCGCACCGCATCCACCGCGCCGTTGATCACCGCGGTGTCGAAGCCGAACAGGAATCCGCCCAAGGCCGCAGCCGCGGCGATCAGCACCACCCGCGCGGTCGCGCGGCCCTCCCCTTCCACGATCTCCACTGCATTCATGCTGCGGCGCTCCCCGTGCCGTGTCATCGAAACAAAGTCGGCCGATTCTGCGTGGCGCCCGCCGGCGCTGCGGATGAATACGTATGCAGTCTTTGCTGCCGCGCAGCACGTTTTCCGCACCGATCCAGCGGCCATGCGCCCCACCGCCATGTGCGCCGGTTAAGCTGCAGCGCTTGGTGACCGCGCGATGGCGCGCAATGGAATGGACCGATGTCGCTGATCGTACTGCTGTTGCTCGGCCTGCTCGCCTGTCTCGCCCGCCGCAGGCGGCCCCGGCTCGCCCGCGCCTGCGGCATCCTCGCGCTGCTGCTGGTGTTCGCCATCGGTTGCGGACCGGTGCCGGCCTGGCTGATGCGCGGACTGCAGGGCGACTACGCCAGCGCGCCGTCCCTGGTGTGGGGCGCGCATGACGCGATCGTGCTGCTCGGCGCGGGCACCGCCAGGGACCCGATCCACCGCACGCTGGAACCGAGCTTCTTCGCCAACGGCCGCATCCTCGCCGCGGTCGAGCAGTACCACTCCTGCCACGCGGCCGGGGGCGACTGCAAAGTGCTCGCCAGCGGCGGCGACGCGCTCGGCAATGGCGAGCCCGAGGCCGTGGTCTACCGCGATGCGCTGGTCCATGCCGGGGTGCCCGCGGCCGACGTATTGGTCGAAGAGCGCAGCCTCAGCACCTGGCACAACGCCCAGTACAGCAAGCCGATCCTCGCCGCCTACGGCCCGCAGCGCACCGTGCTGGTGACCTCCGGCCTGCACATGCGCCGCAGCCTGCTGTACTTCGCCCACTTCGGCATCGAACCGGCGCCGGTGCGCGCGGACCTGGTCGAGCCGTTGTGGTCGGTCTACCCGTTGTCGTGGAATTTCACGGTGGCGGATGCGGCCCTGCACGAGTATGTGGGGATCGCGCGCTATCACGTGTACAACGCGCTGGGCTTGAATGCACCGAAGGCGAAGTAGCCCGCTCGACTGCACCGGTCGCAGGAAGCGCGACGTCCGGCTGGCATCATCCGTGGCGATCGGCACCGCTCGCTGACGCGGCATACCCATCCTGCAACCCTCAGGACCCCTGGCCCCATGACCACCCTCGTCTTCGTCCACGGCTGGAGCGTCACCAACACCTCGACCTATGGCGCCCTGCCCGCACGCCTGCAGCAGCAGGCCGCCGCGCAGGGCATGGGCGTGCGCATCGCGGACCTGTGGCTGTCTAAGTACGTGAGCTTCGACGACGCGGTCACCATGGCCGACCTGGTGCGCGGCTTCGACCACGCGCTGCGCGACCTGCACCTGGACGGCCCCAGCTTCGCCTGCGTCACGCATTCGACCGGCGGCCCGCTGGTGCGCGAATGGTTGCGCGCACAGCGCGAACGGCCCGGGGCCTACAGCACGATCCGCCTCACGCATCTGGTGATGCTGGCGCCCGCCAACTTCGGCTCGGCGCTGGCGCAGCTGGGCAAGGGCCTGCTCGGGCGCATGCGTTCGGCATTCGACGGCGTGGAGCCCGGGCAGCGCATTCTCGACTGGCTGGAACTGGGCAGCCCCGAGTCGCTGTCGCTCAATGTGGATCACATCCATGGTGCCGATCCGGCCGAGCAGGGGCAGTTCCTGTTTGCGCTGACCGGCGACCGTCCCGATCGCGCGATGTACGACCACGTCAACAGCTACACCGGCGAGGATGGCTCGGACGGCGTGGTGCGCATCGCCGCCGCCAACCTCAATGCCGCGCATGCGGTGCTCACCTGCAAGAGCAACGGCGCGAATGCCGACGTGCTCGGCCTCAATCTCGTGCGTGCGCCGCGCACGGCATTCAAGCTGATTCCAGGCGCATCCCACTCCGGCGCGACGCAGGGCATCATGGCCGCCGCGCCCGCCGCCACCATCGACGCGGTGCTGCGCTGCCTGCGCGTGGCGGATCGCGCGAGCTACACCGCGCTGTGCGATGCCTTCGACGCGGAAAACGCACAGCGCGACGCCGACAAGGTGGAACTCGAACCGGTCGGCCCCTTCCCGCCGCGCGTGCACATCCACGATCCGCGCAGCCTGCTGATCGTGCGGCTGGCCGACGAAGCCGGCGAGCCGCTGCCCGATACGCGCTTCCTGCTCGCCGCCGGCACGCCGGCCAATCCGGACTGGATGCCGCGCGGCTTCATGCTGGATCGCCAGGCCAACAGCCGCGCACCGGCGGTGGTGTCGTTCTTCCTCGACTATTCGCTGCTCGCGGGCGACTCGCGCGTGGCCGATCCGCGCAACAGCCGGCAGACGCTGCGGCCGGTGATGGACGGGCGCCGCCCGTATACCGCGCTGATCCAGCCGACCATCGTCACCGGCCTGGTGCATCACCTGCCGGCGTCGACGGTGGACGACCTGTTCGCCGCGCTGGGCCCGCACCAGACCACCGTGCTGGACGTGGTGCTGCCACGCAAGGTGCACGAGGGCGTGTTCCGCCTGACCCAGGACTTCGGGCCGGAGGACTTCCGCAAGCCCGACCCGGGCGCCGTGATCGGCTGAGCCAACCCCGCCGTCCGCGCGAGGGCGTTGCATCCAGCGATGAACACCTGCGCACCCGCCCTGCCCGCCGCTTACCCGCGCGGCCGATTTCGCTTACCCTCGCCCGCCATGGATACCGCGGTGGACGAGGACGCGACGCTGATGCTGGCCTACGCGCAGGGCGACCTGGGTGCGTTCGAGGCCCTGTACGCGCGCCATCGCGGCACGTTGTACCGCTTCCTGCTGCGCGCCTGCCGCCAGCCGGCCGTTGCCGACGAACTGTTCCAGGAAACCTGGAGTCGCGTGATCGCCGCGCGCGAGCGCTACCAGCCGCAGGCGAAATTCACCACCTGGCTGCTGCAGATCGCGCATAACCTGCTGGTCGACAGCTATCGCCGCAAGCGGCCGACGCTGGACGGCGAAGCGGGCGAGCTGGCGATCGCGCAGATGGAGGCGCCTGCGCAGGAACAGCCCGAGCACGCCCTGTCGGACTTCGAACAGCGCCGCCGCCTGCAGCGCGCCATCGAGCAATTGCCGGACGAACAGCGCACTGCCGTGCTGCTGCGCCTGGAACAGGAACTGAGCCTGGAGGAAATCGCCGACGTCACCGGCGTGGGCCGCGAGACCGTGAAATCGCGCCTGCGCTATGCCATGAACAAACTGCGCGAGCAGCTGGCCGAATGAATACGCATCGCCCTGACGACGCCCGCTCCAATGACGAACGCCTGCCCGGCGAAGACGAACTGGACGCGCTGTACCGCAAGCTGCCGCGCAAGGAGCCCGCTCCCGCGCTGGACGCGGCCGTGCTGCGCGCGGCGGCGGCAGCGGTGCGCAGCGGCGAACCGGCCGCCGCGACGCTGCGTCCGGCGCGCCGCGCGCGCTGGCCGGTCGCGCTGGGCAGCGCGGCGATCCTGGTGCTGGCCGCCGGACTGGGCTGGCGCATGCGCGACATGCCGGCGAGCACGCCGCCCGCGCAGGCAGGCGCGGTGACCGTGCAGGAAGCGAACGCGCCTGCCGCTGCCGCGCCCCCGGCGAAACCTGAAGCGGTCGGGGAAATCCAGGCCGATGCACAGCACGCGCCGCCTCCGCCTCCCGCGCCGCCGCCCGCGCATCTCGCCGCGGATGCCGTGATGGCCAAGCGCGCCGCTCCCGCACCAAGCCCGAATCTGCAGGAACAGGCGACTGCCGTACCCGCCGCGCCCATGGCCGCACCGGTCGCCGGGGTTCCGGCCGCTACCGACCGGGCCGCGCCGGTCGCCGCGGAACAGGCGCCATCGTTCGCGGCGAAATCCGCGCAGCGCGTGATCGAACAGCGCCGCCCCGAACCGGCGGCCATGGCCCATTCAAACGCCGAGGCGGCCTCCGGCGTCACGGCCGCGCGCGCCATGGCTCCGCTCGCCGCGCCGGCCCCGCCGCCGATCGATACCGCCCGCGACGAGCACGACACGCCCACGCAGGAACTGGACAAGATCCGCCGCCTGCTCGCCGCCGACCGCCGCGACGAAGCGCGCCAGCGCCTGGCCGACTTCCACCGCGATCACCCCGACTATCCGCTGCCCGACGACCTGCGCACGCAGCTGCTCACGCCATGAGCGTGAGCCATACGCTCGCCGGTCCCTGCCAGCACCTCGAAGAGATCAAGAAGAGCCGCTTCCTCGCCCAGGCCGCGCCGGTCGACACGCCGGAGCAGGCGCTGGCCTTCGTGCGCCAGGTCGGCGATCCCGCCGCCACGCACAACTGCTGGGCCTATCGCATCGGCCAGGATTACCGCTTCAACGACGACGGCGAACCCGGCGGCACCGCGGGCCGGCCGATCCTGCAGGCGATCGAGGGCCAGGGCATCGACCGCGCGGTGGTAGTGGTGACGCGCTGGTACGGCGGCATCAAGCTCGGCGCCGGCGGGCTGGTGCGCGCCTATGGCGGCACGGCAGCGGAATGCCTGCGGCTGGCGGAACGGGTAGCGATCGTGGCGATGGCGCGCCTGGGTCTGCATTGCGAATTCGCGGAGCTGGCCTTGCTGAAGGCGCGATTGAAAGAAGGCGAGGCGCAGGTCGAAGAGGAGCGCTTCGGCGCCGACGGCGTGGAACTGGTACTGCGCCTGCCGGAAAGCCGCGTGGCGGAAACGCAGGCGCGCATCGTCGACATCACGCGCGGGCGTGCGGTGGCACGGCGACTGGATTGAACGCTTGAGCCCCTCTCCCTTCGGGAGAGGGGTTGGGGTGAGGGTACGGCCGGAGCGCAAGGTTGATATGCACTGCTCCGCCCGCACCCTCATCCGGCTGCCGCCACCTTCTCCCGGAGGGAGAAGGATTCCACCTTGAAGGTTGAGGAAAGCAATCGCAACGTTTGGGCGTGCCGCAACGCGGAGCCCCTCTCCCCCCGGGAGAGGGGTGGGGGTGAGGGTACGGGCGGAGCGCAAGAGTGATGCGCACCGCTTCGCCCGCACCCTCATCCGGCTGCCGCCACCTTCCTCGCTCCTCAGAGCCGCGCACATCCATGTGCGCTTCCCGCGTGCTCTCCCACGGGGACTACCTTCGGGTCGCCGGAAGGAGAAGGATTCCACCTTGAGCACACGTCTCACCCGGTGCCGCACACGCTTCGCCGATTGCCCGCAAAACGCCATCGGCCAGCGCTTGCCGCCGCCACGAGAGCTTCTCAGAATCGCGCCTTTCGCATGGCCGCCGCGGCCGCACACTCAGGGACTGATTCCATCCATGCACCGCCTGCCCGGCCTCGACCTGCTGCGCGCCATCGCCATCGTGTGGGTGATGCTGTTCCATTCGTATTTCGTCGGCGGCCTGGGCGACGGGTGGAGCTGGCTGGAGGACAACGGCTGGGCCGGGGTGGATCTGTTCTTCGTGCTCAGCGGTTACCTGATCGGCTCGCAATGGCTCAAGCCGCTGGCCGAAGGCCGGCCGCCGGCATTCGGGCGCTTCTATCTGCGCCGCGCGCTGCGCACCATGCCGGCCTTCCTGGCGGTGCTGGCGGTGTATTTCGCCCTGCCGTCGGCGCGCGAGGCGCCGGGTATCCAGCCGCTGTGGCAGTTCCTCACGTATACGGTCAACTTCCTGATCGACTACGAGCACAACAAGGCGTTCTCGCACGTGTGGTCGCTGTGCGTGGAGGAGCATTTCTATCTGCTGTTCCCGCTGCTGGCCTGGTGGGTGGCGCGGCGCGGCTCGCTGCGCGCGTTCGTGGCGCTGTGCCTGTTCCTGCTGCTCGGCGGCATGGCGCTGCGCTGGTGGCTGTTCGTGCACATGGGCGAGCGCCCTTTCGTCGAGGTGATCTATTACCCGACCTGGAACCGGCTCGACGGCCTGCTCGCCGGTGTCGTGCTGGCGGCGACGCAGGCATACCGGCCGGCGCTGTGGGCGCGGCTGCAGGCGAAGGCGAACCTCGCGCTGCTGGCGGGCGTGGTGCTTACAGGCATCGCGCTGGCGATCTTCCAGGACCGCGCCGGGCTGCTCGCCTCGGTACTCGGCTATCCGCTGCTGTCGTGGGGACTGGCGCTGATCGTGGCCGCCGCCACCAGCCCGGCCTGCTGGCTGGGACGGCATCGCGTGCCGGGCGCGGGCTGGCTGGCGCTGGTGTCCTATAGCCTCTATCTGGATCACAAGCTGGTGTTTCACGCGGTGCAGACCTGGCTCGCCGCGCATCCGGCGATCCAGGGCCTGGCAGCGTTCGCGCTGTATGCAATCTGCGCGCTGGCCGGCGGCGCGCTGCTGCACTACGCGGTGGAACGGCCGTTCCTGCGCCTGCGCGACCGCCTGCAGGCGGGCCGCGCGACGCGGCCGGCGCTGGCGCCGACGTCCGCCGGGGCATGAGCGTCACCCTTTTCGCCCTGCGCGTGTGATTGAATCGCCTGTTCGGGCCCCAATCTCCCACCGGTCCAGACCCGGCGAACCCCATGAGCGACTCACAGGCGAACGAATCCTCCCCCAAGCGCCGCCTCGGCGCCCTGCGCCAACTGTGGCCGTTCCTCAAGCCGCATCGCGCGCTGGCGATCGGCTGGCTGGTGTTCCTGTCGATCTCCTCCGGCTCCACCCTGGTGCTGCCGATGGCGGTGCGGCACATGATCGACCAGGGCTTCGGCGCCGCCAACGCGGCGACCATCAACCTCACCTTCCTGGGCCTGTTCGGCGTGGCGCTGGTGCTGGCCGCGTCGACCGCGGCGCGCTATTTCTGCATCACCCTGCTGGGCGAGCGCGCGCTGGCCTCGATGCGCTCCAAGCTCTACTCGCACGTGATCCGGCTGGACGTGGGCTTCTTCGAGCGCAGCCGCGTCGGTGAACTGATCTCCCGCCTGGGCACCGACACCGAAGTGGTGCAGGCGCTGATCGGCTCGGGCATCTCGGTGGCCCTGCGCAGCATGGTGACCCTGGTCGGCGCGGTGGTGGCGATGGTGTGGACGATCCCGCGCCTGGCCGGCTTCACCGCGCTGGTGATCCCCGCAATGATGCTGCCGATCCTGGTGTTCGGCCGCCGCGTGCGCAAGCTCTCGCGCGCCAGCCAGGACCGCCTGGCCGACGCCGCCGCGATCGCCAACGAAACGCTCAACGCCGCGCCCGCGGTGAAGGCCTATGCGCGCGAGGACATCGAGAGCACGCGCTACGGCAGCGCCATCACCCGCGCGCTGGCCACCGCACGCAAGCGCATCGGCACGCGCTCGCTGCTGACCGCGGCGGTGATCGTGCTGATGTTCGGCGCGATCACCCTGGTGCTGTGGATCGGCGCGCGCGACGTGCTGGCCGGCGACCTGACGCCGGGCCTGCTCAGCCAGTTCGTGCTGTACGCGATCTTCGCCGCCGGCTCGGTCGCCGGCCTGTCCGAAGTGTGGGGCGACGTGCTGCGCGCGGCCGGTGCGATGGAGCGCATCGGCGAACTGCTGGGCGAGCGTGCCGAGGTGACCAGCCCGCCGCAACCGCAGCCTTTACCTAAGCCGGTGAGTGGCGAGCTGCATTTCGACCAGGTGGCTTTCCATTATCCCAGCCGCCCGGACGCACCGGCGCTGCACGATTTCGAGCTGCGCATCCGGCCCGGCGAGACGGTGGCCCTGGTCGGCCCCTCCGGCGCCGGCAAGAGCACCGTGCTGGCGCTGCTGCTGCGCTTCTACGACCCGCAGCAGGGCCGCATCACGCTGGACGGCGTCGACCTGCGCGCGCTGGCGCTGCCGGAACTGCGCGGCGCGATCGCGCTGGTGCCGCAGGAGACGGTGATCTTCAGCGGCACCGCCGCCGACAACATCCGCTTCGGCCGCCAGGACGCCAGCGACGACGAAGTGCGCGATGCCGCGCGCGCGGCCGAGGCGCACGAATTCATCAGCGCGCTCGACGGCGGCTACGCCTCGGAACTGGGCGAGCGCGGCGTGCGCCTGTCCGGCGGCCAGCGCCAGCGCGTGGCCATCGCGCGCGCGATCCTGCGCGACGCCCCGCTGCTGCTGCTGGACGAGGCGACCTCGGCGCTGGACGCGCAGTCGGAAGCCGCGATCCAGCAGGCGCTGGAGCGGCTGGAGAAAGGGCGCACGACGCTGGTGATCGCGCATCGCCTCGCCACGGTGCAGCGCGCGGATCGGATCGTGGTGATGGACGGCGGGCGGATCGTAGCGCAGGGCACACATGAGAGCCTGCTGGCGGAAGGCGGGCTGTATGCGGAACTGGCGAAGTTGCAGTTCGCCGCCTGAGCGGCACGCATTGGCGAATGCGCCGGCGTAGGTTGGGGTGAGCCGCAGGCGAACCCCAACAGGCGATGGGTGATGGCCAGATCCGTTGGGGTTCGCCTGCGGCTCACCCCAACCTACGCCGTTCGCTTACGCCGTCCGGCAGTTACGCATTGAGCGCTGCCACCAGCGCCCGCACCTGCTCCACATCGCTGCGGATCTCGCCGCCTTCCATATCGTGCAATTCGGGGCGCTGATGCCGCATGCCCGAAGGCAGTTGCCGCTTGGCCGACGCATGCAGCTCCGTGGCGCCGGTGGCTTCGGCCAGCGCGGCGATGTTCTGCGGCGTCAGGCCCGCACCGGGCATCACCGCGATACAGCCGTCCGCCCGTTCCACCAGGCGCCGGATCAACGGCGCGCCATCCATCGCACTGGCTCTTGCACCCGAAGTGAGCACGCGCTCGCAGCCGAGTGCAAGCGCATCCTCCAGCGCCTGTTCCGGATCGACGGTGAGATCGAAGGCGCGATGGAAGGTCACGCCCATGCCGCCGGCCGCGCGCACCAGAGGTTTACAGCGCTCGCTGTCGATCCGCCCATCCGCATCGAGCACGCCGATCACCACGCCGTCGCAACCCAGCGCCGCGCAGGTCTCGATATCCCGCTGCATCATTTCGCATTCGATATCGCTGTACAGGAAATCGCCGGCGCGCGGACGCACCAGCACATACAGCGGAATATGCAGGCGCTCGCGCACCATCGCGATCAGCGCCACGGATGGCGTCAGGCCGCCCAGTTCCAGGCCGGTGCACAGTTCCACGCGGCCGGCGCCGCCATCCTGCGCGGCCTGCGCGGAGGCGACGGAGTTGGCCGCCACCTCGAGCAGATAGCGGCCAGCCATCTCAGTACACGCTCTTGGACGGGAACAGGCCGTCCTGCTTGGCGCCGTCGCAGACCGCGTAGCTGAAACCGGATTGGATCGCGAACGCGCCCACTTCGCCCTCGCGATTGATGGCGAGGAAGCCGACCTGCAGATCCTTGGCGGCCTGCGGCCGCTTCTTGACGATGCGCATCACCGCTTCCTCGCAGGCCTGCTGCGGCGAACGGCCCTGGCGCATCAGTTCCACCACCAGGAAGCTGCCGGCATTGCGGATCACTTCCTCGCCCACGCCGGTCGAGGTGGCGCCGCCGACCTCGCCGTCCACGTACAGGCCGGCGCCGATGATCGGGCTGTCGCCCACGCGGCCGCGCAGCTTCCAGGCCATGCCGCTGGTGGTGCAGGCGCCGGCCAGGCGGCCCTGCGCGTCGATCGCGAGCATGCCGATGGTGTCGTGGTTGTCCTTGCCGCCGGCGCCCTTGCCGTAGTCGCGCACTTCGCTGTTGGCGCTGGGCTGGTAGTGCGCGGTCTTCAGCCACTCGTGCCAGGCCTTTTCGGATTCCGGCGTAAGCAGCTTTTCCTTCTTGAAGCCTTGCTCGACCGCAAACTGTTGCGCGCCCTCGCCCACCAGCAGCACGTGCGGGGTGCGCTCCATCACGCGGCGCGCGACCTGGATCGGATGGGCAATGCCCTCCAGCGCGGCGACCGCGCCGCAGCTGCCGTCGCCGTCCATGATGCTGGCGTCGAGGCTGACGTGGCCGTCGCGGTCGGGATAACCCGCTCGGCCCACGCTGTGATTCTTGAGATCCGCTTCGGGGATCATCACGCCGGCTTCGACCGCATCCAGCGCGCGGCCGCCCTTGGCCAGGACCGCCCAGGCGGCGAGGTTGGCGGGCACGCCGAAGTCCCAGGTGGAGATCACGCGCGGCTTGCGGCCGCCGCTCATGCCGGCGGCCTTGCCGTCGGCCAGCGCCGGTGCGATGCGGGAGGAAAGCGCCGCGGCGGTCACGCCCAGCGCAGCGGTCTTGAGAAAGCGGCGGCGGTCGGCCATGAGCGTCTCCAGGCGGAATTAAGTAATCGCCCGAGAGTACAGGCGAATGCCTGCGGCCGGCATGGGCCGGCCGCAGGACTTTAACGATCGTCAGAAATCGTAGCTGACGCCAAAACGCACGTAGCGCGGCGACTCCATCACCTTGACCGTGTCGTACAGGTCGTTGAGTTTGTCCGGCGTGGCGGTGTTGTTGTAGCGGGTGTACAGCACCAGCGGCCGCTGCTGGTTGAGCACATTGAACACGCTCAGGTTGAAAGCCAGCTTGTGATCGGCGAAGGCCGGACGGTAGGTGACATTGAGGTCGATGCGGTATGTCCACGGCAGGTCGCCCATCGAGCCCGGCACCGAGGGCTTGCCGTTGCACCAGTGGTAATACGAGCCGTAGCCGTCGGGCTGTGACTGGTCGGTGCCGTAGAAGCCCAGGCAGTTGTGCGGACCGCCCGAAGCCAGGTTGGCCACGCCGGAGACCATCCATTCCGGCGAGATGCGGTAGGTGCCGTAGGCCTTGACCTGGTGCGTGCGGTTGTTGCCGAGCACGCCGTTGGCGCGGTCCATCACATACGCGTTGTCCCAGTCCTGAGTCACGCCCACCGAGTCGTTGCCGCGCGACACCTGCAGCAGGCCTTCGGAGTTGCCGTAGCTGCGCGAATACACATAGCTGAGGCGGCCGCCCCAGTCGTCCTTGCCCAGCGGATGCTCCAGGAACATCTCCAGCGCGTAGTACTTGCGCTTGGGACCCTGGGCGAAGCCCCAGTCGCCGTTGCTCATCGGCACGCGCAGGTAGCCCTGGGTGGTGAGCACGTCGAAGTTGTTGGTCTTGCCCGGATTGAAGATGTAGCAGGCACCGCGGTTGGCGGTGATCTGGTCGTCGGTGAGGTTGTACATCGCCTTGGTCTTGGCGATGAGCAGGTTGGAGCTGTCGCACACGTCGTCGGAGATCTGCCGCAGCACGCGGAAGGTGCCCTTCACGCCGGTGATCCACTCCGGCGTGATCGCCTTGGTCGCGCCCAGGATGAATTCGTCCTGGTACTCCGCGCCGAGGTTCTTGGAAGCCACCGTGCGCGGATCGGGCGCCTGGCCGGTGTGGCCGTTGACGTCGTAATAGCCGAACGGGGTCAGGCCGGTGGGCATGCCGTTGGCGTCGATGCCGGTGTAGGTGTAGTAGGTGCGGTTCCAGGCGTAGCCGGTGGCGCCGTCGTAGGCGGTGTTGTTGTTGATCGCCAGGTAGTAGCGGCCGGCGTTGCCGTACACCTTCAGGCTGGCGTCGCCGTACACGTCCCAGCTGAAGCCCAGGCGCGGCGACCAGTTGCGGTTCTGCGAGGTGAATTTCTGCCCGCTGTTGTTGTAGTTGGCGAAGGCGTCGTTGCGCAGGCCGACGTTGAGCAGGAAGCGGTCGGTCACCTGCCAGGTGTCTTCGAGGTACTGCGCGTGCTCGACCGTCTTCACGCCCGCCGCGCCGGTCACCACTTCCTTCATCACGTAGTAGCCGTTGCCGCCCGGCGCGCCGATGCCGTTGGCCGGATCGACCGGCGCGGTGGCGTCGTTGTTGTGCGCATAGGTCCAGGTCAGGCTGTTGCTGCCCTGGTCGATGGTGCGCGGGGTCTGGTCGTCGATGCCGAGGTTGAGCTTGTGGTCGCCCAGGCGCCATTCCAGGTCGATGCGCAGGTTGGTGTTCTGCGAGCCCTGGGTGGATGCGGGCACCGAGAACGTCGACTGGCTGTTGCCGATCGGACGGCCGCCGGTGAGCGCCAGGTTCTGGTCCTGGATGTTCTGCAGATACGGCAGGTTCGGGTCATAGCTGACCGGCGCCGAGTAGTCGTGCAGGCGCATCTTGCCGTACATCGCGCTCAGCGTGATGTTGTCGGTGAGATAGCCGGTGTACTTGATGATGTATGCATCGCCGCCGGTCTTGGTGCGGTCGGAATACGACTGGAAGGCGCCGGCGCGATGGGTGTCGTAGTCGAAGGCATAGTTGCTGCCGGAGCCGTGCTGCTCGCTCTGGATACCGGTCAGCTCGAGCAGGTGGTTGTCGGTGATGTTCCAGTTGAGCTTGGCGTACCACTTCGGCGTGGTGTAGGTGTAGTTGCTGCGCGAGGGGCTGCTGGCGTCGCTGGTGGCGGTGTTGCTGCCCTGCTCCTTGTCGGCCTCGGCGGCGACGAAGAAGTACAGGCGGTCCTTGATCAGCGGGCCGCCGACATAGGCGCTATAGGTGGTGCGCCAGGATTTGTCGTCCTGGCGGTACTGATACAGCTTGCCGGCGTAGCGGTTGCGCGCGTAGACGATGTCGTCCGGGGAGGACATCAGCGAGCGCGGCGTCCACTGCACCTGGGCGCCGTAGTGCCAGTCGTTGGTGCCGCTCTTGCCGACCTGGCTGATCACGCCGCCGTCGGAACGGCCGTACATCGAGCTGTAGCCGCCGGTCAGCACTTCCTGCTGGTCGATCGAGCCGTACGGCAGCTGCAGCGCGCCCTGGCCCTTGTACGGATCGGTCGTGTTGAAGCCGTTGATGTAGTACGCGTTCTCCGCACCCGAGGCGCCGCCGAACGAAACCAGGTCGCCACCGCCGCCGATGCGGCTGGTGAAGTTGGAGCCCGAGGTGACCGTGCCCGGCGCCAGCAGCGCGATGTCCTCGGCGGTGCGCGCCAGCGGCAGCGCATCGAGCTGCTGCGCGGTGATCACCGTGCGCGAATCCACGCTGCTCACGTCGATCGGCGGCAGCGCGCTGGCGGTGACCTGCACGCCCTGCAGATTGGTGGTGCCCACGGCCGCGGCCGCGCCGGCGAAGTCGACCTGGGTGCCGCTGCTGACGCGCAGCGAGACCTGGTCGTGCGTCGCCACCACGGCGCCCTGCCGCTCCAGCATCACCTTGTAGTTGCCGACCGGCAGCGCGCCGGCCTGGTAGCGGCCGTCCGCACCGACCGGGATGCGGCGCGACACGCCGTTGTCGCCCTGCACCACCACGGTGCTGCCGGCGGCGTCGCCGCCGACGGTACCGAAGATCGAACCGGTGGTCGCCTGCGCGAAGACCGTGCCGCTGAGGGCCAGGCCCAGCACGCACGCCAGAATGTTGCGGGACAGCTCGTGTCCGCGATGCTTGATTGCCAACATGCTTCACCTCCCAATGAATGTTGTCGTTGTCATGTCCCCCTCCTGCGGCCACGTCGGGCATGCGGCCATGTGTCCGGACTGGAACCGGTCCTTGTGCGCGGGCGCGGGGCCCGCGCCTTTCAAACTTCTGCGCGCGCGGCGAGACCTGCCGCGCCGAGCACGCCCAGGCGGCCGTGCTCGATCAGGCGCACGGGCACGCCCGCGAGGAAATCGCGCATCACGCCTTTGTTGAAGAAGCGCTCGCGGAAGGCGCTGTACGGCAGGAATTCGCGCAGCTGCGGCAGGATGCCGCCGGCCAGGAAGACGCCGCCGGAGGCCTTGAACAGCACCGCCAGGTCGCCGACGAAACCGCCGAGCATCGCGCAGAACGTATGCAGCGTGTCCAGCGCCAGCGCATCGCCGCCGTCGAGCGCCGCCGCGCTGATCTGCTCGGGTTGCGCGTGGACCGCGGACAGGCCGTCGAGCTCGCCGATCGCGCGATAGAGATTCACCAGGCCGGGGCCGGACAGCACGTGGCCGGTATGCACGTAGTCGCGTCCACGCGAGAGCAGCTGCAACAAGGCCATCTCGCGTTCGCTGCCCGGTGCCAGCGCCACGTGGCCGCCTTCGCTGGGCAGCACGGTGACGCCGTTGCCGTCCGGCACCAGCAAGGCGCAGCCCAGGCCGGTGCCCGGCCCGACTACCGCGACCGGGCCGGCCGCGGCCGGCGCGTCGATCACGGCGAGGCTGTCGTCCGCCCCGAGGTATTGGGTGGCGAAGGCCAGCGCCTCGAAATCGTTGACCACCTGCAGCCGGCGCAGCCGCAGGCGTTCGCGCAGCTCGGCCAGGCGCACCGGCCAGCGCAGGTTCTCGGCGACCAGTTCGCCGTCGCGCACATAGCCGGCGACGGCGATGGCCGCTTCATCGACGGCATGGCCGGGATGGCGGGCGAGGAAGTCGGCGAGGATCTCGGCCAGGCCCGGCCAGTCGGCGCCCGCATAGCGCTCGTAGGCCAGCACGCCGCTGGCGCCGGCCGGCGCCGCGGCATCGACCAGGCCGATGCGCGCATGCGTGCCGCCCACGTCCGCCGCCAGCACGAGCTTGGGCCTTGGCACCACCGCTCCCCACGCACGTTCCTGCATCGACTCTCCCCGTCATTCGCTGGACACGCGGATGCCGTGCCCTTGTCATCGGGCCGATGCTAAGGCGGAATGGTAACGTTATCAACGGTTGCGGGAGATACCTTAAGTGGTGGCGTGTGCGCGCCGTCACGCTACGCCATGTGTGCTGCTTACTCCTTATATATGGAGTGTTTGGTCTTCGATGGAAATGCGGCGCGGCACCGGCGCCGCGTTTTCACGCCGCGCCTGCATGAGACCGTCCCGCTTCATTCCTGGTAACGCTATCTCCAGGATGCGAAGCCGGCGGCATCCGCGGCGTTCTAGAACGGAAGTCGCGTCGCCGGCCCCGTGCCGCTTCGGCTAGGATGGTCTCTCGCGCCCAGGGGAGAGCGTCGCGTTGCGCAGGCCTACGATCAAAGACGTCGCCAGCCTAGCCGGCGTATCGCCGATGACGGTGTCGCGCGTAATCAACCTCGAGCCGACCGTGCATGCCGACACCGTGCAGAAAGTGCGGCGCGCGATCGAGACCCTGCACTACCGGCCCGACGCCACGGCGCGCAGCCTGCGCGGCACGCGCTCGTTCACCATCGCCCTGGTCTACGACGACAATCCCAACGCCAACTACATCCTCAGCCTGCAGAACGGCGTGCTCGGCGCCTGCCGCGAGCATGGCTACGAGTTGCTGATCTATCCCTGCGACCCGCGCTCGCCGCGCCTGACGGACGAGCTGTCCCTGCTGGCCAAGAACGCGCGGCTGGCCGGCCTGGTGCTGACCCCGCCGATGTCGGAGAACGCGCGCCTGCTGGCCAGACTCAAGGCCAACGACGTGGCCTATGCGCGGATCATCGCCGCCCGCGGCGATCCGAAGGACGGCGCGGCCTGCGTCTACGTCGACGACCACAAGGCGGCGTACGCGATCACCGCCTACCTGATCCAGCTCGGCCACACCGCGATCGCCTTCCTGTGGGGCGATCCGCATTACCGCTCCAGCCCGGAGCGCTACGAGGGCTATGCGGATGCGATGAAGGAGCACGGCATTCCCGTGCGCAAGAAATACGTGCTGGAAGGCACCTACACCTTCGAGGACGGCTTCCGCCGCGCGCGCAAGCTGCTGGCCGGCAAGGATGCGCCCAGCGCGATCTTCGGCAGCAACGACGAGATCGCCGCCGGCGCGCTGGCCGCGGCCCGCTCGGCGGGACTGGATGTGCCCTGGGACCTGTCCATCGCCGGCTTCGAGGACAACCCCTTCTCGCGCCAGGCCTGGCCGGCGCTCACCACCGCCAGCCAGTCGACCAGCGAGATCGGCCGGCACGCCGCCTCGCGCCTGCTCGAGCAGCTGCAGAAGGGCGCCCTGCCCGGCAGCGAACGCTTCGTGCCGGAACTGGTGATCCGCGGTTCCACCGCGCCGCCGCGCGCGAGCCGCAAGAGCCGGGCGGCTACCGCGACAGGCCCATAGAAAAAAAGTCCCGCATCTTGCGATGCGAGACTTTTCTGTTTCTGACCGATGGCCGACGCAACGCCGGCCCGGCGTATCAGCCTGCGATCTCGACGCCCGAAGCCTGCGCGCCCTTCGGACCCGTAGTCACTTCGAACTTCACCCGCTGGCCTTCCTGCAGGCTACGGAAGCCCTTGGAATTGATCGCCGAAAAGTGGACGAACACGTCCTCCCCACCATCCTCGGGCGCGATGAAGCCGAAGCCCTTGGCGTCGTTGAACCACTTGACCGTACCGAAACGCATTGCGTGAACCTCTGAATCATGGATTGGATGCACCATGGCTTCCTGCAAACCACCACAACCCCTTGGTTCGCCGCCCCTGGCACGGGCGGAAGTATCAACATGTTTCAGGTCAAAGCGCAATATGCGGGTGCGTATAGCGCGGACGGGGTAGGCCGACCTGCTCAAGCTTTGAGCAAAGCCTCCAGGATGCGGGGTACTTCCGCGGTCGCTGCCTTAAGGTGCGCGAAGATTTCGTCAATGCTGATCTCCGCTTCGTCGCCGCAGCCGGCGGCGAAATTGGCGACCAGCGCCAGGCAGGCGTAAGCCAGTTCCAGCTCGCGCGCCAGCGCCGCTTCGGGCATGCCGGTCATGCCGACCAGATCGCAGCCGTCGCGCTTCATCCGCGCGATCTCGGCGCGCGTCTCCAGGCGCGGGCCCTGGGTGGCGCCGTAGCAGCCGCCGTCGATCACCGCGATGCCGGCCTGCCCCGCCGCGTCCACCAGCTGGCGGCGCAGCGCTGCGGTGTACGGCTCGCTGAAATCGATGTGCTTCACCTCGGCGCCTTCGGCGTCGCAGAAGCTGGTGTAGCGGCCGTGGGTGTAGTCGATGACCTGGTCCGGCACCACGATCGCGCGCGGCCCCATGTCGTCGCGGATGCCACCGACAGCATTGACGCCGATCACAGTTCGCGCACCGAGCGAATGCAGCGCCCACAAATTGGCACGGTAATTGACCCGATGCGGCGGCACGCCATGGCTCTCGCCGTGGCGGGCGAGGAAGGCCACGCGCTTGCCGGCGAAGTCGCCGATGACCACGTCGGCCGAGGTCTTGCCGAACGGCGTGTCGACGCCGTGGCGCGTGGTGTTCTCCAGGCCCGGGAAGCTGTAGAGGCCGCTGCCGCCGATGACGGCCAGATCGATAGTCACGGTGAGGTCTTCCTTCGTTTCGTAGGGCGTAGGTTGGGGTGAGCGCAAGCGAACCCCAACGTATGGCTCATATCGCGCGGCAATGTTGGGGTTCGCTGGCGCTCACCCCAACCTACCCGGCTCCGTCGCCAGCCGCGCGGCGAAGGCCTGCAGGTGGCGGGCCAGCGCCTCGCGCGTGCGCTCGTCGGCGAGCTGCCCGTCGACGATCTTGGTATGCGCCTGGAACACCAGCACCTCGCCCTGCGGCTCGGTGCGCGCGCCGGCGCGGCGCAGTACCAGGCGCAGCGAGTCCTGCGCACGCACGGTGCCGGTGGCACCGGGGCTGGCGCCGACGATGCAGACGATCTTGCCGGCCAGCACCGAGGCCTTGCGCTCGTGGCCGGGGCGCGAGATCCAGTCGATCGCGTTCTTCAGCACGCCGCTGATGCCGCCGTTGTATTCCGGGCAGGCCAGCAGCAGGCCGTCGGCCGCCTCGACCGCGTCCTTCAAGGCTTTGACGGGCGCGGGGTCGCCCTGCTCTTCCACGTCCTGGTCGAACAGCGGCAGCTCGTGCAGGCGATGCACGGCGATGGCCATGCCGGCCGGGGCGAGTTCCTGCGCGGCATGCAGCAGCGCGGTGTTGAACGAGGCGGCGCGCAGGCTGCCGGAGATGCCGAGGATGTTCATGCGTTCCCTTTGCGTCGCGGCTCAGCGCAGCGCGTAGATGCCCGGCAGGTTGCGGCCCTGCTCGTAGTAGTCCATGCCGAAGCCGAACACGTAGCGGTCGGGCAATTCCACGCCGTTGAAATCGGCGGCGATGCCTTCGACCAGGCGGTCGTGCCGCTTGCTGCACAGCGAAACCACCAGCACGCGGCTGGCGCCGCGGCGCAGGCAGTCGTCGCGCACGGCCTTGAGGGTGTGGCCCTCGTCGAGGATGTCGTCGACCAGCAGCACGACGCGGCCGGCCAGCGACACCTGCGGCTCTCGCAGCCAGTGCAGCTCGTTGCCGGTGGTGGCGCCGCGGTAGCGGGTGGCGTGCACGTAGTCGAATTCGAGGTCGGTGCGGATGGCCAGGGCCAGGTGGCCGCCGAATACCAGCGCGCCGTTCATCACGGTGAGGAACACCGCGCGCTCACCGTCCAGCGCGGCGTCGATGCGCCGGCCCATGTCGGCGATCACGCCTTCCAGCGCGGCGCGGTCGAACAGCAGGTCGGCGTTGGCCAGCGCGTCGGCCAGCGAGGGAATGGTGGGGGTAGCGTCGGTGCTCATGCCTTGCCTTCCTCGGCGTCCAGCGCCGTGATGCGCGCGATGAAACGCTCGCGCTGCGGGTTGTCGGTCAGTCCTTCCCAGGTGGCGCCCAGCGCGCCGCGCAGCGCGGCCAGGCGCTCCGGCGCCACGGCGGCGCGGCCCTGCACGGCGGCGATGGCGGCGTCCACCACGTCGGGGAAGCAGGCCAGCACCAGGTCGCAGCCGGCATCCAGGTGGGCGGCCACGCGCGCCGCCACGCCGCCGGCGGCGCCCGCGGCGGCCATGCTGATGTCGTCGCTGATCACCGCGCCCCGGAAGCCCAGTTCGCCGCGCAGCACCTGCTGGATCCACACCGTGGAGAAACCGGCAGGCTGCGCGTCGACGGCGGGATAGACCACGTGGGCCATCATCACCGCCTCCACCCGCGCCTCGATGCCTTCGGCGAACGGATGCAGGTCCTCGCGGCGGATCTGCTCCAGCGGGCGCGGGTCGACCGCCGCCGCCTTGTGCGTATCCACCGCCACCGAGCCATGCCCGGGGAAATGCTTGAGCACCGCCGCCATGCCGCCCAGGTGCATGCCTCGCACGTAGGCCTGGCCCAGTTCCGCGGCCACCGCCGGGTCGGCATGGAAGGCGCGCGCGCCGATCGCGGCGTTGCCGCGCGCCAGGTCGACCACCGGCGCGAAGCTGAAATCCACGCCGATCGCGCGCATCTCGCTGGCCATCACCCAGGCGTGTTCCTCGGCCAGGCGGATCGCCTCGTCCGGATTGCGGTCATGCACCGCGCCGATCTTCGCCAGCGCCGGCAGGCGCGTGAAGCCGTCGCGGAAGCGCTGCACGGGGCCGCCTTCCTGGTCGACCGCGACGAGGAAGTCCTCGCCGGCGACCTCGCGGATCGCTTCGATCAGCGCGCTCACCTGTTCGCGCGAAGCGAAGTTGCGCGCGAACAGCAGCACGCCGGCTACGCCCGGTGCCACCAGCTGCCGGCGTTCGGTATCCGACAGTTCCAGCCCGGCCAGGCCGATCATCAGCATCAGGCTTGCTCCCCTGCGTCGTCGGCCTCGCGTTCGGCGGCGCTCCACCGCACGTACGGATGCTCGATCAGGTTGACGTTGTAGTAGCGCGCCAGCGCGCTCACCTCGCGCCCCAGCCAGTCGGGGCGCGGATACGGCGCATCCGGCGCGTCGAGTTCCACTTCGGCCACCACCAGTCCGGCGTTGGCGCCGAGGAACTCGTCGATCTCGAACGTTACGCCGTCCACGGTGACAAGGTGACGAAACTTCTCCAGCACGCCACCGCACAGGCCGGCCAGCATGGCCTCGGCATCGGCCACCGGGATGGCGTATTCGAATTCGGCGCGCTCGATGCCGAGTTCCGCCGACTTGATGTTGAGCCAGGCCTGCTCGCCGGCGATGCGCGCGCGCACCGAGGCGCGCGCCTGTCCCATGCGCAGCGCCTCGGCGCCGACCAGGTAACCCTGGGCGATGCGCTCGGAGCTGTCGATCAGGCTGCGCCAGCCGTCGCCGCGCAGGAGGAACTTGCGTTCGATCTCCACGCCCATGGCGTCAGCCGCGCTCGAACAGGGCGATGGATTCGACGTGCGCGGTGTGCGGGAACATGTCCATCACGCCGGCGGCGCTGAGCCTGAAACCATGCTTCTGCACCAGGATGCCGGCGTCGCGCGCCAGCGAGCCCGGATGACAGGACACGTAGACGATGCGCTGCGTCGCGCGGTGCGGCAGGTACTCCAGCACCTTGTCGGCGCCGGCACGCGGCGGATCGAGCAGCAGCTTGTCCCAGGCCTGGCGCGCCCACGGCGCATTGCGCTGGTCCTCGAACAGGTTGGCGACTTCGAAGCGTGCGTTGGCAAGGCCGTTGCGCATGGCGTTCTGCGCCGCGCGCTCGACCAGCCCGTGCTCGCCTTCCACGCCGACCACTTCGGCCACGCGGCGGGCGATCGGCAAGGTGAAGTTGCCCAGGCCGCAGAACAGGTCCAGCACGCGGTCGGTCGGCTGCGGATCGAGCAGTTCCAGCGCGCGCGCCATCATGCGCCGGTTCATGCCGGCATTGACCTGCACGAAGTCCAGCGGACGGAATTCCAGTTCCACGTCCGGCACGCCCTCGCCCGCCTCGATGCGGAAAGCCAGGCGCGGCTGCTCGGGCCACAGCGGATGCACGCTGCTGATGCCGCCGGGCTGCAGGTAGATGGCGAAATCGTGGGCCTGGGCGAAGGCGGTGAGCTTGGCCAGGTCCTGCTCGCTGAGCGGCTTCAGGTGACGGAACACCAGGGCGACGGTGTCGTCGCCGGCGGCGAATTCGATCTGCGCGATATCGCCGGCCGCGTCCAGCGAGCCCACCAGTTCGCCGAGCAGGCCGATCTTCGGCCCCAGCGCCGGATGCACCACTTCGCATTGCTCGATGTCGGCGACGAAGCGCGGGTTGTCCTCCTCGCGAAAACCCACCAGCACGCGGCCCTTCTTCACCACGTTGCGCACCGACAGGCGGCCCTTGCGGCGATACGCCCAGGGCTGGTCGGTCAACGGCGGCAGCCACGCGGCCGGCGCTACCTTGCCGATGCGCTCGAAGTTCTCGGCCAGCACGCGCTGCTTGGCGGCGATCTGCGATGCGGCGTCCAGGTGCTGCAGCGCGCAGCCGCTGCACTGGCCGTAGTGGCGGCAGCGCGGCTCGACGCGGTGCGGCGAGCGGGTGCGCAGTTCCACCGTCTCGGCTTCGTCGAAGCTGCGATGGCGGCGGCGGATGCGCAGCAGTACCTCTTCGCCCGGCAAGGCGCCTGCGACGAACACGGCCTTGCCGTCGATGCGGGCGACGCCGCGGCCGTCGTGGCTGAGATCGGTGATGGTGGCTTCGAACTCTTTCATCGTGACCTTGGAAAACATGACCCTTAAAAGCACGCGCGCCCGGATCATGCAGTCCGGGCGGCGCGGAGAAACGGGGAAAGCGCGGTGGGGATTACTTCTGCTTCCACGCGCCCGAGGGGTCCTGATAATACCAGCCGGACCGCGCCCGCTCGATCCAGCCCTTGGCGAAGGTGGCGCGGATCTGCGCTTCCCACTCCGGATGGCCGTTGGCGTTGGCCACCTCGCGGTACAGCGCGCTGCGGTCGCGGTTCTCGTCGGCCACGCTGGCGTTGACTTCGGCACGCTGGTTCAGCGGCACCTTCGAGGCGTCGCGCACGGCGATCTGGCCGTCCTTGGTGAAGCCCACCGCGCCGCTGTCGAACAGCGCGCCCAGGCTGCCCTGGAAGCGCTGCTGCATGCGGCCGCGGATCGCCTCGGTGGTGGCGGTCTGGATGCGCACGTCCGGCGTGCCGGGCGTATCGGCCGCATAGGCGGCCGGGATCAGCAGGTCCAGCAGCATCGCCGACGGCTGCTTGCCGGGCTTCTCGGCCGGCTTGGGCTCGTCCTTGCCGTCATTGCCCTGGTCCGCCGGCTTGGCCTTGTCCAGCACGGTGCCGATGAACTGGTCGGCGGCCTTCTGCGCGGCGGCCTCGGGGAAGTAGACGTTGATGGTGACGCAGCCGACCAGCGCGACGAGCAGCGAGGTCAGCAGGACGTAGGCGAGCTTGCGCATGGTCGACGCTCCATGGAGGGAAAGGGAGAACTTCATGTTCGGGGCGATGCTCAATGGACTTCGGGGCCGCCGCTCTCGGCGGCGGACTTCAGGCGGCGCACCAGGGTCGGCCAGTCCACCTGGGTCTGGTGGCCGACCACCTGCAGTCGCGGCAGCCCGCTGCCCTCGACGATAGTGTAGCCATCGCCGTCGCTGTCCAGTCCGCTCATGCGGCACACCGTGCCCTGCAGCACGCAGTTGAGGCCGATGCGCTTGTAGCTGAAGGTCTTGAACAGCCGCAGCATCGCGCCCTGCAGGCCGGCGGCGATGCCGCCGCCGCCCACCGAGACCAGGCTGTTGACCGCGCGCTGGCTGATGCGCCCGCCGCTGCCGGCGAGCAGGCGCGCGTCGAAGGACACCGGATTCCAGTTGACCAGGCGCAGCTTCTGCACGCTGCCGTCCATGCGGCCGGTGATGCTGCCGATGTCGAACACGCTGGTGATCGCGCCCAGGTCGAGCTGGCGCAGGGCGAGGTCGCCGGCCAGCACCGGGCTGTTGCCGAACGGATCCTGCAGCGACATGCGGGTGACGTCGACGAAGCCGTCGAACACGTTGAGCGACAGGCCGCCTTCCATCTCGATGCGATCGTCGACCCAGCGCATGGCCGGGATCGCGCCGCCGAGGGTGCCGGGGAATTCGGGCCAGCCCATGGCGCGGCTGAAAGCGGCCATGTCCACGCCGGTGAGTGCGAGCGAGGTGGACAGGCGCCGCCCCTTGGCCGCGGCCGGGCGCCAGTCCAGGTCGGTCACGTGCAGGCGGCCGCCGAGCAGCGGTATGTCCACCGCCCTCTGCAGGCCGAGATTGCCGTCGCGGCTCTGCCAGGAAGTCTGCGCCGCGCCGTGCGCCAACCGGTAGACCTGCGCGCCGCGCCAGGCCAGCGTGGTGGCCGGGCGCGCGCCGCGCAGCGCCCAGTCCATGCCGCCGCGCAGGCCGTCGATGGCGAGGCGGCCGTCGCCGTCGGCGATGTCCAGGCCGTCGGTCTGGAACGAGAATGCCTGCGGGCCATCGGCGCCGAGGTCCAGCGTGGCGCTGAGCTGGCCGGCGATGCGCGCATTGCGCAGTCCCAGCGTGGCCAGCCAGGACTGGCCGTAACGCTGGTAGGCCGCCGGGAAGCTGGCCTGGAAGCGGTCGAGCTTGAGCTTCTGCAGCTGGCCCTTGGCGTCGAAGCCCAACGAGCCGTCCAACTGCAGCGCATCGGCGTCGCCCACGCGCAGGCGGCTGAAGTCGAGCGCACCGTTGCGCGAGCTGGCATCCAGGCCCAGTTGCACCGGATGGTCCGGCAGGCGCGCATAGATCGGTCCCAGCAGCAGTTCGCCGCCGCGCAGGCTGGCGTCCAGGCCGATCCGCGCCGGACCGCCGGTGGTGTCGACGTTGAGCCGCCCGGAGCCGTTGAGGCGCTGCCCGGCCAGGGTGCCGGCGGGCGTATCGAAACCCAGGTCGGCCAGGCCGAACTGGCCGGAGGCCTGCACCCCGCCCTCCTGCACGTCCAGCGCCAGCTCCGCATCCAGCCGGCCGGCGGTGGCGCGGCCGGACCACATGGTGCCGAGCAACCCCTGCAGCCAGCCGGCGGGCAGGCCCTTGAGGCTGATCTGCGCGTGCGTGGGCTGGTCCAGCGGCAGCGCCGCGCTGGCCAGCGACTTGCCCTGGTCGATGTCGACCTGCAGGGTGTTGGCCGCTTCGTCCAGCACCAGGTTGACCTTGGCGTCGTTCCAGGCGCCTCCCGGCGCGCCGGCCAGGCGCAGGCCGCCGTCGAACAGCCAGCGCAGGTGCGGGTCGCGCGACAGCGCGCCCTGCATGTCCAGCCCGACGCGCCGCCAGCCCAGCACCGGCAGCTCGGCCCTGGCCGCGCGCAGGCTGAGCCGCAGGCCGCCGTCGCCGTCCTCGGCGATGCGCATCTGCACGTCCTGCAGCCGCACGCCGGGAACCGCCACCAGCCGGGCCTCCAGCACGATATCCGCGCGGGCCGGCAGGGCCACGGCGAAACCGAACACGATGCACAAATAGAACAAAAGGTGGCTTGATGTCGGGCGCATGTCGCGCCATTCTGCCAAAACCAGCTGAACGACATGGACTCGTCATGTTCAACACCCCCTCCAACGGCGCGCCCGCCGTTCGGTCAGGCAAGCCTTCCGGCCATCCATCCGGCGCTCATCCATCCGACCCTCATGCCTTGCGTGTCCTGGTAGCCGACGACGATCCGGCCAGCCGCCTGTTCCTGGTGGAGGCGATGCGCACGCTGGGGCTGGACGCCGAAGCCTGCGACGACGGCACCGCCGCGATCGCGCGCGGACGCCGCGAAGCCTACGACCTGCTCCTGCTCGACTGCCGCATGCCCGGCGCCGGCGCGCAGCAGGTGCTGAAGGAACTGCGCGGCGATCCGGCCGCGCCTTCGGCCGAAAGCACCGCGGTGGCGACCAGCGCGGAGATGGACGCGGCCGAGCGCCAGCGCCTGCTCTCCGGCGGTTTCACCGACGTGCTGCAAAAACCCTGCGACCTGGCCGACCTGCGCCGCATCGTCGCCCTGGTGCAGCCGGACGCGCAGCCCCTGCTCGACGACGCGCAGGGCCTGGCCAGCACCGGCAGCGAACCGATCATGCGCGCGATGCGCACCCTGCTGCGCGACGAACTGGTCGGCATCTACCAGGACCTGGACACCGCCGTGCTGACCGAAGCCGGCTTCGGCGACCGCCTGCACAAGCTGCGCGGCTCCTGCGGCTTCTGCGGCGCCACCGCCCTCGCCGCGCGCGTGGCGCAGCTGCAGGAGCAGCTCAAGCAGGGCCGTGCGATCGCACCGGCGCTGCACGAGCGTTTTCGCGCGACGCTGCTGGAAACCATCGAGGCGCTGGGCGCGTCATCGCCATAGCCACGCCGCAGGTTGGAGTGAGCGCAGCGAACTCCAACAGAGCGTTACGTCAGCACTGAACGCCTGTTGGGGTTCGCCTTTGGCTCACCCCAACCTACGCGGGCTACGCGGGCATCGCGAGGTTTCACACAACGCTCCGCTCGGCCCCTCACCCTGCCCTCTCCTCGGAGGGGAGAGGGTGAAAGGGTGTCGCAAAGGCGCAGCGCTAAAGCTGGCCTCAGTCCCCGCTCTGAGGCCATTTCTTTTTGGTTACTTTTGCTCGAGGTCCCCCTTGAGGGGATTGGGCCAGCAAAGAAAAAGTAACTCGGGCGCCGGCAGGCGTCCGAAATGCCCGCTGCATAAGCGGCCAGGTCACCGGATCGCGACCATCAGGCGATACCGTTACTGGATGACTCGCTTCGCTCGCCCCTTCGGGGCCGCCCTTCGGGCGTTCTTCGCGCTACGCGCTCGTCCGGCCTGCGCCGGAATGACGAGCAAAAAAATCAGCGCCGCGACAACGCCGCGGCCAGCACATGCCAGGCGCGCAGATCGGCGCCACCCAGATGAAAGCGGATCACTTCGCGCATCATCGCGCGCAGCGCGGACAGCCCGGCCGCATCCGGCATCGCATCCGCCGACAGCGCCAGCAGATCGCTGCCGCGCAACGCATGCGGCAGATCCGCACGGCAGGCTGTCGGCCCCAGCTCCACCTGATAACGGTAATGGCACTGCGGATCGACCGGCTCGCCCGACTCCCCCTCGTAATCGAGCTGCAGGCCATAGCCGATCGCATCCAGCAGATCGCGCTCGAAACGCCGCAGCGTCCACGCCAGCGGCTCCCCGCCGGCCATCCGCGCCAGCGTCGCCGCATAAGCCTGGAACAGCTCCGGATGCGGATCCTGGCGGCCGGTCAGCCGCACCACCAGCTCGTTGAGATAGAGACCGGCGAGGCCGGCGTCGCCGCCCAGGCGCTGCGGGGCGCCGGTATGTTCGGCGCCCTGCAGGGTCGCCAGCTCGCCGCGCAGCAGCAGGTCCAGCGCCAGCGGTTGGAACGGCTCCAGCTGCGCACGCTGCACTTTCGCGCGCTCGCGCCGCACGCCGCGCGCCACCACGCCGAGGCGGCCGTGTTCGAGCGTGAGGCATTCCAGCAGCAGCGAGGTCTCCCGGTAGGGCCGCGCGTGAAGCACGTAGGCGGGCTGCTGGAGAAGCTGCATGCGTCAGGGGGAGGGAGCGAACGCGGCGCGCGGCTGCCCTGCCCCGTTACCCGTCAGTCCGTGTATCCGAACTTCTTCAGCATCGTCTCGTCGTCGACCCAGCCCTCGCGCACCTTCACCCACAGGCGCAGGTAGATCTTGCGTTCGAACAGCTGCTCCATCTTGCGGCGCGCGGCCGAACCGATCGCCTTGAGCTGCTGGCCGCCGTTGCCGATCACGATCGCCTTCTGGCCGTCGCGCTCGACCCAGATCACCGCGTGGATTTCGGCGACGCCGTCCTCGCGGTCCTTGAACTGCTCGATCTCCACCGTGGTGGCGTAGGGCAGCTCCTGGTCCAGGCGCAGCATCAGCTGTTCGCGCACCATTTCGGCGGCGAGGAAGCGTTCGCTGCGGTCGGTGATCTCGTCCTCGCCGTACATCGGCGCACGCACCGGCAGGCGCTTCAGGATGCCCTGCTCCAGCTCCTTCAGGCCTTTTTCCTTCAGTGCGCTGACGTAGTAGACCTCGTCGAAGCTGTGCTGCTCCATCAGGCCGGCCACGAACGGCAGCATCGCCGACTTGTCCTTGGCCAGGTCGACCTTGTTGATCGCCAGCAGGCGCGGGATCTTCTGCTCGGCCAGGGCGTCGTACAGGGCCTGGTCCTCGTCGGTCCAGCGACCGGACTCGATCACCTGCACGGCAAGATCCACTTCGCTGATCGCCGAGCGCGCGGCACGGTTGAGGCTGCGGTTCATCGCGCGCTTGGCGCCGCGGTGCAGGCCGGGCGTATCCACGTAGAGAATCTGCCCCGCCTCGTTGGTGGCGATGCCCAGGATGCGGTGACGGGTGGTCTGCGGACGCGGGCTGACGATGGACAGCCGGAACCCGATCATGGCGTTGAGCAGGGTGGACTTGCCCACGTTGGGCCGGCCCAGCAGCGCCACCGCGCCGCAGCGGAAATCCTCGTGCGGCAGCTCGGCCGGCTGGAGGGCGTCGAAATCCTGGTCGTGGTCGCTCATGGTCTGGTTTCCTGCAATTGGCGCAGCACGGCTTCGGCCGCATCCTGCTCGGCGGCGCGGCGGCTGCCGCCGCGGCCCTCCGCGCTGTAAGGCATCGGCTCGGCGATGGTGCAGGAGACATCGAATGTCTTCGCATGATCCTCGCCGTAGCTGTCGGTCAGTTCGTATTGCGGCAGCGGCCAGCCGCGGGCCTGCAGCCATTCCTGCAGGCGGGTCTTGGCGTCCTTGGACGAGCGCGGGATGGCCGCGATGCGCTCGGCGAACAGGCCCCGCACCGCTTCCCGGCACTGGGTGAAATCGCTGTCCAGGTAGATCGCGGCCACCATCGCCTCGAAGGCGTCGGCGAGGATGGAATCGCGGCGGTAGCCGCCGCTCTTCAGTTCGCCGGAACCCAGTTTCAGCTCGTCGCCCAGTTCCAGCTCGCGCGCGATCTGCGCCAGCGCCTGGCCGTTCACCAGCTGCGCGCGCAGGCGCGACAGCTCGCCTTCGCTGGCGTTGGGATGGGCTTCGTAAAGCAGTTCGGCGACCACCACGCCAAGCAGGGCGTCGCCGAGGAACTCCAGCCGCTCGTTGTTCGGCCTGCCGGCGCTGCGGTGGGTCAGTGCCAGTTGCGCCAGCGCCGGGTCGCGAAAACGGTAAGTCAGCTTGGCCAAAAAAACCTCAGTAGCCGATGTTGCCCCGCAAGGGCACGCTCTTTTCGAAATGCAGCAGGAAGTCGATGTTGTAGAGGAACGGCACGCGCTTCTCGTACATCACGTTCAGCTGCGCGGCGTTGTTGGCGCGGGTGATGGTGATGTCCTTGGGCTTGATGGTGGCGTCGTCCACGTACTGGAAGCCCAGCTTGAACATCAGGTCGCGGCGGATCTCGTCCAGGGTCTTGCCCTCGACGCCGGCGCTGGCGATCTGGGTCATCGCCTTGTTCACGCCCATGAACTCCGCATAAGGCGGTACCAGCTTCATGGCCATGTAGCCGAAGAAGGCCAGCACCATCAAGACGATCAAGAACCCGATCAGGGTGATACCCGACTGCTTCGCTTTCATAGTCCCCTCGCTATGCCGACCGGTGCGGCACCCGCTTGCGTATGTGGAAATGGTGCCACGAAGCCGGCCTCCCGGCATCGCGCAGGCGGATTTTGGCGTCGCGCCGGGCCGCCGTCACCTGGCGCGACCCGACCGCCATCACGCTTTGCTCAATGAATCACTTTGCCCATGCGCGAGAAGTCGACCCAGCCCGCGTCCGGCCCCTTCCAGCTCAGCCACACCAGGAAGGCCTTGCCCGCCAGGTTCTGCTCCGGCAGGCAGCCCCACCAGCGGCTGTCGGTGCTGTTGTAGCGGTTGTCGCCCATCACCAGGTAGCAGCCCTGCGGCACCACCGAGGGCACCTTGTCGCTGGGGATCGGCGGCGGGCGGTTGTAGGCCGGCATGCGCGCGGTCAGGTGGTTGACCACCGTGCCTTCCTCGGTGCGCAGGTGCTCGTTCCATACCGTGGCGCCCATTTCCAGCATCAGGCGGTCCTCGTCGCGCTTGGGATTGCCCTGGTAGGGGCCGACCTGGTCGGCGGTCACCGCCTGGCCGTTGATCAGCAGCTGGTCGCCCTGCATCTCGATGCGGTCGCCGGGCAGGCCGATCACGCGCTTGATCCAGTTCTGGCTCGGCACCGGCGCCTGCGGGTCGGCGCAGGTCTGGTCGCCGCTGCGCACCAGCTTGCCGTCCACCCGGCACAGGTAACCCGGGAAGCGGAACACCACCACGTCGCCGCGCTTGGGCTCGCCCAGCGCGAGGAACTTGTTGTTGAAGGCCGGCATGCGCAGGCCATAGGCAAACTTGTTGACCAGGATGAAGTCGCCCACGTCCAGCGTCGGCATCATCGAGCCGGACGGGATGCGGAACGGCTCGGCCACGAAGGAGCGCAGCACCAGCACCACCAGCACCACCGGGAACAGCGAGCGCGCCCAGTCGACCGGCATCGGGTCCTGCGGCTCCTCCTGCCCGGCCGCCTCGGCCCCGGCCTTGCGCGACTTGTAGAAGAACAGGCGGTCCAGGCCCCAGATCACGCCGAACAGCACGGTGAGGGCAAGCAGAATCGCCGAAAAATCGAAATCCATGAGAGCTCCTTCAGAGCGTAAATCGCGGAGGGGTCATAGGCTGCCGGCCCGACGTGCCGGCGATGCTGCGGTAGCCCCCTGTCCGTTCCATGTCCTGCCCGCGCTGGTTTACTTGTCGACCTTGAGCACGGCGAGGAAGGCCTCCTGCGGAATCTCCACGCGGCCCACCTGCTTCATGCGCTTCTTGCCTTCCTTCTGCTTCTCCAGCAGCTTCTTCTTGCGGCTGACGTCGCCGCCGTAGCACTTGGCCAGAACGTTCTTGCGCAAGGCTTTCACCGTGGAGCGCGCGATGACCTGGGCGCCGATCGCGGCCTGGATCGCCACGTCGAACTGCTGGCGCGGGATCAGCTCCTTCATGCGCTCGACCAGGTCGCGGCCGCGGCGGTCGGCGTGGCTACGGTGCACGATCAGCGACAGCGCGTCGACGCGGTCGCCGTTGATCAGCACGTCGGTGCGCACGAACGGGCCGGCGTCGAAGCGCTCGAAGTGGTAGTCCATCGAGGCATAGCCGCGCGAGACCGACTTCAGGCGGTCGAAGAAGTCCAGCACCACCTCGGCCAGCGGCAGCTCGTAGCTGATCTGCACCTGGGTGGCGAGGTACTGGATCGAGCGCTGGATGCCGCGCTTCTCCTCGCACAGCGTGATGATGTTACCGATGTAGTCGGCCGGCGTGAGGATGTTGGCGACGATGATCGGCTCGCGGATTTCCTCCACCTGCGGCGAGGCCGGCAGCTTGGCCGGGTTGTCCAGCAGCATGACCGAGCCGTCGCTCTTGAGGATCTCGTAGACCACGGTGGGCGCGGTGGTGACCAGGTCCAGGTCGTACTCGCGCTCCAGGCGCTCCTGCACGATCTCCATGTGCAGCATGCCGAGGAAGCCGCAGCGGAAGCCGAAGCCCATCGCTTCGGAGCTTTCCGGCTCGAAGAACAGCGCGGCGTCGTTGAGGCGCAGTTTTTCCAGCGCCTCGCGCAGCGCGGGGTAGTCGTCCGCGGCGACCGGGAACAGGCCGGCGAACACGCGCGGCTGCATGGTCTGAAAACCGGGCAGCGGCTTGTCGGCGGGCTTGCCGGCGTGGGTGAGCGTGTCGCCCACCGGCGCGCCGTGCACGTCCTTGATCGAGGCGGTGATCCAGCCCACCTCGCCGGCGCCGAGCTTGTCCAGCTTCTTGCGCTTAGGGGTAAACACGCCTACTTCGCTGACTTCGTGATTGCGGCCGGTCGACATCACCAGCAGTTTCTCGCCGGGCCGGATCTCGCCCTGCATCACGCGCACCAGCGAGACCACGCCGAGGTAGTTGTCGAACCAGGAATCGATGATCAGCGCCTGCAGGCGGTCGGTGTCGCGCGGCTTCGGCGGCGGGATGCGCGCGACGATCGCCTCGAGCACTTCCACCACGTTCTGGCCGGTCTTGGCGCTGACAGCCACGGCGTCGTCGGCGTCGATGCCGATGACTGCCTCGATCTCGCCTTTCACCTTGTCCGGGTCGGCGGTGGGCAGGTCGATCTTGTTGAGCACGGGCACCACTTCCAGGCCCATCTCCACCGCCGTGTAGCAGTTGGCGACGGACTGCGCCTCCACGCCCTGGGCGGCGTCCACCACCAGCAGCGCGCCTTCGCAGGCGGCCAGCGAGCGGCTCACTTCATAGGAGAAGTCGACGTGGCCGGGCGTGTCGATGAAGTTCAGCTGGTAGGTCTTGCCGTCGCGCGCCTTGTACGGCAGCGAGACCGACTGGGCCTTGATGGTGATGCCGCGCTCGCGCTCGATCGGATTGCTGTCGAGCACCTGGGCTTCCATCTCGCGCTCGGCCAGGCCGCCACAGATCTGGATGATGCGATCGGCGAGCGTCGACTTGCCGTGGTCGATGTGGGCGATGATGGAGAAATTGCGGATCAGGTCCATGGAACACGCTGGCTGCGGTCACCGCCTGCGCGGAGCACAGGCAGCGTATCACCGGGATGGCGATACGAACCCGGCATTATCGCATGGAAAGCGCAGCGGCCGGGCGGTCTCGCCCGCCGGAGAGCCTGAACGAAACGAGGCGGCCCGGAGGCCGCCTCGTTTTTGGGAGCGATTCCCGCAGGCATCACTCGTCGTCGTCGCCCTTGGGGATGGTCAGGCCGACGAAGCCGCTCTGGTCACCGTGGCGCACCAGCAGCAGTGCCGTGTCGCCGGGCTTGAGCCCCTTGGTGGCGTCGCGGAACGCAGCGGCGCTGCCGACGCGCTGCTGGTTGACCATCAGGATGACATCGCCCGGCTGCAGGCCGGCACGGGCCGCGACCGGACCGGTAACGTCGCTGACCAGCACGCCCTCGCCCGCCTTGAGGCCAAGCTGCTGGCGGGTGTCGCTGTCCAGGTCCTGCACCGCCAGGCCCAGCGCGGTGGAACCACCGCCTGCCGCCGGCCCGCTCTTGCCGCCGGCCGCGGCGGACGTGGCCTTGCCGTCGCGCTTCATCTCGCCGATGGTCACCGGCACGTCCTGCTTCTTGCCGTCGCGCAGGATGGACAAGGTGGCCTTGCTGCCCGGCGCGGTCATGCCGACCAGCGGCGGCAGGTCGGCGGCCTGGGTGATCGGCTGGCCGTTGTAGCCGACGATGATGTCGCCAGGCCTGAGGCCGGCCTTCTCCGCACCGCTGCCCGGGGTGACCTGAGTCACCGCGGCGCCTGAATTGCTGCCGAGCTTGAGCGCCTTGGCGATGTCGTCGGTGATCGGCTGCATCATCACGCCGAGCTGGCCGCGGGTGACGTAGCCCTTTTCCTTGATCTGCTTGACCACGTTCATGGCCACGTCGATCGGGATCGAGAACGCCACGCCGAGGTAGCCGCCGGTGTTCGAATAGATCTGCGAATTCACACCGACCACGCGCCCCTGCAGGTCGAACAGCGGGCCACCGGAGTTGCCGCGGTTGATCGGCACGTCGGTCTGGATGAACGAGGTGTAGGGCTGGTCCTGGCTGCCCAGGTTGCGGCCGACGGCGCTGACGATGCCCTGGGTCACGGTGTAGTCGAAGCCGAACGGCGAACCGATCGCCAACACCCACTGGCCTGGCTTCAAGCTGCGCGAGTCGCCGATGCTCACCGCCGGCAGGCTGCCGCCGGCATCCACTTTCAGCAGGGCGATGTCGTACTGCGGATCGCTGCCGATCACCTTGGCGGTGAGGGTGCGGCGGTCCTGCAGGCGCACGGTGACCTGGTCCGCGTCATCCACCACATGGGTATTGGTGAGGATGTAGCCGTCGCTGGAAATGATGAAGCCCGAGCCGAGCGAGGTGCGCTGCTGCTCTTCCGGCGAAGGCACCATCGGCATGCCGAAGAAGCGGCGGAAGATATCCAGCTGCGGGTCGTCCGGCATGGCGCCGCCACCGCGCGCCTGCGGCGTCGTCTTGCGCGCGCTCTTGCCGCTGTACTTGGCTTCGACGTGGACCACGGCCGGGGCGTTCTTCTGCACGATGCCGGTGAAGTCCGGCAGCCCGCCGACGGCCGGCGCGGTACTGGCCGTGCCGTTCGCCGCCTGGGCCTGCGCTCCGCTCGCCACGGCAAGCGACACCACCGCGCAAGCCGCTGCGCGACGCAGGATCGATCGACTCATGTGTTCCTCCTTTTCAGGTCTGTGAGGTTTGCTTCTCAGGCTGGAAAAAACACCGCCCACGCGCCCGCCGTCCCTGGAACGGGACCGGCGGGCATAAGGGGGTGACACAAGCAGGACGCGGCGGGCGGACACGCCGCCACGTCACTGGGCCAGCGGATCCTGGGCCGGGGTTTCCTGCGCCTGCGGGGCCTGGGGCGTCCGCTGCGCCTGCGGCACCAGCAGCAGGTAGCTGCCGTCGCCGTTGTTGATCGCGCGGTAGCGATCCAGCAGGTAGGGGTTCTGGCGATTGCGCGAATACAGGAAGGTGTTGGCGCCGTCGTCGCCGCCGACCGTGGCGGAGGCCTGCTGGGTCAGGGCCGAGGGCAGGCCCGCGTAGTTGTTGAGCCATTCCGGCGCGGCGGCCGGCCCGTCCGCACGGGCCGCGACGGCGCTGGCGCGTGCGGCCGGAGCGCGCTCGCCGGCGGTGGCGACGCGCGGCGTGGCGTTGTCGCTGCCGGGACCGGCCGGCTGGGTAACCATCAGCGCGGCGACGGCGACCGTCGCGGCGATCGCACCGCCGGCGGACCAGCGCAGCCAGTGACGGCGGCGCCCGCTGCCGACAGCGACCGTCTCCTGCTCGATCGCCAGCATCACGCGGGCCGAGAATCCGGTCGATGCCAGCAGCGGCAGCTGCCGGCGCAGGCCATCGCGCGCCACGTGATAGTGCGACCAGGCCTGCTGCAGGCTGGCGTCATGGTCGAGTCGGCGCAGCAGGAAACGGAGTTCCTCCTGGGTCAGTTCGCCGTCCATGCCGGCGGAAAGCATGCCGTTGGAGAGATGTTCGCGATGAGTGTCAGTCATGTGTGGTCCTCACGGTCCGACAACAGGGGCCGCAGTTTCTCGTCGATCGCTTCGCGTGCCCGGAAGATACGCGAACGCACCGTACCGATCGGACAGCCCATCGCCTCGGCGATTTCTTCGTAGCTCAGGCCGTCCACTTCGCGCAGCGTAATGGCGGTCCGCAGCTCTTCGGGCAGGGCTTGGACAGTGGCGAAGACGGTTTGTTCAATTTCCTGGCGCAGGAGTTCGCGCTCGGGGGTGGCGGTTTCCTGCATGCGGTCGGAGCCGGGCACGAAGACCGCGTCGTCGATCGCGATATCGTCCGCCGGCGGACGCCGCCCCAGGGCCACCAAGTGGTTTTTCGCCGTGTTCACGGCGATCTTGTACATCCAGGTATAGAAAGCGCTTTCGCCGCGGAACGAGCCGATCGCGCGCCAGGCGCGCACGAATGCCTCCTGGGCCACGTCCTCGCACTCGGCGTAGTTGTTCACATAGCGGGAAATCAGCGCGATGACCTTGTGCTGGTACTTGCGCACCAGCAGGTCGAATGCCCGCTTGTCCCCTTTTTGGACCCGCTCGACCAGAGCGCTGTCCAGTTCGTTTTCGCCCATCCGGGCCGTCTCCTTCTGACTGCTGCCACCTGCTTGGAGGGATTCCGCGAGCTCGGGATGGTCCGCTAGGACAAGAACCGCACCACCAAGTTCAGCGCGGCCTGCTCCGGTGCCATCGTACCCAACGCGGCAGGCACCCCGGCGGCCGACCTCCCGCTGTTGATATAGGGACGGGCCGGGGCCAGGCAAGCGGCAATGGTCACTCCTCGGCGGCGTCCGCCGTGGCCAGCAGGCGCTGGCGCTCGTGCAGCAGCTTCTCGAAGGCCGGCGGCGGCAGCGGGCGGCAGAACAGATAGCCCTGCAGCTCGTCGCAGCGGTTGGCGCGCAGGAAATGCAGGTGCTGCTCGATCTCCACGCCCTCGGCCACCACGCCGCGCTTGAGGCGATGGGCCATCTCGATGGTGGCGCGCACGATGGCTTCGTCGTCCGGGTCCACGCCGATGTTGCGCACGAAGCTCTGATCGATCTTGATGCGGTCGGCCGGCAGCTTGCGCAGGTAGTCGAGCGAGGCGGCGCCGGTGCCGAAGTCGTCGATGGCGATGCGGCAGCCCAGCTTGTGCAGGCCGTGCAGGTTTTCCACCAGGTTCGGGGCGGCCTTGATGCTGATGCTCTCGGTCACCTCCATTTCCAGCAGGCCCGGATCCAGGCCGCTGTCCTGCAGCGCGGAGGACACGATGTCGAGCAGGTTCGGCTGCATCAGCTGCACCGCCGAGAGGTTCACGCCCAGGCGCAGCCGCAGGCCGAACTTGCGCTCCCATTCCTGCGCCTGCTTGCAGGCGGTGCGCAGCACCCACTCGCCGATCGAGACGATCAGGCCGGTCTCCTCCGCCAGCGGGATGAAGAAGCCGGGGCCGATGAAGCCCAGTTCCGGATGCTCCCAGCGCACCAGGGCTTCCATGCCGACGATGTCCTCGCTGGCCGCGTCCACCTGCGGCTGGTAGAACACGCGCAGTTCGCCATTGTGCTCGGCGTGGCGCAGGCCGGACTTCAGCGCCATGTTCTGCTGCTGCGCCTGCTCGGCGCTGATCTCGTAGATCTGGTAGTTGTTGCGGCCCAGGCTCTTGGCCGCGTACATCGCCTCGTCGGCGTGCTTGAGCAGGGTCTCGGCGTCCGGCGCGTCGTCGGGGAAGAAGCTCACGCCGATCGAGGCGGTGACCTGCAGCTCGGTGCCGTCGTCGATGCGGAACGGCGCCTCCATCACCTGCACGATCTTCTCGGCGACGCGCAGCACGTCCTCGCTCTTGACGATGTGGCGCAGGATCACCACGAATTCGTCGCCGGCGTAGCGCGCCACCGTGTCCGAGGCGCGCACGCTGGTGCGCAGGCGCTGGGTGGTGGTGATCAGCACCTGGTCGCCGACCGCGTGGCCGAGCGTGTCGTTGATGGTCTTGAAGCGGTCCAGGTCGACGAACAGCATGGCGAAGCATTCGCCGGTGCGGTTGGCCTCGCGGATGATGGTGTCCAGGCGGTCGTTGAACAGCAGGCGGTTGGGCAGGCCGGTGAGCGCGTCGAGCAGGCCTTCGGCGCGGCCCTGCTCGCGCGTGCGGCGCAGTTCCAGCGCATGCGCGAAGCGCGCCGCGGCGCAACGCAGCACCGGCTCGACGATGGCCAGCTCGCCGAACGGCTGCCGCGTGCCGGCCAGCAGCGCGCCCAGCACGGCATGGCGCTCGTCCAGCAGCGGCAGGCCGGCGAAGCCGCTCAGGTCCAGCTGTTCGAGCAGCGGATCCATCGCCGCCAGCCGCCGCGCTCCGCCCGGATGCAGCATGGCCTGGCCGGACAGCACCAGGCGCAGCGAACTCTGCAGCTGCGGGCTGGGCCACAGTTGTTCCTCGCCGCTCCAGCACTGCGCGAGCTGCAGCGGCGCGCCGCCTTCTTCCGGGCGTGCCGACCAGATCGCCAGGTAATCCAGCCCCATGTCCTCGAACAGCGTGCGCGCCGCCTCGGCGATGCTGTCGTCGCCGCTGCTGGTGGCGAACAGCCGGGCCAGCATGGCCAGCGCCACTTCGGCGCGCGCGCCGGCGCGGTCGCTGCGGAACACGAAGGCTACCGCCTCGCGCCCGGCGTGGCGGATCTGCCGCGCGCTGGCCTCGCCGCTGTCGTAGCCCTGGCGCGAGCGCCGCCGGCACGGATGCCAGCGGCGCGAGTCGTCGGCCAGCGCCTGTTCCGGCGCCAGGCCCTGGAATTCCAGCAGCTCGGCCAAGGGCAACCCGACCAGGCGTTCGCCGGACAGGCCGCTGCGCCGCAGCAGCGCGGGGCTGAGTTCGAGCAGTCGACCGCGCGCGGTGTCGACGATCAGCCACTCGCTCTCCACTTCGTCGAAGGCGAAACGGTAGTCGCCGCCCGTCGGCGCCGCGCCGCCCTGCGCGGCCGCGGGCAACACCGCGCCGGTGCGCTGCAGGCGCTGCCAGCGCGCGATCAGTTCGCTGTCGATCTGCGCGGCGTAGAGCCAGTCCGAGACCCCGGCCGGAAGCTGGGCCGGCTTGATCGCCGCGCCCTCGGTCAGCACCGCGATCAGCGGCGCGTCGGCGCAGGCCGGCAGGCGCCGCAGCTGTTCGACCGAGGCCAGCGCGTCGCGCGCGTCGCCCTCCAGCACCATCACCACCAGGGCGAGGTCGGGACGCCCTTCGAGCAGGATGCCGGCGTGCGTGGTGTCGCGCGCGGAATGCACGGCGAGGTGGCCGTCGCGGTCGAGCGCATCGAACACCGCACGGCGCAGTTCGCGCTGCGCGGCGACCACCATGATGCCGCCCTGCCCGGCCACCGCCGCGCTCAAAGCACCCACCGTCCGTCGCGCAGGCGCGGCCGCAGGGCCGGCTTGACCTGGCAGCTGAGCCGCACGATCACGTCGCTCAAGCCTTCGACCAGCGACTCGGACGCGTCCAGCAGCACCACCCGGCGCACATGCCCGGTCGGCGTGCGCGAGAGCTGCCGCAGCAGGGCGACGTCCGGCGCGGCCAGCGGCAACGGCAGCCGGCGCAATAGATAAATGCCGAAATGATTGCTCTGCTGGATGTAGCGCAGCACCTGGCCGAGCCGCGCATGCGGCGCCTTCTCGGCGTGCTCCTCGCGCAGGTTGCCCAGGCCTTCCTCCGGGCTCCACAGATAGATGGCCTGGCCGGTGCGGCGGACCACCGTGCGGAACTGCGCGATCAGCGCCTCGCCGTCGGCCTCCTCCAACGCCACCAGGGAGCTGCGCGCGCCCAGGATGCGCTCGAGGATATCGGCGCCAGGCTGGAGGGCGGGAGCGGCAATGGAGGTGTTCATTCTGGGCGGTAAGTTACGCGGTCCGGTGGGCTACGCCTAGCGTCCGTTCCAGCCTTCCCGGATTCGCCCGCGGGTTTCTTGCGTCAGCGCACAAGCCGCTCTTTTACGCGATTTTCATGGAACTTGCGGGCCTGCCGGGCCATCTCGCAATCCACGCTACGGCAGGGTATGGTTCGAGCCTTTCCACGCTGGACCCGACCCATGTTCGAAGGATTGCGCTTCAACCACTGGAAGACGAGCCTGGACGACAGCGGCATCGTCACCCTGACGCTCGACCGCGCCAACAGCAGCGTCAACGCGCTCTCGCGCGAGGTGCTGGACGAGCTCGGCCAGATCGTGGAGCGCCTGTCGATCGAGAAGCCCGCCGGCGTGCTGATCCACTCGGCCAAGCCGGGCGGTTTCGCGGTCGGCGCGGACATCAAGGAGTTCGTCGAATACGCCAGGGACGGCACCGTCCTGCAGAACATCGAGAACGGCCAGCGCGTGTTCGAGTCGCTGGCCCGCCTGCCCTGCCCGACCGTGGCCGCCATCCACGGCGCCTGCATGGGCGGCGGCACGGAACTGGTGCTGGCCTGCCGCCAGCGCATCGCGGCGGACGACGAGAAAACCAGGATCGGCCTGCCCGAGGTGATGCTCGGCATCCATCCCGGCTGGGGCGGCACGGCGCGCCTGCCGCGCCTGATCGGCGCGCTCGATGCGCTGCCGGTGATGCTGACCGGCAAGGCCTTGTCGGCCAGGCGCGCCGCCGCGCTCGGCGTGGTCGATCGCCTGGCGCCGCCGAACGAACTGCTGGCCGAGGCGCGCGCCCTGCTGCGCCGCCCGCACGCGCGTCCGGCCGCGCGGCGCCTGAAGGCCTGGGCGACCAATACCTGGCCCGCGCGCCAGATCCTGGCGCCGATGGTGCTCAAGCAGACCGCGGCCAAGGTGCGCAAGGAGCATTACCCCGCTCCGTTCGCGCTGATCAACGTGTGGCAGCGCGGCGGCTCCAGCATCCAGCAACGGCTGAAGTTGGAAGCGCGCTCGGTGGCCAAGCTGGCCGAGACCAGCACCGCGCGCAACCTGATCCGCATCTTCCTGCTGCAGGAACGCCTCAAGGGCCAGGGCAGCGGCGTGGAACACGGCATCGAGCATGTGCACGTGGTCGGCGCCGGCGTGATGGGCGGCGACATCGCGGCCTGGGCGGCCTTCAAGGGTTTCCAGGTGACCCTGCAGGATCGCGAGATGAAGTTCATCCAGCCGGCGCTGGACCGCGCGCGGGCGCTGTACGAAAAGAAGCTGAAGACGCCGGAGAAGGTCGAGGAAACCGCGCGCCGCCTGCGCGCCGACGTCGAGGGCAAGGGCGTGGCCGCGGCGGACCTGGCGATCGAGGCGATCTTCGAGAACGCCGAAGCGAAGCAGGCGCTGTACGCCAGCATCGAGCCGCAGTTCCAGGCCGACGAGATCCTGGCCACCAACACCTCCAGCATTCCGCTCGACGAACTGCGCCGCGGCCTGAAGGCGCCGCAGCGTTTCCTCGGCCTGCACTTCTTCAATCCGGTGGCGCAGATGCCGCTGGTCGAAGTGGTGCGCCACGACGGCCTCGATCCGGAGGTGGAGAAGCGCGCGCTGGCCTTCTGCAAGGCGATCGGCAAGCTGCCGGTGGCGGTGAAGGGCACGCCGGGCTTCCTGGTCAACCGCATCCTGATGCCCTACCTGCTCGAAGCGATCCGCCTCTACAACGAAGGCGTGCCCGGCCCCGTGCTGGACAAGGAAGCGAAGAAGTTCGGCATGCCGATGGGGCCGATCGAGCTGGCCGACACCGTCGGCCTGGACGTATGCGCCTCGGTCGGCAAGGAGCTGGCGCCGTTCCTGGGCCTGGAACTGCCGCCGGGCATCGAGGACAAGCTCGCCGCCGGCAAGCGCGGCAAGAAGGACGGCCAGGGTTTCTACGTGTGGCAGGAAGGCAAGCCGCAGAAGCCGGAAGTCGATCCCGACTACGCCGTACCGGCCGACCTGCAGGAGCGCATGCTGCTGCCGATGGTCAACGAGGCGGTGGCCTGCCTTGCCGATGGCGTGGTGGACGATGCCGACCTGCTCGATGCGGGCGTGATCTTCGGCACCGGCTTCGCGCCGTTCCGCGGCGGCCCGATCCAGTACGTGCGCAGCGAAGGCGCGGCGGTGATCAAGGGCAAGCTGGAGCGCCTGGCGCAGCGGCATGGCGAGCGCTTCACGCCGAAGCAGGGATGGGACCTGGCTATCCTGGCGCAGCCGCCGGAAGCCTGAAGCCAGGCGTGACATGAAAAAGGCCGGCGTCTTCGCCGGCTTTTTTTATGGCGCCTGTATCTCGACCGTCACGTCATCCCGGCGCAGGCCGGACGAGCGCGTAGCGCGAAGAACGTCCGCAGGACGGCCCCGAAGGGCGTGCGAAAAGCTCCAGAGCGGGCTTTGAACGTCTTCGCCGTCACAAGGCGTATCGCTACTGGATCCCGGCCTGCGCCGGGATGACGTTCAAGTCTTTTCGCGATTCCCGTGTTCCGGCGGCGCTTACCAGACCAGGTCGTCCGGCACGCCGTCCTCGCCGACACCGCCCGCGCCCGGCTCCGAAAGCAGCGCCAGGTGATGCGCATCGATCTGGCGTACCTGCTCGGCGATGGCGCGGGTGACGACCAGGTAGTGGCCGCCCTGCTGCACCACGCCCAGTTCGCCGGCGTTGATCGCGGCCAGCTGTGCCTGGTCGACATAGACGCGGCGGATCTTGCCGCCGTATTCGAAATGACGCGCGTGCTCGGCGTCTTTCTTGTTCAGCGCCTGCCCCTGCAGCAGCTCCTGCACCTTCTGCTTGCGCTCGCGCTTGAGTCGCGCTTCCTCGGCCGCGGCCTGCTCCGCCTGGCGGCGCTCGGTGCTCTCGGCCTGCTTGCGGATGGCGTAGGCCTTGGCCAGGTCGATCTCGCCGTCGCGCGGTTTGTGCGCCGGCGGCTGCTGCGGCTTGCCGCCCTGGCCGGTCGGCTTGTGCGCCGGCTTATTGGCCGACTTGTGGAAAGGCTTGTGCGCCGGCTTGCCGGCCGGCGGCTGCGACGCGCGCTTCTCGTCGCGCACCTGTTTGACGATGCCGCTCTTCAGCAGCTGATCGCGCAGGGAATCGGCCATGATCGATAAACCTGTCTTGCGTGTGGATCGGAACGTGGGACAACCAAGGTATCAATAATGCGGCGGCGGCGGCTCGCTGTGCGGATCGAGCGAATGCGAAGTGCGCAATGCCACCAGTTCGTGGCGCAGATCGCGCAGCAGCTGTTCCAGCATCAGGATGCGCTGCGCCTGCTCGGTCTCGGTGGCGACCAGGGCGTTGACCGTATCGTCGAGAAAGGTCAGGCGCACTTCCAGTTCGGTCAGGCGTTGTTCGAGCGTATCGGACACGTCACACCCTCAGGCTGCGGCCGCGGCCGATGCCGTAGTACGCCAGGCCGGCCTCTTCGACGGCGGCCGGATCGTACAGATTGCGGCCGTCGAAGATCGCCGGGCTCTTCAGCGCAGCGCGGATGCGCGCGAAATCCGGACTGCGGAACGCCTTCCACTCGGTGACGATGGCCAGCACGTCGGCGCCGTCCAGCGCCTGGTAGGCGCTGTCGCACAGCACCAGGTCCGGCCGGTCGCCGTAGATGCGGTGGGTTTCCTCGCGCGCTTCCGGATCGAACGCGCGCACCTTGGCGCCGGCGTCCCACAGCGCTTCCATCACGCGGCGGCTGGAGGCCTCGCGCATGTCGTCGGTGTTCGGCTTGAAGGCCAGACCCCACAGGGCGATGGTGCGGCCCTTGAGGTCGCCGTCGAAATGGCGCGAGACCAGTTCGAACAGCTTGCCCTTCTGCTCGTGGTTGACCGATTCGACCGCGCCGAGCAGGCGCGCCTCGTAGCCGACGCCGCGCGCCGTGCGCTCCAGCGCCTGCACGTCCTTGGGAAAACAGGAGCCGCCGTAGCCGGCGCCGGGATAGATGAAGTGGTAGCCGATGCGCGGATCCGAGCCGATGCCCTGGCGTACCAGTTCGACGTCGGCGCCGACGCGCTCGGCGATGTTGGCGATCTCGTTCATGAAGCTGATCTTGGTCGCCAGCATCGCGTTGGCGGCGTACTTGGTCAGCTCGGCGGAACGCTCGTCCATCACTACCGTGCGGTCGTGATTGCGGTTGAACGGCGCATAGAGCTTGCGCAGCACACCCACCGCGCGCTCGCTGGAGCTGCCGATGATGATGCGGTCCGGGCGCAGGCAGTCTTCGACCGCATCGCCTTCCTTCAGGAATTCGGGGTTCGACACCACGTCGAATTCGACCTGCACGCCGCGCGCCGCGAGCTCGTCGGCGATCGCCTTGCGCACGCGGTCGGCGGTGCCCACCGGCACGGTCGACTTGTTCACCACCACGGCGTAGCGGTCCAGGTGCTGGCCGATGGTGCGCGCCACGCCGAGCACGTATTTGAGGTCGGCGCTGCCGTCCTCGTCCGGCGGCGTGCCGACGGCGATGAAGAGCACCTGGCCGTGCGCGATCGCCGGCGCCGCGTCGGTGGTGAAATCCAGCTGGCCGCTGGCGTGATTGCGCTTGACGATGGGCTCCAGGCCCGGCTCGTAGATCGGGATCTCGCCGCGCGTCAGGCGCTCGACCTTGGCCGCGTCGATATCCACGCAGGCCACATGGTTGCCCATCTCGGCCAGGCAGGCGCCGGTGACCAGACCTACGTAACCGGTGCCGAAAATGGTGACTTTCATCGTCCTAGGGGTTCCGCGCAGCGACAGACCGCGAATTCTAGCAGGCGGCTATCGCGCGTCGCGCCGTTCCCGGTCCGATCCGGGATCTTAAAAAAGCAACGGGGCGCGAATCGCTTCGCGCCCCGTGCGGCATGACTTGCTGCGAGAGCTGCGCTTACTTCGCGCCGCCCTGGTCGCCGCCGGCCCCGGCCGGGGTGGCGCCGGTCTTCACCAGGGTCACGTCGAAGATGATCGTCGCGTTCGGCGGGAAGCCGTTCTGCGGCTGCGCGCCGTAGGCGATGTTCGACGGGATGAACAGCTTGTAGTGGCCGCCCACCTGCATCAGCTGCAGGCCTTCGCGGAAGCCCGGGATCACGCCGGAGAGCGGGATCGAGGCCGGACCGGTGTTGCCTTCGTGCTTGGACGAATCGTCGAACACTTCGCCGTTGACGAAGCTGCCGACGTAGTTCACCTGCACGGTGTCGTTCGGACCCGGACGGGCACCGGTGCCCTGGCTGATCACCTGGTACTGCAGGCCCGAGGCGGTGGTCTTCACGCCCGCTGCGGACTTGTTCTTGGCTAGGTAGGCGTCGCCTTCGGACTTGTTCTTGGCGGCGACCTTCTCGTACTCGGCCTTGGCCTTGGTCTGCAGATTGGCGACGAAGGCGTCACGCACCTGCTTGGCTTCGGCTTCGGTCATGGTCGGCTTCTGGCCCGACAGCGCGGACTGGACAGCACGGGCCACGGTGGCCGGGTCCACTTCCTCGCGCACGAGCGGCGGGAGCTGGCTGGCCAGGTCCCAGCCGACCACGTAGCTGGCCTTGGTCTTGTCGACCGCGCCGGCCGCCGGAGCGGCGGTCTTGGCGGCCTGGGCGTGCGCGCCGGCGGTGAGGCCCAGCGCAACCGCCAGGGCGGCGGCCGTCAGCGTGGGACGCAAGAATTGCTTCATTTGAAACTCCCTCGTTTTTGGATGTCCCGGTGCTCACCGGACGGGCCTCCCCATTGGAGGCAGCGCCACGCATTGTGAGGCGCCTTCCCGGTCTTAGCAACGATGTCGAACGTCGACCATCAGGCCATATAAAGGTTCAAAGCGCATGACATCGTGGCATTTTGCGATTTTCTTCACGAATGACCATTCGGTCGCCCGTCGCGTTCGAGCGTATCCCGCAGCGCGGCCTGCAGACGCGCATGCACCTGGACCAGCACGCGCCACAGCAGCCAGGTCAGCGCCAGGCCCACCAGAACCAGCACCAGCGCCACTTCCCGCGGGGGCAGGATGGTCGAGGCCAGCGCCGCCACCAGCAGGCCGAGCACCCACATCGCGGCCAATGGCACGAGTCGTGCCAACACCGAGCGGATCTTGACGTTGAGTGCACCGCCCACGCGTTCCGGAATGCTCAGCTCCGCCAGCAGCATGCCCAGTGCGGCCGCCTTGCGGTACGCCGCGACGATCATCGGCAGCGACAGCAGCGCCGCGATCGACCACGCCACCGAGCGCTCGACCAGCGGGCGATGGTTCAACCACTCCCAATGGAAGAACTGCCGGCGATACAGGTAGGCCATGATCAGGAACACCGCCACCACCAGCATCATGTTGATGATCACGTGCCACACCAGGCGGCGGATCATCTTCATCACGATGGCGCCCTGGCCGCTGAGGCTCAGGTTGCCCATCCAGTCGGTATAGGCAGTGAACATGCCGCTGACGCCGGCCGGCACGCGCCGGCCGAGGAAGCCGGCAAGCGGATCGGCCGCGCGGATCAGGTACGGCGTAAGGAAGGTGGTGATGGCCGACACCGCCACCGCGACCGGATAGAGAAAGCTGCTGGTTACCTTCAAGGTCAGGCCCAGCGAAGCGATCACGAACGAGAACTCGCCGATCTGCGCCAGGCCCATGCCCACGCGCAGCGAGGTGCGCCCGCCGTTGCCTGCGACGAAGGTACCGAAGCTGCAGGTGATCACCTTGCCCAGCACCACTACGATGGTGACCACAGTGATCGGCAGCGCGTACTGCGCCAGCAATGCGGGATCGATCAGCATGCCGATGGCGACGAAGAACACCGCACTGAACATGTCGCGCACCGGCGTGATGATGCGCTCCACCCGCGCCACGTTGTCCGATTCGCCGACGATCGCGCCGATCAGGAAGGCGCCCAGCGCGACGCTGTAGCCCATCTCCGTCACCAGCAGGCAGAAGCCGAAACACAGGCCCAGCACCGCCACCAGCAGCACGTCGTCGCGGGCCACCCGCGCGATGTAGTCCACCACCCGCGGCACCAGCAGCAGGCCCACCACCAGCGAGACCACCATGAACAGCATCAGGCGTCCGATCGCTTCCATCGCCTGCCCTGCCTCCAGGTCGCCGGTGCTGGCGATGCCGGTGAGCAGGGCCATCAGCACCACGGCGAGCACGTCCTCGATGATCAGGATGCCGAAGATCAGCTGCGCGAAGCGTTCGCGCTTGAGGTCGAGGTCGTCCAGCGCCTTCATGATGATGGTGGTGGAGGAGATCGACAGCATGGCGCCGAGGAACATCGAGTCCATCGGCGTCCAGCCGAAGAAGCGGCCGATCTCGTAGCCGATCCACACCATCAGCACGATCTCGCACAGCGCCGCCACCAGCGCCGCGCCGCCCACCGCGCGCAGCTTCTTGAGGCTGAATTCCAGGCCCAGCGCGAACAGCAGCAGGATCATGCCCAGCTCGGACAGCGTGCGGATGGTGTCCTCGTCGTGGATGAAGATCACCGGCGACGTGTAGGGCCCGACCAGCACGCCGGCGATGATGTAGCCGAGCACCACCGGCTGGCGCAGCCGCTGGAAAATCACCGTGGTGAGGCCGGCGACCAGCATCACCGTGGCGAGGTCCTGGATGAAGTGCAGATCGTGCATGGAGGCTTCCGTGTCGAGTCATCGCAAGACTACACGCGGACGCCGGGCGTGCACCCTTAAGCGCCCCGCCTCCGTGCGCATGTCATGCCGAGTCCCCCGCCGACACACGAAGCGAAACATTTGTGAAAAATTTTCCGGGCGGACGCTTGACGAAACTCCGAACCCTATTTATTCTTTCGGGCTCCACAGCAGTGGGGCCATAGCTCAGCTGGGAGAGCGCCTGCATGGCATGCAGGAGGTCGGCGGTTCGATCCCGCCTGGCTCCACCAAATATTTTAGATCACGTCCCCATCGTCTAGAGGCCTAGGACATCACCCTTTCACGGTGGCGACCGGGGTTCGAATCCCCGTGGGGACGCCAGCTTCAAACCGGTTGCTTCGAAAGCGGCAACGGCAAGTTGGGAATCAGGGGCCTCTTGGTTTTACTGGTTTCAGCTGTTCGAAAATGCGGAGCGGTAGTTCAGTCGGTTAGAATGCTGGCCTGTCACGCCGGAGGTCGCGGGTTCGAGTCCCGTCCGCTCCGCCACTTTTCCAAGGAACCCGCCTCGCGCGGGTTTTTTGTTGCCTGCGCTTCGGCCAATGCCCTTCCCCGGCAAACCGAAGCCTTACAGCTCGTGTCCCGGCGGCAAGTCCACCGGCCGGTGCTGCTCCATCGGTTCCAGCGTGCCGCGCGAATGCCCCTGCTCGGCCAGGTATTCCAGCCAGCGCGAGAGAAACCCGTTCATGCGCAGGCGATGCTGCAGCACCGTGTGGGCCGGCGGGAACGGCCCGAGCACCTGCCACAGATGGCGGCCCGGATGGCAATGCAGCGCCTCGGCCACATGCGCGTCGGTGTACATGCGCAGCTGCGCCGAGGGCGACGGATGCCCGGTGTTGGCATCGACAAAGTCGTAGGTCAGTTCCAGTTCCAGCGTATAGGGATGGCGCTCCTGCACCTGCAGGCGCACGTCCAGCCCGTCGTCCACGCTCGACACATAGAAGCCTGGCGCCAGTTCGTGCGGTGCGAACAGGTGCGCCAGGCGATGGTAGTTCTCCGCATACAGTCCCATCAGGAAGCCGAAGCGATCCGGCAGCAGGGACTGGCGACTGTCCAGCACGGCACTCATAGCGGCGGTGGGTACTCCGTTGACTTCAGAACATGGTCCGCTCGATACCGAAGCGGTCAAGGATCTTGCTGGCGATTTCCTCGATCGACACGTGGGTGGTGTTGAGGCTGGGAATGCCTTCGCGCCGCATCAGCTTCTCGGCCTGTTCCAGCTCCCACCGGCACTGCTGCAGCGTCGCATAACGGCTGCCGGCGCGCCGCTGTTCGCGGATCTGCGCCAGGCGCTGCGGGTCGATGGTGAGGCCGAACAGCCGGTCCCGGTAGGGACGCAGGCGCGCCGGAAGCTCCAGCTTGTCGAGGTCGTCGTCGGTCAGGGGATAGTTGGCGGCGCTCACCCCGTAATGCAAGGCCATGTACAGGCAGGTCGGGGTCTTGCCCGAACGGGACACGCCGACCAGGATCAGATCGGCCTGGGCATAGTCCACGTCGATGCCGTCGTCATGGGACAGCGCGTAGTTGGTGGCGTTGATGCGCGCCTCGTACTTGTCGAAATCGACCAAACCATGCGAGCGGTTCACCGCGCCCGAGCGCTTGGCGCCGAGCTCTTCTTCCAGCGTGCCGATGAACGGCGCGAACACGTCCAGCATCAGCGCCCCGCTCGCCGCCACGATGTCGCACAGGTCGCGCGAGGCCATGGTGTTGACCACGATCGGCCGCTCGCCGCTCTGGGCGAAGCGCGTCTTGATGCGCAGCGCGGCGGCCTCGGCCTTTTGCGCATCGTCCACGAACGGCAGGCGATGCTTGTCGAACTGCACGCCCTCGAACTGGGCCAGGATGCTGTTGCCGATCGTCTCCGCTGTAATACCAGTGGAATCGGAGATGTAAAAAACGGTACGCCGCATACCTGTTCCACCGGGCCCGGAAAAGTTGGGCGCCACCTTAGCGCAAGCACGAATCCCTGTCTTTGCTTGACCCTCGCCTGACTGGTATGCAGTTGGCGCGGCAGTGGGCGGCAATGGTCTTCTTGTGCCGTGCACCATCGGCGGCGGACAATACCAGTTCTTTGCGGCCGATTTTTGGCCGCTCCCCCTACCGGTTTTCCCCTAATACAGAGCTCTTAAGGAGACTCCCTTGAACGATCTGGTGCTTTGGCTCGACTCGCTGCGCATGACCGACCTGGGCAAGGTCGGCGGCAAGAACGCGTCGCTCGGCGAGATGATCGGCAACCTGGCCAAGCTTGGGGTATCCGTGCCCGGCGGCTTCGCCACCACCGCCGACGCCTTCCAGCAGTACCTGGACAAGAGCGGCGTGGCCAAGCGCATCCAGGCGCGCCTGGCGGACCTCGACGTCGATGATGTCGATGCACTGACCACTGCCGGCAAGGAAATCCGCGAGTGGGTCACCGAGACCCCGCTCCCGGCCGAACTTGACCAGGCCATCCGCGCGGCCTACGCCAAGCTGTGCAAGGACGCCGGCGCCGACGACATCGCCGTGGCCGTGCGCTCCTCCGCCACCGCCGAAGACCTGCCAGACGCATCTTTCGCCGGCCAGCAGGAAACCTTCCTCAACGTGGTCGGCATCGACGACGTACTGCACAAGGTGAAGGAAGTCTTCGCCTCGCTGTACAACGACCGCGCCATCGCCTATCGCGTGCACCAGGGCTTCAAGCACGAGGACGTGTTCCTGTCCGCCGGCGTGCAGTTGATGGTGCGCTCGGACGTGGGCGCCTCCGGCGTGCTGTTCACGCTGGACACCGAATCCGGCTTCCGCGACGTGGTCTTCGTCACCGGCTCCTACGGCCTGGGCGAGATGGTCGTGCAGGGTGCGGTGAATCCCGACGAGTTCTACGTGTTCAAGCCCACCCTCAGGCAGGGCAAGCCGGCCGTGCTGCGCCGCCAGCTCGGCGCCAAGCAGCTGCGTATGGTGTATTCGTCCGCGCCGGGCGAGCGCGTCAAGACCGAGCCGACGCCAGACGAACTGCGCCACCGCTTCTGCATCAGCGACCAGGATGTGGAGGAGCTGTCGAAGCAGGCGCTGATCATCGAGCAGCACTACGGCCGCCCGATGGACATCGAATGGGCGAAGGACGGCAACACCGGAAAACTCTATATCGTGCAGGCCCGCCCGGAGACGGTGAAGTCGCGCGCGCACGCCACCCAGCTGGAGCGCTTCCATCTCGGCGAGAAGGGCAAGGTGCTGGCCGAAGGCCGCGCCATCGGCCAGAAGATCGGCGCCGGCAAGGCGCGCGTGGTGCGCACGCTGGCCGACATGAACAAGGTGCAGCCCGGCGACGTGCTGGTGGCCGACATGACCGATCCCGACTGGGAGCCGGTGATGAAGCGCGCCTCCGCCATCGTCACCAACCGCGGCGGCCGCACCTGCCACGCGGCGATCATCGCGCGCGAGCTGGGCGTGCCGGCGGTGGTGGGCACCGGCAATGCGCTGGAAAAGATTCCCGATGGCGCGGACGTCACCGTGTCCTGCGCGGAAGGCGACACCGGCAGCATCTACGAAGGCATCCTGAAGTTCGACCGCGTCACCGCGGACCTCGGCGCGATGCCCGAGGCGCCGCTGAAGATCATGATGAACGTGGCCAACCCCGAGCGCGCCTTCGACTTCGGCCAGCTGCCGAACGCCGGCATCGGCCTGGCCCGCCTGGAGATGATCATCGCCAGCCACATCGGCGTGCATCCGAAGGCCCTGCTCGAATACAGCAAGCAGGACGCCGCCACCAAGGCCAAGATCGACGAGCGCATCGCCGGTTATGCGGATCCCGTGTCGTTCTACATCGACCGCCTGGCCGAAGGCATCGCCACCATCGCCGCCTCGGTGTTCCCCAAGCCGGTGATCGTGCGCCTGTCGGACTTCAAGTCCAACGAATACGCCAACCTGCTCGGCGGCTCGCGCTACGAGCCGCACGAAGAGAACCCGATGATCGGCTACCGCGGCGCCAGCCGCTATGTCGATGCCGGCTTCGCCGAGTCGTTCGCGCTGGAGTGCAAGGCGGTCAAGCGCGTGCGCGAAGTGATGGGCCTGGACAACGTGTGGGTGATGATCCCGTTCGTGCGCACCCTGGGCGAAGGCCGCAAGGTGGTCGAGGTGCTGGCCAAGAATGGCCTTTCGCAGGGCGCCAGCGCGCACGGCGAGCAGGCGCTGAAGATCATCATGATGTGCGAGGTGCCGTCCAACGCGCTGCTCGCCGACGAGTTCCTGGAGATCTTCGACGGCTTCTCGATCGGCTCCAACGACCTCACCCAGCTGACCCTGGGCCTGGACCGCGATTCGAGCATCGTCGCCAGCCTGTTCGACGAACGCGACCCGGCGGTGAAGAAGCTGCTGGCGATGGCGATCAAGACCGCGCGCGACAAGGGCAAGTACGTCGGCATCTGCGGCCAGGGCCCGTCGGATCACCCGGACCTGGCCGAATGGCTGATGGACCAGGGCATCGAGTCGGTGTCGCTGAATCCGGACACGGTGGTCGACACCTGGCTGCGCCTGGCCAAGAAAAAGGCCGGCTGAAGCTTTTGCGGCAGGACCTTGAAAGGGGCGGTGGCGATCACCGCCCCTTTTTTTGCCTGGCGCCCGGCCGGAACTTCACCGGCATCCGCCGGTCTTCCCGCATGGGCCGCTGAGGCCTCATGCCAGGGGAACGATCATGCGCCGGTTCAAGGAATTCCTGCTCAGGAATCGCGGCTTCTTCGCCTTCATGTTCTGCATGCTGGTGTTCCGCAGCGCGGTGGCCGATTGGAACGTGGTGCCGACCGGCTCGATGCAGCCGACCATCCGCATCGGCGATCGCATCGTGGTGGACAAGGCGGCGTATGACATCCGGCTGCCGTTTACGCATGTGTCGTTGCTGCATCGCGCGGATCCTGCGCGTGGCGACATCGTGGTGCTGGAGTCGGAGAAGGCGGGCGAGCGGCTGGTGAAGCGGGTGGTCGGTGTGCCGGGGGATGTGGTCGCGTTGCGCGGCAATCGGCTTTACGTCAATGGGCGGTTTGCGGATTACCGGGCGATGCATGTCGATGGGATTGCTGACGATGCGTGGGATCCTGCCGTCTATGTCAGCGAGAAGGTCGACGGGCGCAGTCATGCGGTGCGGTGGTCGGAATACAACGCCAGTGCGGATCGCAACTTCGGACCGGTGACGGTGCCGCCTGGTCGGTATTTGATGATGGGCGACAATCGGGATAACAGTCGGGATTCGCGGTATTACGGGTTTTTTCCGCGTGATGAGATCACGGGGCGGGCGATAAGGGTGGCGATTTCGTTGGATCCGGATCGGCACTATTTGCCGCGGAGTGGGCGGTATTGGACCAGGTTGGAATAAGCAATTCGCTGCTGCGTGGCCAGATACGCAAGGGGTTCTGAAAAGAGCGTTTGTCTGCTGGCTTCGGTGTAAGGCGCGCTTCGCCATGGCGGGTGGGATTGTTCGGCCCATCCATGGGCCTCCCCCCTCCGCGCTTGCGCGCTCCGGGGCCAGCCTGCGGCTGTCCAAATTCGCTCCCGGCGAATTTGTCGAACCGGTTACTCGGCGCTGTGCGCCGAGTAACCGGTTCTCTCTGCCCACCCTCTCCGCCAGATACGCAAAAGGCCCCCGGTGGGGGCCTTTTGCGTATCTGGCGGAGAGGGTGGGATTCGAACCCACGGTACGCTTACACGTACGCCTGATTTCGAGTCAGGTACATTCGACCACTCTGCCACCTCTCCAAAGGGGTCACACGGTGGTCCGCGCGAGCCGGCGATTGTACGCGAGGCGGTTCATCGTGACAACCATCGGGGCATGGGGCATGCTCCGCGCAGACCTTTCTCCCGGATGCCCATGATCGAGTTCGGACACGGCACCCACGTCGGCCTGCGGCGTGCGCGCAACGAGGACACCTATTACGCCGATGCCGGGCTGGGCCTGTTCCTGGTCGCCGACGGCATGGGCGGTCATCAGCATGGCGAGGTGGCCTCGGCCCTGGTGCGCGATGCGGTGGCGGATCTGGTGACTCGCGGGCACAGCCTGGTCGAGGCGATCAAGGGAGCGGACGAGCGCCTGATGGCGCAGGCGCGCGGCTACGGCGACGCGCTGCCGATGGGCACCACCATCGCCGCGCTGCGGCTGGGGCCGGGCAGCTACGAAGTGGCGTGGGTCGGCGACAGCCGCATCTATCTGTGGAAGGACGGCCTCAAGCAGATCAGCCACGACCATTCGCTGGTGCAGGAGCTGGTTGCGGCCGGCACGCTGGATCCGGCCCAGGCCGCGCACCATCCGCACCGCAACGTGATCACCCAGGCGCTGGGCATCACCGCGGTGGATCAGCTGCGCATCGGCCTGGCGCGCGGCCGGCTCGAACCGGGCATGGCCTTCCTGCTGTGCAGCGACGGACTGACCGAGGAAGTGAGCGATGCGGCGATCGCCGGCATCGTCGAGCGCCGCGACCTGGCCACGCAGGAATGCGTCGACCACCTGCTGCTCGCCGCGCTCGAGGGCGGCGGCAGCGACAATATCAGCGTGATTCTCGCGCGGACCCGCTGAGGCTCGCCGCGGGGCTTTGCACAGCGCAGCTCAGCCAGCCGCCGCCACTTCACCCGCCGGCGCTTCTTCCTTGCGCCAGATGCTTACGCCGCCGGCACTCTTGTCCAACGCATCCAGCCGCTTTTCATGCGCCGCCAGCTCGTCGGTGCTGGCATGCAGCACCTTCGGCCGCCGGCTCAGCACCGCCGGCATGACCACCTGCGCGGAACCCTTCTGTTCCGGTGCGCTCTCGAACGCCAGGTCGAGCGCGACCTGGCCCGAGGTCATGTACAGATAGACCTCGGCCAGCAGCTGCGAGTCGATCAGGCCGCCGTGCAGGTCGCGCGCGGAGTTGTCCACGCCCAGACGCTTGCACAGCGCGTCGAGGCTGTTGCGCTGGCCGGGGAAACGCTCGCGCGCCATCACCAGGGTATCGATCACCGTGCAGCGGTCGGCGATGCGGCCATAGTTGCCGTCCAGGCGCGCCAGTTCGGCATCGAGGAAGCCGATGTCGAAGGTCGCGTTATGGATGATCAGCTCGGCGCCGTCGATGAAGGCGAGGAACTCGTGCACCACGTCGGCGAAGCGCGGCTTGTCGAGCAGGAATTCGTCCTCGATGCCGGTGACCTGCTTGGCGCCTTCGTCGATCAGGCGATCCGGATTCAGATAGGTCTGGTAATGCCGGCCGGTCGGGCGCCGCTCGATCATCTCGATGCAGGCGATTTCGATCAGGCGGTGGCCCTGGCGGACTTCCAGGCCGGTGGTTTCGGTATCGAGGACGATCTGCCTCATCGGGTGCTCCTGTACTGCTCGGCCTGTTCGCGCGCGGCCACGTCGACGCGCTCGTTCTCCACATGGCCATTATGGCCACGCACCCACTGCCAGCGCAGCTGATGCGTCGCCGTGGCGGCGGACAGGCGCTGCCACAGGTCCTGGTTCTTCACCGGCTTCTTGTCGGCGGTCTTCCAGCCGTTGGCGCGCCACTTCGGCACCCATTCCTCGATGCCTTGCATCACATAGCGCGAGTCGGTGGTCAGCGTGACCTTGCACGGGCGCGTGAGTGCTTCCAGCGCAGCGATCGCCGCCATCAGCTCCATGCGATTGTTGGTGGTATCCGGCTCACCGCCTGAGATCAGGCGTTCCGTCCCCTTGGCGCGCAACAGGGCGGCCCAGCCGCCCGGCCCCGGATTGCCGAGGCATGCGCCGTCGGTAAAAGCTTCCACTTCGGTCATCGTTACCTGCGTCGTTCGAGAGTCATGCATCGGCCGAGGTACCGCGCCTCGCCCCGGGTGCCAGTTTCACATTGACCGGCGCGGGCACCAGCGCCGGCTTGAGCTTGGGCAGCACCGCCACGCGGCGGTTCTTGCGCGCGATCAGCAGGTAGGCGCCGCCCAGCGGATGCGCGCCGCGGGCCTTCGCCCCGGCATTCGGCCAGACGTGCCCCACCCGCTCGACCCGCTCGATGTCCAGCTCCCCTGCCCGCACCCAGCGCTCCAGCGTGAGCGGCGAGGTCAGCGCCGGCATGAAGCTGTGGCGGCGCTGCCAGTAGACCCAGGGCAGCCACGCGCTGAGCGGATGCAGGCCGGTGACGGCCAGCACGCCGCCCGGCGCCAGCACGCGGCAGGCTTCCTGCAGCAGCGCCTGCGGCACCGGCGCCACTTCCACCGCGTGGCGCAGCAGGACCAGGCCGAAGGCGTCGTCGGCAAACGGCAGCGGCTCGTCCGCGCGGGCCCTCACGTCGCCCTGGTAGCGGCTGCCGAGCAGGCGCATGCGCGTCCAGAAGCCCAGCAGGGGCAGCACCGGCGGGTGATCGTGCGACAGCGCCGACAGCAGCAGCGCGTGCGAGCCCGCGCAGCGCTGCAGCAGCGGCGCCATCGCGGCCGCTTCCTCGGCCAGCAGGTGGCGGAGGTGCGCACTGGCGTAGATGTCAGGATCGCGCTGCGGCATGGGGTTGGGATCGGGGGCCAACGGTCAGGCGGAGAGTGTAAACGCTGCCCCTGCTCACATGGGTGCCGCCGACTGCGCCACAAGACTGAACAGGGCCGGCCCGATTAACGACCTGCTAACGAGCAGCCTTCCGGCCCGTTTTATAGTCCCGCACTTCGCGCAAGCCCGGATGCCTGCGCCAGTCGATACGAAACCGCAGTGGAGTCACCCCTTGCACGTCGTACCGGTACCGGCGCTCGCCGACAATTACATCTGGCTGCTGTACGACGATGCCGGCGACGCGATCGTGGTCGACCCTGGCGAAGCCGCACCGATCGAAGCCGCGCTGGACCGGCGCGGACTGCGGCTGCGCGCGATCCTGCTCACGCATCACCATAACGACCATATCGGCGGCGTCGCCGACTTGCTCGCGCACGGGCCGGTGCCGGTGTACGCGCCGCGCGACGAGCGCATCGGGCATGTCACGCAGGCGGTCGCCGACGGCGACGAGGTGACCATCGCGCAGCCCTCGGCGCGGTTCCGCGTGCTGGAGATTCCCGGCCACACCCGCAGCCACATCGCCTATGTCGGCGCCGGCATGCTGCTGTGCGGCGACACGCTGTTCAGCATGGGCTGCGGCCGCCTGTTCGAAGGCACGCCGCAGCAGATGCTCGCCTCGCTCGACCGCCTGGCCGACCTGCCCGGCGAACTGAAAGTCTGCTGCGCCCACGAATACACCGCCGCCAACGGACGCTTCGCGCAGACGGTGGAACCGGCCAATGCCGCGCTGGCGCAGCGCGTCGAACAGGTGCGCGCACTGCGCGAACAGGCGCAGCCGACGCTGCCGGTGGCGCTCGCCACCGAGCGGGCGACCAATCCCTTCCTGCGTGTCGACAACCACGACGTGGCGCAATGGTGCACGCGCCACGGTGCCGCTGCCGACCGCGTTTCCCGCTTCGCCGCCCTGCGCGCCGCCAAGGATGAGTTCCGCGCATGAAACCTCACGCCTCATTACGCCTGCTTTCCGCCACGCTTGCGCTATGCCTCGCCGCCTGCGCCGGGACACCGCCCCCGCAGAACGGCACGGCCGCTGTGCCGCGCGTGGTCAAGCCCTCCTCGCCCAAGCCGGCGGTCGGCAATGTCGCCAGCCATGTGGACGCGCCGGCGATGCCGCAGCCCAGCGGCGACGTATGGGCGCAGTTGCGCGGCAGTTTCCAGATGGCCGATTGCGATGCCGACCCGGCGATCATGGATTGGGCCAGGCGCTATACGCAGAATCCTTCGGCATTCGAAGCGCAGATGCGCGACGTGATGCCGCGGCTGATGTACGTGCAGCAGATCGCCGCCAAGCACGACGTGGCGGGCGAATTCGCCCTGCTGCCGTGGGTGGAGAGCCATTACCGACCCGTGCCGGGGGTGAAAGGCAATCCCGCCGGCATGTGGCAGATCATGCCGGTGACGGCGAACGCGCTGGGCATGCGCGTGGACAAGAACTTCGACGGGCGCCTGGACATGCCGGCCGCGACCGACGCGATCATGGCCCTGCTCAAGCGCTATCACGACGATCTCGGCGATTGGCGCATGGCGGACTACGCCTTCAATGCCGGCGAATTCGCCGTGCGCGGCATGATCGGCCGCTACGGCACGCCGGCCCAGGAGCCGGCGATCCCGAAGATGCCGGTCAAGCGCGTGACGCGCGAACACCTGGCCAAGCTGCTGGCGATCTCCTGCGTGGTGCGCGAGCCGCAGCGCTTCAAGGTCGAGCTGCCGCAGATCGCGCCGGAACAACAGCTGGTGTCGGTCGACGTCGACCGCTCGATGCCGATCGCACAGGCCGCCAACCACGCCGGCATGTCGGTGGACGAGCTCAAGAGCCTCAATGCCGGTTTCCGCAACGGCTATGTCGACAAGCGCGCGGCCTCGTACCTGGTGATGCCCAGCGGCCGCGTCGAGCAGTTCCGCAATTCGCTGCTGCAGAACGGCGGCAACGTCGCCGACGCCGATACGAACGACAACCGCCTGGTGGCATCGGCCAAAGGTCCGTCGGCCGCGGGTCCGTCGGCCGCGCCGGACGACGCCGCCGGCGCGAGTTCGCGCACGCATACGGTCAAGGCCGGCGAGACGCTGTGGAACATCGCGCGCCACTATTCGCTGGACGTCAACCAGATCAAGCGCTGGAACGGCCTGCAGGGCTCCCATCTGCGCCTGGGCCAGGTGCTGAAGCTCAGCGCGCAGGGCTGAGGCGCGGCGCGCTGCCGCCACCGCGCTGCCTCCACCAAGCTAGACTCGCCGCGACGCGCCGCCGTGCGCGTCGCCGCATCGGGGAAGACGCATGGGATTCCTGCATGGCAAGCGCGCACTGATCGTCGGCATCGCCAGCCAGCGCTCGATCGCCTGGGGCATCGCTAATGCGATGTACCGCGAAGGCGCGCAGCTGGCCTTCACCTATCAGAACGAGCGGCTGAAGGATCGCGTCGACGAGGCCGCCAATGCGTTCGGCTCCAACCTCGCCCTGCCCTGCGACGTGGCCGACGATGCGCAGATCCGGCAGTTGTTCGATCGGCTGGGCGAGCATTGGGACGGCCTCGACATCCTGGTGCACTCGGTCGGCTATGCACCACGCGAAGCGCTGCAGGGCGAGTTCCTCGACCAGTTGACGCGCGAGAACTTCGCCATCGCGCATGACATCTCCAGCTACAGCCTCGCCGCGCTCGCCAAGGCCGCGCGCCCACTGATGGGCGGCCGCGGCGGCGCCATCCTCACCCTCAGCTATCTGGGCGCGGAGCGCGCGCTGGCCAACTACAACGTGATGGGGCTGGCCAAGGCCAGCCTGCAAGCGAACGTGCGCTATCTCGCCTACAACCTGGGGCCGGAAGGCACGCGCGTGAACGCCATCTCGGCGGGGCCGATCAAGACGCTGGCCGCCTCCGGCATCGCCAATTTCCGCAGCATGCTCGATCACGTGGAAGAACACGCGCCGCTGCGCCGCAGCGTGACGATCGACGAGGTGGGCAATGTCGCGGCCTTCCTGTGCTCGGACTTCGCCTCCGGCATCACGGGCGAGATCACCTATGTCGATGCCGGGTACAACATCCTCGGCATGACCGGGGCCTGACGGCCCGGTGTGCCGGGGCGACCGGACTGACCTCAGCCTTGCAAGGAACCGTCATTCCGGCGCAGGCCGGAATCCAGTGACGTCATGGTCCGGTTGTCGCGATATCGTCCCGGGTTTCGTCCTGCGATGAGGCCATAGCGTGGCGCTATCGTCACTGGATTCCGGCCTGCGCCGGAATGACGGCCAATGAGTGCGATGGCTTGAACGGCGACAAAAAAAAGGCGGCCATGCGGCCGCCTTTCTCGAAGTCCATACCATGCTGATTACATGCGGTCCGCGGCGATCTTGATCTCGGTCTTCGCCTTCAGCGCGTCGATGAATTCGCGCATGGCCGAGTCGCCATACACGCGCGCCATCTGCTGGCGCAACATGTCGCGCTGCTGGGCCGGCAGCTTGGAGAGATCGGCGTCCTGCACCTTGTCCAGCGCCAGCAGGTCGAAGGAACCGTCCTGCTGCGGCACGCTGGCGTATTGCGGCTTGCCCTGCGCCGGATGCGGCAGCTTGAAGGCGGCGTCGAGCAGGTCCGGCGAGACGTCGGCGAGGCCGCGGGTCGCTTCGCTGGCGGTCTTCACCGGGGCGCCGACCGAGGCGGCCACGGCGGCCATGTCCTCGCCCTTCTGCAGGCGGGCCAGCAGCTCGTCGGCCTTGGCCTTGGCGGCGGCGGCGACGCGCTCGTCGAGAATCTTCTGGCGCACGGTGTCGCGCACCTCGGCCAGCGGCTTGGCCGCGGCGGAGACGTGCTTGTCGACGTGGATCACCACCGCGTGGTCGTTGCCCAGGTCGATCAGGCCGGAGTTGTTGCCCTGCGCCAGCACGTCGTCGGCGAATGCGGCCTGCGCCACCTTCGGGTTGGCGGCGATGCCCGCGCCGCCCTGGCGCGAGAACATCTCGGACGTCTTGATCGGCAGGCCCAGCGCCTGCGCGGCCGGCTCCAGCGAGCCCGGGTTCTGGTAGGCGCTGTCGGTGAGCTTGCCGGCGATCTCGTTGTACTTGCGATCGCGGTCGCCGGTCATGGCTTCCTTGACCAGCTGGTCGCGCACTTCGGCGAACGGCTTGGCCTGGCCGCTGCGCACGTCGCGCAGGAACAGCACGTGGTAGCCCTCGTCGGACAGCACCGGCTTGGAAATCTGGCCCTTCTGCAGCGCGAACAGCGCCTCGTCGAAGGCCGGATTGGCCACGCCCTTCTCCAGCCAGCCCAGGTCGCCGCCCGTGCGCTTGGAGCCCAGGTCGTCCGAGGACTGCTCGGCCAGCTTGGCGAAGTTGTCCTCCTTGGCTTGGCCGGCGAGCTGCTCGGCCTTGGCCAGCGCGGCCTTCTGCTGGTCCGGCGTGGCGTTCTTCGGCACGTTGACCAGGATGTGCGAGACCAGGCGCTGCTCCGGCATCACGAAGCGCTGCTTGCCTTCCTCATAACGCTTCTTCAGGTCGTCCTCGCTGGGCTGGACGTCCAGCTTCAGGTCGTCGGCACTGACTTCGACGTACTTCACCGAGACCTGCTCGGGATTCATGAAATCGGCCTGGTGCGACTTGTAGTACGCGTCGATCTGCGCGTCGTCGACCTTGCTGTCGGTCAGCGCCGGACGCGGCAGCGCGAAATAGCGCAGGTCGCGGCGCTGCATGCTCAGGTTGAGGTAGCGGTCGATGTCGGCGTCGGTGATCAGCGTCGACGCATTGAAGGCGTCGGGCAGCTGCGAGACGTTCAGTTCGTTGCGCACTTCGGCCTCGAACTGGCCGGGCGTCTTGCCCATGCCGGCGAGGAAGGCGCGGTACAGGCCGGCGTCGAACTTGCCGTTCTGCTGCAGGCCCGGCAGGTTGACGATGGTGTCGCGCAGCTGCTGGTCGGAGATGCGCATGCCCATCTTCTCGGCGGCATCCACCAGCAGCTGCTGGTCGACCATCGCGTTGAGCACGCGCAGCTTGTTCTCGGGGCGCTCGAACGCGGCGCCGTCGAACTGCTCGCCCTGCTGCTGGACCATCTGCTGGCGCAGGCTGTTCATGCGCTGCTGGAAGTCCTGCTGGGAGATCTCATGCTTCCCGACCTTCGCCACGAAGGTATCGTTGCGCGACACGATGTAAGACTCGATGCCGAAGAACGAGATGGCGAAGACACAGATGCCGAGGATGATGATCGACGGCCAACCGTGCATCTTGGTACGTAGTGCCTGCAACATGAGAATCTTCCCGTCAGGGTTGATCAATGCGCCCGACCCGGCGCGGTCCATAAAAAGCAAGGGCGCCACGCGGGCGCCCTTGCAAACTGTGGCGGAGCGGACGGGACTCGAACCCGCGACCTCCGGCGTGACAGGCCAGCATTCTAACCGACTGAACTACCGCTCCGCAGTTTTCTGGTGGGTGCTGTAGGGATCGAACCTACGACCATCGCCTTGTAAGGGCGGTGCTCTACCGCTGAGCTAAGCACCCGAAACCAAGCGGCGAGCCGCTTAGTTTAGGGCATCCTTGAGGGTCTTGCCAGCCTTGAAAGCCGGAACCTTCGAGGCCTTGATCTTGATCGTCTCGTTGGTGCGCGGGTTGCGACCGGTACGGGCGGCGCGCTTGCGCACGGTGAAGGTGCCAAAGCCCACGACCGACACGTCGTCACCCTTCTTCAGCGCCTTCTGCACGGTCTCGAAGAAAGCCTCGAGCGCGCGGCCGGCGTCGGCCTTGGTGAGTTCGGCCTTCTCGGCAATGGCATTGATCAGATCGGTTTTATTCATTGAGACACTCCCTTAAACGTTGTGCGGCCCGCGTGGTCAGTCTGGGACGAGACGACGCCGACTTGGATGAATTGGCGACTGGTGGGCGCCGCCCCGCGACCCCGCATCGAAGCGCTCCGACGTCGAGCGTGGATTGCGGTGCCGCTCTTTATACCAGTGCCCCCTAGGGTCCGCAATACAAGCAATACCAAGGCTTTCAGGGATTTTTAGATACCGCGGCAGCACTTGCCGGACACGCCGGGAAGCGTTAGCGAAGCCGCATCGAATGCCGCATTAGCGCAACAAAAAAGTGGCATGCCAGAGGCATGCCACTCGATGTCGAAGCGACGCCGCGCGCTTCGCTCAGTGCGGGCGGGCCGGCGTCTCCGCGGAGTCCTCGTTCCCGTCCACCTTGGTCTCGACCTTGGTGGCGGCGGCCTCTTCGCTCGCCTGCCGCGGCTGCAACGGACGCTCCAGCGCGATGTCGAGCACCTCGTCAATCCAGCGCACGGCGTGGATCTCCAGCTGGCCGGTGATGTTCGCCGGGATGTCGGCGAGATCCTTCTTGTTTTCTTCCGGAATGATCACCGTGGTAATGCCGCCGCGATGCGCCGCCAGCAACTTCTCCTTCAAGCCGCCGATCGGCAGCACGCGTCCGCGCAGGGTGATCTCGCCGGTCATCGCCACTTCGGAGCGCACCGGCACCTTGGTCAGCGCCGACACCAGCGCCGTGCACATGGCGATGCCCGCGCTCGGACCGTCCTTCGGCGTGGCGCCTTCCGGCACGTGGATGTGGATGTCGAGGTTCTGGTGGAACTCCGGATCGATGCCGAAGCGGTCGGCGCGCGCACGCACCACCGACAGCGCCGCCTGGATCGATTCCTTCATCACGTCGCCCAGCTGGCCGGTATGCACCAGCCGGCCCTTGCCCGGCACGATGGAGGCTTCGATGCTGAGCAGGTCGCCGCCCACCTGGGTCCAGGCCAGGCCGGTAACCAGACCGACTTCGTTCTGCAGTTCCTTGCGGCCGAAATCGAAGCGGCGCACGCCCAGGTAATGCTCGAGGTTGTCCGAAGTGACCTTGATGCCCGACAGCTTCTTGACCTTGCCAGCCTTCGCGGTCTCGACCTTCGCCTTGCTCTTGGCCGCCTTCTTCGCCTCGCCCAGAGTCAGCTCCTTCACCACCTTGCGGCAGATCTTGGACACCTCGCGCTCGAGGTTGCGCACACCGGATTCGCGCGTGTAGTAGCGCACGATGTCGCGGATGGCTTCGCCGTCGACGCTCAGCTCGCCTTCCTTCAGGCCGTTCGCCTTCAGCTGCTTGGGCAGCAGGTATTTCTGCGCGATCCCCAGCTTCTCATCCTCGGTGTAGCCGGGAATGCGGATGACTTCCATGCGGTCCAGCAGCGGGCCGGGGATGTTGAGCGAGTTGGCGGTGGCGATCCACATCACCTCGGACAGGTCGAGGTCGACCTCCAGGTAATGATCGTTGAAGGTGTGGTTCTGCTCCGGATCGAGCACTTCCAGCAGCGCCGAGGACGGATCGCCGCGGAAGTCCATCGACATCTTGTCGATCTCGTCCAGCACGAACAGCGGATTCTTGGTGCCGACCTTGTTCAAGTTCTGCACGATGCGGCCCGGCATCGAGCCGATGTAGGTGCGGCGATGGCCGCGGATCTCGGCCTCGTCGCGCACGCCGCCCAGGCTCATGCGGACGAACTTGCGGTTGGTCGCCTTGGCGATCGACTGGCCGAGCGAGGTCTTGCCTACGCCGGGCGGACCGACCAGGCACAGGATCGGGCCCTTCATGGTGTTCACGCGCTGCTGCACGGCGAGGTATTCGAGGATGCGCTCCTTGACCTTCTCCAGGCCGAAGTGGTCGGCATCGAGCACGTCCTGCGCCAGCTGCAGGTCCTTGCGCACCTTGCTGCGCTTCTTCCACGGCACGCCGACCAGCCAGTCCAGGTAATTGCGCACCACCGTGGCCTCGGCCGACATCGGCGACATCTGGCGCAGCTTGCTGAATTCCTGGCGCGCCTTGGCCAGCACCGGCTTGGGCATGCCGGCGTTGTCGATCTTCTTCTGCAGTTCCTCGACTTCGTTCGGGCCTTCCTCGCTCTCGCCGAGCTCCTTCTGGATGGCCTTCATCTGTTCGTTGAGGTAGTACTCGCGCTGGCTCTTCTCCATCTGCGACTTCACGCGGCCGCGGATGCGCTTTTCCACCTGCTGCAGGTCCATCTCGCCGTCGACCAGGCCGATCAGCAGCTCCAGGCGCTGGCCGACGTCGGCGGTTTCCAGCACCTTCTGCTTGTCGGCCATGCGCACGGACAGGTGCGCGGCGATGGAATCGGCGAGCCGCGACGGGTCGTCGATGCCGGACAGCGTGGCCAGCACTTCGGGCGGCAGCTTGCGGCTCTGCTTCACCAGTTGCTCGAACAGCGACACCAGCGTGCGCGAGACCACGTCGAGCTCGCGCTCCTTGGCGCTGTACTGCGGCTCGATGATGCGCGAGGTGGCCATCAGCATGCCGCCATCTTCCTCGTACTTCTCGACGGACACGCGCGCCTGCCCCTCCACCAGCACCTTCACGGTGCCATCGGGCAGCTTCAGCAGCTGCAGCACGCCGGCGAGCGTGCCGATCTGGTGCAGGTCGGCGACGGCCGGGTCGTCGATATCGGGACTCTTCTGCGCCACCAGCAGGATCTGGCGCTCGCCTTCCATGGCGCGCTCGAGCGCGCGCATCGACTTGTCGCGGCCGACGAACAGCGGGATGACCATGTGGGGATAGACCACCACGTCGCGCAGCGGCAGGACCGGAAGCGCGTCCAGCGCGGCACCGGTGGCGACGGGAAGGGGGGCATTTTTTGCCATGTCGGATGGTTCCCTCGGGGGACTGAAACGAGTACGCCCCGACACTGCGCCGGAGGCATCTGATCGTCAAGTGGAGGCCGGCGCCGCCCCATACAAGTGCGCGCACGGCAAGGAAAACGAAAACGGCCTCGAGCTGAAGCCGACGATAAAAAAAGGCCCCGGGGCTGCCGGGGCCTTTCGTTCGACCGGGATGGACAGACTGTTCAGGCGGCGTCGCCGCTCTCGCCCGCCACGCGCTGCTGCTGCAGGTTGCCGCGATAGATCAGGTAGGGCTCGGCCTGGCCGTCGATGACGGCGTCGTCCACGACCACCTTGCTCACGTGCTCCAGCGAGGGCAGCTCGTACATGGTGTCCAGCAGCACCTGCTCCAGGATGGTGCGCAGACCGCGCGCGCCGGTCTTGCGCTTGAGCGCCTTGCGGGCGATCGCCTGCAGGGCCTCCGGACGGAATTCCAGCTCCACGCCTTCCATCTCGAACAGCTTCTTGAACTGCTTGGTGACGGCGTTGCGCGGCTCGGTGAGGATCTTGACCAGGGCGGGTTCGTCCAGCTCGTCCAGGGTCGCCACCACCGGCAGGCGGCCGACGAATTCCGGGATCAGGCCGAAACGGACCAGGTCCGCCGGCTCCACGTCGGCCAGCACCTTGCCGAGGTTCTCGGTGCGCTCCTTGCTGCGCACTTCGGCGGAGAAGCCGATGCCGGTGGTCTCGGAACGCTGCTGGATCACCTTCTCCAGGCCGGCGAACGCGCCGCCGCAGATGAAGAGGATGTTCTTGGTGTCCACCTGCAGGAATTCCTGCTGCGGATGCTTGCGGCCGCCCTGCGGCGGCACCGAGGCCAGGGTGCCCTCGATCAGCTTCAGCAGCGCCTGCTGCACGCCTTCGCCCGACACGTCACGGGTGATCGACGGGTTCTCGCTCTTGCGCGAGATCTTGTCGATCTCGTCGATGTAGACGATGCCCGACTGCGCCTTGTCGACGTCGTAGTCGCACTTCTGCAGGAGCTTCTGGATGATGTTCTCGACGTCCTCGCCCACGTAGCCGGCTTCGGTCAGCGTGGTGGCGTCGGCGATGGTGAACGGCACATTGAGCAGGCGCGCCAGCGTCTCGGCGAGCAGCGTCTTGCCGGAGCCGGTGGGGCCGATCAGCAGGATGTTGGACTTGCCCAGCTCGACGTCGTCGCTCTTCTGGCGCGACTCCATGCGCTTGTAGTGGTTGTACACCGCCACGGCGAGCGCTTTCTTCGCACGGGTCTGGCCGACCACGTACTGGTCGAGCGTCTCCATGATCTCGCGCGGCTTGGGCAGCTGGCTGCGCCCGGAGGCGGCCTTCTCTTCCAGCTCTTCGCGGATGATGTCGTTGCAGAGCTCCACGCACTCGTCGCAGATGAACACGGAGGGACCCGCGATCAGCTTGCGCACTTCGTGCTGGCTCTTGCCGCAGAAGGAGCAGTAGAGAATCTTGCCGCTGTCGTTGGAACGGCCCTGCCGCTCGTCAGTCATGCTGTAACCCTGCTGTAAATCGGTTGCGACGCGAGAATAGCACAGGGTTCCGCGTCCGATTCCAGACGCAGAACCCGGCCCTCACGCACTGTAACGGCCGTGGATCAGGCCGACTTGACCGTTTCGCCGGCGCGGCGGTCCAGCACCTGGTCGATCAGGCCGTATTCGCGGGCGGCCTCGGCGCTCATGAAGCGGTCGCGCTCCATGTCGCGCTCGATCTTGTCCAGCGGCTGGCCGGTGTGCTGCACATAAATATCGTTAAGACGGCGACGCAGGTACAGGATTTCCTGGGCCTGGATCTCGATGTCCGTCGCCTGGCCGCGGGCGCCGCCCGACGGCTGGTGGATCATCACGCGCGAATTGGGCAGCGAATAGCGCTTGCCTTTGGCGCCGGCCATCAGCAGCAGCGAGGCGGCGCTGCAGGCCTGGCCCACGCACATGGTGCTGACGTCGGGCTTGATGAACTGCATGGTGTCGTAGATCGCCAGGCCGGCGGTGACCGCACCGCCCGGGCTGTTGATATACAGATGAATGTCCTTGTCCGGGTTCTCGGACTCCAGGAACAGCATCTGCGCGACCAGCAGGTTGGCGACCTGGTCGTTCACTTCGCCGACGAGAAAGATCACGCGCTCTTTCAGCAGGCGCGAATAGATGTCGTACGAACGTTCGCCGCGAGCCGTCTGCTCGACGACGATGGGGACCAGGTTGAGGTTCTGGATCGGATCCATGGCCATGCTTGTCGCTCTCCGGGTTGATACGCCTAAGTCTTGCAGGTAAATCGTGCTGGAAACCGCGCAAAACCGCCATCCGGGCGGAATCACGCTTCCTGGACACGTCTTCATCGCCACCCGCCGCGCGGCCGGGCCCTCAGGGCCGGCCGCGACGATTCCTTATCTAAGAATCGGGCGGGTAACTCGCGATACCTGCCTCAGGCGCTGACCGGGCGCATCACCTCGTCGAAGCTCAGGTTCTCGTCGGTGGTCTTGGCGTTGTCCGCCACCCACACCGCGACCTGGTCTTCCATCACGCGGTTCTGCAGCCCCGACATCAATTGGGGGTCGGAGTTGTACAGTTCAATGACCTTTTCAGGCTCTTCGTAGGTCGAGGCGATCGCCGCCAGCTGCTCGGCCAGGCGGGTGCGGTCCAGCTTCAGCTCCTGCTTGCGGGCGATCTCGCTCATCAGCAGGCCGGCGATCACGCGCTTGCGGGCCATCGGGGTAGCGGCCTCGACCAGCTGCGGCGGCGGCTGCTGGCCGCGCGGCACGCTGCCGGCGGCGAGGTTATGGGCCTCGGACTGCACCATGATCTTCGGCACGTCGAGACCGTCGTTGGCATCGGCCAGCTTCTCGGCGACCTGGGACTTCAGGCGGGCCATCAGGGTGGCCTTCAGCTCGCGCTCGAGGTTGTTGCGCACTTCCTTGCGGAACTGCTCGAGGTCGCCGTCGACGATGCCGAACAGCTTGGCGAACTCGGCGTCCACGGTCGGCAGCCTGGGCTCCTGCACCTTCACGATCTTGAACGCGACCTTGGCGGTCTTGCCGGCCAGGCTCTCGTTGCGGAAATCGGCCGGGAAGTCCACGTCCGTCTCGAACTCGTCGCCGGCCGAGCGGCCGGTCAGGGCCTCGTCCAACGCCTTGAACAGGGTGCCCGAGCCGATCACGCTGCCGGCGCGCTCCAGGCCCTCGGCCGGGAAGCGGTAGTCGCCGGCCACGGCGCTGTATTCGAACATCACGAAATCGCCCTCGGCCGAGGCACGGGCGACGTCGTCGAAGCTGCGGCGCTGGGCGCGCAGGGTCTCGATCATCTTCTCGATGTCGGCGTCGGTCACTTCGGCCACCGGGCGCTTGATCTCCAGCGCGGCGACGTCGACGTCCGGGAACTCCGGCATGATCTCGAAGGTGGCGGTGTAGGTGATCTCGCCGTTTTCCGGCTGGCCGGTGGTGTCCACCGACGGGTTGGCGACCGGACGCAGGTTCTCCTGGTTCACGGCCTCGCGCAGGGTGGAACCGATCAGGTCGGACAGCACCTCGCCGCGCACCTGCGCGCCGAAACGCTGCTGGATCACCGTGGTCGGCACCTTGCCCGGACGGAAGCCCTTCAGGCGCACCGTGCGGCCCATCTCGGCGATGCGCGCGCTGACCTGCGATTCGAAGCGCTCCGCGGGGAACTTCACCGTGAGCTTGCGCTCGAGCTTGCCAACGTTTTCAACCGAAACCTGCATGACGTCTCCTGAATACCCGAAAGTGCGCGCCGACCGCGCCCGGCGGTCGTGCCGCCCGCAAAGAAACCCACCAATTCGATAAGGGATGGTGCGAAAGGAGGGACTCGAACCCTCACGGGGTTAACCGCTGGAACCTAAATCCAGTGCGTCTACCAATTCCGCCACTTTCGCATCGGACCGACCGGAGAGACGCCCGTAAGCTGCGGATAGCATGAGGAATTCACGCAGGCGCGCGGCCTGCCCCGTCCCCCATCCGTACCCGGGCCCCTCGCCCTAAGTCGATGATTCCCTTACACGAAAGCGGGCCATTTTACGGTTGCGCGCGGCGGCAAGACAAGCCGATGGCGACCTGTCCGCGCTTCCATATAAAGATGCCGCCCGCTCAAGGGCTTGCGCGCCACCCTGGAGCGCGCGCCCGTTCTCAGAGCTCGCGCAGGACCCGGAAACCGACGCGGCCGCTGCGCACGCTGCCGTCCGCGCCCTGCCGGTAGGCCGAGCGCACCTGGTCGGGCGAGCTGCCCCAGGAGCCGCCGCGCACCACCCGGGTCGAGCAGCCGGGATTGACCCAGGCGCTGCCGTCGGCCGGCGCCCGCACGTAGCTGTCGTGCCAGCAGTCCAGCACCCACTCGGAGACATTGCCGTCGATGTCGAACAGGCCGTACGGATTGGCCTCGAAGCTCATCACCGGCGCCGGGCCCCAGTAGCCGTCGCGGTACTTCTCGAACGCGTTGCTCCAGCGCCGCCCGCTCTGCGAGCGGTCGCCCGAACCGGTGAGGTTCTCCACCTTGCGCGTCGGCGCGCCATTGCCCCACCAGTATCTGGTGGTGGTGCCGCCGCGCAGCGCGTATTCGAATTCCGCCTCGCTCGGCAGCCGGTAGCGCTTGCCGGTGCGCTGGCCGAGCCAGTCGACGTAGGCCTTGGCATCGTTCCAGGAGATGTTCACCACCGGCAGGCGCTCGTCGGTGGCGGCGCGACCGGCGTAGTCGCTCTGCCAGGTGGCGTCCGGATCGTCGCGCAGCGCGCCGCCGCGTTCGTCGTAGACGCTGGCGCCGCCGAGCTTGACCGAGTCCGGCTGGTAGCCGCTGGCGCGCACGAATTCGCGGAACTGGCCGATGGTGATCTCCGCGCGCGACAGCGCGAAGCCCTTGCCGATGGTTACCTGGTGCTGCGGCGTCTCCGCCCCGGCGCGGCCCTCCTCGCTGTCCGGCGCGCCCATATCGAAGCTGCCGGTGGGGACAACCACCATCGACGGCGTCTGGCCCGGCAGGTCGACGTAGCGGTCGGTGAAGACCTGGCCCGGCTTGTAGCTGGCGTACAGGCGCGCATTGGTCATCCGCTCCTGGATATCGCCGAGGCCGGGGAGATCCGGCGCCAGGTCCTTGGCCTGTTCGGCCAATTGCTGGGCCAGGGCCTGGTCGCCGCCATCCAGCGCCGAGCGCGCCTGCGCCAGCAGGTTGGCGGCGCGCTGGTGGCGGATGCCGTCGACGCGGCCCTGCACGTCCTGCAGCGCGGGCGAACCGGGCAGGATGGTGGCCGCTTCGGTCAACGCATCGCCCGCGCCCTTGAAATCGTTGCTCGCCACCGCGGCGAGCGCGCGATCCAGCACCGCGCGCTGCACTTGCGCGATGCCCTGCGCCGCCACCGCGTTTTCCGGATCCTGCTGCTGTACCTGGCGGTACAGGTCCAAGGCGTTGTCGCCCTTGGGCGCATCGACCTTGCCCTGCTGCAGCAGGGTCGCCGCCTGGGCCAGCATCGGGCGCACCTGCGCCAGGGTCTTGAGCCGGGCCTCGGCCTGCGCCACGTCGTCCTTGCTGTCGGGCACGGACTTCAGCGCTTCGAGCAGATCCTTGGCCGAGTCCTCGTCGCCGACCAGGATGTCCTGGCCGATCTCCGCCACCAGGCGCGCGCGCACTTCGTACAGGCCCTGCGCGGCGCGGCGGCTGTCCGGCTTCATCTTCAGCGCCTCGGCGAACAGCGCCGCGGCGCCGTCCTTGTTGCCGGCCAGCCGGCCGTTACGGAGCGCCTTGGTAGCCTTGTCCAGCAGCGCTTCGACTTCGGGCGTGTCGGCGCTCTTCTGCTCGGGCAGGTTCTCGTTCTTCTTGCTCATGCGGGCCACGATCACGTCGGTCGGCGCCAGCGTCAGCGGCGGGCCGGCGTCGAGTTCGGCCTGCACATTGCTGGCGGCCGGCGCGCGGCCGGCGCCGAGCGGCGCGGCGGCCGGACCGAGATTCATCGCGCGCTGCGTCTGCACCCGCTCCGGATCCACATGGAAGACGCGCGGAAAGAAGTGATAGACCAGCGCCATCCCGAGCACGACCACGCCAAGCGCTCCGCCCAGGGCGCGTTGGCGTCGTACGGTTTCCTTGCTCGGCATGGTGGGCGTCCTTGGGGCGGCCTGCTAAGGTGCGCCGCTAACCATAGGCACAAACCCCTGACAGGACAATGAGCGATGCATGTCCGTCAGGCTGCGAAGGAAGCATCGATGCAACTTCCCGTCACTCCGGCGGCAGACTGGATCACCAGCCGCGCTGCGCTCGAGCAATGGCTCGCCGCACTGCCCGCCGATGCCGCGCTCGATCTCGACACCGAGTTCATGCGCCGCAATACCTTCTATCCGCAGCTGGCGCTGCTGCAGCTGGGCTGGGACAAGCGCTACGCGCTGGTCGATCCGCTCGCCTTCGAGATCGGCGACGCGCTGCGTCCGCTGCTCGGCAACGGCCAGTCGCTCACCGTCATGCACAGCGGCAGCGAAGATCTGGAAGCACTCGCCCCCTTGCTGCCCGGTGGCCCGGCGCGGTTGTTCGATACGCAGATCGCGGCGGCTTTCGTCGGCATGGGCCTGGGCATCAGCTATCGCGCGCTGGTCGCCGAACTGGTCGGCGCCGAACTCGACAAGGGCGAGACCCGCTCCGACTGGATGCAGCGCCCGCTCACCGATTCGCAGCGCGCCTACGCCACCCTCGACGTGGTCTATCTCGAACCGGTGCACGAACAGCTGGCCGCGCGTCTGGAACAGCGCGGCCGCACCGCCTGGCATGCCGAGGACTGCGAGCGCCTGAAGCGCCGCGCCTGCGTGCGCGAAGGCGATCCGCAACCGCAGGAAAACTTCCGCGGCGCCGCCGAATGGCATCCCGCGCAGCAGGCGCGCCTGCGCCGCATCCTGCTGTGGCGCGATGTCACCGCGCGCCAGCAGGACCGCCCGCGCCCCTGGCTGCTGGAAGACGCCCAGGCGATGAACCTGGCCCAGCTGCCGCCGCAGACCGCGGGCGAACTCGACGAGCGCACCCGCGGCCAGCGCGCGCTGCGCAGCCCGCAGCGCGCCGAGCTGTTCGCCCTGCTGCAGCAACCGGTCACCGAACCAGACATCGCCGCCACCGCGCCCATCCCCGGCACGCCCCAGGGCGAGGCCAAGAAGGCGCTCGCGGCGATGAAGGACGCGGTCGACCGCACCGCCCAGGAAATGGACCTGCCGCCCGGCCTGCTGTGCCCGCGCAAGGTGCTGGAAACCTATGTGGTCACCCGCGACTGGCCGGAATTCCTCGAAGGCTGGCGCCGCGAACACCTGCACGACCGCCTCACCGGCCTGCTGCCCGGCTGATGCGGGATCGGGCAAGGGGGCTTGGCGGTCCCCGGCGCCGCTGCTAATATTCGCGGCTCGCGTGGGGCGGTAGCTCAGCTGGGAGAGCGCTGCGTTCGCAATGCAGAGGTCGGGAGTTCGATCCTCCTCCGCTCCACCAATTCATTCCAGACGAAAAGCCCCGAAACCTGTTTCGGGGCTTTTTTTTGCGCCGACGGACGCTGCGCCCCACCGCGCGAGCAATCCAGCGTAGGCGCATTCAATCGCGGAGCGGAAACGGCAAGCCATGCGCTAGCAGCACGCGGCTTTACTCAACCAGGAATTCCCGCGGCCGATCGCCCCCCTACCATCGCGTCATTACGCAGTGCGCCCGCCCTGCTTCGCCGCCTTGCCATTCTTCCGCCCGCAAATCTCCCGAACACATTCCCGCAGCCACTGATGCACCGGATCGGCCTGCAACCGCGGATGCCACAGCATCGAGATGGTGAAAGCCGGCGTCGCCACCGGCAGCGTAAAGCTGTGCATGCCGTCGCGCAGGTTGCCGGTGTGGCGCTCGGGCACGCTGGCGATCAGGTCGGATTGCCGCGCCAGCGACAGCGCGGTGGCGAAGCCGCCGACGATGGTGACCACCTGGCGTGACAAATGGTGCGCAGCCAGAGCCTCGTCGATGGCGCCCTTTTCGCGCCCGCGCCGCGACACGCTGATATGGCGGCTGCCGGCATAGCGGGCCGCGGTAATCCTGCTCCGGCTGAGCGGATGCCCGCGGCGCACCACGCCGATATAGCGGTCGCGGAACAGCGCCTGCACGCGCATCTCGGGGCCGGCATGTTCGTCGACCACGCCGGTTTCCAGGTCGATGATGCCGTCGCGCAGCGGCGCGCTGTCCTTGTCCACTTTCTGCATGAAGCGCAGGCGGATGCCCGGGGCCTCAGCGGCGACGCGCGCGATGAGGGCGGGACCGAAGTTCTCGACGAAGCCCTCGCTGGTGCGCAGCGTGAACGTGCGCACTAGTTGCTCGAGCCGCGGCCGCACGGCGGGACGCAGCACTGCTTCCGCCCCGTGCACCAGCCCGGCGACCTGATCGCGCAGCTCCAGCGCGCGCGGCGTCGGCACCAGGCCGCGGCCGGCGCGAACCAGCAGCGGATCGCCGGTGGCCTCGCGCAGGCGGGCGAGCGCGCGGCTCATCGCCGAAGGGCTGAGCCGCAGCCGCCGTGCGGCACGCGCGACGCTGCCTTCGGCCAGCAGCACGTTGAGGGTGACCAGCAGGTTGAGATCGGGCATGGACATGCACGCCACCATGGCACCGGCGATACATGGCGTCAAACGCACGGATAAAGTGCAAATGCTGCGCCTTCCGCCATGCCATCGCAGGCACTACTTTTCCGGCCATCCAAGACGTGCGGAGTCGCCGGTTCCATGTCCAAGCCACTCGTCGCTGCCAACGGCGAATCCACCACAGAAGCCGAAGCGCATCTTCCGGCCACCCGCTGGGCGCTCGCTGGCCTGGCACTGTCGATGCTGCTGCCCTCGCTGGATACCAGCATCGCCAACACCAGCCTGCCGATCCTGGCCAAGGCGTTCGGCGCCTCGTTCCAGCAGGTGCAATGGGTGGTGCTGGCCTATCTGTTGGCCATCACCACCCTGATCGTCGGCGCCGGCCGGCTGGGCGATCTGATGGGGCGCCGCCGCTTGCTGCTGGTGGGCATCTCCTGCTTCACCTTTGCGTCGGCGCTGTGCGGCCTGAGCGGTAACCTTTGGGTCCTGATCGTGGCGCGCGCAGAGCAAGGGCTGGGCGCGGCGATCATGCTGGCGCTCACCATCGCCGGCGTCAGCGAGGCGGTACCGCAAACACGGATCGGACGCGCGATGGGCCTGCTCGGCACGATGTCGGCGATCGGCACGGCACTGGGGCCTGCGGCCGGCGGGATATTGGCGGCGACGTTCGGCTGGCCGGCGATCTTCCTGGTCAACGTGCCGCTCGGGATCGTGGCGTTCCTGCTGGTGCTGCGCCATATGCCGAAGGAGCGGCCGGATGCGAAGCCCTTGCATGGGGGATTCGATCCCCTCGGCACCGTGCTGCTGGCGCTGACTCTCGCCGCGTATGCGCTGGCCATGACGCTCGGGCGCGGGGAGTTCGGCGCGCTGAACATCGCGTTGCTGCTCGGCGCCGTCATCGGTGCCGGGCTGTTCGTTCATGCGGAGAAGCGCGCGGCATCGCCACTGATCCGCCTGGCCATGCTGCGCGATGTCAATCTGAGCGCCGGCCTGGCGATGAGCGCGCTGGTGTCCGCGGTGATGATGACGACGCTGGTGGTCGGCCCGTTCTACCTGTCGCGCACGCTTGGCCTCGCGCCGGCATGGGTCGGCGTGGTGCTGTCCTCGGGTCCGTGCGTCACTGTGCTGAGCAGCGTGCCGGCCGGCCGCCTGGTGGATCGTTTCGGCGCGTGGCGAACGACAGTGCTCGGCTTGTCCGGCATCGCCATCGGCACCTCGGTGTTGTCGGCGCTGACCCTCGCGCCATCGTCGTTCGGCGTGGCCGGCTATGTCGGCCCTATCGTCGTCACCACCCTGGGCTATGCGCTGTTCCAGGCCTCCAACAACACCGCGATGATGACCGGCGTGGCGTCGGACCGGCGCGGCGTGGTGTCGGGCATGCTCAGTCTGTCGCGCAACCTGGGCCTGGTGACAGGGGCGTCGGCGATGGCGGGGTTGTTTGCGTGGGCGGTGGGAATGAGCAATGCGGCGAATGCCGATCCCACGGCAGTAGCGTTCGGCGTGCGCGTGACGTTCGGCGTGGCAGCGGCGTCGATGGTGTTGGCGATCGCCATCGCGCGCCGGCGCAGCCGGCGTAGGTTGGGGTGAGCGTCAGCGAACCCAACGGTGCGCAACCTGCCACGCCTGTTGGGGTTCGCTGTCGCTCACCCCAACCTACGCGGTTTCAGGCCGCGCCGGCGACGCTTCGCTACCGAACGCCAGGCCACGGTAGCCACGCCACCTGCCGAACTCACGCCGCCCGCGATCAACCAGGCGGTACCGATGCATAGAGGACACATGGTGAGCCTCCTCTCAGCCGCCCGAACAACAGGACGGCACCGCGGCCGTCACCCCGGGCCACGCGCCAACGCCACCCGGCAGCATGTCGAAGAAATGCCACAGCACGCAGAAGTCGTCGCCGGGACTGAAACCCGTATCCGACACGCGCAGGATGGTGTCGCCGTCGCGGCGGAATACCGACAGCCCCGGCATCCAGCCGCCCTTGTCGGAGACATAGCCCATGTCCCTGGCGAAACTGCTGCCTTGATGGCTGACCATCGGGAACTTCCAGCCGCGCATGTCCGCCATGCGCTTCTGCACCGATGGCCGATCCGGGCTGGACACGGCGAAGCCCGCGCGCGTCACCACATGCTGGTGGATGCCGTTGTAGCCATCCGCCCATAGCGTGCAGTACGAACAGGCCACGCCCATGTTGTGCACGACGATCAGGTCCTCGTGCTCGCCGAACAGATCGGACAGGTGCAGCTTGCCCTCGGTGTCGGTGAACTCGTAATCCTGTACCGGCTGCGGTTCGACACCGGCCAGCGTCTCGCGCATCTGCTCGCGGATCGCCGCGATCTGGCGGCGGTAGTCGGCAAGCTTGCCGTTGACGTCGGTGTATCTCATGGCGATGCCTCCCTTCGCTCAGCTGCCGTAGGCGATGCGGTGCTTTACCCAGGCCATCGGGTACGACAGGCTTTCCTCGTTGCGGCCGAGCGGCGAGGCATCCAGATACTGATAAGCGGCGTTGAACATATCGATGCCGCGCGAGTAGGCGGAATAGGTGTGGTAGACCTTGCCGTCGTCGTCCTTGAAGAACGCACTGACGCCGGGATAGTCGGTGCCGCTGACCTTGATGGTGCCGTAGTTGTAATAGGCTCCGTCGCGCTCCAGCACGTCAGGCGAGAACGACACCTGGTAGTCGTAGTTGAAATCGTCCAACGACGACACCCAAGGGAAATCCCAGCCGAACTCACGCGCCTGCTTCTGCAGCTTGGCCAGCGGCGCGCGCGAGATCGCCGCGAAGGCGACGCCGTGCTGGGCCAGGTGCGGCACGATGCCGTTGAAGTTGTCGGCCCAGAACGCGCAGCTCTTGCAGCTGATCTCCCACTCCGGCGCATACATCAAGTGATAGACCATCAACTGGTTGTTCTCACCGAACAGCTCGGCCAGCGTGGCCCTGCCCTGGTCGGTATCGAAGGCGTAGTGCTTTTCCACGCGTTCCCACGGCAGCTCCTGGCGCTGCCGGCTGAGTTCGTCGCGCAGGTGGGTGAATTCCTTCTCCTTTGGCGAGAAAGCGCTTGCGCGCCTGCAGCCATTCTTCGTGACTGACGATGCGATGCTGAGCCATGACCGTTACCTCGGGATAAGGGGGAGTTGCGGCTTGCACTACCGGCGCGCCATCGCGGCGCGGCTTATTTCCTGCCTGGCCGGCGCTTCTTCGCTGCTTTGCGCGCAGGCTTCGACGGCGACGCGGCGCGCCGCTCGTCGATGTCGGCCAGGGTGACGGCGAGCAGGTCGAACTGCTGCTGCCAGTACTTGCTGTAGCGGTTTATCCACACCGCCGCTTCCAGCATGGGGCCGGCATCCAGGCTGCAGCGGCTGATCCGTCCGGTACGTTCCTGCTGGATCAGGCCGGTGCGCACCAGCACCTGGATATGGCGCGAGACCGCCTGCAGCGAGATGTCGAATGCTGCCGCCAGCTCGGACACGAGCAGCACCTGCCCGTCCAGGCGTTCCAGGATGTCCCGGCGCACCGGATCGGAGAGCGCGAAGAAGACCTGGTTGAGGCGCTCCTGGGCGAGCTCCGGGTTCTGGCCGGTCTCGTCCACGAGGTGCAGGAGGTGTTGGATATTCATCATGGCGTATGAATATCAACACATAAGTTGATTGTCAACAAATATGTTGATTATTTCATCAGCCATACCCTGCCGGATCTTCCTCGAATCGGCTGGGGTGGTTTGCAGTGCGGCCTCATCCAGGCCGCCATCCACTCAGAACCGATAACTGAACGTCACCGATGCCGCCTGCGCCGACGCATGTCCCACGTTGAGCAGTGCGTCATAGCGCAGCGCCAACGTCGAAGCCTTGGTCGGGTGCATGGCCAGGCTCGCGCCCAGCGTGGCGTACGAGCGCGGCAGGTCCGTGCCGGGTGCGGCGAACAAGGTGCCGTCCTGTGCGGCCACCGTCACGCCGCGATGGCGGCCGGCGGTTTCGGTGGCGTAGCCTGCGCGCAACTGCAGGTCGAGCGGCTTGCCGTCGTGGTCGAAGGACCGGTCGAAGGCGAGTCCCACATAAGGCTGCAGACTGCGCGCGCTGTCGACGCCGACGCGCAGGTTCTGTCCGCGCGCGCCGTCCTCGCCAAACGCATTGCCGTGGAAATAGGCATAGCGCGCGCCGATGCTCGGCGTCAGCGTGCCGCCACCGACCGCGACCGGCATCGCCGCCTGCAGGGCGGCGGTGAATTCGTGGCCCACATGATCGCCCTCGGCCACACCGATGCCTGCAAAGTTGCGCTTCTGCGAGAGGTCGTCGAAGGCATACCCGACCGTGCCGGACAGGCGCAGCGCACCGAGCGGCTGCATGCCGTACAGGGCCAGGCGCACGGTATCGGTCTGCGCGGTATCGCCGGTGACGTTCTCGCGCAGGTTGCTGTGCGAGAAACCCGCGGCCACGCCCACGGTGGCGTCGCCCACCGGACGATCCGCACCCATCATCAGGCCGTACTGGTCCATGTGGAAACCGGGTTGGCCGTTGCGGCTCTGGATATCGGTGCCCGCGCCGGCGGCCGTGACCCACAGGCCATCGCCCCTGGAGGATCTGTCATCCAGCAGCGTGCGCTCCATCAGCGACGCATTGGCGGACTGCGCACGCAGCAGCGCCGCCGTGCCCAGCGCCGCGTAGTTGGAGGTCTGCGTGGGCGCGATCACCGTCGGTCCACTCGGCGTGCCGGGGCCGCTTGGCGTTGCCAGGGTCAGGCCGACCTGGTTCGCGCTGTACGTGACCGACGGCGTGAGCGTGCCCAGCGTGGCGCCATTGGCATATGTGTTGGTGACGTTGCCGAACGTCCCGCTGACCGTGCCGCCCGCGGTGAGAATGGTGTACTGGTGCGCGCTGTAAGTGCCCGGGTCGTAGATCAATGCCAGCGTGCCGCCCAGGCTGGCATTGCCGCCTACCTTGAGCAGCGAGGCATCGGTGGGGCTGACTTCGATGGAGAGCGTGGCCGTCGCCGTCTGCGCATAGTTGCCGGCGACGGTCAGCGTGCCGATCGATCCGCCCGGCGCCACCGTGCCGTCGTTGATGATGTTGCCGCCGATGCTGCCATGACCCTGCAGCCTGGCTTGCGGGTCCACCGCGACGTTGCCGCCCAGCACCGCGCCCGGCGAATTCGCATCGCCCACCGCGAGCGTGCCCGCCATGACAATGGTCTGGCCGGCGAAGGCGCTGCTGTCGCCGTTGACGGTGAACACGGTGGCGCCCTGCTTGTACAAGATGCCGGTGCCGGCGAAGCCGCCTGCAAAGGTGCCGCCATCGAGGTTCAAGCTGTTGGCGCCGAGCGCCACACGACTGCCGACGACGCCGTCCAGCGTAGCGATGGTCTGCGTGCCCGCCGCGGAGATATCGAAGGTGGCGCCGCTGCCGTTCAGGGCAATCGCCGCGCCCGGCGCCAGCGTGCCGCCGCCGGCCATGGCGAGCGTGCCGCCGTTGATGGTGGTCACACCGGTATAGGTGTTGGAACCGGTCAGCGCCTGCGTGCCACCGTTCAATATGAGTCCGCCCGTACCGATGATCGCGCCGCCGAACGAATCATTGGCGTGGGTGAGAGTCAACGACTGGCCGCCGATGGTCACGCCGCCGACGCCGGCGAGGCTGGAAATCGAAGCGCCGGCGTTGATGGCGGAGACATCGAGGAAGCCGTTGGCCAGCAGCACGCGACTGGAGGCGGCCACGCTGCCGTTGCCCTGCAGCACGAGCGTGCCGCCGACGAGGGTGGCGCCGGTGTAGGCCTGCGCGCCCGTGAGGGTCAACGAGCCGCCGGAGATCGACAGGGTGCCGCCTGCGCCCGAGAGCACGCCGTCATAGGTGCCGGCGGCGTTGGTGATGGTGAGTCTCTGTGCCCCGAGGTTCACCGCTCCGTTGCCCGACAAGGTCTTGATGCTGGCGCCCGCCGTCGTACCCGCAATATCGAACACGCCGGCGTTCGCCACGCCACCCGACGCCGCGATGCTGCCGGCTCCCGCCAAGGCAAGCGTGGCGCCCTGCTGGATGGTGGTCGTGCCGGTATAGGTGTTGTTGCCGCTGAGCGTCTGCGTGCCATGGGCGACCACCAGGTTGCCGGAGCCGGTCATCGTGCCCCCGAAGTCGCCTGCGGCTTGCGTCAGCGTGAGCGTGCGCGCGCCGAGATTGACCTGGCTGTTGCCACCGCTGCCGCTGAGACTGGCGATGGACGCGCCGCCGGTGGCGCTGGCAATGTCGAACAAACCGTTGGCCACGACGCCGCTGGACGCGGCCACGCTGCCGTTGCCGGACAAGGCGAGCGAGCCGCCTGCGTCGACCGTGGTCAGCCCGGTATACGTGTTGACGTTGCTGAGGAATTGCGTGCCGCCACCGACGGTGAATCCGCCGGTGCCGGCGAGCACACCGCCGAACGAACTGGCGGCATTGAGCACAGCGAGCGTGCGTGTCCCGAGCTGGACCGTGCCGCTGCCCGACAGCTGCTGGATGCCGACATTGCCGGCCGCGCCGGAGATATCGAAGCTGCCGTTGTTCGACAAGGCGCTCGACAGGGCGATGCTACCGCTGCCGGTGAGCGCGAGCGTGGCGCCGCTGTCGATGCGGGTGGCGCCGGTGTAGGTGTTGCTGCCGCCGAGCGTCTGCGTACCGGCGCCGATCTCTACGCCACCCGTGCCACCGATGGAACCACTGAAGCTGCCGCTGGCCTGGGTCAGCGTCAGGTCCTGCGCACCGAGGTAGACCGTACCGCTGCCGGTCAGCGCACGGATGCTGGCGCCATTGCTGGTGGCGGAAATGTCGAGCATGCCGTCGTTCGCCACGCCGCTGGAGGCGGCGATGCTGCCCAGGCCAGCCAGTGCGAGAGTGCCGCCATTGCCGATGCTGGTGGCGCCGGTATAGGCCTGTACGCCGGCCAGGGTCTGTGCGCCGCCGGTGACCGTCAATCCACCAGTGCCGCTCAGCACACCGAAATACGTGCCGTTGCCGTTGGTCAGCGTGAGCGTTTCGGCACCGAGGGTGACATTGCCGTTGCCGGCCAGCAGGCGCACCGAAGCGCCATTGCTGGTGCCGGCGATGTCCAGCGTGCCGCCGTTCAACAGCACGCCGGCGGAGCTGGCGATGCTGCCGCTACCGGTGAGCGCCAGCGTGGCGCCGTTGGAGACGGTGGTCTGGCCGATGTAGGCGTTGGCGCCGCTCAGCGTCTGCGTGCCGCCGTCGATGGTGAGGCCGCCGTTGCCCGCGATATCGCCTGCAAACGTGCCGGTGGCGTTGGTGATGCTGAGGTACTTCGCACCGAGCAGCACCGAGCCGCTGCCGGTCAATGCACTGATGGCCGCGCTGCCAGTGGTGCCGGAGATGTCGAACGTGCCGTTGTTCACCAGGCCGCTGGAGTCGGCGATGCTGCCGGAGCCGGTCAGCGAAAGCGTGGCGCCGCTGTCGATTCGGGTTTGCCCGGTGTAGGTGTTGACGCCAGACAGGGTCTGCGAGCCGCCCGCAAAGGTGACATTGCCCGAGCCTGAAATAACGCCGGCGAACAGCGAATTGGCCTGGGTCAAGGTCAAATCCTTGGTGCCCAGCACGACCGAGCCGGCACCGGCCAGCGACTGGATACTGCTGCCGGAGGCGGTGCCCGAAACATCGAAAGTGCCGTCAGCCGTCACGACCTGCGACGAGGCGATGCTGCCGGCGCCGATGAGCGCGAGCGTCGCGCCGGCGCTGATGCCGGTGGCGCCGGTATAGGCCTGCGCGGCGGTCAGGGTCTGCGAACCGCCGGCGATCGACAAGCCGCCGCTGCCGCTGAGCAGGCCATCGAAACTGCCGCTGGCGTTGCTCAAGGTAAGCGTCTTGCTGCCGAGCAGGATATTGCCCGCGCCGCTGATCGCCTGCACCGAAGCGCCGCTGTTGGTGCCGCTGATATCGAACGTGCCGTTCACCGCCACGCCGCTGGAAGCGGCGATGCTGCCGGCGCCGCTGAGGGCCAATGTTCCGGTGTTGATCGTGGTGGATCCGGTATACGTGTTGACGCCCGACAGCACCAGCGTGCCGCTGCCGTTCTGCTCCAGGTCGCCGCTGCCGTCGATGACGCCGCCCAGCGACACGGTGTCGATGCGATCGAAGGCGAGCGTGCCCTGGTTGTGCACGTTGCCGACGATCGAACCGGTGGTGCCGCCGTCGCCGATCTGCAAGGTGGCGCCGCTGTCGATGCTCGTGCCGCCGGTATAGGTATTGGTGCCGCTGAGCGTCAGCGTGCCGCTGCCGGTCACGCTCAAGGCGCCGTTGCCGGAAATGGGACCGGAGAACTGCAGGCCGTCTGCGCCATCCATGTCGCCGGTGAGAACGGAACCGGTGCCGAGCGTGATCGCATTGTCGAGCGTGATGTCCAGGTCCTGCGCGAACACGCGCGCCTGCGCGCCGGCCGCCAGGTCGATGCCGCCGGTGATGTCACTGCCGGCGAACATGGTCAGCGCATTGCCGGTGCCGTTGAACTGGATCGCCAGCGCGGTGCTGCCGTCGGCATTGAGTCCGCCGCTGATGCTGCCGCCGATGCCGTTGACGATGGTGTTGCCGCCCCAGGTCACCACGCCGGTGCCGCCCTGCCCGCCGACCGCGGCCGTGCCGCCGGTGATGTTGCCGTCGTTCTGCAGCGTGGCGAACTGGCCGACCAGGTTGATGCCCGCGCCGCCGCTGCCGCCGTGCGCGGAGTTGTCGAAGGTGGCGGTACCCGCCACCCCGCCGGCGCCGCCGATGACGACGCCGCTGTTGGTGGTCGAGGTGTTCTGGCCCAGCACCAGCACGCCATCGCCGCCCGCGCCGCCGCCGCCGTTGTTGCCGCCATTGCCGCCCGCGCCACCGGCGCCGCCGGCGACCTGGCCATTGATCTGCAGGTCGGCATCGTCCGACGTCGCCAGCACGCCCGCACCGCCGCCACCGCCGCCGGCTCCATTACTCTGGTCGCCGCTGGTGCCGCTGCCGCCGGCGCCGCCCGCACCGCCCACGGCGATCGCATTGAGCTGCACGTTGAGCTGGATACCGGAGAAGCTCACGCCCGCGCCGCCGCCACCGCCACCGCTGGAGAAGTTGAAGCCGTTCGCCCCGCCAGAGCCTGCGCCGCCCGCACTGGTCGCGGTGATATCGAGCACGCCGCCACCGGACGTGCCGACACTGCCGCCCGCACCGCCGGCGCTTTCGCCCGCCGCGCCGGCACCGCCGGTGCCATTCGCCGCGGCCGGTGCACCGACCACCGTATCCGTGTTGCCGGTACCGCCATTGAACACGCTCGCACCGCCGCCGCTGCCGTTACCCGCGCCGCCGCTTCCGGTGCGCTGCACAATGCCCGCACCGCCGGGCGCACTGCACGAAGGCACGTCGCTCGAACTGCACGCGCCCCACGCCGGCGAAGAAACCATCGCCAATCCGACGGCCAGCGCCAGCGGGCGCAACGCAGGCACAAGGCGCGCCACACCTGTCGCGGAGGCGCCGCTGCGCGAATGCGCCAATTCGGAGGCCACCTGCGGCACGCGCAGCGAACGGTTCCAGACAAGCCGGTAAATGCGGTTCATGACGGTACCCCTGTTTATGGATGCTCGAATGCATCGATCGGGTGCGCGCGGCACAGGCAGCGGCCGCGCTTGCGCAACCATGGCAAGCACTGGCGGATGACATAGGCCGATCGTTCGGGTGCGCAGCTGCCATTGCCGCCCGGCGTGCGGGCGGAACCGGCCTGCGTTTCAGGCGAAGCTACGCGTCACGCGATGGAAGCGAATCCATCGGCGTTCCCCAACGACTGTGCCATGCATCCCCATGTTTTCGACTTGCGCCGCGCCTTCCGCCGGGTGGAAGAGCGTCGCCCCCTTGTCGAGCCGCGGACCTGGTTGCCGCCATCCATGACGGCCAGGCGCCGACTCGCGTCGCGTATGGTGCACGCGCGTATGCGGCGCGGCAATGCGCCTTCTGGCCGGGGTCCCAGCGTGGGTACGGACATGCCACAGTAACCGGCGGCGTGCACCATGGCCGCGCGCGCGGCGTCCTGGTTATGATCCGGCGTTCCCCACCCGCATCAGGAGTGTGCCGTGTCCCGACGTCCCGCCTGCTGTCTCGCCCTTGCCGTGTTCCTCTTCGCCGGACTCGTGCATGCCGCCGACCCGCCGGCCGGCGTGCGCTTTCTCGATCCGACCGGCCTGTCCAAGCCCAATGGCTACACCCACGTGGTCGAAGTGCCGGCCGGCGCGCGCACGCTGTACCTGTCCGGCCAGATCGCACTCGATGCGAACGGCAAGCTCGTCGGCGCTGGCGATTTCGCCGCGCAGGCCGAGCAGGTGTTCGCCAATCTCAAGACGGCGCTGGCCGCCTCCGGCGCGAGTTTCCGCAACGTGGTCAAGCTCGACATGTACGTCACCGACATGACGCAGCTGAAGGCATTGCGTGCGGCGCGCGACAAGTACATCGACCCGCAGCACCCGCCGGCGAGCACGCTGGTAGAGGTGCGGAGGTTGGCGCGGGAGGATTTGATGCTGGAGATCGAGGCGACGGCGGTCGTGCCTTAGCGTCTCATCGCCCCGCGCAACCGCGCGTAGCGCGTAGGTTGGGGTGAGCGCCAGCGAACCCCAACGTTGCGGAACCTCGAAGGTGCCGATGTTGGGGTTCGCTGGCGCTCCCCCAACCTGCGCGTGGCCGGATGGTTGCCGCGCCCATATAAGAATCATTATCATTTGCGGGATAGACAATCCGCAGCAAGCCACGTCGCTCCGCCGACCCAGCCGCTCCTTATCCATCCATCGGTGCTCCCGTGCGGAGCCACCGTGCTCAAGGACGCTTCCGTGGCCGGCAACATCCCCGTGGTTTTCCTCTCCTCCCCTGCCCTGCGCCGTGGCCCTATCGCCCTCGCCTGCCTGCTCGCGCTCGCCGCGCCGGTGCTGGCCACGGAGCAACCGGCCGCCGCCGCGACGGACGATGCCAACGACAAGTTGCCGAAGGAGCAGCGCCGCGTCACCAATCTGGAAGGCGTCAGCACGACGGCCAACGTCGGCGGCGACACCAGTAAGGCCTACACGGTCCCCGCCGCCAGCGGCGCCACGCGCCTGCCGCTGTCGCTGCGCGAGACGCCGCAGTCGGTCAGCGTGATCACCCGCGCGCAGATGGACGACTTCGGCATGAACAACATCAACGACGTGCTCGGCCGCACCACCGGCATCAACGTCGAGAAGATCGAGACCGACCGCACCTACTACGGCGCGCGCGGTTTCGACATCACCAATTTCCTCACCGACGGGCTGGGCATGCCGTTCGCCAACGGCGGCCAGGAAGGCGATATCGACACCGCCATCTACGACCATATCGAAGTGCTGCGCGGCGCCAACGGCTTGCTGTCGTTCACCGGCAATCCCTCGGCCACCATCAACTTCGTGCGCAAGCGTCCTACCGCCGATCTGCAGGGCAGCGTGGGCGCCACGGCGGGGAGCTGGAACAACCGTCGCCTGGATGGCGACCTCTCCGGCGCGCTCAATGCCTCCAGGAGCGTGCGTGGCCGGGTGGTGCTGGCCGACCAGCAGACCGACAGCTATCTCGACCGTTACTCGATGCACAAGAAGATCGCCGCCGGCATGCTGGAAGCCGACCTGGGCCCCAATACCCTGCTCTCGGCCGGTATCACCTGGCAGAAGAATTCGCCGGAAAGCCCGATGTGGGGCGCGCTGCCGCTGTACAACAGCGACGGCACGCCGACCGACTACCGGCGCTCCACCAGCACCGCCGCGGACTGGTCGCGCTGGGACATGAGCAATACGCAGTCCTACCTGAGCCTCGCGCACGACTTCGCCAACGGCTGGAGCGTGAAGGCTGCGCTCAACTACCGCCGGCTGGTCGGCGCGAGCGAACTGTTCTACGTCTACGGCACGCCGGACGCCGCCACCGGCCTGGGCCTCTACAGCTATCCCTCGCAGTACGACAGCACCGAGAAGCAGTACTACGCCGACGTCTATGCCAGCGGCCCGTTTTCGCTGGGCGGCCGCGGGCACGAGCTGGTGCTGGGCGTGAACGCCGGCAAGAGCGACGTGGACCAGCTGTCCGGCTACTCCGCCGATATCGGCACGGCATTGCCGCCGCTGTGGGCCTGGGATGGCCGCTATCCGAAGCCCGCCTTCGACGCGTACTACAACAGCGCACAGTTCCACGTGCGCCGCCGCAGTGCCTACGCCACCGCGCGCTGGAACCTGGCCGACTCGCTCAAGCTGATCACCGGCGCAACGCTGACCCGCATCAGCAGCACCGGCCAGAACTACGGCGTGCCGCATGCCTATGAGAAAACCAAGGCCACGCCATTCGTGGGTGCGGTGTACGACCTGGACGCCAACTACTCGGTGTATGCCAGCTACGCCAAGCTGTTCAATCCGCAGACCGAAGTGGACATCGACAACCGCGTGCTCGCCCCGGTCACCGGCGACAACCTCGAGGCTGGCCTCAAGGGTGCGTGGATGGACAATCGCCTGAACGCGTCCTTCGCCGTGTTCCGCTCGCGCCAGAACAACTACGCCGAGTCGGTGGGCATCAACCCGGCCACCGCGCAGAGTTATTACCGCGGCATCAACGCCATCTCCACCGGCTACGAATTCGACCTCGCCGGCAGCCTCACGCCGGACTGGGAAGCCAGCGCGGGCATCACCCAGCTCGGCATCGTGGACGACCAGGACCGCAACGTGCGCACTTATGTGCCGCGCCGCGTGCTGCGCATCAACACCACCTATCGCCTGCCGTGGATTCCCGGCCTGAAGGTCGGCGGCTCGCTGCGCTGGCAGGATCGCATCGTGCGCGACCAGCTGGCGCTGGACACGCAGGGCCGCGAGATCTACACCACCCAGGGCAGCTATGCGCTGCTGGGCATGATGGCGCGCTACGACTTCGATCCGTCCTGGAGCGCCACGCTGAACGTGGACAACCTCACCAACCGCAAGTACATCGCCAGCCTGTACTGGGCGCAGGGTTACTACGGCGCGCCCACCAACTGGCAGTTGAACGTGAGCTACCGGTTCTGAGCCATGGTGCCGGCGGCCCTCCTGCTCTGTTTCGCCAGCGCGCTGCTGTTCTACCTGGCCAGCCCGCGGCAGCGCCTGCGCACCAGGCCGCTGCCGGCATGGATGCGTCTTGTCGCGCTGGCCTTCGCTGCAAGCGGCGCAGGCGCATGGATCGATGTGCTTGGCGTCGGCGCGGGGCTGTTCACCGCGCTTACCGCGCTGATGCTCGGCTGGGTCGGCCTGCCCTATGCGGCCTGGTATGCCGGGCGCGAGGAGCGGCGATGATCGCGCGCTGCCTTGCCGGCACGGTGCTGGGCTTTCCGCTGGCGGGCATGCTGCTGGCGCTGGGCCTGTTCTGGCTGCCTGGCCACGGGCAGGACTGGCTGATTCCCGTGCTGCTGCTGTTCTTCCCGCTGTGGCTGGGCGTGATGGCGGGCAGCTATATGTTCCGCAGCGGCGCGCGCGCCTGGCTGGCGCTGGGCGCGGCCAACGGCGCGGCGTTCGTCCTGCTGTGGCTGTCGCGCCAGCTGGCCGGCGGCTGAGGTTCGCATGAAGTCTTCCACGATCCGCACCTTCCAGACGGTCCATACCTGGACCGGCCTGCTCGCCGGCTTCGCGCTGTTCATCGCGTTCTATGCCGGCGCGCTGACCGTGTTCCATCACGACATCGCCTTGTGGCAGAGCCCGCCGTGGCGCAGCCAAGCCGCGCGCGACGTATCCGTACAGACGATGATCGATTGCCTGCTGCTGCAGCACCCGCAGGCCGCCAAGGACTTCGGCATCGTGCTGGCGCCGCCGGGCACTTCGCAGGGCCCCTACGCGTACTGGAACGACGGCGAGGAACACTTCGCCACCGCCGACAGGCTCGACCGCCCCACCGACGACGAGGGAGCCACGCGCGGCAACCTCGCCGATTTCGTCTATGCCCTGCACGATTCGCTCGGCATCCCGGTGGTCGGCCTGTACCTGATGGGCATCGTCAGCGTGATCTACGGCCTGGCGCTGATCTCCGGCCTGCTGATCCACCTGCCGCAGCTGCTGGGCGATCTGTTCGCGCTGCGCCCGGGGCGCAACCTCAAGCGGCTGTGGCAGGACGCGCACAACGCGATCGGCGTGCTGAGCCTGCCGTTCCACATCATCTTCGCGGTAACCGGCGCGCTGATGTGCCTGTTCGTGCCGCTGTTCGCCGCGCTCAACCTGATCGCCTTCGACGGCAAGCTGGGCGATGCCTTCGCCAGGGCGATCAGCACCGCGCCCACGGTGCAGGCGAGCGGACACGCCGCGCCGATGCTTGCCGCCGGCGAACTGATCGAGCGCGCGCGCACGGCGGCGCTGGCCACCGGCGTCACCGCGTTCGAGCCGGACTATGTGCACTACGACCATTACGGCGACGCCAACGCGCTGGTGCAGGTGCGCGGTGTCTCGCAGCGCACGCTGGGAACCTACGGCACCATCGCGCTCAACGGCGCCACCGGCGCGGTGCTGGAGCGGCACGTGGGCGATACGCACAGCGTCAACGGCCTGACCAACTCTTCGATCTACGCGTTGCATTTCGGCAACTTCGGCGGGCGCGCGGTGCAGTGGCTGTATTTCCTGCTAGGCCTGGCGGGCGCGTTCCTGTTCTATTCCGGCAACCTGCTGTGGATCGAATCGCGCCGCAAGCGGCGCCACGCCGCACAACCGCGCAAGACGTGGGTCATGGCGCGGGCCACGCTGGGCGTGTGTCTCGGAACTTGCGCAGGCATCGCCGCGGCGTTCGCGGCGACCATGCTCGCGCAGGCCGCCGGCATCGATCCGGCGGTGCCGCAGCAGGCGGCTTGCTATGGCGTGGTGGCGCTCGCGGTGGCGTATGCATGCCTGCGTCCGGTAGCGCGCGCGGCGGTCGAGCTGTTGGCGGTCACGGCGCTTGCCTACCTCGCCGTGGCGATTGCCGACCTCATGCGCAACGCGCACACCTGGAGCCAGCCATGGACGCCGCCGTCGATGGCCGTGCTGGGCGTCGACCTCACCGGCATCGCCCTGGGCATCGGCTTCGCCTGGCTCGCACGCGCGAGCTGGAAGCGTGCCGCGCGGGGCGATGCAAACAGCGTGTGGGCGCAAGCGCCGGCCGCCGATGCACTGCATGTCGAGGCAGAAGATCCGCGCTGAACGTCAGTTGCACCGAATCTGCGTGCGTGCTCACGGTTTCACCTGAGTTCGACGCGCATAGGCAGCGCCGATCGGAACGATCCGAACAATCAATTTTCCAGCCCTCCCGCACAGGCATAGGCTCGCCTGTGGCGACCCCGCGACAAAGGGGACGCGTTCGGCCGCCAGGTATCTCAAACCTAGGGAGGGCCCCATGAAACGCGCAACCGTGAAACACGCCAGGCAAGCTGCGCTGGCGATCGCCGTGATGCTCGCCGTCGCCGGATCGGCGCAGAGCCAGCAAGCCGATGCTTCGCGCAAGCCGCCACCGAGCAGCTACATGCCGGTGGTCGAGCCGGACTTCGCCACCACCATGCAACGCATGTCGAAGGCCAAGCCCGGCGTCATGCAGCGGCAGAAGAACCTGCTGCAGGAACGCTACGACCTCGCCGACAAGCCGGCCAAGGGCGTCACCATGTCACGCGGCAAGCCGGTGCAGGAAGGCGTGCGCGTGAAGCTCAAGTCCGGCACCAGCTGGGAGCAGCTCGCCGGCATGTCGCCGGACGACATCAAGAGCAAGGATCTGTTTCCGTCCGGCTTCCTGCCCCTGCCCCATCCCAATCATCCCGAAGGCGGCATGCTGTTTCCGCACTTCGAGATCGAGCGGGTGAAGCAGCAGGACAACCGCGATCTCACGCGCTTCGACCTGGATTTCGACTTGCCGGATCACATCCTGCCGGAGTTCCCGCAGGCGATCTTCCTCAGCACGCGTCCGGACCTGGGCGATGTCTCCAAAGGCAAGCTGGTCACGCTGGACAACTACTACGAGCTGTTCAACGGCATCCTCAACCCCAAGCAGCTGGAAGGCCTGCGCCTGCTGGTGACGCCGTTCCCGCAGCAGCAGTTCAACGCCACCGGCGACCGCCGCTCGGCGCGACCCAGCCTGGGCGTGGCCTGCTTCGATTGCCATGCCAACGGCAGCACCAATGGCGCCACCCACCTCGTGGGTGACATCCGGCCGCAGGAGTTCCGCCATCGCATCGAGACGCCGACGCTGCGCGGCGTGAATATCCAGCGGCTGTTCGGCTCGCAGCGTGCGTTGAAGACGGTGGAGGATTTCACCGAGTTCGAGCAGCGCGCGGCTTATTTCGACGGCGATCCGGTGATCGCCACCAAGAAGGGCGTGAATATCCTCGAGCGCGGCAGCCAGGTGCATTTCATGGCGGAGTTCCAGGAGATCCTGGATTTCCCGCCCGCGCCGAAACTGGCCGTGGACGGCAAGCTCGATCCGGCCAGGGCCAGCGAGCAGGAACTGCGCGGACAGGCAGTGTTCTTCGGCAAGGGACAATGCGGCAGCTGCCATACGCCGCCCTACTACACCGACAACACCATGCATAACCTGCAGGCGGAGCGGTTCTTCAAGCCGCGCATGATCAACGGGATGATGGCCAGCGCCGATGGGGCGATCAAGACCTTCCCGTTGCGGGGGATCAAGGACACGCCGCCGTATCTGCACGATGGGCGACTGCTGACGCTGGATGACACGGTGGAGTACTTCAACCTCGTGCTGGGTACGAAGTTGAACGAGCAGGAGAAGCAGGATCTGGTGGCGTTCATGCGGGTGCTCTGACCGCACGCGCAGGTTGGGGTGAGCCGAAGGCGAACCCCAACGTCACGCCGCGCTAGGGATGCCGCCGCGTTGGGGTTGTCACCCCAACCTACGGCTTTGGCAACGCGTAGGCGATCAGCGCATCACCCATCTTCGTCCCCAGCGAACCATGGCCACCGGCCATGATCACTACGTACTGCCTGCCCGTCTGATCCGACACATAGCTCATCGGCGTCGCCTGCCCGCCCGCCGGCAGGCGCGCTTCCCACAACTGCTTGCCGTTGCGCACGTCATAAGCGCGCAGGTAGTAGTCCAGCGAAGCGCTCATGAAGGCCACGCCGCCGCCGGTGGTGATCATGCCGCCGAGACTGGGCACCCCCAGCGGCAACGGAATCGGCAACGGCGCGCTGTCCACCACCGTGCCGTTGCGATGCATCCACAGCTTGCGCATGGTGCGCAGGTCAACCGCCGCCACATAGCCCCACGGCGGCGCCTGGCAGGGAATGCCCAGCGGCGACAGCAGCGGGCGCAGGTCGACCGCGAACGGCGTGCCCTGCATCGGCTGCAGGCCGTGCTCGATGCCGGTGGAACCCTTGGCGCTCCTGGCTTCTTCCGTTTCGCGGGTGATCAGGCGCGACATGAAGGCCATGTAGTTCGGATTGCCGATCAGCAACTGCCGTTGCGGATCGACCGTGACGCCACCCCAGTCGAACACGCCATAGTTGCCTGGATACACCAGCGAGCCCTGCTCCGACGGCGGCGTAAAGATGCCGTCGTAGCGCAGGCGCCTGAACTTGATGCGGCATACCAGCTGGTCGTAGGGATTGGTGCCCCACATATCGGCTTCGCGCAACGGGTGTTCCGGCGCGAAGCTCAGCGCGGAGAACGGCTGCGTGGGCGAAGTGCGGTCGCCGGTCGCCGCGCCCTGCGGCACCGGTCGTTCCGGCGCCGGCACGACCGGCTTGCCGTCGCGCCGGTCGAGCACGTAGATGTCGCCGCGCTTGGTCGAAGCCACCAGCGCGGGTACTTTGCCCTGCGGCGTATCGAGATCGACCAGGCTGGGCTGTCCGCCGATGTCCATGTCCCACAGATCGTGGTGCACGGTCTGGTAGACCCAGCGCAACTTGCCGGTGGCGATGTCCAGCGCCACGATCGCGCTGTTGAAACGCTCGCCTTCCGGATAGCGCTCGCCGCCCCACATGTCCGGCGTCTGGTTGCCCATCGGGATGTAGACCAGGCCCAGCTTCTCGTCGACGCTGGACACGCTCCACGAATTGGGCGAGTTGCGCTTGTAGTGCTGCCCGGCCGGCAGCGGTGCGGTGCTGTCCGGCGCCGCCGCGTCCCAGTTCCACAACAGCTGGCCGGTGGTGACGTCGTAGCCGCGGATCACGCCGGAGGGTTCGTCGGTCGATTCGTTGTCGGTGACGCTGGCCGACACGATCAGCACGTTGCGCGTGACCGTCGGCGGTGACGTCGGATTGAGAAAACCGCGCCGTTTCATCGCCATGCCCTGGTACAGGCCGATCACCCCGTGGTCGCCGAAGTCCGTGCAGGGCTGCCCGTTGTCGGCGTTGAGCGCGACGACGGTGGCATCCGCGGTGGGTGCGAAGATGCGGCGCGGACAGCTGTCGAAATGGATCGCCTCGGCCGCCACCGCGCCCTTCGGCGTCGGCGGCGGCGCGGCGGGCGCCACGCCTGCCGTCGCGGCCTGCGCGGCGTATGCGCCGGAATCGTGATAAGCCACGCCACGGCAGATCATGTGCTGATAGCCCTTGGCGTCGCGGTTGATCTTGGGGTCGTAGCGCCAGCGCTCCTTGCCGGTGTCCGGATCCAGCGCGATCACGATGTCGTGCGGCGTGCACAGGTACAGCATGCCGTTCGCCTTCAGCGGCGTGACTTCGTTGGCGATCTCGGTGGGATCGCCCGGCCCCTTGAAATCGCCGGTATGGAAGGTCCACGCCACCTGCAGTTTCGCGACATTGGCCGGGGTGATCTGCGCGGCCGGCGCATGGCGGTCGCCATGGCCGGAGCGGCCATAGGCGATCCAGTCATTGGGCGGCGTACCCGTGGCGTCGGCCGGCGGCGCGCCGGCTTCCGGCGCTTCGCCGGCCAGCGTGTAGTAGTCGGTGAAGTACGCCACCGCACCCAGCGCCACGCTCGCTGCCAGCACCAGCCACAAGGGCAGCGTGCCGGTGGCCCAGCGCAAGGTCGGCTCGGGGTCCGGCTCCAGACGCCGCGACACCCACGGCAGCAGCAGCCATACGCCGAGTACAAACCACACGGCGACGCGCGGCACCAGCTGCCACCAGTCGAAGCGCACCTCGTAGATCGCCCACAGCAAGGTGGCCAGCAGCAACAGCGCATGCAGTCCCAGCGCCAGGCCGCTGCCGCGCCATGCCAACCAGCCGGTAGCGATGAGCATCGCACCGGCCAGCACGTAGTACGGCGAGCCGCCCAGCACCAGCAGCCATGCACCGCCGGCAAGCAGGCCCAGGCCGAGGAATACGAACAGCGCGGCAGTGATCCACAGCGCAACGCCCGGTCGAGACTTCGTCTCCATTCGCTCTTCCCTTGTCGCTATCGAATGGCGAATCAACCCGCTCATGGTTGACGAGCCGCCGTTGGGGTTTCGTGATGCCAGCGGATGCCCGCCGGGCCGCCCGACTATGCCGCATGCCGCTGAACGCATACCGAGCCGGAGCGGCGGACGTGCCGATGACACGAACAGGCGCCACGCTCCGGAGCGCTTTTTCGCGCGGGGCCGTGTTCCTCTATACTTGCCGCCCGCTGCCCCCGTAGCTCAGTTGGATAGAGCGTCCCCCTCCTAAGGGGAAGGTCGTACGTTCGAATCGTATCGGGGGCACCATTTTTCAAGCACTTGCACGATCGATGCCGCGCGCTTGCCCGGCATGTCCTGCCGGCGTTCGGCGGGCGCATGCAGATCGCCGAACGCATGGTCTCAAGCGACCGCTCAGTCAACCTGGGGCGGCTGCCCGATGACCTCCAGATAGACGACGTTGGATCGCTCGATCCGGTCCGCGTAGCGGCGCTCGAGGAAAATAGGCTTTTCCCCAGGGGAGGCCAGAATCCATGGGTCGACCCGTGCGCTGGCTCCATTGCCAGCGGAGTTGCTGAGCAGGCGATGCCCATCCATCACCACGACGGTGCCATCCGCCAGGGGGCTGCCTTCCGTGCTGATCCAGACGGCGGAATCGCCATTGGGTTGCGGATTGATCGGCTCTCCGACCCGGCTCTCTGTCGGTCCGAATTTTGCGATACGGGCCGGCATCGACACGACGAATGTGCATCGCGCAACACCTGGCCGCCCCGATGCAGCTGCGTGGTCTCGCGAACCGGACCTTCGACCATGCGCGACGCATGTAGCAGTTCAAAGGCGGCCTCCCCGTAGGCCTGATCCCAATTCGCAACAGGACAATCGCCAAACCGCTGCATGAGTTGATCTAATGACCGTGATATGCCGTAGCGATTGACATGCAGATCATGCTGCGCCGGCTCGCCGAGCATCCGCCCAAGGAAGAGGAGGAACAGCCCCGATGTCCGCCATCCATATCCCCTGGTCGCGCATCCCCGCATCCGGCGATACCGGAGGAGTTGTTCCGCCCGGACAACCGTCCGATGATGGCGACATGGCAAGCCGCCTGACCGCGCTCGAAACCACCTTGCCCACCCTGGCAACGAAGGGTGACCTGCATTCGCTCGATGCAAGCATCAAGACCTGGATGATCGCCACGGTGATCGGTCTTTTCCTCGGCTTTGCCGGCTTGTTCTTCGCCATGAACAACGCGGCCAGGCCGGCGCTTGCACCATCGGTGGCCCAGGCTCCGATCGTCATCCAGGTCCCGGCCTACGCACCGCTCCAGCAAGAAGCTTCCTCGCCGGCCAGGGCACAAGCCCTATCGAGACCTTCAGCGCAAGGATCGAGGCAGTAACCCCAAGCCCGGCACCGGCTGATCCGCCCGTGGCAAAGGATGCCCCGCGCTGGCATCGCATGGCGCAACGCACCATCGCCCTTCCCCGCCGCACCTCTCGGGCTCCCCGGCCCCTGCCTGCTAGAATTACGCCTTTCCACCCATCCCATTCCCACTCACCCCAGCGCGCCGCGAGGCGCCACGGTCCAGGAGCACGCATGTCCCACGAAATCCTCAAGGCGCTCGGCATCGGCGCGGAGCATTCCGGCACTTATCTCGGCCAGGGCGAATGGTCCCGCACCTCGGACGCCGGCGCGCTGCAGCCGGTGAATCCGGCCACCGGCGAGGTGATCGGCACCGTGCACGCCTCCAGCGCCGCGGACTACGAGACCATCGTCAAGCGCGCCCAGGAAGCCTTCAAGACCTGGCGCACCACGCCCGCCCCGCGCCGCGGCGAAGCGGTGCGCCTGTGCGGCGAGGCGCTGCGCAAGCACAAGGACGCGCTGGGTTCGCTGGTCGCGCTGGAGATGGGCAAGATCAAGCCGGAGGGCGACGGCGAAGTGCAGGAGATGATCGACATCGCCGACTTCGCGGTGGGCCAGAGCCGCATGCTCTACGGCTACACCATGCATTCGGAGCGCCCCGGCCACCGCATGTACGAGCAGTACCACCCGCTGGGCCTGGTCGGCATCATCAGCGCGTTCAACTTCCCCGTGGCGGTGTGGGCTTGGAACGCCTTCCTCGCCGCGATCTGCGGCGACATCTGCATCTGGAAGCCGTCGCCGAAGACCCCGCTGTCGGCGATCGCCACCATGAAGATCTGCAACGAGGCGCTGAAGGCCGGCGGCTTCCCGGACATCTTCTTCCTGTTCAACGACGCCGGCACGGATCTCTCGCAGGGTTTCGTCGACGACAAGCGCATCCCGCTGATCAGCTTCACCGGCTCGACCAAGGTCGGCCGCATGGTCGGCGAGCGCGTGGCGCGCCGCATGGGCCGCTCGCTGCTGGAATTGGGCGGCAACAACGCGATCATCCTGGACGCGAGCGCCGACCTTAAGCTGGCCATTCCCGCCATCGTGTTCGGTGCGGTCGGCACCGCCGGCCAGCGCTGCACCACCACGCGCCGCCTGTTCGTGCACGAGTCGATCGTCGGCGAAGTGACCGACAAGCTGGTCGCCGCCTACAAGCAGGTGGAAGGCAAGATCGGCGACCCGACCCTGGCCACCACCCTGATGGGCCCGCTGAACAGCCAGGACGCCGTGCAGGCCTACCTGGGCGCGGTGGAAAAGGCCAAGGCCAGCGGCGGCAAGGTGCTGACCGGCGGCGCCGCGCTCAGCGACCGCAAGGGCAACTTCGTGCTGCCGACCATCGTCACCGGCGTCAAGAACAGCGACGAGGTGGTGCAGACCGAGACCTTCGCGCCGATCCTCTACATCATGCCGTTCAAGTCGCTGGACGAAGCGATCGAGCTGCAGAACGACGTGCCGCAGGGCCTGTCCTCGGCGATCTTCACCCGCGACCTGAAGGCGGCGGAGCAGTACCTGTCCTCGGCCGGCTCGGACTGCGGCATCGCCAACGTCAACATCGGCACCTCCGGCGCCGAGATCGGCGGCGCCTTCGGCGGCGAGAAGGAGACCGGCGGCGGTCGCGAGTCCGGTTCGGATGCGTGGAAGGTGTACATGCGCCGCCAGACCAACACCAGCAACTATTCGGACTCCCTGCCGCTGGCCCAGGGCATCAAGTTCGACCTGTAAGCACGACGGCGCCCGGCCCCGCGCCGGGCGCCATTCGCGGTGGCTGCCGAGCTTTTCCCAAAGGACGAGTGCCATGAACGACCTGCGCGCCACGGAACGATTCAGCAACCGCGTCGAGGATTACGTCCGCTACCGTCCCGACTATCCCAGGGCGATGCTGGACTGGCTGCAGCGCGAGCATGGCGTCACGCCGCAATGGCTGGTCGCCGACGTCGGCGCCGGCACCGGCATCTCCAGCAAGCTGTTCCTTGACGCCGACTACCGCGTGATCGCGGTGGAACCCAATGCCGCCATGCGCGGCGCGGCGGAGAAATGGCTGGGCCTGGACGAGCACTTCCGCGCGCTCGACGGCCGCGCCGACAAGACCGGCCTGGCCGCGCACAGCGTGGACCTGGTCTCGGTGGCGCAGGCCTTCCACTGGTTCGACCAGGACGCCACACGCCACGAGTTCGCCCGCATCCTGCGCCCGCACGGCCTGGCCGCGATCTACTGGAACAGCCGCCGCCTGGTCGGCACGCCGTTCCTGGAAGGCTACGAGGCACTGCTGCAGCGCTACGGCACCGACTACACCAGCGTGGCCGAGCGCTACGCCGACGAGCCGCGCATGCGCGCCTGGTTCGGCGAGGGCTATCGCGGCACCGGCAGCTTCGAGCATCGCCAGCAGCTGGATTTCGACAGCCTGCGCGGCCGGCTGATGTCGTCCTCGTATGCGCCGAAGGAAGACCACCCGCAGCACGCGCCGATGATGCAGGCGCTGCGCGAGCTGTTCGACGCGACGGCGACGAACGGCAAGATCAGTTTCGACTACGACACCCGCGTCTACGTGGGCCACCCAGGCTGAGTATGTATTCCCTCATTCGCCCCCTGCTGTTCGCGCTCGACGCCGAAACGGCGCACCGCTTCACCCTGTATGGCCTGGACGTGGCCCATCGCAGCAACTTTCTGCACGTGGTGGCCAAGCCGCCGGCGGAACTGCCGGTCAGCGTGTTCGGCATCGATTTTCCCAATCCGGTGGGCCTGGCCGCCGGCCTGGACAAGAACGCCGATCACCTCGACGCGCTGGGCGCGCTCGGTTTCGGCTTCGTCGAAGTGGGCACCACCACGCCGCGGCCGCAGCCGGGCAACGACAAGCCGCGCATGTTCCGCCTGCCGCGCCACGAGGCGGTGATCAACCGCCTGGGCTTCAACAACGCCGGCGTCGACGCGCTGGTGCGCAACGTGCAGAGCTCAAGCTACCGCGGCGTGCTGGGCATCAATATCGGCAAGAACAAGGACACGCCCAACGACAAGGCGGTAGAGGATTACCTCTTCTGCCTGGAGCGCGTCTATGCGCACGCCAGCTACATCACGGTGAACATCTCCTCGCCGAACACCCAGGGCCTGCGCGACCTGCAGGAAGAGGCCACCCTGCGCCGCTTCATCGACACCCTGCGCGAGGCGCAGGAACGCCTGGGCTCGCAGGCCGGCAAGCGCAAGCCGATGCTGCTGAAGATCGCGCCGGACCTGGCCGAGGCGGAACTGGACGGCATCGCCGAGGTGCTGCTGGCCACCGGCATCGACGGCCTGATCTGCACCAACACCACCATCGAGCGCGGCGCGGTGGAAAGCGATCCGCACGGCAGGGAAACCGGCGGCCTGTCCGGGCGCCCGCTGTACGCGCGCTCCACCGAAGTGCTGCGCGGCATGCGCCGCCGCCTGGGCGAGCGCGTGCCGATCGTCGGCGTGGGCGGCATCCTGGAAGGCGACGATGCCGCCGGCAAGATCGCGGCCGGCGCGTCGCTGGTGCAGCTGTATTCGGGCATGGTCTATCGCGGCCCGGCGTTGATCGCCGAATGCGTGGACGAAATCCGTCGCCAGAGCGAGGACGCCCATGCCGGCTGATCCGTACGCATTGCCGGTGCAGCGCATCGACATGGGCGGCTACGCGCTGATCGAGAACGCCCCGCTGGGCCAGCGCAACACGCTGCGCGTGAACGCGCGCGCGCGCCTGCTGGCCGAAGTCACCGACGCGGCGAAGCTGCCCGAACTGCTCGACTTCCCCGGCGTGCGCAGCGGCCCGCTGCTGGTGCTGGGCGAAGGCAGCAACCTGCTGCTGGCCGACGACCTCGACGGCACCGTGGTGGCGATGGCCAATCGCGGCGTGCACGTGGAGCAGGAAGGCGAGCTCACCCGCATCGCGGTGGCTGCGGGCGAGCGCTGGGACGACTTCGTGCGCTGGACCCTGGGCCAGGGCTTCGCCGGCCTGGAAAACCTGATCCTGATCCCCGGCACGGTCGGCGCCGCGCCGATCCAGAACATCGGCGCCTATGGCACCGAAGTGGCCGAGTTCATCGAAAGCGTGGAAGCCTGGGATACGCGCGAGCGCCGCGTGGCCGTGCTCGACCGCGCGGACTGCGCCTTCGCCTACCGCGACTCGCTGTTCAAGCGCGAACCGGGCCGCTACATCGTCACTGCCGTGCGCTTCGCCCTGCCCCGCACGCACGGGCTGCGCCTGGACTATGCCGGCATCCGCGAGGAGCTGGCGCGCATGGGCGTGGACAAGCCGGCGCCTTTCCATGTCGCCGAAGCCGTGGTGCACCTGCGCACGCGCAAGCTGCCGGACCCCGCGGTGATCGGCAATGCGGGCAGCTTCTTCAAGAATCCCGTGGTCGATGCGGCGGTCGGCGAGGCGCTCAGGCGCGACTACCCGGAGCTGGCCGCCTGGCCCGGCGCCGACGGCCGCTGGAAGCTCTCCGCCGCCTGGCTGATCGAGGCGGCCGGCTTCAAGGGCCAGCGCGAGGGCGACGCCGGCATCTCCAACCGCCATGCCCTGGTGCTGGTCAACCACGGCCAGGCCAGCGGCGCCCAGCTGTGGGCCTTCGCCCAGAAGGTGATCGCCGGTGTGCACGGCAAGTTCGCAGTGACGTTAGAACCCGAACCTGTGGTGATCGGCAAGGGATAAGCGATGAGGCTGGCCGGGAAGATCGCACTGCATCTGCTGCTGGTCTTCGCGGTGCTGCTGATCCCGCCGCTGGCCTATGACCAGGTCGCCAGGCACGTCCACGGCGAATCGCCGTGGCTGTTCGTCGGCGGCCTGACCTACCCGCTCTACCTGGGCTGGTGGATCACCCGCATCGGCCACCCGCGCATCCGCGCCATCCTGCTGCACCTGCTCGGCTTCGCCACGCTGCTGTCGGCGCTGGTGCTGCTGCTCAACCAGCACACGGCGAGCCTGGCGCCGTTCCTGCCGACGGCCGCGATGCTGCCCTGCCTCGCCCTGGTGCTGCTGCGCGCGGCGCAGGAGCGGGACGACGACATGCGCACGCATCTCTACGCGCTGCTGCTGCTGATTCCGTTCGCGCTGTTCCTCACCGCGCTGATCGTGATCGGCATGTCGCTGACGGCGATGCAGGGCATGCGCTGGTAAGCGGGCAAAAAAAGGCCGGCGTCGAGCCGGCCTCTCCGTCATGTCGACAAGCTCAGCGGCGCGCTTTCGACAGCAGCCGCAGCAGCTCCAGGTACAGCCACACCAGCGTCACCATCAGGCCGAAGGCGCCGTACCACTCCATGTACTTGGGCGCACCCTGCTCCACGCCGCTCTCGATCAGGTCGAAGTCCAGCAGCAGGTTGAACGCCGCCAGGCCCACCACCAGCAGGCTGAAGCCGATGCCCAGCACGCCGGATTCGTGGATGAAAGGCACCTGGATGCTGGTGAACATGCGCAGGCCCATGTCCACCAGGTACAGCAGCGCGATGCCGCCGGTGGCCGCCACCACACCCATGCGCAACTTGTCGGTGACCCGGATGATGCGCGAGCGGTACAGCATCAGCATCACCGCCATCACGCCCGCGGTCAGCATCACCGCCTGCAGCACGATGCCGGGGAAACGCACTTCGAACAGCGCGGACACGCCACCCAGGGCAAAGCCTTCGGCGATCGCATAGGCCGGCGCGGTGATGCCCGCCCAGTTGGCCTTGAACGCGGTCACCAGCGCCAGCACGAAGCCGACCAGGAAACCGCCCCACATGAACGGCGCGATCGCCGTCAGCCCGGCGGCGACGTTGCCGCCCTCCGCGGCCGCATGGCTGAAGCGCAGCCAGGTCCAGCCGCCGGTGACCACCGCCAGGAACAGCAGCAGGCCGGTCTTGCCCACCGTGCCGTTGAGGGTCATGCGTTCGCCTTCGGCGAACAGGCCCTGGAAGGTGCTATCGCGTAAAACCGGATTGCCCGAACGCATCGCCGACTCCTCTCGTACCGCGCGCCATCGCGCGGCCATGCCCGCCATGCTAGCGCGTCGCGGGCATGGCGGAGCGGCGGCGGCTCAAGCCGGACGGCTCAACTTTCCTTGGCAGCCAGCCGCTTGGGTCCGTCCAGGTTCGGCAGCAGCACGGTGATCACGCCCAACAACGGCAGGTAGGCGCAGATGCCGTAGACGAAGTCGATGCCCTGCGCATCCGCCACCTTGCCCAGCACCGCCGCGCCGATGCCGCCCATGCCGAAGGCGAAGCCGAAGAACAGGCCGGAAATCATGCCCACGCGGCCGGGAATCAGCTCCTGCGCATAGACCAGGATGGCCGAGAACGCCGAAGACAGGATCAATCCGATCACCACGGTCAGCACACCGGTCCACAGCAGGTTCGCGTGCGGCAGCAGCAGGGTGAACGGCGCCACGCCCAGGATCGAAGCCCAGATCACCCACTTGCGTCCGATGCGGTCACCCACCGGGCCGCCGATCAGCGAACCGGCCGCCACCGCGAACAGGAACACGAACAGGTGCGTCTGCGCGTTCTGCACCGACACGCCGAACTTGTGGATCAGATAGAACGTGTAATAGCTGGTGATGCTGGCGATGTAGAAATACTTGGAGAAGATCAGCAAGCCCAGGATCGCCACCGCGCCGATCACCCGGCCGCGGGTCAGCGTCACCGCCGCATGGCGTGCCTTGGCCTTGCCGCGCACGGCGTGATGGTCGCGATACCACGCGCTCACCTGCAGCAGCACCACGATCGCCAGCAAGGCGGCCAGCGCGAACCAGGCCACGCTGCCGCGGCCGTGCGGCACGATGATCCAGGCCGCCAGCAGCGGTCCCAGCGAGGCGCCGGTATTGCCGCCCACCTGGAACAGCGACTGCGCCAGGCCATGCCGCCCGCCCGAGGCCATCCGCGCCACGCGCGAGGATTCCGGATGGAACACCGACGAACCGGTGCCGACCAGCGCGGCGGCCACCAGCAGCAGCGCGAAGTTCGGCGCGTTCGCCAGCAGCAGCAGGCCGCACAGCGTGAAGCCCATGCCCACCGGCAGCGAGAACGGCATCGGCTTGCGGTCGGTGATCATGCCCACCATCGGCTGCAGCAGCGAGGCGGTGACCTGATAGGTCAGCGTGATCAGGCCGACCTGGGCGAAGCTCAGGTGAAAGCCTTCCTTGAGGATGGGATAGATGGCCAGGATCAACGACTGGATCATGTCGTTGAGCAGGTGCGCGAAGCTGATCGCGCCGATGATGCCGAAGTCGGTGCGTGGCTCGGCCTTGGCGTGGGTCTGGGTCTGGGTCTGCGCGGCCGGCAGGGGGAGATCTTCGACGCGGGTCTGCATGGGGGCGGCGGTCTGTGCGGGGGGACGGTGGGGCGCGGCATCTTGCCGCGCCCAGGCCAGCACCTTAGATTGGGCGGCGCCGGCCCGCTCACGCCAGCGGGTCAATATCCATCGAATCCGGGCCATCCCCATGCGCCAGACCCGCGTCAACCACTACGAGGACATTCCTCGCGCCATCGTCGCCACCGGCAACGACTACCCCGCGCGCTTCGTGCTGCCGTCCCACGCGCACAAGCGCCACCAGCTGCTGTACGCGGCCACCGGCGTGGTCAAGACCATCACCCCCGAAGGCAGCTGGATCGTGCCGCCGCGTCGCGCGCTGTGGATTCCCGCCGGCGTGATGCACGAGGTGCACATGGACGGCGAAGTGAGCACGCGCAGCGCCTACCTGCAGCCCGACGCGGCGCGGGATCTGTGGCGGCACTGCCAGGTCATCGCCGTCTCGCCCCTGCTGCACGAACTGCTCGAGGCTGCCGTCGACCTGCCCGCCGAGTACGCGCTGGACAGCCGCGACGGCCGGCTCATGGCGTTGCTGCTGGACGAGATCCGCGCCATGCCCACGCTCGCCCTCAACACCCCGCTGCCGGCCGAGCCGCGCCTGTACAAACTGTGCCGCGCGATGCTGGATGCGCCGGCGCTGGACCTGGATATCGATGCGATGGCGGCGAAGGCGGGCATGAGCCGTCGCCATTTCACGCGCACGTTCCGGCAGCAGACCGGAATGAGTTATGCGGCGTGGCGGCAGCAGGCGTGCCTGTTGGCGGCGCTGACGCGGTTGGGGCGAGGGCAGTCGATTACCGATGTCGCGGTCGAGCTCGGGTATGGCAGTGCAAGTGCATTCACTGCGGCGTTCCGGCGGGTGCTGGGAGAGCCGCCGAGCCGGTACATGGCAGGAGAACAACGGCCGCGCGCCAAGGGTGCACCCATCTGAAAAAACGTCCAACGTAGGTTGGGGTGAGCGCAGCGAACCCCAACACACCTTCCGCCTTCTCGCATCCATGTAACGCCCGTTGGGGTTCGCTGCGCTCACCCCAACCTACGCCTGCGCCGTTATGCCGGCTCGTCAGAGGCATCCGGCGCCCACCAACGCGCTGCGCACCGCCTCCACCACCGGTGTCCGCGGCACTTCGCCGAGAAAACCGCGCAGCTTCGCATCCTCCAGCCGCGCCTCCGTCTTCCACAGATACCGCATCTTCCACAACTCGCGCAGCGTCTCCACGAACGGCTGCGCCAGCGCCACCATCCACCATGGAAAGCGCGCCGCGCGCACCGACGCATCGCCGGTCGCCGCGCGCACCGCATCGACCATCTGGTGGCCGTCCAGCCAATAGCCGCCGAAGTGGAACGAAGCGAACGGCTCCAGCTCATCCGCACGATCGAGCAGGCGTGCCAGCGTCTCCGCCACGTCCGGCAGATACGCCCAGGCGTGCCCCAGCTCCGGCGGCCCCGGATAGTTCACCGCACGCACCTTCGTGCCGGCCTTCACCAGCCCCTGCGAGAACCAGCTGTTGCCGGTGTTGCGCGGGCCGATGAAGTCGCCGCAGCGCAGGATCAGCACCGACGTGCCTTCGCGCGCGGCTTGCGCCAGGCGCTGCTCCATCGCCACGCGCAGCTCGCCCTTGCGACTGACCGGATGCTGGGGCGCAGCCTCGGTCAGCACGGGAAACGCATCGAAGCCGTAGTTGTAGATCGTGCCGGGCAGCACGATGCGCGCGCCCGTCGCCTTCGCCGCCGCGATGGTGTTTTCCAGCATCGGCAGCACCAGCCGCTCCCAGCCGCGATAGCCGGGCGGGTTCACCGCATGCACGATCACGTCCACGCCGGCGGCGGCGCGCGCCACATCGGCGGCCACCATCGCATCGCCCCTGATCCATTCAATGCCGCTCCACTCGATGCCTTCCACGCTGCCGGGCCGGCGCGCCAGCGCGCGCACCCGCCAGCCATGGCGCAGCAGCGCCACGCAGGCCTCGCCGCCCACGCCGCCGTTGGCGCCCACCACCAGTACCGTCTTCGTCCGCTTCATGGCTAGTCCTCCGTTGGGATGGGCACAGCTTGGGCCCGCGCCACCCATTAGAAAATCCACCAAGTACTAACATCTGCTATACAAATATGCATGACCAAGCCCGAACCCTCCTGGGACCTGTACCGCTCCTTCCTCGCCGTGATGCGCGAAGGCAGCCTGTCCGGCGCGGCGCGGGCGCTGGCGATGACCCAGCCGAGCCTGGGCCGGCACATCCGCGAACTGGAAGCGGCACTGGACGCTGCCCTGTTCACCCGCTCGCCGCAGGGCCTGTTGCCGACCGGGCTGGCGGTGCGCCTGGTGCCGCATGCGGAAGCGATGGCCTCGGCCACCGCGGCGCTGCGGCGCGCGATCAGCACCGGCGAGGATGTCGCGCGCGGCGTAGTGCGCGTCACCGCCAGCGAGGTGATCGGCACCGAAGTGCTGCCGCCGATGCTGGCCGAGTTCCGCCACGCCCATCCTGGCGTGACGATCGAACTGGTGGTCACCGACCGCTCGCAGGACCTGCTGCGCAAGGATGCGGACCTGGCCATCCGCATGACCCGCCCCACCCAGCAGGCACTGGTGGCGCGCCAGCTGGGACGGATCGAACTGGGGCTGTTCGCGCATCCGCGCTATCTGCGCCGGCACGGCACACCGGCTTCGCTGGACGAACTGCGCGGGCATAGCCTGATCGGTTTCGATCATGAGGCGCCCTACATGCGCTCGCTGCGGCCAAAGCACCTGCCGTGGAGCCGCGAGCAATTCACCTTGCGCACCGATCACCAGCTGGCGGCGCTGGCAGCGATGCGCGCCGGCTACGGCATCGGCATCTGCCAGGCGCCGCTGGCCGCGCGCGCGCCGAAGCTGGTGCGGCTGCTGCCGCAGGAGCTGGCGATCCCGATGGAGTGCTGGGTGGTGATGCACGAGGACCTGCGCCGCCAGACCGCCGTGCGCAAGCTGTTCGATCACCTCGCCGAGGCCTTGAATGCCTATGCGCGCCGTTGAGCGCCGTCACCGCGCCGTCAAATTTCCGCAGCAATATGACGATTTGCGCAACCGGCCCGGAACGACCGGCGGGCTGTCGGCGTGGCTACCGCGCGAACGGGGTAGCATGCCCATTCCCACACCCCGCTTGACGGGGACAGGACCAAGAAGATGTCCAGCAGCGAAAACCGCCCCAGCGTGACGGTCGAAGAAACTCCCGCCGCGGCGGCGCCCGCCGCCGAAATCCAGGGCGGCACGCAAGACCTCAACGACAGCAGCCTGTACATCCACCGCGAGCTCTCGCAGCTGCAGTTCAACATCCGCGTGCTGGACCAGGCACTGGATGAGCGCAAGCCGATCCTCGAGCGCCTGAAGTTCCTGCTGATCTTCTCCAGCAACCTGGACGAGTTCTTCGAGATCCGCGTGGCCGGACTGAAGAGCCAGATCGCCTTCGACCACGAGATCGTCGGCCCCGACGCGATCGCGCCGCGGCGTGCGCTGACCGAGATCAGCGAGATCGCGCACAAGCAGATCGAGCGGCAATACACCATCCTCAACGAACACGTGCTGCCGGAGCTGTCCCGCCACGGCATCCGCATCGTCCGCCGCAACGAGTGGTCGCACAAACAGAAGCTGTGGGTGCGCCGCTATTTCCGCCACGAGGTGGCGCCGCTGGTCACGCCGATCGGCCTGGACCCGACCCATCCGTTCCCGCTGCTGGTCAACAAGAGCCTCAACTTCATCGTGCAGCTGGAAGGCGTCGATGCCTTCGGCCGCGATTCCGGCCTGGCCGTGGTGCCGGCACCGCGCGTGCTGCCGCGCCTGATCCGCCTGCCGGACGAAGTCTGCGAGGGCGGCGAGAACTTCGTGCTGCTGTCCTCGATCATCCACGCGCATACCGAGGAACTGTTCCCCGGCATGTCGGTGCGCGGCTGCTATCAGTTCCGCCTGACCCGCAATGCCGACCTCACCATCGATCCCGAGGACGTGGAGGATCTCGCCCGCGCGCTGCGCGGCGAGCTGTATTCGCGCCGCTTCGGCGATGCGGTGCGGCTGGAGGTGGCCGACAACTGCCCGAAGGAACTGACCGACTACCTGCTCAAGCAGTTCGGCCTCACCGCCGCCGAGATGTACGAGGTCAATGGCCCGGTCAACCTCACCCGCCTGATGGGCCTGGCCAACAAGTCGCACGCGCCGCAGCTGCTCTATCCGCCGTTCACGCCGGCGATCCCTAAGGCACTGAAGAAAGAGGAAGACCTGTTCCAGGTGGTCGGCAAGCAGGACGTGCTGCTGCTGCATCCGTTCGAATCGTTCATGCCGGTGGTCGACCTGTTGCACCAGGCCGCGAAGGATCCCAACGTGCTGGCGATCAAGCAGACGCTGTACCGCAGCGGCGCCAACTCGGAGATCGTCGACGCGCTAGTGGACGCCGCGCGCGCGGGCAAGGAAGTCACCGTGGTGGTCGAGCTGCGCGCGCGCTTCGACGAGGAATCCAACCTCACCCTCGCCTCGCGCCTGCAGCAGGCCGGCGCGATGGTGATCTATGGCGTGGTCGGCGTGAAGACGCATGCCAAGCTGATGCTGATCCAGCGCCGCGAAGGCGACGAGCTGGTGCGCTATGCGCACCTTGGCACCGGCAACTACCACACCGGCAACGCGCGCCTGTACACCGACTACAGCCTGCTTACCTCCGACCAGGCGCTGTGCGAGGACGTGCATAAACTCTTCAGCCAGCTCACCGGCATGGGCAAGGTGCTGCGCATGAAGAAGCTGCTGCATGCGCCGTTCACCCTCAAGAAGACCCTGCTGGAGCTGATCGCCCGCGAGACCGCGCATGCGCAGGCCGGCCGCGCCGCGCAGATCATCGCCAAGGTCAATGCGCTGACCGATCCGAAGGTGATCCGCGCGCTGTACAAGGCCAGCATGGCCGGGGTGAAGATCGACCTGATCGTGCGCGGCATGTGCTGCCTGCGTCCGGGCGTGCCCGGCGTGTCGCACAACATCCGCGTGCGCTCCATCGTCGACCGTTTCCTCGAGCACAGCCGCGCGTACTGGTTCGCCAACAACGGCGACGAGGAACTGTTCCTGGCCAGCGCCGACCTGATGGAACGCAATCTCGACCGGCGCGTGGAAACCGGCTTCCCGATCGAGAGCAAGAAGCTGCAGCAGCGCGTGAAGAAGGAACTGGAGCTGTACCTGGCCGACAACAGCAGCGCCTCCCTGCTGCACGCCGACGGCCACTACCATCGCCTCTCGCCCGGCGGCCAGACCGTGCGCAATGCGCAGGCGCAACTGCTGGAGCGCATCTGCGGCGTCGGCGCCAATCCCGTCGAATAAGCCTTGATGTGCAGGTCTTGTGAAGGGCCGAACGGGCGTGATGGAGTTCTGGTTTGACGCGATAACCCGGTGCTAGTCTCGGCCGGCCGCATTGTCGCGGCTCATAGCAAAGGGCATTCACATGGAACTTCAGGAACTCACCGTGCGTGAAGAAGGCGTGATTGCAGCTAACGCGTTCGGCGTGCCGATGTCCGCGCCGATGCAGAAACAGGCCCCCATGCAGAAGCACGCGCCGAAGACCATCTGGGATGGCGATATCGGCACCTTCGGCGGCCGCGGCGGCGGCGACGGTTAATCCGCCACCGCACGCGACCATCCCCGCTCGCGGGCGATGGCAAAGCCGCCCCGTCACGCGGGGCGGCTTTTTCATGGACCGATTTTTAATGGCCCCGATTTTCATGGACCCGCTTTTCATGGACCGACCATGCTCAAGGCCTCCATCGCGCTAACCGATCTTGCCTTCGATCCGCACTGGGATGGCAGCGCCGTCTGCTTCGGCGACAGCCGCATCGCCCCGTTCGCGCATCCCGCACTGGAAACCCTGCTGGTGCGCACCGACGGGCAATGGTTCATGGCCGTGCGCGAGCGCCGCGCCGATGGCGGTGCGCCGGTGCGGCGCCTGGATGTCGACGCCGCTGAGTTCGAACAGCGCCACCGCGAATGCCTGCTGTGGCCGCTCGATTACCTGATGGTGGAGGCGGCGCAGGCGGGCTGTCGCGTGAAAATACGCGCGGGCGTGTTCGGCGTCTTGCCGGTCTACGCGCGTACTGGCGATGATCGGCTGGAGCTGTCGTGGGATGCCGGCGACCTGACCCGCGTGCCGACGGCTCTCGATATCGAGATCGCCAGCCATCGCCTCGCGCTGCACACGATGTATTCGGCGCGCCAGCTTGCGGTGGGCATCGTGATGCTGACCGAGCGCGCCTCGCTGTCGTTGGAACCCGGCAAGGCCAGCCATCACTATCCCCCACCCGCATCGGACACGCAGCCCGCACCGCCGCGCGCAGCGGATGCGTGGCTGGCGGAATTCGCCGCCCACCTGCGCGAGGCGATCGATGCACGTCCCTTCATCGCGGACCGCGCGGCAATCGAACTCAGCGGCGGCATGGACTCCGCCACCGTCGCCTGCGGACTCGCCGCGATCAAGCGCCCGCACGCCAGCCTCGGCATCCTGCTCGAGGGCGAGACGCGAGTGCCGCAGTTGCGCCGGCGCGGCGCTATCGTGGAGCGGCTCGGCCTGCACGACCACAACGTGGAAATCGCCGCCCTGCCGCCCAGCCTCGACCTGCGTCCGGTGCCTGGACGGCCGCTGGGCTTCAACCAGGAGTACTACCTCGAAGCCTGCGCCGCGCTGTGGGACCAGGCCGCGGCGCTGGGCTGCGACCGGCTCTATACCGGCGTCGGCGGCGACGAACTGTTCCCCGATTACCGGCACGAACTGTCGAGCGAGGGCGAAGCCTTCGATGTCCAGCGCGAGCGCGCCCATCGGACGGCGGTGGACCGGCTGCTGACGCCACGCGCGCGCGAAGCCGCCCGCAGCCTGCATTGCTTCGGCGCGCCGGCCAGCCCGGTGCCGGCGACGTCGCTGGCCGCGCAGGCGTGCCGCGCGGCGGATATCGCGCGGCGCGGCTTGTGGCCGGTCAATCCGCTGAGCGATCCCTACCTGGTCCGGTTCTGCCATCAGCTGCCGGTGGAGCAGCGCCGCGGGCGTGCGCTGATGCAGCGGTATCTGCAGGCGAAGCTGGGAGAGGACACGTTTCCCGCGGGTTACCGGAAGGAGACGTTCGAGCAGGTGTTTCCGGATTTGATCGCCGCGAACGCGGCGATGCTGGCCGGGCAGTTGCGCGAATGCGCGCTGGCCGACCTGGGCTTGGTCGATGTGCGTGGCGTTATGGATTTGCTCGATGCGGTGGCGACGCGGCGCGAGCGTGTGCCGACGGCGGTGCTGGTGTCGTTTCTGTGGTTGGAGCGCCTGGCCAGGCAGTTGGGCTGACGTAGGTTGGGGTGAGCCGGCGGCGAACCCCAACGGACCTCACACGCGGTCGCCTCATGCGTCATCCCGGCGCAGGCCGGGATCCAGTGGCGAATACCTGTCGCCAGTGCGAATCGCTATCCATCGCCCGAACGCATCGCGACCATCGGGCGTGATCGTTACTGGATCCCGGCCTGCGCCGGGATGACGTTCCAGTCGAATGGCCGAACCAGTTTCAGCGAAAGCGCTTCACCCACTCCACGTACTTATCCACGAACCCCTGCAAGAACTTCCGCGTATCGTCGTTCGAGATCTTCCCATCCCCATCGATCAACCCGTCCTTGAACGCAATGAACACCTCCGGCTGTGCCAGCACCGGCACGTCCACATAGGTCAGCACATTGCGCAGGTGCTGCTGCGAGAGCGCCGAGCCGGTCGCGCCGATCGACGCGCCGATCGCCGCACCGGGCTTGCCCGCGAAGGAATTGGTCCCCCACGGCCGCGACGCGATATCGATCGCGTTCTTCAGCACGCCGGGAATCGAACGGTTGTACTCGGGCGTGACGAACAGCAGCGCGTCGGCCGCCTCGACCGACTGCTTGAGCTGCCGGCACGCGGCCGGATAGTCGCCGTCGAAATCCTGGTTGTAGAGCGGCAGGCCGGCGATCGGCACGTGCTCGAACGAAAAATCCTTCGGTGCCAGCCGCTCCACCGCAAGGGCGAGCTTGCGGTTGATCGAGTCCTGGCGAAGGCTGCCCACGAATACGGCGACCTTGATGCTCATCTGCGGTGCTCCGTCGGGGAAAGGGGTGTTCAAGCTTGCGGAGCCGCGGTCAAGGCAAGGTGACGCCATGGCCTTCACGGGGCATGGCACGCTCCCTGCTTTCCTTCCTAGGCCATTCGACCGAATGGGTCTGCCGCGGCAAGTCGGCCAGAATCCAAGGCCAAACCGCACGGCAGCGCCGGGCCAGGATGGCCGCGGACGCCGGGCGGGCCGGCAGGGGGTACCGTGGTCGCAGGCTGGATACCAGGAACGCACAGGTGGTGGCGGCTGCTCGTCCTCGGCTTGCTGCTGTTCCTGCCGTGGCGCGCCATGCCGCAGTCCGCGGGGCAGTTGGAGGCGGCGTGGACCGCGGCGCGTCCCGGCGACACCCCGGCCGGCGTGCTGGCCGCGTTCGACCGCGGCGAGCTGCACGCGTTCGATCCCGCCTCGATGACGCGCATCCTCGATCCCGGCCAGGCCGCCTGGGTGGTGCTGCGCCCTTTGCCGTCGCCACTGGCCGAGGAGCGCGCACTCACCATCGAGCCGCCGCCGCTGACGCCGGTGACGCTGTACGAACGCGGTGAATCGCCGCGCCGGCTGGCCCTGGACGATTTCGACGCCCCCTTGCACGGGCATGGCCGGCTGGCCTGGCGCATTCCCGCCGAGGCCGCGCCGTCGGCGCCGATCCTGCTGCGCTTCGAGGCGGATGCCGCCGGCACCGCGCCGCTGCGCTTCGAACTGCGCCCCTGGAGCGATTACCTGCGCGCCGATGCGAGCTGGCTGATGTTCTCCAGCGCCTGCTTCGCGGTGATGCTGGCGATGGCCGCGTTCGCGCTGTGCCTGGCGCTGATGCTGCGCGACGCCACCTTCGCCTGGTACGCCGGCTACGTGTTCTGCTATGGCGCGATCCAGGGCATCCACACCGGCTATGTGTTCCATCCGATGGAGTGGGCCTGGCTGGCCGGCACCGCGCAGTTGGCCGCACCCAGCGCGGCGCTGCTGTCGCTGGCCTTCGCCGCGGTGTTCGTCGCGCGCTTCTGCGATCTGCAGCGTTTCGCCCCGGCCCTGCACGCGGCGACGCTCGCGCTCGCGCTGGGCGCGCCGCCGCTGGTGCTGATGCGCAGCAGCCATGTCGACGCGCTGATCGCGCCGGCGCGCGCGCTGCACTACCCGATGCTGCTGATCGGCGCCGTACTGCTGCTGTGCGCAGGCGTGGTCGCTGCCGTGCGCGGTTCGCGCAGCGCGCGCTATTTCCTGCTCGGCTTCACGCCGCTGCTGGCGCTGACCGTGCTGGACAGCGCGCAGGCCAACGGCGCCCTGCCCGGCATGGACTGGCTGGACGATGCCGCGCTCGCGGCCGGCGCGGTGCAGGCCATCGTGCTCTCGCTGGGCCTGGCCGACCGTGCGCTGGCGATGCGCCACGACACCGACGTGGTGCGCGAACTGGCCGACGTGGACGCGCTCACCCGCGTGCTCAACCGCCGCGCGCTCGGCGAGAACCTGCAGGCGGCGATGGCCTGCCACGGCGAGCCGATCGCCCTGCTGTTCCTGGACCTGGATTGCTTCAAGACGCTCAACGACAGCCTGGGCCACCAGGCCGGCGACGCCGCGCTGGCGGCAGTGGCCGCAGCGCTGAGCCATGAACTGCGCCCGCAGGATCTGCTGGGACGCCACGGCGGCGAGGAATTCCTCGCCGTGCTGCGCGGGGCGGAACTGCCGCAGGCGATCCACGTCGCCACGCGCCTGTGCCGGCGCGTGCACCGGCTGGAAATTCCCGTGGACGGTCGACAGCAGTTGCTGACGGTCAGCATCGGCGTGACCATGCGCCGCTCCGACGACACGGTGGAAACACTGATCGAGCGCGCCGACCACGCGATGTATCGCGCCAAGCTGGAAGGACGCAATCGCGTACGGGTGGACGAGAAGCTGGTGTGCCGCGCGCGCGAACGCACGGCGGTGCGTTCGGTGCGGGAAGAATCGTAAAGCGCCGCGTTATTCCGGGTAATAGAGCTTCTTTTTCAGCGCATCTTTCAGCTTGTCGTCCGGCTCGCCCAGCCAGCTCAGCTGATCGTTGCTGTCATCGCTGACGTCGGTCGGCGCTTCGCCCTGGCGCCGCGCGAACACGCCCCACATCGAATGGGTCTTCTCGTCGTACAGCAGCACGATGCGCTCGGTGGGGCAGTCGTGCGGCTTGCAGCCGGCGGCTTCGAGCAAGCTCTTGCCGTCCGCCGTGACTTTCTGCGCCGGCGTGGAAGTACCTCCTTGATGTGTCCACTCGGGCAGCTCCTTGGCGCCGCTCAGCGCATGGAAAGCGGCGGCGAAATCCGACTGCTGCAACAGGTCGAACAGATAAGGGCCAGCGGCGACCGAAGCGGCCGCGGCCGCGCTGCTGTCGGGCGCGGGAGCGTCATTGCTCGCCGCGGCGGTGGCGGTGGTGGATATCGCAGGGGTCTGCGCCGAGGTCACCGGATTGTCCGTGTCGTCCTGCGTGCACGCGGCGACGGCGAGGACCGCGGCGATCACGAGCGCGTGAACGGCATGTTTCATGGTTGTTTTCCTTCTTCGTTATCCGATCGAAGGACTTCGACCATACGGCGCGAGGGCTGAATCGCCACCCTTGTTGTGCCATGCCGTGAGCTGGATCACGCGATAGCGCACATCTGCGTAGGTCGAGTGGTCGAAGACGAACGCCAACATCGCCATCTTCACGCGTGACGCCATGTTGGGGTTCGCCTGGGGCTCACCCCAACCTACGCTGCGCGGTGTGCGTTACAGCATGCGTTCGGCTGCGGCGACGATCTCCGCCTCGCCAGGCAACACCAGCAAGGCCGCACCGGCCAGTGGCGTGTACGTATCGGCGCCCACCACGCGCTGCAGCGGCGTCGCGCCGCAGCCTCCTTCGACGATGGCGGTGATGATGCCCTCGCCCACGCCGGCGCTGCGGCGGCCCTCGTCGAGCACCAGGATGCGCCTGGCGTTGCGCGCCTGCCCGGCGATGAACTTGTCGTTGAGCGGCGCCAGCCAGCGCAGATCCACCACGCGCGTACGCCAGCCGTGCTTCTTTTCGATCTCGCGCGCGGCGCGCAGCGCCATCGGCACGCCGTTGCCGAAGGTGAACACCACCAGGTCGTCGGCATCTTGTTCGTATACGCGACCCTCGCCCAGCGGCAGCGCCTCGCCCGGCGCGGGATAGGCGAACTGCCACTGGCCGTCGCCGGCTTCGTACAGGTCCTTGGTCATGTACAGCGCGATCGGCTCCAGGAAGGCGCATACGCGTCCGTCCACCTTGGCCAGCGCCATCAGCGTGCGCAGCATCGCCGCCGCATCGTCGCCGCGGCTGGGGCAGCCGACCACCAGGCCGGGGATATCGCGCAGCGCGGCGATCGAGTTGTCGTTGTGGAAGTGGCCGCCGAAGCCCTTCTGGTAACCCAGCGCGGCCACGCGCATCACCAGCGGGTTGCGGTACTGGTCGTTGGAGAAGAACTGCAGGCTGCAGGCCTCGCCGCGGATCTGGTCGCAGGCATTGTGGAAATACGCCAGGTACTGGATTTCCGGCATGGGCAGCATGCCCATGTTGGCGTAGCCCTGGGCCAGGCCGAGGATCACCGTCTCGTCCAGCAGCGTGTTGAACACGCGATTGCCCTTGAAGGTCTTGAACAGGCCCTTGGTGACGGTATACACACCGCCCTTCAGCGCCACGTCCTCGCCGAACAGCAGCGACTCGGGATACTTGGCCATCACCTCGTGCAGCGCCTGGCCGATCTGGATCGCCAGGTGGCGCGGCGCCTGCTTCTCCGGCAGCTTGTCCTCGCCGCCGAACACCTCGGCGCGGCGCGCGGCGTAGTCGGCGCGCTCGGCTTCGGCCTTCACCGCGGCCGGCGTGTACGGCGCCAGCGGCTTCATCACCTCGGCCAGGGTGCCCAGGCGCGGGCGGCGGTCGGCTTCCTCGGCGGCGGCGAAGCACTGCTTGCGGGTGGCTTCGTACAGCGCCAGCAGCGATTCGCGCGTGTACAGGCCGGAGGCCAGGGCGATCTCCGCCGAGCGCAGCAGCGGATCGGTCGCTTCCAGCGCGAACAGTTCGTCCACGCTGCGCCACTCGATCTCGAAATCGGTGCCGGCATGGCCCATCACGCGCGTGGTGCGCAGATGCAGGAAGGTCGGGCGGCGCGTGCGGCGGCAGTGCTCCACCGCTTCACGCACCTGGCCGTAGCCTTCGGCGAGATCCAGGCCGTCGGCGTGGAAATAATCGAGATCGGGACGCTGCCGGAAATTATTGGCGATCCAGCCGCTGGGCGTCTTCACCGAGATGCCGATGCCGTTGTCCTCGCATACGAACAGCACCGGCGCCGGCAGCTTCTGGTAGGCCGTCCACGCCGCCGCGTTGAACGCGGTCTGCGCCGTGGCGTGATTGGACGAAGCGTCGCCGAACGAGCAGATCGCGATGCTGTCCTGCGGCACCGGCAGCGGGTGGCCGATGCGGCGCGCCTGCTCGATCGCCACCGCGGTGCCGAACGCTTTCGGCAGATGCGAGGCGATGGTCGACGTCTGCGGCAGTACCCACAGCGGCTTGCTGCCCCACACCTTGTGTCGGCCGCCGGAGGCGGGATCTTCCATGCTGGCGGCGAAGGACAGCGCCGAATCCATCACCGGATCCATGCCCGGCAGCTTGCGGAAGCGCTCGGCCATGAAGCCGCCGGAACGGTAGTGCAGGAAGGCCGGATCGGTATGGCGGGTGAGCCGCGCCACCATCGCATTGCCTTCGTGGCCGCTGGAGCCGATGGTGTAGAACACCTTGTTCTGCACGCGCAGCACGCGCGCCATCAAGTCCAGATGGCGCGAGATCAACTGGGATTCGAGCAGATCGCGAAAGCCTTGCGCATCCAGCGCGCTGCCCGGCAGCACGGCCTCGCCGTCGCGCGGCGCGGCCCGCGCATGGCCCTGCCACAGCTGTACGAACTCGATGAAGTTCTGGTCGACGATCTCGGCGCGGTTGAAGCCTTTGTGGCGGGCACTCAGGGAGAACGGAAGCGCGGTCATGGCGTGGTCGATCCGGTCGGAGAAGAAAGGGAATGGGTGGGCAATATCAAGCGGCGCCGGCGCCGTCCAGCGCGCGCAGCAGCGCAGCGCGGTGCAGGTCTTTCGGGCGGCCGAAGCGTTCCAGGATGCGGATCTGTTCGGGCACGCTCGGGATGGGGACGTCCAGGCCGGCGACGCGTACGAGCAATACCTCGTTCACCGTCACCGGTTCCCAGCCGTATCCGTCGTTGAGCTCCAGCGCGCCCATCGCCTCCACCGGCATGGCGTCGAAGCGGAAGCGTGCGAAGGTCGAGCGGAAGCGTTCGGCGGCGGCGGGTTCATAGGCCGTATCGAGGCGATCGCGCCAAGCCTGGGCCAGGCGCGTGGCGTCGGCGGCGCTGGTCAGCACGTCCAGGTCGGCCACGCTGACCTCCGCGCCGGCCAGGCAGGCCGCGGCGCTGCCGATCAGCTGCCAGGGATCGCGGCAATGCCTGTGCAACTCCGGCACGGCCTCGGCGATGACCTGCTCCAATGCGTCGCGCATGCGGCTCCTCAGGCGCGCCGGCGGCGACGCCACTCCTCGCGGGTCTGGCCCCAGATCTCGATCGGCACGTCCTGGAACGGCTCCGGCAGGCGGCCCGGGCCGCGGTTGCGCGAGCCCAGCCGGACGGCCAGCGCCTGCGAGGCGGTGTTGTCGCGGTCGATGCTGTGGATCACGTCGGTCCAGCCCAGGCGGTCGAAGGCCCAGTCCATCGCGGCGGTCGCGCCTTCCAGCGCATAGCCCCTGCCCCACGCTTCCCGCGCCAGGCCCCAGCCCACTTCGGGACCGGGCCAGCCCTCCGGCTGCCAGGGGCCGAGCCGGCCGATCCAGCGGCCGCTGGCCTTCTCGATCAGCGAGAACATGCCGTAGCCCTGGATCGACCACGCGCCGACCATGGTGAGGAAGCCGCGCCAGGCCACCGCGCGCGGCTGCTGCCCGCCGATGTAGCGGGCCGATTCCGCGTCGGCCATGTTGGCCGCCCAGCCGTCGAAATCCTCCGCCCGCGGCGGACGCAGCAGCAGGCGCGCGGTCTCGATGCGCAGGTCGACCCAGCTGGTATCCGGCGCCCCCATCGGCGTCAGAACGCGTTGATGCCGGTCAGCTCGCGGCCCACCACCAGCTGGTGCACGGTTTCCGTGCCCTCGTAGGTGATCACCGACTCCAGGTTCAGCGCGTGGCGGATCGCCACGTGCTCGGTAGTGATGCCGGCGCCGCCGAGGATGTCGCGGCATTCGCGCGCGATGTCGATGGCGATGCGGCAGTTGTTCCACTTCGCCAGCGAGACCTGGGTCGGCTGCATGTTGCCGGCGTCCTTCAGGCGGCCCAGCTGCAGCGAGAGCAGCTGCGCCATGGTGATGCGCCGGGCCATCTCGGCCAGCTTGAGCTGGATCGCCTGGTTGGAGGCCAGCGGGCGGCCGAACAGCACGCGCTCCTGGGTGTAGTCCAGCACTTCCTTGAGACAGGCCTGGGCGGCGCCGATCGGGCCCCAGGTGATGCCGTAGCGGGCCTGGGTGAGGCAGCCGAGCGGACCCTTCAGGCCCTTCACGTTGGGCAGGCGGTTGGCTTCGGGCACGCGCACGCTGTCGAAGAACAGCGCCGAGGTGACCGAGGCGCGCAGGCTCATCTTCTTGTGCACTTCCTGCGCGGTGAAACCCTGGCTGTCGGTCGGCACGATGAAGCCCTGAATGCCGTCCTCGGTCTGCGCCCACACGATGGCGATATGCGCGAGGTTGCCGTTGGTGATCCACATCTTGGCGCCGTTGATGATCCAGTCGCCGCCATCCTTCCTGGCATTCGTCTTCATGTTGGCCGGGTCCGAGCCGCCATGCGGCTCGGTCAGGCCGAAGCAGCCGATGATCTCGCCGGCGGCCATCTTCGGCAGGTAGTGCAGCTTCTGCTCCTCGGTGCCGTAGGCGTAGATCGGATACATGCACAGCGAGCTCTGCACCGAGGCGAAGCTGCGCAGGCCCGAATCGCCGCGCTCCAGCTCCTGGCAGATCAGGCCGTAGCTGACGCCGTTCATGCCGGCGCAGCCGTATTGCTCCGGAAGGGTGGCGCCGAGCAGGCCCAGGCCGGCGATCTCCGGGATCAGTTCCTTGGGGAAACGCCCTTGATCGAACGCATCGCCGATGATCGGCAGCACCCGTTCATCGACGAAACGGCCCACGGTGTCTTGCACCATGCGCTCCTCGTCGGTGAGCAGCGAGCGGACGTCGTACAGGTCGAGCGGATTCAGGCGGGCGGACATGCGGATGTTCCGTGCGGTCGGTGGGAAGCCCCTGATTCTAGCGGGGCGCGTCCATCGGGGTCATGACGAGGTGCAGCACCGGAAGCCCCTCCCGCGGCGGCCTTGCGGGTGTCATTCATCCTGCCGGCTGTGGGACCATGGGCCGCTCCCGCCGCAAATCCCCGATCCCCCATGTTCAAAGGCGTCCTCCTGGGCTTCGCCTGCTACGCGGCCTACGCGATCAGCGATGCCTTCGTGAAATCCCTGCACGGCAGCCTGCCGGCCTACGAGGCGGTGTTCTTCGGCGCCGTGCTGATGCTCAGCGCCCTACCCTTCATCCGGCGGCCGGGGGACCGCTGGATCGAGGTGTTCCAGGCACGCAAGCCGTCACTGTGGTGGATCCGGGCGATTTCCGGCGCGATCTGCAATATCGCCGCGGTGATCGCCTTCACCGCGCTGCCGATGGCCGAGGCCTTCGCGCTGATCTTCCTGCTGCCGATCTTCGTGACCCTGCTGTCGGTGCTGTTCCTGAAGGAGCACGTGGGCTGGCGGCGCTGGTCGGCGGTGGTGGCCGGTTTTCTCGGCGTGCTGGTGGTGCTGCGGCCGGGGTTTCGCGCGCTGGGCGTCGGGCATCTGGCGGCGATGGTGTGCGGGCTGTCCGGCGCGGTGTCGGTGGTCGCCCTGCGCATGGCCGGCGCGCATGAGAAGCGCATCAGCCTCTACGGTGCCGGAGTGATCGGCCCGCTGGTAGCCGGCGGGTTGCTGATGCTGCCCGATTTCATCTGGCCCGATGCCCGCCAATGGGCGCTGCTGGCCGGCTATGGCCTGCTCGCCGGATTCGCCGGCGTGCTGCTGATGCTGGCCACCCAGCACGCGCCGGCCAACCGCGTGGCGCCCGCCCAGTACAGCCAGATGCTGTGGGCGATCGGTTTCGGCTACTGGCTGTTCGGCGACCGGCTGGACTGGCCGATGCTGATCGGCATCGCGCTGATCCTGGGCTCGGGGCTGTTCACCCTGATGCGCGAGGGCCAAGTGACGCCGTGGTGGCGGCGCACCAGGCTGGTCTAGCGCTCAGCTGTTGCTGACCCCGTGCGGCACATGCCCGGCGGCCACGTACTTGCGCGCGGACTCCACATTGGCCGGCGAATCGTCGAAGAAAATGTCGGCGCCGAACGCTTCCAGGAACGGCCCCTTGTCGCGCCCGCCCAGGAACAGCGCCTCATCGATGCGCACGCCCCAGCGGCGCAGGGTGAGGATCACCCGCTTGTGCGCGGGCGCCGAGCGCGCGGTGACCAGGGCCGTGCGAATCGGCGAGGTCTCGGCCGGGAACGCCGCCTGCAGCCGGTGCACCGCGGTGAGAAAACCGCGGAACGGCCCGACCGACAGCGACTCCTCCGCCCGCTCGCGCTCGTTGCGATGAAACGCCTCCAGCCCTTCCTCGCGCGAAACGCGCTCGCCTTCGTCGCCGAACAGCACCGCGTCGCCGTCGAAGGCGATGCGCAGCTGCTCGGTCGCGCGCGGCGGCGCCACCGACGGCAGGATGGTGGCGGCGGCCACGCCGGCGGCGAGCGCGCGGCCCACGTCCTCGGCGTTGGCGGACAGGAACAGGTCGGTCTTGAACGGCGCGATGTAGTCGGAAGTCGGCGCGCCGCTGGTAAAGGCCGCGCGGCTGATATCCAGGCCGTAGTGCTGGATCGCATTGAAGATGCGCAACCCCGTGTCGCCGGAATTGCGCGACAGCAGGATCACCTCCACCGGCGGCACATCGCCGGCCAGCTTGTTCAGGCCCAGCAGCTTCTGCACCAGCGGGAAGGCCACGCCGGGCTTGAGGATCTCGTTCTCGTGATCGATCTGGAAGGCGCGGTAGGCATCCAGTCCGTCGCGCTCGAACAGCGCGTGGCTGTCACCCAGGTCGAACAGTGCGCGCGAGGAAATCGCCACCACCAGGCGGTTGTCGCCGGCCGAGGCGGGATCGTGGGCGTCGTGCAGCGTGGTGGTCATGGCGTGGCCGTGCGGGCGAATAGCGGAATCTAGCATTCCCCAGGGTGCTCAGTCCGGCGCGAACTGCTCGTCGAGGATGCGCTGCTCCAGATTGTGCTCCGGATCGAACAGCAGGCGCACGCCCGGCCCTCCCGACTGCTTCACCGTCACCTCGCGCACGTCGCGCACTTCATGGAAGTCCGCGGTGGCGCTGACCGGCCGCTTGTTCGGATCGAGCACGCGCAGGCTGACCTGGGTGCGATGCGGCAGGATCGCACCGCGCCAGCGGCGCGGGCGGAACGGGCTGATCGGGGTGAGCGCCAGCACGTTGGCATCCAGCGGCAGGATCGGCCCATGCGCGGAAAGGTTGTACGCGGTGGAACCGGCCGGCGTGGAGACCAGGATGCCGTCGCAGACCAGCGCGTCGAGCTTAACCGTTTCGTTGAGCTTGATCTCCAGGTGCGCGGCCTGGTTGCTCTGGCGCAGCAGCGACACTTCGTTGAAGGCCAGCGCGTGGTGCTTCTCGCCCTTGGCGCAAACCACGTCCATCTCCAGCGGATACAGCACCGCGGCATGCGCGCGGGCGATGCGCCCGGGCAGATCGTCGATGCGATGCTTGTTCATCAGGAAGCCGACGCGGCCGAGCTTCATGCCATAGACCGGAATGGCCAGCGGCAGATGCGCATGCAAGGTGCGCAGCATAAAGCCATCACCCCCTAAGGCCACGATCGCCTGTGCCTGCTCCGGCGGCACCTCCCCGTAACGCTCCACCAGTTTGCGCCGGGCCTGCTGGGCGACCGAGGTTTCGCTGGCGACGAAGGCGTAGGCCATGGGGGCTTGGTGGCGGCGGATGGGCGGCCAGTTGAGCGTAGATGGACGGTGGGTGCAAGGGTTGGCTGGATCGGCCGCCAGCGCCAGTCCGTGGACACCCTGCCCCAGCCGACACTGGCATCTCTGGTTTTTTCCGGTTCATCGCATCTCAGTCGATTCCTACGATGCGCATCCCTCTCCGCACCTCGTGTGTGCGAGATCCCCCGATGCCACCTATCGCCAAGCCTGGCGATAAGCGTTGGCGTGTGCACGCACATTCAAATCAAGTGGAGATGCTTTAAGTGAATACGATTTACAGAATCGTCCGGAATACCTCTACCGGAAAGTGGGTAGTGACTTCGGAATTGGCTAAGGGAAGCAAAAAGAAGGCTGTCGCCATTGCAACCGTCTTGCTCATGATGAGTGGCGGATTCGCTACGCCCGCATTTGCTGGACAGCTAATTGTCAATGACGGAGTTGATGGCGGATGTGCACAGCACGTAGAAGGCGCGCCCGTTCAGATAACTGATGCTCTATGCAATGTGTCGAGCATTGGTGGCCTAAGCTCAAGCCCCGTCGGCACCCTTGTATTGAACGGCTACGGTGGCTTTCTGAAAGGCAATCTTACGATCGATGGCGTCTTCGACCTGAACTCGCACAAGATCACTTCGCTCTCGGCCGGCACAGCTTCCACCGATGCCGTGAACGTCGGTCAGTTATCACCATTGGTGAATTCGCTAGGCGGTGGCGCCAAGATCGACCCCACGACCGGTGCGGTTACTGGCCCCACCTATAACCTCACCAATGGCGGCACGCAAACCACAGTCGGCGGCGCGCTGACGGCGCTGGACAACGCCCTGACCACGGCCAACACCAATATCAGCACCAACGCCACCAATATCAGCTCGCTGCAAACCAAGGTCGATAACGGCTCCGTGGGCTTGGTGAAGCAGGATGCCACCACCCAGGCCATCACCGTGGCCAGCGCCACCGGCGGTACCAGCATCAACTTCGCTGGCACTGCTGGCGGCCGCGTGCTGAGCGGTGTGGCCAATGGTGTCGCCGACAGCGATGCGGTGACCATTGCGCAGTTGAAGGCAGCAGGCCTGATCAGCCCAACCGGCAAGCCGTTGCTGTCGCTTGTGTACGACGACCTCACCATGGGCAGCGCCATGCTCGGTGGCACCAAGGGCACCGTGCTGCGCAATCTCGCCAACGGTTCGATCGCTCACGGAAGCATGGAAGCGATCAACGGCGGCCAGCTGTTCGATTTCCAGCAGGACGTGCAGAACCAGCTCAATGCGCTGAACAACCAGGTGAACCAGATTACGCAGGGCCTCAATGACGGCTCGCTGGGCGGCGCTGGCGGCGCGGGCACCGGTACCAACAGCGCGGCCCTGGGCGAAGGCGCCAACGCCTCCGGCAGCGGCAGCACCGCCAGCGGCGCCAACTCGGTCGCCTCCGGCAACAACAGCACCGCCAACGGCAGCGGCGCGCAGGCCACCGGCAACAACAGCACCGCGCTGGGCTCCAACGCCACGGCCAGCGCCAACAACTCCGTGGCACTGGGTGGCGGTTCGGTGGCCGATCGCGACAACACCGTGTCGGTCGGTTCGGTCGGCGCCGAGCGCCAGATCACCAACGTCGCTGCGGGTACCGAGCGCACCGATGCGGCCAACTGGGGCCAGGTGCAGGATGCGGTGCAGGGGGCGAAGGACTGGGCCAGCCGCAAGTTCGAACAGGTCGACGGCCGTATCGATCGCATGGGCGCGATGAGCGCCGCCTATTCGCAGATGGCCTTCAGTGCGCAAGGTGTGAATACGCCCAACCGCGTTGGCGTTGGCGTCGGCATGCAGGGCGGCAAGTCGGCGGTGGCAGTGGGTGTCTCGCACCAGTTCTCGCCGAACTTCAACGTGTCCTTCGGCGGCTCGGCGTCCGGCAAGGAGGCGTCGGTGGGCGCGGGCATGGCGTTCGGCTGGTAAGCCATCGGCAAGCGGTACTGCAGCAGGCCGGCATCTTCGGGTGCCGGCTTTTTCATTGCGCATGAAAAAAGCTCCCGCGTTACCGTGGGAGCTTTTTTGTCAAACGGACGGCGCAGGCTGGAGTGAGCGCAGCGACTGCGAAGGCAGGATGCCATAGCGAACATCCGCGCAGCGGATGGCCCGAAGGGCGGGCTGCCGATGCAGCCCGTAACCCCAACGTCGACGGCTTCACGCGTCCCGCATCGTTGGGGTTCGCCGGTGGCTCACCCCAACCTACGTGGTTACGCGTTCACCGGCACCGCTGCCAGCTGCGCCAGCCGGCGCACGGCCACCGAGGCGATCGGATAGTCCGCGTTCTGCGTGAGGATCTCCGCCAGCATGTTGCGCGTGTACTTCAGCGTCGCATCGTCGCGCTGCAGCCATGCCTGTACCGGCGAGGTGCCCTTGCTGCCGCCGGCCAGGGCCAGCACCTGCAGGGCCAGCGCGCGGTGCTGGTGGTTGAGCTCATCCAGCAGCGAACCGCGGGCCTGGGCATGCCAGTGGCCTTCCACCGGCAGCGCCTCGATCTGGCTGCGCAGCCATTCCAGGTCCAGCGCCTCGCCCAGCTCGTAGAACACGCCGGCCACCTGGTCGACCGGCTGGCCGCTCTGCTGTGCCACCTCGAGCATGTCCAGCATGGCGCGCAGTTCGGGGATGCGGGCCATGCGCACGGACAGCTCGGTGGGCAGACCCAGGCCTTCCCACTTCTCCTGGCTGGTGGAGAAGTCGGCCTTGCCGGTGGGCGTCAGCGTGTCGGGGACCGCCTCGTACAGCGCGGCGACGCCGGCCTGGTAGCGATCGACATTCGCGGCGATCTCCAGCGTGCCGCCCGGACGGCTGAGCAGCCAGCGGGTGAGATGACGCAGCAGCGACCAGATCTGCATGATCGCGTCGAGCTGGGTCTCCTCGGCCACCTTGCTGTCCAGCGCCTCGATCTCCGCCCACAGCTCGCGCGCGCCGAGGATCTCGCGGGCGGCGGTGTAGGCCTTGGCGATCGCCGCCGGACCGTGACCGGTATCTTCTTGCATGCGCATCATGAAGGTGGCGCCCATGCGGTTGATGGTCGAGTTGGTCACCGCGGTGGCGATGATCTCGCGCTTCAGGCGATGGCGCTGCATGTGCTCGGCGTACTTCTCGTGCAGCGGCTCGGGGAAGTAGCGCACCAGTTCCTTCGACAGGTACGGGTCTTCCGGCACGTCCGAGTCGAGCAGCTGCTGGTACAGCTTGATCTTGTCGTACGACAGCAGCACCGACAGTTCCGGACGGGTCATGCCTTGGCCGCGCGTCTTGCGCTCGGTCAGCTCCGTTTCGCTCGGCAGGTTCTCGACCTGGCGGTCGAGCAGGCCTTCGCCCTCGAGGATGCGGATGAAGTGGGCCATCGAGCCCAGGCGGCGCACCGACTGGCGCTCCATCAGGGTGATCGCCTGGTTCTGGCGGTAGTTGTCCCACAGCACCAGCTGCCCGACCTCGTCGGTCATCGCGGCGAGCTGGCGGTTGCGCGCGTCGGTGTCCAGCTCGCCGCGCTGCACGGCGTCGTCGAGCAGGATCTTGATGTTCACCTCATGGTCGGAGGTGTCCACGCCGGCGGAGTTGTCGATGAAGTCGGTGTTGAGCAGCACGCCGTGCTGCGCGGCCTCGATGCGGCCCTTCTGGGTGAAGCCCAGGTTGCCGCCCTCGCCCACCATCTTGCAGCGCAGCTCCGCGCCGTTGGCGCGCAGTGCGTTGTTGGCGCGGTCGCCGGCGTCGGCGTGGCTTTCGCTGGCCGCCTTCACGTAGGTGCCGATGCCGCCGTTCCACAGCAGGTCCACCGGCGCCTTCAGGATGGCGTTGAGCAGCTCGTTCGGCGCCATCTGGGTGGCGTCGCCCTTGATGCCCAGCGCGGCGCGCACTTCCGGCGACACCGGGATCGCCTTGAGCGTGCGCGGATACACGCCGCCGCCGGCGGAGATCAGCGACTTGTCGTAGTCGTCCCAGCTCGAGCGCGGCAGCTTGAACATGCGCTCGCGCTCGACGAAGGAGCGCTCCGCGTCCGGGTTCGGGTCCAGGAAGATATGGCGGTGGTCGAACGCGGCCAGCAGGCGGATATGCCGCGACAGCAGCATGCCGTTGCCGAACACGTCGCCGGACATGTCGCCGATGCCCACGCAGGTGAAGTCCTGGGTCTGGCTGTCGCGGCCCAGCGCGCGGAAGTGGCGCTTGACCGATTCCCACGCGCCTTTGGCGGTGATGCCCATGCCCTTGTGATCGTAGCCGTTGGAGCCGCCGGAGGCGAACGCGTCGCCCAGCCAGAAGCCGTGCTCCAGCGAGATGGCGTTGGCGATGTCGGAGAACGTCGCCGTGCCCTTGTCGGCCGCCACCACCAGGTAGGGATCGTCGGCGTCATGGCGCACCACGTCGTGCGGCGGCACCACCTTGCCCTCGACCAGGTTGTCGGTGATGTCGAGCAGGCCGTTGATGAACATGCGGTAGCAGGCGATGCCCTCGGCCAGCTGCGCGTCGCGGTCGCCACCGAGCGGCGGACGCTTCACCACGAAGCCGCCCTTCGAGCCTACCGGCACGATCACCGTGTTCTTCACCATCTGCGCCTTGACCAGGCCCAGCACTTCGGTGCGGAAGTCTTCGCGGCGGTCGGACCAGCGCAGGCCGCCTCGCGCCACCGCACCGAAGCGCAGGTGGATGCCTTCCACGCGCGGCGCCGACACGAAGATCTCGCGGTACGGCACCGGCTTGGGCAGATCGGGCACGCGGTGCGAGTCGAACTTGAAGCTGATGTAGCCGCGGTAGGCGCCCTCCCACTGCTGGAAGAAGCTGGTGCGCAGGGTGCCGCGGATCAGCGCCACGAAGCTGCGCAGGATGCGGTCGTCGTCCAGGCTGGAGACGTTCTCCAGCAGCACGCCGATGGCTTCCTCGATGGCCTTGATCTGCTCGGCGCGCGGCTGCTCCAGCGCGGCGACCAGGCCATCGATCAGGGCCGGATGCGCCTGGCGCACGCTTTCCGGGATCAGCGCCTGCATCTCGCCGGCCAGCGCGGCGCGCGCATTCTTCAGCTCGACCGCGCCGAGTTCTTCGCGGCGCGGGTCGAACTTGGCCAGGAACAGCTCCACCAGCAGCCCGGCGATGGCCGGATAGCGGTTGAAGGCGTCTTCCATGTAGTTCTGCGAGAAGGCCACGCCGGTCTGCAGCAGGTACTTGCAGTAGCCGCGCAGCATGGCGACCTGGCGCCAGCTCAGCTTGGCGCCGAGCACCAGGCGGTTGAAGCCGTCGTTCTCGGCGTTGACGCGCCAGATCTGCTCGAAGGCGTCCTCGAACAAGGAGCCGACCTGCTCCACCGAGAACGTGAGATTGCCGACCGGCTGCACCTCGAAGTCCTGGATGAACAGCGGCGTGCCGCCGGTCTTCACGTCGTACACGTGCTCGGTGAGCACGCGCAGGCCCAGGTTCTCCAGCTGCGGCAGCACTTCGGACAGCGCGATGTCGGCGCCACTGCGGTAGACCTTGAAGCGCAGTTCTTCCGGACGCTGTTCCGGATGGTAGAACGACATCCGCACCGCGTCGTCGCCCCTGAGCAGGGCGAGCTGGCGCACGTCCTCGGCGGCGGCGGCGGGCAGCACGTCTTCCACGTAGCCGGCCGGCAGCGCCTTGCCGTAGCGGTTGGCCAGCACCACGCCGTCGTGGTCGCCCATCAGCTTGACCAGGGCGTCGCGCAGGTCGTCGTGCCAGTTGCGCACGATCGCGGCCACGCTCTGCTCCAGCGCCGCGGCGTCGTAGCTCACGTGGTCGCCGATCCTCGGGCGCACCACGATGTGCAGGCGGGCCAGTGCGGCCTCGCCCATCAGCACGGAGGAATCGATCTGTTCGCCGTGCAGCGCGTCGCGCAGCATGTTCTCGATGCGCTCGCGCACCGAGGTGTTGAAGCGCTCGCGCGGCACGAACACCAGGCAGGTGAAGAAGCGGCCGTAGCGGTCGCGGCGCACGAACAGGCGGGTGCGCGCGCGCTGGCGCAGCTCCAGGATGCCGATGGCGGTGGCGTAGAGCTCGTCCTCGTTGCTCTGGAACAGCTCGTCGCGCGGCAGCGTCTCCAGGATGTGGCGCAGCGACTTGCCCGAATACGAATCGCGCTTCAGGCCCGAGCGGGCCATCACCGCCTCCACGCGCTGGCGCACCAGCGGCACGTCCTGCGGGCGCGCCATGTAGGCATTGGAGGAAAACAGGCCCAGGAAGCGCTGCTCGGCGACCGGCTTGCCATGGGCGTCGAAGCGCAGCACGCCGACGTAGTCCATGTGGCCCTGGCGGTGCACGTGCGAGCGCGCATTGGTCTTGGTCAGGATGATCGCGTCGGTCGAGCCCGACTGCGGCAGCTCGCTGGCCGCCATGCTGCGCAACGAGCGCGGCGCCATCGAGCGCTCCTGCTTGTGCAGGATGCCGAGGCCCGAGCCTTCGAGCGAACGCAGCACTTCGTCGCCGTCGGCCTGGGTGACTTCGTATTCGCGATAGCCGAGGAAGGTGAAGTTGTCGTCGGCCAGCCAGCGCATGAACTCGACCGCTTCCTGCATCGAATCCTTGTTCAGCGGCAGCTGGCGGTTCGGCAGGTCGGCGGCGATGGCCAGGGCCTGGTCGCGCATGCGGCTCCAGTCGTTGACCGAGGCGCGCACGTCGTCGAGCGAGCTCTCGATCTGCGTCTTGAGCTGCGCCATCTCGGCCTCGTCGGCGAGGCGGTCGATCTCGAAGTGCATCACCGATTCGGGCGCGCCGTCGTCGGCGCCCAGGCGCTGCAGGCGGCCGGAAGCGTCGCGCACGGCCTTCACCACCGGGTGGATCACCGCGTGGATCTGCAAGCGCGTGGACACGATCATGCTCACCGTGTCGACCAGGAACGGCATGTCGTCGGTGGCGATCTGCACCACGCTACGGCCGGCGTGGCCCGCCTGCGGGTTGAACACGCGCACCGCGGCGCGGCCCGGCTGGCGCTGCTGCACGAAGTCGAGCAGGCCGGCGATCAGCCCCGCCCATTCCGACGCGGTGTGCAGCTCGAGGTCGCCGGCGGCGACGCGAGAGAAGAAAGCGCTGATAAAAAATTGCGCCTCATCAAGGCGCTGGGTGGGGAAACCGCTTTTTTTCAGTTCATCCAGAACTTCAGCCTGGATCGATGTTTCGCTGGCCGCACGAATTGCGTTCATGGCATCTATGTTGGCAGTGACGGAGATGGGGCAGAAAAGCCGCAAAAGGATACGCTCGCACTACTGCGATAGCCACCTGCATTGCGGCAATCACTTCAGCGTGCGGTTCGACAGACGATCGTTTCGCGCATGGCGCCGCATCGATGGCGCAGCGCATGACGTGCGCGGCCATGCATGGCGCGTGGCGATGGCGATGCAGGCGTGTTCGCGGCGAACGCGGAAACCGGCAGCGCGCATGGCTGTGTCGCCGCGTTGCCGGCAAGGCTTTGGTGCGTGCGCCGCTGCGGCGCAACATGCGACGTTTGCGCGAGCAGCTTTTGATGGGGGTAAAAAGGCCAGGCTATCCGCATGGAGCCGGGTCCCCGGACGGGAATCCCTCTGAATGACGATTCCATCCGGATGAGTCCGCGAACCATGCGGCCCCGCACGGTCCCTGTCACACCCCGTCACGCCCCCTTCGCGGCGAAAACACGAAGAATTCAGGGCTAGACCATTTGTCAAAGCAAATTGTAAACTGGCCGGTATAGTCAAGCCCGCCGCCCGTCCGGGGCACTGCATGCGTTGTTCACAGCCACCGCTCCGCCGCAACACGGACGAGCGGCACTAGGCAGGCATGCTGCGCCACGGAAAGCTACGCGCCTGGCGCGCCGATCCGGGGATCGGCAACACCCGCACACCCGATACCTATAAATGGAGTCCCCATGAAGTCCTCGTCATTGCGCACACCCCTGCTGTGCCTTGGCCTGCTGGCGCTGGCCGCCTGCGGAGGCAAGAAGGAACAAGGCCCGCCGCAGATGCCCACCCCTGAGGTCGGCGTCGTCAAGGCGCAGCCGGTTTCCGCCCCGCTCAACAAGGACCTGGTGGGACGCCTTTCGGCCTTCCGCAGCGCCGACGTGCGCGCCCGTGTCTCCGGCGTGCTGCTCAAGCGCGTGTACGAGGAAGGCACCGATGTGAAGAAGGGCCAGGTGCTGTTCGAGATCGATCCGTCGATCTACCAGGCCAATCTCAACTCGGCCCAGGCCAACCTCGCCTCGGCCCAGGCCACCTACGCCAACGCGCACAAGGCCGCCGAGCGCGCCCGCCAGCTGCGTCCGCAGGGCTACGTCTCGCAGTCCGACCTGGACAGCGCCGAAGCCAGCGAGCGCAGCTCCGCCGCCGCGGTGAAACAGTCCCAGGCCGCGGTGGAAAGCTCGCGCATCAGCCTCGGCTTCACCCGCGTCACCGCGCCGATCGACGGCCGCGCCGGCCAGCAGCAGGTGACCGAAGGCGCCATCGTGGGCAACGGCAACGCCGATGCCGGCGCCAGCTCGACCCTGCTGACCACGGTCGACCAGCTCGATCCGCTGTACATCAACTTCACCGTCGGCGCCGGCGACCTGGACCGCCTGCGCCGCGCGCAGAGCGCCGGCCACGTCAGCCTCAACGACCCGACCAAGACCACCGTGCAGGTGGTGCTGCCGGACGGCAGCACCTACGACCAGCAGGGCACGCTCGACTTCTCCGGCGCCACGGTCGACCCGACCACCGGCACGGTCAACCTGCGCGCGCAGCTGGCCAACCCGGACAAGCGCCTGCTGCCGGGCACCTACGTCACGGTCAAGGCCAACCTGGGCCAGCAGAACAACGTGTTCCTGGTGCCACAGCAGGGCGTGGCGCGCGACGTCGCCGGCGCCTACGTGCTGGTGGTGAACCAGGAAGGCAAGGTCCAGCGCAAGGACATCACCGCCAACGACCTGAGCAACGGCAACTGGATCGTCACCGGCGGCCTCGCCGCGGGCGACCAGGTGATCGTGTCGGGCCTCCAGTCCGTCCAGCCGGGCGCCCCCGCCAAGGCCTCGCCGTGGCAGCCGGGCAAGGACGCCGGTCCGCCGAACGGCGCGCCGGGCGGCCAGCCCGCGGCCGGCAAGCACTGACGGGAGTCGACCGACATGCCCAGTTTTTTCATTGACCGCCCGATTTTCGCGTGGGTGGTAGCGATCCTCATCACCATGGTCGGCACGATTGCGATGCTGAACATGGGTATCGAGTCCTACCCCAACATCGCGCCGCCGCAGGTAGTGGTGTCGGCGACCTTCCCCGGCGCCAACGCGGACACGGTGGAGAAGAACGTCACCCAGGTGATCGAGCAGCAGCTCACCGGCATCGACCACCTGCTGTACTTCTCCTCCTCCTCCAACGCCAACGGCTCGGCCTCCATCACCCTCACCTTCGAGACCGGCACCAACCCGGACATCGCCCAGGTGCAGGTGCAGAACAAGGTCTCGCTGGCCCAGCCGCGCCTGCCCACCGCCGTGACCCAGCAGGGCGTGGTGGTGGCGAAGAACAATCCTGACTTCCTGATGTTCGTGTCGCTGGTGTCCACCAACCCGGCGATCGACGGCAACCGCCTGGCCGACATCATCGCCTCGCAGGTGGCCGACCAGGTCGGCCGTATTCCCGGCGTGGGCAGCACCCGCGTGATCGGCGCCGAGTACGCGGTGCGCATCTGGCTGAACCCGGACAAGCTGCAGGGCTACGGCCTCTCGGCCAGCGCCGTGCGCGACGCCGTGTCCACCCAGAACGTGCAGTTCGCCGCCGGTTCGCTGGGCGCCGATCCGGCCCCGGCCGACCAGGGCTTCACCGCCACGGTGTCGGCGGAAGGCCGCTTCTCCTCGCCCGAGGAGTTCGGCAACATCATTCTGCGCGCCAACAGCGACGGCACCGTGGTGCGCCTGAGCGACGTGGCCCGCGTGTCGTTCGGCCCGCAGACCTACGGCCTGGTCTCCACCTGGAACGGCCAGCCGGTCGGCGGCCTCGGCGTGCAGCTGCTGCCGGGCGCCAACGCGCTCGACGTGGCCACCGCCGTGCGCGCCAAGATGGACGAGCTGGCGAAGGACTTCCCGCAGGGCGTGACCTGGTTCGCGCCGTACGACACCACCCCGTTCGTGAAGGTGTCGATCAACGAAGTGGTGCACACCCTGGTCGAGGCGATCATCCTCGTGTTCCTGGTGATGCTGATCTTCCTGCAGAACATCCGCGCCACCATCATCCCCACCCTGGTGATCCCGGTCGCGCTGCTGGGCACCTTCATCGGCCTGATCGGACTGGGCTTCACCATCAACCAGCTGACCCTGTTCGGCATGGTGCTGGCGATCGGTATCGTGGTGGACGACGCGATCGTGGTGATCGAGAACGTCGAACGCATCATGACCGAGGAGCACCTCCCGCCGAAGGAGGCCACCCGCAAGGCCATGGGCCAGATCACCGGCGCGGTGGTGGCGATCACCGTGGTGCTGGCGGCGGTGTTCGTGCCGTCGGCGCTGCAGGCCGGCGCCTCGGGCGTGATCTACAAGCAGTTCGCGCTGACCATCGCGGTGTCGATGGGCTTCTCGGCCTTCCTCGCGCTGTCGTTCACCCCGGCGCTGTGCGCCACCATGCTGAAGCCGACCCACGACCAGAAGAAGAACGTCGTGTACCGCGGCTTCAACAAGATGTTCGACTGGGTCACCCACACCTACAGCGGCCATATCTCCAGCGCCGCGCGGCATGCGCCGCGGTGGATGATCCTGTTCGCGCTGATCTGCGCGCTGGCCGGCTTCCTGTACACCAAGCTGCCCACCAGCTTCGTGCCCAGCGAAGACCAGGGCTTCGCGCTGGCCATCGTCAACCTGCCGCCGGGCGCCACCATCAAGCGCACCGAGCAGGTGATGGCCGAGATGCGCGAGCGCATCAAGCAGAGCCCGCTGAACGATTCCATCGTCGGCATGTACCAGATCAGCGGCTTCAGCTTCGTCGGCCAGAGCGAAAGCGCGGGCATGGCCTTCATCAAGCTCAAGGACTGGAGCGAGCGCAAGATCACCGCTGACGAACTGATCATGCAGGCCAACGGCGTGCTGCATGGCATCCGCGACGCGCAGATCTTCGTGGTGAACCTGCCGACCATCCGCGGCCTGAGCCAGTTCGGCGGCATCGACATGTACCTGCAGGCGCGCGCGGGCCAGAGCCACGGCGAGCTGATGCAGGCCATGGGCATGGTGCTGGGCAAGTCGCAGGGCAACCCGGCGCTGCTGGGCACCCGCCCGAACTCCCTGCCCGATGCTCCGCTGTGGGACATCAAGGTGGACCGCGTGCAGGCGGAATCGATGGGCCTGTCGGTCAGCGACGTGTACACCGCGATCCAGCTCACGCTGGCGCCGATCTACGTCAACGACTTCGTCTACGGCGGCCGCGTCAAGCGCGTCTACCTGCAGGCGGACCAGCCGTTCCGCATGGGTCCGGACGCGCTCAGCCACGTGTTCACCCCCAGCGCGCTGGCCGGCACCGGCAGCACGACGACGACGCGCTCGACCACCAACCCGTACAACATGATCCCCATCTCCAGCGTGGTGCATACCAACTGGGGCACGGGCTCGCCGGCGCTGACCCGCTACAACGGCTATGCCGCGGTGGAAATCGTCGCCAGCGAAGGCAAGGGCTACTCCACCGGCCAAGCCATGGGCGCGCTGCAGAACATCGTGGACACCGGCCTGCCCAAGGGCTTCGGCGCCGACTGGACCGGCCAGTCCTACCAGGAAATCCTGGCGGGCAACTCGGCCACCCTGCTGCTGGTGCTGTCGATCGTGATCGTGTTCCTCTGCCTCGCGGCGCTGTACGAGAGCTGGTCGATCCCGGTCGCGGTGCTGCTGGTGGTGCCGCTGGGCCTGCTCGGCACGGTGGTGTTCTCCATGCTGCGCAGCCTGCCGAACGACATGTACTTCAAGATCGGCATGATCACGGTGATCGGCCTCGCCGCGAAGAACGCGATCCTGATCGTGGAATTCGCGGTCGAACAGCAGCAGCAGGGCAAGTCGTTGTTCGACGCGGTGGTCACGGCTTCCCGCCTGCGACTGCGCCCGATCCTGATGACCTCGATGGCCTTCATCCTGGGCGTGTTCCCGCTGGCGGTCTCCACCGGCGCCGGCGCGAACTCCCGTCACGCCATCGGCACCGGCGTGATCGGCGGCATGCTGTTCGCCACCTTCCTGGGCCTGCTGCTGATCCCGGTGTTCTACGTGGTGGTGCGCCGCGCCCTGGGCGACAAGCTGGACGAGTCCTCGCACAAGATCCGCCAGGCGCATGGCGGCGGTGACGCGCAGTCCGGCCACTGACTACCTGGTCCCTGAAACAAGCAAAAGCCCCGGCATGCCGGGGCTTTTGTTTTATGCAAACGTAGCGACGCAGGTTGGGGCGAGCGCCGGCGAACCCCAGCAGGCGCCGCACAAGTGGAGTCCCGTTGGGGTTCGCTCGCGCTCACCCCAACCTACGCCGGTGGCGTAGCGAACGGATCAGCGCAAACCCGTCTCCGCCCGCGCGATCACCAACCGCTGGATCTCGCTGGTGCCCTCGTAGATCTCGGTGATCTTGGCATCGCGGAAATACCGCTCCAGCGGCATCTCCTTCGAATAGCCCATGCCGCCGTGGATCTGCACGGCCTGGTGGGCGATCCACATGGCCGCCTCGGAGGCGACCAGCTTGGCCACCGAGGCCTCGGTGCCGAAGCGGCCGCCGTTCTTCTCGGCCTGGCCCTTGGTCCATGCGGCGCGCAGGGTCAGCAGGGTGGCGGCGTCGAGCTTGCACTTCATGTCGGCGATCTTGGCCTGGGTCATCTGGAAGCTGCCGATCGCCTGGCCGAAGGCCTTGCGGTCGCGCGACCACTGCAGCGTGGCCTCATAGGCCGCGCGGGCGATGCCCACCGACTGCGAGGCGATGCCGATGCGGCCGGCGTCGAGCACGCCCATGGCGATGGAGAAGCCCTTGCCCTCCTCGCCCAGCAGGTTTTCCTTCGGGCAGACGTAGTCGCTGAATTCGATCTCGCAGGTGGCCGAGGCGCGGATGCCGAGCTTGGGTTCGGTCTTGCCGGCGGCGAAGCCCGGCAACTGGGTGTCGATGATGAAGGCCGACACGCCCCTGGCGCCGATGCCCGGCGTGGAGATGGCGAACAGCACGATGTAGCGCGCCACCGGGCCGGAGGTGATCCAGCTCTTCTTGCCGTTGATCACCCAGTCGCCGTCGGCGTTCTTGGTGGCGCGGGTATGCATGGCCGAGGCGTCGGAGCCGGACTGCGGCTCGGTCAGCGCATAGGCGCCGATCGCCTCGCCCTGGGCGATGGCGCGCACATATTTCTGCTTCTGCTCCTCGTTGCCGTGCTTGAGGATGCCGTTGCAGAACAGCGAATTGTTCACCGACATCACGGTCGAGGTGGCCGCATCCGCGGCGGCGATCTCGATCATCGCCAGCACATAGGCGATCGGATCCATGCCCGCGCCGCCGTATTCGTGCGGCACTTCGATGCCCATCAGGCCGAGCTGGCCCATCTCGCGGATGTTCTCCAGCGGGAATTCACCCTTCGCATCCAGTTCGGCGGCGACCGGCACGATGCGCTTCTGGGCGAAATCGCGGGCGATGGACTGAATCGAAAGCTGGTCTTCGGTAAAGCTGAAATCCATGGGGGACTCCGGGAGGGCAATGGAATAAAGCGAGCCCGATATTTTAGCCGGCGCCGCAAAAAGCCCCGTGTGCGGTGCAGCAGAAGGCCTTCCGGCCGCGCCGCGCCGCCGTCGCCGGCGCGCGCCGGAATTTGTCCCTTGACGCCCTCCCGGTCCCGTCCTAGCCTTTCACATCTTTCCATCGCGATATAAGGATGCGGCATGGATCTAGCCACCGCTTCCAGCGTTCTGCGCTTGCTGGCCGACCCCACCCGGGTGCGCCTGCTGGCCTTGCTCGAGCGCGAAGAACTCACCGTCGCCGAGCTGGCCGCCGTACTGCGCCTGGCCCAGCCGCGCGTGTCCACCCACCTGGCCAAGCTGAAAGAAGCCGAGCTGGTGCGCGACCGCCGCGCCGGCGTGTCGGCTTACTACCGCGCCAACCGCGAAGGTGACGAGCGCCAGCACGACCTGATCCGCTCGCTGCGCGACAGCATCGACGACGCCCTGCTGCGCGAGGACGCCGCCCGCCTGCCCGCCGTGCTCGCCCAGCGCGCCAGCGAAGCCGGCTGGGCCGACACCGTGGCCGGCGACATGGAACGCCATTACTCGCCCGGCCGCACCTGGGAAACCCTGGCTCGCTCGCTGCTGCAGCTGCTGGAAACCGGCGACGTGCTGGACATCGCCTCCGGCGACGGCATCACCGCCGAGCTGCTGGCGCCGCATGCGCGCTCGATCGTCTGCGTGGATTCCAGCGAGCGCGTCGCCGAGGCCGCCGCGCAGCGGCTGCAGCCGTTCGCCCATGTCGAGGTGCGCCAGGGCGACATGCATGCGCTGGAACTGGGCGAGCGCCGCTTCGACCTGGTGTTGATGCTGCACGCCCTCACTTATGCCGAGCAGCCGGCCAAGGCCGTGGCCGAGGCCTCGCGCCTGCTGCGCCCCGGCGGCCGCCTGCTGGCGGTGACCCTGGGCAAGCACGACCACCGCGCCGTGGTGGAGCCGTTCGACCACCGCAACCTGGGCTTTGCCCAGGAGGAACTCTCCGGTTACGCGCGCCGCGCGGGCCTGGAAGACATCAGCTGTACCCGCCTGAGCCGCGAGCGCAAGGCCCCTCATTTCGAGGTGATCAGCCTGCTCGCGCGCAAGCCGTAAGGAGATCCGCATGAGCGCCCTGCCCTGGCTCCACCCCGACCGCGTCGCCCTGCTCGAAGCCGCGCTGCGCGAACGCATCCTGATCCTCGACGGCGGCATGGGCACCATGCTGCAGGGCCACCGGCTGGAAGAAGAAGGCTTCCGCGGCGAGCGTTTCGTCGAAGGCCGCGACCATGCGCACGAGGCGCACCACGACCACCCCGGCTGCGACCTCAAGGGCAACAACGACCTGCTCACGCTGACCCAGCCGGCGATCATCCGCGGCGTGCACGAGGCCTATCTCGAAGCCGGCGCCGACCTGGTCGAGACCAATACCTTCAACAGCACCCGCATCAGCCAGGCCGACTACCACCTGGAGCACCTGGCGCACGAACTGAACCTCGAAGGCGCCCGCCTCGCCCGCGCCGCCTGCGACGCGTGGACCGCGAAGACCCCGGAGCAACCGCGCTTTGTGATCGGCGTGCTCGGCCCCACCAGCCGCACCGCCTCGCTGTCGCCGGACGTCAACGACCCGGGCTTCCGCAACGTCACCTTCGAGGAACTGGCCGCCAACTACACCGAGGCCGCCGCCGGCCTGGTCGACGGCGGCGCCGACCTGATCATGGTCGAGACCATCTTCGACACGCTCAACGCCAAGGCCGCGCTGTTCGCCATCAGCGAACTGTTCCGCGAACGCGGCGCGCGCCTGCCGGTGATGATCTCCGGCACCATCACCGACCGCTCCGGCCGCACCCTCTCGGGGCAGACGGCCGAGGCGTTCTACTACTCCGTCGCGCATGCCCGCCCGCTCAGCGTGGGCCTGAACTGCGCGCTCGGCGCCGCGGACCTGCGCCCGCATGTGCAGACCCTGGCCCAGGTCGCCGGCTGCTTCGTCAGCACCCATCCGAACGCCGGCCTGCCGAACGCGTTCGGCGAATACGACGAGACGCCCGAGCAGATGGCCGCGGTGATCGGCGGCTTCGCCCGCGACGGCCTGCTCAACCTGGTCGGCGGCTGCTGCGGCACCACGCCGGCGCATATCAAGGCGATCGCCGAAGCCGTGCGCGACTGCGCGCCGCGTGCCCTCCCCTCCCTCGACGACGCCGAAGCCGCCTGATCCGATGAGCACACGCCATACCCGATTGTCCGGCCTGGAGCCGCTGGTCATCACGCCGGACCTGCTGTTCGTCAACGTCGGCGAGCGCACCAACGTCACCGGCTCCGCGCAGTTCCGCAAGCTGATCAAGGAAGACCGCTACGAGGAGGCCGTCGACGTGGCGCGCCAGCAGGTCGCCAGCGGCGCGCAGATCATCGACGTCAACATGGACGAGGGCCTGATCGATTCGGAAGCGGCGATGACCCGCTTCCTCAACCTGATCGCCGCCGAACCCGACATCGCCCGCGTGCCGGTGATGGTCGACTCCTCCAAGTGGACCGTGCTCGAGGCCGGCCTGCGCTGCCTGCAGGGCAAGGGCATCGTCAACTCGATCTCGATGAAGGAAGGCGAGGAGCTGTTCCTCGAACACGCGCGCAAGGTGCAGCAGTACGGCGCCGCCGTGGTGGTGATGGCCTTCGACGAGCAGGGCCAGGCCGACACCTGCGAGCGCAAGGTGGAAATCTGTTCGCGCGCCTATGCGTTGCTCACCGAACAGCTCGACTTCCCGCCGGAAGACATCGTCTTCGACCCCAATATCTTTGCCATCGCCACCGGCATCGAGGAGCACAACAACTATGCGGTGGACTTCATCGAAGCCACCCGCGAGCTGAAGCGGCGCTTCCCGCTCAGCCATATTTCCGGCGGCGTCTCCAACGTGTCGTTCTCGTTCCGCGGCAACAACACCGTGCGCGAGGCGATCCACTCGGTATTCCTGTACCACGCCATCAAGGCCGGCATGGACATGGGCATCGTCAACGCCGGCGCACTGATGATCTACGACGACGTGCCGGCCGAGCTGCGCGAGCGCGTCGAGGACGTGGTGCTCAATCGCCGCCCCGACGCCACCGAGCGCCTGCTGGAGATCGCCGACAACTATAAGGCCAGGAAGGGCGAAGTCGTCGTCGAGAACCTGGCCTGGCGCGAGAAGCCCGTGCGCGAGCGCCTCAGCCACGCCCTGGTGCACGGCATCGACGCTTTCGTCGACGCCGATACCGAAGAGGCGCGCCAGCTCGCCACGCGTCCGCTGGACGTGATCGAAGGCCCGCTGATGGACGGCATGAACGTGGTCGGCGACCTGTTCGGCGCCGGCAAGATGTTCCTGCCGCAGGTGGTCAAGTCGGCCCGCGTGATGAAGAAGGCGGTGGCCTACCTGCTGCCGTATATCGAGGAAGAAAAAGCGCGCACCGGCGACGTCGGCAAGAACAACGGCACCATCGTGATGGCCACGGTGAAGGGCGACGTGCACGACATCGGCAAGAACATCGTCGGCGTGGTACTCCGCTGCAACAACTTCGACGTGATCGACCTGGGCGTGATGGTGCCGGCACAGAAGATCCTGGATGCCGCGCGCGAGCACAACGCCGACCTGATCGGCCTGTCCGGCCTGATCACGCCTTCGCTGGAAGAGATGAGCCATGTCGCGCGCGAGATGCAGCGGCAGGAGTTCAGCATTCCCCTGCTGATCGGCGGCGCCACCACCTCGCGCGCGCATACCGCGCTGAAGATCGATCCGCATTACAAGGCGCCGACCGTGTGGGTGAAAGACGCCTCGCGTGCCGTCGGCGTGGCGCAGTCGCTGGTCAGCAAGGACCTGGTCGACGCCTTCATGGCCAAGGTACGCGCCGACTACGAGGAAGTGCGCGAGCGCCATCGCAACCGCGGCCCCGGCAAGAGCCTGGTGCCGCTGGAGAAGGCTCGCGCGCAGCGCTACACCTGCGACTGGGCCGGCTACGCGCCGCCGCAGCCGCGCCAGCCCGGCGTCACTGTGTTCGACGCCTACGACCTGGCCGAGCTGCGCGAGTACATCGACTGGACGCCGTTCTTCCAGGCCTGGGAACTGGCGGGGCGCTATCCGGCCATCCTCAAGGACGAGATCGTCGGCACCCAGGCCAGCGAACTGTTCCGCGATGCGCAGGCCATGCTCGACCGCATCGTCGCCGAGCGTTGGCTGACCGCGCGCGCGGTGATCGGCTTCTGGCGCGCGGCGCAGGTGGGCGACGACACCGAGGTCTACGGCGAGGACGGCCGCAAGCTCGCCGTGCTGCGCCACCTGCGCCAGCAGGCCGACAAGCCGGCGGACCGGCCGGATTTCTCGCTGGGCGATTTCATCGCGCCGAAGGAAGCCGGCAAGCAGGACTGGGTGGGCGCGTTCGCCGTCACCGCGGGCATCGGCATCGAGGAACACGTGGCGCGCTTCGAAGCGGCGCACGACGACTACTCGTCGATCCTGCTCAAGGCCTTGGCCGACCGCCTCGCCGAAGCCTTCGCCGAACGCATGCACCAGCGCGTGCGCCGCGAGTTCTGGGGCTATGCGCCGGACGAGGCGCTGGACAACGAAGCGCTGATCGACGAGAAATACCGCGGCATCCGCCCCGCCCCCGGCTATCCGGCCTGCCCGGACCACACCGAGAAGAGCACGCTGTTCAAGCTGCTGGACGCCACCGCCAACGCGGGCATCGAGCTGACCGAGGGCTACGCCATGTATCCCACCGCGGCGGTGTCCGGCTGGTACTTCTCGCACCCGGACAGCCAGTACTTCGTAGTGGGACGGTTGACCCGCGAACAGGTCGAGGATTACGCCAAGCGCAAGGGCTGGACGCGCGAGGAAGCGGAACGGTGGCTGGCGCCGAACCTGGATTACGACCCGGATTGAGGGGAAGAACTAGCCGGATGGCGCGGATTTACCCCGACGTCATCCCGGCGCAGGCCGGGATCCAGTGACGACCACGCAACCTCTTTGCATGGCCAAAAGCTGCTTCTGAAGCGCTCGACGACAACCGGATATTGCCGCCACTGGATCCCGGCCTGCGCCGGGATGACGCCGTCGTGAGGTTGACGGAACCTGGGTTTGCTCAGGTCTCTTCCGGCCCGCCCGGCCGCACCGTCTCCGGCTTGTGCTGGCGCAGGTGCGAGAACACGTTGTAGATCGACACCAGCATCGGGAAGGCCGTCTGGATGATGCCGACCGAATCGTTCTTGCCCCAGATGAAATAGGCCAGGGTCAGCACGCTGCCGGCGACCGACAGGTACCAGAACGACATCGGCACCACTACTTTCTTCTGCTTCTTGGTGGCGTAGAACTGCACGAACCAGCGTGCGGTGAACAGCAGCGTGCCGAGCAGGCCGATGACTTTCCATGGCGTCAGCGTGATCAGGTGCAGATTGGCGAGAGCTTCGTGCATGGCGGTCATCCCTACGGGTCAGCCGGGGCATTGTAAGCGCAGCCTCTTCCCATGCCCTTTCGTCGGCAGGGTGGCGGCGCGAAAACAAGAAGGCCACCGCGGGGGTGGCCTTCTTTTCGATCGGGATGGTGGGCGGTACAAGGATCGAACTTGTGACACCTGCCGTGTGAAGGCAGTGCTCTACCGCTGAGCTAACCGCCCGCCGGAAGCGCGAAACTATACGGGGACTCCGCCAACAGGTCAATGCCCGCCGGCAAAGATTTCCGGCCCCCGGGCCCTATCCGGCCCGCCGCCTGCGCCGCAGCCGGTATTCGTGGCGGCCCACGTAAAACGCCGCCGCCAGCACCATCAACGCCAGCACGTACCAGGTGATCAGGTAGCTCAGGTGGCTGTTGGGAAAGCGGGTGACGGTCAGGCCGCCGCGCGGCCAGGCGTCCGCATGCTGCGGATCGGCATCCGCGTCGACGAAGAACGGCGCCACCGTGCCCAGGCCGTGCGCGGCGGCGATCGCCTGCACATCGCGCGCATACCAGCGCGCGTGCGCCGGATCGTTGTGGCGCAGGAACACTTTCGTCTCGGGCGTGCGCAGCAGGCCGGTGATCATTGTTTCGCCGGAAGGCCCAAGCACGCAGGGACCGTCGCGCCCGCAGGTCTGGGCCGGCACGAAGCCGCGGTTGACCAGCACGATCGAACCGTCCGCCTGGCGCAAGGGCGTCATCACCCAGTAGCCGCTGCCCAGCGCGGTGCTCGCCGTGACCAGGACCTGCTGCTCGTAAAGGAAACTGCCGGCGAGGCGCACGTGACGATATTCGTGGCTGGTCGCCGTCACCGCAGGCCATTCGGACGGCGCGGGCGCGGGCGTGGCCGGTGCATGCACGCGCTGCTCGACGCGGGCGATCAGGTCGCGCTTCCAGGCCAGGCGATGCACCTGCCAGGTGCCCAGCGCGACGAAGCCGGCGAATGCCGCCAGCGCGAGCAGCGCCAGCAGGGATAAAGCGAGCGGCCCGCGCGGGCCGCGTTCGACCGCGTCGGCGGCGCCTAGCCGAGGCATGGCACCGCCGGGAGAGAGGTCACGGCAGGTTCCGCGGGTCCATCAGGGCCGGCATCATGTTGTGATTGAGGTGGTACATCACCCAGATCGAACCGCTCAAGGTGATCAGCACCAGCACCGCGGTGAAGATCAGGGCCAGCATGTTCCAGCCGCCCTCCGACTTCGCGTTCATGTGCAGGAAGTACACCATGTGCACCACGATCTGCACGGCGGCGAAGCCCAGGATCACCAGCGCGGTAGTGCCGGAATCCTTCAGGCCACCGCTCATCACCAGCGCGAACGGCACTGCGGTGAGCAGCACCGCCAGCACGAAGCCGATCATGTAGCCCTTCAGCGAGACGTGGCCGATGCCGTCGTCGTGATGCTCGTCATGCGGGTCGTGGTGATGATCGTGGCCGTCGTGCGCGGCATGGACGTCGGTATGCGCGCTCACGGCAGCACTCCCATCAGATAGACAAAGCTGAAGACGCCGATCCACACCACGTCCAGGAAATGCCAGAACATCGACAGGCACCACAGGCGGCGCTTGTTCGGGCCGATCAGGCCCTTGCGCTTGACCTGCACCATCAAGGTGATCAGCCAGATGATGCCGCAGCTCACGTGCAGGCCGTGCGTGCCGACCAGGGTGAAGAACGAAGACAGGAAGGCGCTGCGCTGCGGGCCGTTGCCCTCGGCGATCAGGTTGCCGAACTCGTACAGCTCGATGCCGATGAAGCCCGCGCCCAGCAGGCCGGTGACGGCCAGCCACACCAGCGTGCCGTTCACGCGGTTGCGCTGCATCTCAAGCATGGCGAAGCCATAGGTGATCGACGACAGCAGCAGCAGCGAGGTATTGAGCGCCACCAGCGGCAGCTCGAAGATCTCCGCGCCGGTGGGACCGCCCGCATAGCTGCGGCCCAGCACGCCGTACACCGCGAACAGGCAGGCGAAGATCAGGCAGTCGCTCATCAGGTACAGCCAGAAGCCGAGCAGCGTGCCGTTCTCCGGATGGTGCTCGGTTTCCTGGTGGAACCTCAGCGGCGCAGCGGCCGTGTTGTAGGTGTCGTAGGACTTCGCGTCAGACATGGCTGGCCAGCTGCTCGGTGCGCGCCGCCTCCACCCGGGCCACGTCGGCGGCCTGGATGTAGTACTCGCGGTTGTAGTTGAAGGTATGCCCGATCGCCACGGCCAGCAGGGAGACGAAGGCCAGCGCGGCGAGCAGCCACATCTGCCAGATCATGGCGAAGCCCAGCACCGTGCTGATGCCGGCCAGGATGATGCCGGCCCCGGTGTTCTTCGGCATGTGGATGTCGATGAACCCGGCCAGCGGACGTTGCCAGCCCAGCCGCTTCATCTGCCACCAGGCATCGCCGTCGTGCACCACCGGGGTGAAGGCGAAGTTGTAGGCCGGCGGCGGCGAGGAGGTGGACCACTCCAGCGTGCGGCCGCCCCAGGGATCGCCGGTGACGTCGCGCAGCTGCTCGCGGCGCAGGAAACTCACCACGAACTGGATCAGCATCGCGCCGATGCCCAGTGCGATCAGCACCGCGCCGAAGGCGGCGATCTGGAACCAGATCTGCAGCGAAGGATCCTCGAAGTGGCTGATGCGGCGGGTCACGCCCATCAGGCCCAGCACGTACAGCGGCATGAAGGCGAAGTAGAAGCCCACCACCCACAGCCAGAACGAGCACTTGCCCCAGAACGGATCGAGCCTGAAGCCGAACGCCTTCGGGAACCAGAAGTTGATCGCCGCGAACGCGCCGAACAGCACGCCGCCGATGATCACGTTGTGGAAGTGCGCGATCAGGAACAGGCTGTTGTGCAGCGAGAAGTCCGCCGGCGGCACCGCCAGCAGCACGCCGGTCATGCCGCCGATCACGAAGGTCACCATGAAGGCCACCACCCACATCATCGGCAGCTCGAAGCGGATGCGGCCGCGGTACATGGTGAACAGCCAGTTGAAGATCTTCGCGCCCGTGGGGATCGAGATGATCATCGTGGTGATGCCGAAGAACGAGTTCACGCTCGCGCCCGAGCCCATCGTGAAGAAGTGGTGCAGCCAGACCAGGTAGGACAGCACGGTGATCACGATCGTCGCGTACACCATCGAGGTGTAGCCGAACAGGCGCTTGCCGGCAAAAGTCGACACCACTTCGGAGAACACGCCGAACATCGGCAGGATCAGGATGTAGACCTCCGGATGGCCCCAGATCCAGATCAGGTTCACGTACATCATGGCGTTGCCGCCAAGCTCGTTGGTGAACATGTGGGTGCCCAGGTACCGGTCCATCGACAGCAGCGCCAGCACCGCGGTCAGCACCGGGAAGGCGGCGATGATCAGCACGTTGGTGCACAGCGCGGTCCAGGTGAACACCGGCATCTGCATCAGCTTCATGCCCGGCGCGCGCATCTTGATGATGGTGACCAGCAGGTTGACGCCCGACAGCAGCGTTCCCACGCCGGCTATCTGCAGGGACCATATGTAGTAGTCCACGCCCACGTCCGGACTGGCCAGGATGCCCGACAGCGGCGGATACGCCAGCCAGCCGGTGCGCGCGAACTCGCCCACGAACAGCGAGGCCATCACCAGCACGGCGCCGCTGGTGGTCATCCAGAAGCTGAAGTTGTTGAGGAACGGGAAGGCCACGTCGCGCGCGCCGATCTGCAGCGGCACGATGTAGTTCATCAGGCCGGTCACGATCGGCATCGCCACGAAGAAGATCATGATCACGCCATGGGCGGTAAAGACCTGGTCGTAGTGATGCGGCGGCAGGTAGCCGAGGTTGTCGCCGAAGGAGATCGCCTGCTGCAGGCGCATCATGATGGCGTCGGCGAAGCCGCGCAGCAGCATCACCAGGCCCAGCACCATATACATGATGCCGATCTTCTTGTGATCGATGCTGGTGAACCACTCGTGCCAGAGATAGCCCCACAGGCGGTACTTGGTGATCAGGCCGAGCAGCACCAGGCCGCCGACGAGGACGGCGGCGAAGGTGGCCAGCAGGATCGGCTCGTGGAACGGGATGGCGTCCCAGCTGAGACGGCCGAAGATCAGTTTGGTCAGATCGGGATGGTCAGACATCTTGGACACCCGGCAAGGCGTAATGCATAAGGCGAATCGGACGGCGCACGGTCAGTGCTCCATGTGTTCCATGTGCGACATGTCGTGCTCGCCCGCAGGCTTGCCTGCGCGGGCGGCGTCTTTCGCCATGGTCTCGTGCATGCAGGGCGTGCCTGGCGCAACGCACAGATTGACGATGGCCGGATACAGGTCGGGCACGACGCTGGCGTAGCGGCGCACGGGCTCGTTCTCGCTGGGCTTCTCCAGCTGCAGGTAGCTCTCGCGCGTCAGCGCGCCGCCATCCTTCGCCTTGGCCACCCACTGCTCGAACTCGCCTTCGCTCAGGCCCAGGAACTTGAAGTGCATGCCCGAGAAGCCGGCGCCGCTGTAGTTCGCCGAGATGCCTTCATAAGTGCCCGCCTTGTTGATCACGGCGTGCAGCTTGGTCTCCATGCCCGGCATGGCATAGATCTGGCCGGCCAGCGAGGGGATGAAGAAAGAGTTCATCACGGTCGAGGCGGTGATCTTGAACTGGATCGGGCGATCGACCGGCGCGGCCAGTTCGTTCACCGTGGCGATGCCCTGCTCCGGATAGATGAACAGCCATTTCCAGTCGAGCGCGACCACGTCCACTTCCAGCGGCTTGACCCCGGCCGGGATCTCACGGCCATGCGAGATACGCTCCAGCGGACGGAACGGGTCCAGCTTGTGCGTGCTCACCCAGGTCAGCGCGCCCAGCGCGATGATGATCAGCAGCGGGGCCGACCAGATCAGCAGCTCCAGCACGGTGGAGTGGTCCCAGTCCGGCTTGTAGGTGGCTTTCTGGTTGGAGGCCCGGTAGCGCCAGGCGAAGAACAGCGTGAGGCCGATCACCGGCACCACGATGAGCAGCATCAGCACCAGCGAGATAAGGATGATGTCGCGCTGCTGCACGGCCAGGTCGCCGGAGGGCGACATGAGCACGGTCTGGCAGCCCGACAGCAACAGGACGGCAGGAAGCAGCAGTCCGCGGAGAACCTTGGAGGACATGGGCCGGAAAGGGACCAGAAGCATGGGGGGAGACCTGAAAAGTTAACCTACGCGTGCTGCATCGCGGAATAGGACACTTTGTCTCATGGCGGTTCGACGCCACCGGTGCGATCCTTACGCGAACTACCCCGGTTCTCAAGTTCAAGCATGGCGATGTCGAGCACTTTTGATCAGCACGGATCCGACCAGCACGGCTCCCCGCACGCGGCGCCGGATACGCCCGCCCCCGGCCATTCGCAGGTCGCGCCCAGCGAGATCGCGGTCGGCGTGGTGATCGGCCGCGCCTCCGAATACTTCGACTTCTTCGTCTTCGGCATCGCCTCGGTGCTGGTGTTCCCGTCGGTGTTCTTCCCGTTCCGCGACCGCCTGCACGGGCTGCTGCTGTCCTTCGTGGTGTTCGCCCTGGCCTTCGTGGCGCGCCCGTTCGGCACCGCCCTGTTCATGACCATCCAGCGCCGCTGGAGCCGCGGCACCAAGCTGACCGCGGCGCTGTTCCTGCTCGGCAGCGCCACCGTCGGCATGGCCTTCCTGCCCGGCTACGAGTCTTTGGGCTGGCGCGCCATCGCGCTGCTGGCGTTCTTCCGCCTGCTGCAGGGCATCGCCTTCGGCGGCTCCTGGGACGGCCTGCCCTCGTTGCTGGCGCTCAATACGCCGAAGGGCCGCCGCGGCTGGTACGCCATGCTCGGCCAGCTCGGCGCGCCGATCGGCTTCATGCTGGCCAGCGCGCTGTTCCTGTTCCTGCACAGCCAGCTGTCCGGCGAGGACTTCCTGGGCTGGGGCTGGCGCTATCCGTTCTTCGTGGCCTTCGCCATCAACGTGGTGGCGCTGTTCGCCCGCCTGCGCCTGGTGGTGACCGAGGAATACACCCAGGCGATGGAAGAGCGCGAGCTCGAACCCATCGGCATCTTCGAGATGCTGCGCAAGCAGGACTACAACATCTTCCTGGGCGCCTTCGCGGCCCTGGCCAGCTATGCGCTGTTCCACCTGGTCACGGTGTTCCCGCTGTCGTGGATCACCCTGGGCTCGACCCAGACGGTCAACCAGGTGCTGCTGATCCAGGTGATCGGCGCGGGCGTGGGCATCCTGGGCACCATCGCCTCGGGCCTCGTCGCCGACCGCATCGGCCGCCGCACCACCCTGGGCACGCTGGCCGCCCTGATCGGCATCTTCAGTTTCTTCGCGCCCTGGCTGCTCGGCGGCAGCCGCGCCGCGCAGGACGCCTTCATCCTGATCGGCTTCGCCCTGCTCGGCCTGTCCTACGGCCAGTCCGCCGGCACGGTGACCTCGAACTTCCCGATCCGCTTCCGCTACACCGGCGCGGCCCTCACCACCGACGTGGCCTGGCTGATCGGCGCCGCCTTCGCGCCGCTGGTGGCGCTGGGGCTGTCGAGCAAGTTCGGGCTGGGCGCGGTGACGGTGTATCTGCTGTCGGGCGCGATCTGCACGCTGGGCGCGCTGCGCCTGAACCGGGCGCTGGAAGCGCGCGACTGAGGGTGCACTCCATCGGTCAAAGAAAAGGGCCCGGCATGCCGGGCCCTTTTTTCTTGCGCAACAGCGTTACGGCCGCCAGAGCCAGCGCGACGGCACCGACAGCCGGTCGTCCGCGGCGACCTGGATTTCCCTGGCCCGGTGCGTGCGCATGAAGCCCTGGCGCTTGAGCAGCCGCTGCATCCCGCGCGACGCCTCGGTGCAGTAGCTCTCCACGCCGCCGGCCGGTGCATGCCGCTTCGCATATTCCACCAGCTGCCTGCCGATGCCGGCACGGCGGGCAGCCGCCGCCACGACCATGTATTCGATCAGCAGGATGGGCGAACCGTCCTTGAGCTGCTGCGGCTCCAGCAACATGGCGCCGAGCACTTCGTCCCCTCGGCGAATCGCGATGAAGCGTGGCGCGGCATGCTTTCGCCAGCCCAGCCGCCTGGCCAGCATGGCCCTGGCGCAGGCCAGGCCCAGCTTGCGCAGCACATAGGCCAGCGAGCGGTGCGCGTCGTTGAAATGCCCCTTGCCCGCGCCCGCTACCACTTCCGAAACGAAGAAGAAAACCTCCCACGGCTCACCCGGCCCGAGGACAATACGGTCCTCCACCAGTGCGCCGGCGTTGTTGAGCAACATCGATGGTCCCCTTTCAAGACACCTGACTGGACTGCCGAACTTTCCCGTCCTTCGCCTTGCGGCGCAGCGATCCATGCCGGGAACGCCCAACGTTGCGTTCCGGCGTACAGGCTACCCAAAACGCGACGAAATGAGTTGCGCCGTACCTGCTCAAATTCATACGCCATTCGTGCACGCGTCGCAGAACGCAAAGAAAAAGCCCGGCCATGCCGGGCTCGTTCAAACGGCCTATATCGTCAGGCCTAGGTCGAAGTCGCCGCTGGCTTCCCGCGCTGCACGCTGAGCAACAGCAGCACCACCGCAAGCACGCCGTAAGCCCCGGCGAACTGCCACACCAGCGCACGCGCCTGCGCATCCAGCAGCCAAGGCAGATACACGCCGCCCGCCGGATCCACCGAATGGATCAGGCCGAACAGCGTCAGCGCACCGCCCAGCAGCAGGATCAAGGCCGCGCGCCCGGTCTTGCCGTCGATCAGCGCCACCACGAAGCTGGCCCACACCATCGAAGTAATGATGAAGCCATTGCCCAGGATGGTGATCACCGCCAGCTCCGCCACGCCATGCCCATGCTGGCCGAACAGCTCGGCGAAATGCGCGGGCGCTACATAGGTCGGATCGCTCAGCTTGATCGTCACCATGCGCGCGATCGCCGGGAAGAAGCTGAATACCACCGCCGCCGCATAGCGCATCGGCGTGGCCTCGAACGCCTGCACGGTGATGCCGATCGCCACGAACACCAGGATCGGCGCCAGCACCGACAGCGGCACCAGCTCCACCAGGTTGGACAGATAGCCGAACACGCCGCCCAGTCCGATCACGATGCCGGTCAGCAGGGTATAGCCGCTGCGCGCGCCCATCGCCTTGTACGAAGGCTGGCCGATATACGGCGTGGTCTGCGCCACGCCGCCGCAGAAACCGGCGACCAGGGTCGCCAGCGCTTCCACCAGCAGGATGTCGCGGGTGCGGTATTCATCGCCGGCAGCGCGCGCGCTTTCGGTGACATTGATGCCGCCGACCACCATCAGCAAGCCGAACGGCAGGATCAGCGGCAGATACGGCACGGTGTAGGCGATGCCGTCGATCCACCTGAGAGTGGGCAGCGGCAGCGCGAAACGCCAGGTCCATCCGGCCGGCGCGTGATAGCCGCTGCCCAGCCAGCCCAGCGGCCCCAGCACGTAGTACAGCGCCGCACCGATCGCCACCGCCGCCAGCACGCCCGGCACGCCGAACGGCAGGCGCCCCTTCGCCACCAGCGCGTACAGCACCACGCCCAGGCCGGCAAAGCCGACCAGCGGCACCTTCATGATCTCCACCAGCGGCAGGAAACCCATCAGCACCAGGGCGATGCCGGCGATCGAACCGAGCAGCCCCGCGCGCGGCACATGCCGCTGCACCGCGCCGCCGAAGAACGACAGCACGAACTTCAGCACGCCCATCACCACCAGCGAGGCCATGCCCAGTTCCCAGGTGGCCTGCGCGGCGGCCGCCTCGTCCATGCCGCCCTGCTTGAAATGCACAAAGGCCGGGCCGAGCACCAGCAGCGCCATGCCGATGCTGGTCGGCGCATCCAGGCCCAGCGGCATCGCGGTCACGTCGTCGCGGCCCACGCGCGCGGCCAGCCGGCGCGCCATCGCGGTGTAGGCGAGATTGCCCAGCAGCACACCCAGCGCGGTGCCGGGAAACATGCGCAGGAACACGATGTCGGCGGGGAAGCCGAACAGGCCGATCAAGGCGGTGGCGATGAAGGCCATGATGGACAGGTTGTCCACCACCAGGCCGAGGAAGCCGTTGAGGTCGCCGGGTGTGAGCCAGCGGCGTGCGCTTGTGTTGTTCAAAAGTAAGTTCCTTCAAAGCCCGTCATGCCGGCGCAGGCCGCAATCCGGTAACGAAAAGCGCGTGAAAGCGATCGCACCGCCCCTGCTCTTCCGCCGCTGGATTCCGGCCTGCGCCGGCATGACGAAAAGTCAGAACGATACATCCACCGGCTGCGTCACCCGCAATACCGACTGGTCGCCCGTGCGCTGCTTCCATGCCGCGCGGATGGCCTCGATCTTCGCGCGGCTCTCCGGCGAATCCGGATAGTCGACCACCAGCTGCTTGGAGCGCAGCCGCTCGGGCGCGGCCTGCTGCTTGCCCTGCCACTGCCCGTACACGTCGATCACGCTGAGCCCGTCGGGAAAGCGCGGCGTCACCTCCTGGTCGAGGAAAGTACGCCAGGCCTGCTCGCTCACGCCGCCGTCGGGCTGGTCGACCAGGCCGAGGCCGAAATACAGCCGCGTCTCCACCCAGCCGCGCGTCGCCGCCGGATGCGCGGCGTCGCCCTGCAGGGTCGAAGCGCCCGGCGCGGTGGCCTGCGAGGCGCACCCTGTCGCCAGCCCGAGCAGCAGAACCATCGGCAGCCTGCGTAGAAAGATCATGGTCGGTTCCTTTGTGTGGCCCATGCAACGTCCATTCGGATATCCATGGCAGGCGGCGGGGCATTGACAAGAGCCGGTCGACCGGCCATCGCCGTTTGGACGTCCAAATGGATAGAAAGAGCGGCAAGCAAAGCATTGTCGCGAGCTTTTCGCAATGAACAAATGCGGCTGCGGCGGATTTCGCCGCGCCACACGGAAGCGAAGCATGCCCGCTCTTCACCGCAAGTACCGCCTCGCCCGCCTGCCCGCCGCGATCGCCCTGGCCACCCTCGTTGCCCAGGCGCAGGCCTGGGAGGTCGCCGCAGACGAGCAGGTGCACCAGTTGGAAAAGATCGTGGTGATCGGCGTGCGCGCCAGCGGACGCACCGCCACCGCGCTGCCGGCTCCGGTCGATGTATTGAGCCGGAACGACCTGCGCACTGCCGGCGCCATCAACGGCGAACTGGGCCAGGCGCTGGCCAACCTGCTGCCTTCGTTCAACTTCCCGCGCCAATCCAATTCCGGCGGCTCGGATCACGTGCGCGCGGCGCAGCTGCGCGGACTGTCGCCGGACCAGGTGCTGGTGCTGGTCAACGGCAAGCGCTTCCACACCTCGGCCCTGGTCAACACCGACACCAAGATCGGGCGCGGCACCACGCCGGTGGACTTCAACGCGATCCCGATCAGCGCGATCAAGCGGGTGGAAGTGCTGCGCGATGGTGCCGGCGCGCAGTACGGCTCGGACGCCATCGCCGGCGTGATCAACATCGTCCTCGACGACGCGGCCGACGGCGGCGAGGTCGTGCGCACTTTAGGCGCGCATCGCACCGATGTCCCGGCGACCCGCCAGCGCATCACCGACGGCAACGGCGGCCATACCTATGCCAGGTTCGGCACGCGCCTGCCCGGCGACGGCTTTCTCAATGCGGGCGTGGAAACCGGCCGGCGCAAGGCCACCAACCGTGCCGGCAGCGACACCGTGCCCGACTGGCTGGCCGACCCCACGCCCGCCAACCTGGCCCTGCGCGGCAAGCGCAACTACGCGGCGGGCGATCCGCAATCGGAGAACTACAGCGGCTGGCTCAATGGCGAACTCCCGCTGGACGCGAATGCACGCCTCTACCTGCTCGGCATGTATGCCCGGCGACGCACCATCGGCGCCAATTACTTCCGCTATCCGGACAGCAGCGCCAACGTGCCGGCCATCTATCCCGACGGCTACCGTCCCGAATCGGTCGGCCGCAACCGCGACATGCAGTTCATGCTCGGCATCCGCGGCCAGGTGGCGGGCTGGGATCTCGACGGCAGCTTCAACGTGGGCGGCAACGTCTTCGACTATGACCTGCGCCGCTCGCTCAATGCCTCGCTGGGGCCGGCCAGCCCGACCGCCTTTCGTCTCGGCGGCTATCGCTTCGCGCTGGAGAGCGCCAATCTGGACGGCAAGCGCGGCCTGGCGGTAGGCGATGCCTATCTCAACCTGGCCGTGGGCGGCGAATTCCGCCGCGAGCGTTTCCGCACCCGGCCCGGCGACCCGGCTTCGTACGCAGCCGGCACCTATGCCGCTGCGCCGATCGGCGCCCAGGCCGGAGGCGGTCTGCAGCCGCAGGATGCCGCGCGGATCGCGCGCCGCGTCGGCGCCGTCTACGCAGAAGTCTCCAGCGATCTCACCGAACGGGTCTTCATCGACCTGGCGGCGCGCTACGAACACTACGGCGACTTCGGCGGCAACCGCAGCGGCAAGCTCAGCGCGCGCTGGGAGTTCGTGCCGGGCTTCGCGCTGCGCGGCACGGTGTCCGACAACTTCCGCGCACCCGCGCTCAGCCAGATCGGCTTCGAATCCACCACCAGCGGTTACGGCGCCGACGGCAGGCTGCTCAGCGGCCGCATTCTTTCGGTGAACAACCCCATCGCGCGCGGCCTGGGCGCACGGGCGCTCAAGCCGGAGACCTCGCGCAATCTCAGCCTGGGTCTCACCGGCAAGCTCGGCGACTATCTTGATTTCAGCCTGGACGTTTATCGGATCAGCGTCGCCGATCGCGTCACGCTGTCCGAGACCATCCGCAGCCCCGGCCTGGAGAGCCATATCCAGCGACGCTTCGGCGTCCCCGGCGTGCAGAGCGTGGCGTTCTTCACCAACGCAGTCGACACGCGCACGCGCGGCGCCGAGTTCGTCGGCAACTACCGTGCGCCACTGGCCGGCGGCAAGCTGCTGCTCACGCTGGCCTACAGCTACAACCGCACCGACATCCGCCGCGTGCGGCCCACGCCGTCGCAACTGACCGCCATCGGCGCCCGCAACCTGCTGTTCGGCGCCGAGGAGCGCAACACCCTCACCGACGCCGCCCCGCGCGAGCGCGGCTCGTTCACCGCCAGCTGGAACGATCGGCGCTGGTCACTGCTCGGCCGGGCCACGCGGCAGGGCTCGACGGTGCGCGTGTTCGACTTCGGCGACGGCCACCAGCCACGCCAGCGTCATGCCGCGCGCTGGCAGTTCGACGCCGAAGCCGAGCTGCGCCTCAGCCCGCGTTTCAGCCTGGCGGTGGGCGGCTACAACCTCACCGATCGCTACCCCACCCGTTCCCGCAGCGATATCGACTACGGCGGAAACTTTCCCTACGACGTGATCTCGCCGGTCGGCATCAACGGCCGGTATGTATATGCGCGCGTGCGCTACAGCTTCGGGTCCGGCGGCGTGGAGGGATAGAAGCGGCCGCGTCGCGCGACACTCCTTTCATTTGGACGTCCAGACGGATAGGCCCTCGGACGCCCGCACGAACCGTAACGAAGTATTGACACGAGCCTTGCGCAATGCAACAAATGCCGAACGGCGCGCTTGCGCAGCCGACTCCACCGCTCTTCCACCTGCTCGCGTCCCCGCACCGTGCCCATCTCGCCCGACGGACAACCCAGCCTCTCGCGCACCGTGCGAATGCGGCGATGTTGCCGTTGCCGCTGAGCCGCCGCGCCGGGCGCTGAGCCCCGCGCCACCTTTCGATCGACCTCGACGCCGCGCACCGCGCGGCGCGATCCGCTGCCGCCGCCTGCAAGGAATCCGCATGTCCGCCCCATCCCGGAAGTACCGCCGCACCCGACTGTCCGCCACCCTCGTGCTTGCCCTGGCCGCACTGCAGGCGCAGGCCCAGCAGGCCGCCGACCAGCAAGCGCGCACCCTGGACCAGGTCGTGGTGACCGGCGTGCGCGCCAGCAGCCGCACCGCGCTGGAATCGCCGGTGCCGGTGGACGTGCTGAGCCAGGACGACCTGCGCGCCGCCGGCGCGGTCAACGGCGAACTGGGCCAGGCGCTGGCCAACCTGCTGCCTTCGTTCAACTTCCCGCGCCAATCCAATTCCGGCGGCTCGGATCACGTGCGCGCGGCGCAGCTGCGCGGACTGTCGCCGGACCAGGTGCTGGTGCTGGTCAACGGCAAGCGCTTCCACACCTCGGCCCTGGTCAACACCGACACCAAGATCGGGCGCGGCACCACGCCGGTGGATTTCAATGCGATCCCGATCAGCGCGATCAAGCGGGTGGAAGTGCTGCGCGATGGTGCCGGCGCGCAGTACGGCTCGGACGCCATCGCCGGCGTGGTCAACATCATCCTGGACGACGCGCCGGACGGCGGCGAGGTGGTGGGCAGCTATGGCGCCAACCACACCCGCTTCGGCCCCGCCGACCGCACCATCACCGACGGCAACAGCAGCTATGGCGCCGCCAAGTTCGGCACGCGGCTGGCCGGCAGCGGTTTCTTCCGCGCCGGCATCGAGGCCGGCCATCACGATGCCACCAACCGCGCCGGCATCGACACCGTGCCCGACTGGCTGGCCGATCCCACGCCCGCCAACCTGGCCTTGCGCGGCAAGCGCAACTACGCCGCGGGCGACCCCAAGTCGGAGAACTACAGCGGCTGGCTCAACAGCGAACTGCCGCTGGGCGATACCGCGCGGCTGTACTGGTTCGGCACGTATACGCAGCGCCATACCATCGGCGACAACTACTTCCGCTATCCGGACAGCAGCGCCAACGTGCCGGCCATCTATCCCGACGGTTACCGTCCCGAATCCGTCGGCAGCAACCGCGACGTGCAGACCGCCGCCGGCATCCGCGGCAAGCTCGCCGAGTGGAACCTCGACGGCAGCCTCAACTGGGGCAGCAATGCCTTCGACTACGACCTGCGCAATTCGCTCAACGCCTCGCTGGGTGCGGCCAGCCCGACCGCCTTCCATATCGGCAGCTACCGCTTCGACCAGGGCAGCGCCAACCTCGACGGCAACCGCGAATTCGCCGCCGGCAGCCGCTACGTCACGCTGGCGCTCGGCGCCGAATACCGCCACGAACGGTTCCGCACCCTGCCGGGCGACCCGGCCTCGTATGCCGCCGGCCCCTATCTCGATGCGCCGGTCGGCGCGCAGGCCGGCGGCGGCCTGCAGCCGCAGGATGCCGCGCGGCTGTCGCGCAACGTCGGCGCCGCTTACGCGGAGCTGTCCAGCGACATCACGGATCATTTCTTTGCCGATGCCGCGGCGCGCTACGAGCACTACAGCGATTTCGGCGGCAACTGGAGCGGCAAGCTCAGCGCACGCTGGGAGTTCGCGCCGGGCTTCGCGCTGCGCGGCGCCGCCTCCAACAATTTCCGCGCGCCCTCGCTCAGCCAGATCGGCTTCGAATCCACCACCAGCGGCTACGGTGCCGACGGCAAGCTGGTCACCGGACGCATTCTGTCCGTGCGCAACCCGATCGCGCGCGGCCTGGGCGCGCAGGCGCTGAAGCCGGAGAAGTCGCGCAATTTCAGCTTAGGGTTGACCGGCCAGGTCGGCGAGCACTTCGATTTCAGCCTGGACGCCTACCAGATCAGCATCGACGACCGCGTCACCCTGTCCGAGACCATCGACAGCGCCGGACTCGAGGATTACATCCTGCAGCACTTCGGTGTCCCCGGCGTGCAGAGCGTGGCCTTCTTCACCAATGCGGTGGATACCCGCACGCGCGGCGCCGAGCTGGTCGGCAACTACCGCACGCCCTGGGCCGGCGGCAACTTGCTGCTGACCCTCGCCTACAGCCGCAACCACACCGATATCCGCGCCGTGCGCGCCACGCCGCCGGAACTGGCCGCCACCGGCGCCGGCAACGTGCTGTTCGGCGACGAGGAGCGCAACACGCTCACCGACGCCGCGCCGCGCCAGCGCGGCTCGTTCAGCGCCAGCTGGAACAACCGCCGCTGGTCCCTGCTCGGCCGCGTCACGCGGCAGGGTTCGACCGTGCGCGTGTTCGACTTCGGCGGCGGCTTCGAACCGCGCCAGGTCTATGCCGCGCGCTGGCAGCTCGACGCCGAGGCCGAACTGCATCTGACGTCGCGCTTCAGCCTGGCGCTGGGCGGCTACAACCTCACCAACCAATACCCGACCCGTTCCAACAGCGACATCAACTATGCCGGCAATTTTCCGTATGACGTGATCTCGCCGATCGGCGTCAACGGCGCGTATTGGTATGGCCGCGCGCGCTACACATTCTGATCATGAAAACAGTCGCCGACCTCGACGCATGCGTCGCATGACGACGCCTCGCCGGCGTCGATCGTCATCCGCATCGATCACCGCCGCCGCGTTCGGGCAGACACAAAAGTATTGACACCGACCACATACGTTGGCGCACAATGCGTCACCCGCGCACAAACATGCGTGGCCCACTGCCAAGCTTCACCCGCAACACCCATCGCCGCATGCCTCACCGCATGCGGCGATGTTCGTTTCAGGGTCCGCTCGCTGCGGGTGCGCAGCAACACCGGCACGCGTGGCGTGCCACGCCGATGTCCGCCACAATTCCCGCATGACCACCTCTTCGCGCCGCCGGCCGTGACCGCCACCCTGGCCCTGCCCCTCGACGTGCCGATCGAACCGGGCCTGATGGTCATCCATGGCAACCGCCTGGAGGATCTGCGCGACCTGCTCACCGCCTGGATCCAGCGCACGCCGCTGCGCCCGCTGGAAGACGAGCTGATGCTGGTGCAGAGCAACGGCATCGCGCAGTGGCTGAAGCTGGCCCTGGCGCGGCCGCCGGAAGCAGGCGGCCTGGGCATAAGCGCCGCGGTGCAGGTGCAGTTGCCCGGCCGCTTCCTGTGGGACGCCTATCGCGCGGTGCTCGGCCGCGATGCGGTGCCGCCGACCTCGCCGTTCGACAAATCGCGCCTGGCCTGGCGGTTGCTGCGGCTGATCCCGCGCCACCTGGACGACGCCGACTTCCGCCCGCTGCGCGACTTCCTCGGCGAGCAGCCCGACTGGCGCAAGCGCTACCAGCTCGCCGCGCGCATCGCCGACCTGTTCGACCAGTACCAGGTCTATCGCGCGCACTGGCTGGCCGACTGGGAACGCGGCGTCGACGAGCTGGCCGACGACTGGCGCGGCCGGCGAGCGCCGCTGCCTTCGGGACAGCGCTGGCAGGCACAGCTGTGGCGACTGCTGCTGGACGATGTCGGTCCCGCCTTCCGCGACAGCCATCGCGCCGCGGTCCACGCCGCCTTCGTCGAGCGCGCGCAGGCGATGGCCGAACGGCCGGCGCGGCTGCCGCGGCGCATCGTGGTGTTCGGCATCTCCTCGCTGCCGCTGCAGACGCTGGAAGCGCTCACCGCATTGGCCCGGCACAGCCAGGTGCTGCTGATGGTGGCCAATCCCTGCCGCCACTACTGGGCCGACATCATCGAGGACCGCGAGCTGCTGCGCGGCGAACGCCGGCGCCAGCCCGGCAAGCCCGGCCTGCCCGAGCAGCCGCGCTACGAAGAGCTGCACCTGCACGCCAACCCGCTGCTGGCGGCGTGGGGCAAGCAGGGGCGCGACTACATCCGCCTGCTCGACAGCTTCGACCAGCCGGAGCGTTATCGCCGCCGCTTCAGCGCCTGGGGTTCGAGCATCGACCTGTTCGCCGATCCCGGTCGCGATACCTTGCTGCACCAGGTGCAGCAGGCCGTGCTCGATCTCGAGCCGCTGCCCGGCGATCCGGCGCAACGTCGCGCCTGGCGCGAGGACGACGACTCGCTGAGCTTCCACGTCGCCCACAACGCGCAGCGCGAGGTGGAGATCCTGCACGACCGCCTGCTCGCGCTGTTCGAGCAGGCCCAGCGCGAAGGCCGTCCGCTGGCGCCGCGCGATGTGATCGTGATGGTGCCGGACATCCAGGGCTACGCGCCGCATGTGCAGGCGGTGTTCGGCCGCATTCCGCCCGGCGATCCGCGCCACCTGCCCTACGCCGTCGCCGACCAGCCGGACCGCGGCGCCGCGCCGCTGCTGGTGGCGCTGGAACACCTGCTGTCGCTGCCGGAATCGCGCTTCACCGTCAGCGACATCCTCGACCTGCTCGACGTGCCCGCGCTGCGCGACCGGTTCGATATCGACGAGACCGGCCTGCCCACGTTGCGGCGCTGGATCGAGGGCGCCGGCATTCGCTGGGGCCTGGACGGCGCGCAGAAGGAAAGCCTCGGGCTGCCGCCGCAGGCGCAGAACAGCTGGGCCTTCGGCCTGCGCCGGCTGCTGCTCGGCTATGCGGTCGGCCCTGGCGAGACCTGGCAGGACACCGCGCCCTACGGCGAAGTCGGCGGCCTCGACGCCAGCCTGCTCGGCCCGCTCAGCCGCCTGCTCGACCAGTTGGAACTGCATTGGCATGCGCTGCGCGCGCCCGCCGCGCCGATGGTCTGGGCGACGCGGCTGCGCGACCTGCTCGCCGCGTTCTTCGACAGCGGGGACGGCACCGACGGCGACCGCCTGCGCCGCCTCGACGAAAGCCTGGACGCCTGGCTCGACGCCTGCGCGGAAGCGGCGCTGGACGAGCCGCTGCCGCTGGAGATCGTGCGCGAGCACTGGCTCGAAAGCATCGACGCCAGCCGCCTGTCGCAGCGCTTCATGGGCGGCGCGGTGAGCTTCGGCACGCTGATGCCGATGCGCGCCATTCCGTTCCGCGTGGTCTGCCTGCTCGGCATGAACGACGGCGACTATCCCCGTCAACAAACCCCTGCCGATTTCGACCTGATGGCGCAGCCGGGCCAGGCCCTGCCGGGCGACCGCTCGCGCCGCGAGGACGACCGCTATCTGTTCCTGGAAGCGCTGCTGTCCGCGCGCGACACCCTGCATGTGAGCTGGGTCGGCCGCAGCGTGCGCGACAACACGGTGCTGCCGCCGTCGGTGCTGGTCGGCCAGTTGCGCGACTATCTCGCCGCGGGCTGGCGCCCGGCGCAGGACGCGGACGACCTGCCCGGCGAGCTCACCACCGAATACCCGCTGCAGCCTTTCAGCCGGCGCTACTTCGGCGCCGACGACGCCCCCCGCCTCTTTACCTATGCGCACGAATGGCAGCGCGCACACGCGGCCGACGCACGCGGCACGGCCGCCGAACCGCTGGCGCCCTGGCAGCCGGAAGCGCCGCTCGCGCTGGATGCGCTGCAAAGCTTTCTGGCGCGGCCGGTGCGCCACTTCTTCAACCAGCGCCTGAAGGTCTATTTCGGCGGCGAGGAAGCCGACACGCTGGACGACGAGCCGTTCGCGCTGGACGGACTGGAGCGCTACCAGGCGATCCAGGGCGTGCTGCAGGCGGCGCTGGCCGGCGATGGCGGCGCCGCATCGCGCGCGGTCGTCGACGCCGTCCAGCGGCTGGGCGCACAAGGCCTGCTGCCGACAGGCGGCTTCGGCGAGCTGTGGCAGGAGAGCATCGCGCGCGAAGCCGGCACCCTCGCGGCGCACTGGCATGCCGCCGACGGGCGCTGGCCACGCGTCGACGACAAGTACGAACTGCGCCACGAAGCCGATGGCCTGCCGCTGGAAGACTGGCTGTCGGACCTGCGCCGGCCCGATCCCGCGCAGGCCGGTATCGACTACGTGCGCCTGGAACTGATCCAGGGCCCGCTGCTGGCGCGCCCGCGCGGACGCCGGCTGGACAAGCTGGTCGCCGCCTGGGTCGCGCACCTGTTCGCGCATGCTGGCGGACTGCGGGTGCAGACGCGGGTGATCGCGATGGATGCGCAGCCGTACTTTCCCGCGCTCGATCCGGCGCAGGCGCGCGCCCTGCTGGACGAACTGCTCGACGCGCTGCGCCACGGCATGCGCGCGCCGCTGCCGCTCGCGCGCAAGACCGCCTTCGCCTGGCTGCAGGCCGAGCACGACGGCCGCGATGCGGCCGCCGCGGCGCGCCAGTGCTACGACCGCGACGACAGCGGCCAGCGCCACGCCGAAGTGGACGAGGATACGTACCTGCAACGCGCCTGGCCCACGCTGCAGGCCATGCTCGACGCCGGCTTCGAGCGCTGGCTGCCGCTCTACCGCGCCCTCGCGCAGAACGTGCGCTGGGAGGACGGCACATGAGTGCGCAGCCGCTGGATCCGCTACAGCTGCCGCTGCATGGCGTGCGCCTGATCGAAGCCAGCGCCGGCACGGGCAAGACCTGGACCATCGCCGCGCTGTACCTGCGCCTGGTGCTCGGCCATGGCAGCGGCACGCCGCTGCTGCCGGCGCAGATCCTGGTGCTGACCTTCACCAAGGCGGCCACCGCGGAGTTGCGCGACCGCATCCGCGCACGCCTCACCGAGGGCGCCACCGTGTTCCGCGGACAGCCGGCCCCGGACGATTTCCTCGCCGCGCTGCTCGCCGAATACCCGCATCCGGATGCACGCGCCGCCGCCGCGCGCCAGCTGGAACTGGCCGCGCAATGGATGGACGAGGCCGCGGTGCACACCATCCACGGCTGGGCACAGCGCATGCTCGCCCAGCACGCGTTCGACAGCGGCCATCCCTTCGTGCAGGACATCCAGACCGACGACGGCGAACTGCTGGCCGAAGCGGTGCGCGACTACTGGCGCCTGCAGTGCCTGCCGCTGGGGCGCGATGCGGCGGCGCTGCTGGCGCGCTGGTGGGGCAGCCCGCGCGAGCTGCAGCTGGCGCTGCGGCCGCTGCTGCGCCAGAACGTCGCTGACCTGCGCCTGCACGGCCAGCCGTTGCCGCGGGCGGCGGATGTGCAGGCGATCCTGGAGGCGCCGCTGCTGCGCTTCCAGCACGCGACGACGCACGCACGCACGCTGTGGCTGGCCGACCGCGAAACCATCGAACGCCGACTGGAAGATGCGCTGCGCGACAAGGCACTGAATGGCCGCAGCTACCCCGCCGAACGCCTGCCGCAGGACCTGGCCGCGCTGCGCGCCTGGGCCGAAGGCGGCGAGGCCGACGACAAGCTGCTGGCCCGCTACGCGCAGTCGCGCCTGGACGGCGCGGTCAACAAGAACCGCAGCGCGCCCGCACACGCCGCGTTCGCGGCCATCGACGAAGCGATCGCCAGCGCCGCCGAACTCGACCTGGCCCAGCCGCTGGTCCTCGCCCACGCCACGCCCTGGGTCGCCGCGCGGGTCGACCTGGCCAAGCGCCAGCGCGCCCTGCTCGGCTTCGACGACATGCTGCGCCGCCTGGACGAAGCGCTGCACGGTCCCGCCGGCGCGCGCCTGGCCGACACCATCGCCGCGCAGTATCCGGTCGCGCTGATCGACGAATTCCAGGACACCGACCCGCTGCAGTGGCGCATTTTCCATCGCCTGTATGCCGCGCGTGCGGAACTTGGCCTGCTGCTGATCGGCGATCCCAAGCAGGCGATCTATGCCTTCCGCGGCGCCGACATCCACACCTACCTGCAGGCGCGCGAGACTGCGGCGCCACCGGTGTGGACGCTGGGCACCAACCATCGTTCCACCGCGGCGCTGGTGCGCGCGGTCAATCGCGTGTTCGAGCACGCCGATCGCCACGCCGACGGTGCCTTCGCGTTCGGCCGCGGCGAGCGCGGCCTGCCGTTCCATCCGGTCGCCGCGCGCGGCCGCCCGGCCGAGCTGGTGCTCGACGGCGCGCCGGTGCCCGCGCTGCAGCTGGCGGTGCTGGACGAAGGCCAGTGCGTCGGCAGCACCGCCTATCGCCAGCGCATGGCCGCGCAGGCGACGGCGTGGCTGGCCGGCCTGCTGGCTGCGGCGCGCGAGCGGCGCTGCGGCTTCGCCACGCCCGACGGCATGCTGGTGCCGCTGGCGCCGGGCGACATCGCGATCCTGGTGCGCAGCGGCCGCGAGGCGGCGCTGGTGCGCACCGCGCTGCGCGAAGCGGGGCTGCGCAGCGTGTACCTGTCCGATCGCGATTCGGTGTTCTGCGCGCCCGAGGCGGCGGATCTGCTGCTGTGGCTGAAGGCCTGCGCCGAGCCCGGCTCCGACCGCGCCATGCGCGCCGCGCTGGCCACCCGCAGCCTCGACCGCGACGACGCCGAACTGGATCGCCTCAATACCGACGAGCGCGGCTGGGAAGCCTGCGGCGAACGCTTCCGCGCCTTCCAGCAGACCTGGCGCCGCCACGGCGTACTGGCCATGCTGCATGACCTGCTGCATGCCTTCGACCTGCCGGCGCGGCTGCTGGCACGCGACGGCGGCGAACGCGCGCTGACGAATCTGTTGCACCTGGCCGAGCTGCTGCAGCAGGCGGCCGCCGCGATCGATGGCGAGCACGCGCTGATCCGCCACCTGGCCGAGCAGGTCGCCGACGCGCGCGAAGGCCAGGCCGAGGCGGCCGAGGAACAGATCGTGCGCCTCGAAAGCGAAGCCGAGCTGGTCAAGGTGGTGACGGTGCACAAGTCCAAGGGCCTGGAATATCCCCTGGTGCTGCTGCCGTTCGCCTGCGCGGCGCGCGAAGTGAGGCGCGACGACCTGTTCGTATGGCATGACGACGCCGGCCGGCCGCACCTGGACCTGGAGCCGGACGACCAGGCCTGGGCCCAGGCCGAGCGCGAACGCCTGCAGGAAGACCTGCGCCTGCTCTATGTCGCGTTGACCCGCGCACGCTATGCCTGCTGGGTCGGCGTGGCCTGCGTGAACGTCGGCAATGCCAAGGCCTCGGCGCTGCACAAGTCCGCGTTCGGCTATTTGCTGTCAGGCGGGGCGGCGATCGAGCCTTCCGCGCTGCTGCCCGCGCTGCTGGCGATGCGCGGCGGCGAAACCGCCATTGCCGTCGAAGGCCTGCCGGAAACGCCGGCACCGCATGTATTCCATCCGATCGCACACGACGGCGCCGATACCCGGCCCGCCCGCAGCTATGCCGGCCGCCCCGGCGAGCGCTGGTGGATCGCCAGCTACAGTGCGCTGAAGTACGACGAAGAGGCGCAGCTCACCGGCGCCGCTCCCGCCGCCCCGGAAACGCCGGCGCAGGACGTACTGGCCGAAGCCGGCACGGAAAAGCCGGTGCCCGTCGCCGCCGCCGAAGGCAGCGGCATCCATGCCTTCCCGCGCGGCGCGGTGGCCGGCACCTTCCTGCACGACCTGCTGGAATGGGCGGCCGAGCAAGGCTTTGCCGACGTCGCCGCGGATCCCGCACCACTCGCCGAACTGATCGCGCGCCGCGTGCAACGGCACGGCTGGCAGGCGCAGGCCGCGCTGCTGGCGCAGTGGGTGCCGGCGCTGCTGCGCACGCCGCTGCCGCTGGGCAACGGGCGCTCGCTGGCCCTGGCGGAGCTGTCCGACCTGGCGCGCTACCGTGCCGAGCTGGAGTTCTGGTTCGCCGTCAACGAAGTGGACACGCTGGCGCTGGACCGCCTGGTCACCGCGCATACGCTCGATGGACGCCCGCGCCTGCCGCTGCTGCACGACATGCTCAACGGCATGCTCAAGGGTTTCGTCGACCTGCTGTTCGAGCACGGCGGCCGCTATTACGTGGTCGACTACAAGTCCAACTGGCTGGGTGCGGATGCGGGCGCCTATACCGCCGAGGCGGTGCGCGACTCGGTGCTGCGCGAGCGCTACGACCTGCAGTACGCGATCTACACCCTGGCCCTGCACCGCCAGCTGCGCGCGCGCTTGCCGGACTACGACTACGAGCGGCATGTCGGCGGCGTGCTGTACCTGTATCTGCGCGGCATCGACGGTGCGGGCCATGGCGTGCATCACGAACGCCTGCCGCTGGCCCTGGTCGAGGCGATGGACCGCCTGTTCGCCGAGGGAGGCCGCGCCGATGCCGCCTGATCATCGCCTGCTTGCGCTGTTCGCCGCCGAAGAGCAGCAGCGCCTGCGCCCGCTGGACGTCGCCTTCGCGCGCTTCCTGGCCGAGCAGGATGCCGCGGCCGATGGCGCGTGGCTGCTGCTGGCGGCGCTGCTCAGCCGGCGCGTGGCGGATGGCCATCTGTGCCTCGACCTGGCGCTATGGGAAGCGCTGGCCGAAGAACAGGCCTGGCCGGCGCCATGGCGCGAAGCGATCGCGCGCGTCCTGGCTGAAGCCGGCGCGCCGGCATGGATCGGCGCCGGCGACGATGCCACGCCGCTGGTGCTGGATGGCACGCGGCTGTACCTGCGTCGCTACTGGAACCACGAGCGGCAGGTTGCCGAGGCGATTCGTGCGCGCCTCGCGCAGCCCCATGCCGCACCGGCGCATCTGCGCGCCGAACTGGCCCGGCTGTTTTCCAACGACGCCACACCGGACTGGCCGCGCATCGCCTGCGCGCTGGCCGCGCGCGGCGCCTTCACCGTGATCACCGGCGGCCCCGGCACCGGCAAGACCACTACCGTAGTGCGCCTGCTCGGCCTGCTGCAGACGCTGCGCCTGCGCGCCGGCGAGCGGCCGCTGCGTATCCGCCTGGCCGCGCCGACGGGCAAGGCCGCGGCGCGCCTGCAGGCCTCGATCCAGGGCCAGCTGGCGCAACTGGACGTGGACGACGCGGCGCGCGCGGCGATTCCTGCGCAGGTCGATACGCTGCATCGCCTGCTCGGCGCGCGTCCGGATACGCGCCGCTTCCGCCACGACGCCACGCGCCCGCTGCCGCTGGACGTGCTGGTGATCGACGAAGCGTCGATGGTGGACCTGGAGATGATGTCCGCTGTGCTCGCTGCGTTGCCGCCCGGCGCGCGGCTGGTGCTGCTGGGCGACAAGGACCAGCTGTCATCGGTGGAGGCCGGCGCGGTGCTTGGCGACCTGTGCCGGCGCGCGGAAGCCGGCCATTACGACGGCGACACCGCCGCGTGGCTGCGCGAGGTGTCCGGCGACGACGTCGAGCCATGGACTGCCGCCGATGCGCAGGCGCTGGACCAGCAGGTGGTGATGCTGCGGCACAGCCATCGCTTCGGCGCGGACAGCGGCATCGGATGGCTGGCGCAGGCGGTGAACGCTGGCGACCTGCCTGGACTGCGGAAGTTGTTCGCCACGCCCAGCGCCGATATCGCGTGGATCGCGCATGCCGCGGATCAGGCTGACCTGGCTGACCTGGTGCTGCGCGGCGGCGGCGGGCGCTTCACCGCCGAGGGCGAGGCGCTGCAGGGTTATCGCCATTACCTGGAACTGCTCCGGCACGAGCGCCCCGCGCCCGGCTCGGGCGATGCCGCGCACGAGGCCTGGGCGCACCGCGTGCTCGATGCGTTCGGCCGTTTCCAGGTGCTGTGCGCGCTGCGCCGCGGCGACTACGGCACCGAGGGACTCAACCGCCAGATCGAGGACACCCTCGGGCGCGCGCGCCTGATCGACGCCAGCCACCTCTGGTACGAGGGCCGCCCGGTGCTGGTCACGCGCAATGACTACAACCTCGGCCTGATGAACGGCGACGTGGGCGTGGCGTTGCTGGTGCCTGGCGAGGATGGCGTGCCGCGCCTGCGCGTGGCATTCGTCGCCGCGGGGCCGTCGGCGGGCCCGGACGGCACGCGCATCCGCTTCGTGCTGCCGTCGCGGCTGGGCGAGCTGGAGACGGTCTACGCGATGACCGTGCACAAGTCGCAGGGTTCGGAGTTCGATGCCACGGCGCTGGTATTGCCGGCGCAGGACAGCGGGATTCTGACGCGCGAGCTTTTGTATACCGGCATCACCCGGGCGCGGCGACGCTTCATCCTGGTCGGCGGCGAGCACGTGGTGGATATCGCCACGCAGCGGTTGACGCTGCGGCATTCGGGGTTGCGGGAGCGCCTGTTGCAGCCATAACGCTGTTCTCTCTTCCCTTCGGGCGGCCCGGAGGTAGTCCCTGCGCTAGAGAGGGTTGGGGTGAGGGACCGGGACTCGCCCCAATGCTTCTGCTTTAGCCATGCAGTCGGCGCCTTTGCTCGTCATCCCGGCGTAGGCCGGACGAGCGCGTAGCGCGAAGAACGCCCGAAGGGCGGCCCCGAAGGGGCGAGTGAAGCGAGTCATCCAGTAGCGGTGCGCATGGTTGTCGCGTTATCGCTTGCCTTGTCTCGCCTATGGCGAGTGGTTTCGTGCCGCTGCCGCGGCCCGAGTTACTTTCTCTTGCTTGCCCAAGAGAAAGTAACCAAAGAGAAGGGCACCCTGCACGGCGCCCTCCGCAGCTTCGCTGCTGCGGGTACGTGAGGGCTGGCCGGGCTTTTTGACGGGACATCCGTGTCCCGTCAAAAAGGCGAGGACTCCTGTCCTCGCCCCCTTCGGGGCCTGATCGTCCAGCCCTCACCGCCGCGCCAAGGGGGTTGAAGATCAAGAGCCAGAGCAAAAGCGCACAAGCGGAACGCCGCGGGCTGCGCCGCGTGCTCTCGTTGGATCTTCGCGAGTGCCTGCATCCCCCTCTCCCCGCCGGGGAGAGGGTTGGGGTGAGGGGCCGGGCGGAGCGCGACCCTGAATCTCGCGGCGAGCTCAAAAGGCTCTTCTCCTCGCCAAGCTTCGACACCGCAACGACCCATGCACTACCAACAAGCCCCACCGCCGGCAGCATCACCCGACCCCGCCGCCTCCTTCCTCCCCGTATCGTCGACACTCAACACCCCGCACGCATCGCCCGTCTGCGCCGCTGATGGCCAGGCCACTGCCACGAAGCTCTGCGGACTATCCCCCGCCCCCAACCGCAACGTCGCCCTATAGAACCCTTGCTCCGACCACGCCGGTTCGGCAAAGCCAAGGTCAGCCAGATCGCCATAACGGTTATAGGTCGCGTAATGGCGCTCCTGCGCATGAGCGATGCGCAACAGCAGCTCCTTGCCCTCGACACGCCGCGCGCGATAGGCATGACGCCGGTACGCCGGCAGCGCCACCGCTGCGAGCACGGCGACGATAGCCAGCGCCGCCAGCAGTTCGACCAGGGAGAAGCCACGCTCGCCACCGCGCATGGGCTCAGTCCCCGCCACCCTCGCCGCCAGCGGCGAACACGCTTTCCCGGACCTGCACGACGTTCGGGCGGCCGCCGGTGGCGCGTGCGGTGATGCGGTAGATGCGCCGCCCCGTACCTGCCGTGGTGCCCGAGTTTGCCGGCCCCAGATCCTCGATGACGTAAACCGGATTTCTCGCCAGCACGGCCGTCCTGCGCGCTTCGGCGTCCAAGCCGCTGCCCGGCAGCATGGTGAAGTCGCGGCTGCCGTTGCTACCCCGGTATTCGGTTGCGCCCTCGGTTATCCATCCGGATGCGTGGCGGAAAGCTTCTATCGATGCATTCGGATGCGCCGGATCGTCGATATGGCAATCGGCGACCGGCGCCTCGCCGCAATGCAGCGCCCCTGCGGCAGCGCCGCTCCAAAGCCGCCACTGCGCGCCGCGCAATGCGGCTTCGGCGGCGAACGCGGCCTGCTGCGCATTGCGCTGCGCGCCGGCCATGCGCTCCTGCAGCAGGGCCTGTCCCACGGCTCCGCTTGCAAGCAGCGTCAAGAGCAGCAGGAAGATCAAGGCCAGCAACAGCACGATGCCGCGTTGTGGCGCCATGCGGTCCAGCGGGCGCGGGCAGGAAATTCGATGCATGCCGGGTTCCTCGCGCCGTCGTTATCGGCTGTCATGGCGCACGGCCACGAACGCGCTGAACTCGCGCCGCAGCATGCGCGGATCGAAGCCCTGTTCGGAGGGGCGCACGGCACGGGTGGCGGCGTCCGGCGGCGCGGGCTTGAGGTCGCCGTCGATGCTGTAGGCATAGCGCATGGCAACGGCATCGAGCGCTCCATGCACCTGCTGGCCGTCCATCAGGACATGAACTTCGATGGATCGCACCGTCCGCCATAGGCAACCGTAGTCATTGTCATCCGCGGGACAAGCAATGCTGCCGCCGCCGCGATCGTCGACTCGCGCCGCCGTGAGATGGCGGACTGCGCCCGCGGCATCTTCTACGCCATAGCTGAAATCCATCCGCTCCACGCCGCGCACCACCTCGTTGGCCAGACCATTCTCGCGGCGCATCAACGCGCCGGTAGCGGCGCCATCGCCGGCGTCCACCACCTGCAGGTAATAGGTGACGGTGCGGAAATCGCGGTTGAAGTCGAACAGGCGCAGCGCGGCGAAGGACGGAGGCAGCGCAGGCGAAGCGATGTTGCGGCCGGTTTCGACCGCATCGGGATAGAACGTGTTGCCGCCTTGCAGATTCGCCGAAAAGATCTGCGCGGACGCACAGCCGGCCAGCATCAGCAGATCGCCCGGCTGGAAGACATCGGCGATTGCCTGATCCTGCGCACCGGCGTGGATGGCGACATGGTGGATCGTGCCCTGCGCAGTACCGACGACCGCGCCGGCACCTGCGGACCATCCGCCACCCATGTCCAGATAGCGCAGCGTCAGCACGTCGGCACCCACGACGCGCTGGCCCACGGCGCGGCCCATCGCAGGCAGGCTCGCCGGTGTTTCCGGCACGCAACTCTTCTTGCCGCATTGATAACCACGCATCCACAGAAAGGACGGAAAGCGGTACGGCGATGAAGGGAACGCCGGATAAGGCGCATGCCCCCATCGCGCCGTCACGTCGTGCAATGCGCTGTTCAAGCCGGTGGCCTGGACGATGGGAATGGCGCCTTCTTGCGGACAATAGAACGCGTTCGCCATGCGCAGATCCCGCGTCACGCGCGCAATGGCGAAGCGGCCGTTTTCCTGCAGGCGGGCGAACTGGCTCAGCATGCGCTGGCTGGCCGAGACGGCGAGAAGCACAGCGACGAAGCCGCTGGCCACGATCAGGCCGAGCGCCATGGCGACCATCAGCTCGATTAGGGAAACACCTATCGTGCGATAGCGGAAGGTCACGACACTCATGGCTGGAACACCCAGGCCAAGCTGCGCATCGCCGCGGCGCGATGTTGCCGGTTGCCCGCGCCGCGCTCGAGCCAGCGCACCGTCATCGTGCACAAACCGCTGAACGGAGTCGGCGTGCCGGCGGGCGACACAACCATGTGGCGATCGCAATGAATAGTGCCCTTGCCGTTCGGCAGCACCGTCTGCAGCCGTGCCGCCCACATGGCCCGGTCATGCGCCGCGAGAGCGTCCGGCGCGCACGCAGCAGCAATACCACAGGCCGTCGCACCGCCTTGCGCTTCACCCTCGTAAGCATCGGCCCGCACGCCGGCCGGATTGGCGCGCATGCGCTCCACCATGTCGCCGGCGAGGAAGCTTGCCTGGGTGCGCAGGTAGCCGGCGTGGGTGGCGCGTGCCGCAAGCGTCATCCAGCCGCTGAGGCCGATGGCGCCGATGCTGAAGATGGTGAGGGCGACGAGGACTTCGAGGAGCGAGATGCCGCGTGATGATGCGGGGATGGACATCGTTTCCTTCCTTGGGGGAATGGATGTCCAGGTTAGGCAGGTCGGGCATCGGAGAAGATGGAAGCGATGTTTTTCTCGAAGTGCTGAAGAAAGGCGCTTCGGAACGGAAAAAGCTAGATGTCCATCACGTGGGTGACGGGTTGCGCTTCACTGAAATGAACTTGCTGCTCGACGAGAATCGGCCGCTTTTCAGCCTGGTTTGCGCTTGTCGCGATATCCGCCTTGCGCTCCGCCCGGCCCCTCACCCCAACCCTCTCCCCGACGGGGAGAGGGAGACGCAGGCACTCGCGAAGATCCAACGAGAGCACGCGGCGCAGCCCGCGGCGTTCCGCTTGTGCGCTTTTGCTCTGGCTTTTGCTCTGGCTTTTGCTCTGGCTCTTGATCTTCAACCCCCTTGGCGCGGCGGTGAGGGCTGGACGATCAGGCCCCGAAGGGGGCGAGGACAGGAGTCCTCGCCTTTTTGACGGGACACGGATGTCCCGTCAAAAAGCCCGGCCAGCCCTCACGTACCCGCAGCAGCGAAGCTGCGGAGGGCGCCGTGCAGGGTGCCCTTCTCTTTGCCTACTTTCTCTTGGGCAAGCAAGAGAAAGTAGGTCG
>NZ_FONH01000036.1 GCF_900112865.1 Dyella marensis | reverse complement strand
TGGGGTGAGGGTACGGGCGGAGCGCAAGAGTGATGTGCACCGCTCCGCCCGAACCCTCATCCGGCTGCCGCCACCTTCCTCGCTCCTCAGAGCCGGGCACATCCCTGTGCCCTCCCCGCGTGCTCCCGGCGGGAGAAGGATTCCGATTTGAAGGTTGATTAGGTGTCGCAGCATTTGTGCACGCCGCAACGCTGAGCCCCTCTCCCTCCGGCGACCCGAAGGTAGTCTCCGTGGGGGAGAGGGGTTGAGGTGAGGGTCCGGGCGGAGCGCAAAGGTGATGTGCACGACTCCGGCCGAACCCTCATCCGGCTACCGCCACCTTCCTCGCTCCTCAGAGCCGCACACATCCTTGTGCGCTCCCCGCGTGCTCCCCCACGGGGACTACCTTCGGGTCGCCGGAGGGAGAAGGACTCTTTCGTGAGAGGCCGCTGCAATGGTCGCAAGCTATGAGATGGGCCACGCGCAAACTCACTCCATCGACCACGACGGACCGCCGCCATGCGCACGCAGACCTCCGATGCCGCCCGCCATCACCGCCTCGCCGCCGGCGCCCTGTTGTGGCTGCTGGCCGGCGCCGTGCTGCTGCTGACCACCCTGGTGCCGGCGCGCACCGACCTGCTCGGCTGGACGCCGGCGTTCTGGTTGCTGGCCGCGCCGCTGGCGCTGCTGCTGGTGCTGGAACCGCGCCTGCCGCGCGACCTGCTCGCGCTGGCGCTGCGCCGCCGGCCGCGGGCGCGGCAGGCGATCTGGCACTGATCGAAAGACTTCCGCTTGGCAGTGGAGCTTTGGCGTACGGGATGTGCGCCTGAAGGGACGCGACGACAGACGCCATGGAAGGCGGTGCACCTGTCGTCGCGGCGCATGGAAGGCGCCTTGAGCTCCGGCGATCCAGGGTGGACGCCGGAGCTGCCCGACCTCAGTCGGCGATCCCTAAGCGCTTGCGCTCCATGCGCCGCAGGAACTCCTGCATGATGCGCAGGTACAGATCCTCGCCCAGGTACGCGTCCTCGACGCCGGCATCGATCGAAGGGTTGTCGTTCACCTCGATCACCACCGGCTTGCCGTCCACCTGCTTCAGGTCCACGCCGTAGAGGCCCTCGCCGATGCCCTGGGTGGCCTTGAGCGCGAGCTTGACCACATCGCTGGGCGCGTCGCGCACCGGGATGGTCTCGAAGCCGCCGGACTTGTCCGTGCCCTTGGCGCCGTGGTTGTAGATCTGCCAGTGGCCGCGCGACATGTAGTACTTGCAGGCGTACAGCGCTTCGCGATTGAGCACGCCGATGCGCCAGTCGAATTCGGTGTAGAGGAATTCCTGCGCCAGCAGCAGCGAGCTGTGCTGGAACAGTTCGCCGGCGGCCTTCTCCAGCGCCCGCTCGTCCTCCACCTTCATCACCCCGCGCGAGAACGAACCGTCCGGAATCTTCAGCACCAGCGGATAGCCCAGGCGCCCGGCGATCTCCTTCATGCCCTTGGCGTCGTCGCGGTACAGGATCTCGGTCTTGGGCACCGCCAGCTTGCGCGACACCATCAGGTCGTTGAGGTAGATCTTGTTGGTGCAGCGGAGGATCGAGCTGGGATCGTCCATCACCACCATGCCCTCGCGCTCGGCGCGATGGGCGAAGCGATAGGTGTGGTTGTCGCTGGCGGTGGTTTCGCGGATGAACAGGCCGTCGTACTCGGCCAGGCGCTGGTAGTCGTCCTTGCCGATCGGGTCGACCTCGATGCCCAGTTCCTTGCCGGCCTGGATGAAGGATTTGAGCGCCTTCTTATTGGACGGCGGCATCGCCTCGTTGGGGTCGACCAGCATGGCGATGTCGTAGCGATAGCGCTTGCGCGCGCGCGGCTTGCGCCACAGCTTCTTGGAGAAACGGTCCAGCGCCTCGGCGAAGGCGTCTTCCTGGGCGTCGTCCAGGCTGTGCAGGCCGACCGGCTTGATCGAGCTGACCTGCCACACGCGGTCGCGCTCGAACTCGATGCGCAGCAGCGGGCATGGGAACAGTTCGAATACCTGGCGCGCCAGGTCCTGCAGCGCGGTGTAGGCCGTCTCGCCGAAGTACACCAGGATGCCGAAGTCGGTGGTGTCGCGGCCGCCCTCCGGCAGGAAGCGGGTGAGCTTCTGGTTGAGGTCCTCGATGTCCAGGCCGTACAGCGAACGGCGGCGCAGGTCGTTCACCGCGCGCACCGAGGGCATCACCTTGTGGCCACGCGCCTCGCCCAGCAGCGACACGTAATAGCCGGTGCCCAGGTATTTGTAGCTGCGGCAGAGGTTGATCACCTGCGTGCGCTCGTCGTCGGTGGAGACCGGCTCGCGCAGGTAGTCCATCGCCGTGACCACGTCGACGGACGGATAGTAGGAACTCCAGTCGGAGGCTTTCTCGACGACGATGACGAGCCGGGCCATGGCACCTTGAGATCGGGCAGACGAGGGTGTCGTCTCGTCGATGGAACGGGGCGGCACGGAGCGCGCAGTTTCGCACAGGCCGGAGCGTGCACAAGGGAGCGGGATGACTCTCGTCTAAATGCCGCGGCGCGGGGCATGACGCCCGGGCGATTGCGACGCGCCCGCCGCGGGACTAGAGTGCCGCGCTTCGTTTCGTCCCTCCGCCCTTCGCCGCCGCGTTACTGCCGCACCGGAACCCACCGCCGATGACCCCCATGCCCGCGACCGCCGCCGTGCGTGTGCGCCGTGCCGAGCTTTCCGACCTGGACGACCTGGTCGCGCTGGAAGAGCAGAGCTTCGCCGGCGACCGCCTCAGCCGCGCCCAGTACCGCCGCCACCTGGACAGCGAAAGCGCGCAGGTGCTGGTGGCCAGCGCCAACCATCGGCGTTTCCTCGGCACGGCGGTGGTGTTCTTCCGCAAGGGCAGCGGCGCGGCGCGGCTGTATTCGATCGCCACCCAGGCGGAGGCGCGCGGCAAGGGCGTAGGTTCGGCGCTGATCGAAGCCGCCGAGCAGGCCGCCCGGCGCAAGCGCCGCAGCGCGCTGCGGCTGGAAGTGCGCACCGACAACGACGCCGCCATCCGCCTGTACGAGCGGCTGGGCTACCAGCGCATCGGCCATTACGCGAGTTATTACGAAGACGGCGCCGACGCGTGGCGCTACGAGAAAGCGCTCGATTGAACGATCGTGCTCAGCCGCCGAACGGCTGGGCGAGGCGCCGCTCCGTCGCCTCGTCCGGGCGTGCGACCAGGGCGCCGGTGCGCATCAGGCTCACGCTGTAGTGGCCTTCGTCGACCAGCGGCAGGAACGCGCCGCTGCCGAACACCGTGTCGACACCCGGCATCCAGCGCGGCAGGTCGTAGATGCCGGCCTGGTTGAAGCCGATCACCGTGCGCGGCGCCTGCGCTTCCTGCTGTGCATCGTCATAGCGGCCGCTGAGTCGGTCCAGCCGATACAGCGGCGGCAGGCCGGCCAGCAGCGCCGGCAGCTTCCACTTCAGCACCACCGCCTCGACCCGCCATGCGTCGCCGGCCACCTCCACCTGGCGCGCGCTGCCGTCGGGCCAATGCAGGGTCAGCGCCCAGCGCTGCGGCGACAGGATGCGGGCGTCGATGTCGACCACCGGCGTTTCCTCCGCCAGCAGGCGATAGCCGCGCAGGCTCCAGCCCATCCCGGCCAGCAGCAGGGTGAGGGCGAAACCGGCCAGCAGCAGCAGGGTGCGCAGCGCCGCGGCGAGCCGCTGGCGCGAGGCCAGGCGCGCGCGCAGGGCGAGCAGCTGGGCCAGGGTGAACAGCAGCGCGATCACGGCCAGCGCCAGCAGGATCGTGCTGGGCAGGCGCAGCAGCGTGGTCCAGTCCATCGTCGTTCGGGTCTCTCGCTGCCGCGGCGCGGCGGGTGCGCGCATGATAGCGACTCGCGCGCACGGCTCCGTGCGCTGCCGTGCGCAGCGCGTCATGGAATGCGGGCATGCTGCGTTCATGCGGCCGGCTCGCCCGGGCTCGCTATACTGCCGCCGACTCCGTAGGAACCCACCCCCATGCGCCGATCGATCCTGCTGCTCCCGCTCTGCGTCGCCATCGCCGCGCTGTCCGGCTGCGGCAACAAGGGACCGCTGTTCATGCCGCCGAAGCCGACCGCGCCGGCCGCCGCGAAGCCCGCGCCCGCTCCGGCACCGTCGTCCACCGCCGCGGCGCCGGCCGCGCACTGAGCCGGCGCGCCTCCGCATGAGCCTGCGCTTCTCCAAGATGCACGGCATCGGCAACGACTTCGTCATGGTCGATGCCCGCGCCGCGGGTTTCGCGCTGGATGCCGAAGAGATCCGCGCCCTGGCCGACCGCCATGCCGGCGTCGGCTTCGACCAGCTGATCAGCATCGAGCCGCCGCGCGATGCGTCCTGCCGCTTCTATTACGGCCTATGGAATGCCGACGGCTCGTCGGCGAACCAGTGCGGCAACGGCGTGCGCTGCGTGGCGGCGTGGCTGCATCGCGCCGGCGAACTGACGCTGGGCGAGACGGTGCGGCTGGAAAGCCCGTCCGGCCCGGTCACGGTGCGCCTGCTGGCGGCGGACCGCGTCACCGTGGACATGGGCGAACCGGAATTCCGCCCGGCACAGATTCCATTCGACGCCGCCGCGCCGGCCGAACGCTATGCGCTGGACACCGATGGCCAGACGCTGGAGATCGGCGCGGTATCGATGGGCAATCCGCATGCGGTGGTGACCGTGGACGATCTGGGCGCGCCGGCGCTGTATCGCCTGGGTCCGGCGCTGACCGGGCACCCGCGCTTCGCGCAGGGGGCCAACGCCGGCTTCGTGCGCATCGTCGACCGCGGCCACCTGCGCCTGCGCGTGCACGAGCGCGGCAGCGGCTGGACGCGCGCCTGCGGCACCGGCGCCTGCGCCGCGATGGCGGTGCTGCGCCTGCGCGGCGAGGTGGACGACAGCGTGCAGGTCGACCTGCCCGGCGGCCGCCTGCAGATCGACTGGGCCGGCCCCGGCCACACGCTGTGGATGACCGGGCCGGCCGCGTTTGCCTTCGAAGGCGAGTGGCTGGGCGGGGCGCATTGATGCGCCGCCATCGCCATCGCACACTCCGGGCCGGGCACGCCGGCCCCACCGGTTGACGAGGTACCGCGCATGACCGACACCGCTCTGGACGACAGCCTCACCGCCAAGGACGTGGCCGATTACCTGCGCCGCCACCCGGGCTTCCTCAACGAATTCCCGGAGCTGGCCGCGCAGCTGGAGCTGCCACGCGAGCAAGGGCAGGTCGCCTCGCTGGCGGCCTACCAGACGCAGAACCTGCGCGAGAAGAACGCCGAGCTGGAACGCCGCCTGGCCGAGCTGGCCGCGATCGCCGCCGAGAACGAACGGCTGATGCTGCGCATCCACGAGCTTAACGTGGCGGTGCTGCGCGCCAACACCGCGGCCGTGGCCGCGCGCAGCGTGATCGCGCGCCTGGCCGAGGATTTCCAGACCGACCAGGTGCGCCTGCTGGTGTTCGACCTGGAGCTGCCGCCGGCCGACTGGCTGGTGCGCGCGCCCGGCGGCCAGGCCTCGCTGCCGGAATTCGCCGAATTCTTCGCTCACCACGAACCCATTGCCGGCCGCTTGTCGGCCGAGCGCCTGTATCGCCTGTTCGGCGACGAGGCGCCGCAGATCCAATCCTCCGCGCTGATGCCGCTGGACGGGCTGGGCCTGCTGGCGATCGGCAGCCGCGATCCGGACCGCTTCCAGCCTGGCATGGGCACGGTGTTCCTGAAGATGATCTCGGCCACCGTCACCGCCGCGCTGCAGCGCTCGCGGAACGGCGGCTGAGCATGGACCCGCGCGGCCAGGTGCAGGCCTGGCTGGCGCGCCTCGCCGGCGAGCGCAAGGCCTCGCCGCATACGGTGGATGGTTATCGCCGGGATCTGGACAAGCTGCTGCGCTGGATGGAAGCGCAGCAGATCGATGCGTTCTCGCGGCTCGACGCACACCGCATGCGCGGCTTCGTCGCCGCCGAACACCGCGCCGGCCTGTCGCCGAAGAGCCTACAGCGCCTGCTCTCGTCCTGCCGCAGCCTGTTCCGCCAGCTGCGGCGCGAGGGCCTGCTCGACAACGACCCGGTCGCCGGCGTGCGCGGACCGAAGGTGCACCGCAAGCTGCCGCAGGTGCTGGACGTGGACGAGGCGACCACGCTGGTGGAGTCCGGCGGCGATGGTGCGCTGGGCGTGCGCGATCGCGCCATGCTCGAACTGTTCTATTCCTCCGGCCTGCGCCTTTCCGAGCTGGTCGGCCTGCGCTGGCTGGATCTCGACCTGACGCAAGGCGAAGTCCGCGTGCTGGGCAAGGGCAGCAAGACGCGCATCGTGCCGGTGGGGCGTCATGCGGTGGAAGCATTGCGCGCGCTTGGCGAAGCGGAAGGCAAGGCACCGGAAACGCCGGTGTTCCGCGGCCGCGGCGGTGCGCCGATCAGTCCGCGCACGGTGCAGGCGCGCTTGAAGCAGCTCGCGCTCGCGCAGGGCTTCGCCAAGCACGTGCACCCGCACCTGCTGCGCCATACGTTTGCCAGCCACATGCTCGAATCCTCCGGCGACCTGCGCGCGGTGCAGGAACTGCTCGGCCACGCCGACATCGCCACCACGCAGATCTATACGCACCTGGATTTCCAGCACCTGGCCAAGGTGTATGACGCGGCGCATCCAAGAGCGAAGCGCAAGGGTTAACCACCCGCGAACGCCCATCGCCGTCATTCCGGCGCAGGCCGGAATCCAGTAACCGCAGTGCCGGATTTTCGCGATAAGGCTGATCGGCTCTTTCGCGAAAATCGAACGCGGTCGTCACTGGATTCCGGCCTGCGCCGGAATGACGAGCTAGAAACTAGATTTCCAGCACTTGGTCAGGTGTACGACGCGGCGCATCCGAGGGCGAAGCGCAAGGGCCAATCACCCCGCGAACACCCATCGCCGTCATTCCGGCGCAGGCCGGAATCCAGTAACCGCAGTGCCGGATTTTCGCGATAAGGCCGATCGGCTCTTTCGCGAGAATCGAACGCGGTCGTCACTGGATTCCGGCCTGCGCCGGAATGACGAGCCAAAAAAAAGACCACCGGCAAGCGGTGGTCAATCGGGGAAGTCGCCACGGCGATCTTCTGCCGCCGTGGCGCTCGCGGTTGCGGGTTTACAGGCTGAAGTCGTAGCGGGCGCCGAACTGGATGTAGCGGGGCGTCTGGTACGACAGGGGCTGGGTGTAGCTGAGGTTGGGCGCACCGCTGCCGGTTTCGCCCGATTCGTTGATGCTCTGCACCGTCTGCTTGTCGAACACGTTGACCACGGTGGCGCTGAAGGTCAGGTTGTTCTTGGCGAACGACGGCGCGTACTGCACGCCCAGGTCCAGGCGGTAGGTCCACGGCAGGCGGCCCTGGCTGCCGCGCGGGGTCGGCTGGCCCTTGCAGTAGAAGTACGAGGCGCCGTAGTTGATCTCCGACGGGATGTCGCCCGGGTACACGCCGATGCAATTCTTCGGACGGCCCGACTGGATCAGCACGTTGGCGCTGACCAGCCACTGCGGATTGATCTGGTAGTAGCCGTAGGCGCGGATCTGGTGCGTGCGGTCGTTGGCCTCGGGGCCGTTCGAGCCGAGCATCAGTTCCTTGTGGTCCCAGTCCTGCGTCACCGACGGATCGAGCTGGCCGATGTCGGACTTGAGCAGGCCTTCGGAGTTGCCGTAGCTGCGCGAGAACGTGTAGTCGAGGCGGCCATACCACTTGCCGTCGAAGCGATGCTCCAGGTACGCGTCCAGCGCGTAGTACTTGCGCTTGGCTTCGGGCAGGCCGATGTCGTTCTTGCTGAGCTTGATGTCTTCCAGCTTGCCGTCGCCGTCGAGGTCGATCAGGAAGCGGTTGGACTGGCCCGGGTTGATGATGTAGCAGGCCGGCGACGGGTCGGCGTAGTTCACGCCGTGGTCGGCCGCCCACTTGATGAAGGGGCGGTCGTCGCACCAGTCGTCGATGATGCTGCGCAGCTTGCGATAGCGCACTTTGGCGCCGAAGGTCCAGTGGTCGGCGAACTGCTGGTCGAAGCCCAGGATGTACTCGTCCTGGTAGTACGCCTTGAGGTTCTGTGCCGAGATCGAGCGCGGGTCAGGCGGCGTGCCGTCGGCGCCGTTGGCGTACACCACGTTCTCGATCGGCTGCCAGTTCGGCGGCGTGCCGTTGGTGTTGACCGCGCCGTCGTAGGTGCCCCACTGGGTCTCGTACAGCGAACCCGAGGCGCCGCGCACGGCCACGTTGTTGGGGATCGCCAGGTGGTAGCGGCCGGCGTTGGCGTAGATCTTCAGGCTGGAATCGCCCATCACGTCCCACGACAGGCCCAGGCGCGGCGCCAGCTGGTGGCGCTGCTTGGCGAACACTTCGTTGTCGGCGTTGAGGTTCTCGAACTGCTCGTTGCGCAGGCCCACGTAGGCCAGCCAGCGGTCGGTGACCTGCCAGTGGTCTTCGAGGTACTGCGCCTGCTGGCGTACCTTGGCCTGGCCGATGGCGCGGAATACATAGCGTTCGACGATGCCGCTATGGCCCGGCGGCACCGCCAGGTTGCCGCGCGTTTCGATCACGCCGCTGGCCGGGTTGTCGTAGTAGAACCAGCCCACGCCGCCGGAGGTGTCCGAGCCGTTGAGCGAGGTGACGTTGTAGTGGTCGACACCCGCGCGCAGGTCATGGCTGCCCAGGCGGTATTCCAGGTTCAGATGCCAGCCGTTGGTCTCGTCGTACGCACCCGGTGCGGCGATGCCGCTGGAGATGTTGCAGCCCTGCAGGCGCTGCGACGGCGGCACGCTGTCGCGGTTGTCCTGGAAGTAGGTGCAGCTGGAGCCGGAGGTCAGGTCGACGTGGTCGGTGCGCTCCTTGCCGTACAGCGCATCCACCGTGAGGTTGTCGGTGATGTAGCCGGTATAGCGGCCCACATAGACCTGGCCGCCCGGCGAGGAGCCCGCCGTGCCCTGGTTCTTCTGGCTGCGCCAGCCCTTGTGGTTGTACTGGATGTCGTTGACGCCGTCGTAGACGAACTGGTCGGCATAGGTCGACGCGGTGTCGCTCAGGCCGGTCAACTCGATGATGTGGTTGTCGGTGATGTTCCAGTCGACTTTGGCCAGCCAGCGGTTGGTCTTGTTGGTGTTGTACGAGCGGGTGGTGTTCTTGCTGAGCGTGTAGGTGTCGTTCTCCGACTTGATGCGCTCGGCCGCACCGAAGAAGAACAGCTTGTCCTTGATCAGCGCACCGCCCAGGTAGGCGGCATAGGTGGTTTCCCACAGCTTGGCCGAGTGCTTGTCGCGGCCGGTGATCTGCGCGCCGTCGCCGGGACGGTAGGTCGGCTGCTCGGTCTCGCGCAGGCCCGCGGGCGTGTAGAGCACCTGCATGCCGCCCTTCCACTCGTTGGTGCCGCGCTTGGTCACGATATTGACCACGCCGCCGGTGGAACGGCCGTATTCGGCGCCGTAGCCGCCGGTGAACACCTGTTCCTGCTCGATCGAATTGAACGGCAGGCTGGTGGCGCCCAGGCCGGTGAGCGGATTGGTCACCGGGAAGCCGTTGACGTAGTACTGGTTCTCCGCGGCGGACGAGCCGCCCAGCGAGACCGCATTGCCGTAGCGCGCGTCGGCGTTCACCGCGCCGGGCGCCAGCAGCACCGCGGCGTTCACGCTCTGCGGCATGGGCAGGCGGCGCAGCTGCTCGGCATTGAGCACGGTGCGCGTATCCACCGAGGACACGTCGATGGCCGGCACGGCGCTGGCCACCACACTGACGCCTTCGAGGTTCTTGGCGCCGGCGCCGGTCGCTGCGGCAGCTGCGAAGGTCACTTCGGTGCTGGTGCCGACGTTGACCTGGACGGCGTCGCGGCTGTCCACGGTCTGGCCGTTGCGCTGCACCGCCACCTTGTACACGCCCACCGGCAGCGAGCCGGCGCGGTAGCGGCCGTCCGCGTCGACGGCGACGTCGCGGCTGATGCCGGTGGATGGATTCTCGATATGCACCGTGGTGCCCGGTGCGGCTTCGGTGCGGCCGAAGATGGCGCCCGAAGCATTGGACTGCGCCAGCGCGGCGGTGCTTGCGAAACAGCCCCCCAGAGCCAGGGCCAGCACGCTCAGGCGCAGCGGACCGCCCAACGATCTCCTGCTCGAATTGCTACTGCTCGACATTGGTTGTGATCTCCCCATGACGCCTCTTGCGAGGCGGACCCGGCCCACCCAAGCGGGCGGAAAAACCGGCATTCGAGAGGTCGCTCCCTTACAGCCGGGATGCGAGCGGACGATCACGGCCGCTGACGAGGGGTTTAGAAATCAAACCCTTATGAATTTGTATCGATCCAAATCCGGAACTGCAGAATATGGATCGATCCAAATTCCAAGCCAGATCAACTTATCGGCATGACTGCCCGGTTCGGTGCGGCGATTTGCGGTGTCTCGCACGGTCCTGCGGGACCGTTTTCCCCGTGAGACACCTTCTCCCTCTCGCCCGCCACAAGTTCATGCGGCGGAACCCCTCCGCTCCGCAGTAAAAAGCGTGTGAAGGCTGCTGTCAATCGCAAAAAACCCATGGCCGCCATGCTGCGCAGCAGCAATCTCTTGCGGCCAAGCGCACCACGGACTTGGGTTTGGGCTCCGCTCTCCCCACATCCTGTGATCCGCATCCGCAGGCAGCTCCCCATGGAATCGTTCCACGCCACCACCATCGTTTCGGTCCGCCGCAACGGTCGCGTCGTGATCGGCGGCGACGGCCAGGTCACCCTGGGCAACACGGTGATGAAGGCCAACGCGCGCAAGATCCGCCGGCTCGGCAAGGGCGACGTGCTGGCCGGCTTCGCCGGCGCCACCGCCGACGCCTTCACCCTGTTCGAACTGTTCGAGGAGAAGCTGGCCAAGCACAGCGGCAACCTCACCCGCGCCGCGGTGGAGATGGCCAAGGAATGGCGCACCGACCGCCGCCTGGGCCGCCTGGAAGCGATGCTGGCGGTGGCCGACAAGGACGCCTCGCTGCTGATCTCCGGCAACGGCGACGTGCTCGAGCCCGAGCACGGCCTGATCGCGATCGGCTCCGGCGGCCCCTATGCGCAGTCCGCCGCGCTGGCGCTGATGGAGAACACTGAGCTGGACGCGCGGCAGATCGTCGAGCGGGCGCTGAAGATCGCCGGCGACATCTGCATCTATACGAATCACAACACGACGGTCGAAGAGCTGGGAATAGAGAGTAGGGAATAGGGAATCGGATCCCTCTCACCGTCTCGCTTTTCCTATTCCCGATTCTCTATTTCCCATTCCCGGCGAAGGCCATGTCCGAACTCACTCCCCGCGAAATCGTCAACGAACTCGACCGCTACATCATCGGCCAGCACGACGCCAAGCGCGCCGTGGCGATCGCGCTGCGCAACCGCTGGCGCCGCATGCAGCTGGATCCGAACCTGCGCGACGAAGTGACGCCGAAGAACATCCTGATGATCGGCCCCACCGGCGTGGGCAAGACCGAGATCGCGCGCCGCCTGGCGACGCTGGCCAATGCGCCGTTCGTGAAGGTGGAAGCGACCAAGTTCACCGAGGTCGGCTATGTCGGCAAGGACGTCGAATCGATCGTCCGCGACCTGGCCGACGTGGCCTACAAGCTCATCCGCGAGCAGGCGGTCAAGCGCGTGCGCTCGCAGGCGGAAGACCGCGCCGAGGACCGCATCCTCGACGCCCTGCTGCCACGCCGGCAGGCGCCCACCGACTGGACCCACGACCAGGCGCCGGCGATCGACAACGACACCCGCCAGAAGCTGCGCAAGCAGCTGCGCGAAGGCGCGCTGGACGAGCGCGAGATCGAGCTGGATTTCGCCATGAACGTGGGCGTCGAGATCATGTCGCCGCCCGGCATGGAGGAAATGGGCCAGCAGCTGCGCCAGATGTTCCAGAACCTCGGCGGCGCCAAGTCGCAGAAGCGCAAGCTGGCGATCAAGCTGGCCCGCCCGCTGCTGGTCGACGAGGAAGCCGGCAAGCTGCTCAACGACGAAGAAGTCCGTGCGCAGGCGATGTATGCCGCCGAGCAGAACGGCATCGTCTTCATCGACGAGATCGACAAGGTCGCCCAGCGCTCCGAATGGGGCGGCGCCGGCGTCAGCCGCGAAGGCGTGCAGCGCGACCTGCTGCCGCTGGTGGAAGGCTCCACCGTGTCGACCAAGTACGGCCCGATCAAGACCGACCACATGCTGTTCATCGCCTCCGGCGCGTTCTCGCTGGCCAAGCCCTCGGACCTGATTCCGGAACTGCAGGGCCGCCTGCCGATCCGCGTGGAACTGTCCGCGCTGTCGGTGGACGACTTCCAGCGCATCCTGCGCGAGCCGCACAACGCGCTGACCAAGCAATACGTGGCGCTGCTGGGCACCGAAGGCGTGACGATCGAATTCACGCAGTCGGGCGTGAACCGCCTGGCCGAGGTCGCTTTCCAGGTGAACGAGCGCACCGAGAACATCGGCGCCCGCCGCCTGCATACCGTCATGGAGCGGCTGCTGGAAAAAATCTCCTTCGAAGCTGCCGACAAATCCGGCGAAAAATACGTGATCGACGCCGAATATGTCGATAAGAACCTGGCGAGCCTGGTCCAGGACGAGGACTTGAGCCGTTACATCCTGTAAACATGGGGAAAGACCCCCGCTGATAAAATTCGTGGTGTATGGGAAAGGTGATTGAACTTAAGACGACGGGCCAGCGAGCTCAGTTGCGCGAAGCGCAGCAGACGCAGCAGCTGGTTCGCCTGTGGCGCGGTGAACTCGAACACGGCAGCTTCTGCGGCTATGTGGGCGGAGTCGGCCGCGAATTCTTCCTGCTGTGGGTGGTCGGCGACGCCATCACCTACGACGGCATGTATGTGATGCGGCACCGCGACATCACCGAGCTGGAAGCCCCGGACAAGCACGCGCCCTTCATGGAGAAAGCCCTGGCCATGAAGCAGCTGCTGCCACGTCCGCCACGCGGCTTCCCGCTGGACGATATCCGCGAGGTGGTGCAGGCCGCCGCCAAGCAGGCGCCGGTGATCGGCGTGCACGTGGACAGCGAGGACGAGGCCGAGGTCTGCTACATCGGCAAGCTGATCTCCTTCGAGGAGGACGGCTTCTACATGCAGGAGATCAGCCCCGACGCCGAATGGCTGCGCGAGGCGTCGTTCTTTTCCTGGGACGAGGTGTCCACCGTCAGCATCGAGGACGGTTATGCGCTGGCCCTGCTGGCGGTGGCCGGCACGGCGCCGCCGCTGGAACAGGGCGACTCGGGCGTCGGCGGCCACGCGCAGTAAGCGCGGACGGCCGCCCGTCATTGCGTGATGGATGACGCCATGCCGGGCCGCCGCAAGCTGTACCTTCCGTTGTTGATTCTGCTCGGCGCGGGCACCCATGCCTGCGCCGCCACCACGCCAGGGAGCTCCAAGGTCATGGCCGACACCGACAGCACCACCCCCTCCGTTTCGTCCCACCCCGCCACCCGCGTGCAGCTGATCGTCAGCTTCCGCGACGGCACGCCGCTCGAGACCATGCGCACCGCCTGCGATGCGGCCGGCGCCACGTATGTGCGCGATATCGGCTGGGCGCCGGCGATCGTCGTGCTGCTGCCGGAAGGCATGTCGGCGGAAGAGGGCATGGTGCGCTTCCGCGCGCAGCCCGGCGTGATCAATGTGGAAGTGGACGGCAAGGTGCGCGCGGAGCCGATCCGCGGTCCGAGCATCAGCAAGTAAGGCCGCCGTCGCTTTCGAAAAAAAAGCCCGCCGAATGGCGGGCTTTTTTGTTGGCTCAGGGCGCGACCGACGCCGCGGCCGCCGGCTTCGGCGCCGCCGGCGCGGCAGCTCCCTTGATCTCGCGATCGAAGAAATTGGCGATCAGGTGATACACGTGGCTGCGCTGGCCCGGCAGGTTCAGGCCGTGCTTGGCGCCCGGATAGGCCATGAACTGGAATTGCGTGCCGCGCTTCTGCAACTCGGCCATCAGCTTGGTCGAATTGACGAACAGCACGTTGTCGTCGGCCATGCCGTGCACCAGGTACAGCTTGCTGGTCAGGCCATCGAGCCAGGCGAACGGACTGCTGCGCGTGTAACCGGCTTCGTTGTCCTGCGGACGGCCCAGGTAACGCTCGGTATAGAAGGTGTCGTACAGGCGCCAGTCGGTGACCGGCGCCACCGCCACGCCGCCGGCGATGTCCTTGGACGCCTTGGCCAGCAGCATGGCGGTCATGTAGCCGCCGTAGCTCCAGCCGAACACGCCGATGCGGCGCCCATCCACCCAGGGCTGCGTCTTCAGCCAGTCGATGCCGGCGAGCTGGTCGTCCACTTCGACGGCGCCCAGCTGCTCGTAGATCGGATCCTCGAACTTGCGCCCGCGCCGCGCCATGCCGCGGTTGTCGAGGGTGAACACCACATAGCCCTGGTTGGCCATGTACTGATTGAAGTAATCGCCCCAGCCGCTGGCCACCAGCTGGGCGTGCGGGCCGCCGTAGTAGGTATCGAACACCGGGTACTTCCTGGTCGGATCGAAACCCGCCGGCTTATACAGGCGGTAGTACAGCGTCTGGCCGTCGGCGCTCTTCACCGTGCCGAACTCCGGCTTGATCAGGCTGGCGCGGTAGGGCCAGAACGGATGCTTCTCGTCGAGCTTGTTCTGCTCGATCCAGCTGAGGAAAGTACCGTCCGGCTTGTGCACGCTCACCTGCGGCGGCGTGTCGGCGCTGGAATAGGTATCGAGGTAGAACGCCGCATTCGGCGCGAACTCCGCGAGATGGCTGCCGTCGCCCTTGCTGATGCGCACCGGCGCATTGGCCGTGCTGCCGTCGAGCTTCAGCGCATAGACCTGGTGATCCGGCACGAAGTCGCGATTGGAGCCGACGTAGACCGTGCCCGCATGCTCGTCCACCGCCAGCACGCCGTCGATCTGCCAGTCGCCCTGGCTCACCGGGTGCTTGAGCTTGCCGTCCAGCCCGTACAGGTACAGATGATGGAAGCCGCTGCGCTCGCTGCCCCACAGGAAGCTCTTGCCGTCCTTGAGGAAGCGCAGGTCGTCGTTGAGGTTGATCCAGGTCGTGCCGGTCTCGGTGAGCAGGGTGCGCTGGGCCAGCGATTTGGCATCGACCAGGCGCAGCTCCAGCTTCTGCTGGCTGCGCGGCATGCGCTGGTAGCTCAGGTGCTTGCCGTCGGTCAGCCAGTTCACGCGCACCAGGTAGATGTCCGCGTCCTTGCCCAGATCCACCCAGCGCGGCGCGCCGCCGGTGGGTGCGACCAGGCCGAGCTTCACCGCGACATTGGGATCGCCCGCCGCCGGATAGCGCTGTTCGATCACGTCGGTGCGGTCGGCATAGACCTCGGTGCGCTTGACCACCGGCACCTTGGATTCGTCGTAGCGCTCGAACGCGATCGCGCTGTCGTCCGGCGCCCACCAGTAGCCGCTGCTGCGGCCCATTTCTTCCTGCGCGACGAATTCCGCCTCGCCGTTGTGCACATTGCCACCGCCGTCGCGGGTGAGCTGGCGCGCATCGCCGCTGTCCAGGTCGATCACCCACAGGTTCTGGTCACGCACGTAGGAGACGTAGCGGCCCTTGGGCGAGATCTTCGGATCGATCGCATCGCCGCCGGTGTCCAGCGCGCGCGGCACCGGCTTGACCGCGGCCAGGTCGTACAGGTAGAGCTTGCCGCCGATGGGAAACAGCAGCTGCTTGCCGTCCGGCGACCACTGGTAGCTGAGGATGCCGCGCAGGCCGGCGGTGCGGGCGCGCTCGCGGCGCGCCTTCTCGGCGTCGGACAGCTGCTCGCCCTGCGGCTCGAGCTTGCGCGAGTCGACCAGCATGCGCGTGCTGTTGTCCTTGGGCCGGTATTCCCACAGGTCCAGCTGAAACTGGTCGTCCGGCCGCGCACGCAGGAAAGTGATGCGGCTGCCGTCCGGCGAGATCTGCAGCCCGCGCGGCGCGGGACCGGCCAGGCTGCCGCCGTCGAAGATGCGTTCGATGGTGAGTTTTTCGGCCATGGTCGGCAGGGTCACCATCGTCAGGGCGGCGAACAGGAGAGCGCGCATGGATACTTCCTTGGACTGCTGGCGGGGCGCAAGAACAAGCGCGGATTAAAACCCGTCGTGCTGCACGAAGCCAGCCTTTTTCCAGGGAAAAGTGCCGCATCCTGGGGGAGGCGGCAGCTGTGCATCAGCGTTTTGCGCCCTGGCCGAACAGTACCTTGCGGGCGTCCTCGTCCTGGGTCAGGTCGAAGCGGTCCTTGATGGAATCGCCGATTTCATAGGCTTTTTTCGTCGCCGGCCGCTCGGCAATGGCCTGGAACCACAGCTTCAGATGCGGGAAATCGTCCAGCGACATGCCCTGCGCCTCGTGCGACACGATCCACGGATAGCAGGCCATGTCGGCGATCGTGTAGTCCTTGCCGCCGACGAAGGCGCGCCCGTCCAGCTGCTTGTCGAGCACGCCGTACAGGCGGCGCGTCTCATTGACGTAGCGCTCGATCGCGTAGGGGATCTTCTCCGGCGCATAGCGGTTGAAGTGATGGTTCTGTCCCAGCATCGGGCCCAGCCCGCCGACCTGCCAGAACAGCCACTGCAGCACCTTGTAGCGCTCGCGCATGTCGGCCGGCAGGAAGCGGCCGGTCTTTTCCGCCAGGTATTGGAGGATGGCGCCAGATTCGAAGATGCTCAGCGGCTTGCCGCCATCCGCGGGGGCGGTATCGACGATGGCCGGCATGCGGTTGTTGGGGGCGATGGCGAGGAAGTCCGGCTTGAACTGGTCGCCCTTGCCGATGTTCACCGGCTTGATCTCGTAGGGCAGGCCGGCCTCTTCCAGGAAGAGCGTGATCTTGTGGCCGTTGGGGGTGGGCCAGTAGTGCAGTTCGATCATGGGGAGTTCCTCGGGCGGCAATCCCAGCGATGTTCGGGCCCGGCCCGTGCCTTTCAAGTCAACGCGCGGGCCTGGGGCGCCGTTCCCCTGCGCACTTCCACCAAGGAGCTGCGCCCATGAAGACCCGCTTGTGCCTGATCGCTCTCGCCCTGGCCGCCGCCTTCGGCGCCCATGCCCAGGACGGCGCCACGCCACCGCCCGATGGCCAGGCCATGCACGGCCAGCAGCGCCGCCCGCCGGATCCGCAGGAACGCGCCCAGAAGCTGGCCAAGCACCTGGACCTCAACGCGCAGCAGCAGGCGCAGGTGCTCGCCATCCTGCAGACCCAGCAGCAGAAGATGCAGGCGCTGCGCAGCGGTGGCGCCAGAGGACCGGACCGCCGCGACCAGGCCAAGGCCATCATGGAAGACGGCGACCGCCAGATTCAGTCCGTGCTGAGCGACAGCCAGCGCCAGCGCTATCTCACGCTGAAGGAACGCGCGATCGAAAAGCGCCAGGAAAAGCAGGGCACCGCCGAACCTTCCCGGCCCATGCCCGACGCGGGGCAGTAAGCACACTCCACCGCGGCGCGCGCCATCCCGTATGCTCGGCCGCTTTCATGGTCGAGTTCCGGAGCAGGTATGGCGCGCGTCGTCGTGGTCGGCAGCATCAACATGGACCTGGTCACGCTGGCCCCGCGCTTCGCCGGGCCGGGCGAGACCGTGCTGGGCGAGCGCTTCCTCACCGTTCCCGGCGGCAAGGGCGCCAACCAGGCGGTGGCCGCCGCGCGCCTCGGCGCCGAGGTGACCCTGATCGGCGCGCTGGGCGACGACACTTTCGGCGAGCAGCTGCGCGAAGGCCTGGCCCGCGAGGGCATCGCGCTCGACTACGTGAGCCGCATCGACGACTGCGGCAGCGGCACGGCGTCGATCACCGTGGCCGGCGGCGAGAACGAAATCATCGTGGTACCCGCCGCCAATGCGCGCGTGACACCCGCACAGGTGGAAGCGGCCACCGACGCGATCGCCCGCGCCGATGCCGTGCTGGTGCAGATGGAAATCCCGCTCGAAAGCGTCGAGGCCACGCTGCGCCTGGGCCATCGCCTGGGCGTACCGGTGATCCTCAATCCCGCGCCGGCGCAGAAGCTGCCGACCGAGTGGCTGAAGCTCGCACGCTACGTCACTCCCAACCAGCACGAGCTGGCGATCCTGCTCGGCGCCGACGCGCAGCAGGACTTCCGCGCGCTGATGCGCCAGGCGCCGGGTCCCGTCGTGCTGACCCGCGGCGGCGAAGGCGCCTGGTATCGCGAGGACGGCGAGCCCACGCACCAGAGCGGCTTCGCCGTCGACGTAGTCGACACCACCGGCGCCGGCGACACCTTCAACGGCGCACTCGCCGTATTCCTGCACGAAGGCCTGCCGCAGGCGGTGCGCAAGGCCTGCGCCGCCGCGGCGCTGTCGGTGACGCGCCTCGGTGCGCAGGGGGGGATGCCGACGCGGGTGGAATTGGATGCGTGGTTGGCCGGCCGCCCATGATCGCGCTGGAAACGCTGCGCGCCCACGCCACGCCTGTCTTGCTGTTCGAGTGCGTGGCCGGTAGCCATGCCTATGGCACGGCGGTAGCAGAGAGCGACCAGGATCTGCGCGGCATCTACGCGATGCCCGCCGCCGCATATCTCGGCCTGCAAGCGCCTGAAGCGCAGGTCGCCGACGCGCGCAATGACGTCGTGTACTACAGCCTGCGGCGGGTGATCGAACTGCTGTCGGCAGCCAATCCCAATGTGCTGGAACTGCTGTTCATGCCAGAGGATACGGTGCGGATGAGCAGTCCGGAAATGGACTTGCTGGTCGCGCAGCGAGAGTTGTTCCTCGCCAAGCCCTGCGTGCAGAGCCATATCGGCTATGCCCTCACGCAGATCCGCAAGGCGCGTGGGCAAAACAAATGGATCAACCAGCCGCGTCCGGAAGCGCCGCCAGCGAAGGAGGACTATTGCCATGTCATTCCCCGCGAACGCCTCATTGCTGGCGATGCTGCGCCATGCCGTCCGCTGCCGCTGAAGACGCTGGGTTGGAACCTGGATGAGTTCCACGCCGCCAGCCTCGAACACGCGCGCGACGGCTACCGACTCTACCGCTACGGCCGCGATGCGCGCGGCGTGTTCCGCGACGGCATGCTGGTATGCGAATCCATTCCGCTGGAAGAGGAGGCCGGACGCTTCGCCGGCCTGCTGTTCTACAACGAACAAGCCTGGCGGCAGGCCCTGAGCGACCACCAGAACTACTGGACCTGGCGCCGCGAACGCAACGAGGCGCGCTGGCGCCAGCAGGAAAGCGGCGAGCTGGACTACGACGCGAAGAACATGATGCATACCGTGCGCCTGCTGCTTTCGGGCGAGTCCATCGTGCGACATGGCCGTCCCATGGTTCGCTTCGAGGGCGAGCAGCGCGCGCTGCTGCTGAATATCCGCGCCGGACGTTTCCGCTACGACGAACTGATCGATATGGCGCAGGAGATCGCCGCACGCTGCGAGCGCGAAACTACCGGCAGCGGTCTGCCGGACGCGATCGATGCAGCCGCAGCCAATCGCCTCCTGCGCGAACTGACCGCGCAATGGGAGCACCGCCAGTGATGGACGCCGCGATCCAATCCGCCATCGACGACATCGAACGTGAGCATGACGTGCGCGTGCTCTACGCCGCCGAGTCCGGCAGCCGCGCCTGGGGCTTCGCCTCGCCGGACAGCGACTACGATGTGCGCTTTGTCTATGTGCATGCGACGGACTGGTATCTGCAGGTGTTCGAGCAGCGCGATGTGATCGAACGCATGCTCCCCGGCGACCTCGACGTCAGCGGCTGGGAACTGCGCAAGGCGCTACGGCTGATGACCAAGTGCAACCTGGCCTTCAACGAGTGGTTCGATTCGCCCATCGTCTATCGCGCCGACGATGCCTTCGCGGAGCAAGTGCGCCGCCTTATCGCACGCCATTTCCAGCCGGCGCGCGCGCTGTTCCATTACCTGAGCATGGCCCGCAACACGCACGACGAACATCTGATCGACGACACCGTGCGCCTGAAGAAGCTGTTCTACTTCCTGCGACCGATCCTGGCCTGCCGCTGGATCGAGCACGCGCGCAGGCAGCCGCCGACCCGCTTTGCCGAATTGCTGGCGGCGCCGTGGGTCAGCGGTGAGGAGCGCAGCTGGATCGCCGAACTCGAGGCGCGTAAGGCGCTGGCCAGCGAAGGCGACCGTGAAGCGCTTCCCGCCGCGTTACGGCCATGGATGCGCCGACAGCTCGATCACTTTGCTGCCGTGGGTCCAGGCCTCGCGAGCATGATGGATGTCGACGAGGCCGCTCTGGATGCCACGCTGCAGCGCTGGATCAGGGGATGAGGCGACGCTCCAGCTCATCCGAGTGTTTCTGTTCGCTTCGTAGAAGCGCCTAGGCGAGCCCCCGGCCCCTCATCTGCCTGCCGGCATCTTCTCCCCGTAAGGGAGAAAAGCATCTTGGGCATTATCGGAATTCGACTAAAGACAACCGGGGATTGCGCTGCTAGCTTTTGTGTTGTTACCCGCGGAGTGTTTCCACGAGCGTCGCGGGTAACCATGGCAGCAATGCTGTGAGAAGCGCGGGCCGCAGGAGTAACGAGCTCCTACGACCCGCTAACCATCACCAACGCATAGGAGTTGATCATGGCTAAGCCAGATCATACGGGACTTCCGCGCTCGCCGATCCCCTCGGCGACACCCCCACCGACCATCCGGGCCGTCCGACGACGTTGCGGACACGGTTGAAGAACCGCAGGCTAAGAGTTTTCGCAGACAGTTTTCCGAGCCGTCCTACCCGGCGCGTAAGGCTGCGCCATAGCGAAACCTCCTAGTCCCGCATCCCACTTCCTCAATCAAGCCGCCCGGCGCTCAGCCTTTGAGCCGCCGGTGAACCCTCGAGTCCGTGTGATCGCGGTATGCCGTGCTGTCTGCGGCATGCCGTTTACGGAGCGAGGCCGCGGTGCTCAGCAAGGAGTTGCTTATGAACAACGTCTTTGGCGAACCCTGGATCATTCGACACACCAACTACTTCTCCGATCCGAACGCAGAGCCGGACGAACTGTTGAACGATGCCACCGAGTGGCTGCAGTACGCCTATAACGCCATCAAGCTGCTGGCGGAGTTGGTGCACGAACGCGGCAGTGTCGATGCCAATCGACTTCCAATCATGCTCG
>NZ_FONH01000017.1 GCF_900112865.1 Dyella marensis | reverse complement strand
CATGTTGGTGAAGGTCACGGGCAAAGACACGCAAACCGTCATCGACGCATTGATCAAGCACGCTCACAAGCTGCCTAGAGAGCTCTACAAATCGCTGACCTGGGATCGTGGCAAGGAAATGGCTGACCACCAGCGCTTCACGCTGGCCACGGACATCCAGGTCTACTTCTGCGACCCGCAGCATCCGTGGCAGCGGGGGTCCAACGAGAACACCAACGGGCTGCTACGCCAGTATTTTCCGAAGGGCACCTGTCGGGCTACTCGCAGGCTAAACTCGATGCTGTGGCCCGGCGCTTGAACGAGCGTCCTCGACAGACGTTGAACTTCGAAACACCGGCCGAACGATTCCAACAATGTGTTGCGTTGACTGACTGAAATCGCAACCCCGAGCGGACCTTGGGTTCGAAAGCCCGAGCATTCGAAATATGGAGATCACGATGGTGCGCTTGAGTTGCGCGGGTGCCAGGTTCGGCTCCTACCTCGACGAGAAGCACTTGTTCACCTGGGCGGAGGAAATTCCGTGCTTCGATCGCTGGGACGGCGATACGCTGGTTTTGCGGTCAAAAGAGATATCTGACGCCGACCTGCGGGACCTTTTGGCGCTGTTTTCGCGCTACCGGATACCAATGCAGCAACTTGCCCAGTTCAAGACGGACGCCAACCGGGACTGGTTCACAGCCCCTTCTACCTACTGGTTTTCGGAGGTTTTCACGGTTGATGATCTAAGTTCAGGCCAAGACTAAAGTGTCCGCTTACGACCCAAGGCCGACCTTGCGACCCCTGCGACAATTGACCAGACAAGGAGGGCCGGATGACGAAGCTAACGTGGGCGGACATCTTTATTGATGCTTCCGCCTTGAATGAGGCAGCGTTGTTCGAGCAGTGGCCGAGTACCGTGCAAGGCAGAGTCGCGCTCATTGGTGCGTCCGTGTTTGGCGACCTTTTCTTCCATCGCGCAGATGGAAGCGTTCATCGCCTAGATGTCTTGGAGGGCGGGGTGGGCCAAGTGGCCGCCACTTTCAATGAGTTTTCAACATACATGAACACCCCCAACTGGCAACAGGACAATCTGCTGACAAACGGCGTTGCACTGCTAGTAGAGCGCGGGGTGACTCGTGGACCAGCTCAGTTCTATGGGTTTGCGCCCCACCCTTCGTTGACCGGCAGGATTGATTGGCAGCGCGCGATGGCGCTCGATGCTGTGGTTTGGCACTCGATATGCGCGCAGATTCTCGATGGAACTGCTTAGGCCTGCTTCCGCCCATGGCAGACATTCATCCAGCACCTACGATGACCTAGAGCCGCCTCATTTAGGCGGCTCTTTTTTTGCTGGCGATAAATGCGCCGCGCGTCGCCGCGGCTTTCACGATCAAGTCGTTTTCCCCAGCGCAGCTCAGTAGTGGCACGCTTCACGGCCTACATGCTCGGCGGTGGTTGAAACGTGTTGAAAATAAAAAGGGCCTACCCGAAGGTAAGCCCTTGAATTTTGGCGCCCGATGTTGGACTCGAACCAACGACCCCCTGATTAACAGTCAGTGCGGTTGTGCAATCACTTCAATGGGTTAGGTCGATCATTTTTCAACGAACCGCCAACTTTTTTCCCGCTTAGCCCGCGCTTCCCGACGCAATTTTCAACACCGTGTAAGACGCAAACGGATGCGCAAGCGTCCACCGGACTATGAGGCCGCCTGCGCTATCTATCGCGAGTCAGCGGAAGCACTCTCTCGCGGAGCACTTTGTACTCGGCATCCACGACTTCCTGATTCGGATCGTGCCCGGAATGTTCCAGCAACACCCAATCTTTCTGCGGTGCGCTGATCGCTTCGTAATACCGGCGAGCCATCTCCGGTGGCGCAAGCAAGTCATGCGCGCCTTCGATGAAGAACACCGGGATAACGAAGTCCGTGCCCAACTTGGGCAGATCGACCTGCGACAGCATGCCGTCGCCATGCATCCCGACGAAGTTCAGGAAGGAATAGTCCTCGCCTGCCTCGTAGTCTGCTTCTGCTTTAGGGGTGGTGTAGGCAGGCGCTCGATGCCAGGTGTCGGGTGGCGGCAGCGTGACCTTCGCTTCGTACTTACGAATGATCCGGCGCACCTTTCCAAAGCTGCGCGGGTCGGTCCAGGGGGGCGACCCGACCTGTTCGAGCACGGCCAGTGCATCCTTGTCATCCGTACTGGTCGCGAGTGCGAGGAGCTTCTTGTAGCTCTCGCTTTGGGTTTCCACGGAATTGACGACCTGGGACGTACCTACGTAGGCGTAGAACAGCTCCGGATGCGCCTTGGCCATGTGCACGGCGAGGATCGAACCCCACGAGCTACCCCACAAAATGACCTTCCGCTTTCCGTAACGCTTGGCGAGGTACCCGGCCAGCTCGTTGCCGTCCTGGGCCATCCGCTCGATGGTGAGCTTTTCATCTGGCGCCGGGGGACTCCGCCCATAAGTCATGCCAGAACCGCGCTGATCCCACTGGACGATGATGAAGTCGCGCTGTCCCTCGCCATAGACACTGTCGGAAATACCGCTAAGTGGATTGCCGGGACCGCCACTGATGAAGAGAAGGATGGGATTGGCGCAACTGTCTCCCTTCGCCGTCACCCACTGCTCGATGCCGCCGATGACGACGAAGCCTTCGTCGTCGACCTTGGCCGGCCTGCCCTTGCATGAAGGTGAAACGCTCACCTTCGATTGCATGCTCTTGCCCGATGCATCGGCGCCATTCGCCTGCGCCACCCACGCCAACACCGCCAGCCCCAGGGCCAGCGCGCTCAACCTTGTCATCGTCTACTTCCCCTGTAATGGCTCACTTACGTGCCAACTGGTTGGGAATATAGCTTGTCGGCCGTTGCCGAGCGGAGGGAACCTGCCGAGCAGGCAGCGTCCGAAATCAAGCGGTCTATCCCAAGCGCAGCTCAGCAACGGCATGGCGTCGCGAAGTGGACGCGCAACCATCGTTGAAAATTCCGTAGAAAAATAAAAAGGGCCTACCCGAAGGTAAGCCCTTGAATTTTGGCGCCCGATGTTGGACTCGAACCAACGACCCCCTGATTAACAGTCAAGTGCTCTAACCGGCTGAGCTAATCGGGCGGGGTGAGTCGCGTAGTTTGAAGTCCGCTGCCCGGGCTGTCAAGCCTGACGGCCCGGGCAGGGCGAGCGAACGCGGAGCTCAGCTCGTGCGCACGCGATAGCACGGCACATAGGCTGCACCGCCCGGCAGCTTCATGCGGTGCTGCACGACGAAGGCCTGCAGCAGTTCGTCCAGCGCGCGCATGATGTCGGGCTCGCCGTCGATGTCGAACGGGCCGTACTGCTCGATCGCGCGCACGCCTTCTTCCTTCACGTTGCCGGCCACGATGCCCGAGAAGGCGCGGCGCAAGTCCGCCGCCAGCTCGTGGCGCGGGCGCTCGCGCTGGATCGCCAGGCCGCGCATGGCCTCGTGGGTGGGACGGAACGGCAGCTGGAACGGATACGGGATGCTCAGCGCCCAGTTGAAGAAGAACGCGTCCTTGTTGTCCAGGCGGTGATTGCGCACCTTGTCGATGCCGCGAACCATGGCGTGCGCCACGGCCGCCGGATTGTCGACGATGATCTGGTAGTGCTGCGCCACGCTGTCGCCCAGCGTGAGGCGGAGGAACTTGTCGATCTGCTCGAAATAGGCGGCGGACTGGCGCGGGCCGGTGAACACCAGCGGGAACGGGATGCCCGCGTTGTCCGGATGCAGCAGGATGCCCAGCAGGTAGAGGATTTCCTCTGCCGTGCCCACGCCGCCCGGGAACACGATGATGCCGTGGCCGATGCGGACGAAGGCCTCCAGGCGCTTCTCGATGTCCGGCATGATCACCAGGTTGTTGACGATCGGATTCGGCGACTCGGCGGCGATGATGCCCGGCTCGGTCACGCCGATATAGCGGTTGGCGCGACGGCGCTGCTTGGCGTGGGCGATGGTGGCGCCCTTCATCGGGCCCTTCATCGCGCCCGGGCCGCAGCCGGTGCAGATGTCCAGGCCGCGCAGGCCGAGCTGGTAGCCGACCTGCTTGGTGTATTCGTACTCGTCGCGCGAGATCGAATGGCCGCCCCAGCACACCACCAGGTTCGGGTCGATCTGCGGCTTGAGGATGCGCGCGTTGCGCAGGATCTCGAACACCGCGTGGGTGATGCCCACGGTGTCGTCGAGGTCGAAACCGCCCTGTTCCAGCTGCGTCGACACGTAGACGATGTCGCGCACCACCGCCACCAGCAGCTCGTTGATGCCGCGGATGATCTGTCCGTCGACGAAGGCCTGGGCCGGTGCGTGCTGCAGCTCGATCTTGATGCCGCGGTCCTGCTGCAGCACCTGGATGTCGAAATCGGGGTACTGCTCGAACATCGAGCGCGGATCGTCGCTGACGTTGCCCGAGGTCAGCACGGCCAGCGCGCAGCGGCGCAGCAGTGCGTGCATGCCCGAACCGCTGGCGTCGCGCAGGCGCGCCACCTCGTTGCGGGACAGGATATCCAGGCCGCCGGCGGGCGAGATGCGCGCGCTGACGGTGGCCTGCTTGCCGGACTTGCCGGTCTGAACATCGTTCATCGAATCTCCTTCGGCCGCGCGATCGCGGCTACACACCGCCGGAGCGGGCCGTCCCAAGCTGGGACGGCCGGCTAGCTTGGCTCCGGGGAACCGGGGCGGTCAACCTCTCCCATAAAAAAAACCGGCGCCCCGAGGGGCGCCGGTTCCTAATCGCAAAGTCCAGCCCTGGCTTAGAACGTGTAGCGCAGGCTGAGCATGGCGGACCAACGCGAGGCCGGGTTGACCTTGGTCGCGCTGTTGTCGGTGGAGCTGTCGTAGATCGTCTTCTGGCCCGGCTGGTAGTTGCCGTTCGGGTCGGTCGGCAGGGTGTAGATGTACTTGCCGGTGGCCTTGTCGACGCCCGCGAAGTTCGCCAGCGTGCGGGTGTAGGGGAAGCCGACGTAGTTCTGCTGACCCCACTTGTCGTTCATCAGGTTCAGGACGTTGTAGATGTCCAGGCGGATCTCGCCCTTGTTGCCCTTGAAGATGCCCGGCACTTCCTGGCTGAAGCTCAGGTCGAGCTGGTTGACCCAGGCCGACTTGGCGGCGTTGCGGCCGGCCACCTTGCCCTGGTGGTCGCTCAGGTAGTCGTCGCTCTTGATGAACGCGTAGAACTGCTGCTCCAGCTTCGCGGCCTGGGCCGGCGTCGCGGCGGAGATGATCACCTGGCCCGGGTTCGGGATGAAGACCAGGTCGCTGCGCGAGTAGGAGTCGCCGTTGGCATCGTTGCCGAACACCCAGCTGTACGGCACGCCCTTGTGGCCGTCGTAGAACAGGCTGACGGTGGTGGCATAGTTGCCGAAGAAGTTGTGCGACCAGGCCACCGAAGCATTCACGCGCAGCGGCACGTTGGTGTTCGAGGTCGAGGCGACGTCTTCGTTCGGGTTGGTCCAGGCGCTGTTGCTGAAGTTCGAGGTGGCCTGGCTGGAGGTGCCCGGGTTCACTTCGGTGGCGTGCGAGCCGGTGACGCTCAGGCTGGCGGCCCAGCTGTCGGAGAACGGCTTGCTCAGCGACAGGGTCAGCGACTCGGCCTTGCCCTTGCTGGTGTTGGTCAGGTAGGTCACGCCCTGGGCGAAACGGGCATCCGAACGGATGCGCGAGTTGTTGACGATGGCGCCGCCGGTCACGGTGCCGTTCGGGTTGGTGTTGCAGTTGGCGCCGGTGGCTCCGTTCAGCGACTGCGCACCGCCGATGCAGCCGTAGTACGTGAAGCGGCCATCCGGCAGCACGCCCGACGGAGCGCCGATGTTGAGGTTCTTGTACAGAATGCCGTTACGCGTCTCCAGGCGCTGGTATTCCGCGGTGGCGATCACGCCCCACCACGGCAGCTCGCGGTCGATGGCCAGCGAAGCCTTCCACACGCTCGGCAGCTGGAAGTTCGGATCGATCGAGTCCACCGCCATCTGCGGGGTGACGCCGGCGCCCGAGGTGTTCTGCTGCAGCGGGTTGGAGCTGAACGGCGGGCACGGCACGTTGTTGTTGTTGCCGAAGCGGCACAGGCCCGAGGTCTGGCGGTCGTACTGGTAGGTGACGATGTTGATACCGTTGTTCTGGTACGGGTTCGTCATCCACACGGTCGGCGGGCTGGACTGGAACAGGCCCACGCCGCCACGCAGCTGGGTCTTCAGCTCGGTGTCGAAGGTGTAGTTGAACGAGAAGCGCGGCTGCACCAGGGTGCTGCCATTGATGGTGCCGGCATTGCTGAAGCCGAAGCGCTGCTGGAACGTGGCGTTGTACAGCGGCTTGTCGTCGGTCATGTAGTGATTGACGCGGAAGCCGTACTGCACCGACAGGTTGTTGTTGACCTGCCAGGTGTCCTGCAGGAACACGTCGCGCTCGCGCAGCTCCCACTTCGCGGCGATGCCGTTGATGTCGTAGCCCGGCGCCGGCTGGTACAGGCTGTAGCTGGAGTACAGGCCCTGCTCGATGGCCGGGATGCTGTTGAAGGTGTAGGCGCCGAACTCGGTGCGGCCGAACAGGTTGTAGATGCGGTTGCGGCTGTAGTCGAGGCCGCCCTTTACGGTGTGGTCGCCCAGGTACAGCGTGCCGGCCCAGAACGCGCTCAGGTCCTTCACCTTGGCCGCGTTGTAGTGGCTGAACTGGTCTTCGCCCAGGTTCACCGTCGGCGCGGAGGTGCTGGTGACGTTGCTCGCACGCACCGTGATCTGCGGCTGCTGCGTGGACACCGTGCGGTGCAGGTAGAAGTCGCTGTAGGAGACCTTGGTCTCGGACGAGAAGATGTCGCTCCAGTCATCGAAGAACTGCAGCGTGTAGTTCTTGTTGTCGGTGGCGACGTTGTACCAGTAGCTGCTCAGGCCAATCGAATTGGTGCTGTTGCCCTGCGGGTTCGGCTTGAATTCCTTGGTGCGCTGGTAGGCGAAGCTGGCACGGTGGTGGTCCGTGATGTTCCAGTCGAGCTTGGCCAGGTAGCGCTTGTCGTCCAGGGTGCCGGCGTCGGCGCCGAGGCTGCCCGGCACCAGGCCGAGACGGGTCGCGGCATTGGTGATGCGCGTCAGGTCGCTGGGCGAGATCTTGTTGCTGGTGGAGCCGCCGGTCAGCGTGCTGTCGAGGCCATTGGCGGCGCCCGAGCTCAGGCCGGTGACCTTTTCCTTTTCGTAGCTGGCGAAGAAGAACAGCTTGTCCTTGATGATCGGACCGCCGAAGGTGACACCCGCCTTCCAGTTGGTGTCGAACTCGGTGTAGTCGCGGTTCTTCTGCAGCCAGCCGGCCTTGCCGACCATGTCGTCGGTGTTCTTGTAGGTGTAGTACACCGAGCCGTGGAAATCGTTGGTGCCGCTCTTGGTGACGGCATTGATCTCGGCGCCGACGGAGTCGGAGGTCACGTCATAGTTGGCGGTGGAGATCGAGTATTCCTCGATGGTGTCCATCGCGATCGGCGAGCCGACGGTCGGCAGGCCACTGCCGTTCAGGCCAAAGGGGTCGCCCACGCCCAGGCCGTCGACCTTGATGCTGTTGAGGCGGGCGTTCTGGCCGTTGGCCGAGATCGCGCCGGTGACGTGGTCCACGTTCACGCGCGGATCGAGGCGGGCGATGTCGGCGATGTTGCCGCTCGGCGCCGGGGTCATCTTGAGCTGGCGCTGCGACACGTTGGTCGACAGGCCCTTGTTCTCGGAGGTGAAGAGCTGCGAACCGGCCGTGGCGGAAACGGTCACGCCCTCCAGGTTCTTGGCGGCGATGGCGGCGCCGACGGTCAGGTTCACCGCGGTGTCCTGCGACAGCTGCAGGAAGACGTTGTCCTGCTCGGTGGTCTGCCCGTCCTTGGTCACCTTGACGTCGAACGGACCGCCCACGCGCAGACCCGCGGAGGCGTAGCGGCCGTTGGCGTCGGTGGTGACGGTCTTGGTGGTGCCCGACGGCTCGTGCACGATCTGCACGGTGGCGCCGGCAACCGGCTGGCCATTGCCATCGAGCACGCGACCGCTGATGGAGGAGGACGTGTCCTGGGCGATCGCCGGCACCGACATGGCGAGCATCGACGCGATCGCAAACGGCAGGACCTTGGCACGAATTCGGCTATTCACTGTGATTGACCCCTTGGGCGCGCAACATAAAAAAATCTGACGAGCGGAAACCAAAAATGCCGATGCCCGGCTCCAGCCAGGCAGTTGTTTCGCGCAGATTGGTTTCCCCGGAATGTTTTGTAGCTGTCCGAAGCTTTGCTTGCTGCTTTGCTTTCTTGTGGCGAGACCGCCCCGCCTGCCAACAAAGTGTTAAACGGACTTTAACGGCATTCTATGACACTTATGTAACGGATTCACGTCCTTTTTATCTCCGCCCCGCCCCATACCACTGCAGTGGAGTGCGGCACAAGTGACGTGAAAACAGTCACTTGACAATAAAGGTATAGCAACCACCGGCTTTCTTCCCCTTGCTTCCGGCCAGCCGAGGCACATGACGGAACCAACGAAAGCTTAAGTCAGGCTAACAGCCCGACCCTCACCACGGGATAGGAAATTTAGGATTTCCCGAGATACCGCGCACGCTTCGCGGGTTTCAGCGTGGCCAGGTCGAGCATCACCAGGCCGTCGACGCAGCCGGAGAAGCTCGGGTCTTCGCCGAAATCGAGGAACTGCACGCCTTCCGGCTCGACCAGGTCCACGTACTGGCGATACAGCACCGGCAGGCTCACGCCGAGCGCATCGAGGTGATGCTTGAGCTTGCCCAGGCCCGCGGCCGGATCCAGGCCTTCGAGCGCGTCGCGCACCAGGTCGATCACTGCCGGCGAAATCACGAAGGGCTGGCGAGCGGCGGCCAGGCCGGTCACGCCGAAGTAGTGCTTGTGCGCGGCGGCGATCCATTCGCGCGCCTCGCGCGGCAGGCTCACCGACATGCTCACCGGACCGAACAGGTAGCGCAGATCCGGATGGCGCTGCAGGTACAGGCCGATGCCCTGCCACAGCTGGTCCAGCGCGCGCGAACGCCAGTACGCCGGCGCGATGAAGCTGCGGCCGAGTTCGAGGCCCTGCGACAGACGCGATTCCAGCGCCGGCGAATAACTGAACAGGCTGGAGGTGTACAGCCCGGTCATGCCGCGCTCGCCGATGATCTTGCCGCCGTGGCCAAAGCGGTAGGAGCCGACGATGCGCAGCGCCTTCGGATCCCACAGCACCAGGTGCTCGTAGTGCGGATCGTAGATATCGAGGTCGCGCCGCGCGCCGGTGCCCTCGCCGACCTTGCGGAAGGTCAGCTCGCGCAGGCGGCCGATCTCGCGCAGCGCCGCGCTGTCGGTGGCGCCCTTGAGCAGCAGCACCTGCTTGCCGTCGTTGAGGTCGGCCAGCTTCTCGGCGCGCGCGGCCAGGTCGGCCACCACGCGTTCGGTGGGTTCCGGATGCGCGATCGGCGACTGCCCGCCGAAGATCAGGCCGCGATGGCGGCCGACGCGGTACACGTGCCGGCGCATCAGCTTCGCCGCGCGCTGGGTGGAACCGCCGCTGCGCTGTTCCAGCTCGTCGGCGCCGACCAGCGGGCCGACGCTGAAGCCGATGCGGCGCTTGATCGGTGCCACCGCCTCGCGCGGCAGCATCGCGGTGCTGAGCGGCTTGGCCAGCATGGAAAGGCCGTAGAACATGGTGGAATTGCGCGCCGCCACGTGGATCGGCAGCACCGGCGTCTTGCTGCGGAAAGCCAGGCGCGCGAAGCCGTCGGACCAGCGTCCGTCGCGCACGCCATCGGGGCGAATGCGCGACACTTCGCCGGCGGGGAACACGATCAGCGCCTCGCCGCGATCCATCGCGCGGAAAATCTCGCGCATGCGCGAGGCGGCGCCCTTGCCGAACACGTCGACGTGCAGCATCAGGCGATTGAGCTGCGGAATCGAAGCGAGCCAGTCGTTGCCCAGGATCTTCACGTCGCTGCGCACGGAACCGACCAGGTGCAGCAGCGTGATCGCATCGACCATGCCCAGCGGATGGTTGGCCACCACCAGCACGCCGCCCTCGACCGGGATGTTCTCGCGCTCGCGCGGATTGACGTAGTAGTTCGCGCCCAGCACCTCGAGCGCCTTCTCGACGAAGTCGAAGCCTTCGGCCTCGCCGATGGCGGTGAGCACGCGATTGAAACCATCCGCATCGGCAAGGCGGCCCAGCAAGCCCGCGGCCGAACGCAGCAGACCAGGGTGCTGTGCCAGCCATGGCAGACGTTCAGTGAGGGTCTGTTCGACGCTTAGCATGATCGTCTCCTTAACGACTTCGCCCATGCTGGCCGCGGATTATGACAGCAAGGTGATCCCGGAAGGGCAAGGCCCATTGGTCCCGGGCAAACCCTGATCGTTTCAAACGGCAAGATGCAAATACGCTGCCAGTCCGCCCAGGAACATCTGCACCGACAGCGCGATCAGCAGCATGCCCATCACCCGCTCCAGCGCGGTCAGCACGCTTTCGCCGAGCCAGCGGAACAGATAGGTCGAGCACAGCAGGATCACTGCCGTCGCCAGCCAGGCGCCGAGCAGCGCGATCGCCCAGTCGGCGGTGCGCCCCGGTTGCGTATTGGTGAGCAGCAGCAGCGCCGCCATCGCCGAGGGACCGGCCACGCCGGGAATCGCCATCGGCACGATGAAGGGCTCGCCCTCGCCGGACTTGCCGAAGATGCCGCCGCCGTCCGCCGGCGGGAACACCATGCGGATACCGATCAGGAACAGCACGATGCCGCCGGCGATGCTGATCGACTCCTGCCGCAGCTGCAGCAGCCTGAGCAGGTGCTGGCCGCCGACCAGGAAACCCAGCAGCACGCCGAGCGCGATCAGCAGCTCGCGCACCATCACGCGGCGCCGGCGCTTGGGCGCCACGTCCTTGAGCAGGCTGAGGAAGATCGGGATGTTGCCCAGCGGATCCATGATCAGGAACAGCAGGATCGCCGCCGACAGGGTGGTCATCTGCGTTTCCATCTCAGCCCCCTGCGCCGCGAGGACGCGCGCGCCGCTCAGTCATGGCGCAGGTCGAGCATGCCGCCGCGCGCCGCCGCGCCCTGTGCGCTGAGCAGGTACACGGCCGCTTCCGCCGCGGTGTCCGGCAGCGGCAGCTGGCTGGTGTCCTCGCCGAAGTAGGCCTGGCGGCGCAGCGCCGTGCGCATCGGCGCGGGCAGCAGCGCCTGCGTGCGCAGCGGCGTGTTTTCCGTTTCCTGGTGCAGGATCTCGACGAAGCGCTCGGTCGCCGCCTTCGCCACGCCGTAGGCGCCCCAGTGCGCCTTGCGCACCAGCGCGGGATCGTCCAGCAGGAATACCACGGCGCTGTCCGGCGCGGCAGTGAGCAGCGGCATGCAGGCCTGGGTGAGCGCGAACGGCGCGGACACATTGACGTGCAACGCGCGCAGCCATTCGTCCGGCTTGTGCATGGCGATCGGGGTGAGCCCGTCGAAGCTGGCGGCGGCGTGGACGATGCCGTCGAGGCGGCCGAAGTCGCGCTCCAGTCCATCGGCCACGGCCTGGTAGTCGTTCGGCGTGGCGGCTTCCAGGTCCAGCGGATGGATCACCGGCTCCGGCAACTGTTCGGCCAGCATGGCGTCGTACAACTGCTCCAGCTGGCGCCGGCGCCGGCCGGTGATCACCACCGTGGCGCCAGCGCGCGCGGCGGCGCGCGCCACCGCGGCGCCGAGGCCGCCGTAGGCGCCGGTGACCAGCACGACGCGATCCGCCAGTGCGCCGGGCTGCAGGATCCAGTTCGCGGGAAGACGATGACTCTGCAGCGTCATGCCTGCGACGCCCCGCTGACGTCGAGCACCATGCGTGCCAGTTCGCCGGAGGCCTTGAGGTCCTCGACGATGTCGCAGCCGCCGATCAGCTCGCCCTGGATGAACAGCTGCGGGAAGGTCGGCCAGTTCGCGTAGTGCGGCAGCGCGGCGCGCACTTCCGGATCGGCCAGCACGTTGACGGCGTGGACCTCCGCGCCGGCCTCCTTCAGCGCCTGCGCGGCGCGGCTGGAAAAGCCGCACATCGGGAACTGCGGCGTGCCCTTCATGAAGAGCACGATGGGGTGCTCGGCGAGCACGGCCTTGATTCGCTCGTTAACGTCCATAGCTCGGGGATTCATCATTACAATGCGGCAAGATCGGTAGTGTATCAGTCGCGCACCGGCCCGCCGTCCCGCGGCGCCCGCCGCGACTTTCCTTAGCCAACCGCCCAGGAGCCTCCACCATGGCGTTCGAACTCCCCCCCCTGCCCTACGAAAAGAATGCGCTCGAGCCGCATATCTCCGCCGAGACGCTGGAGTATCACTACGGCAAGCACCACCAGGCCTACGTGACCAATCTCAACAACCTGATCAAGGGCACGGAGTTCGAGAACGCCTCGCTGGAGGACATCATCAAGAAGTCGTCCGGCGGCGTGTTCAACAATGCCGCCCAGGTGTGGAACCACACCTTCTACTGGAACAGCCTCAGCCCCAAGGGCGGCAGCGAGCCCAGCGGCAAGCTGGCCGACGCCATCAACAAGGCGTTCGGCTCGTTCGAGAAGTTCAAGGAGGAGTTCTCCAAGTCGGCGGTCGGCAACTTCGGTTCCGGCTGGACCTGGCTGGTGCAGCGTCCGGACGGTTCGCTGGGCATCGTCAATACCTCCAATGCCGCCACGCCGATCACCGGCAGCGACAAGCCGCTGCTGACCTGCGACGTGTGGGAACACGCCTACTACGTCGACTACCGCAATGCGCGCCCGAAGTACGTCGAGGCGTTCTGGAACCTGGTGAACTGGGACTTCGCGGCCAAGAACCTGGCCTGATCTCCGTCCCGGGATCCATAAAAAAAACGGAGCCGGCGACGGCTCCGTTTTTTTTGGACGGCTTTACCGGACAGCGGCGCCGCTCAGCCCAGCACCTGGATGGCGGGCTCCGCCTGCGACTCGCGCTGCAGCGCACGGGCCACGCCGGCCAGGCGCTCGGCCATCGACTTCGCGTCGACCGCGCAGACCGTCGCATGCCCCACCTTGCGGCCCGGACGCGGCTGCTTGCCGTAGTCGTGCCAGTGCCCGTCGACCGCCTGCAGCACCGGCGCGGCATCGGGCAGCTCGCCGATCCAGTTGAACATCGCCGACAGCCCGCGCGCCGAGGTATCGCCCAGCGGCAGGCCGAGCACGGCGCGCACGTGGTTCTCGAACTGGCTGGTGAGCGCGCCTTCGATGGTCCAGTGCCCGGAGTTGTGCACGCGCGGCGCCATCTCGTTGCCGAGCAGCTGGCCATCCTTGACGAACAGCTCCAGCGCGAACACGCCGACGTATGCCAGGCGCTCGGCCAGGGTGCGCGCCAGTTCGGTGGCGCGCTGCTGCAGCCCGTCGACGGCGGGTGCCGGCGCCAGGCTCAGCGACAGTACGCCGTCGGTGTGCCAGTTCTGGGTCAGCGGCCAGGTGCGGAAGTCGCCGTCGCGCCCGCGCACCGCGACCACCGAAAGCTCGCGCTCGAACGGCACGAAGGCTTCCAGGATCAGCCCATGCGCAGCGGCCTGCGCGCCCAGCGCGGCCCAGGCGGCATCCGCGTCGGCCAGCGTGCGCAGGCGGAACTGGCCCTTGCCGTCATAGCCGAGGCGGCGGGTCTTGAGGATCGCCGGCGCACCGACGGTGGCCAGGGCGCGATCCAGGTCGGCGCGCGTGTCGACCGCCATGAAAGCCGGCGTGTCCAACCCGCACTCGCGGAACAGCGTCTTCTCGGCCAGCCGGTCCTGCGCCACCGCCAGCGCGCGCGGCGCGGGGAACACCGCCACGCGTTCGGCCAGCCAGTGCGCGGTCTCGGCCGGCACGTTCTCGAAATCGAAGGTGACCACGTCGACCTGGCGGGCGAAGCTTTCCAGCGCCGCGTAGTCGGTCCAGTCCGCCGCCAGCAGCGGGGCGACCTGGGCCGCGCAGGCATCCGGCGCGCTGTCCACCACCAGGGTCTTCACCCCGAGCGGCGCCGCGGCGAGCGCCAGCATGCGGGCCAGCTGCCCGCCGCCGAGGATGCCCAGCACGGCTTGGCGGCGTGCGGTCACTGGCGCGGGTCCGGATGGTCCAGGACGGTCTGGGTCTGGCGGGCGCGGAAGGCATCCAGCGCCGCGGCCAGTTCGGCGTCGTGCAGGGCCAGCACGGCGGCGGCGAGCAGGCCGGCATTGGTGGCGCCGGCGCGGCCGATGGCCAGGGTACCGACCGGGATGCCGGCCGGCATCTGCGCGATCGAAAGCAGGGAATCCATGCCGTTCAGGGCCTTGGACTGCACCGGCACGCCGAAGACCGGCAAGCGGGTCTTGGCCGCCAGCATGCCCGGCAGGTGGGCGGCGCCGCCTGCACCGGCCACGATCACCTGGATGCCGCGGCCCGGGGCCTGTTCGGCGTACTGGAACAGCAGGTCCGGCGTGCGGTGGGCGGAGACCACGCGCACCTCGTGCGGCACGCCCAGTTCGGCCAGCACGCTGGCCGCATGCTCCATGGTTTCCCAGTCCGAACGGGAGCCCATCACTACGCCCACCAGCGGCGCCCTGCCTGTCGAAGTCATGGTCCGGCCATCCAAAAGGGGCTATTGTACGGACCTTTCCGCAGCATCACACGACCTCCTTCATGGACAAGCGCCTGCTCGACATCCTCTGCTGTCCAGTCAGCAAGACCCCGCTAAGGCCGCTCGGCAAGAACGAGCTGGACGCCATCAACACCGCCATCGCCCAGGGCCAGGTCGACACCGTGGCCGGCACCCGGGTCGAGGCCTCCCTGCACGAAGGCCTGATCACGGTGGACCGCAAGGTCGTCTATCGGATCGACGAGGGCATCCCCGTGATGCTGCCCGAAGAGGGCATCGGCACCGCCCAGCTGCGGGATTTCCCGGCCGCCGCCTGAGGTAGGCCGGACGGCCGCTTGAGGGACGGCGGGAATGTCCCCAGATGCCAACCTGAGCATGACATGGCAATGATCTTTCGCGTATCGTTCCTGGTCATGCGGTCGGCGTAGCCGCCTCGGAACGACGGCAGCACATCACACAGGGGTGTGGCGATGAACAACGCCAGTGAGCCATCGAACATTGTCAGTCTCAGTCAGCGCCTGGACCCTTCCAGCGAGCGCGGCGGTGCCCTGCTGAACACGGTGCGCGACATCGCCTCGCGGCGCCTGCAGCTGCTGGCCAACGGCATGTTCGAGCACGTCGACGACGCCCTGTTCGACCTGGCCGAGAAAGCCGAGAACAACGCCGCCCAGATGCACTACTTCGACGGCATGCGCGAAGTGCGCAAGCGCCGTCCGGCGGTGGAACGGGCGTTCCTGGCCGCGGTCACCCGCGGCATCGCCGACTTCGCCTCCCAGCAGCGCGCCAGCGCCAACCCCACCGCCGGCGTGCCGCTGCCGATCGGCACGGTCGAGCTGACCCTGGTCGCCGACAACGAGCTGGAAGAGTCGCTCGCGATCACCAGCATGATCGGCAAGAACGAAACCCGCCTGACCCGCGACCTGTTCGCGGTGAACCAGCGCCTGTCGGTGATCTACGGCGGCATCCGCGTCGAGGATGCGAACAACCCGGTCGCCCCGGCCTCGCTCACCCAGGCGTTCCGCCAGGCGATGCGCGAGCTGTCGGCGGAGATGCGCGTCAAGCTGATCATCTTCAAGCTGTTCGACCGCTACGTGCTGGCCGCGCTCGACGAGCTGTATCAGGAAATCAACACCGAGCTGGTGCGCGCCGGCGTGCTGCCGCAGCTGCGCCACGAAGTGCAGCGCAGCGGTGGCGCCGCCTCGAGCGGCACCGCCGCGGCCGCGGCAGCCCAGGGCGCCGCGCAGATCGGCGACGTGCCGCTGGCCGACGACGCCGCCTCCGGCGAACTGCTGCAGACCCTCCGCACGCTGTTCAGCGCCCGCCGCGGCGGCATGCCGGAGAACCTGCCGGTCGGCGGCCCGCTGCAGGTTCCCACCGTCAACGAACTGATCGGCGCGCTCAGCGTGCTGCAGAGCCAGGCCGCCACCGTGGGCAGCCCGCTGCCCCTGCGCGGCGGCGCGTCCGCATCCAACGCGGCGGTGATGCAGGAAGTCGCGCACCTCAAGGAGCAGCTGCTCACCCAGATCGGCTCGCTGCGCGGCGAACGTCCCGGCCAGGTCGCGACCATGGACGAGGACACCATCGACCTCGTCGGCATGCTGTTCGAGTTCATCCTCGAGGACCGCAACCTGCCCGCCGAAATGCAGGTGCTGCTGGCACGCCTGCAGATTCCGTATCTCAAGGCGGCGATCCTCGACCGCCGCCTGTTCGCGCACCGCCAGCATCCGGCCCGCCGCCTGCTGGACAGCCTGGCCGATGTCGCCAAGGGCTGGTCGCCCGAATCCGACCGCGACCATCGCCTGCACGACAAGGTGAAGGCGGTGGTCGACGCGCTGCTGCAGGAATTCGACGACGACCTCACCATCTTCGACCGGCTCAATCTCGAGCTGCAGGATTTCCAGGACCAGAGCCGCCGCCGTTCCGAGCTGGCCGAGCAGCGCGTGGCCGAGTCCACCCGCGGCCGCGAGAAGCTGGAACAGGCGCGCCGCCGCGCCGCCAAGGAAATCCTCACGCGCATCGGCGACTACACGCTGCCGCCGCTGATCCACGGCATCCTGTCGCGCGCCTGGGCCAACTACATGGTGCTGACGATCCTGCGCCAGGGCGAGGAATCCTCGGAGTTCCGCGACTCGCTGCGCTTCGTCAACGACTTCATCGCCAGCACGCGCCCCGCGCGTTCGCTGGAAGACCGCCGCATGCTGCGCCAGATGCTGCCAGGCATCGAGCGCTCGCTGCGCCGCGGCCTGGCCAATGTCGCTTTCCAGGAAAGCGACATCGAGCGCCTGCTCGCGCAGTTGCACACTTACTACCGCCATCAGCTCGGCGAGCAGATCCCGGTGGCCGAGGTGCAGGCGGTGGAGGAATCGGCGGTGCTGCCGATCCCGGACAACATCCAGCCGATCACCGAGACCGAAGCGGCGCTGGACCTCGACGCGGCCCCGGCCGAGCCGGAAGAAGACACGCCGGAACTGCGCATGGTGCACGAGCTGAAGCCGGGCATCTGGCTGGAGTTCGCCACCGAGGGCGACACCATCGAGCGCGCCAAGCTGTCCTGGGTCAGCCCGATGAGCGGCCGCTACCTGTTCGTCAACCGGCGCGGCCTGAAAGTCGCCGACTACGCACCGCACGAACTGGCCCGCGAAATCATCGCCGGCCGCGCACGCGTGCTGGAGTCGTCGGCCCTGTTCGATCGCGCGCTGGATGCCATCGTCGGCCGCCTGAGCCAACCGGCCACCGTCGCGCCCTGATAACATCGGCCCGATCACATCGGGCTGATTCCTCGGCATGACCTCTTCGAACCTGCTTGCTCCGCCGCCGGCCGAACTCGTGCTGGCCGATGTCGAACGCGCCTTCGCCGAAGACATCGGCAGCGGCGACGCCACCGCCGAACTGCTGCCCGCCGGTGCCAATGCCAAGGCCACGCTGACCTGCCGCGAAGACGCGGTGATCGCCGGCACGGCCTGGTTCGATGCCTGCTTCCGCCGCCTGGATCCCGCCGTGCGCATCGACTGGCAGGCCGGCGACGGCGCGCGCGTCGCGCCCGGCTCGGTGATCTGCCGGCTCGAAGGCAGGGCGCGCGCGCTGGTCAGTGCGGAGCGCTCGGCGCTCAACTTCCTGCAGCTGCTGTCCGGCACCGCCACCACCACGGCAGCCTATGTGCAGGCGGTCGCCGGCACCGCGGTGCGCGTGCTCGACACGCGCAAGACCGTGCCTGGCCTGCGCATCGCACAGAAGTACGCGGTGCGCTGCGGCGGCGGCCATAACCATCGCGTAGGCCTGTACGACGCGATCCTGGTCAAGGAAAACCACATCATCGCGGCCGGCGGCATTGCGCAGGCGGTGGAAGCGGCGCGGCGGCTGCATCCCAGGCTATTGCTCGAAGTGGAAGTCGAAAACCTGGACGAACTGCAACAGGCCATCGAGGCCGGCGTCGACCGCATCATGATCGACAACTTCACCCCGCCGCTGATGCGCGAAGCGGTGGCCATCGCCGCCGGCCGCATACCGCTGGAGATCTCCGGCAACGTGGATCTCGACACCATCCGCACCTATGCGGAAACGGGCGTCGATTTCATCTCGGTGGGCGCGCTGACCAAGCACGTGCGCGCCGTGGATCTCTCGCTGCGCCTGCAGCTCGACTGAAACCCGATCGGCGCGGCGCCCATGCGCCGCGCCGTTGGCCGGCGGGCCTTGCGGGCGGCACCTGTCGACCACACACTGCCACGCATGGCCCGATTCGACGACTTGTTCCTGCTGCTGCTCCTGGCGAGCATCGTGGTGGCATGGCTGAAACTCAGCCGCCTGCGCGAACTCGCCGCCGCCGAAGCGCGCCGGCAGTGCGAACGCCACGGACTGCAGCTGCTGGACGAAACGGTCGGCCTGAGCAGCCTGCGCCTGCGCCGGCTGGACGGCATGCGCGTGATCGAGCGCGGCTACAGCTTCGAAGTGAGCATCGACGGCAACGACCGCGAACCCGGCCGCCTGTGGCTGGCGCACGGTCGCGTCACCGGGCTGAGCCTGCCGACCATCGAGGCGCGCATTCCCGAGCGGAACGATGCCGACGCGGATGCGAGCAACGTCGTGCCGCTGCGTCCGCGCCTCGAAGGCAGGAAATCAGGGGATCCGCGAATTCACTGAAGCGCGGCGGCGATCGACGCCGCCGCCGCTTACTTCACCACGCGCAGGAAGGGCGCGCCCTTGCGGGGCTTGTCGCCGGTGTCCGGGCTGTCCGGCGGCGGCGTGTCGTCCGAGGGCGGTTCCGGCGGCGGCTGGTCGCCGCCTTCGTCGGCGGGAAACATCATGCCCTGCCCGTTCTCCTGGGCGTACAGCGCCAGCACCGCATGCACCGGGATCAGGATCGAATGGCTCACGCCGGAGAAGCGCGCCTGGAAACTGATCCACTCGTTGCCGAGGTCCAGGTTGGCGACCGCGCGCATCGCCAGGTTCAGCACCACCTGCCCGTTCTTCACCACCTGCGGCGGCACGCGCACGCCTTCGCGCGCGGCGTCGACCAGGATGTACGGAGTGAGGTTGTTGTCGGTGATCCAATCGTAGATCGCCCGCAACAGGTACGGGCGATTGGAACTCATCGGCACATGTGGATCGTTACTGCTCATCGGCCTTTACTGCTCTTCTTTAGATCTTCAGGGCCGCATGGCCTTTTCTTCGGCCGTCATACTGCGCGCAAAGCCCTGGCTATGGAATAGGCGCTCGCCGTAGTCCAGGATCGGCTTGCCTTCGCGGCCCAGGTCCACGCCCAGCCACGGCAGCCGCCACACCACCGGCGCCACCAGGCAGTCGGCCAGGCTCATTTCCGGGTTGAGGAAGAACTTGGCGGCCTTGAACAGCGGCAGCGAGGCCAGCAGGTGTTCGCGCAATCGCTTGCGCGCGCCGTCGGCGGGACGGCCGCCGGCGCGGATGGTGTGCACTTCCGGGAGCCAGTCCAGTTCGATGCGCAGCGAAGCCAGGCGCAGGCGCGCGCGCGACAGCGGATCGATCGGCATCAGCGGCGGATGGGGATAGCGCTCGTCGAGGTATTCGCACACCACCGAGGTGCCGTAGAGCGTGAGGTCGCGATCGACCAGGGTGGGCGTGGAGCCGTAGGGATTGAGGTCCAGCAGGTCCTCCGGCGGCTTGCTCGGATCGACGATTACTCTTTCGTAGCTGACACCCTTGGCCGCCAGCACCAGGCGGGTGCGGTGGCATTGGATGTCATCCGCGGTCGAGTACAAGGCGAGTACGGATCGCGAACGTGCGCTTTGAACCATGCGCGGTCTCCCCATCGACTAAGCGCATGCGGCGGCCGAGGCCGCCGCATGCTGGGCCAAGGAGCGACGTCTCAGTGGACGTCCTTCCAATATTCCTTCTTCAGTGCGTACGCGAGCAAGGTGAACGCGGCCAGGAACAGCAGCACCCAGATGCCGTAGCGCTGGCGCTGCAGGGCGGCCGGCTCCGCGGCGTATTCCAGGAAGGTGGTGAGGTCGCGCGTGGCCTGCTGGTACTCGGCCGGCGTCAGCTTGCCCGGGCGCGAGAGCTCCAGCTTCTCGACCGCCTCCTCGCCGTCGACCTTGTGCATCACCGCGGTCTGCAGGCCCTGCAGTTCCCACAGCGGGTTGGGCATGGAGGCGTTCGGGAACACCGTGTTGTTCCAGCCCACCGGACGGCTCGGGTCCAGGTAGAAGGAGTTGAGGTAGCCGTACACCCAGTCGGCGCCCTTGGCGCGCACTTCCAGCGAGAGATCCGGCGGCGCCTTGCCGAAGAAGGTCGTGGCCGACTCCTCGGGCATGTGCGAGACCACCGGGTCGCCGAACTTCGCGCCGGTCATGTTGAGGTTGCCCATCACGTCCTGCTCGCTGAGGCCCAGGTCCTCGGCGATGCGCGAGTAACGCACGAACTTCAGCGAATGGCAGCCGACGCAATAGTTGAAGAACAGCTTGGCGCCGCGCTGCAGCGCCGCCTGGTCGTGCACGTTGGTGCCGGCGGAGGGCAGCGAGCCCTCCTCCGAGGCCATGGCCGAGGAGCTGCCCAGCAGGAGGCCGGCGGCAAGGGCGATCGAAGAGAGAGTGCGCTTCATCAGGGATTGCCGCTTAGTCATGGTCATACACCACCCGCTCCGGGACCGGCCTGGTCTTCTCACGGCCACCGCGCGTGTAGACCCACATGAACACGAAGAAGCCGAAGTAGACCAGCGTCCACAGGCGGCCGAACGAGTTCTCCCAGAACGTCACGTCGACATTGCCGAACCAGGCCGGGATGACCTCGGCCACCACGCCCGCGCCCACCGCGCCCAGCGCGATGAAGGACAGCACGAACAGGCCCAGCGCCACCTTGAAGCCGGTGCCGCGGTAGCGGATCGAGCGCACCTTGCCGGCATCGATCCACGGCAGCAGGAACAGCAGCACGATCGCGCCGAACATGCCCAGCACACCCCAGATGGCGGTGCTGAACAGGGACGGGATCATGCGCAGGATCGCGTAGAAGGGCGTGAAGTACCACACCGGCTTGATGTGGGTCGGCGTCACCAGGTTGTTCGCCGGCACGAAGTTGTCGTGCTCGAGGAACCAGCCGCCGAAGGTCGGCGCGAAGAAGATGATGAAGGCCGCGATGATCAGGAAGAAGCCCACGCCGACCAGGTCCTTCACCGTGTAGTACGGATGGAAGGGAATCGCGTCGGCCGGCTTGCTGGCATCCCAGCGGTTGCCCTTGGGGCCGTGCTTGACGTCGACGCCGTCCGGGTTGTTCGAGCCCACCTCATGCAGCGCGGCCAGGTGCAGCACCACCAGCAGCAGCAGCACCAGCGGCAGCGCGATCACGTGCAGCGCGAAGAAGCGGTTGAGCGTGGCGTCGGCCGGCAGGTAGTCGCCCATGATCCACTCCACCAGGGAGTTGCCGATCACGGGGATGGTGCCGAACAGCGAGATGATCACCTTGGCGCCCCAGAACGACATGTTGCCCCACGGCAGCACGTAGCCCATGAACGCTTCGGCCATCAGCACCAGGAAGATCAGCATGCCCAGCAGCCACACCAGCTCGCGCGGCTTCTGGTACGAGCCGTACATCAGGCCGCGGAACATGTGCAGGAACACCACCACGAAGAACAGCGAGGCGCCGGTGGAGTGCATGTAGCGGATCAGCCAGCCCCATTCCACGTCGCGCATGATGTACTCGACCGAGGCGAACGCTTCCGCCGCGCTGGTCTTGTAGTTCATGGTGAGGAAGATGCCGGTGACGATCTGGTTGACCAGCACCAGCAGGGCGAGCGAACCGAAGTAGTACCAAAGATTGAAATTCTTCGGCGCGTAGTACTCGGTCATGTGCTTGCGATAGGTCGGCGCCAGGTTCGGCGCGCGCTCATTGACCCAATCGCCGATGCGCGAGAACACAGTAGCCATCAGCCGGCCTCCTTCGGGTCCACGCCGATCTGGATGTGCGTGTCATCCACGAAGTGGTACGGCGGAATCAGCATGTTCTTCGGCGCGGGCACGCCGGCGTAGACGCGGCCGGCCAGGTCGTAGCGCGACTTGTGGCAGGGGCAGTAGAAGCCGCCCTTCCACTCCGGATCGAACGGCTCGGGCTTCATCACCGGCACGAAATCCGGCACGCAGCCGAGGTGGGTGCACAGCGCCACCATGACCAGCCACTCGGGCTTGATCGAGCGCGTGCCGTTCTGCGCGTACTTGGGCTGCTGCTCGGCGGAGCTGCCGTCGGACTTGGCGTCCACCAGGCGGGCGTCCTGCGCGGGCAGGGCGTCCAGCTGCTCCTTGGTGCGATTGACCACGAAGACCGGGAGGCCGCGCCACGGGTAGGTGACCTTCTGGCCGGCCTCGATCTTGCTGATGTCGACCGTGACGGGAGCACCGGCGGATTTGGCTCGAGCGCTCGGTTCCCACGACTTGATGAAGGGCACGGCTGCCGCGATGACTCCAACACCACCAACCACCGCGGTGGTCGCTGTGAGGAACCTTCGGCGGCCATGATCGACGACTTCGTTCGCCATCAGGCTCTCCGGTACTTATGCCATTGAGGTGCGACTTTGGGGGCCGCAAAAATCGCGTTAGTGTAGCGTCAGCCCCTGCCACGTACAATAAAACGGCCCAAGCGTCCGCGGCGACGCAAGCGCCCTTTCCGATCCACCCTCCCGTCCTCCGTCCAGCGTTTCGCCAAGGCCCATTTTTCCGCATGAAACAAGCCGTCGGCACGCTAGCCTTCATCGCCCGGTTCGTCGTCCTGGGGCTGGCGGTGGCCTTCGTGATCAGCCTCTTGTGGCCCGGCGTGGGTGACCGGCTGCGTGCGGGAGTGGGTCTGCACAGTGCGCAGGCACCCGGCAGCGGGACATCGGCCCCGACCATTCGCGGGCGTTCGAGCGGGCCGGTGTCCTACGCCGATGCCGTGGCCAGGGCCGCACCGTCGGTGGTCAATATCTACGCAAACAAGATGGTCACCGAGCAGGGCGTGCAGATGTACTCCGACCCGGTGCTGCAGCGCCTGTTCGGCGGCCGCCCCGCGATCTACAAGCGCCGCGAGCAGAGCCTGGGCTCGGGCGTCATCGTCAGCAGCCAGGGCTACGTGCTGACCAACAACCATGTGATCGCCAAGGCCGACGACATCCAGGTGCTGCTCTACGACGGCCGCGTGGCCAAGGCGCAGCTGGTCGGCGCCGATGCGGAGACGGACCTGGCGGTGCTGAAGATCGACGTATCGAGCCCGCCGGTGATCCCCTTCGCCGACGAGCACCCCGCCCGCACCGGCGACGTCGTGCTCGCCATCGGCAATCCGCTGGGACTCAACCAGACGGTGACCATGGGCATCATCAGCGCGATCGGCCGCCAGCTGAGCAGCTCCAGCCCGGAAGACTTCATCCAGACCGACGCGGCGATCAACCTCGGCAACTCCGGCGGCGCGCTGGTCAACACGGACGGCGAGCTGGTCGGCATCAACACGCTGCTGATCGGCAAGGCGGCCAATGCCGAAGGCATCAGCTTCGCCATCCCGGCGAGCAGCGCGCGCAAGGTGCTGGAGCAGATCATCGACAGCGGCCACGTGGTGCGCGGCTGGCTGGGCGTCGACTACACCTTCGTGCCGGTCGCCGCCGACAGCGGCCTGCCCGCCGCGGCGCGCGGCGCACAGGTGAGCGATGTCTATCCCGGCGGCCCCGCGGCCCAGGCCGGCATCCAGCCGCACGACATCCTGCTGCGCATCGGCAAGGACGACATCGTCGATGCAGCCGATCTGCGCCGGCGCGAAGCGGCGCTGCCGCCCGGCAGCAAGGTGGAAGTCTCCGGCCTGCGCAACGGCACGCCGTTCCATGCCGAAGTCACCCTGGCCCAGCGGCCGCCGCTGACGCCGACCGCCTCGCTCGACGGCTGATCGTCCGACCGCGGCTCAGCCGCGTCCCGGCCGCGTGTCCTGCGCGGAGGCCACCGGCGGACGCACCACCGCGCCGTAGCGCTTGCGCAGCGTGCCCACGCGCTCGACATAGACCTGCGTTTCCGCGAACGGCGGCACGCCGCTGTAGCGCTGCACCGCGCCGGGACCGGCGTTGTATGCCGCCGCGGCCAGGCGCTCGTCGCCGTTGAAGTTCTTCAGCAGCAGCGCGAGATAGCGCGCGCCGCCGCGGATGTTCTGGTCCGCATCGAACGCGTCGCGCACGCCCATGTCGTTGGCCGTGGCCGGCATCAGCTGCATCAGTCCCTGCGCGCCCTTCAGCGACAGCGCGCGCGGGTTGTATGCGCTCTCGGCATGAATGATCGCGCGCAGGAAAGCCTCGTCCAGGCCGAACTCGGCGCTGGCCAGGCGGATCGTGTCCGCATACGCGGTGAGGTTGAGCTCCACGCTGTTCCAGCGGATCGGCGAATGCAGATTGCACGCCACGCAGGTGGAGATATAGGTGAACAGCATGGTCACGGCATGCGTGCCGGGACCGGCCGGCTTCATATTGGTGTATTCGACCGACCCGTCCGGACGCGTCACCCGGTATACCGCACCGCGCAGCACGCGATCGGCCTCCGGGGCCGGCGGCGCCGCGGCGACATCGCTGGCCGTCTTCGATTCGCTGTAGCTCCACTGCCCCGGCTTGCCCGCCGGCGCCGCGGGCGGCGGCGGCACTGCGCGCCCCGAGGTGACGACGTCGCCATGCGCCCCGACCAGGGACGGCTCGGGCAGCGCCTGCGCCGAGGTCTGCACGGCGCCCTTCACCCAGGCCAGCGAACTGGCCGGAGGTATCGGCGCCTGCTTCGGTTTGGCGGCACGCGGCAGCGAGTCCGCCACGGTCGCGATCTTCTGGCAGCCCTGGTAGCCCTGGGTGCTGTTGCTGTAGACCGTCTCGCCGGACGAGCCGGTGCAGCGGTACAGCCCGCCCGCATGGGCCGGCGCCAGCCACAGCAGGCCGGCCAGCAGCGCGCACGCGGCAGCGGCCCGGCTCAAGGCCAGGCCCGCACGGAAAGCCCGCGAAGACGAGCCGATGCTTTCCCCTTGTCGCTCGGCATCAGACATGGCGCGCAGTGTGCCCCTGCCCCGGGGCCAAGCCAAGCGCCGGCTCCCGGTTTCGTGCGCCGCGCCAAACTCCCCGCCCGGCCACCCCGGCAAACCCACGCAAGTCCCTGATCGCACTGGCGCTTCGCTGGCATGCGCGACGGCGGGCGCGTAAACTGCACGGTTCGGCGCCCCAGCGCCCCTTCTCACGACCGGTACCAGCGCCATGAGCGGCAAGCTTTTCATCAAGACCCACGGCTGCCAGATGAACGAGTACGACTCGGCCAAGATGGCCGACGTGCTCAAGGCTTCGCACGGCCTGGAGCTGACCGCCGACGAGTCCGAGGCCGACGTCATCCTGGTCAACACCTGCTCGATCCGCGAGAAGGCGCAGGAAAAGGTCTTCAGCCAGCTCGGCCGCTGGAAGGAATTCAAGCAGGGCGGCAAGCCCGTGCTGATCGGCGTGGGCGGCTGCGTCGCCTCGCAGGAAGGCGAGGCCATCATTAAGCGCGCCCCGTACGTGGACCTGGTGTTCGGCCCGCAGACCCTGCACCGCCTGCCCGAGCTGATCGAGGCCAAGCGCGCCACCGGCAAGCCGCAGGTGGACATCAGCTTCCCCGAGATCGAGAAGTTCGATCGCCTGCCGGAGCCGCGCGCCGAAGGCCCCACCGCCTTCGTCTCGATCATGGAAGGCTGCTCCAAGTACTGCTCCTACTGCGTGGTGCCCTACACCCGCGGCGAGGAAATCAGCCGCCCGTTCGACGATGTGCTGGTCGAGGTCGCCCAGCTCGCCGCGCAAGGCGTGCGCGAAGTGAACCTGCTCGGCCAGAACGTCAACGCCTACCGTGGCGCCACCCACGACGGCGGCACCGCGGACCTGGCCGTGCTGATCCATGCCATCGCGCAGATCGACGGCATCGGCCGCATCCGCTTCACCACCTCGCATCCGTTGGAGTTCTCCGACTCGCTGGTCGAGGCCTACGCCAACGTGCCGCAGCTGGCCAACTTCCTGCACCTGCCGGTGCAGGCCGGCTCGGACCGCATCCTCGGCGCGATGAAGCGCGGCTACACGGCGCTGGAGTTCAAGCAGAAGATCCGCAAGCTGCGCGCGGTGCGCCCGGATATCTGCATCTCGTCGGATTTCATCGTCGGCTTCCCCGGCGAGACCGATGAGGATTTCGAGAAGACCATGAAGCTGATCGAGGACATCGGCTTCGACCAGAGCTTCTCCTTCATCTTCTCCTCCCGCCCCGGCACCCCGGCCGCCAACCTGGACGACGACACGCCGATGGCGGTCAAGCACCAGCGCCTGGAGCGCCTGCAGGCGGCAATCAACGCCAATGCGCGGCAGATCAACCAGGCCATGGTCGGCAGCGTGCAGCGCGTGCTGGTGGAAAAGCCCAGCAAGAAGGACCCGAACGAATTCACCGGCCGCACCGAGAACATGCGCTTCGTGAACTTCCCGGGCCACGCGCGCATGATCGGCCAGTTCATCGACGTGGTGATTACCGAGGCCATGGCCAATTCGCTGCGCGGCCGCGTGCACACCGCATGACGCAGGTTGGGGTGAGCCGCAGGCGAACCCCAACATCGCGACATTCGAACGCATCGCACCATTGGGGTTCGCCTGCGGCTCACCCCAACCTACGCGGACTCAATCCAGCCGCTTGCGAAAACGCAAGATCGCCGCCGTCATCATCACGGCGGTGAACGCGACCAGCGCCGCCACCTCGCGCCACAGTTCCCACAGGCTCGCCCCGCGCAGCATGACGCCGCGGATCAGCCGCAGGAAATGCGTCAGCGGCAATATCTCCGCCAGCCACTGCGCCGCCTGCGGCATGCCGGCGAACGGAAACATGAAGCCCGACAACAGGATCGACGGCAGGAACACGAAGAAGGTCATCTGCATCGCCTGGAACTGCGATTGCGCGCGCGTGGAGATCAGCAGGCCCATGGTGAGGTTGGCCAGGATCAACAGGCCCGCGGCCAGATACACGTCCAGCAGGCTGCCGTGGATCGGCACGGTGAACAGCCAGCGCCCCAGCGCCAGGATCACCGTCACCTGCAGCAGGCCGATGCCGATATACGGCAGCACCTTGCCCACCATCAGCTCGGCGCTGGTCAGCGGCGTGGCGATCAGCAGCTCCATGTTGCCGCGCTCGCGTTCGCGCACGATGGCGATGCCGGTGAACAGCACCATGGTCATGGTCAGGATCACCCCGATCAGCCCCGGCACGATATTCACCGCCGAGCGCCGCTGCGGATTGTAGAAGCTGACGATGCTGATCGGCCCTGCGGCCGGCGTGCTGACCAGGGGCGCGCGCGTGTCCGGCGCCGAACCGTCGACCGGCACCTGCGCCAGCTGCGCGGCGGCGCTCTGCACCACGTTGTCGCTGCCGTCGACCATGATCTGCGCGACCTGGCGCCCATCGTAGCGGCGGCGCTCGAAGTCCGGCGGCACTACCACGCCGATACTGATCTGGCCGCGGCGCAGCATCGCCACCAGTTCCTCAGGGGTGTCGGCATGCGCCACCGGCGCGATCACCCCGGTCGCCAGCATGTCCATCACCAGGGCGCGAGAACCGGCGCTGTTGGCCTGGTCGGCGATGCCTGCATCGAGGCCGCGCAGGTTGGTGTTGATCGCGTAGCCGAACAGCACCAGCTGGATCACCGGGATGCCGACGATCATGGCCAGCGTGATGCGGTCGCGACTCATCTGCCGCAGTTCCTTCAGCACGATCGCCCACAGGCGCCGCCAGTTCATGCCGCGCGCTCCTGCCCCGGATGCTGCTGGCGCGTCACGGCGACGAAGACGTCCTCCAGGTTGGGCTGCACCGGCTCGATGCGCGCCTGCGGGTCGCGCTCGGCCAGCAACTGCTTCAAGCGCGCCAATGCCTCGTCGCCATCGGCCAGGCCTTCGCGCACGATCACGCGCAGCTCGTTGCCGACCTGGGCCACGCCGAGCACATCGTCCGCCTGCGCCAGCGGCTGCTGTGCACGCCGCGGTTGCGCACTGGCCACCACGAAAGTGCGGCCTTCGAGCCGGCCGGTGAGTTCGGCCGGCGTGCCGTCCGCGACCAGCACGCCGCGGTCGAGCACGGCCAGGCGATGGCAGCGCTCGGCTTCGTCCATCAGGTGCGTGGAGACCAGCATGGTGGTGCCGGCGTCGGTCAACTCGAAGAGTTTTTCCCAGAAATCGCGGCGCGATTCCGGATCCACCGCGCTGGTGGGTTCGTCGAGGAACAGCAGTTCCGGATCGTGGATCACCGCGCAGGCCAGCGCCAGGCGCTGCTTCTGGCCGCCGCTCATGGTGCCGGCCAGTTGCTTCTGGCGGTCGCCGAAGTGGTACTGCTCGATCAGCTCGTCGATGCGCTGCCTGGTGCGCGCCTTCGGCACGCCCTGCACCGCGGCCATGAATTGAAGGTTCTCGCGCACGCCCAGGTCGTCGAACAGCGAGAACTTCTGCGTCATGTAGCCGATGCGCTTGCGCAGCGCCTCCGCTTCGCGCGGCACGCTCAGGCCGAGCACGTCGATCTCGCCCTCGCTGGGCGTGAGCAGGCCGCACAGCATGCGGATGGTGGTGGACTTGCCCGAACCGTTCGGGCCGAGGAAGCCGTAGACGTGGCGTGCCGGCACTTCCAGATCGACATGATCGACCGCGGTGAAGTTGCCGAAGCGCTTGGTCAGGCCGCGCGCGCGGATGGCGCAATCGTTGCGGCCGGTTTCGCCGCTCACGGCTTCGCCTCGGGATAGTCGACGCGCACCGGCACGCCGACCGGCAGCTCGGCGGCGTCCGGGCCCAGGGTCACTTCGGCGAGGTAACTCAGGCGCGCCGCGTCCTCGCCGATCAAGGCGTAGTAAGGCGTGAACTCCGGCTCGCTGCGGATCAGGCGCACCTTGCCCTGATAGACCTTGTCGTGGCCGTCGACATGCACCTGCACCGTGTCGCCGACGCGCAGGCGCGCGCGCTGCGGCTCCTGCAGATAGATGCGCGCATACGGCGCATCGCCCGCCAGCAGCACCACCAGCGGCGCGCCGACCGGCGCCTGGTCGCCCAGCTTGTACGGCAGGCTGTCGACGCGCCCGGCCCGCGGTGCGACCAGGGCGAGCTTGCCCAGCAAGACTTTCTGCGCCGCCGCCTGCGCCTGCGCAGCGGCGAGCGCCGCTTCGCCCTGCGCGACCTGTTCCGGCCGCGTGCCGTGCACCAGCGCGTCGAGTGCGGCTTTCGCGGCCGCGACCTGGCCGTTGGCATTGCCGGCGGCGGCGCGGGCACGGTCGATGTCGGCGGCCGCGGCGTAGTTGTCTTTCTGCAGCGGCAGCAGGCGCTGGTAGTAGGCGCGCGCATCGCGCGCCTGCGCCTCGGCGGCAGCCAGGTCGGCGCGTGCCTTGGCGATGTCCTCCTGGCGCGGCCCCACGCGCAGCTCCAGCAGATTCGCCTGCTGTTGCTGGGCCTGCGCTTCGGCGGCGGCCAGGTCAGCCTGCGTGTGGGTGGGATCGAGTTCGAGCAGCGGCTGCCCCGCCGCGACCTGTTCGCCTTCGCGCACCTTGATCGCCAACACACGCTCGGCCGCCGGCGCGGGCATGCCGATGCGGTCGTATTCCAGCGTGCCCAGCGCCTGCGGCGGCGCCTTGCTGCAGGCGGCCAGCGCGAGGGCTAGCGCGCAGGCGACGGAGCGGAGGATGGGTCGGTTCATGCGGAAGCTCCGGACGGCTGCGGGCCGAGGCCGCGTTCCAGCAGGGCCAGGGTGTGGTTGACCAGGGCTTGCGGATCGAGATCGTCCGCCTCGAACACGCGCCGCCAGATCGGCGCGCCCGCAGCGGGAAACAAGGTGAGGCCGACCAGCGACACGACCAGCAGGCGCGGGTCCAGCCCGGGGTTGAGCGCGCCGGCTTCCTTCGCGGCGGTGAAGCGCTGCGCCAGCAGCTGCGGCAGGTTGGGCAGCAGGTGGTGGAACAGCACCTCGCGCAGCTCGCCGCCCTCGCACAGCACCTCGCGCACCCACAGCGGCGGCAGCCAGGGATGCCGTGCCACCACCTCGCTGATGCCGCGCACGAAGCCCGCCGCCAGCACCGCCGGTTCACTGCCGGCCTGGGCCAGCCGCTCGCGCATCGGCGCCAGCGCGGGCAGCAGGCGCTCGTCGATCACCGCCTGCTTCAGCTGCTCCTTGTCGCCGAAGTAGTAGTGCAGCATCGCCGGCGTCACGCCCGCCTCGGTGGCGATCGCGCGCAGCGGCGTCGCGCCGATGCCGTCGCGGGCGAATCTGGCCAGGGCGACGTCGAGCAGGTGCGCGCGCAGGTCGCGGTCTTCCTTGGCGGGACGACCGGCGCTGCGGCGAGGCGAGGCGGGGGGCTTGGTTCGGGCCATGAGGCTTAAATTAATTAAACAATTAATTACTGGCAAGTGCGGCCCCGTCCGGGTAGCCCTGATCCCTCCCCCGCGCTACTCTCGCGCGCCTATGACCGAGCTCAATCAGCGCGACTTCGCGCTAGACCCCGAAGACAACGCCCGCCTCGCCAACCTCTGCGGCCCCTTCGACGAACACCTGCGCCAGATCGAACTGCGCCTTGGCGTGGAGATCGACCATCGCGGCAACCTGTTCCAGGTGATCGGCGAGGACGCCGCCACGCGCGCGGCGGAAAAAGTGCTGCGCGCGCTGTACAGCAGCACCGAGCAGGAGACCCTCACCGGCGCGCGCATCAATCTCCATCTGGCCGAATCCGGCATCGACGCGCTCACTGCCGAGGCAGCCGAGGGCGCGCAGGAAGTGGTGATCAAGGTCAAGCGCGGCGTGATCAAGGGCCGCGGCCCGAACCAGGCGCGCTACCTGCACGCGATCACCACCCACGACATCAGCTTCGGCGTGGGCCCGGCCGGCACCGGCAAGACCTACCTGGCGGTCGCCAGTGCGGTGGAAGCGCTGGAAGCGAACCGCGTGCAGCGCCTGCTGCTGGTGCGTCCCGCGGTGGAGGCCGGCGAGAAGCTCGGCTTCCTGCCGGGCGATCTGTCGCAGAAAGTCGATCCTTACCTGCGGCCGCTGTACGACGCGCTGTACGAAATGCTCGGCTTCGAGAAAGTGGCCAAGCTGATCGAACGCAATGTGATCGAGATCGCGCCGCTGGCCTATATGCGCGGCCGCACGCTCAACGACTCGTACGTGATCCTGGACGAGGCCCAGAACACCACGGTCGAGCAGATGAAGATGTTCCTCACCCGCATCGGCTTCGGCTCGGTGGCGGTGATCACCGGCGACGTCAGCCAGGTCGACCTGCCGCGCAACGTGCGCTCCGGCCTGCGCCATGCGGTCGAGGTGCTGCGCGGCGTGGAGGGCATCAGCTTCACCTTCTTCACCTCGCGCGACGTGGTGCGCCATCCGCTGGTGGCGAAGATCGTGCGCGCCTATGAGGCGTTCGAACAGAAGCCCGAGGAAACCAGGTGAGTCCGGCGAAGGCCGCCGCCGCGTCGAACCTGAGCCTCTCGGTCGGCTACGCGGCGCCGCGCGCCGGCGTGCCCTCCTCCGCCAGTTTCCGCCGCTGGGTCGAAGCGGCGCTGCGCGGCGCCAGGCGGCGCAAGGCGACGGAACTGTCGATCCGTATCGTCGACGCCAGGGAAGGCCGCGCCCTCAACCGCGACTACCGCGGCAAGGACTACGCCACCAACGTACTGTCCTTTCCCGCCGAGCTGCCGCCCGGCGTGGCCCTGCCGCTGATCGGCGACCTGGCCATCTGTGCTCCCGTGGTGGCCCGCGAAGCGGCCGAACAGGGCAAGGCGCCGCGCGACCACTGGGCCCATATGACCGTGCACGGCGTACTGCACCTGCTGGGCTACGACCACCAGGAAGACGCCGAGGCCGAGGCCATGGAGGCGCTGGAAACCCGCACCCTGGCCGGCCTGGGCATCGCCGATCCGTACGCCTGAGGGCCTGCAATGCGAGGCTTGCGCCCTGAATCGTCACAAGTTTTAGGCTAGACTCGCCATTCCGCCCTACGCATGGGCACACCCGCAAGCGTAATGAACGAGGACCCTGGCAGTACCAGCGGCCCGGCCCACCGCAAATGGTGGGATCGACTGGGCCATCTGTTTTCCGGCGAGCCGCGCAATCGCGAAGAGCTGATTGAAGAGCTGCGCTCGGCCCAGGCCAACGGCCTGATGTCCAACGACACCCTCACCATGGTCGAGGGCGCCATCAAGGTCACCGAGCTGAGCGTGGACGACGTGATGGTCCCGCGCGCCCAGATCGTGATGGTCTCCGCCGAGGCTCCGCTGAGCGAGATTTTCGCCACCGTGGTCGAATCCGGCCACTCCCGCTTTCCAGTGCACGGCGAGGACAAGGACGAGATCCTCGGCATCCTGCTGGCCAAGGACCTGCTGAAGTTCGTCGGCGACGGCCGCGATTTCAGCCTCGCCACCGTGCTGCGTCCCGCGGTGCTGATCCCCGAGGCCATGCGCCTGAACGTGCTGCTGGCCGAGTTCCGCCACACCCGCAACCACATGGCCCTGGTGGTCGACGAGTACGGCGGCGTCGCCGGCCTGATCACCATCGAGGACGTGCTGGAGCAGATCGTCGGCGAGATCGACGACGAGCACGACGACGAGGAAGAACCCGAGCTGATGCACGAGCAGGCCGGCGGCGGCTGGCTGGTCAGCGCGCTGACGCCGATCGCCGACTTCAACGAGCAGGCCGGCGCCGCGTTCTCCGACGAGGAGTTCGACACCGTCGGCGGCATGGCCACTTCAGAATTCGGCCATCTGCCCGAGGTCGGCGAGGAAGTCGCCATCGGCGATTATCTGTTCCTGGTCACCGAGGCGGACGACCGCCGCGTGCAGCAGTTCCGCGTCACCCGCCTCGCCGAAGGCTGAGCCGCTTTTCATCCTCTGGGAAACCCACGCCGATGAGCCTGATCGCTCGCACCCTCCTGCTGTTTGCGTTGCTGGGGGCTGCGTTCGCCCAGGCTCATGCGAGCGTCGCCAACGCGCCGGGAGCCAACCTCGAGATCGCCCTCGTCACCTACGGCCCCGGCGAGACGTATTGGGAACGCTTCGGCCACGACGCCATCCAGGTGCACGACACGGTCAGCGGCGAATCGGTCGACTTCAACTATGGCGTGTTCGATTTCGACGAGAGCGGTTTCCTGCTCAACTTCGCGCGCGGCCGCATGCATTACCTGATGGATGCGGCGTATACCGCGCAGGACCAGCATTACTACATCGAATCCGGCCGCTCGGTGACGCGCCAGCCGCTGGCACTCACGCCGGACCAGGCCGCGGCGCTGCGCGACTTCCTGCTGTGGAACCTGCGCCCCGAGAACGCGCGCTACGACTACGACTACTACGTCGACAACTGCACCACCCGCGTGCGCGACGCGCTGGACCGCGCGGTCGGCGGCGCCATCCGCAAGCAGCTGGAAACGCGCGCCGGCGGCATGACTTATCGCCAGCAGACCGCACGCCTGATGAGCGCGCAGTCGTGGCTGATGCTGATCCTGGACCTGGGCCTGGGGCCCTACGCCGACCAGCCGCCGACGGCATGGCAGGAAAGCTTCCTGCCGATGGTGCTGCAGCGCGAACTGGCCAGCGTAAAGATCGACGACGGCACCGGCGGCACGCGCGTGCTCGCCGGCGAAAGCCAGCTGGTGTCGCCCAACCGCCTCGACGTCCCACCGGAACACGCGCCCGACCTGCGTGCGCCATTGGCGATCGCCGGCCTGGTCTTCGCCGCGCTGCTGATCGTCACCGCGCGCCGCTGGCCTACCGGCCTCGCCCTGCTGGGTACGCTCTACCTCGTTGCCGCCGGCATCGTCGGCCTCTTGCTGCTGGTGCTGTGGACCCTGACCACCCACCACTCGGCCTGGGCCAACGCCAACCTGCTGCTGTTCAACCCGCTCGCCTTCCTGCTGCTGCCTTCGCTGTGGCGCGCCCGCCGCGGCCTCGCCGCCTCGCGCCTGGCCGACCGCATCCTGCTGCTGCAACTGCTAGCCATCGCCACCGCCCTCACCCTGCACCTGCTGCCCGGCACCGTGCAGCAGAACCAACCCTGGCTGCTGTTTGCGATTCCGTGCTGGCTGGCGTTGTCGTGGAGCCTGCGGCGGGGGTTGCGGCGTATTCACTGAAACAATCCCGCTATTGAACCGCGCATGTGGCCCTGGGCATCATGCGCGGCATGGTCCTCAGCACACGCACCGCCTCCACGCCCGACGACGCAAAGCCCGCCATGGTGGTCAACTGCGTCGCCTACAACACCCGCGACGGCAAGCGCATCGGCGATGTCACGCTGGATGCGATCAGCGATGTGCTGAAGGAGCCGGATACCTTCGTCTGGGTGGGCCTGCACGAGCCCGATGAATCGCTGTTGCTGAAACTGCAGGAAGAATTCGACCTGCATGATCTTGCGATCGAGGATGCCCAGGCGGCCCATCAGCGCACCAAGATCGAGGCCTACGGCGAATCGCTGTTCATCGTGGTGCAGACCGCGCAACTGGTGAACGGGCACATCGCCTTCGGCGAGACGCACATCTTCCTGGGCGCGCGCTACCTGGTCACCGTGCGCCACGGCGCCTCGCTATCCTATGCGCCGGCCCGCCGCGCCTGCGAGCACACGCCGGACCTGCTCGCGCTCGGTCCCAGCTATGGCCTCTACGGCGTGCTCGATTTCATCGTCGACAACCTGCTGCCGATCGTGCGCGAGTTCAAGGAAGAGCTGCAGGAGCTGGAGCAGGACATCTTCGGGGATACCTTCAAGCGCCGCACCGTGCGGCGCCTGTACGACATGCAGCGCGACCTGATGACGCTGCGCCTGGCGGTGGCGCCGTTGCAGGACATCATCAGCCAGCTGGTGCGCATGCATCCGCACCTGATTCCGGACGAGCTGCGCGCGTATTTCCGCGACGTCTACGATCACGTGTTCCGCGTCAACGAATCGATCAGCGCGATGCGCGAGATGCTCTCCGCCGCCATCAACATCAACCTTTCGCTGGTGACCTTCAACCAGAACGAGGTGATGAAGAAGCTCGCCGGCTGGGCCGCCATGCTGGCCGCGCCGACGCTGATCACCAGCTGGTATGGCATGAACTTCCATCACATGCCGGAGCTGGACAAGACCTGGGCCTATCCGGCGATGATCGCCCTGGTGGTCGGCGTGGTGGCAGGCATCTACTACTGGCTGAAGCGTTCGCGCTGGTTGTAGGTTGGGGTTCGCCTTCGGCTCACCCCAACCTACGCGAGATTAAAAAAGGCGGCCCGAAGGCCGCCTTTTTATTTGCTGGAGCGAACGTCACTTGCCGTTCTTCCTGCCCCCATCCTGCGCCGTCCACTGCTTCAGCCAGGCATTGACCGTCTCGTGCCACTGCACGCTGTTCTGCGGCTTCAGCACCCAGTGGTTCTCGTCGGGGAAATGCAGGAACTGGCTGGGAATGCCGCGGCGCTGCATCGCGGTGAAGGCGCCCAGGCCTTGCACGTCCGGGATGCGGAAGTCCTTGCCGCCATGCACCACCAGCATCGGCACGCGCCAATCCTTCACGCGGTCCAGCGGATTGAACTTCTCGTAGTTCTCCGGATGCTCGTACTGCGTGCCGCCGTTTTCCTTCTCCTCGAACCACAGTTCTTCGGTGGAGTAGTACATCGAGCGGGTATCGAACACGCCGTCGTGGTCGACCAGGCACTTCCACGGCTCGTTCCACACGCCGGCAATCCAGTACACCATGAAGCCGCCGTAGCTGGCGCCCAGCGCGCAGGCGCGGTCGCCGTCGAGGAAGCTGTACTTGGAAAGTGCGGCCTTCCAGCCGGCCTTGAGGTCATCCAGCGGCTTGCCGCCCCAGTCGCCCGAGATGGAGTCGGTGAACGCCTTGCCATAGCCGGTGGAACCATGGAAGTTGACCGTGACCACCGCGAAGCCCTGGCCCGCATAGGTCTGCGGATTCCAGCGATAGCTCCAGGCGTTTTCCATCGCGCCCTGCGGGCCGCCATGGATGATGAAGGCCACCGGGTACTTGCGGCCCGATTTGTAATTGGCCGGCTTCACCACATAGCCCTGCACCGTCTCGCTGTTCCAACCCTTGAAGGTGAAGAACTCCGGCTCGCCCATCTGCGTGTTCTTCAGGCGCTGCTCGTTGTAGTGGGTGACCTGCTTGAGGCTCTTGCCTTGCAGGTCCGCCGTGTACAGATCGGCCGGATGCTTCAGATCGTCGCGCTGCAGCAGCAGGCGCGACTTGCCCAGCGAATAGCCGCCGATGGCGCCGTCGGTCACCAGGGTGCGCACCTTGCCGGTCGCCACGTCGATGGCGAACAGCGGATGCTGGCCGTGATCGTCCGCACTGGCATACAGCGTCTTGCCGTCGGCGGAAATCTTCAGGCCGCCGGCAGAGCGGTCCCAGTCGGGCGCCACTTCGCGCTTCTGCCCGCTGTCCAGGTCCAGCGCCATGATGCCGAAGCGGTCGGCCTCGAAACCCGGCTCCTTCATCGCCAGGTAGTACAGCGTCTTGCCGTCCGGCGAGGCGACCGGCGCGGTATCCCAGGCCGGGTTGGCGGCGGTGAGGTTCTTTGGCGCGGCGGAGCCGTCGGCCGGCACGCTGAACACGTCGAAGTTGGTCGACCAGGGCTCGGTCTTGCCGGCGATGCGCGCATCGAAATACACGGTGCGCCCGTCCGGCGAGAAGCTGAATTCGTCGTCGCCGCCGAACGGCTTGCTCGGCACGTCGCCGTCGATGCCGAGGCTGAGCAGGCGCGGCGCTTCGTCACCCTGCAGATCGGCGATGTACAGCTGCGCGCGGCGCCCGTCGGCCCAGGTATCCCAGTGGCGCACGAACAGCTTGTCGTACACGGTGCCGGTGGACTTGTCGGCTTCGCGCCCGTCCAGCCGCTCCTTGGTGCAGGCCAGGTCGGCGCAGTCGGTGAATACGTCGAAGCTCAGCAGCGCCTGCTTGCCGTCCGGCGACAGCACGAACGCGTTGACGTCAAGCGGCGTATGCGTCACCTGCGCAGGTGCGGCCGCGGTCTTGCCGAGCAACCCCGCTTTCGGGTCGCTGGAGCCCCAGCGCCACAACTGCGCGACGCCATCCTTCGCGGCGAGGTAATAGAACGACGCGCCATCCGGCGCCCAGCGCGGCGAGGAGCCCTTGTCGACCAGCTTGCGCGGCTTGCCGCCCTGCTGCAGATCGAGCAGGTAGATGGCGGTGATGCCCTTGTTCGCGGCGTAGTCGGTGCTGCGTACGGTGTACAGCGCATAGCGGCCATCCGGCGACAGCTGCGGATCGCCGACGCGATCCATCATCACCAGGTCGCGGATGTTGAACGGATGCGGCGAGTGATTCTCGACCTCGGCCGCGATGGCGGAGGAGGCCGCCAGCGACAGCGCCAGCGCGACAAACAAAGGCTTCATGGGCAGGATTCCCTGGGTGGAACGAAGCGCAGACGGTACAGAGGCCCCGCCTCGCGACGCAAGGAATAACGCAGCAAGACGGGGACTTGCGGCGGGCGGCGGGCGGCCCGCGCTCGCTATACTCGCCGCTTTTGCAGTCCGGCACGTTCCATGGCATCCAACCACCCCGACCTTCCGGCCCCGCTCGATCGCGACGAGCTGTTCGGCCATCCCAAGGGCCTGTACGTCTGCTTCTTCACCGAGATGTGGGAGCGCTTTTCGTTCTACGGCATGAAGGCGCTGCTGGCGCTGTACCTGATCAAGCACCACGGCTTCACCGACGCGGAAAGCCTGTCCGTACTCGGCGCCTACGGCGGCCTGGTCTACGCCACACCGGTGCTTGGCGGCATCCTGGCCGACCGCTACCTGGGCATGCGCAAGGCCGTGCTGCTCGGTGGCGTGCTGCTGTGCCTGGGGCACCTGGGCATGGCGGTGGAAGGACATGCGGCGACGGTGGGACCGGATGGCGCGGTGCATCGCGACCTGTTCGCGCTGAGCGTGTTCTATCTGTCGCTGGCGCTGATCATCAGCGGCGTGGGTTTCCTCAAGCCGAACATTTCCACCGTGGTCGGCAAGCTGTACGCGGAAGGCGATCCGCGGCTGGATTCGGGCTTCACCCTGTTCTATGCGGGCATCAATGTCGGCGCATTGTTCTCGGCGCTGATCTGCGGCTACCTCGGCGAGCGCTATGGCTGGAGCTATGGTTTCGGCGCGGCGGGCATTGGCATGCTGGCGGGCCTGGCGGTATTCCTCACCGGCCAGAAATACCTGCAGGGCCACGCCGAGCCGCCGGACCCGGAGGCGCTGCGGCGACGCCTGTTCGGCCCGCTGACGGTGGAATGGACCATCTATCTCTGCGCCGCTCTCGCGCTGCCTGCGCTGTGGGCGCTGATGCAGCTGGGCAATGCGGTGCTGTGGCTGCAGGTGGCGACGATGGCTGCATGGCTGGGCTGGCTGGCCTGGTACGTGACCGCGCGCTGCAACAAGGTGCAGCGCCAGCACATGCTGGCCTGCGTGTTCTTCGTGGCGGTGTGCCTGTTGTTCTTCACCCTGTACGAGCAGACCTACGGCTCCTGGGTGCTGTTCAACGACCGCATGCTGACCAAGGATCTGTTCCCCGCGCTGGTGATCCGCGAAGGCCATCCGATGCCGTGGTCCACGCTGCCGCTGGTGCTGAGCCCGTTCCTGGTGGCGCTCGCACTGCGCCTGCACGGCGGCCGCCTGCCCGGCCTGCTGCTCGGCGGCCTCACGCTGATGGGTGTCGTCTTTATCGTGCGCGATTGCATCGTGTTGCCGCAGACGGCCAGCTCGCTGACCTATCTCGGCCCGCTGTTCATCGTGCTGCTCGCACCCATCGCCGCATGGCTGTGGCCCTTCCTCGAACGCCATGGCCTCAATCCGTCCAAGCCCGCCAAGAGCGCGATCGGCCTTGCCTTCGCCGGCCTCGCCTTCATTCCGCTGCTGATGGGCAACCCGGATCCGGCCAGCGGCGCGCTGGGCAGCGTGTGGTGGATAGCGCTGGCCTATCTGCTGATCGAGATGGGCGAGGTGGCGTTGTCGCCGATCGGCCTCTCCGCGGTCACGCAACTGTCCGTGCCGCAGGTGGCCGGCCTGATGATGGGCGCATGGTGGCTGGGCACGTCGTTCTCCGAACAGCTGGCCTCGATCCTGGGCAAGCTCGCCGCGCTGGACGTGCCGGCGGACGGGCAGATCGACATGGCGCTCGCTACGGCCAAGTATGGAACCCTGTTCCAGCAGATGGTCTGGCTGGGGCTGGGAGCTGCCGTACTTGCGCTGCTTGTGACGCCGGTGGTCAAGCGGTGGATGCAGGGAGTGAAGTAAGACCGGTCGCGGCTTGGCCCGAGATGACCAAGATCGTGCGGGCGGTCACGGAACAGATATCCGCTGGTCCCAGCTGATGCGTTCCCTGCCCCCTGTTTCACCGTTGGTACAAAACATGCCTTCACTGGGGCGTCGACACCCAGGGGGATGCTTTTATGTTGCGCCAACGCCTTGCCAAGGGCTTTACGTTGATCGAGCTGATGATCGTGGTGGCGATCATTGCGATTCTTGCGGCGATTGCGATTCCGGCCTATCAGGACTATGCCATTCGTGCGCAGGTTGCCGAGGGCATGAGCCTGGCTACCGGGGCCAAGACAGCCGTTTGGGATTACGTTTCAAACACGGGTCGTTTTCCCTCGAATAACCAGTCCGCGGGGCTGGCGACAAACACGTCGATCGTAGGGAATTATGTTTCGAACGTGGACGTCTCCGGCGGGTTGGTCAAGGTGAAGTTCCAGACCGCGAAAGCGAATTCGCATATCAACACTGCAAGTACTTACCTGGCGCTTTCGCCGGTAAGCCACGCCGGAAGCATCACGTGGACCTGCACCAGGAGCACGGTCGATCCGAAGTACCTGCCGACGTCCTGCAGGCAGTAAACCCTCACAAGAGTGACGCAACACGTCACCTACTGCCCAACAACGACATCGAAAGCTTATGTTGGATCGATCACAGTTCACTCGATTAGGATGTTGCCAGCCCACTCGTTGTGAGCTTTCGTGAAGCTAGGCACAATTCCTAACCCCACCGCCATGCGGGAATATGTCCGCGGCAAAAATGGCATGCAAGCTGCTTAATTTGTCGCGAGCTTCCTGGTCGTTCCTGACCGTAAGTATGGGTCCGATCCCGCCTAGGGGGATTCGGGACTGGGGCTCAGGGGGCATCAAAACGGTTAGCTAACCAAAAACAGAGGAACCATCATGAAGAACGTGCAGAAGGGCTTCACCCTGATCGAACTGATGATCGTGGTCGCGATCATCGCCATCCTGGCCGCCATCGCCATCCCGGCTTATCAGGATTACCTGATCCGCTCGCAGGTGTCGGAAGGTGCGGTGCTGTCGGACGGTGCCAAGACCGCGATGGGTGAGTTCTACAGCAACACCGGCCGCTTCCCGCCGGCCAACCAGTCGGCTGGCCTGGCCAAGAACGTCAGCATCGTCGGCAAGTACGTGGCTTCGATCGACGTTGGCGCCACCCAGGGCCAGATCCAGGCCAAGTTCAACACCACCACCGCGAACTCCAAGATCCAGGGCAAGGTGCTGGCCTTCTCGGCCGTCACCAACACCGGCAGCATCTCGTGGGTGTGCAAGACCAACAACACCAACATCGATCCGAAGTACCTGCCGACCGCTTGCCGTTAATTCTCGGCTTTCAAGTCGTCATTCCGGGAAGGGCCGCCTCGTGCGGTCCTTCTCTTTTTTAAGATCTGCCATGTCCCAGATGCGCCAACACCTCCCGACTCTTCTTTGGCTATCGGCGGCGTTGGCGTTGACCGCCATTGCATACTGGCCAGGCCTGCACGGCGGCTTCCTGTTCGACGACTACATCAATCTGCCCAGCCTCGGCGCGCAAGGGCCGATCGATAACTGGCCGGCGTTCTGGCGCTACATCACTTCAGGCACCGCGGACCCCACCGGCCGCCCGCTGACGCTGCTCACCTTTCTGCTGGATGCACGGGACTGGCCCGCCTCGCCCTATCCCTTCAAGTGCACCAGCCTCGCGCTGCACATGATCAACGGGGCGTTGCTTTTCTGCGTGCTGCTCCGTCTGGGCAACTTCCTCCACGGCGAGGACAAGGCCCGGGTACGCAGGTCCGCTGCCGTGGCGACCGCGCTGTGGCTGCTGCACCCGCTGCTCGTCTCGACCACGCTGTATATCGTGCAGCGCGAAGCTATGCTGCCCGCGACTTGCGTACTGGCAGGCCTGCTGATATGGATGCATGGTCGCGAGCTGATCGTCCGGGGACGATTGCATCGCGGTCTCACCGTCAGCGTCGCCGGCATCGCCGGCTTTACCCTGCTCGGCGCCCTGGCCAAGGCCAATGGCGCGCTCCTGCCACTGTTCGTGTTGCTGATCGAATACGTCGTGATCAGGCCGCGGCGCAGCATCGACACGCCCAAGGCACGTTCCTGGTACGGCGCCACGCTTTTTGTCTTCGGCATCCTGCCGGCGGCTGCTATTGCCGCCTACCTGCTATGGGTAGGCATTCACGGCATCGCCGTGGGCAATGTGCCCTCGCGCCCCTGGAGCTATACGCAGCGTCTGCTCACCGAGCCGCGCGTGCTGATGGATTACCTGACCCTGCTCTGGGCACCGCGAGCCGACTCGACGGGGCTGTTCAACGACCAATACGTACCGTCGACTTCGCTGCTCCATCCTGCAAGCACGCTCTTTTCCATCATCGCCCTCGCAGGACTGGCAGCGGTCGCATACAAGTCCCGAAAAGGACTACCTGCCATCAGTGCGGCCATCGGCTTCTTCCTGATCGGGCATCTGATCGAATCCAGCTCCATCCCGCTTGAACTGTATTTCGAGCATCGCAACTATCTACCCGCCCTGCTCATGTTCTGGCCGATAGGCGAATGGCTGGCCGATCGCCGCACACTAGCCCTGCTGAAAACCACGCTGACCTGGACAGTTCCACTCACCCTCGCGATCCTCACCTATTCGCGAGCGCAGGTCTGGGGCGACGAGCTGACCCAGGCCCTGATCTGGGCCAGGATCAATCCCGACTCCGCCAGGGCGCAGGCCAATGCGGCCCAGGAAGAAATGCAGGCCGGCCGCCCCGACCTGGCAGCCGCGCGCCTGCAGCGATGGCTCGCTCATCACCCCAATGAACTGCAGATCAGTTTCAACCTGATCGGCGCCCGCTGCATGATGGGCTCCCTGCCCGCGTTCGAGATGGCCGCGGCGCGCGAGGCGATTCTGACCGCACCTAACACCAGCGCGCTCCTGACTCACTGGCTGGACCGGATGCTACCCGTCGCCCAGGCCGGTCACTGCAAAAATCTCGATACAGCCGACCTGCTCAACTTGATCGACGCCGGTTCGCGCAACCCCAAGCTGGACGATCCCGCCTCCATGCAGGACTTCAAGTACCTGCACGGCCGCATCCAGCTAGCGCAAGGCCAGGCTGATGCGGCGCTGCAGGATTTTGAGCAGGCGCTGGACCTGGCAGTGCGGCCGAGCATCGCCCTGGAAGGCGCCGCACTGCTTGGCTCGGCTGGATATCCGGTCCATGGCCGCCAGTTGCTGGATCACTACATGCAGGTACGCGACAAGACTCCGAAGCCAGGACCCGGCATGCCTACCGTGCACGACTGGATCCTGCGCCGGCAGAACTACTGGCCGCGCGAGCTCGAACATATCTACCGGCAACTGGACGCCGATGCGCGGCACATGGGGCAGAATCAGGCCACGCCTCCAGCCGCCGGCCCGAATATGAAGACACAATGAAACCCTTCATCCCGCGCACCCTCCTCCTGATCGGCTTCATTGCGATCATCGCGGTCTACTGGGCCGGCCTCCATGGCGCCTACCTGTTCGACGACTACCCCAACATCATCGACAACCATGAGGTCCAGCCCAAGGATGCGAGCATCCCATCGCTGGTGAGCGCGGCGCTGTCCTCGCCGTCCAGCGAACTCAAGCGACCACTGTCTTCGCTGAGCTTCGCCGTCAACTACCTGGCCACCGGATTGGATCCCTTCTGGATGAAGGCCACCAATCTCGTCCTGCACCTGCTCAATGGCTGGCTGGTCTACCTGCTCGCCGGTGTACTGATCTCCGCGGTGCGCAGGTGGCGTTTCGACGGTTCGAACCTGCGGCCCTTGGAGCAAGACGCGACGCCAGAAACCGAGGTGCAGACCCGATGGATGGCAGCGTGCCTCGCGCTCGGCTGGATGCTGCTGCCGATCAACGTCACCGTCGTACTCTACGTCGTGCAGCGCATGGAAAGCATGGCCAACCTGTTCGTGCTCGCCGGCTTGATCGGCTACACGCGCACGCGCAGCCGGATGCTCGAACTCAAGGATCACGGCCTGCGACAGGTCGCGCTGTGCGCCGGCTACATCCTGTTGCCGACGGCTCTGGGGCTGTTCGCCAAGGAGACCGCGATCATGTTGCCGCTCTATGCAGCCCTGGTGGAATGGGCGGTATTTCGCTTCAAGCGCCCTGACGGCGTCGGGACTGATCGCCGCCTGCTCGCCTTGTATGCGTTCGGCCTCGTCCTGCCGGGCATCATCGGTCTTGCCGTTCTTGTGCCTGGCCTGCTCCGGCCGGCGACCTGGGCGGTCAGGGACTTCACGCTCAAGACCCGGTTGTTGAGCGAAGCCAGGATCGTCGTCGACTACGTGGCGTGGACCGTCGTGCCGACGCCGCATGCCTTGTCGTTCTATCACGACGACTTCCAGATCTCGAAAGGGCTGCTTGCTCCGCTCAGCACTTTCGCCAGCATCGTGGCCCTTGCGCTCGGCATCGGCTTTACGGTGTGGGTGCGCAAGCGCAAGCCCCTGGTCGCTCTTGGCTTGGCGTTGTTCCTTGGCTGCCACCTGCTGACGGGAACCATCATTCCCCTGGAGCTCATCTATGAGCACAGGAATTATTTTGCGAGCTTCGGCCTGCTGCTCGCGCTGCTCCCCTGGCTTGCCGCGATGGAAGACAGCCCGGTAGCGACGCGCTCGTTCTTTCTGCCCAAACGCACGCTCTTCGTCATGTTGATGCTGCATTGGACCGCACTCACACTCATGACCTCTCAGGCCTGGTCGACCCCGCTCAACCTCGCGGAGGAGCTTGCGGCTCGCGCACCGCAGTCGCCCCGCGCGCAGTACGAACTGGGTCGCACCTATATCGTGCTCTCCAACTACGATGCGGCTTCCCCCATGGTCGATCAGGCTTATGCGCCACTGGAAAGAGCTGCCGCCCTGCCCGGCTCATCCATTCTTCCCGAACAGGCCCTGATCTTCCTCAACGCGAGGATGAACCGCCCGATCAAGAACGAGTGGTGGGACTCCCTGATCGCAAAACTCAAGGCGCGCACGCCGGGCGTGCAGGACGAAAGTTCGCTTGGCGCATTGACTCAATGCGCGCGCCAGGGCCACTGCGACCTCTCGACTCAACGCATGATGGAATCTTTCCTCGCGGCACTATCTCATCCCAATCCGAGTGGGCGGCTGCTCAGCATGTACGCCGACTACGCATGGAATGTTCTGGAGGATCGCGCCCTAGGCATCCAGATGGCGACACAGGCCTGCGCCGTGGCTCCTCGCGAACCCGCCTATTGGACCAGCCTGGCCCGCATGCAGCTCGCCACCGGCGATCCGGCCAGCGCACGCAAGAGCATTGCGCAGATCGAGCATCTCAATGTGGCCAACTCACTCACCCCCATCATCAACGAGCTGACGCGGTCATTGACCGCCAGTTCGCATGAATGACCTCGGCTCATGAGACCCACTTCGTCGACCACCGCTCCGATCCATAGTCCGCCTTCCGTCGGGCCTTCCCGCCCCATGCGCGTACTCATGGTCAGCACCTCCTATCCCAAGGACTTGTCGGATTGGAAAGGTGTATTCATCCGGGACATGGCCCGTTCCATCGCCGCGAAGAAAGATATCGAACTGCATTTGTGGGCCCCGCCTGGAACGCTGCCGGATAAAGTCCAGCCGGCAGCGACGCCGACCGAATCCGCTTGGCTCGATCAGCTCATGGCCGCCGGAGGTGTCTCGCACCTGATGCGCCAGGGCGGTCTTGCCTCGACGCTGGCACCGGCGAAACTGCTTTATCTGTTGTGGAAGACCTATCGCCGTCATGCCAATGTCGACGTGTACCACCTGAACTGGCTCCAATGCGCCCTGCCGCTTCCCAACAACGGCAAGCCGGCCCTACTGACCGTGCTCGGCAACGATCTCAAGCTCATGAACGTTCCCCTGGTTCGTTCCCTGCTTCGCCGGAACATGCGTTCCCGACCGGTGGCCATCTGTCCGAACGCCGAATGGATGCGACAGCCGCTCGAAGCCGCGTTCGGCGACATCGCGCAGATCAAGCCGGTTTCCTTCGGTATCGCGCCGCATTGGTATGAGATCGAAAGATCTCCGGCGAGTCCGCACCAGTGGCTGGCCGTAACGCGCCTGACCGCCAACAAGCTCGGCCCGCTCTTCGAATGGTCGGCACCGTTGTTTGCTGGTGGAGAACGAGAGCTGCACCTGTTCGGGCCGATGCAGGAACAGATCGAGGTACCCCGTTGGGTCCACTACCACGGCTCGGCCACCCCGCAGGAACTGGCCAGCACCTGGTTCCCTCGCGCGACCGGCCTGGTCACCCTGAGCCGGCACGCCGAAGGCCGCCCGCAGGTCATGCTGGAGGCGATGGCCAGCGGCCTGCCGATCGTGGCTTCGGATATGCCGGCGCACGCCAGTATCGTGGAGAATCACCGCAGCGGCCGTCTCTGCGATACCCAGGGCTCGTTCGAGGACGCGATTCGCCAGTTGGAAGACCCGGCAATCAATGCGCAATATGGAGCGGCCGCCCGAGCCTGGGCCCGCGATGATTTCGGCACCTGGGACGATTGCGCCGGCCGCTATGTGGACATCTACCAGAGCCTGCTGACCTCCCGCCATGCGTGATTCCATCCTGATTCTCGGCGCCGCCGGCTTCATCGGGCGACATCTCACGCAGGCGCTGCTGGACTCTGGCCATCGTGTCATGGTGGCGACTCGTCGTCCCGAGACATTGGCGCACCTTTCTGCCGAGGCGTTGAACCTGGTCACTCCGGATGATTTCCGTGCAGCGCTTGCAAAAGCGCACACCGTCATCCACACGGCATCCTCGTCGACACCCGGCAGCTCGTCGGGTCAACCGCTCAAGGAGCTGCAGAACCTGACGCCGACCTTGACTCTGCTGGAGGCCCTGCACCAGCAGCCGTCGATCCGCCTCATCTACATTTCCTCGGGCGGCACGCTGTACACCAATCACGATCGCACCCCGGCTACCGAAAAGAGCCGAATCTGGCCGCGCTCCTATCATGGCGCCGGCAAGATCGCCGCGGAATCGTTCATCGAAGCGTGGTGCTCGCAGCAAGCCGGCTCGGCGACGGTCATCCGCCCTTCGAATGTATATGGACCGGGCCAGGAGCTGCGCGTCGGCTTCGGCGTCATCCCCAACGGTTTCGCCAAACTCAAGCGCGGCGAAGCGATGGAGATCTGGGGCGACGGTTCGGCCACCCGCGACTATCTCTACATCGACGATTTCGTCGAGCTGTGCCTACGCATCCTGAGCGAGCCGGCCAAGTCGGGCTTCGAGATCTTCAACGCGTCCAGCGGCACCGGCACCAGCCTGAATCAACTTTTGCAGCAGATGGAGCTGGTGGCAGGCACGGCACTGAAGCGCGTCTATCACCCGCCGCGATCACTGGATGCCGAGCACGTTGTCATCGATGCGATGCACGCCGCGCAACGCCTCGGCTGGGCAGCGACCACACCACTGCAGAAAGGCCTCGAGCAAACGTGGAACTGGCTGAAACCTCGTCTCCCGTGAAGCACACCGATCGGATCGTGTGCTCCATCTGCATCGCCAACTACAACGGCGAGCAGTTGCTGGACGACTGCCTGGCCTCAATCCTTGCCCAGGAAAATGCGCCTAGCATTGAAGTCATCGTGCACGACGATGCCTCCACCGATAGCTCCGTCGAACTCATCCGCCAGAAGTATCCCTCGGTCAAGCTGCTACAAAGCGCTGACAACGTGGGCTTCTGCGTAGCTAACAACCGCATGGTCGCCGCCGCTGCCGGCGACTACGTCCTGCTGCTCAACAACGATGCCGCGCTTTTTCCCGATGCGCTGAGCAAGCTGTTGGAGCAGGTCGAAGCCGGACCCGACAACATACTCACCCTGCCCCAATACGACTGGGTCACGCACCGGCTGGTCGATCGCGGCTGCCTGCTCGACTATTTCTACAATCCAATCCCGAATCTCGACGCCGATCGTACCGACGTCGCCATGGTCATCGGCGCATGCCTGTGGATACCGCGGAGGCTGTGGATCGAACTCGATGGCTTCCCGACGTGGATGGAATCCATTGCCGAGGACCTGTATCTCTGCAGCATCGCCCGGTTGCGTGGCCACGAGGTCCGCGTCGTCCCCGGCAGCGGCTATCGGCATCGACAGGGCGCTTCCTTCGGAGGAAACAAGCCGTCGCAGAGCAAGCTGGCCTCTACCATGCGACGGCGGCGCCTCAGCGAGCGCAACAAGAGCTACGCGCTCTTCATCTGCACACCGACGCCCGCGATGTGGGCGCTCCTCGCACTGCATGCCCTGCTTCTGATCGCCGAAGGGCTGGTATTGAGTGCGTGGCGACGGAATCCCCGCATCTTCCTCGATATTTACTGGAATGCCGTGACTTCCGTGGTGAAAGAGCGGGCCCGGCTTCGCTCGACCAGGAACCAGCTCATGAAGCTGAAAGCGACTTCGAATCGCCGCTATTTCAGTGTTTTCGCCAGGATGCCGCGCAAGCTATCGATGTTGCGCCAGTTTGGCGTGCCCGATATCGGCAAGTAGCGCCAATCCTGGCGCTGAACGATGCCATTTATCCGTCAAGCGCGAGGTCGCAGCAAAGCTTCGATGCGCACACGCACGAGCGGCGCCGCCAGCGCCGAAGCTGCCAGCATCAAACCGCCGATGATGAGCAAGCCAACCCATTGAAGAGTCGCTGCATACGCGCTGATATCAAACTGGCGCAGCAAGCCACCCACGGCCAATGAGGCGGCCAATGGCATGGCGACATCGAAGACGTACCAGCGCGTCCGCTCGCCGCCCAGCAGCTTCCGGTGCATGAGCGGCACGACCAGCAGGACGTACGCACCGTTCAATGCCAGCCAGGCCCATGCTGCTCCGGTCGCTCCGTATCGAGGAACGACAACCAGCAGCACCGGAATCATCAGGACTACCGCGACGACGTTCGCCCGCGCCATCAACGACGTCCAGCCAGCGGACAGCTGAAGATAATAGGGCACCGTCATCATGCCGTTGAGCATGGTGCCCAGCGTAAGCACTGCGGTAATGACATAAACGCTGTCGGCCAACGCCATATCGCCGGTCCACAGCCGCAGCGCCTGTCGTCCATAAAGCACGACGAACATGGCTGCGCTGCCCAAGGCCACGCTCACCAGCTGCGCGGAAAAATGATACGCATCGACCAGCGTCTCGCTTTTTCCGTCCGTCCAATACTTGGTGAATCGCGGGTAGAACGCCTGGACGATGGGCACCACTAATCCCAACGGCGCCTGTGCAATCGTCGCCGCGAAGGTGTAGCGGCCGAATACATCCAAAGGGAGCAGCCTGGAAAGCAGCACTTTATCCAGGTTCGACAGCAACAGCGCCATGCCGGTAATCAGCATGACGCCGCCGGCAAATTGCTTGACGGCATGCAGTTTCTCCAGGGAAAACCCAGAGCGAACGCCCGTCGACGGCAGACGCCTATACACGGCCCATGCGAACAGCGCAACCGAAACGCAGGCCACCAGCAGCTGCCAGGTAAAGAAAGCGGAAGCACCGGCGGAAACGTTGGCGAGCACCCACCAACTGCCTGCGCCCCGCAATGTAGCAGCGAACGCCAGCACTACATTCAGGGCGACTTGCTGCTGGAGACCGATCAGCGCACTGCGGTAGACGTTCTCGACCAGCCTCAGCCCGACGATACCTCCCATCAACAGAATGGAATGGACAGCGACCGGTTCGGGAATCCTCTCAAGATGCAGCCACGAGGCCGCCAGCCATGGCGCCAGCAGGGCCACGAACAGGAGAACCGCGAAGGCCAGCGCCAGCACCACCCATTCGATGGTGCGCAGCAGCGTTCGCGCATCCGCAGCGTCATGATCGAGATTGACGCGAGCCATTTCCCGTCCGATCGACGGTGCCATGCCGAGATCGAGCAGCGACAGCATTCCCTGCAGCACCAGGAACACGCCGACCAGGCCATAGGCCTCGGCGCCCATATACCGGATGTATAGGGGCACGAAGGCAATGTTCATCAGCGCGGCCCAGCCCGCGCCCAGGTAGTTGGCGATAACGTTCCTGCGCAGGCTCACCCTGAGTGCGCTCGAAGAAGGAAGCCGGAGAACGCCATCGCCTGATCGCTCGCTGGAGTCGGTTCGGCAGCCGCCGCCTTAACCCATGCGGCGGAGATAAGCGTTCGGCCAGTACGTGACCCGCTCGGTGATCCTGCCCTCGTTGAAGGGGAACGCAGGCTCTTCGAGGACGAAATCCTTGCGTTCCGCCAGGAAATCCTTCACCGCGAACTGTGGATTGTCGGTAATCCACTCGGGCTTGGTCCGCTCGCCGCCGACCACCTCCTGCATGATGCCGTCACAGGCAACGATGTACGAATCCACAGCCACCATGTCGGCATACGCGCGGAGCTCCGCCAGCACGTGCTCGCGCGTGTGATTGGAGTCCAGGATCACCAGTACTTTCTCGCCCGGACGGATCAGTTCTTTCACCGAAGCGACCACCGCAGTATCCACGGAAGATCCTTCGATCATCTGTATCCGCTTGTACATCTCGTGCGCCTCGATGGCCTGCCGGTTATGGCTGCGAATCTCGATATCGACGCCAATCACGCGGCCATACCCCATGGCCTCCATCAGCCCGGCGTAGAAAATCAGGCTGCCACCGTGGGCGATCCCGGTCTCCACCACCACGTCGGGCCGGATGCTGTAGATCAGCTCCTGGATGCGCAGCATGTCCTCGGGCAGCTGGATCACCGGCCGCCCCATCCAGCTGAAGCTGTAGACGTACTTGTTGTCCCATCCGCTCCTCAGCCAGGCCTGGGAAATCAGCTTGAACGCTTCCGGTGTGCCGATCCCGAACTGCTGCTCGCCCTCGGGCGTCTCCAGGGCGACCACGCCCTTGCTCATATCGATCTTCAGCATGCCGTCGTTTTCCTGTATTCGTTGACCAATCCGCCGATCGCCGGAAGCACGGGCGATGGCTTGAATGAGAACTCGCCCGCGATGCGTGAAATATCGATGGCGGTCGAGATAGACCTGGGCGGCGATTCCATCACGGAAGATGTCGCACCCGACGCACGCAGCACCTCGGCCAGCACGGCCTCGTGGGTGAGGTTCACTCCGGACGCCACGTTGTAGCAGAACGATTTGCCTTCGACGGCAATCCTGGGCAGCACGGAGACGACGTCTTCGAGCAGCACATAGTCCTTCGCGGAATCGAGCGAGCTCCTCAACGCGACGTGCCCGCTGGTGCAGGCATCCCGGATGAGCTGGCCGACAAAGGTGTTCGAGTTGAAATTGTTGCCCACCACGTTCGACAGCCGCGCGACCCGCACGCCAGCCCTGCCGCTGGCGCGGCAAACGGCCTCTCCAGCCAACTTGGTCAAGTCGTAGAGCTGCTCGGCGTCGTTGGGATTGACGAAGATGTCAGCCGCCTCCGTACCATCCGAGGCGTTACGGTAGATCCGCGCCGACGACAGATACAGGAAGGAATCGAACCTGCCTTCGCGCAGCAGCCTCGACGGAAGCGCCGTATTCGCCTCGACGGCATCGAAAGGCCGCGTGCGGAAGTCCGCGGTCACCCCAGCGGCGAAGATCACGTGCCCCAGATCCGCATCAGCAAGCTCCTGCCCTCTGGCGGGAGCATGGACCGCCATGCCGCTCGAACGGAGCGCATCGACCAGCGCACTTCCGATGAAGCCGCCGGCACCGATCACCGTGAACTTCATTGCCGTTCCCCCAGCACCTTCAGCGGCGAGCCGCCATAGATCTTGAAGGCCTCCAGCACGCCCCGAACGATCGAGCCGGCCGCGATCACGCAACCCTCGCCAATCACCGCGCCGTCGAGCAGCACACAGTTCGCCCCGATCCAGACATCGTCGCCGATCTCGATGCCGCCCTTGCTCGGACGAAAGCCCTGGGCACGGATCGGCACATCGCGGCGGGAAAACTCGTGATTCACCGGCGCAAAGGTGCAATTGGCCGCGATGGCCACCCCTTTGCCGATGCGCACGCCGTTGCCGGTATAGATCACGCACCCGGAGTTGATCACACTGTCCTCGCCGACGATCACGTCACCGCTGCCGCCAGCCGGCTTGATCTTGACGAAGGCGTCGATGACAGCGCCCCTGCGGATCTCGATCCTGGTGCCGCGCACGGAATCCTCGATATCCGCAAGCGGAGACACCCGCGCCGATGGATCGACGACAATCATGCGGGCACGATCTCCAGCCGAGGCACGGCGACCACGAAGGAACCGCCCCATTCGCGGATGTAGGCCAGCTGTTGCATCACTTCCTCGCGGATGTTCCAGGGCAGGATCACCACGTAGTCCGGCTTGTCGCGCTTGAGCTCATCTTCCACGACCACGGGAATACGGCTGCCGGGAAGATACTTACCCTGCTTCGAGGGGCTGCGATCGACCACAAAAGGCAGCAGATCGTTCTTCACCCCGGCATAGTTCAGCAAGGTGTTTCCCTTGGCCGCCGCGCCGTAGGCGGCGACACGGGCGCCCTGCTTGCGCGCTTTCAGCAGGAACTCGAGAAACTCGTTCTTCACCGTTTCGGCCGCGCGCTGAAACTGTGTGTAGAACACTGGCGTGGTCACGCCGGCCTGCTCTTCCTCCGCAAAAATCCGCGCGACGTTCGCCGTGACCGCACGCCCAGCCGTATCCGCACGCTGGCCGTATACACGCAAGCTGCCGCCATGTGTCGAAAGTTCTTCGACATCGAAAATCTGCAGGCCAGAGGCCTCCATCACGCTGCGAATGGCCGTCAGCGACAGATAGGAGAAGTGCTCGTGATAGATGGTATCGAACTGGCACTGCGCGACCAGTCGCAGCAGATGGGGAAACTCGAACGTGACGACTCCTGCCGGCTTGAGCAGGGTCGCGAAGCCCTTCACGAAATCGTTGATGTCGGGCACATGGGCCAGCACGTTGTTCGCGGCCATCAGGTCGGCCTGCTGCCCGGCGCGGCAGAGCTCTTTCGCCAGCGCACTGCCGAAAAACTCCTCGACGACCGCAATCCCCTTCGCCCGTGCACTGGCGGCCGTGCTCGCCGTCGGCTCGATACCGGTACTGCGCACGCCGCGAGCCTGGAAGTACTGCAACAGCGAGCCGTCGTTCGAGGCCACCTCGACCACATGGCTGTCGCCGTCAAGCTCGAAGCGATCGATCATCGCCTCGGCATAGCCTCGGCAATGTTCCAGCCAGCTGACCGAAACGCCGCTGAAGTAGGCGTAGGTGGCGTCGAACAGCTCACGCGCATCGGCATAATCGTCGGTCTGCACCAGCCAGCAGGATTCACACACCAGCACGCGTAGCGGGAACCAGCGCTCGGAGGCCTTCAGCGCCTCCTCGGTCAGGTAGGCATTGGAAGGCGGCGCGCTCCCGAGATCGACGAAAGTCAGCTTGAGCGACGCATCGCAGTGTCGGCATTTCACGTCAATACACCCTTGAATGAAGCATCGATGCGCGGGTGGGAACCGTCACGCACCGACATATCCGTTATTTCTCCGGGCCAGGCGATCGCGATCGCCGTGTCCTCGGGATGAACTCCCATCTCCGCGCCCGGCTCGTAAGCGGCGGTGTGCAGGTAGAGCATCTCGCAGTCGTCGGTCAGTGTCTGAAATCCATGAGCGAAGCCTTCCGGGATAAACAGCGATTCGCTTCCGTCCCCATCGAGCAACACGCCATGCCAATGCAGAAAGGTACCGGAACCCTGCCGAAGATCGACCGCCACATCGAAGACCTTTCCCCTGACGCAGGTGACCAGCTTCGCCTCCGCATGCTTGCCCATCTGCAGATGCATGCCGCGCACAGCGCCCTTCTTCCTGGTGAGCGTCCGATTGACCTGCCGCACCACGCGGTCCCCGAACACCCCGCTCAGATCGGCTTGATCGTAGAGGCGCTCAAGATAGCCCCTGGCATCGGCGCGCGGAAGCCGCCGCAACTGGAGCAGCCCCGGCAGCGGAGTGGGCTCGACCACGAACCTATCCATGGGCGACGCGCCCCTGGGCATAGGCTTCGATCTGCCTCTCGCACACCCGCTGCATGTCCTCGCCAGCGCGGAATGACTTGTGCCACTCCACGGTAGCGCCAAGGGCCTGGGACAGGGTCCAGCGGGGATGCCATTGCAGCAGGGAGGCCGCCTTGGAGGAATCGAGCCTGAGCACGCCGGCCTCGTGGAATCCTTCCTCGTGCGATGCAGTGACTTTCGCGCCGGCACCCCAGAGTTCCGCCACCTGGATCGCGACTTCCTCGACGGTGCAGACGCTCGACGGCTCCGGACCGAAGTTCCACGCCTGCGCGTACTTCTCGCCATCGCTCGCCAGCAGATGCTCGGCGAGGGTCAGATAGCCGCTCAGCGGCTCGAGCACGTGCTGCCACGGACGTATCGCCCCAGGACGGCGCAGGTGCACCGTCTCGCCCGCTTCGAAGGCGCGTATGCAATCGGGCACCAGCCGGTCGGCGGCCCAGTCGCCGCCACCGAGCACGTTGCCCGCGCGCGCCGTGGCCAAGGGGACGACACCATGCAGATAGCTCGACCGATAGCTGGCGGAAACGATCTCCGCGGCAGCCTTGCTGGCGCTGTAAGGATCGTGCCCACCCAGCGGCTCGCTTTCGGCGTATGCCTGGCCGTCCTCTTCGTTCCGGTAGACCTTGTCCGTGGTGACGACGATGATCGCCTTGACCGAACCCACGCGCCGGCACGCTTCCAGCAGATGCGCAGTACCCATCACATTGGTGGCGAAGGTACCGACGGGATCCGCATATCCGACCTTGACCAGCGGTTGCGCCGCCAGGTGCAGCACCACCTCGGGTGCGGCGCGCTCAAGCGCGGCCGTCAGCGTCGGCAGGTCCAGCAGGTTGGCCCGGCAGTCCGTCGCCAGGGTCTCGGCGATACGCCCCCGCTCGAACAGCGAAGGCTCGCCGATCGGATCGAGCGCATAACCATGAACTCGAGCCCCTAGCCCGCGCAGCATCAGGCTGAGCCAGCTGCCCTTGAAGCCCGTATGGCCGGTGAGCAGCACCGAACGGCCAGACCATGCATGCGCGCTCATGGATGCCACACCTTCCAGGGCGCGGCGCCCGAAGACCACAGTTCCTCCAGCGCATTTTTTTCGCGCAGCGTGTCCATCGCCTGCCAGAACCCTCGATGCTCGAACGCCATGAGCTCGCCCATCTCCGCCAGCCGCGACAGCGGCCCGAGTTCCCATACCGTGCCGTCACTCTCGATCAGGTCCAGGCACTTAGGCGAGAGGACGAAAAAGCCTCCGTTGATCAGCCCGCCATCGCCCGGCGGTTTCTCCATGAAGCCGCTGACGGCATGGCCATCCGTGCGCAATGCGCCGTAGCGCCCCGGCGGCTGCACGGCCGTGATCGTGGCCAATTTTCCGTGCGACCGATGGAATGCCATCTGCGCGGCGATATCCAGGTCGGACACGCCATCGCCGTAGGTGAAAAAGAAGAACTCCTCATCCTTCACATAAGGAGCGACACGCCCCAGGCGGCCGCCGGTCATGGTGTCGTCCCCGGTGTCCACCAGCGTGACCCGCCATGGCTCCGCGTGCTTCTCGTGGACGGACATCTGATTGTTGGCGATATCGAATGTCACATCCGACATGTGGAGGAAATAATTGGCGAAGTACTCCTTGATGATGTAGCCCTTGTAGCCGCAGCAGATCACGAAGTCGTTGACGCCATAGGCGGAGTAGATCTTCATGATGTGCCACAGCATCGGCTTCCCGCCGATCTCGATCATCGGCTTGGGCCTGAGGTGCGTCTCTTCGGATATGCGAGTTCCCAATCCACCCGCGAGTATCACTGCCTTCATGATGTTCCATCCTCAAACAGAATCAAGCCAACCGGCACTTCGCCGCGCCACTGTTCAGTGGGCAGAGACCATGACCCGGCGATAGCACTTACGGGCAAAGCTCAAGGCGCCGACGAAGATCGCGATCACTCGCGCGCGATCCAGGAGGCGCAGCCAGAGCACCGTCGACGGACGGACAAGTTCCATCATCCGGCTTTCATTGCGAATCCTGTCGAAACCGATCTTTCTCGACGCCATCAGGATGCTCAGGTTGCGCTTCAGCGCCAGCACGGGCAGCCACCGCGCCGGAAGCTCGCCGGCTGAAATCGCCTTTCGATAGAGCGCATATTCGCTCAACGCGACATTCGCGATATCGACCGGATTCGGCGCGCGCGCCACAGAAGCATTCTCGCCGTCATTATTCCAATAGCCGGTCACTCGTTTCGATATATACGAATGGCGGCTGGCAAACAGGCAGGTCAGGATAAAGCCGTCTGCGACATTGCCGAGTTCGGGATAGAAGAAGAAGCGCTCCCGCAATGACGAACGGAACAAGACATTCGTGATCAGTGGATAGTGGCCGAGCAGGCACTTCAGTACCGCCGTACCCTTGCCGCACCGCCCTTCCCGCCAGTAATCCAGCTGACTCTTCTCTACGCGATCGCCGATCTTCGTCAGCGCATTGCAGGCGACGAAATCGACATCCGCGTTCTGCCGGAAGCGTTCAAGCGCTTCCTCCAGGAAACAGGGCTCGTACACATCGTCATCCGGCAGCATCGCGAAGAAATCGCCATCGACCAGGTCGCGGATGGCGTTCATATTGGGAATCATGCCGATGTTCTGCGGACGGCGGATATGCCGGATGCGCGCGTCGCGCCTCGACAGCTCGCCGAGCACCTCTTCCGTGCGGTCTTCGGAATGATTGTCCAGCACCACCACTTCCAAGCCGGGAACCGGCTGCGCCAGGACGCTTTCAACGGCTCGGCGGAGCTTGTCGGCCCGGTTGAAGGTGGGAATGAATACCTGGATCTTCATGCGGCATCGATACCGATGGTCGCCCGGTCTACGATGTCCGGATCAGGCATCACGGCGATAGGTCAGGGCTGTAATCTGCTCCGATACCAGGCCGATCAGGAAGACGATCACGGCCGCGCTCCACAGCAGCGTGCTCATGTTCGTCAGCCGTCCCTCGTGGATGAACGTCCAGGCGTAATTGAGGCAGCCCAGCAGGAAGAACACCACGCTGGCCGGCACGAACAGCTTGAGCGGGGAATACAGCGTGGCGATCTTGAAGATGATCAGGAGAAAGCGCATGCCGTCGCGCAAGGGCTTGATGTGGCTCTTGCCGATGCGCTGCGCGGCCTTGATCGGCAGATAGGCGACGGGATACGCGCTGCGGAAGAAAGCCATGGTGCTGGTGGTCGGATACGAGAACCCGTTGGGCAGCAGATGCAGGAACTCCCGGAACCGGCTCGCACGCACCGCCCGAAACCCCGACGTCAGGTCCGCCACCACATGCCCCGTCATCCGCGTCGCCAGCCAGTTGTAGATGGTATTGGCCACGCCCCGCCCGACGCCGGCCTGGCTGCCCCAGTCGCGGGCGCCGACCACCATGTCGTAGCCTTCGGCCAGCCTGGCCAGCAGGCGGGCGATGTCGGCGGGGTCGTGCTGGCCGTCGCCGTCCATGAAGACCAGGATGTCGCCGGTGGCGGCGCGGGCGCCGCGCTTGATCGCCGCGCCGTTGCCCATCGAATACGGCGAGGACTGGCACTGGACGCCGGCGGCGGCGCAGATCTCGCGGGTGTCGTCGGTGGAGCCATCGTCCACCACGATGATCTCGGCGTCCGGCTGGGCCGCCCGCAGGCGCGGCAGCAGGGTCTTCAGGGCCGCGGCCTCGTTCTTGGCCGGCAAAACGATACTGATACGGTCCAAAATGACTCCCCCGAGCGTAAACGCGAATGATAGCCTGCCTGCACAGGGGCGGCTGTGGCCGAATTGACGAAACCACCACTTTTTCGCGACGCGGCGGCCACGCCGCAAAGCCCTGCGAAGCCGGCCAAACTGTGCATGGAGTCACCTTCCCGTCATTGGCCCCGACGGAAGGGTGACCGGTCGCGACATCTGCGGTAAATTCCCCGCCAATCAGGGGGCTGGACGACATTCAGATCATGGCGACGCAAATGCAACCGTCTCTGGCAGGGCTGTCCGGCATGGCCCGGCGCCTGGTATCGGAGGGGGTCCTCCCCGAGCCGGACGTGCGCAAGGCGGTGCTCGACTCGACCCAGGGCAAGACTTCGCTGACCGCCTGGCTGCTGGATCACGGCCTGGTCGACAGCGGCCGCCTCACCCAGCTCGCCTCGGCCGAGTTCGGCATGCCGGCGATGGACGTGTCCGCGCTGCAGCCGGCCAACATGCCGCTGAACCTGATCAGCGAGGCACTGATCAACAAGCATCACGCCCTGCCCCTGTTCCGCCGCGGCAAGCGCCTGTTCGTCGGCATCGCCGATCCGATGCAGTCGCATGCGCTGGACGAGATCAAGTTCCACTCCAACTGCATGGTGGAACCGATCCTGGTCGAGCGCGCCCAGCTGCACCGGGTGATCGAGGGCGCGCTCAGCTCGATGAGCTCCTCTGTCCCCGACCTCGGCGGCGACGGCCTGGAGGAGCTGGCGCTCGAAGCCGGCGACGACGACGGCGATTCCACCGGCATCGACGCCACGGCGAACGACGACGCCCCGGTGGTCAAGTTCGTCAACAAGATCCTGGTGGACGCGATCAAGCGCGGCGCCTCGGACATCCACTTCGAGCCGTTCGAGACCAATTACCGGGTGCGCCTGCGCATGGACGGCATGCTGCGCGCGGTGGCCAGCCCGCCGATGAAGCTGGCCACGCGCATTTCCTCGCGCCTGAAGGTAATGGCCGGCCTGGACATCGCCGAGCGCCGCGTGCCGCAGGACGGCCGCATCAAGCTCAACCTGTCCAAGAGCCGCTCGGTCGACTTCCGCGTCAGCACGCTGCCCACGCTGTTCGGCGAGAAGATCGTGCTGCGTATCCTGGACGCCTCCACCGCCAAGCTGGGCATCGACAAGCTCGGCTACGAGGAAGTGCAGAAAGAGCTCTACGTCAACGCGATCCACAAGCCCTACGGCATGGTGCTGGTCACCGGCCCCACCGGCTCGGGCAAGACCGTGTCGCTGTACACCGCGCTCAATATCCTCAACACCAACGAGCGCAACATCTCCACGGTCGAGGATCCGGTCGAAATCCGCGTCGAGGGCATCAACCAGGTCCAGCAGAACACCAAGCGCGGCATGACCTTCGCGGCGGCCCTGCGCTCCTTCCTGCGCCAGGATCCGGACGTGATCATGGTCGGCGAAATCCGCGACCTGGAAACCGCCGAGATCGCCATCAAGGCCGCGCAGACCGGCCACATGGTGCTGTCCACCCTGCATACCAACGACGCGCCGCAGACCATCTCGCGCCTGATGAACATGGGCATCGCGCCCTACAACATCACCTCGTCGGTCACGCTGGTGATCGCCCAGCGCCTGGCGCGCCGCCTGCACGACTGCAAGAAACCGCTGGACCTGCCGGCGGCGACCCTGCTGGCCGCCGGCTTCACCCAGGAAGACATCGACGCCGGCCTCACCCTGTACGAAGCGGTCGGCTGCGACAACTGCAACGAGGGCTACAAGGGCCGCGTGGGCATCTACCAGGTGATGCCGATGCTGGAGGACATCCAGAAGATCGTGCTGCAGGGCGGCAATGCGATGCAGATCGCCGAGGTGTCGCGCAAGGCCGGCATCAACGACCTGCGCGCCTCGGCCCTGCTGAAGGTCAAGCAGGGCGTCACCAGCCTGGCCGAGATCGACCGCGTCACCAAGGACTGAGGCCGGCCCGGCCGCACAGGACGGGACGCCGGTAACATTGGAGTTGCGTGCCAAGGCACGGATTGCCTGGGGATATTTGCACTAAGCTGCATGAAATTTGCCGCCGGCTCCTGGCCGGCAAGCTCGAAGGGGGAATTCTCGTATGGCCACAGCAGTCACGGCAGCCAAAGACGCTCGCGCCCGCGGCGCGGCGCGCGCCGCCGTCAGCCAGTTGACCATGTACGACTGGATCGCGCTGGACAAGCGCGGCAAGCGCATGAAGGGCGAGATGCCGGCGAAGAACGCTTCGCTGGTGAAGGCGGAACTGCGCCGCCAGGGCATGAATCCGCAGACGGTGCGCGAGAAGTCCAAGCCCCTGTTCGGCGCCGCCGGCAGCAAGGTCAAGCCGCGCGACGTCGCCATCTTCAGCCGCCAGATCGCCACCATGATGGCCTCCGGCGTGCCGATGGTGCAGTCCTTCGACATCATCGCCGACGGCCAGAAGAACGTCCGCTTCAAGAACATGCTGGTCGATGTGAAGCAGAACATCGAGGGCGGCGCCGCGCTGCACGAGGCGCTGGGCAAGTATCCCGTCGAGTTCGACGAGCTCTACCGCAACCTGGTGCACGCGGGCGAATCCGCCGGTGTGCTCGACACGGTGCTGGACACCGTGGCCACCTACAAGGAGCGGATGGAGGGCATCAAGAGCAAGATCAAGAAGGCCCTGTTCTATCCGGTGATGGTGCTGGTGGTGGCCATGCTGGTCAGCATGATCCTGCTGCTGTTCGTGGTGCCGGTGTTCCAGCAGACCTTCAAGGACGCCGGCGCGGAACTGCCGGCCCCGACCCAGATCGTGATCTCCGCCTCGCAGTTCATGCAGAGCTACTGGTACGTGGTGATCGGCGTCATCGTGGGCAGCATCGTCGCCCTGGTGATGGCCAAGAACCGTTCGCCGGCAGTGGCGCACTTCCTGGACCGCGTGATGCTCAGGCTCCCGGTCATCGGCAACATCCTGCGCCAGTCCGCCATCGCCCGCTTCGCGCGCACCCTCGGCGTGACCTTCCGCGCCGGCGTGCCGCTGGTGGAAGCGATGGAGGCGGTGGCCGGCGCCACCGGCAGCATCGTGTACGGCGATGCGGTCCGGCAGATGCGCGACGACGTCGCGGTCGGCCACCAGCTGCAGCTGGCCATGCGCCAGACCGGCCTGTTCCCGAACATGGTGGTGCAGATGACCGCCATCGGCGAGGAATCCGGCGCCCTGGACAACATGCTGTTCAAGGTGGCCGAGTTCTACGAGGAAGAGGTCAACAACGCCGTCGACACCCTCTCTACCCTGCTCGAGCCGCTGATCATGGTGATCCTCGGCGTGCTGGTGGGCGGCATGGTGGTGTCGCTGTACCTGCCGATCTTCAAGCTCGCGGGCACGGTGTAAGCTCTCGCATCCGAGCCCCTCTCCCGTCGGGAGGGGGGCTTTTTTTATAGCCCTCGAAATCATCGGCGCGAAATGACGATGCCTGAGCTTCCCCTTTGGGCCTGGATCACCGTGGCGGCCGTGCTCGGCCTGCTCGTGGGCAGCTTCCTCAACGTGGTGATCCTGCGCCTGCCCGAGCGGATGACGGCGATGTGGCGCAGCGAAGCGCGCGACGTGCTGGAACTGGACGCCGAAGAAGCCGCGCCCCTGCCCCCGGGCATCGTGTTCGAACCCTCGCACTGCCCGCAGTGCAAGCACCGCCTGTCGGCCCTCGACAACATCCCGGTGTTCGGCTGGCTGCTGCTGCGCGGCCGCTGCCGCTACTGCCAGGTACCGATCTCGATCCAGTACCCGCTGGTGGAATTGCTCAGCGGCGTGCTCAGCGCCGTGGTGGTGTGGAAGTTCGGCCCGACCCTGCCGGCACTGGCCGGCCTGGTCTTCACCTGGATGCTGATCGCGCTGGCCGGCATCGACTTCCGCACCCAGTACCTGCCGGACCAGCTTAACTATCCGCTGCTGTGGCTGGGCCTGCTGCTGAGCCTGCTGCCGATGTTCGTCTCGCCCACCGCGGCGATTATCGGCGCCGCCGTCGGCTACCTCAGCCTGTGGAGCGTGTACTGGCTGTTCAAGCTGGCCACCGGCAAGGAAGGCATGGGCTACGGCGACTTCAAGCTGCTGGCCGCGCTGGGCGCGTGGATGGGCGCGGGCGCGCTGCTGCCGATCGTGCTGTTGTCTTCGCTGGTCGGCGCGGTGGTCGGCGGCACGCTGATCGCCCTGCGCAAGCACCAGCGCGAGCTGCCGATGCCGTTCGGGCCGTTCATCGCCATGGCCGGCTGGCTGTGGTTCGTGGCCGGCGACGGCCTGCTGCACGCCTATATGCAGCTGACCGGCCTGCGGTGAACGCGCCGCGCTCCTACGTCGTCGCGCTCACCGGCGGGATCGCCTCCGGCAAGAGCGCGGTGACGCGCCGCTTCGAGGCGCGGGGCATCGCGATCTACGACGCCGACATCGCCGCGCGCGAAGTGGTCAAGCCCGGCAGCGAAGGCCTGGCGGCGATCGTGCAGACCTTCGGCCCCGGCGTGCTGGACGACAGCGGCCAGCTCGACCGCGCCGCGATGCGCCGGCGCGTGTTCGCCGACGACATGGCGCGGCGCCAGCTCGAAGCCATCACCCACCCGCGCGTGCGCAGCTGGCTGCGCGAACGCGCCGGCACCGACCATGGCCCGTACTGCCTGCTGGCGATTCCGCTGCTGGCCGAGAACATCGCGCATTACCGCTGGGTGGACCGCATCCTGGTGGTCGATGCGCCGGAAGAAGCGCAGCTGGCGCGGCTGGTCCAGCGCGACGGCATCGACGAGCCGCTGGCCCGCCGCATGATCGAGCGCCAGGCGCGCCGCGAAGAACGGCTCGCCCTGGCCGACGACGTGATCGAGAACCACGGCGAGGAAGCGGCCCTGGATGCCGCCGTCGCCACCCTGCACGAACGCTATCTGGCGCTGGCCAGGACGCAGGCCTGAGCGGCGCCGCTCAGCGGTTCCAGAAGCCTCGGATACCCGCCACGCCCTGCCCGCCCGCAGCGCGTGCGCGCTCCATATCCGCCGCACTCATGCCACCCAGCGCATAGACCGGCAGCGCAGCCGCCTCGGCCAGCGCGGCGAAAGCCGGCCAGCCCATGGCGGCGATATCCGGATGGGTCGCGGTGACGGCGACCGGCGACAAGGTCGCGAAATCGGCGCCCGCGCCCAGCGCCCGCGCCAGTTCGCCGGCATCGTGGCAGCTGGCTCCCACCGGCTGGTTCCACGGCAAGGGGCGCGCCGTCCATGCATCCAGTTGGGAGGCCTTCAGTTGCACGCCGATGCCGGGGCCGAGCGCGCGAGCGCCCTCGACATCGCCGTTCAGCAGCAGCTGCGCACCGCGGCTCGACGCCTCCGGCAGCAGCGCCGCGGCCAGCTCGCGCAACCGCGCGTGCGGCCATAGCGGCAGGCGCAGCTGCAACAAACGCTCGCCCCGCGCCAGCGCATCGCGCAGCATGCCGGCGCAGGCATCGAAGGCCTCCGGCGGCAGGTCCGCAGGGGTGATCGGATAATGCGGCGGCAGGCGCAAGGCCTGCAGGATGGCGCGGTCGGCCGGCGCCAGCTGCGCCAGGTCGACCGCCTGCGGATCGGCCCACTGCAAGGCCTCGTGCTCCAGCGGCAGTGGCTCGCGCTCCCACTGACGCAGCAGCCAGGCATCGAGCAGCAGCCGCTTCTCGCCGTAAGCCCAGGGCACCCGGGTCAGCGGCTCGGCCGGCCCGATCGCGATGCCCAGTTCTTCAAGCAGTTCGCGCGCCAGCCCAGCCTCGGCCGTTTCGCCGGGTTCGAGCTTGCCGCCGGGAAATTCCCACGTGCCGGCCAGGTGCTTACCAGCCGGCCGCTGCGCCAGCAGCACGCGTCCGGCCGGGTCGACCAGGACGCCGGCCATGACGTGGATGACGGAACTAGGCGGCGCTGCGCTCAAACGCTGCTGCGGACGTACTCGACCATGTCGAAGTCGTAGGCGTGATCGGCGTCTTTCTTGTGGTGGCTGCGGCTGAGCTCGGTCCAGTCGCTGAAATGCACGCCGGGGAAGAACGTGTCCGCGCCGTCCACCGCCACGTTGACCCAGGTCAGGTACAGGCGCTGCGCCTTGGGCAGGGCCGCCTTGTAGACCTCGCCGCCGCCGATCACCATCAGCCCCGTGCCGCTGGCGCGGGCCAGGCCCTCCTCCAGCGAACGCACGGTGACCTGGCCCGGGAACGGCGCTTCATGCTTGCGCGTCAGCACCAGGTTGGTCCGCCCCGGCAGGGCGCGGCCGACCGACACCGCCGTGTTGTAGCCCATCAGCACGAACTTGCCGAGGGTCAGCTCCTTGAACCAGCGCAGATCGTCCGGCAGATGCCAGGGCAGCTGGCCCTTGCGGCCGATGGCAGAGTTCTCGTCGAGCGCGGCGATGAGCGAAATGGCCATGAAGACTCCAGATGGGCGAACCGGATGGGGACGCACGAGCGGCCATGCGGGGGTCGGCGCGCGCTAGCCGCGCATTGTACTCACGAACACGCTCCCGGCGGTGCCGCCACGGCTCGGATTGGCCTGATCGGACATCCGCTCAGACCGCGACGGGAGCCTTGATGGCCGGATGCGGCGCATAGCCCTCGATCGCCACGTCCTCGAAGCGGAAGTCCTCCAGCGCCCGCACCCCGGGGTTCAGCCGCAGCGTCGGCAGCGGCCGCGGCTCGCGGCCCAGCTGCAGCCGGGCCTGCTCGACATGGTTGCTGTACAGGTGGGCATCGCCCAGCACGTGCACGAAATCGCCCACGCCCAGGCCGCAGACCTGCGCCACCATGTGGGTGAGCAGCGCGTAGCTGGCGATGTTGAACGGCACGCCCAGGAAGATGTCGCCCGAGCGCTGGTACAGCTGGCAACTCAGTCGCCCCTCGGCGACGTAGAACTGGAACATGGTATGGCAGGGCATCAGCGCCATCCGCGGCAGCTCGCCCACGTTCCAGGCATTGACGATCAGCCGGCGCGAATCCGGATTGCGGCGAATCTCCTCCACCACCCAGCGGATCTGGTCCACGGTGCCGCCGTCGGCAGTGCGCCAGGCGCGCCACTGCTCGCCGTAGACCGGGCCCAGCTCGCCGTTCGGGTCGGCCCACTCGTCCCAGATGCTGACGCCGTGTTCCTTCAGATAGGCGATGTTGGTGTCGCCGCGCAGGAACCAGATCAGCTCGTGGATGATCGACTTCAGGTGCAGCTTCTTGGTGGTGACCAGCGGAAAACCCTGGCGCAGGTCGAAGCGCATCTGCCAGCCGAACACGCTGCGCGTGCCGGTGCCGGTGCGGTCGGCCTTGACGGTGCCGTGTTCCAGCACATGGCGCAGCAGGTCGAGATAAGCGCGCATGGGTTACTCCTTCGCCGGCATCGCCACGGTGTACGGCCGCAGCGTCGGCGCCTTGCGGGACATGAACAGCAGCACCAGGCCCACCACGATCAGCGGCAGCGACAGGATCTGCCCCATGGTCAGCCAGCCGAACGCCAGGTAGCCCAGCTGCGGATCCGGCAGGCGCACGAATTCCACCGCGAAGCGGAAGCAGCCGTACAGCAGCGCGAACAGGCCGGAAATCAGATAGCGCGGCCGCGGCTTCATCGACACCAGCCACAGCACGGTGAACATCACCACGCCCTCCAGCAGCATCTCGTACAGCTGCGAGGGATGGCGCGGCAGGCGGTCGGGCGCGTTGGGGAAGATCATCGCCCACGGCACGTCGCCGGGCTTGCCCCACAGCTCGCCGTTGATGAAGTTGCCCAGGCGGCCCAGCCCCAGGCCGATCGGCACCATCGGCGCGACGAAATCCACGGTGTCGAAGAACGGCAGCTGGTGCCGGCGCGACCACCACAGCCCCGCCGCGAGCACGCCGACCAGGCCGCCGTGGAAGCTCATGCCGCCGTCCCACACGCGGAACAGCGCCACCGGGTCGGTCCAGATCCAGTGGATGTCGGTATAGAACAACATGTAGCCGACGCGGCCGCCCACGATCACGCCCATCATCGCGTAGAACAGCAGGTCGCCCAGCGCGTCGCGCGTCACCGGCAGGCGGCCCTGGCGGCGACGGTACTCGGCCAGCAGCCAGGCGCCGAAGAAGCCGCCCAGGTACATCAGCCCGTACCAGTGGATCGCGAGGGAACCGAGGCGGAAGGCCACGGGGTCGATGGCAACGGTGTAAGGCAGCGACATGAGCACGCGGGGGGAAGCCGGCAAAGCCCAAGTGTAGCGACACCGGGACCATCCCAGACAGAAGCGGCTCCGATAAGCGCGGCCCGACAGGCACGGTCGACGCCCTGCCCGCCTTGGCTATACTCGCCCGCGAACGCGGCCGCGGACCTGGGGAGGCTTCCGCGCGACGCGCCGACGGATTCGGCGCGCCGGCGCGTTCGGCACGGTGGGGGCAAGCTCCCGGCCACCGGCCGGATTCAGGGAGCACCAAACAGGGGAAAACACATGCCGTATCGTTTCGCGCGGACTGCGCTGTCCGTGCTTTGCCTGCTCGCGCCGGCCGCCGCCTGCGCCGCCGACCTGGTCCCGGTCGAGGACTTCGCCCGCCATCCGCAGATCTCCATGCCGCGGCTCTCGCCCGACGGCAAGTACGTGGCCGTCCGCGCGGATACCGACGACGGCGACAACCACGCCCTGGTGGTCTATCAGATCAGCGACATGAGCGCGCCGGTCAGCACGTTGCGCATGCCCAAGTACGAGCTGCCGACCAGCATCGTGTGGGTCAGCCCGACCCGCCTGGTGATCGAGAAGGGCAAGCAGTTCGGCTCGATCGACAAGCCGATGTCCACCGGCGAGATCATCGCCACCGACGTCAACGGCAAGAACCAGGACTACCTCTACGGCTACGAGAGCAACCTCGGCACCCGCGGCGGCACGCGCGGCGCCGACCACGGCTGGGGCTCGATCGACGGCCTGCCCGAGCAGGCCAACGGCCATTTCTACATGGGCAGCCAGTCCTGGGACACGACCAACCAGAGCTCGCTCTACGACGTCAATGCGCAGAAGAACACCCGCGCGCTGATCGGCGACATCGGCGTGGGCGGCATGACCTTCATGACCGGCGCGGACGGCAAGGCCCACTTCGCCTACGGCCACGACGAGAACTACCAGTTCGTGGTCTTCCATCGCGAGAACAACGCCTGGGCCAGGCTCGGCGTGCAGAGCACCGGCGCCAGCTTCGCGCCGATCGGCTTCACCCCCGATCACCAGCACATCTATGCCAGCTACAGCCCCGACGGCGGCCCCGTGCGCCTGGTCGAACAGGAAGAAACCGGCGGCAACCGCCGCGAGCTGGGCAAGGACGAGTTCGGCAGCGTCGGCATGCTGCAGTGGTCGCCGCTGCCCAGCCAGCCGTTCGCCTACAGCGCGCTGACCGGCGTGCCCCGGCTGGTCTACACCGATTCGAACCTGCCCACGGCCAAGCTGCACATGGCGCTGAGCCTGAAGTTCCCCGGCAAGGTGGTGGACTTCATCAACTACAGCGAGGACGGCGGCCAGCTGCTGTTTTCCGTCACCAGCGACCGCGACCCGGGAGCGTACCTGCTGATCGATACGCATACCTACAAGGTGACCAAGCTGTTCGATGTCGCGCCGTGGATCGACCCGAACAAGATGGCCGAGCGGCGCCCGCTGCGCTTCAAGGCCAGCGACGGCATGGAGCTGGAAGCGATCCTTACCCTCCCCAAGGGCGCCGGCGAAGCCAACCTGCCGATGGTGCTGCTGCCGCACGGCGGCCCGCACGACGTGCAGGACACCTGGTTCTACGACGACGATGCGCAGTTCCTGGCCAGCCGCGGCTACCTGGTGCTGCAGGTCAACTACCGCGGCTCCGGCGGGCGCGGCGCGAACTTCAAGGAAGCCGGTTACCTGAAGTGGGGCACGCGCATCCAGCAGGACCTGATCGACGGCGTGAAGTGGGCGATCGCCGAGAAGTACGCCGACGCCTCGCGCATCTGCGTCTACGGCGGCAGCTTCGGCGGCTACTCGGCGATGATGACCACGATCCGCGCGCCGGGCATGTTCAAGTGCGCGGTCGGCTACGCCGGCATCTATGACCTGGACATGATGTACAACAAGGGCGATATCGCCTCCAACAAGCGCGGCCGCAACTACCTGCGCACGGTGATCGGCAGGAACGACGCCGACCTGGCCGCCAACTCCCCCGACAAGCTGGCCGACAAGATCGACGTGCCGGTGCTGCTGGTGCATGGCGAGGCCGACCAGCGTGCCCCGTTCGCCCAGGCCAAGGCCATGCGCGCGGCGCTGGAGGCGGCGCACAAGCCGTACCAGTGGCTGTCCAAGTCCGGCGAAGGCCACGGTTTCTACGACGAGAAGAACAACATCGAGTTCTACAACACGCTGCAGGCCTTCCTCGACAAGTACATCGGTCCGAAGGCCAGCGTGGCCTCCAACTGACTGTCGCGAAACTGACGAAACATGACCCCAGGAAAGGGCGCCACGGCGCCCTTTCCGCGTTTTTGTCCTACCCATAATCAACGCCTGCAATAACTTGCGATGACAAACCTGACGCGACAGTAAGGTTGCAGGACGCTGTCACCTTGTTTTAACTTCGGGCTTACATCGCCCCGCTCCCCGGCTTCGGCGATGACGCGGCACGTCCACTTCCCCGGTGGGACGTGCCATCCCAGATATCCAGGCGACCAGCGCTAAGTAGCTGGCGGTTGGCTATTTTTTGTTCGGAGTTCGCATAACAATGAAGCAAAAGACCCTGCTGGCCACCGCCATCGCCGCAGCGCTCCTGCTGCAGACCTGGTCTATCGCCGCCCAGGACGCCGCCCCCGCCGCCGACCAGTCCAAGGCCAAGAGCCTGGACACCGTCACGGTCACCGGCTCGCGCATCCGCAGCGTGGACGTCGAGACCTCTCAGCCGATCTTCACCATGGACCGCCAGGCGATCCAGGCGACCGGCCTGACCAATGTCAACGACATCCTGGCCCGCATGCCGTCCGCCGGCACGCCGGACCTCACTCCGCAGGACACGCTGGCCTCCGGCACCGACGTCGGCGGCCGCTACGTGAACATCCGCAACCTCGGCTCGACCCGCACCCTGGTGCTGGTCAACGGTCGCCGCTGGAGCACCACCCTGGGCGGCCTCACCGACCTGTCGACTATCCCGACCTCGATGATCGAACGCATCGAAGTGCTGAAGGACGGCGCCTCCTCGGTCTACGGTGCCGACGCCATCGGCGGCGTGGTCAACATCATCACCCGCGACCGCTTCGAAGGTTCCGAGGTCAACGCCTACTACGGCCAGAACGAGAAGGGCGACGGCCAGCAGAAGAACATCGACTTCACCTGGGGCCACAACACCGGGAAGAACTCGCTGATCCTCGGCGCGTCCTACCAGGACACCAAGCCGATGTGGAACCGCGACCGCGAGGAAACGCGCTACGCCAACAGCCCGCGCCACATCGACGACAGCCTCGGCGGCGGCCCGTGGGGCCGCGTGACCAACCCCGCCGACGGCCAGGACTACATCCTCAACCGCGGCGGCAACTCGGCCAACTTCGCCGACTACCATCCGTTCACCGGCGCCCCGTCCGACCTGTACAACACGCAGGGCGACATGACCTTCCGCGCCGGCACCAAGCTGAAGAACCTGTTCCTGCAGGACCGCTACAAGCTCACCGACAACATCACCCTGCGCGGTTCGGCCAGCTACAGCGTGCGCGATACCTCCAGCCAGCTGTCGGGCTATCCGCTGCAGACCGGCAACACCGGCCTGACTATCGACCCGAACAACGCCTACAACCCGTTCCCGGGCGAGCAGACCAGCTTCTACCGCCGCACCATCGAACAGCCGCGCGTGACCTGGGCCAAGTCCAAGCTCGCCCACGTCGACATCGGCGCCGAAGGCTTCTTCAACTTCCTCGGCCACGAGTGGAACTGGGACGCCACCTACACCTACTCGCAGACCAAGGCCCGCCAGGTCTCGTCCGGCAACTTCTACCTGCCGAACGCGCAGAAGGCGCTGGGCCCGACCACCATCGTCGATGGCCAGGTCGCCTGCGCCAGCGCCGCCGACCGCGCCGCCGGCTGCGTGCCGTGGAACATCCTGGCCGGCCCGGGCGGCACGCCCGCCTCGGTGTGGAACTACATCAACTACACCGGCACCGCGCGCCAGGTCAGCAAGACCGACGACTTCAGCGCCAACCTCACCGGTGGCCTGTTCGACCTGCCGGCCGGCACGGTCAGCATCGCCGGCGGCATCGAGCACCGAGGCGAGAAGGGCAGCTTCCGTCCCGACCCGATGGATTCGGCCGGCCTGACCACCAACCTGGCCAGCGACCCGACCAGCGGCAGCTACGTCGTCAACGAGGCCTACCTCGAGCTCGATGTGCCGCTGCTGCGCGACCTGCCGGGCGCGCAGGAGCTGGGCGTGAACGTGGCCAGCCGCTACTCGCACTACAGCAACTTCGGCAGCACCACCAACAACAAGTACAGCTTCCGCTGGCGTCCGTTCGAGGACCTGCTGGTCCGCGGCACCTATGCCGAGGGCTTCCGCGCGCCGACCATCAACGACCTGTACGCGGGCAGCGGCCAGAGCTTCGAGACCTTCCTCGATCCGTGCGATTCGGTGTACGGCGCCCGCGCCGGCAATGCCACCGTGGCCGCCCGCTGCGCCGCCGCCGGCGTGCCGGCGAACTACCGCCAGATCGACAACGGCACCGGCCAGCCGATCACCAACAACACCGGCGGCCAGACCGCGACGCCGTTCATTTCCGGCTCCAACGCCAACCTGAAGCCGGAAACCTCGATCACCCGCACGCTCGGCTTCGTGTACAGCCCGCACTACGTGTCCGGCCTGGACTTCACCGTGGATTACTACAACATCTACGTGAAGAACATCATTACCTCGGTCACCGCGTCGAGCATCCTCAACTACTGCTACCTGCAGAACGACACGTCCTTCTGCGACCGCTTCAACCGCGGCGCCGACGGCGTGATCACCAACCTCAACGAGAGCCTGTCGAACCTCGGCACGCTGAAGACCGAGGGCTACGACGTCGGTATCCACTACCGCCTGCCGCAGACCCGCTTCGGCACCTTCCGCATCGCGTCGGACAGCACCTACCTGACCAAGTACGAGACGGTCAGCGGTCCGGGCGCGCCGGCGGTCAATGCGGTCGGCTTCATGAGCGACGGTATCGGCGGCCTCAACGCCGGCATCAACGGCCTGTACCGCCTGCGTTCGAACATGCAGCTGGACTGGGACTACAAGGAGTTCGGCGCGAGCTGGACGGTGCGTTACTTCTCGGGCCTGAAGGACAGCTGCTACACGGCCACGGTGGAGTGCAACATGCCTGACTATGTGGCTCCGGGCCTGGTCGGCGTGGGCGTGAGCCGCAAGGGTTCGCTGGCGTTCAACGATGCGCAGTTCCGCTATACGGCGCCGTGGAAGGGTGTGTTCACGGTTGGCGTGAACAATGTCTTCAACAAGAAGGGGCCGTACTACTACAACGTGACGAATTTCGGCAGCGGCAGCCCGCCGTACAATCCGTCGTTCGATATCGACCGTTATTTCTACGTGTCGTACAACCAGAAGTTCTAAGCTCGAAAGAGTTTGAGCAACTGATGAGGCGGGCCTTCGGGCCCGCCTCTTTTTGCGAGAAACCCTCCGCCGTAGGTTGGGGTGAGCCGAAGGCGAACCCCAACATCGCGATGCGCATCAAGATGGGAAACGTTGGGGTTCGCTGCGCTCACCCCAACCTACGCCGGGCACGATGCTTAAAGCAGCACGGGACGATCCGGCAGTTCGTCCGGATTCGCTTTGTCGTTGCCGGGGAAATGCCGCGTCAGCAGCTCATGCGCAGCGGCGATGCCGCCGAGGCTGCCTTCGCGCCACTCGCCGCGGGCGAAGCATTCGCGCATGCGGGTGCAGATGGCGTCCCACTCCGCCTGCGGCACCGCTGCGGCGATGCCGCGATCCGCAACGATCTCGATGCGATGTTCGGCCAGCAGCACGTAGAACAGCACGCCGCTGTTGTGTTCGGTGTCCCACACGCGCAGCTGGGCGAAGACCTGTTCGGCGCGGCGGCGTGCGTCGAGGCCTTCCAGCACATCCCATGGCGACAGACGCGCTTCGACGGCGAAGCACACTTCGCCGTTGTGACGCCGCTCGCCGTCGGCGATGGCGTGGGTCATCTCGTCCAGCAGTGCGGGGGTGAATGCGCGGCGCAGCAGGAACCAGGCGCCGGTCAGATTCGCGAAGAAACGTTGGCCGCGTCCCATCACCAGCTCCCCGAGGAGCCGCCGCCGCCGAAGCTGCCGCCGCCTCCGCTGAAACCGCCACCGCCGCCGCCACCGAAACTGCCGCCGCCGAAGCCGCCACCACCACCGCCCCAACCGCCGAAACCGCCCCAGCCGCCGCCGCCGATGGAACGGCCCGCGCCGGCCGGCAACAGCATCAGCACGCCGCCGATGATCGTCCCCAGCACCGCGGCGCCCGCGGTGGCCGCCAGCAGCCACAGCAGGCCGCCGATCAGGCCGGCGCCCAGCGGCGTGCGCAGCCAGATGCGCGCGCGGCCGAAGATGCCGCGCAGGAACAGGCCGGCGAACACGCCGATCATCAGCATCTCCTGGAAACCCAGGCCGCGGCGTTCGCGGTGCGCCGATTCGACCGGGGGCGGCAGGGCTTCGCCGTCGATCAGCTGGGTCAGCGCGCCAACCGCATCGCTGATGCCGCCGTAGTAATCGTTGGTGCGGAATTTCGGCGCCAGGTATTCGCGGATGATGCGCGCCGTCGCCGCATCGGGAATCGCCCCTTCCAGGCCGTAGCCGACTTCGATGCGCACGCGCCGGTCGTTCTTGGCGACCAGCAGCAGCACGCCGTCGTCGCTGCCCTTGCGGCCGACTTTGTTGGCCTCGGCCACCGCCAGCGAATAGCTCTCGATGTCCTGCGGCTGCGTGCTGCCCACCATCAGCACCACCAGCTGCGCGCCCTTGCGTTTTTCCAGCGCGAGCAGCTGGCTGTCGAGCTGGTCGACCTGCTGCGCGGTCAGCGTGCCGGTGAGGTCGGTGACGTGGCGGGCGAGCTTGGGCGGCGCGTCGTCCGCATGCGAAAGCCCTGCCGCGAGCAGCAGCAGGGCAATCAGCAGCAGCGGCAGCCGCGACAGGCGGCGCATGGCGAGCTCAGTGCGTCGCGGCCGGAGCCGGCGCTGCGCTGTTGCCGAAGTCGACGGTCGGCGCGGTGGAGATCGCCTTCTCGTTCTCCACGGTGAAGTTCGGCTTGACCTGGTAGCCGAAGATCTTCGCGGTGAGATTGTTGGGGAAGGTGCGGATCATCGAGTTGTACGCCTGCACCGACTGCACGTAGCGGTTGCGCGCCACGGTGATGCGGTTCTCGGTGCCTTCCAGCTGCGCCTGCAGGTTCTGGAACAGGCCGTCGGCCTTCAGCTGCGGGTAGTTCTCGCTGACCACCATCAGGCGCGACAGCGCGCTGGACAGCTGGCCCTGCGCCTGCTGGAACTGCTGCAGCTTCTGCGGATCGTTCAGCGCATCCGGCGAGAGCTGCATGGTGCCGACCCTGGCGCGCGCATTGGTCACTTCGGTCAGCACTTTCTCCTCGTGCTGCGCGTAGCCCTTCACCGTGTTGACCAGGTTCGGCACCAGGTCGGCGCGGCGCTGGTACTGGTTGATCACTTCGGACCAGGCGGCCTTGACCGCTTCGTCCTGGCGCTGGATGGCGTTGTAGCCGCAGCCGGAGAGACCGAGGACGAGCAAGAGCAGGACGAGCGCGCGAAGGAGTTTCATGGGCGTGGGTTCCGATCCGGTGGACGCCCCATTGCAGCATTCCGCAAGGACCTGCGCAATCGTGCCTGTCGGCGTGCCCGCGTCACACCAGCCAGCGCGGCGCCAGGATCAGCACCCAGCTCAACCCCGTCATCACCAGCAGCAGGAACACCGCGGCCGAGCCCATGTCCTTGGCGCGGCCGGCCAGTTCGTGGAATTCCGGACTGACCTTGTCGACCACCGCCTCGACCGCGGAATTGAGCAGTTCGGCCGACAGCACCAGCACCGCCGGCAGCACCAGGGCGATCTTCTCCAGCGGGCCGTTGCCCAGCCACAGGCCCAGCGGCACCAGCACCAGGGCCAGGCAGGCTTCCAGGCGGAACGAGGCCTCGTGCTGCCAACCGGCGCGCAATCCCTTCATCGACCACTTGAAGGCGCTCCAGATCTGCTTGGGTCCGCGGATGCCGCTGGCTGCCATAGATATAAGTCCGTGCTCGCTGACAGTCCCGGGACGGCGGGCATGCCGGCCGGGTGCTGCCACAAACGCGTCATGATGCCATAGCGTCCTGGCCGTTCGGGACCGGCGGTTAGAATGCCGCTCATGAGACGTTCCCTCGCCCAGCAGCGCATCGGCCCCACCGCCCTCACCCGCACCCTGGCCTGGCTGCGCATCTGCGCCATCGCCGGGCAGAGCGTGGCGGTGCTGGTCTGCGCGCTGTGGATGAAGCTGGACATCCCGCTGCTGCCGCTGCTGGTGGGCATCGGCACGCTGGCGGTGTTCGCGGTCTATGCGGCCTGGCGGCTGTCGCAGCCGTCGCCGCTGCGCGAGTGGGAAACCATCCTGCACGTGGCGGCCGACACCCTGGTGCTGGGCTATTTGCTGTATTTCACCGGCGGCGCCAGCAATCCGTTCATCACCCTGCTGCTGGTGCCGATCGCCCTCACCGCCGCGACGCTGTCGGTGCGCGCCATCCTGGCGGTGTCCATGCTGGCCGGCGTGGCCTATGTGGTGCTGCTGGGCTGGTATGTGCCGCTGCCGATGCCGGAGCATGCCTTCGGGCCCAGCGGCTTCACCCTGCACGTGGCCGGCATGGGCGTGAACTTCGTAATCTCCGCCGTGCTGCTGGCTTTCTTCACCAACCGCCTGGCGCGTGCCGTGCGCCTGCAGCAGGTGGAAATGCAGCGCGTGCGCGAACGCGCGCTGCGCGACGAGGGCATCCTGGCCATCGCCACCCAGGCCGCCGGCGCCGCGCACGAGCTCAACACGCCGCTGGCCACCATGCGCACCCTGCTGCCGGAACTGCGCCGCGAGCACGCCAGCGACACCGCGCTGGGCGAGGACCTGGCCCTGCTGGAAGGCCAGGTCGAGCGCTGCCGCACGATCCTGCGCGAGATGGTCGCCTTCGGTAAGGCGCAGCTCTCGCAGGTGCCCGAATGCACCACCCTGGACGGCTTCATCCACGGCGCGCTGGAACGCTTCCAACTGCTGCGCCCGGAAGCCGACCTGGAACTGCAGATGGACGACGACGCCGGCGAGATCGTGCTGCGCACCCCGCCGGGCCTGCGCCATGCGCTGCTCAACCTGCTCAACAACGCGTTCGAGGCGTCCTCGCTCAATCAGTCGCAGGCGGTGGACCTGATCGCGCACCGCGAGGGCGACTGGCTGGAATTCGTGGTGCGCGACCACGGCCCCGGCTTCGTCCCCACCGGCGCGCCGGCCGCCCTGGGCCAGTCGCACAAGCTGACCGGGCTGGGCATCGGCCTGGCGCTGGCCGAGGCCACCGCCGAGCGCCTGCACGGCGAGCTCACCGCCACCAACCGGCCCGACGGCGGCGCGCAGATGCGCCTGCGGCTGCCGTTGGCGGTGGTAGAAGCGCGAGATCACTGAATACGTCCGATAGTGAGTTCCTTCTCCCTCCGGGAGAAGGTGGCGGCAGCCGGATGAGGGTACGGGCGGAGCGGTGCACATCACGCTTGCGCTCCGCCCGTACCCTCACCCCAACCCCTCTCCCGAAGGGAGAGGGGCTCTATCGCAGGACACTTCGCCGCGCCCCCGGCCCCGCCGGTCAGGCTTGCGCGACAATACGTGCGGCTAATCCCTAGGGAATCGCACCATGACCGACCAGCAGCCCCTGCTCATCGTCGACGACGACGCCACCTTCGCGCGCGTCCTGGCCCGCGCGATGAGCTCGCGCGGCTTCGAGGTGCTCACCGCCGCCAACGCCGACGAGGCGCGCGCGCTCGCCCGCCGCCACCATCCGCGCTATTGCGTGCTGGACCTGAAGCTGGGCGACGAGAACGGCCTGCGGCTGATCCCCGAGCTGCGCTCGCTGGTGCCGGACATGCGCGTGCTGCTGCTCACCGGCTATGCCTCCATCGCCACCGCGGTCGAGGCGATCAAGCGCGGCGCGCACGACTACCTGGCCAAGCCGGTCGACGCCGACGCCGTGTTGCGCGCGCTGCTGGAAGGCGACGCGCCCACCGGCGACGACGAGCTGGCGGACGCCCCGGAAGCCCCGCTGGCCCTGCGCCGCCTGGAGTGGGAACACATCCAGCGCGTGCTGACCGAGTGCGATGGGAATATCTCCGAAACTGCGCGCCGCCTCGGCATGCATCGACGCACCCTGCAGCGCAAGCTGAGCAAGCATCCGGTGCGGGAACGTCCCGAGCAGGAATGAGCCCGGCAGGAATAAGAGCAGCAAAAATGCGGTAGCCGGGGAGACGGCCTGCGACAACGCGCCGCCTTTTTCCTCACGGGGTCGCGGCTATGCTCGCAACCCTTGACCAGGGTCCAGGGTAAGACTTTGAACCGACCGTTCCGCCTCCGCGCACTGCCCCTGGCCCTGGCCGGCACGCTGGCCGCGCCGGCCTTCGCGCAGCAAGCCAGCACCCTCGAAACCGTCCACGTCCACGCCAGCGACACGCTGGTGACCGAAACGCCCGGCGTGCAGGTGCGCGTCAGCCGCGAGCAGCTGCAGAAACGCAATGTCACCGACAGCTCCGACGCGCTGAAGTACGCGCCCAACCTGCAGGTGCGCAAGCGCTACATCGGCGATCCCAACGCGGTGATCAGCGGCCGCAACGCCGGCACCCTGCAGAGCGCACGCAGCCTGGTCTATGCCGACGGCCTGCTGCTGTCCAACCTGATGACCAACGGCTACGACGGCGCGCCGCGCTGGGGCATGGTGGCGCCGGAGGAGATCGGCGCGGTCGATGTGCTGTACGGTCCCTACTCTGCGCTGTATCCCGGCAATTCGATGGGCACCACGGTGCTGATCCATACGCGCCTGCCGCAGACCTTCGTAGCCAGCGCCAGCGCGCAGTTCATGAGCCAGGATTTCAGCGACGCCTACGGCATGAGCGGCCACTACAACGGCCGCAACCTGGCCGCCACGCTGGGCAACAAGCAGGGGCGCTGGAGCTGGATGCTCGCGCTCAACAAGCTGGACAACGACGGCCAGCCGATGCAGTACGCCACCGCCACCGCCGGCGGCAATGCCGCGCGCGCCGTGCCGGTGGAAGGCGCCACGCTGGACCGCAATCCCAACGGCTCGCCGCGCCTGGTCTACGGCGCCAATTCGATCGAGCACACCGAGCAGACCCAGGCCAAGCTGAAGGTGGGCGTGGACCTCACCGAGCGGGTGTCGGCGCTGTTCACGCTCGGCTACTGGCACAACCATGCGGACGACCGCACGCACAGCCTGATCCGCGACCCGAGCGGCCAGCCGGTCTACGGCGGCGTGGTCAGCGCCTACGGCCGCACCTGGACTCTGCCGGCCAGCGGCCTGGCCCCGACCGCGACGCGCGAAACGCACGCGCTCTACGGCGTGGAACTGAACGGCCGCTTCGACAACGGCTGGCGCTGGACCGCGGTGGGCAGCAAGTACGACTTCGTGCGCTCGCAGACGCATACAGCCAGCCTGGCACCGCCGGTGGGCCCGGTGGGCGGCCCCGGCACGGTCGCGGACCTGGGCGGCTCCGGCTGGGAAACCGCGGACCTGCGCAGTTCCGGTCCGCTGGGCGAACACCACACGCTGTACGCCGGCCTGCACGGCGACCGCTACGTGCTGGCTTCGCGCGTGCGCCAGGCCAGCGACTGGCGCGGCGACGCCGACGGTGCGCAGACCAGTGCGTTCGGCGGCCGCACCCGCACCTACGCCGCTTACCTGCAGGATGTCTGGGGCTTCGCGCCGGCCTGGACGCTCACCGTCGGCGGCCGCTGGGAACAGTGGCGCGCCTACGACGGCCTGCGCGCCAACGCCAGCACCGCGCTGCGCTATGCCGAGCGCCAGCGCACCGATTTCTCGCCCAAGGCGGCGCTGGCCTGGGATTTCGCCGAGGACTGGCAGCTGCGCCTGGCCGGCGGCAAGGCGGTGCGCTATCCGACGGTGAACGAGCTGTTCCAGGGCAGCATTTCCGCCAACGCCATCGTCAACAGCAATCCGAACCTGCAGCCGGAACGCGACTGGTCGACCGACCTCACCCTGCTGCGCACGCTGGCCAACGGCCATTGGCGCGTGTCGCTGTTCCAGGACCGCATCGCCGATTCGCTGTACGCGCAGACCGACATCACGGTCACGCCCACCGTCACCAATATCCAGAATGTGGACAAGGTGCGCGTGCGCGGCATCGAGGGCGAGCTGGCGCTGAAAGACGTGTGGATCGCCGGCCTGGACCTGCAGGCCAGCGTCGCGTTCAACCACGCCAAGACGCTGAGCGATCGCCAATACCCGCTCGCCGACGGCAAGTGGTTCCCGCGCATCCCGAAAGTGCGCGCGACCTTCGTCGCCGACTACCGCATCACGCCGGAGTGGGACGCCTCGCTGGCGGTGCGTCATTCCGGCCGCCAGTACGGCTCGCTCGACAACAGCGATTTCGTCAATACCTACGGTGCGGTCAGCCGCTTCACCGTGACCGACGCCAAGCTGCGCTGGAAATTCGCGCCGCAGTGGACCGCCTCGGCCGGCGTGGACAACCTCACCAACGAGCATTACTGGGTCTACCATCCTTATCCCGGCCGCACCTTCTTCGGCGAAGTGCGCTGGGATTACTGACCGCCATCCCGATCACCACGAGAGCCGCGCCATGCGCAAAGCCATCGCCCTGCTGTTCTGCCTGGTCGCGCCGGCGCTGTGGGCGCACGAAGGGCACGACATGCCCGGCATGTCCATGCCCAAAGGGCCCGATCTCGGCGCCAGCGCGGCCATCGACGGCAAGGGCCGGCTATGGGTGGTGGATGCGGCGGACGGCCATGTGCGCCTGCGCCATTCGGACGATTTCGGCCGCACGCTGAGCGCACCCGTCGCCGTCAACGCGCAGGCCGAGCCGATCTATGCGGAAGGCGAGAACCGGCCGAAGATCGCGTTCGGTTCGAAGGGCGAGCTGTACGTCAGCTGGTCGCAACCGCGCGCCAAGCCGTGGACCGGCTTTGTGCGCTTCGCGCGCTCGACCGACGGCGGCGCGCATTTCTCCGCGCCGGTCACCGTGCATCACGACCGCGCCGAGATCACCCATCGCTTCGATGCGATGGCGGTGGATGCGCAAGGCCGCATCGTGATGGCATGGATCGACAAGCGCGACCTCGAAGCGGCCACCGCCAGGCACAAGCCGTATCTCGGCGCCGCCATCTACACCAGCGTCTCCACCGACGGCGGCGTAACCTTCTCCGACGAACGCAAGCTCGCCGACGAAACCTGCGAATGCTGCCGCATCGCCATGGCCACTACGCCGCAGGGCGAGATCGCCGCGTTCTACCGCAGCATCTTCGGCGACAACATCCGCGACCACGCCTATGCGGTGCTGCATGCGGATGACCAGCCGCTGGAAGCGCAGCGCGCCACCTTCGATGACTGGCATATCGCCGGCTGCCCGCACCACGGCCCCGGCCTGGCGATCGGCGCCGATGGCGTGCGCCATGCGGTGTGGTACGAGGCGAAGGACAAGCCGACCATCCATTACGGCCAGCTCGAACCCGGCAAGGCGCCGGTGCATGCGCAGGTCATCGCCACCACCGGCGCCAGCCATGCGGATGTCGCGGTGAGCAGCAGGCAGGTGTGGGTGGTGTGGAACCAGGTCAATGCGCAGGGCAGCGCGCTGATGTTGCGCGAATCGCAGGACGGCGGCGCGAGCTTCGGCGAAGCGCGCACCATCGCCCAATCGAAGGACGCCGTGGCCGCGCCGCAGTTGCTGTTGTGGCAGCACCGCGCGTTCGTGGCCTGGAATACCGCCGCCGGCTTCCGCCTGGTGCCGACGGAGGCCTTGTGATCCGGCGCGCGCTGCTGGCCGTGCCGCTGATGCTGCCTTTGGCAGCGCAAGCCGGCGCACCGGTCGCGTTGAAGGCCGAGGATGTGCCCGGGCTGCTCAAGCCACCGGCGCATGGCGTGCGCGTGTTGGCGCTGTGGGGATTGGATTGCGCGTATTGCGAATCGAACCTGCAGGCCTTGATGAAGCTGCAGCGCGCGCATCCACGCGAGATCGAACTGATCGCCGTCGCCACCGACAGCGTGCAGCAAAGCGTTGCGCTCGAGCAGCGACTGCACGCGGCCGGCGTCGACACGCTGCCCTCGCGCGCCTACGCCGACGCCACGCCTGAGCGCATCAACTATCTGATCGATCCGGATTGGGGCGGCGAGCTGCCGCGCACCTTGATCATCCGCGCGGACGGTTCGCGCAGCGGCATCAGCGGCCAGCTGACGCCGGCGAAGCTGGCCACCATTCCTTGACGTAGGTTGGGGTGAGCCGCAGGCGAACCCCAACAAACCTCGCCGTCTATCGTGGCGCGATGTTGGGGTTCGCCTGCGGCTCACCCCAACCTACGCGGATCATTCGGCGCTGCTGTCCGACGCCGGCAACGGATCGCCCGTACCGTCATCGTCGTCGCCGTAGATCGCCACATGCGGCTTGCCATCCTCGGCGATCCAGCCACGGAACATCCCGTCGGTATTGAACGGCATCGCCACATTCCCCTGCGCATCGAGCGCGATAGCGCCGCCGTTGCCGCCCATCGACGGGATTTCCTGGTTGATCACCTCGGCCGCAGCACGCTTCAGCGGCACGCGCATCTGCGTCACCCGCATGCAGATCTCATGCGCCGCCACCGTGCGGATGTAGAACTCGCCCCAGCCGGTGCCCGACACCGCGCACCCGTTGTTCGCATACGTGCCCGCGCCGATCAGCGGCGAATCGCCGATGCGGCCCCAGCGCTTGTTGGTCATGCCGCCGGTGGAGGTACCGGCGGCGAGGCGACCCTGCGCATCCAGCGCCACCGCGCCGACCGTGCCGAAATGCTTGGCGGTTTCGACGTCTTCGTGCTGGCGGTGCTCGGCGTCTTCCTTCAGCGCCTTCTGCAGCTGCTGCCAGCGTTCTTCCGTGCGGAAGTACGCTGGATCGACCAGCTCGATGCCGGCTTCCTTGGCGAACGCCTCGGCGCCGTCGCCGGCCAGCATCACGTGCTGGCTCTTCTCCATTACCGCGCGCGCCAGCAGGATCGGGTTCTTCACGCGATGCACGCCGGCGATCGCGCCGGCCTTGAGCGTGTAGCCGTCCATCACCGCGGCATCGAGCTCGTTCTTGCCGTCGTGGGTGAACACCGCACCCTTGCCCGCGTTGAAGTTGGGATCGTTCTCCAGCACGGTGATCGCCGCCGTCACCGCATCCATGGCCGGCTTGCCGGCCTTGAGCTGGGCGTAACCGTTCTGCAACGCCTGCGTGAGCGCGGCGCGCACGGCTTTCTCGCGGGCGGGGTTCATGTCGTGCTTGATCACGCCGGCACCGCCGTGGATGACCAGCACCGGCGTCGTGGCATGGCTCATGGCGGACGCTCCCAGCAGGACAAGGGCGGCAAGCAGGCGATGCAACTTCACGGTCGTTCTCCCCGAATGGTCGGGGCGAGTATAGCCAGCCCTGCCGCCCGTACTCAGCAGAATGTCGTGCGCAAGCGACTCAGCAACCGAGGCGGGGCGTCAGTTCGATGCGGACGCTGCGCGAGGCCTTCGGATCGCCGTGGTTGACCTCGCCGATCTCGATGGTCGCCTTCTCGCCGGGCTTGGCCAGCACCGACGGATGCACCGGCTTGTCCAGGTTGCCGCCGGCGAGATCGCCGCGCACCAGCAGACCGCTGCCGGCGGGAACCACGGCGAAGCTGCCGTGCCAGGCGGGGACGCCGTCGGCGCTGCCGCTCACGGCGACCGGGACGCCCGGCTCGAGGCACTGCTTCATATGCGTGGATGCCGCTTCGCCGCCGTAGCCGATATCGATCTGCAACGCGTAGCGATCCGTCGCTGCCGCCGCGCGCGCCGCGGCGGCCGGCGTGGCGGCGTAGACCACGCCGGCCATGGCCGTCGCACAGACCGCGATGGCGATGCCGCCGACACGACGACGCAGGAGGGAATCGGGCTTGGCTTTCAGCATGGCAATGCGCTCCGTCAATGGATGGCGAGGGGACCAGGTACAACCCACCGGGAGCATCTGCATCGCCGCCTGGGTTTTCAGCATTGCTTCGGCGTAGGCGCGCCGTGCAGCGCGATGCGTGCGCATCACCGCCGCGTCGCAGGCCAGTTCCTGGTCCTGGCGGAACCGGCGCCACGACCACCAGGCCAGAGTGTGTGGCCAGCACAGCGCCAGCGTGGCGAAGGCACACAGCGACCAGATGCCGTCGCGCCGCTGCGCATGCGCCTGTTCGTGAGCAAGGATCAGCGCCTGATCGCGCGCGTCGTAGCGCGTGTCGAAATCCACCGGCAATACGATGCGAGGCCGCCAGGCACCGACCAGGGCCGGGCCGATATCCGCCGAGGCCGCGATCCACACCGGCCAGCGCGACGAGCTCTCATCGCACCGGCGTGCGCCGTGCAGGCAGCGCCGGTAGCGGCGCTGCAACAGCCAACCCGAAGCGGCGACGATCGCCACGCCCAGCCCCCAGACGGCCAGGAGCAGATCCCCGGCATGCATGCCGGAGCCAGCTCTTTCCGCCATCGCCGGCAACGCGCCACCGGCGGTCGCAACGGTGTAGACCAGGGTGGGAGTGCTGGACACCGGCGCCGATGCATGCGGCAGCTGGCTGATCGACAGCGCCAGCGGCGGCAGCAGCCACAACTGGAACGCGCGCTCCGCGCCGAACCAGCGCCGGCACGGCCGGCGCAGCAGCAGCACCGCCACGCTGGCCATGGTGAAGGCCAGCTGCGCCAGCCACAGCCGCGACAACCACTCAGGACTGCTCATCGTCGAGCTCCTCCAGCAGCTTGCGCAGATCCGCCACGTCGCGGCGGCTCAGCTTGCGCTGCTCCGAGAAATGCGCCACCAGCGGCGCGATGCGTCCGTCGAACAGGCGATCGATCAGGCCCTTGCTCTCCTGCGATACGTACTGCTCGCGGGTGAGCCGCGGCGCATAGAGATAACGCCGGCCATCGCGCTCCGCCTTCACCGCCTTTTTCTTCAGCAGGCGGTTGAGCAGCGACTTCACCGTGCCCTCCTGCCAGCCCTGGGTCGGCCCGAGCTCGGCCAGGATATCTTCCGCGCTGCGCGGCGCCTGGCGCCACAGCACGTCCATCACCACCGCCTCGGCCTCGCTGATCGACATGGTCAATCTCCGTTTACATGCGTAATCGCAATTACGATTACATGCGTAAACGAACACGTCAAGCCCTTGCTGCGACCTTGGTACAGCATGAGCCGCCGCCGATCCGTCGTATCCTTGGCAGCTGGCTCTCCCTGCTAGAAGGCATCGCAATGGACAAGGTTTATGCAAGCGCGGCGCAGGCCCTGGACGGTCTGCTGTTCGACGACATGACCATCGCCGCCGGCGGCTTCGGCCTGTGCGGCATTCCCGAGAACCTGATCGCCGCCCTGCTTGCGGCCGGCACCAAGGGGCTGACCATCGTCGGCAACAATGCCGGCGTCGACGATTTCGGCATGGGGCCGCTGCTGAAGACGCGCCAGGTCAAGCGCGTGTACGCCTCCTACGTGGGCGAGAACAAGGAATTCGAGCGCCAGGTGCTGGCCGGCGAACTGGAACTGCACCTGGTGCCGCAGGGCACCCTGGCCGAGAAGCTGCGCGCCGGCGGCGCCGGCATCCCGGGCTTCTACACGCGCACCGCATTCGGCACCAAGCTGGCCGAGGGCAAGGAGACCAAGGTCTTCGACGGCAAGGAATACGTGCTGGAAGAAGCGATCCACGCCGACGTTTCCATCGTCAAGGCATGGAAGGGCGATCGCCTGGGCAACCTGGTGTTCCGCAAGACCGCGCGCAACTTCAATCCGATGATCGCCACCTGCGGCAAGCTCTGCGTGGCCGAGGTGGAAGAACTGGTCGAGGTGGGCACGCTGGAGCCGGACCAGGTCCACGTGCCGGGTATCTATGTCGACCGCATCATCCAGGGCCCGTCGTACGAGAAGCGCATCGAGTTCCGCACCGTCGCCGGCGCCAACACCGGCAAGGAAAGCCCGCTGCGCACCGCGATGGCGCAGCGCGCGGCGAAGGAGCTGCGCGACGGCTTCTACGTCAACCTGGGCATCGGCATCCCGACCCTGGTCGCCAACTTCATCCCGGCCGGCATCGACGTCACCCTGCAGTCGGAGAACGGCCTGCTCGGCATCGGCCCGTTCCCGGACGACGCACACGTCGACCCGGACCTGATCAACGCCGGCAAGCAGACCATCACCACCCTGCCCGGCTCGAGCTTCTTCTCCAGCGCCGAATCGTTCGCGATGATCCGCGGCGGCCACATCGACCTGTCCATTCTGGGCGGCCTGGAAGTGTCCTGCACCGGCGACCTCGCCAACTGGATGGTGCCCGGCAAGATGGTCAAGGGTCCCGGCGGCGCGATGGACCTGGTCAGCGGCGTCAAGCGCGTGGTGGTGCTGATGGAGCACACCGCGAAGGACGGCTCGCCGAAGATCAAGAACCAGTGCGATCTGCCGCTCACCGGCCAGCAGGTGGTGGACCTGATCATCACCGACCTGTGCGTGTTCGAGGTCGAGAAGGGCAAGGGCCTCACCCTGATCGAACTGCAGGAAGGCGTGACGGTGGAAGAGGTGAAGGCGAAGACGGGCTGCGATTTCGCGGTGGCGTCGACGCTGGGTTGATCGTCCTCAAACTCCACAACTGGAATCCTTCTCCCTCCGGGAGAAGGTGCCGGCAGGCGGATGAGGGTGTGGGCGGAGCGGAGCGCATCACTTCCGCGCTCCGCCCGTACCCTCACCCCAACCCCTCTCCCGACGGGAGAGGGGCTTAAGCAGCGCTCGCCGGCAACGGCTGCGGAAAACGAATGCGCGCCACGTGCTGGTTGCCGTCGCGCGTCTGCAGCTCCAGCGGCCAGGCGAAGCGCTCGCTGATGCGCTGCGCGATCGCCAGTTCGAAACCGTGGCGATCCACCTTGTCCGGCCCCATGTCCACGCGATTGGCCACGGTCACCGCGCCGGGCAGCACGGTGATCACGATCGTGCCTTCTTCCGCCTGCTGGCAGGCGTTGCGGATCAGCTGCCAGCACAGCACCGCGAACACGCGCGGCGAACCATGCAGGGCGAAGCGCGCCGGCTCGTCCAGGCGCAGGCTCACCGGCCGGCCTTCGAGCAGCTCGCGCACGTCGCGCAGCTCGCGCTCCAGCACATCGTTGACCACGAAATCCTCTTCGGTGAGCCCCTTGTCCGATTCGCGCGCGAGGATCAGCAGGGCTTCCACCAGCGCTTCCATCTCGCGCGTGGCGCGCTTGATGCGCTGCACCGAGCGCTGGCCGAACTCGCCCAGGGTGGGCTCGTCGGCCAGCATGTCGGCCGACATCTTGATCACCGTGAGCGGGCTGCGCAGCTCGTGGCTGGCGTCGCGGGTGAAGTTGCGCTCGCGCTGGTTGTAGCCGGCGATGCGGTGGGCGAAGCCGTACAGTCCTTCCGCCAGCGCTGCCACGTCGGCGTCCGCACGGCGCGGCAGCTCGCCGGGCGTCCATTCGCCGATGTCGGCCTTGCGCTCGTCCCAGCTGCTCACCGCATTGGCCAGCCGGCGCACCTGGCGCCACTGCCGTCGTGCGATCAGCCAGGCTGTCGCGCCAAGCACCACGATCAACCCCAGCACCGCGTAGGCCGGCAGCACATGCGTCACGCCGAGCACGCACAGCGCGGCCACCGCCACCGTCTGCATGCCGAAGATCCAGGCCATGCGGCGATGGAAGGCGCCGCGGCGGGAGCCTTCCGTCGCTGGTGGTGAAAACGATGCGGCCATCGTGTTACTTCGAGAAGGCCACCTGGTTCTTGGACGAATGACCGTCCGCATCCAGCGGCGCACGCGGCAGGTCCAGGCCGGATTTCGATCCCGGCGTCTCCGCATCCAGGTCGGCGAGGCGGTAGCCGGCCGAGTGGATGGTGTGCAGCAGCGCGCGGTCGAACGGCTTGTCGATCACCCGGCGCAGGTTGTACAGGTGCGAGCGCAGCGTGTCCGAATCGGGCAGCGTGTCGCCCCAGATCTCCCGCTCGATATCGCGGCGGCTGACCACGCGCGGCGATTCGCGCATCAGGATCGCCAGCAGCTTCAGGCCGATCGGCGACACCGTCAGTTCCTTGCCCGCGCGGGTCAGGCGCAGCGTGGCGGTATCCAGGGTCATGTCGCCGACGGTCAGCACTTCGGTGGAAACCTGGCGGCGGTCGCGGCGGATCAGGGCGCGCAGGCGCGCTTCCAGCTCACGCACCTCGAACGGCTTGACCAGGTAGTCGTCGGCGCCGGATTCCAGGCCGACCAGTTTGTCCTCGAGGGTGTCGCGCGCGGTCAGCATCAGCACCGGCGTCGACTTCTTGGCTTCCTTGCGCAGCTTGCGGCAAACCTCCAGGCCATCCATGCCCGGCAGCATCAGGTCCAGCACCACCACGTCGTAGCTGTTGGTCACCGCCAGGTGCAGCGCGCTGACGCCGTCGGAGGCGTAATCGACCGAGTAGCCTCGCCGCTCCAGGAATTCGCCGACCATTTCGGCGATCTGCCGGTTGTCCTCGACCAACAGGATCAGGCCAGATTGTTCGTCGCGAGAACTCATCCTCTACCTCCTAGCACTTCACATTGGTGAAAGCTAACTTCGCTGCGGGTGAGTAGGGTGTGAAACGTTTTCGTGGCTGTTCAGCGAATGCCTGAAAAAGGCTATCCGGTCACTGTTTGGCGCTTCCATGCAACAACGGACGCAAGGCATTCCAGACGTTGTCCAGCACCTTCGGCTCGCCCGCCGCGGTGGGATGCAGGCCGTCATCCTGCATCAGCGACGCATCCGTGGCCACGCCCTCAAGCAGGAACGGTACCAAGGCGGTGCGCTTGTCGCGGGCCAGCTCCGCATAGACCGCACGCAGGCCGTCACGGTACTGCGGACCGTAGTTCACCGGCAGTTCGATGCCCAGCAGCAGCACCCTGGCGCCGGACTTCTGCGCGGCATCGATCATCGCGGCCAGGTTCTCGCGCAGGGCCGGCAGCGGCAGGCCGCGCAGGCCGTCGTTGGCACCCAGTTCCAGCACCAGCACGCCGGGGTGGTATTTCTCCAGCAGCGCCGGCAGGCGGTTGCGGCCGCTGAGCGAGGTTTCGCCGCTGATGCTGGCATTGATCGCCGTCCAGCCCGGCTCCATGTCGGCCAGGCGTACTTCCAGCAGATGCACCCAGCCCTGGGCCGCCGCAATGTTGTGGGCGGCCGAGAGCGAATCGCCCAGCACCAGCACGGTCTTGCCCGGCGCTGCCGCCGCGGCGCCCGCACAGCCCAGCCACAGCAGTACCAGCCAAAGGATCCGACGCATGAGCGATATTTCCCGTCCGCTTCTCGAAGCCCGCGATGTTAGCAAGTCGGTGCGGGGCCCCGAGGGGCAGCTGGACATCCTGCGCGGGGTCAGCCTGCAGGTACGGGACGGCGAAAGCTTTGCCATCGTCGGCGCCTCCGGCTCCGGCAAGACCACCCTGCTCGGCCTGCTGGCCGGACTGGACGTGCCCAGCGGTGGCCATGTCGGGCTGGACGGGCATGCGCTGGAAAGCCTGGACGAGGAAGCCCGCGCCGACCTGCGCCGGCGCCTGGTCGGCTTCGTGTTCCAGTCCTTCCACCTGCTGCCGGCGCTGACCGCCGAAGAAAACGTGATGCTGCCGCTGGAGCTGGAAGGCCGCGACGACGCCCGCCCGCGCGCCCGCGAGGCGCTGGAAGCGGTCGGCCTGGGCGCACGCCGGCGCCACTATCCCGCCCAGCTGTCCGGCGGCGAGCAGCAGCGCGTGGCGATCGCCCGCGCCTTCGTGCACGGGCCGCGCCTGCTGTTCGCCGACGAACCCACCGGCAACCTGGACCAGCGCACCGGCCACCACGTCAGCGACCTGCTGTTCGCGCTCAACCGCGACCACCGCACCACCCTGGTGCTGGTCACCCACGACCCGCTGCTGGCCGAACGCTGCGAGCGCCGGGTCGAGCTGCACGAAGGCCGGGTGATCGCCCGCGGCCCGGCGGAGCTCACGGCATGAGGTTGCTGCGACTTGCCCTGCGCAGCCTGCGGCGCGAATGGCATCTGCCGGAACTGCGCACGCTGGCCGCTTCGCTGACCCTTGCGGTGGTCGCGCTGGGCGTGGTCGCCACCCTGGCCACGCGGATCGAGCGCGGCATGCTGGCCAATGCGGCCGAGCTGATCGGCGGCGACCTCGGCATCGGCTCGCCGCAGCGCCTGCCGGACGCCTACGCGGCGCAGGCGCGCGACGAAGGCCTGTCCATCACCCGCGGCGCCGGCTTTCCCAGCGTGGCCTTCGCCCACGAACAGAGCCAGCTGCTGGACGTGCAGGCCGCCGATGCGGCCTACCCGCTGCGCGGCAAGCTGGAACTGCGCGGCGTCCGCGGCGACTACATCGGCCACGGACCCGCGGCCGGCGAGCTGTATCTGGACCATCGCGCCCTGGTCGCGCTGGGCCTGAAGCCCGGCGATGACGTGCAGGTCGGCGGCCGCAACCTGCGCATCGCCGCCGAACTGCTGCGCCAGCCGGACGGCGGCGAGCTGTTCGCCCTGGCGCCGCGCGCCATCATGAACCTGGCCGACGCCGAACAGGCCGGCCTGCTCGGCGCCGGCAGCCGCGCGCGCCATCGCCTGCTGGTGGCGGGCGAGCCGTCGCAGGTCGCCCGCTGGCGTGCCTGGGCGCAGGCGCAGAAGCTGCCGCAGGGCGCCGAGCTGATCACTCCCGAGCAGACCCAGGAACGCATGCGCACCGCATTCGACCGCGCCAGCGCCTTCCTGCGCCTGACCGCCCTGCTCTCGGCCCTGCTGGCCGGCGTGGCGATCGCCATGGCCGCGCAGCGCTACGCGCGGCGCAAGACCAACGAAGTGGCCCTGCTGCGCGCCCTGGGCACGCCGCGCCGGCGCGTGCTCGGCCTGCTGCTGGGCACGCTGGGCGCGCTGGCGGTGCCGGCCTCGCTGCTTGGCGTGGCGCTGGCGCTGGGCATCGCGCAGGCCAGTTGGTCCTTCGCCAGCACGCTGTTCACCAGCGTGCCGGTGGACCTGCCGCTGGGCCCGGCCTTCGCCGCCGCGGCGATGGGCGTGGCGGTGCTGGCCGGTTTCGCCCTGCCGCCGCTGGCGCGGCTGGCCGAGGTGCCGCCGGTGGCGGTGTTCCGCGAAAGCATGGCGCGCCGCGTGCGCCGCTTCGACGCGCTGTATTTCATCCCCGTGCTGGTGGCGCTGGCGCTGATCTGGAGCCAGGCCGGCTCGGCCCGCATGGCCGGCATCCTCGCGGTCAGCCTGGCCGGCGTGGCCGCCGTGGCGGCGCTGCTGGCGGCGGCGCTGCTGTGGTTCGCCCGGCGCGTCGCTCCCGGCGCGCACCCGGCGCTGCGCCTGGGCCTGGCCGCGCTGGCGCGGCGCCGCGGCATGAGCCTGCTGCAGGCCACCGCGCTCAGCCTGGGCCTGGTCGCGCTGCTGTTGCTGGCGATTGTCGCCCCTGCGCTGCTGGAGGGCTGGCGGCGCGAGCTGCCGGCCGACACGCCCAACTGGTTCGTGCTGAATCTGCAGGACGACCAGCGCGCCGGCTTCGAGCAGGCGCTGGGCGGACTCGGCGCGCAGCAGCTGAACATGCTGCCGCTGGCGGTGGGCAAGCTGACCGCGATCAACGGCCGTCCGATCGACCAGCTGAAGTTCCAGGACGAGCGCGCCAAGGACTGGAGCGACCGCCAGCTGCGCCTGTCGTGGACCGACGAGCTGCCGCCGTCCAACCGCGTCGTCGCCGGCGCCTGGAACGGCCCGAGTCCGCCGGTGGCGGAAGTCTCGGTCGATACCATGTGGCGCGACATGTACGCGCTGAAGATCGGCGACAGCATGAGCTTCAACGTCGGCGAGGGCACGGTGCAGGCGCGCGTGGCCAGCGTGCGCCAGGTCGACTGGAGTTCGTTCCGCGTCAACTTCTTCCTGCTGCTCGATCCGGCGCACGCCAAGGAGCTGCCGCATACCTGGATCGCCAGCTTCTACGTGCCGCGCGGCAATGCGGAGTCGATGGCCAGGCTGTCGCGCGACTTCGGCAACCTGAGCCTGATCGACGTCGATGCCCTGCTCGACCGCGTGCGCGACATCGTCGACCGCGTCAGCCATGCGGTGCGCTGGGTACTGGCCTTCAGCCTGCTGGCCGGCGCGCTGGTGCTGGCTGCCGCGCTCGCCGCCAGCGCGGCCGAACGCCGCCACGAAGCCGCCCTGCTGCGCACACTCGGCGCGCGGCGCGGCCAGCTGCGCCTGGCCGCCGCCTGCGAGTTCGCCCTGCTCGGCCTGGTCGCCGGCCTCACCGCCGCGTTCGGCGCGGCCGGCGCGGGCTGGTGGATGGGGCGTGCGGTGTTTCGCATCGAAGGCTTCGTGCCGCCGCTGGGGCCGCTGCTGCTGGCGGCGCTGGGCGCGGCCTTCGTGGTGATGCTGCTGGGGCTGGCCGGTACGCGCAAAGTCACGCGCACCTCGCCGATGCAGTTGCTGCGGGATTCGTGACGCTACGCTTCCGGCGTAGGTTGGGGTGAGCCGCAGGCGAACCCCAACATGGCGCATCCAGGCAAGGCCTGTTGGGGTTCGCCTGCGGCTCACCCCAACCTACGCCCAATCTGGCCGGTGGCGGCTAAGATCGCCCGATCCACCTCACGGGCCCAGCCATGTACACCCTCTATTACTGCCCCGGCACCGCCAGCATGGTCGTGCACCTGGCCCTGCTGGAAATCGGCGCGCCGTACCACCTGGAACTGGTCGATTTCGAGCGCGATGCGCAGCACTCGCCCGAGTATCTCAAGCTCAATCCCGGTGGCACCGTGCCGGCGCTGGCGATCGATGGCCAGGTGCGCGTCGAATCCGGCGCGCTGCTGCTGATCCTGGCGGAACGCCATCCGGAAGCGCAGCTGATCCCGCCCGCCGGCACGCCGGAACGCGAGCTGTGGCAGCAGTGGGTGGTGTATCTGAGCAATACGCTGATGTCGGCCTACCGGCTGTGGTTCTATCCGCGCGAGCTGGGCTACGACGACTATCCGCCGGCGATCCGCGCGGCCATCCAGCGGCGCATCGAAAGCGTGTGGGATCGCCTCGAGGCACAGCTGTCCGCGCACGGCCCCTATCTGCTCGGCGAACAGTTCAGCGGCGCCGACCTGATGCTCACCATGCTGCTGCGCTGGTCGCGCAACATGCCGCGCCCGGCTACCGAATGGCCCGCACTGAAGCGCCTGGCGGATCTCGTGCGCGCACGCCCGAGCTGGAAGAAGCTCTACGAACTGGAAGGGCTGACCGAGTGGCAGTAAGCGCCAGCAAGACCTGGCGCCAGCGCCTGAAAGACGAATGGATGCTGGCCGCCTTCGCCCTGTTGGCGCTGGTATTGGCCATCGCCGATCCGCAACCGTGGAGCCACTACCAGCGCTGGCTGCAGCTGCCCACGCTGGCCGGCCTGCTCGGCCTGCTGATCGCGATCCAGGGCATCCGCGAAAGCGGCCTGGTGCAGCATCTGGCGGGCCTGCTGGTGGCGCGGGCGCATTCGCAGCGCATGCTGGGCCTGCTGCTGGTGAGTATCACCGCGGTGCTGTCGATGGTGCTGACCAACGACGTCAGTCTGTTCCTGATCGTGCCGCTGACCGTCGCCGCGGGCGGCATCTCCAACCTTCCCGTGCTGCGCCTGGTGGTGCTGGAAGCGCTGGCGGTGAACGCGGGTTCCACGCTCAGCCCGATCGGCAATCCGCAGAACCTGCTGGTGTGGCAGTACCTGCGGCTGCCGTTCCTGCAATTCGTCGGCGCGATGCTGCCGGCGGCGGCCACCATGTTCACGCTGGTCGCACTGCTGACCTGGTTCTGGCTGCCGCGCGAACGCGTCGAGCTGCATGCGGAACAGATCGACGGTCACGCGGTGTCCGCCTCGCAGGCGGCCTTGTCCATCGTGGCGCTGGCGATGATGGTGCTGATGATGGAGCACGGCCACGCGATTATCGGCGCGTCGCTGTTATTGATTCCGTTCGCGCTGTTCGACTGGCGCCTGCTGGCGCGCGTGGACTGGCTGCTGCTGGCAACCTTCGCCGCGATCTTCCTGGGACTGGGCCATTTCGCCGCGCTGCCGTGGGTGGGGCAACTGCTGGGTGCGGTGGACCTGAGCCAGCCGCTGCATCTCTACGCCAGCGGCATCGTCGCCTCGCAGCTGATCAGCAACGTGCCCGCCACCGTGCTGCTGCTCGAACGCGCGCCGGATGCGATGGCGCTGGCCGTGGCGGTAAACGTGGGCGGCTTCGGCGTGGCGATCGGCTCGCTGGCCAACCTGATCGCACTGCGCCTGGCGAAACAGCCGCAGGGGCTGCGGCTGTTCCACCGGGTGTCGATCCCGTTCCTGCTGGTGTGCGCGCCGCTGGTGTATCTGGTGGCGCGCTGGTTCGGCTGATCGATTCAGTCGTCGTCGCGATCGCGCGGCACATTGACCTTGCCGCGCACGTCCGAATAGCTCACGTCGCCGCTGCCCTTGGCGCCCAGCGACAGGTCGCCGCCCACGCCGTGCGCATTGAGGTCGCCGGAACCGACCGTATCCACGTGCACACTGCCGCCGACGTTGCGCACCGTGACATCGCCGGAGCCGACGCTGCCCACGCGCACGTTGCCCTTGATGTCCTCGCCCTTGAAATCGCCCGAGCCGACGGCGCCGAGATCCACGCTGCCGACGTTACTGACGTCGAGATCGCCCGAGCCGATGCTGGCATTGAGCGGGCCATCGAGATCCTTCACATGCAGGTCGCCCGAGCCGACATGTGCGTCGAGCCGCTTCATGCCATTCACCCAGGCATCGCCCGAGCCGCCGTTCAAGGTGACCGGCACGGCCGGCGGCAGTTTCAGATTGAGCTCCAGGTTGGCGTAGCTGTGGCCGATGCCCCAGTGCGAATGGTCGCGGCCGGCCTCGACGATCAGCACGTCGCCCTGGCGGCGCTGGGTGACCACCAGGTCGTCCAGCAGGTCCTGGCTGGAGGCGCAGGCGCGGCCGGTCAGTTCGCCGCCGCGCACGGCGCTGTCGCCGCGCAGGTGCAGGTCATGGCTGCGCAGGTCGATCTGCACGGAATGCACGCCGTTGAGATCGAGCTGGAGATTGCGCTGGGCCTGGAATTTGCAGTCGTCGGCCTGGGCGGCGAGCGGCAGCAGCGCGAGGCTGGCGAGGATCAGGTAACGCATGGAGAAAGCTCCTTGGTGGACGTTCGGGCTTCTGATGCAGCCGCGGGCCGAAAGGTTGCAAGGCTGCCCGCATGGGTCAACCGCCAGTTGGCATGGGCCGTTGTGGACCGCGATGCCCGTCAAGGAGAACGACCGCATGAAACGCAAGGCTCTACTCGTTTCCGCCCTCGCCGTGCTGTTCGCCGGCAGCGGGGCCTATACCCTGGCACAGGATGCCGCGCCCGCCGCCTCGGCCGCCCAGCCGGCCGCGAAAGCCCCGGCCGACGGCAAGGGCCAGCGCCCGTCGCGCCCCAATGCACCGAATGCCCCGCTGCTGTTCAACGGCACGCTGCCGGGTGCGCCGGAACCGGCGGTGATCGCCGACCTGCGCGAGCTGGAGCGCCTGTATACGCAGGCCGGTCGCGTGAAGGAACTGCCCGCGCTGTACAACGCCGTGCTGGCCAAGTCGCAGGATCAGCGCGTGCGAACTTACGTTTATCACCAGCTGGCCCGCGCACAGATGGCGCCGGCGAATACCGACCAGGCCATCGCCACCCTGCGCAAGAGTCTGGACGAGAACCTCGCTGACGAAGCCAAGCGCCGCGAAGACCTGGAAAAGCTGCACGTCCGCCTGGAAATGATGCGCCCGGCGGCGCCGCCCCCGCCGCCGGCCTCGCCGTCTGCGTGATCCCATAACAACCACAACGACACAACCGCTGTTTGCCCAGCGAGATGGAACTTGAGGCGCGAAGTCCCCAGAACTTCGCGCCTCTTTTTTTACGTAGGTTGGGGTGAGCCGCAGGCGAACCCCAACGATGCGAGGCGCTTGACCATGGCGACGTTGGGGTTCGCCTACGGCTCACCCCAACCTACGCAACCTATGGCAGGACTTCGCCGCCCTTGACGCGTTGCCACAACGCTTCTTGCGCTTCCAGGCCGCGCTCCGCCAACGGCACGCCTTCTTCGCGCGCCAGCGCCTCCATCCCGCGGAAACGCCGCTCGAACTTCTCATTCGCATGCCGCAACGCCTGCGAGAAATCGACATCCGCATGCCGTGCCAGATTCACCAGCACGAAGGCCACGTCGCCGATCTCGTCCTGCAGGCGCGCCTTGTCCGCGCCGGCCGCGAATTCCGCACGCACTTCCTCGATCTCTTCGGCCAGCTTGTCCAGCACCGGCTGCTCGTCCGGCCAGTCGAAGCCGACCTTGGCCGCACGCTGCTGCAGCTTCAAGGCGCGCTTCCATTCGGGCAAGCCACGCGACACGCCGGCCAGCGCGCTGTCGTCGTGCGACTCGCCCTTCGCCGCGCGCTCCTCGGCCTTGATCGCCTCCCACGCCTCCTTCTGCGCCTCGACGTCGTCATAGCTGACGTCGCCGAACACGTGCGGATGGCGGCGGATCATCTTGTCGCTGATCGCATGCGCCACGTCGGCGAAGTCGAACAGCCCCTGCTCCTGCGCCATCTGCGCGTGGAACACCACCTGCAGCAGCAGGTCGCCGAGTTCGTCGCGCAGGTCGTGCCAGTCCTTGCGGTCGATCGCGTCGGCCACTTCGTAGGCCTCCTCGATCGTATACGGCGCGATGGTGGCGAAGTCCTGCTGCACGTCCCAGGGGCAGCCGCGCTGCGGGTCGCGCAGGCGGGCCATGATGGCGAGCAGGTCGTCGAGGCTGTGGCGCGTCGTCTCGGTCATGCGGTCACACATCCGCCGCGCGCAGCCGCGCGGTCCAGTCGATGGCCGTGTCGCCCACGGCGATGAATTCGGGATTGAGCAGGGAATCCTTGCGGTTGTAGCGCAGCCGCGCGCCGGTCAGATCCAGCACGGCTCCGCCCGCGGCTTCAAGCACACACTGCGCGGCCGCGGTATCCCATTCGCTGGTGGCGCCGCGGCGCAGATAGACATCCGCGGCGCCGCGCGCCAGCAGGCAGAATTTCAGCGAGGAACCCATCGGCGTTTCCACCACCTCGTCGCCCAGCAGCTCGCGCAGCAGCGCGGCGCCGTGGCCGCCGTAGGAGCGGCTGCCGGCCACCACCGGCGGCTGGGTGATGGCGCGGGTGGCAATGGGTTGCCATTCTGCACCGGCATGTTCCTGTCGCCATGCGCGGCCGCCGCGTTCGGCGGCGTAGAGATCGCCGGTCACCGGCGCCAGCACCACGCCGAGCACCGGCTCGTCGCCGTCGATCAGCGCGATGTTCACGGTGAACTCGCCGTTGCGCTTGACGAACTCGCGCGTGCCGTCGAGCGGATCGACCAGCCAGTAGCGCGACCAGGCCTGGCGCTCCTTCCACGAGGCGATGCGCGACTCTTCGGAAAGCACAGGCAGCTGCTCATCCAGCGCTTCCAACCCGGCCATGATCACATGCTGCGCAGCGAGGTCGGCATCCGTTACCGGCGAGTGATCCTCTTTGCGCTGAACCGCGAAATCCTGCTCATACACCACCAGGATGGCCGCCGCCGCATCGCGCGCGATGGCCGCGACCTGGCGCAGCAGCGGAGACACCGGCGCCATGCTCATGCCGGCTTGCTCATGCTGGTTTGAACCGACCGGCGAGATACTCGCGGGCCATGAACAGCGCGGCGATGGAACGGCCCTCGGTTACGTCGTCGCGGGCGATCAGCTCATGCAGGTTGGCAAGCTTCCATGGCACCACTTCGAGTTCTTCCGGCTCGTCGCCTTCGAGGCGCTCCGGATACAGGTCCTGCGCCAGCACCACGTGCGCCATATGGGTCATGTACGACGGCGACAGCGACAGGTTGTGCAGGATCTTCAGCTTGCGCGCGCCGAAGCCGATTTCCTCTTTCAGCTCGCGATCGGCGCCCTGCTCCACCGTCTCGTCCTGGTCCAGGCGGCCCTTGGGCAGGCTCAGCTCGTAGCGGCCGACGCCGGCGCCGTATTCGCGCACCAGCAGCACGGTCTCGTCGTCCTGCATCGGCACGATGATCACCGCACCCAGGCCGCTGCCTTTCAGGCGCTCGTAGGTGCGGCGCTCGCCGTTGGAGAATTCGAGATCCAGCTGCTCCACGCGCAGGAAATGGCTGTCGTGGACGTCGCGGGTGGCATGGATGATGGGGGGCTTGGGCATCGTTCGATTCTAGCTCTGTAGGCTTGCACGAAACCGCGTCAACGCCTGCGCGTGCAGGGCCGGCGTGCCCGCCAGCACGCTGCGCGTGTCCAGGGTGAGCGGCTGGCCGTCCAGGTCGGTGAACAGGCCGCCGGCCTCGCGCACGATCGCCGCCAGCGCGGCCACGTCCAGGATGTTGACGTCCGACTCGATCACCAGGTCCAGCCCGCCGCGGGCCAGCAGGTGGTAGTGGCAGAAATCGCCGTAGCCGCGGATGCGGTTGCTGTCGCGGATCATCGCGCCAAGCTCCGCCCAGCGCGCATCCATGGTCAGCGTCTTGACGTTGCCGGTGGAGATCGAGGCCTGCGCCATGCTGTCGGTGGCGGCCACGCGCACGCGGTCGCCTTCGAACCAGGCACCGCCGCCGGCACTTGCCCACAGCGTTTCGCCGTAGACCGGCGCGCTGGAAACGCCCAGCACCAGTTCGCCCTTGTGCATCAGCGCGATCTGGGTGGAGAAGAACGGCGTGCGCCGCACGAAGCTCTTGGTGCCGTCGAGCGGATCGACCAGCCAGAGCAGCTCGCGCGCCCCGTCGTCCAGACCGAATTCCTCGCCGTAGATAGCCGCCTCCGGCAATGCCGCCTGCAGCACTTTGCGGATGGCCAGTTCCGCTTCGCGGTCGGCGATCGTCACCGGCGTGGCGTCGCTCTTGATCTCCACTTCCACGCCGCGCCGCCAATAGTGGCGGATCACCTCGGCCGCCGCTTCCGCGGCTTCGCGCGCGGCGGACAATGCCCGCTGCAGATCGGGTGCGCTCATCGATTCCCCTTGCCCATGATCGCGGCCAGTCCGCCGCTGCGTTGCAGATGCATGCTGCCGTCGGCCGCCAGCCGGCCGAACCCCGCCAGCCAGTCGCGCAGCGCCGGATCGGGCTCGCGCGGCCTAGCCTTGATGTCGTATTTCCAGCCCAGCGGGCTCAGCGCCAGGTGGCCGGCCAGTTGCAGCGGGCCGTTGCCGTCGTCCTGCAGCGTGGCGTTGACCACGCCGCTCGCGCCCTGGGCGCGCAACTGCAGGTTGCCGAAAGCGAGATCGCGCTGCACGCCCTGCAGACTGGCGCCGCTCCATCGCGCGGCGGCGTCCAGTTCCAGCGGCCAGCGGCCTTGCAGCACCACGCGGGCGTTGTCGATGGTGAGGCGGCCTTCGAGGCGGGCGGCTTCGGGCGCCAGGCTGGCGGAAAGCTGGGCGAGATCGCCGTCCAGCCGGACTTGGCTCCATTCCTCGCGCTTGTCTTCGCGCTTGCGCATCTGGCCGGTCAGGTGGCCCCAGTCGCCGCGGAAGGCCACGCTCATCTGGGTGTCGCCGAGCAGGGCCCGGCGCGACAGCTGCCAATCGAACTGGCCCAGATCGCCGCCGCTCTCGGCCAGCACGCGCTCGGCATGGCCGTCCCACAGCGTGCCGCTCAGCCCTTCCAGGCGCAGGCCGTGCAGGCGCGCCTCCAGTTGCGGGCGCACCCAGCTGGCCGGCAGGTACGCCACCAGCCAGGCCAGGGCGGAAACCAGCAACAGGAACAACAGAACGGTGCGCAACCGGATCAAAAAAGGGGACTCCAACGGATCAGGCGGGCTTGAGGCAGCCGGCGCCGAACCCCGATCATACCCGGATGAGCCCGAACGAAAGCCGCAACCAAGCCCTCGCCGCCCGCGACCTGCGCCATCTCTGGCACCCCTGCACCCAGATGCACGACCACGCCGGCACCGTGCCGATGCTGCCCATCGTCCGCGGCGAAGGGCCCTGGCTGGTGGATGCGGATGGGCGACGCTACCTGGATGGGATCAGTTCCTGGTGGACGAATTTATTCGGGCATGCCAATCCGCGGATCGGGGCGGCGTTGAAGCAGCAGTTGGATACGCTGGAGCATGTGATCTTTGCCGGGTTTACGCATGAGCCAGCGATCGAGTTGGCGGAGCGTTTGGCGCAGATCACGCCGGCGGGGTTGGAGCGGGTGTTCCTGGCTGACAACGGGTCCGCCGCGATCGAAGTGGCGTTGAAGATGAGCTTCCACTACTGGCTCAACCAGGGGGCCGGGCAGAAGACGCGGTTCATTGCGCTGACGGGCAGCTATCACGGCGAGACGCTGGGGGCGCTGTCGGTGAGCGATGTGGCGCTGTATCGCAAGACGTATGCGCCGTTGTTGCTTACGCCGGTTCTGGCGCCGTCGCCGGATGCGTATGAAGCTGAGCCTGGTGAAAGCGCGGAGGCGTGTGCTGCGCGGCGCCTTGGCGAGTTGCGTGTGTTGTTGGAACAGCATGCGCATGAAACTTGCGCGGTGATCGTCGAGCCCTTAGTGCAGTGCGCCGGTGGGATGCGCATGTATCACCCTTCGTATCTCACCGGGTTGCGTGCCTTGTGCGATGAGTTCGGCGTGCACTTCATTGCCGACGAGATTGCGGTGGGGTTCGGGCGGACCGGGACGCTGTTCGCTTGCGAGCAGGCGGGGGTTTCGCCGGATTTCATGTGCCTGTCCAAGGGGCTTACCGGCGGCTTCCTGCCGCTGTCGGCGGTGCTGACGACCACGCCGGTGTACGAGGCGTTCTATGCCGAATACAACGCCGGCAAGGCGTTTCTGCATTCGCATAGCTATACCGGCAATCCGCTGGCGTGCCGGGCGGCGTTGGCGACGCTGGATATTTTTCGCGATGAGCCGGTGCTGGAGCGCAATCGCGAGTTGGCTGCGCATCTGGCGCGGCGGTTGGCGCCGTTGCGCGAGCATCCGCAGGTGGCGGATGTGCGGCAGACCGGGATGATTGCGGCGGTTGAACTGGTGCGTGACAAAGCCACGCGTGCGCCATATCCGTCAGAGGAGCGGCGTGGCTTGCGTGTGTATCTGCATGGATTGGAACACGGGGCGTTGCTGCGGCCGCTGGGCAATGTCGTTTACTTCATGCCGCCGTATGTGGTGAGCACGGATGAGCTGGATCACCTGGTCGACGTCGCGATCGCCGGCATCGAACGCGCCATCGCCGACTAGCGCCGCCCCAGCTCGTCATTCCTGCGCAGGCAGGAATCCAGTGCCTCAGTCTCCGCACATGCAGAGGCGCCACAAGGCTGGCGCCCCAGCAATCACCTCACCGCCCACCCACACCCGGATCCAACTTCCTCAACGCCGGCCCAAGCCTCTGCTCGCCCGTCCGATCGATATCCTCCTTGTAGTAAACCCGCCCCGGCGCAGGAATACACCTCCCATCCTTAGGCGGAATCCGGCTACCGGTATAACGCAGACAGTTATGGTCATTCCCCCGCTTGGCACCCTGAGGGCCATTCGCGGGCGGCGTATACGGCATGGTTTCCACACCCTCAACGCGCTTGGTGCGGGCATCCTGAGTAGGCGCCGCAGCATTCTGCGCCACCGCTGAGCTCGCCAGAACCGCCAGCAAAGCGGCAAAAAGAACAGGGGACTTGGACATGACTCGGCCCTCTCGAAGCCGTGGGTACAACGATGCTGCGCCCGTCCACGACAATGGGCAACCAAACCTCCGCAACCGTTTCCTTTCCCCTCAGTTTCCGCCCGGAAATCCTTCTCCCTCCGGCGACCCGAAGGTAGTCCCCGTGGGAGAGCAGGCGGGGAGCGCACAGGGATGTGCGCGGCTCTGAGGAGCGAGGAAGGTGGCGGCAGCCGGATGAGGATTCGGCCGAAGCGATGCACCTCACCCTTGCGCTCCGACCGTACCCTCACCCCAACCCCTCTCCCGGCGGG
>NZ_FONH01000009.1 GCF_900112865.1 Dyella marensis | reverse complement strand
CATGTGTTAGGCATGCCGCCAGCGTTCAATCTGAGCCAGGATCAAACTCTTCACTTAAGTTTTCGAACATCCGAGGATGCTCTATCTTTCTGAAGCGTTGTCCTAACCATAAAACGTCAAGCTTTTGAATTGACTCTTAGGTTAGACGCTTGCATTTGTTTGGACAGATTGTCCATCCAACGCAAGACGCCCACACAAGTCACCTGCGCACACTGTCAAAGATCAATCACTTGCGATCCGTTCTTCGAATCGCCCCGAGACGTTTCGTCCCGGGTGAGCCGCCCATTCTACATCGTCTTTCCGGTCCGTCAACACCTGCAGCGAAGAATTTTTGCTGCCGTTGTTGCCGTTGCGGGGAAGCCGTCGCGGCGGGGAGGCGAATAATAGGGAGGGGCTGGGGACCTGGCAAGCAATTTCGTGAAGATTTTTTCAAATTTCTCGTAAGCGCTTGTTCTTCCATACAACGATGCGCGGAAGAACCGCGCGGCGGCCATCACGGCCGCCGCGAAAGCCTCAGGCGAGCTTCAAGGCGACGCGCGCGAAGTTGCGCTTGCCGATCTGCAGCACACCTTCAAAGCCGGGGCCGAAAGTCCGCTGCGCGTCCTCCACTACTTCCGAGTCGATACGCACCGCACGCTCCTTGAGCTTGCGGTTCGCCTCGCCATTGCTGGGCGTCAGCCCGGCGGCCGTCAGCAACGCGGGCAGGCGCAGCCCTTCGGCCGGCACCGCGATCTCGGTCAACGGCAGCAGGCTGGTATCGCCCTCGCCACGCACCACCGCGTGCCAGCCCGCGATGGCCTGCTCCGCCGCGGCCGCGCCATGGAAGCGCGCTGCCAGCTCGCGCGCCAGGCGCAGCTTGGCATCGCGCGGATTGAGCGCGCCGCTCGCCACCTCACTCTTCATGCGAGCGAGCTCATCCAGCGACACCTCGAAGCTGAGCAGCTCGAACCACCGCCACATCAGCTCGTCGCCGATCTTCAGCGTCTTGGTCACGATGTCGATCGCCGGCTCATTGATGCCGATGTAGTTGCCCAGCGACTTGGACATCTTCTGCACGCCGTCCAGGCCCTCCAGCAAGGGCATGGTCAGCACGATCTGCGGCGCCTGCCCGTGATGCTCCTGCAGCGCGCGGCCCATCAGCAGGTTGAACTTCTGGTCGGTGCCGCCCAGCTCCACGTCGCACTGCAGCGCCACCGAGTCGTAGCCCTGCACCAGCGGATAGAGGAATTCGTGGATGGCGATCGACTGCTGCGCGGCATAGCGCTTGGCGAAGTCGTCGCGCTCGAGCATGCGCGCCACGGTGTGCTGCGCGGCCAGGCGGATCATGTCCGCCGCCGTCATCTTGCCGAACCACTCGGAATTGAAGCGCAGCTCGGTCTTGTCGCGGTCCAGCACCTTGTAGACCTGCTCGGCATAGGTCTCCGCGTTGCGCAGCACGTCCTCGCGGGTGAGCGGCTTGCGCGTGACGTTCTTGCCGGTCGGGTCGCCGATCATGCCGGTGAAGTCGCCGATCAGGAAAATCACCTGGTGCCCCAGGTCCTGGAACTGCCGCATCTTGTTGAGCAGCACGGTATGGCCCAGGTGCAGGTCCGGCGCGGTCGGATCGAAGCCGGCCTTGATGCGCAGCGGCCGCCCGCTCTTCAGGCGTTCGACCAGTTCCTCCTGCTTGATGATTTCGTCGGCGCCGCGCGCGATGGTGGCCAGCGCCTGCTCAAGCTCGCTCATGTATTCCTCGAATCCTTAGTCATTCGGCGGCCTGGGGAAGCGACGGCCACCACGTCGTGAAGTTAATTGTGCGTTAATCAGAAAATTCACGCAAACCCTTGATGGGAAAGGCGTTGACGCCCTTTGCACAGGGCCGTTATGGTACGCGGCATTACATAAATTTGTACCGCGGGGCACACGGGGCATGGGAGAGGCGAACAAGATCGCGCGCGCAGCGCGCAAACAGGCTATTCGCCGCAAGGCGCAGCGACGCCACTCCCACTTCTACGAACGCTTCTCGCACTGGTCGTTCTGCAATCACAGCGACGCCGAGCCGATCCGCTGGCATCGCGAACGCTGGATGCTCGCCGGCACCGCGCTGCTGATCACGGCGCTTTCCGGTTTCATCATCCCCGCCTGGGCAAGCGCGATGCGGCCCGATCCGGTGTCCTCCGCGCATGCGCTGATGCCGCTGGCCCTGCCCAAGGCGCTGCCCACCACGGTGCGCACGCCCACGGTGGAAGACTGGCGCATCGTGCAGGTGCAGCCGGGCCAGACGCTCTCCGACATCTTCCAGGGCCAGGGCCTGAGCCTCACCGACCTGCAGAACGTGATGGACCAGGCCGGCGACGCCGCCAAGGCGCTGCACAACATTCGCCCGGGCCAGGAGTTCGACTTCCTGCTTTCCAGCGACGGCAGCATGCGCGGCATCCGCTTCGACAAGGACGAAGCCAGCCGCGTGATCGTGCGCTTCGACGGCGCCAAGCCGACGGTGATGGCGCAGGCGCGCGAAGTGGAGCGCCGCGAGCACGTCGTCCACGGCAGCATCGACAGTTCGCTGTTCGCCGCCGGCGCCAAGGCCGGCATGAGTTCGGCGATGGTGCTGAAGCTGGCCGACCTCTTCAAGTATGACGTCGACTTCGTGCAGGACCTGCGCGAAGGCGACACCTTCACCGTCATCTACGACGACATCTACCGCGACGGCGCCTACCTGCACGAAGGCGAGATCGTCGCCGCCGAGTTCGTCAACCAGGGCGAGCGCTACACGGCTTATCGCTTCAAGAAGGACGACGGCTCCTACGGCTGGTTCAGCGAGGACGGCCGCCCGATCCAGAAGTCGTTCCTGCGCATTCCGGTCGACTTCACCCGCATCTCCTCCCAGTTCAGCGCGGCGCGCATGCACCCGGTGCTGGGCCTGATGCGCGCGCACAAGGGCGTGGACTACGCCGCGCCCACCGGCACGCCGATCCACGCGGCGGGCGACGGCGTGATCAAGTTCAAGGGCTGGATGAACGGCTACGGCAACTTCGTGATCATCCAGCACAACAACTCGATCAGCACGGCCTACGGCCACATGTCCAAGTTCGCCAACGAGCGCGTGGGCCAGCGCGTGAGCCAGGGCTCGGTGATCGGCTATGTCGGCATGACCGGCCTGGCCACCGGCCCGCACCTGCATTACGAATTCCGCGTCAACGACGTGCAGCGCGACCCGCAGAAGGTCACCCTGCCCAAGCCCGAACCGCTGCCGGCCGTGCAGCTGGCCAAGTTCAAGGCGCAGGTGGTGCAGCCGCAGCTGGCCCGCCTGAAGGCGCTGGACGCCAACGTGAAGCTGGCCCGCGTGGATGGCACCAAGCGCAACGACGACTGAGCCGCGGCATTCCGTGGCCGAGGCTTCCTTGCTCTATATCGGCCTGATCTCCGGCACCAGCGCGGACGGCATCGACGCCGCGCTGGTCCGCTTCGAACAGGACCGCCCCCGACTCGTCGCCGCCCTGGTCCATCCGTGGCCGGCACAGCTGCGCGCACGCATCCTCGCCGTGGCGCAGGACGAAACGCGGCTTGACCTGGATGCCTACGGGCGGCTCGACGTGGCCATCGGCCAGTGCTTTGCCGACGCCACGCTGCGCCTGCTCGCCGCCAGCGGAACGCCGGCCGCCGCCGTGCGCGCCGTCGGCTCGCATGGGCAGACGCTGCGCCATCGCCCGCACGGCGAGCACCCGTTCACCCTGCAGGTCGGCGATCCGTCGGTGATCGCCGAGCGCTGCGGCATCGACGTGGTGGCCGACTTTCGCCGCGCGGACGTCGCCGCCGGCGGCCAGGGCGCGCCGCTGTTGCCGGCGGTGCACGCGATGCTGCTCGGCGCGTCCGGGCAGACGCGCGTGGTACTCAACCTCGGCGGCATCGCCAACATCACCGTGCTGCGCGCCGACGGGCACGTGTTCGGCTTCGATACGGGACCGGCGAACGGCTTGATGGATGCATGGTGCCTGCGTCACCGCGGCACGGCCTACGATCGCGACGGCGCCTTCGCGCAGAGCGGCACGGTCGACGCCACGCTGCTGGCCGCCCTGCTGGCCGATCCCTATTTCGCCCTGCCCCCGCCCAAGAGCACCGGCCGCGAGCACTTCCACCTGGCCTGGCTCGATCGCCACGCGCGCGTGGCCGAGCTGTCGCCCGCCGACGTGCAGGCCACCCTGCTGGAACTGTCCGCGCGCAGCGTGGCCGAGGCGGTCGCACAGCATGCCCCCGGTGCGTCGGACGTGCTGGCCTGCGGCGGCGGCGTGCATAACGGCGTGCTGATGCAGCGCCTCGGCGAGCTGCTCGACCCGGTCCGGGTGCGCAGCACGGCGGAAGAAGGCGTGGACCCGGATTATCTGGAAGCGACCGCCTTCGCCTGGCTGGCCCGGCAGCGCCTGCTCGGCCGGCCGGGCAACCTGCCCGCGGTCACGGGGGCGCGCGGCCCGCGCGTGCTGGGCGCGGTCTATCCTGCGCCGGTCTGAATCCCGCGTCAGCTGCCCAGCGGTTCTTCCGACAAAGCCAACTGCGACGGCGACAACTGCGTCGGCTGCGCCATCGACAGTGCCTGCACGGCTTCCTGGAACGCGGCTTTCTCGCGGGCGTCCCACTGGCCGCTGAGCACGGTCAACTCACCCGGATCGAGCATGGTCTCGGCAAACACGTTGCCGCTCGGCGTCATGCCCAATCCATGGCGCAGTGCGTGCAGCACCACGTCATTGATCGACCACTGCCGGTCCTTGGCCAGCGACTTGATGCGCTCGGCCATGAGATTGTCGATATGTCGAATCACGATGTCCGGCACAGGCGCTACTCCGTCTGTCCACGCGTGGGCCCCCTGACCGGCATCATGGTGGACAGACGGCGGCCGGCTTGCAAGTCGGCCATCCGGGGGAATCCGTGGATCGGTTCGCACTCGCGCGGCGAACGCCATCGCAGTTGCAACCGGCGCGCCGGTCAGCCGGCTCCGCGGGCGCGTTCTTCCGCCCGGTAATGCGGCCACAGGTACAGGAACAGCGCGGTGGCCGGCAGCACGGCGATCACGGTGATGACGAAGTAAGTGCCGTAGCCCGTGGCGGTCGCGATGCCGCCGGCGAAGAAGCCCAGCAGTTTGCCCGGCAGGTTGACCAGGGAGCTGAGCAGCGCGTACTGCGTCGCGGTGTGCTGGCGATTGACCAGCGAAGACAGGAAGGCAACGGTCGGCGGCCCCAGGATCCCTAAGGTCAGGTTCTCGCCCGAGATCACCAGGGTCAGCACCAGCAGGTTGCCCGGGTACATGATCACCAGCAGGTACAACAGGTTGCTGGCGCCGCACAGCACGATGGTCGCGCCCAGCGTGCGCCACGCGCCCCAGCGCGCCACCGCGGCGCCGCCGATGAACACGCCGACGATGCCGATCCAGATGCCGTAGATCTTAGTGATGGTGCCGATCTCGGTCTTGCTGAAGCCCATGTCCCGATAGAACGGGCTCATCACGCCACCGATGGTGGCCTGTTCGGGAATCTTGAACAGCAGGATGAAGGCCAGCGTCACGCCGGCGAGCAGCCAGCCGTAGCGGCGGAAGAAATCGGTGAACGGATCGATCACCGCCTCGCGCATGGCCTCGCCCCAGTTGCGCGGCGCCTGGCGGATTACTTCCGGCTCGCGCGCGAGCAAGGTGGTGAGGATCGGCAGGCTCATGCCGAGCGCCATCGCCACATAGACCCAGCTCCACGACACATGGTCGGCCAGGATCAGCGCCAGCGCGCCGGCCGCGAGCAAGCCGATGCGGTAACCCAGCGCATAGGTCGCCACCAGCGCACCCTGCGCCTCCACCGAGGCGATCTCGATGCGATACGCATCCACCGCGATGTCCTGCGTGGCGCCGAAGAACGCCACCACCAGCGTCGCCACAATGAACGGCCCGAGCGCGGCCGGCGTCAGCGCCGCCATCGCCAGCAGGCCGCCGGCCACCACCAGCTGCGAGAACAGCAGCCAGCCCCGGCGTTGTCCCAGCCGGCGGAACAGCGGCAGCTTCCAGTGATCGAGCAGCGGCGCCCACACGAACTTGAACGCGTAGAACATGCCCGCGCTGGCGATCATGGTGATCTCTTTGAGCTCGACGCCCCTTTCCTTCAGCCAGTAGGCCAAGGTGCCGGCCACCAGCAGGAAAGGCAGGCCCGAGGAAAAGCCGAGCAGGCACATGGTCCATGCGGCAGGCTGGGAAAAAGCCTGCCAGACCGAGGGGCGCCTGGGCTTCTCCTCCATGCCGGGCGTCGCCGGCTCAGTCGACATAGTCGACCGTGTAGGGCGCGTGGTCGGAGAAGCGCTCGTCGCGATAGACCGAACAGCTCTTCAGGCGCTTGCTCAGCGATGGGGTCACCACCTGGTAGTCGATGCGCCACCCCACATTGTTCTCGCGCGCGCGGCCGCGGTTGGACCACCAGGTGTATTCCACCGCGTCGGGCTTGATCGTGCGGAAGCTGTCGACCCAGCCGCGTTCCTTGAACAGCAGATCCAGCCAGGCGCGTTCTTCCGGCAGGCAGCCGGAGTTCTTCTGGTTGGAGCTCCAGTTCTTGATGTCGTTCTTGGTGTGCACGATGTTCCAGTCGCCACAGATCACGTAGTCGCGGCCGCTCTCCAGCCACTGCTGGAAGATCGGGGTGATCCACTCCATCACCTGGAACTTGAACTGCTGGCGTTCGTCGCCGGACGAACCGGACGGCACGTACAGCGACACCACGCTCAAGTTGCCGAAGCGCGCCTCGATATAGCGCCCCTCGTCGTCGAACGGCGCCCAGCCCAGCGAGGTCAGCACCTGGTCCGGTTCGCGCTTGGCATAGATCGCCACGCCGCTGTAGCCCTTCTTGGTGCTGGCGTCGCGATAGAAGCAATGATGGCCGTCGGGACGGAACATCGGGTCGCTGAGCTGGTCTTCCTGCGCCTTGGTTTCCTGCAGGCAGACCACGTCGGCCTGCTGCTTGCGCAACCAGTCGAATACGCCTTTGTTGGCGGCGGAGCGGATGCCATTGGCGTTCAGGCTGACGATGCGCATGCGGGGTCCTCGTGTGATGCGCCATCATAGCAACCATGTCCGAATCGCCCGCCATCCGCGTCGCACCGGTCACGCCGGCCATCCGTGCCGCCGTGCTGGCTCTGCGCGTGCATCCCGATCAATACGCCTTCGTCAGTCCGATCGAGGCCTCGCTGGCCGATGCGGAGCAATGCCACGGCAGCACGCCGATGGCGATCCTGCACGGCGATGCGCCAGTGGGTTATTACCGGATCGAACGCCACGCCAACACCATCGCCGAACGCGAGTACGCGGTGCCGGCGCTGGGCCTGCGCTCGTTCTTCATCGGCGCCGACTGGCAGGGCCGCGGCTTCGGCGGCGGCGCCCTGTCCGCGCTGGTCGCCGACCTGGCGGCGCGCGAACCCGACGCGCGCCTGCTGGTGCTCACCGTCAACTGCCGCAACCTGCCGGCGCTGGCGCTGTACCGCCGCGCGGGCTTCGAAGACAGCGGTCAGCTGTACCATGGCGGCCGTTCCGGGCCGCAGCACCTGATGTGGCGCCCGCTGCCCTAGATTTCGCTTTCTTTCGACGAGAGGCCTGCCGTGCACGACTACCAGCGCGACTTCATCGAACTCACCCTGCAGCGCGACGTGCTGCGCTTCGGCGAGTTCACGCTCAAATCCGGCCGCCAGAGCCCGTACTTCTTCAACATGGGTCGGATCGACAACGGCGCTGCGCTGGCCCGCCTCGGCCGCGCCTATGCTTCGGCGCTGGTCGGTTCGGGCGTGGCGGTGGACATGCTGTTCGGCCCGGCCTACAAGGGCATCCCGCTGGCCGCCGCCACCGCCATCGCGCTGGCCGACCGGCATGGCCGCGACCTGCCCTGGGCCTATAACCGCAAGGAGGCCAAGGACCACGGCGAAGGCGGCACCCTGGTCGGCGCGCCGCTGCAGGGCCGCGTGCTGATCGTGGACGACGTGATGACCGCCGGCACCGCCGTGCGCGAGTCGCTGGCGCTGATCCGCGCCCAGGGCGCCACGCCGGCCGGCGTGCTGATCGCGCTGGACCGCCAGGAGCGCGGCACCGGCGCCCTCTCCGCGGCGCAGGAAGTGACGGCCGAGTACGGCATCCCGGTCATCGCCATCACCAGCCTCACCGATGTCATGGCCTACGCTGGCGAACGCCCCGACCTGGCCGGCGAGTACGCCCGCCTGCTGGCCTATCGGGACCGCTACGGCGTCGCGGCCTGAGCCGCACCGGGCGAACCGTGTCACATCCATGAACATGCCTGCGCCGAACCCTGCAATGGCGAAGGCTATACTCCCGATCCACAGGGGAAATTCCATGCGTCGAACCAGTCTCATCCTTGCCGCGGTCATCGCGGTCGCCTGCGCCCACGCGCAGAACCAGGGCAACAACGGCATGCGCTACAAGTGGCGCGACGGCCAGGGCCTGCCGCACTACAGCGACAGCCTCACCAGCGATGCCATCAAGTACGGCTACGACGTGGTCAACGACCGCGGCCTGGTGATCCAGCACGTCGAGCGCCAGCTCAATCCGGAGGAGCGCGCCGCCGCCCGCAAGGCCGCCGACGAACAGGCGGCGCAGCAGCGCGCCGCGCAGGAACGCGTGCGCAACGATTCGCAGCTGCTGTCGGCCTATCCGAACGAGGCCGACTACAAGACCTCGCTACAGCAGGAAGTCGACAACATCGACCAGCAGATCCGCACCACGCAGATCAACCTGCACAGCCAGGAAAAGGCGCTGACCGACCTGCTCGCCCGCGCCGGCGACCTGGAACGCGCCAAGCAGCCGGTGCCGAAGTTCCTCAGCGACAGCATCGCCAAGCAGCGCAACGTGGTGGCCGGGCAGCGCGCCGCGCTGGACCGCCAGCAGGCCGCCCGCGATGCCGCCAGCGCCAAGATCGGTCCGCAGCTGCAGCACTATCGGGACCTCAAGGCCGCGCAGGGCAAGGACAAGTAACCGATCTGGCTTCGCCTAAGAAAAACGCCACGCGATGCGTGGCGTTTTTCTTAGGCCTGGCGAATGCGTCCTGGACTCAGAACGGCAGCTTCAGCGCCGGGTCTACCGCATGCAGCTGCTCGCGGAACACGTTCTGGATGCGCTTGAGCGCCGCATCGTTGTCCGCGTCGAAGCGCAGCACCAGGATCGGCGTGGTGTTGGACGGGCGCACCAGGCCCCAGCCGTCCGGCCAGTCGGCGCGCACGCCGTCGATGGTGGTCAGCGCGGCGTCACCGAAGCTCGCGCTCTGGCGGAACTTCTCGATGAACTTGTAGTGCTCGCCTTCCTTCATCTCGATCTTCAGCTCCGGCGTGGACACACCCTTGGGGCAGGTCGCGAAGATCTGCTCCGGCGTGCGCTCGTCCAGATCGCCGGCCAGGATTTCCAGCAGGCGCGCGCCGGCGTAGATGCCGTCGTCGAAGCCGTACCAGCGCTCCTTGAAGAAGAAGTGGCCGCTCATCTCGCCGGCCAGTTCCGCGCCGGTCTCGCGCATCTTGCTCTTGATCAGCGAATGGCCGGTGCGCCACATCAGCGGGCTGCCGCCGGCATCGAGGATCTGGCCCTTGAGATGACCGGTGCACTTGACGTCGTAGATGATCGTCGCGCCCGGCTGGCGCGACAGCACGTCGCGCGCGAACAGCATGAGGGTGCGATCGGGGAAGATGATCTCGCCAGTCTTGGTGACCACGCCCAGGCGGTCGCCGTCGCCGTCGAAGGCCACGCCCAGGTCCGCGCCGGTGCTCTTCACCGCGAGGATCAGGTCTTCCAGGTTGTGCGGGTCGGACGGGTCCGGATGGTGGTTCGGGAAGGTGCCGTCCACATCGCAATACAGCTGGATGACTTCGCAGCCGATGCCCTCAAGCACCTGCGGCGCCACCGAGCCCGGGATGCCGTTGCCGCAGTCGACCACCACCTTCATGCGGCGCCCGGCCTGCACGTCCGAGGTGATGCGCTCGACATAGTCCGGCACCACGTCGATCTGGCGCAGCGAACCCTTGCCGCCGCGCTCCAGCTCGTTGGCGGCGATGCGGCGGTACAGATCCTGGATCGAACCCTCGGACAGGGTCTCGCCGCCCACCACGATCTTGAAGCCGTTGTAGTCCGGCGGATTGTGGCTGCCGGTGACGGCCACGCCGCTGCCGGTGTTGAAGCGATAGGCCGCGTAATAGACCACCGGCGTCGGCACCGCGCCGATGTCGATCACATCGATGCCGGCCTCGCGCAGGCCGTCGGACAGCGCGGCAGTCAGTTCCGGACCGGACAGGCGGCCGTCGCGGCCGACCACGATCTCGCGCAGACCCTTCTCGCGCATCACTGTGCCGATGGACTGGCCGAGCAGGCGCGCCACATCGGTGTTGAGCGATTTGCCGACGATGCCGCGCACGTCGTACGCGCGGAAAATCGTCGGGTCCACCGTCACCGGTACGGGCGCCGCCGGCGCGGCGGGCTTGGCGGGGCGGGCTTCCGGCTTGGCCGGCTCGGGCGTGTTGTCGATCAGGTCGGACAAAATCGGTTCCTCGTTTGAAATCTTCGGTCTGCCAAAGCTGACGCCGGGTACGCGTCCGCGCATCCACAACAGATACACGCCGCCACCCAGGCCAAGCAAGGTCAGCAAGGCGGCCAGCAGCACCGACTTCGGCAGCACGATGTAGGCGCCGGGCGGCGCCGCGACCACACTCAGGTTGCTGCCCGCGACGACCTTGCCGACCGGCTCGCTCAGCGCGGAACCGTTGCCGTTGGCGAGCAGGCGCGCATCACCACGGCCGCGATCGTCGCCCTGGCGAAGTTCCAGTCTGCCGCCTTCCGGCGGAACGGCATTGAAACGCTCCTCCACCGGAGCGAACGGCAGCTCGAACAGCACCCAGGCATTCGGGTGCTGGCGCGGGCCCATCGGCAGCACGAAGCTGAGGCGGCGATCGCCGACTCCCTTGGGCAGGGTCTGCGCGAGCGTGTCGCCGTCGGCGGTCTGCGCGGCCATCAGCTGCGCGGCCTTGGCGTAGCCGAAGTCGCGGTAATTGGCGTGCAGCACCTCGTCCAGCGTGCCGCTGTAGAACTCGATGGCCTGGGCCTGCGGCACCTTGCCGCGCAGCAGCGTGGCCGCGTACTTCGGATCGGCCTGCACGGCGGCGGGATCCAGCGTGTCCAGCTGCTGCTGCAGGGTACGGCGCTGGCTGGCCAGTTCGTCGGCCAGCGATTGCGCCAGCTGGTCCTGGGCGCGGTGCACTCGCTCGATCGCCGCGCTTTCGTCGGCGATCAGCCAGCTCTGCCAGGCGCAGAACAGGCCGCCCACCAGCAGCAGCGTGCCGCCGGCCAGCGGCAGCAGGCGCTGCCAATCGAAGGTGCGCTCGCGCAACCCCATCGCGATGTCCATCGCCATCGTCCTGTCCCCTCTGCAGGCTCTGTGTCAGTTGACGCCGGTCGAACCGAAACCGCCTTCGCCCCTCAGCGAAGGCTGGAACTCCGTCACCACGTTCAAGCGGGCCTGCGCTACCGGCACCAGCAGCAGCTGGGCGATGCGGTCGCCCACGGCGATGGTGTACGGCTGCGTGCCGCGGTTCCAGCACGAAATCATCAGCGGCCCCTGGTAGTCGGCGTCGATTACGCCTATCAGGTTGCCCATGACGAGACCGTGTTTATGGCCCAGCCCCGAGCGCGGCACGATCAGCGCGCACCAGCCCGGATCGCCGATGTGGATGGCCATGCCGCTGGGCACCAGCGCGCTTTCGCCGGGGGCCAGGGTGAGCGGCGCGTCGATCGCGGCGCGCAGGTCCATGCCCGCGCTGCCGGCGGTCGCCGCCTGCGGCAGCGGGATGCTGTCGCCCAGCCGTGGATCGAGGATTTTCAGTTCGACGTCGACCATGCCCGGCCGGCCCGTCATGAGCGCGCCGCCCGGTAGCGCTGCGCGATGCTCGCCACCAGTTGACGCGCGAGGGTTTCCTTGTCGGCGCGCGCCAGCTCCAGCGAGCCGCCAGGCCAGTACAGGTTCAATGCGTTGTCCGCGGCCTCGAAGCCGAGGCCGTTGCCCACCAGGTTTGCCGCGATCATGTCCAATCCCTTGCGCCGGAGCTTGTCCTGCGCGTAATCCGCCACATCATGCGTTTCCGCGGCGAATCCGACCAGGAAAGGGTGCACGGTTTGCGCGGCCAGGCTGGCGAGGATGTCGGGATTCTCGGCCAGCGCGAGGGTCAGCCCCGCGCCGGCCTGCTTCTTGATCTTCTGTGCAGCGGGGCTGGCCGGCCGGTAGTCGCCCACCGCGGCGGCGCCGACATAAATGTCCGCAGCGGCGGTGGCGGCCAGCACGGCGGCATGCATCTCGGCGGCGCTGCGCACGTCGACGCGGCGCGCCACGCCGCGCGGCGTGTCCAGGTGCACCGGGCCGGCGACCAGGGTCACCTGCGCGCCTGCATCCGCCGCGGCGCCGGCCACGGCGAAGCCCATCCGCCCGGAACTGCGGTTGCCGATGAAACGCACCGGATCAATGTCCTCATAGGTCGGACCCGCGCTCACCACCATCTTCAGTCCGCGCAGCGCGCCGTCGCCGAACGAGGCGACCAGCGCCTCGCGCAGTTCCAGTGCCTCCAGCATGCGGCCGGAGCCGATGTCACCGCAGGCCTGGTCGCCCGAGGCCGGACCAAGCAGGTGCACGCCGCGGCGGCGCAGCGTGTCGACGTTTTCCTGCACCGCCGGATGCGCCCACATCTGCTGGTTCATCGCCGGCGCGACGTACAGCGGCGCGGCGCTGGCCAGGCACAGCGTGGTAAGCAGGTCGTTGGCCATGCCATGCGCGAGGCGGGCAATCAGGTCGGCGCTGGCCGGCGCGACGATGATCCGCTCGGCCCAGCGGGCCAGCTCGATATGGCCCATGGCCATCTCGGCCTGCTCGTCCCACAGGCTGACCCGCACGGCCTCGCCGGACAGGGCCTGGAAAGTGGTGGCGCTGACGAAATGGGTGGCGCTCTCCGTCATCACCACGCGGACCTGGGCGCCGAGGTCGCGCAGGCGGCGGACCAGCTCGCAGGCTTTATAGGCGGCGATGCCGCCCGACACGCCGAGCAGGATGCGACGGTTGGCAAGTTGCATGTAGGACAGGCCTGACAAACGGGCAGACGCCTAGCTTACCGGAATCGACTGCGTCCTCCGCTGCACACGCAGGCGCCCCTGCGGCATCGTGGACGAATGAGCATTCGAGACTGGCCAGAAGGGGAACGCCCCCGCGAAAAACTCCTGCAGCGAGGCAGCACCGCGCTGTCGGACGCCGAGCTGCTCGCCATCCTGCTCGGCAGCGGCGTGGCCGGCGCCGATGCGCTGACTCTCGGGCGCCAGCTGCTTACGGAGGCCGGCGGCCTGCATGCGCTGCTGGTCGACCCCGCCAATACCACGCGCATGGCCGGCATCGGCCCGGCCAAGCGGGCGCGCCTGGTCGCCGCACTGGAACTGGCGCGCCGTTCCTTGAACGAGCAGCTGACCGCGCGCACCTCCCTGCACAGCGCGCGCGACAGCGGCGAGTTCCTCCGCGCCAAGCTGCGCCACCTGCCCTACGAAGTGTTCGCCTGCCTGTACCTGGACAACCGCCATCGCGTGCTCGGCTACGAGGAGCTGTTTCGCGGCACGGTGGACGGCGCCAGCGTGCATCCGCGCGAGGTGGTGCGCGCCTGCCTCAAGCACAACGCCAGCGCGGTAATCCTCGCCCACAACCACCCTTCCGGCGTGGCCGAACCCAGCGTGGCGGACCGCGCCATCACCCGCAGCCTGCGCGAGGCGCTGCAATTGATCGAGGTGCGCGTACTGGATCACCTGGTGATCGGCGCGGCGGAGCCGGTCTCCATGGCGTCGCTGGGCATGATCTGATCCGGCCGGTTCGCCCCCGGCGGCCGGGAACATCTCCAAAAAATAACGGCGCGGTGGGGAACCGCGCCGTCAGGCCGTTTTTGGGGAGGGTGAGAGGGACGGCGTCTCGCGTACCCGTCAGCGGGGAGGGTGCTTGGGGTACGGATGAGATTGTCGCAACGCGGCATGACAGGGGCGTGACGTCTTGCCGGGCTCTTGCCGAAACCGCGTCGGCGCGACTTATGCACATTGGCCGCGGATGGCCTGTTAGCGAGCATTTCATCGACGGATGTGAAATTGTCCGTGCAACACATTGATCCATCATGGAAATTTACGTGACACAGAGGTTTCCGCCACGCGAAAACCACGGCACCGCTCCACCGCGCCTACTTTCCCCACAGAGTTATCCACAGCCCCGCAGCCGCGCCGCAGCATGCCCCAGCCCGCCTTTCCGGCGCCCTCTTACCGCTCGGAGAGCGCCCGCCCGCTCTGCTAGGATTGCCGGTTCCATCGAAGCCAGACCCAGCCCCGTGAAACAAGCGCTGCGCGATTTGCTGCTGCAGGCCATCCGGTCCCTGCAGAACGACTCCACTCTGCCCGCCGAGCTCGAGGTGCCGAACTTCGTGATCGAGCGCACGCGCAGCCGCGAACACGGCGATTTCGCCAGCAACGCGGCCATGCTGCTGGCCAAGCCGGCCCGCGCCAAGCCGCGCGAGCTGGCCGAGAAGCTGGTGGCCGCCCTGCCCGCCAACGCCCAGGTGGCCAAGGTGGAGATCGCCGGCCCCGGCTTCATCAATTTCTTCCTCGCGCCGGGCGCCTATCACGCCGAGCTGCGCCGCATCTTTGTCGAGGGCGACGCCTATGGCCGCAACGACAGCGGCAAGGGCGTCACCGCCGGTGTGGAATTCGTCTCGGCCAATCCCACCGGCCCGCTGCATGTCGGCCACGGCCGCGCCGCGGCGATCGGCGACTGCCTGAGCCGCCTGCTCGACGCCAACGGCTGGGCGGTGCAGCGCGAGTTCTACTACAACGATGCCGGCGTGCAGATCCAGAACCTGGCCATCTCGGTGCAGGCACGCGCGCGCGGCCTGGCCCCGGGCGATGCCGGCTGGCCGGAGGACGGCTACCGCGGCGACTACATCGCCGACGTAGCCCGCGCCTACATGGCCGGCGAGTCCGTGGTGGCCGACGGCCAGACCGTCACTGGCGCCAGGGACGCGGAGAACCTCGACGCCATCCGCCAGTTCGCCGTGGCCAGCCTGCGCCGCGAGCAGGACCTGGACCTGAAGGCCTTCGGCGTCGGCTTCGACACCTACTTCCTGGAGTCCTCGCTGTACACCGGCGGCAAGGTGGATGAGACCGTGCGCGAGCTGGTCGCGCATGGCCACACCTATGAGGAAGGCGGCGCGCTGTGGCTGCGTTCGACCGACTTCGGCGACGACAAGGACCGCGTGATGCGCAAGTCCGACGGCACGTTTACGTATTTCGTGCCGGACGTGGCCTATCACCGCAGCAAGTGGCAGCGCGGCTACGTGCGCGCCATCACCGAGCTGGGCTCGGACCATCATGGCAGCCTGGCCCGCGTGAAGGCCGGCCTGCAGGCGCTGGACTGCGGTATCCCCAAGGGCTGGCCGGAATACGTGCTGCACCAGATGGTCACGGTGATGCGCGGCGGCGAGGAGGTGAAGATCTCCAAGCGCGCCGGCAGCTACGTCACCCTGCGCGACCTGATCGACGAAGTGGGCAAGGACGCGACGCGCTACTTCCTGATCTCGCGCAAGGCCGATTCGCAGCTGGTGTTCGACATCGACCTGGCGCGCTCGCAGAGCAACGACAACCCGGTCTACTACATCCAGTACGCCCATGCCCGCGTATGCAGCGTGCTGCGCCAGGCCGGCGAGAAGGGGTTCACCTTCGATCTGCACAATGGCCAGGCGCAGCTGGAACGCCTGGACAACGAGCACGAACAGATCCTGTTCACCGAGCTGTCCAAGTACCCGGAACAGGTGGAAGCCGCCGCGGTGAACCTCGAGCCGCACGTGATCGCCACCTGGCTGCGCGAACTGGCGAACGCCTTGCACACGTACTACAACTCGCACCAGTTCCTGGTCGACGACAAGGACCTGCGCGATGCCCGCCTCGCTCTGGTGGTGGCTACGCGGCAGGTGCTCAGGAACGGTCTGGATTTGCTGGGCCTCAGCGCCCCGGAGAGCATGTAAATGGCAGCACGCAAGGGCAAGGGCCGTCAGGCCGTGCGCAATAACAGCGGCGGTTTTCCGGCCTGGGGCTGGGCCATCGTCGGCATCGCGGTCGGCGCGCTGCTGATGTTCGCCATGCGCGGCAAGCTGCCGATGGGCGGCCGTGCCGGCGACGCGCCGCAGCCCAACGCACAGGCCACCGCCCAGCACGGCAGCGATGCCGGCGCGGTGGAACCGACCGCCAGCGAATCCGCGGCCGCGCCGAAGAAGCCGCAGTTCGACTTCTACTCGGTGCTGTCGGAGAAGGAAGTGCGCATCCCCGACGCGGAGATCAGCGCACAGGCGCGCGCCGAACAGCAGAAGCAGGCCGCCGCGCAGCAGGCGCAGGCCGCCCAGGCGGCGCAGCAGGCCCAGCAGCAGGCGGCCGCGCAGCGCGCCGCGGCGGCGAATGCGCCGGCGGCGGTCACCGAGAACGTCACCGCGGCCCCCGCCGCCGTGCCGCCGCCCGCTACGGGTGGTGGCGGCTATCTGCTGCAGGTCGGCGCGTTCCCGAGCGCCACGGATGCGGAAAGCCTGAAGGCCAAGCTGGCCCTGCAGGGTTTCGTCGCCAACGTGGCCTCGGTCAACGTCAACGGCCAGACCTACAACCGCGTGCGCCTGGGTCCGTTCAAGTCGGCCACCGAACTGGAATCGACCAAGCAGCGCCTGTCCTCGGCCGGCTTCAACGCGATTGCGCTGAAGGAAGGCCGCTGAAGCGCCATCACCCGGCGTAGGTTGGGGTGAGCCGCAGGCGAACCCCAACAGTGCGACGCGCTTGGACGTGACTGTGTTGGGGTTCGCCTGCGGCTCACCCCAACCTACGCCGCTCAGCGCTTGCGCTTGAGCCGGATCAGCGCCGAGATATCGTCGTCGCCATAACCCTGGCTCATCAGCTCGGCATAGTCGGCCAGCGATTTCTCGATCACCGTGCGATCCGTGCCCGCGCCCTCGGCGATGCGCTTCACGATGCCCAGGTCCTTGTGCAGCAGCGCCAGCTTGAAGCCGACGCTGAACTCGTCGCGCAGCATGGTGGCGCCGCGCTTTTCCAGAAACCAGCTGCCCGCCGCACCGGCACCCAGCGTCGGCAGCAGGCGCTCCGCTTCCAGTCCCAGCGCTTCGCCCAGCGCCAGGCCTTCGCATACCGCCTGGGCGATACCGGCCACCAGTACCTGATTCACCGCCTTGGTGGCCTGGCCGGCGCCGACGTCGCCGAGGTGGGTGACGCGCAACGCGTAGGCTTCGAGCACGGGACGCGCGCGCTCCAGCACCGCGGCGTCGCCGCCGACCATCACCGACAGCTTGCCGTTCTTCGCGCCTTCCACGCCGCCGGATACCGGCGCATCGAGGAAATCCACGCCCGCGGTGGCCAGCCGCGCGGCGGCGCGCTTGGCGGTGTCCGGTGCCACGGTGGAGTGGTCGACCACGACGGCGCCGCGCTTTAGATGCGGCAGCATGGTGTCGATGGTGGCCAGCACATCGGCATCGGCCGTCACGCACAGCGCGATCACCTCGCATTGCGCGGCCAGCTGCTCCAGTGGCGGCGCCACCACGCCCAGCTCGCGCGCCAGCGCGTCGGCCTTGGCCTGGGTGCGATTGGCCACCGCATGCAGCAGGCCCTTGGATTTCAGATGCCCGGCCATCGGCGCGCCCATGGCGCCGAGACCGACGAAAGCTGCCTTGAACGTCATCGGGAGATTCCAGCGATAAGAAACATGGCCGCCCCGGGGGACGGAGTGGCCTATGTTAGCTGCGGTGCACGTCGTGCGTGACGAACGGCTGCTCCGGCGTCGGCCGCTCCAGCCAATGCGGATGCGCCAGCGTGTGGCGCATGTCGGCCAGGCCGCTGTCCCAGTGCGAACGCATGCTGGTCAGGCTGAACTCGTAGTCCTTGTAGTGCCCTTCGTACGGCTTGTCGCGGTAGATCAGGTGGATCAGATTGGTCAACGCGCCGGAGGCCTGCGCCTGTGCGCGGCGGAAGGCCGGATCGTCGTACTTCTCCGGCGGCACCAGCGCCATCAGGTCGTGCAGCAGGCGCTGGTTTTCCTGGTTCAGCCGCATGTACTCGGTGATCAGGCGGGTGCGGCTGGAATACTGGATTTCCTTGGAGCGCTCGGCCACGCCGGCCAGGTCGCGCGGCAGCTCGCCGATGGCGCGCCACAGGTCCACCTGGAAGATCAGCGCATCGTGGCAGGGCCGGTCGGACAGCACCTTGTACAGCGGTGTGTTGGAGACCATGCCGCCGTCCCAGTAGTACTCGCCGTCGATCTCCACCGCGGGAAAACCCGGCGGCAGCGCGCCGGAAGCCATGAAGTGCTCCACCCGCAGCTTGCCGTGCGTGTTGTCGAAATAGGCGAAGTTGCCGGTGCGCACGTTCACCGCGCCCACCGAGACGCGCATCGAGCGCGCGTCGTTGATGCGGTCGAAATCCACCAGCCGCTCCAGCGTGCTGCGCAGCGGGCCGGTGTCGTACCAGCTCACCTCGCCGGGGCCGGAGGCGCGACGGAACGGCAGGAACGGCGGCGGCATGCGCGGTACGAAGAAACCCGCCTGCCCCTCGAGCAGCGCGCGCCATGCGGCCAGGCTGCTGAACCCGTTCTGCAGCGCCAGCGGCCAGCCGCTGCTGTCGAACGCGGGCGTCGCCGGGAAATACGGCGGCTTGCAGATGGTCTCCCAGAACTCGCGTAGCTTTTCCACGCGATGCCCGATCGGATTGCCGGCAATGATCGCCGCGTTGAGCGCCCCGATCGAGATGCCGGCAAGCCAGCGCGGCCGCAGGTCCGCCTCGGCCAGCGCCTGGTACACGCCGGCCTGGTAGGCGCCGAGCGCGCCGCCGCCCTGCAGCACCAGGGCCACGGTGGAGTAAGCCTCGCCGACCATCTTGGCCAGGCCTTCCTTGGCCGCGCCTTGCGTGTCGTTAGCCATGGGACTCAAGCCTCCGCCAGGTAGTCGTGCACCACTTCGCCCAAGCCGAGGGTGAGGTCGGTGATGAAGTGCATGGCCGATTCGATCTTCAGCACCGGCAGCTCGGCCACCGGCGCCAGCGCGTGCGGATGCAGTTCCAGCGCGGCCGGGCCGGTCCAGGCGCCCTTGAGCGTGACGTCGGTGGTGAAGTAACGCACCAGCTCGCAGATGCGCGGGCTGCCGTCCACGTGCGGGATGATCTTGAGCAGGAAGTTCGGCGCGGCCAGCGCGGCCAGCGCGGCCAGCACTGCGGCGCGATCGGCCTCGGCGTGCTTGAAGCCCATGGTCGCCTTGGCCACGCGCACCTTGCCGTAGTCGAGCGTGCCGACCAGCGTATCGATCTCGGTTTCCAGCACCGGACTGGCCAACTTCTTGGGAAAACCCCACAGCTCGCGGCCGCCGGCGATCGGCGGATGGTCGTTCAGATACATCGAATGCACGTAGCCGCCGTGCACGCCCTGGAAGCTCACCGGGATCACCTGGCCCGACTCGGTGTAGTCGCCGAAGCCGGTGGAATCGGGCATGCGGATGAATTCGTACTTCACCAGCGGCTCGCCGATTTCCAGCGGCTCGGGCACCACCGCGCGCAGCGCGTCGGGATCGGTGCGGTAGGTGATGACCAGGAACTCGCGATTGACGAAACGGTAGGGCCCACGCGGAAACGCGGGGCTGGTCAGCGGCATGGCGAACGCATTGGCCTTGACGTCGGCGATCTTCATCGAGCCATCCTCTTTGGCAATCCGGTCTGGCGCACGCCAGTCGGCGTGCACTGCATGCAATCGGGGAAGCGCCCGCTCCGCTCGGTGCGGGCGGGCGCGGCGACGCTTACTGCATGTACCAGCCGTGGCTGACCACGATCGACTGGCCGGTGAGCGCGGCCGAGGGGAACGCGGCGAGGAACAGCGCGGTTTCGGCGATGTCTTCCACCGTGGTGAAGGTGCCGTCGACCGTGTCCTTGAGCATCACGTTCTTGATCACTTCCGCCTCGCTGATGCCCAGCTCCTTGGCCTGCTCGGGAATCTGCTTTTCCACCAGCGGCGTGCGCACGAAGCCCGGGCAGATCACGTGCGAACGCACGTTGTGCGCCGCGCCTTCCTTCGCCAGCGTGCGCGCCAGGCCGAGCAGGCCGTGCTTGGCGGTAACGTAGGCGGATTTGAGCTTGGATGCCTCGTGCGAATGCACCGAGCCCATGTAGATGACGGTGCCGCCGCGGTCACCCTTGTACATGTGCTGCAAAGCGGCCTTGGTGGTGAGGAAGCCGCCGTCGAGGTGGATCGCCAGCATCTTCTTCCAGTCGGCGAAGGCGAACTGGTCGATCGGGTTGATGATCTGCACGCCAGCGTTGGAAATCAGGATATCCAGCGCGCCGAATTCGGCGACCGCCTTGTCGGTGCCCGCGTTCACCGCCGCTTCGTCGGTGACATCCATGGCGATGCCGATCGCCTTGCCGCCGGCGGCCTTGATCTCCGCGGCGGCCGCATCGGCGGCCTGCTGGTTGATGTCGGCGATCGCCACGGCGCAGCCGTTCTTCGCGTAGAGCTCCGCGATGGCCTTGCCCAGGCCACTCGCGGCGCCGGTGATCAAGGCGACCTTGCCTTCGAGACTTGCTGCCATAACCACTCCTTCGATGGGGGATGCGGGGGACGAACAAGGCTGGCACAGCTCGGGCGTCGCATCCATGCGACGAATGGACATCCGGGAAAAACCTTCCCGACTCCGTCATTCCGGCGCAGGCCGGAATCCAGTAGCGATAACGCCGGATTCTCGCGAAGAATCCATCCAACGCTTTCGCGAAAATCTAGCACTGTCGCTACTGGATTCCGGCCTGCGCCGGAATGACGAGCTTTTTTCAGTGCGCGCCTTCCGACAAGTACGTATAGCCGGTCAGACCGTCGTTCAATGTGACAAACAACTGTTCCGCCGACGCGCCTTCGACACCCGCCGCGGCGATGCGTTCGCGATAGCTCTGGCGCAGCGCTTCCAGGTCGTAACCGACGTAGTCCAGCATCAGGTCGGTGGTGTCGCCGCGGCGACGATGCGCAAAAACATACGAATCGCCTTCCACCCGCACGTTCACCGCATCGGTGTCGCCGAACAGGTTGTGGATGTCGCCCAGGGTCTCCTGGTACGCGCCCACCATGAAGATGCCGAGGCGATAGCTCTCGCCCTCGCGCACGGCGTGCAGCGGCAAGCTGACGTCCACGCCCTCGGCATCGACGTAGTGGTCGATGCGGCCGTCGGAATCGCAGGTGAGGTCGACGATCACGCCGCGGCGGGTCGGCGCCTCGTCCAGGCGCGCGATCGGCGCGATCGGGAAGATCTGGTCGATCGCCCAGATATCCGGCACCGATTCGAACACCGAGAAGTTGACGAAGTATTTGTCGACCAGCTTCTCGTCCAGTTCGTCCAGCGCCTGGCGGTGCGAGCGCTCGGCCGGCAGCAGGCGCACGCGCACTGCGTTGGCGATGGCGTAGTACATCTCGTCCAGCCGGGCGCGGTCTTCCAAAGCCAGCTGACCGAGCGCGTACAGCGTCTGGCCTTCGTTGAGGTGATGCTGCGCCTCGTGGAACAGCTCCAGCGCCGGACGCGCGTCCAGTTCCTCATAGGTCTCGCGCAGGCGGCGCAGCACGGCCGGCTCGTCCTCGCGCGGCGGCGGGATGGCGCCAGCGGGCACCTCTTCCACCTCGGTGACGTTGACCACCATCACCGCGTGGTGCGCGGTCATCGCGCGGCCGGCCTCGGTGACGATGTGCGGCGCGGCCAGGCCTTCCTCGGCCACCGCTTCGGCCAGCGACTGCACGATGGTGGAGGCGTACTGCTCGATCGAGTAATTGATCGAGTTGTGGCTGCGCGAGCGCGAGCCTTCGTAGTCCACGCCCAGGCCGCCGCCGACGTCGACGATCTCCAGCGGCACGCCCATGCGGATCAGCTCCACGTAGTAGCGCGTGGCCTCGCGCATGCCCGCGGCGATGTCGCGCACATTGGAGATCTGCGAGCCCATGTGGAAATGCTGCAGCTTCAGAGTGTGCTTGAGGCCCGCCTCGTCGAGACGGCGCACCAGGGTCAGCACCTGGTTCGGCGACAGGCCGAACTTGCCCTTGTCGCCGCCGGTGTTCTGCCACTTGCCGGCGCCGATCGAGGCCAGCCGCACGCGCACGCCCAGCAGCGGCTCCACGCCGAGCGCCTTGGCCTCGGCGAAGACATGATCGAGTTCGGAGAGCTTCTCGATCACGATGTGCACGCGCAGGCCGAGCTTGCGGCCGATCAGCGCCAGGCGCACGTATTCGCGGTCCTTGTAGCCGTTGCACACCACGATGGAACCGGGCCGGGCCATCGCCAGCACCGCCATCAGCTCGGGCTTGGAACCGGCCTCCAGGCCGAAGCCGTGCTCGCCGGCGGCCACCAGCTCGCCGGCCACGCCGCGCTGCTGGTTGACCTTGATCGGATACACGGCGGTGTAGCCGCCGCCGTAGTTCCATTCCGCGGTGGCCTTGGCGAAGGCGCCCTGCAGGCGCGCCAGGCGGTCGGCGAGAATGTCGGGGAAGCGCACCAGCAGCGGCAGGCGCAGGCCCTCGGCGCGGGCGCGCTCGACGATCTCCGGCAGCGACAGCGCCGGGCCGCCGGCGCCGCGCGGGCGCATCACGATATGGCCGCGGGCATCCACGTCCACGTAACCGTCGCCCCAGTGCGGGACGGCGTAGGTGTGGCGGGCGGCATCGGCATTCCAGTGCTTCGACATGGACTTCAAGTTCCTTCGGGCTCAGCGGGCGCACGAGGGCGCCCCAGGTCATGTCGTCGCAGCGGCGAGCCTTGACGAGGAAGAAGCCCGCCGGCCGGAAGCCTCGCACGCCGCGGGGCCGGAACGGACTCTACGACCCGCGGACGACCAGTCGCGGCGGGAAGGCCGCCTATTGTAATGGTCGAATGTGACCATGCGGCATCCGCGCCCGGTACGCCGGGGCCCGGAACGGCTACAATTGCGCCTCTTTGCCCACCGTGACGTCAGGAACAGGAACACACGCCATGTCGCAGCCCAGCTGGTTCACCGAGGCCCACCAGGCCTCCGGCTCCTCCATCGGTTATCGCGTGGAGAAGCTGCTTCATGCCGAGAAGACGCCGTTCCAGACCATCGAGATCTACCAGACCACCGACTGGGGCAACCTGATGGTGATCGACGGCTGCGTGATGCTGACCAGCCGCGACAACTTCCTCTATCACGAGATGATGACCCACCCGGCGCTGTTCACCCATGCGCGCGCCAAGCGCGTGGTGATCATCGGCGGCGGCGACTGCGGCACGCTGCGCGAAGTGCTCAAGCACGAGGAAGTGGAATCGGCCGTGCAGGTGGAGATCGACGAGCGCGTCACGCGCCTGGCCGAGCAGTACTTCCCCGAGCTGTGCGAAGCCAACCACGACCCGCGCGCGGAGCTGCTGTTCATCGACGGCATCAAGTACATGGCCGAGGCCGAGCCGGAATCGCTGGACCTGGTCATCGTCGACTCGACCGACCCGGTCGGCCCCGCCGAAGGCCTGTTCAACGCCGCCTTCTACGCCAGCTGCTTCAAGGCCCTGCGCCACGGCGGCATCCTGGTGCAGCAGAGCGAGTCGCCGATCGCCCATATCGAGCTGATCAAGTCGATGCGCTCGGCCATGCGCACCGCCGGCTTCAGCGCGGTGAAGACCCTGCCCTTCCCGCAGCCGTGCTACCCCACTGGCTGGTGGAGCTGCACCATGGTGCGCAAGGGCGGCGACCTGGCCGGCTTCCGCGAGCGCGGCGCGCTCAGCAAGAACTTCGCCACCCGGTACTACAACGCCGAGATCCATAAGGGCGCCCTGGCGATGCCGGAGTTCATGAAAGAAGCGCTGGGCGAATAAGCCTGCCGCAGACGACCCGCCCCGTGGCGACGCGGGGCGGGTTTTTGCTTTTCGGGGGGACGCTCAGAACAGCGTCGAACGCACCTTCGGCAGCAGCACCAGCACCAGCGTCGCTATCGGCCCCAGCAGCAGCGACAGCAGGAACCAGGCCAGGCCGCTGCGGTTCTTGCCCTGGGCCAGACCCGCATTGATCAGCGCCAGCGTGCCCCAGCCCACGAACCAGGGGGCGCGCCCGTCGGCCATGATCGCTATTTGATCCACTTACGTTTCTCCTGTGCGTGGCGCGCAGGCGCGCCCGGGACAGCGGTGGCGCGCAGGCGCGCGCCCGATTGGGTGAAGGGCCATGCTAGCAAGCGCGGCCCGGCGCGGCGGCCGCGAGCGTTCGCGGGATCAGGCAGGCTTAATGCTGGATAAGTATGCTGGCCGCTTCGTTTTGCGGATGGAGAACAGCATGCGCGGATGGCGCTACCTCGCCCTGGGCCTCGCCGGTGTCCTGTCGATCGCCCCGGTTTACGCCAAGCAGGCCGGCAAACCGGCGCCGGCAGCGGCCAAGCCCGACGCGCGCAACGAGGCGCTGCTGGCCTTCCAGCGCGACCTGGTCAGCGTGCTGGCCCCGCGCGCCGACGCCATGCCCCTGCTCGGCGCCGCCCTGCTCGCCCGCCCGCTGCCCAAGCAGGCCAAGTACAACGACTTCCATACCCTGATCGAGCGCGCATCCAAGGCCGAGGACACCATCCCCGCGGTGAGCTGGCTGCGCCTGAGCGACTGCGACGCCAACGCCGACGACTGCCCCAACGCCGACGCGCTGGCCAAACTCACCGGGCAGGCCCCGGACAACGCCGCCGTGTGGCTGTTGAAGCTCGGCCAGGACCATCACGACGGCAAGGACCAGGCCGCGCGCGACGACCTGGCCAAGGCCGCCGCCGCCAAGCTCTACGACGACTACACCGGCACCAGCCTCAAGGCGCTGGCCGCCAACGTCAGCACGCTGCCGCCGCCGCCGGCGACCATCGATCCGGCCTCGCCCACCGGCGCCACCGGCGTGCAGCTGACCCTGGTGTTCGGCATGGCCGCCACCCAGCCGCAGCCAGGCCTGCAGGCCACCTCCAAGCTGTGCGAGAACGCCGGCGACGACGCCGCGCTCAAGGACGACTGCCTCAAGCTAGGCCGCCTGCTCGAATGGGGTTCCAGCCCGCTGGCCCGTTCGCTGGGCCTGCATCTGCGCGAGGTGCTGGCCGCCGATCCGGCCCAGCAGGACGACGCCAGGCGCACCCGTCGCAACCTGGTCTGGCAGGTGCAGAACTTCGCCCAGCTCTCGGCCCGCGCCCAGACCGACCTTGCCCTCGCCCAGCACCTGCTGGCGCTGGCGCGTACCGGCGGCACCGAGATGAGCCTGGTGCTCGCGGCATTGCGCGACTACAAGATCCCGGTCGACGCGCCGGCCGAGCCGCAAGGCCAGCAGGCCGGCGCCGGCGAGCCGGCCCAGGCCAAGGGCTGAGCACTGGCGCACGTCGTGCGCGCTGTTGCCGGTTCCCCCTTCCCGTGTACCCTTGGGTCCACTTCGAAACGAAGGGGCGGCGCATGCTGACGGTGCTGGTAGCAAGCAGCAAGGGCGGTTGCGGCAAGAGCACGCTGGTCACCCAGCTGGCTTCGCACTGGGCGCAGGATGGCAAGCACACGGCCATCGTGGATGCCGACCGGCAAGGTTCCAGTTTCCGCTGGGCGGCGCGGCGCGCCGAGAACAACGTTCCGGGCGTGCTCGCCGTCGAAGGCGGGCGCCGCGCGCTGGACAAGCTGCCCGAAGACACCCAGCGCACCCTGATCGACACGCCCGCCGGCTCGCACGAACGCGAGCTGGAGCCATACCTCGAACAGGCCAACGTGCTGCTGGTGCCGGTGCTGCCTTCGACCTTCGACCTCGACGCCACCCTGGCCTTCCTGACCCATCTGCAGGAGATCCCGCGCATCAAGCGCGGCAAGCTGCCGGTGGGCCTGGTGGGCAACCGCCTCAAGCCGTGGACCCGCGCCAGCCAGGATGCGATGGAGCAGCTGGCCGGCCAGTCGCCGTTCCCGGTGGTGGCGGAGCTGCGCGACAGCCAGGCCTACGTGCTGCTCACCGCGCTCGGCAAGGGCATCTTCGACTATGCCTCCGAGCAGGTGCGCAACCACCAGGAAGACTGGAAACACCTCCTGCGCTGGATCAAGCGCCAGCATTAATTCACCTGTCCGTCCGGAGCCGTCCATGCGAGAACTCATCCTGTTGCGCCACGCCGAAGCCCAGCCCTCGCAGCCGGGGGGCGACGACCTTGGCCGGCGTCTGAGCGGACGCGGCGAGCAGGAGGCCCGCGCCGCGGGCCGCTGGCTGGAGCAATGGCTCAAGCGCCACAAGCAGCAGCGGCCGGGCCGCGTGCTGTGCTCGCCGTCCGAGCGCACCCGCGCCACCGCCACGCTGGCCCTGGCCGAGATCCAGGGCGCGCCGGAACCGGAGCTGTGCGAAGACATCTACGAGGCCACCCAGGGCGAGCTGCTGGCCCTGCTCGACGACCACGGCGATGCCGAATCGGTGCTGCTGATCGGCCACAACCCCGGCATCGAGCGCCTGGTCGCGCTGCTGGCCGAGGGCCGTTCCGACGAATACCGCGGCATGCCGCCTGCCGGCATCGCGGTGTTCCATTCGGACGAGGGCTTCGAACCGGGTCACGCCCGCCTGGAAGCCTTCTGGTCGCCGTGAGCCGCCAGCGCCGACGCTGGCCCGTCCAGCGCGCCGCAGCCTGTCTCGTTCTCGCTCTCGCCGCGGCCTCCACGCTCCACGCCGCCGACTACCGTATCGACCCGGCCCGCTCGCACGCCGAATTCGGCGTGCGCCTGCTGTGGCTGACCCAGGTCACCGGCAGCTTCGAGCGCATCGACGGCGAGGTGACCCTGAGCGGGCGGCGCGACGTGGCCGTGGTCGACGCGCACATCGCGGTGGACAGCATCCGCATGTCCTCCGAGCGCTTCCGCCGCTGGGTGATGGCGCCGGAATTCTTCGACGCGGAGCATTACCCCACCATCCACTTCGTCTCCGAGCCGGTGCCGGTGGCCTCGCTGGAACATGGCGGCGAGCTGTTCGGCACGCTCACCCTGCGCGGCATATCGCGGCCGGCGCGCTTCGAGCTGCTGCCTTCGCCCTGCCCGCTGGAGCAGCCCAGCGACTGCCGCATCGAAGTGCGCGGCGACATCCAGCGCAGCGATTTCGGCATGACCGGCCATCGCACCGCCCTGTCCGACCAGGTCCGCCTGGGCCTGATCATCGCCATCGACCGCGTGCCGACCAGCACCGGGTCATGAACGCGCACTGGCCCGGCGCCGTTCCGCCGGTCGCCGCACCGGCGACGAAATGGCCCGGGGCTATTTATCATGTGCGGATGCGATCGCACTGGACGGGCGTACTTCTTCTCCTGCTCGCCTCGACCCTGCTGCCAGGATGCAGCCTGTCGACGGCGCAGATCCGCCGTGCCGATGCGGTGGTGGCCGCGCAGACCGATCACGCCATCGACTGCGCCGGGCCGGACAGCTGCGCCGAGCCCTCGCCCCTGCTCGACGCGGCCAGCGCGGCGATCGCCGCCTCGACCCCGCAGGCGCCGGTGCACGTGGTCACCCTGCTCAACGACAGCGAGCCGGCGCTGGTGGCGCGCATCAACCTGATCCGCGCGGCAAAACATTCGATCGACATCCAGATCTACATCTGGGACCAGGACGACGCCGGCCAGCTGATCCTGGACGAACTGGTGCGCGCGGCGCGGCGCGGCGTGAAGGTGCGCATCCTGGCCGACCAGCTGTTCTCCTTCAACGACAGCGTCTGGCTGACGCGCCTGGCGCGCGCGCACGCCAACCTGGAGATCCGCCTGTACAACCCGACCTTCCACAAGTCGGAGACCTCGCCGCTGGAATTCGCCGCCGGCATCGTGTGCTGCTTCTACAAGTTCAACCAGCGCATGCACAACAAGATCCTGCTGGTCGACAACAGCATCGGCATCACCGGCGGGCGCAACTACCAGGACCGCTACTTCAACTGGGACAACGACTTCGACTACGTCGACCGCGACGTGATGGTCGGCGGCCCGGCCGCACAGGCGATGGGCGAGACCTTCGAACGTTTCTGGACGCACAAGCGCGCAGTGCCGCTGACCCATCTGCGCGACATCTACCGCCTGCTGACCAGCGCCACGCCCGCGCCCTGGCGCGAGCCGGTCTACCTGCATCCGGACCGCGTGGCGCGCGTGCAGGAGGAAGCGGACGACGCCGACTGGCTCGACGAATACCTTGTCGCGCCCACCCTGCGCACCACCGCGCCGGTGGAATTCTTCAGCGACCTGCCGGCCAAGACCGACCAGCCGCGCGAGCGCGCCGCGCGCGAGTTCACCGCCAACGTGATGCGCATGGTCGGCTCGGCCAAGCAGGAAGTGGTGCTGCAGACGCCGTACCTGGTGATGAGCAAGCGCGCCCGCCGGATCTTCGACCGCCTGCACCAGCAGGAAGCGCCGCCGCGCATCGTGGTCTCGACCAATTCGCTGGCCTCCACCGACGCCTTCGCCGTGTATGCGATGTCGTACAAGCACCGCAAGCGCTATCTCAGCGACTACGGCTTCGAGATCTACGAACTGAAGCCGCGCGCGCTGGGTCCGGCGGAGGACAACGCCTGGGCCAGCGCGGACGACGGCCCCGACGACGGCGGCAGCGACGCCAGGCCGGCCGGCGGCAAGCCCGCCAGCAAGCGCCGCTACGTCGGTATCGAAACGCGCACCCTGCTGGGCCGCGGCGGCAAGCGCAACCGCCCCGCGCCGCTGGTCAGCGCGGGCCGGCGCTTCGGCCTGCATGCCAAGTCCATCGTGGTGGACGACCGCTTCGCCATGGTCGGTTCGCACAATTTCGACCCGCGCTCGGACCACTACAACACCGAGGCCGGCGTGATCGTGTACGACCCCGCGTTCGCCCAGCAGCTGCGCAGCGCGATCATGCGCGAGACCGAGCCGGAGAACGCCTGGGTGATCGCGCCGCGCCAGCGCTCCATCCCGCTGCTGTCGGACTTGAACGCCGCCATCGGCGACCTGTCCGCCGCGCTGCCGCTGTTCGATTTCTGGCCGTACCGCTACGCCACCAGCTATGAGCTCAAGCAGGGCTGCACGCCGATGCGCCCGAGCGATCCGGATTTCTTCAGCTGCTACCAGGCGGTGGGCGACTTTCCCGAGGTGGCCAGCCCGCCCAAGCTGATCTACACGCGCCTGCTGACGGCATTCGGTGCCGGCGCCAACGGGATTCTCTGATTTCGGCCAGGTGCGTTCAGGCCGGGCGGTCGTTGCCGGCGAAGCGCATCGGCAGGTTGCCGCTGACGCCTTCCGGATGACCGGCCGGCACGGCGAAGCGCCAGCCCTGCACGGTCTGCACGGCTTCCTGGTCCAGCTGGGGATCGCCGCTGGACTGGTCGACCGCGGCATGGATCACATGCCCCTGCGCATCGACCGACAGATGCAGCACCACCAGCCCGGCACGCGCGACGCGGCGGCTGAAGATCGAACTTGGCAGCTGCGGCATCTCGACCGGGGTCAGCGTCGGCGTCTCCGTCTCGGCCGGTGCGGCGGCGGCCTGCGCAACGTCCACCGGCGGCAGGTGCGCGGCATGCGCCGGCGGGCGCGGCGCGGGAGCCGCGCGCCGGTGCTGCGCCGGAGTCGGCACGGAGGGCATGGGCTTCGCGGCGATGCGGTCCGGCCCTTTCCATCCCGCCGTCAGCCCGCTCAGCCAGGCGGTGCCGGCCACGCCCACCGCCAGCGCGAGCAGGCTCAGGACGGTGGTGGTGCGCAGGCGGAACATGGCGGCGGCGAGCGGCTCAGCGCTCGAGGATGGCGGTGACGCCCATGCCGCCGGCGGTGCAGATCGAGATCAGGCCGCGGCCCGAACCCTTCTCCTCCAGCATCTTCGCCAGCGTGGCGACGATGCGCGCGCCGGTGGCGGCGAACGGATGGCCGGCGGCGAGACTGGAACCGTGCACGTTGAGCTTGGCCGGATCGATGCTGCCCAGCGGCTGCTCCAGCCCCAGGCGATTGCGGCAGTAGGTTTCGCTCTCCCACGCGCGCAGCGTGCACAGCACCTGGGCGGCGAAGGCTTCGTGGATCTCGTAGAAGTCGAAGTCCTGCAGGGTGAGCCCATGGCGCGCCAGCATGCGCGGCACGGCCACGGTCGGCGCCATCAGCAGGCCCTCGCCGTGCACGAAATCCACGGCGGCCACTTCGGCATCGAGGAAATATGCCTGCACCTTCAAGCCGCGCCTGGCAGCCCACTCGTCGCTGCCCAGCAGCACCGCGGCGGCGCCGTCGGACAGGCCGGTGGAATTGCCCGCGGTAAGCGTGCCGTGGCCGGAAATCTTGTCGAACGCAGGCTTGAGCGTGCCCAGCTTCTCCATGCTGGAATCCGCGCGCAGGAAGCCGTCGCGCTTCAGGCCGCGGAACGGCACCACCAGGTCCTCGAAGAAGCCCGCCTCGTAGGCGGCGGCCAGCTTCTGGTGGCTTTCCAGCGCCAGCCGGTCCTGCGCCTCGCGGCCGATGTGCCATTCCTTGGCCATGCGCTCGCAGTGGTCGCCCATCGACATGCCGGTGCGCGGCTCGGCCACGCCCGGGAACGAGGGCTTCAATTCCTTCAGCGAGAAGCCGCGGGTAAAGGCGGCCATCTTGTCCTGCCAGCCCTTGGCGCGGTTGATCGCCAGCAGGCGCTTGCGGAAGCGCTCGCCCAGCACGATCGGCACGTCGCTGGTGGTGTCCGAGCCGCCGGCGATGCCCGCCTCGATCTGCCCGGCGGCGATCTTGTTGGCGATGATGATGGCGTTGTCCAGCGAGGTGCCGCAGGCGCGCGCCGTGGTGATGCCGGGGGTGGTGGGCGCCAGGCCCGAGGACAGCACCGCTTCGCGTGCGAGGTTCCACTCCGAGGAGTGCTTGATCACCGCGCCCATCGCCACCTCGCCCAGCTCCTCGCCATGCAGGCGGAAGCGTTCGACCAGGGCGCCGAGCACCTTGACCGACATGCCGAAGTTGCCGACGTCGGCATACGCGGTGTTGTTGCGGCAGAAGGGAATGCGGATGCCGCCGATCACACCGACGCGCTTGGGGGTGTTGTCCATGTCGTTGAGGATTCCAGCCGGGGCGAGCGTTCAAGGCTAACGCGCCGTGCCAGCTCGCGAAAGCCCGTGTTAAGCGGATGCTAGACTCTCGGTTCTTTGCCGTTCGGATTCGCCCACGTGGAAGCCTCGTCGCTGGTCGCCCTGCCCATCGTGCTCGCGCTGGAGCTGTCGCCCGGCGAAACACCGCAGCGCCTGACCCTGGGCCGCGACGAGGCCGCCGAACTGGCCGCCCTGGCCGCCGCCGACCTGCACGCGCTGGTGCCGCAGGTGGAGCAATGTCGCCTGGCCGTGGCCGGCGCGCTGTTCGATGCGGTGGAACTGCTGCGCCCCGGCTTCCCCGTGTGGGCCACGCTGGATGAGCTGGCCCGCCGCGTGCCGCGCGGCCACCTGGACAACGTGGTCGCCTTCGGCACCCACGAAGGCCACATGCCGGCCCAGCCGCTGGAGCCGGAACGCACCTACGCCGATGGCCCGATGCGCCTGCTGCCGCTGAGCCTGCTTGCGCCCGAGGCGCTGGCCGAGGAACTGGCCGAACGCCTGGAAGTGGAACTGGTCGGCCGCGGCGAAGCCGGCGCGCGCACCTCAGACTGGCTGATGCGCGCGCTCGGCGTGCGGCTGGAGCATGCGCGCTTCCTCAGCCGCAACGACCTGCTGGCGATGACCTGCGTGCAGTACGAGCACGTCAACCTCGCGGCCCTGTGGACGCTGCTGGAATGCGCGCTGCTCACGCCCTACCGCGAGGAAGCCACGCTGAGCGCCCGCGGCCTGGGCCTGCGCTACGCCGACGGCAAGGTATGGATCCAGTCGCCCTCCGACTGGGCCGCCGCGCAGGCCATCGACCCCACCCCTGTCGAGCTTGGGCATCGCGCGCACGAATTGGCCGGCATCGTGTTCGAGCTGCGCCAGTACGCCGCCCTGCTGGATGCGCACCGCATCGCGCAGGCGCTGGAGTCGACCCAGGCCAGCGCCACCGCGGCCGAACCCGGCTACCTGCTGGAAGTGTTCGGCGCGCTGGACCCGGCGTATGGCGAGGCGCGCATTCACGCGCACGAGGCGCCGGGCCTGGGCGTGATCGCGGTCACCCTGGCCCAGCGCGGCGAGAACGGCCGCGCACGAGTGCTCGCCAACGGTTATCCGCTGCAGCCGCGGGCGCTGGGTCCGCTGGTCGCCGCGCTGGCCGAGCGCAGCGGCATTCCGGCTGAGCTGCATGCGCTGGGCCGCATCGTGCTGGATGAGTCCGGACGCCTCGGCGCACCGGCCGAACCTTTGCACTGACGCCCGCATGCGGCCGACGTCGGAAAGCATGGCCGCGTAGACATTTCCTTCACTTCGACCGCATCGCCACCCACTGCCCACCCGCCGCGACTTGGCGCATCATGCGGTCTCTAGCGTCCTACAGGGGTGGACGGACGGGCGATATGGGCATGCAGCGGATCGAACCCGATCGGCAGACCGGGCCGGCTTCGACCGAGCCCGATTGGACCGCTCGTGTCGTACACGGCGCGCCGGCCCTGATCGCCTACATCGACCGCGAGCTGCGCATCCGCTTCGCCAATGCCGCGCACCAGTCCTGGCTCGGTGTCGACCCCGCCCAACTGCTCGGCCGCCACGTCAGCGAAGTGCTGGACGAAGCCAGCCTGCAGCGCGCCAGCCCCTGCCTGGACGAAGCCCTCCGCGGCCATCCTTCCGTGTATGAAGGCGAGATGTTCGCCGGCCAGTCGCGCTGCTACGTGCATGGCAGCTTCCAGCCGGACTACGACGCCGACGGCACGGTGACCGGCGTATTCACCGTGCTGATCGACATCACCGAGCGCCATGCGCTGGAAACGCGCCTGCGCGAAAGCGAGCAGCGTTTCTTCGGCGCCTTCCAGCACGCCGCGATCGGCATGGGCCTGGTCGCGCCGGACGGCCGCCTGCTGCGCGTCAACGCCGCGCTGTGCCACATGCTCGGTTACCGCGAGCCGGAACTGCTGCAGCTCAATATCCGCGACATCACCCATCCGGACGACGTGGCCAAGAGCTTCGAACTGGCCACCGAGCTGATGGACGGCAAGCGCGACTCCTACCAGCTGGAAAAGCGCTACTTCCACCATGACGGCCACGTGGTGCACGTGCTGCTGACCGTGTCGCTGGTGCGCGCGCCGGACGGCACGCCGTTCCACGCCGTGGCGCAGATCCAGGACATCAGCCAGCGCAAGGCCTACGAAGAAGCCCTGTTCCGCGAGCGCGAGCTGGCCGAAGTCACCCTGCGCTCGATCGGCGACGCGGTGATCACCACCGACCTGCAGCTGCGCGTGACCTCGCTCAATCCCATCGCCGAGGCGATGACCGGCTGGAGCCATGCCGAGGCGCTGGGCCAGCCGATCGAAGACGTATTCCGCCTGATCGACGGCGACAGCGACGAGCTGCTGCGCAATCCGCTGCGCGAGGCGATCGGCCGCGACACCATCGTGGAGCTGCGCGGCAATGCGATGCTGGTGCATCGCAATGGCTTCCGCACGCCGATCGAGGATTCGGCGGCGTCGATCCACGACCATGCCGGCAACGTGATCGGCGGCGTGCTGGTATTCCACGACGTCAGCGCCACCCGCGCGCTGGTGCTGAAGATGGCGCACATGGCGCAGCACGACACGCTGACCGGCCTGCCCAATCGCCATCTGTTGCAGGCGCGGCTGGCCCAGGTGATCGCCGCGGCACGGCGGCGTCATGGGCGCGCGGCGCTGATCTTCATCAACCTGGACCATTTCAAGCACATCAACGATTCGCTCGGCCACCAGACCGGCGACCAGCTGCTGCGCCTGTTCGCCGCGCACTTGCGCGGCCTGCTCGGCGGCGAGCACATCGTCAGCCGCACCGCCGGCGACGAGTTCATGGTGGTGCTGCCGCACGTGGACAGCGCCGTCGACGCGGCCAAGACCTGCGAGCTGCTGATGCGCCGCTGGCACGAGCATCCGCCGCACGAGCTGGCCGAACTCGCCTTGAGCTTCAGCGCCGGCATCAGCCTGTATCCGGACGATGCCGACGACGCGGAGGCGCTGATCCGCCACGCCGACACCGCGATGTACGAAGCCAAGATGCAGGGCCGCAACAGCTACCGGCTGTTCACCGCGGCGATGACCGAGCGCCCGGCCGCGCAGATGCGCATCGAGCGCGACCTGCGCACCGCGATGCGCCGCGGCGACCTGCAACTGCATTACCAGCCCAAGGTCGACGCGCTCACCGGCGTGGTGGTCGGCGCCGAGGCCCTGCTGCGCTGGCAGGTCGACGGCCACGACGTCTATCGCCCCGACCAGTTCGTGCCGGTGGCCGAGGAGAGCGGACTGATCGGTCCGCTCGGCCGCTGGGCGCTGCAGCAGGCCTGCCAGCAGGCGGCGGTGTGGCATCGCTCCGGGCGCAGCGTGTCGATCGCAGTGAACGTCGCGCCGCCGCAGTTCCTGCAGCCGGGCTTCCACGACGCGCTGCGCGACATGCTGCGCGAGAGCGAGCTGCCGCCGGGGATGATCGAGCTTGAATTGACCGAGCGCATGGTGATGTCCGGCGGCGACCACAGCCGCGCGCTGATGCAGCAGCTGAAAGAGCTCGGCGTGAGCCTGGCGCTGGACGATTTCGGCACGGGCTACAGCAGCCTGTCCTACCTCAAGCACTTCCCCATCGACGTGCTGAAGATCCCGCGCGCGTTCGTGCGTGACGTGGCGACGGATACCGATAGCGCGGCGATCGCCGACGCGATCATCACCATGGCGCAGAGCCTGGAGATGAGCGTGGTGGCGGAGGGCGTGGAGACGCCGGAGCAGGCGGATTATCTGCGCCAGGCGGGGTGCCGGTTGTTGCAGGGGTTCCTGTATGGCGCGCCGATGCCGGCGGTGGAGTTCGAGCGGCTGCTGGTTCCCGCCTGACCACTGCGCCCGGCGTAGGTTGGGGTGAGCCGCAGGCGAACCCCAACATCGCTACATGGATGCGCCTCGCATTGTTGGGGTTCGCCTGCGGCTCACCCCAACCTACGCCCCTCCCGAGGGGAGAGGGGCTTTAAAAGCCCGCTTCGTACATGAAGTAATGACAGCGCTCCATGCCCAGCCCCGCATACGTGCGCTGCGCACGCTCGTTCTCGGTCTCGACATACAGACGCACGCCGACCGCGCCGGCTTCACGCGCGCGCTGCGCCACGGCTTCGTACATCGCCCGGAACGCCCCGCCCCGCCGCGCATGCTCGACCACATACACGCTCTGGATCCAGAAGAAATCCCCGCAGCGCCAATCGCTCCACTCATACGTCACCAGCAGGCACCCCACCGGCTCGCCCTCGCGCTCGGCCACCAGGTAGAAGCCGCGCCGCGGCTCGTCGAACACCGCCGCCACGCCGCGCGCCAGCACTTCGGGATTCAGCCGCTTCTGCTCGGTCTCCCAGGCCATCGCCTGGTTCCAGTCGGCAATGTGTTGGATATCGCCGCGTTGCGCGGCCCGCACCGTGAGTGACATGGAGAAAGCTCCGCTAGATTCGTAAGTGACTCAAGGCCGCGACGGCCGCCGCGTACGCGACGCGCCCAGCTTGCGCGTCAACGTATTGCGCCCGACCCCCAGCGCCGCCGCCGCATGCTGGCGATGCCCGCCATGCACGGCCAGCGCGGCCTGCATCAAGGTGTGATCCATCGCCTCGCGTGCCCGCGCATGGATGTCGCTCTCGCCGTCGGCCAGCGCCAGCGCGGCCCATTCGCGCAGCGCGTCGGTCCAGTCGCCCAGCGCAGGAGCGGCGGCGGGACCGCCGAGATCCGCCGGCAGGATTTCCACACCCGGAGCGATCACCGCCAGACGGCGGCACAGGTTCTCCAGCTCGCGCACGTTGCCGGGAAAATCGCGTTGCGCCACGGCTTTCAGCGCGGCCTTGGAAAAGCGCTTGGGCGGCAGCTTCAGCTCCCGCGCCGCCGCGGCGAGGAAATGCTGCGCCAGCAGCGGAATATCTGCGCGCCGCTGGCGCAGCGCCGGCAGTTCGATGCGCACCACGTCCAGGCGGTGCTTGAGGTCGGCGCGGAACAGGCCGGCCGCCACGCGCGCATCCAGGTCCTGGTGTGTGGCCGCCACGATGCGCACATTGCCGCGGATCAGCTCGCGTCCGCCCACCCGATAGAACTCGCCGCCCGCCAGCACGCGCAGCAGACGGGTCTGCAAGGCCAGCGGCATGTCGCCGATCTCGTCCAGGAACAGCGTGCCGCCCTCGGCCTGCTCGAAACGGCCGGCGTAGCGGCGCGTGGCGCCGGTAAAGGCGCCGGCCTCATGGCCGAACAGTTCGCTTTCCAGCAGCTCGCTGGGAATCGCGGCCGTGTTGAGCGCCACGAACGCACGCTCGCGCCGCGCGCTTTCCTCGTGCAGCGCGCGCGCTACCAGTTCCTTGCCGGTGCCGGTCTCGCCGGTGATCAGCACATTGAGTTCGCTTGCCGCGACGCGGCCGATCAGGCGGAACACCTCGCGCATCGCCGGGCTTTCGCCGAGCAGCGCATGCGCGGGGACCACCGGCGCGGGCGGCGGCGCGGCGGCAGCGGGGACATCGGCCAGCGCGCGCTGCACCGCGGCGACCGCCTGATCCAGATCGAACGGCTTGGCCAGGTAATCCGCCGCACCGGCGCGATAGGCGGCGGCGGTGGTAGCGACATCGGTAAACGCGCTCATCACGATGACCGGCCCGACGCCGCGCGCCTTCAGGTCATTGAGCAAGGCCAGGCCGCCTTCGCCCGGCATGCGCACATCGGTCAACAGCAGCGCGGGACGCGCATCGCGCAACGCCTCGCGCACCGATTCGGCATCGCCGAATTCGCGCACCGCCAGGCCCGCGTCGCGCAGCGCTTCGGCCAGGACGAAACGCACGCCGCGATCGTCGTCGGCGATCCAGATTTCTTCACTCATGGGTGCGCTCCAGCGGCAGGTACAGCGAAAACACCGTCTCGCCCGGCCGGCTGGCGTAGCGCAGCTCGCCGCCGTGCTCGCGCGCGATCTCGCGCGCCAGGGCGAGACCCAGCCCGCTGCCGTCGGCGCGTCCGGACACCAGCGGTTCGAACAAGGTGTCGCGCAGCGCGGCGGGCACGCCCGGGCCATCGTCGGCGACATCCACGCGCAAGGCGGTGCGCAGCATGCGTTCGCCCACGCGCAGGCCGTGCTCGACGCGCGTGCGCAGGGTGAGCGTGCGCGCGCCGGCTTCAATCGCATTGCGCGCCAGGTTGAGCAGGATCTGCTGCAGGCGCTCGGCGTCGCCCTTCACGTCGGGCAGGCTGGGGTCGTAGTCGTGGCGCAGCTGCGGCGGCTCGGGTTCGGCCTGCAGCAGGTCGGTCAGCCATTCCAGCTGCTCGTGGATGTTCACCGGACCCAGCCGCGGCGCGCCGTCGTGATGCAGCAGCCGGTTGGCCAGCGAGGCGAGCCGGTCGGCCTCGGCGATTACCAGGCCGGCCAGCGCCTTCAGGTCCTCGTCGGCGACCCGGCGCTGCAGCAGCTGCGCCGCGCCGCGCAGGCCGGCAAGCGGGTTCTTCACTTCATGCGCGAAGCCGCGCAGCGTGGCGGACAGCGGCGAAGCGGCCGGCGCAGCCGGTGCCAGCACATGCACTTCCAATAACACGCCACCGTCCACCGGCTGCAGCGCCACATCGGCCGGCCATTCCCGCCCGCGCGCCGTGCGCAGCGCCACCCCGCGCAGTTGCACCGCGCGCTGTTCCGCCAGGGCACGCTCGGCCTGCCCCAGCCAGTCCGGCTCATGCAGCAACAATCCCAGCGGCTGACCCACCGCGCTGCGCGGCCCGGTATCCAGCCATTCCGCCAGCGCGGGATTGATCCACACCACCCGCAGCCCCGCGTCGACCAGGGCCAGCCCGGTCGACATCTGCTCTGCCCAGCCGCGCCAGGATGCCGTGTTCATTGCACCATCATGGACAATGCTTTGGGCTGGTGCAAATGTCTGCGGATCTATCCGCTAGTGGCTGGCCCTCAAAATAAACGATGGCTGAATATTTATCGCCATCCATCAGGCATTTCCGCCATATGCGATGCACATCGTTGTTTATACAAACTTTTATGTGGCGGCATATCCGCCATCACCCGGGACGCCGGGCAGCTGCATGACGTATCGACAGCTCGAAGCCACTTCCGGGCGACAGCAAGGAAGCCGCCGGCGCAGCAGCACACCCTTCACAAATGAAGATGTGCGTCCGCTCACAAAACTGCCCTACTATCACGCGATGCCGACCCATCCTTCACCAGCCTCCAACGAACCGCGCCGCGGCAGTCTCGCCTGTGTCGGCCTGGGGATGACCCTGGGTTCCCACCTGACGCCGCTGGCTCGCAGCCATATCCAGCAGGCGGATGTGGTGTTCGCCGGGCTTTCCGATGGCGTGGTGGAGCTGTGGCTGCAGCGCATGCATCCGGACGTGCGCAGCCTTCAGCCGTACTACCGCGAAGGCAAGTCGCGCATGAAGACCTATCGGGAATGGGTCGAGCTGATGATGGTCGAGGTGCGCGCCGGCAACCGCGTGTGCGGCGTGTTCTACGGACATCCCGGCATCTTCGCCTGGTCGCCGCACAAAGTGATCGAAACGGCGCGTGCGGAAGGCTTCCAGGCGCATATGGAGCCGGGCATTTCCGCCGAGGATTGCCTCTACGCGGACCTGGGCATCGATCCGGGCCGCTACGGCTGCCAGCATTTCGAGGCGAGCCAGCTGCTGTTCTACGAACGCCGCATCGACAACGCCGGTTACCTGGTGCTGTGGCAGGTGGGTCTGGTCGGCGACCGCTCGCTGGGCCGTTTCAGCACCGGGCCGAAATACCGCGAGCTGCTGGTGGAACTGCTCAGCCGCGACTACCCGCTGGACCACGAAGTCATCATCTATCGCGGCGCGACGCTGCCGATCGAAAAGCCGCGCATCCGCCGCACTACGCTGCGCGAGCTGCCGCACGTCACGGTGACCTCGGAGGAAACGGTGGTGCTGCCGCCATCGCAAACCCTGCGTCTCAATCTCGCCATGCGGGAACGATTGGAAGCCTTGGACAAGGAGAGCGCGCTGGCATGATGCCGGCACGGCGCGCGCTCATGCTTTTGGGGGCACACCGCCCCGCGTGACCCGGCGGTACGCTGCGCCCCAAGGCGTGGCGAACGGCCAGGAAACCGACCGGCGCATCCATTGCGCCGGCGTGCGACACCAAGCAGCCGCACCATAACGAACGTAAACAGGGGATGAGGGGAAAACATGATGGATACCATCGATTTGCTCGAGGCCATTGGCAGCGATGCGTCGCTGCGCCACCTGCCGGGTGACGAACTGGCGAAGCAGCTGGAAGCGCAGGCTTCCGAAGCGCTGAAGGCCGCCGCCAGCACCGGCGACAGTGCGCCGCTGGTGGTCGAACTCGGCGCGCAGAAGTCCGAACCGCCGCAGGTCACGCAGGCGCCGGGCACCGAGGAGGAAGACCTCCCCGAGCAACTGCCGACGCCGCTGTCGCCCGAAGAAGAAGAATAAGCACGGCGTCCGCGTCGGACACGACGACGCCATGGCCCGGCTGCCGAACCGCTTGAAGACCTGGACCGCGCTCGCGGTCCTGGGCTTGGGCGCGCTTGCGCAGCCCGGCCATGCCAGCCTGATGGTCGACACCGCCACCGGGCCGGCGGTGCAGTCCACTATCGGCAATCCATCGGCCTTCCTCGACCAGGCCGAAAGCCTGCAGCGCAAGGATCATCCGAAGTTCGTGCAGATGCTCGAACGCCTGCACCGCGAGACGCCCAAGCTCTCGCCGCGCGACGAATGGCGTTTGCGCTACCTGGATGCCTGGGAAGTGATGTTCCAGGGCAACTACGCCAAGTCGGAAGAGGCCTTGCGCGAGATCATCGCCAAGGCCACCGACGACGCCATCCGCTTCCGCGCCTCGTCGCTGCTGCTGATGAACCTGGGCTGGAACCAGCGCTACGAAGAAGCCTTCACGCTGGCCAACCGACTGGCCTCGGAGCTGCCGTCGATCAAGGACCCGATGACGCGCTTCCTGGTCCTGATGAATCTCTCGCAGATGCTCGACCTGGCCGGCCAGACCGACCTGGCGATCAAGTACGCGCGCATGATGGACGAGGCGATCCCCGCCGGCGAAAACCGTTGCCTGCCGCTCAACCTGCTGGTGGCCGCGCTCTACAACGGCAAGCGCCTGCATTCGGCCAGCCCCGAAGTGCAGGAGGGCATCGACGCCTGCACCGCGGCCCAGCAACCGGTGGCCACCAACAGCATCCGGCTGGTGCTCGGCAGCCTGTACATCGACGAGAAGCAGCCGGCCAAGGCGCTGGCGCTGCTCGACCGCATCGAGCCCACTGTCCGGCTCAACCGCTTCTATCCGCACATGCTCTCCGCGCAGGCCGAGCGCGCGCAGGCGCTATCCATGCTCGGCAATGACAGCGAAGCGCGCAAGGCGGGATTGGCCGCCGCCGCCATGGCGCACCAGGGCGAGATCAGCGAATGGCTGATGGTCGCCTACGAAGTGCTCTACGAGGTGGAGAAGCGCCAGGGCCACACCGCGGCCGCGCTGGTCTACCACGAGCAGTACGCCGCGCAGGACAAGGGCTATCTCAACGACATCAGCGCGCGCACCCTGGCCTACGAGATGGCGCAGCAGCACCTGCACGTGCAGCGTCTGGAAACCGACGCGCTGGCCAAGCAGAACAGCATCCTGCGCCTGCAGCAGGCACTGAACACCAAGGCCGTCGAAACCGGCCGGCTGTACATCGCCCTGCTGCTGATGATGCTGGTGTCGATCGTGCTCTGGCTGTTCCGCATCAAGCGTTCGCAGCTGCGCTTCAAGAAGCTGTCCTGCGTGGACGGCCTGACCGGCATCCTCAATCACCAGACCTTCATCGCCGAAGCGAGCCGTGCGCTGCATCTGACCGAGAAGAAGCACGGCAAGGCCTGCCTGATCTTCATCGACCTGGATCATTTCAAGCAGATCAACGACACGCACGGCCATGCGGTGGGCGACGACATGCTCAAGCATGTGGTGACGCTGTGCCGGCCGCTGCTGCGCACCAGCGATCTGTTCGGCCGCCTGGGCGGCGAGGAGTTCGGCATCCTGTTCGTGGATTGCGGTCGCGAGCAGGGGATGATGCTGGCGGAGCGTGTGCGCAGGACGATCGAGGCATCGCCGGGGCATTGCGAGGATCTGGCCGTTGCGCTGTCGGCGAGTATCGGCATGGCGGCGACCGACATGTCGGGTTATGCGATGCAGCCGTTGTGCCGCGATGCGGATGCGGCGTTGTATCGGGCGAAGCGCGGTGGGCGCAATCGTGTCGTGACCGATAACGGCGACGAGAAGCACGCCAAGCGGGCGTGAGCCTCGGGCCATTGTCGTCGCACTCGCTCTTGATCGTCATCCCGGCGCAGGCCGGGATCCAGTAGCGATCACACTCGATTTCTGCGAGGACCAATCAACGAGGTTATCGCTAAAAGCATGCGCCTTCGTCACTGGATTCCGGCCTACGCCGGAATGACGGCATATTTAAGCGAAGTACTACAGACAACCCAAAGTTGAATTTGCTAGCTTCGTGTGTGTTGTTCGCGGAGTGCTTCGAACTGCGTCGCGAGCAACCATGGCAGCAATGCTGTGAAAAGCGCAGGCCGAGGGTGCCGTTAACACCCCCGACCTGCTGACCATCACCAACTACGTCAGGAGTTGATCATGGCTAAGCCAGATCATACGTCACTCGCACGCTCGCCGATCCCCACGGCGACATCCTCACCGCCCATCCGGGCCGTCCGACGACTACGCGGACACGGTTGAAGAACCGCGGGCTAAGAGTTTTCGCAGGAATTAATCCGAGCCGTGCAACCCGGCGCGTTGCCTTGCGCAATGGCGAAACGCTCTAACCCCGCACCCCACTTCCTCAATCAAGCCGCCCGATGCCCAACCTTTGGGCCGTCGGTGAATCTTCGAGTCCGTGTGATCGCGGCACGCCGTGCTGTATGCGGCGTGCCGTTTATGGAACGAGGATGCGGCACTCAGCAAGGAGTTGCTCATGAATAACGTTTTCGGCGAACCCTGGATCATCCGCCACACCAACTATTTCTCCGATCCGCGCGCAGAGCCGGATGAACTGCTCAACGACGCCACCGAGTGGCTGCAGTACGCCTATAACGCCATCAAGCTGCTGGCGGAGTTAGTGCACGAACGCGGCAGCATCGATGCACATCGCTTGCCGATCATGCTCGACGGCATCGCCGCCTTCATTGAGATGGGCACGCGCTGCACCACGCAGGCGCACCTCCGTCTGCAATGGCAACAACAATCGGCGTAAACAACCGTCGTAGGTTGGGGTGAGCCGCAGGCGAACCCCAACGTTGCGGTGCACATCGGCATGCCGACGTTGGGGTTCGCTTCGCTCACCCCAACCTACGCCGGCTCTTTGCTTGTCATACGCAGGCAGGAATGATGGCGGTGGGTTTACGGAAGCACGCCCGCAGACAACTGCACCGCCGCTGGCCTGCCAAGATCAGCCGATGAGCGTCCCTCGCTCACCACGTACTCACCCCCACGCACCACCCACCCATGCCTCGCCGTATCGAAATCCGCCAGCAACTTGCGCTCCAGCGGAATGCTCAACTCCCGCTGTTCGCCGGGCTTGAGGAACACCTTCGAGAATCCGGCCAGACGCCGCGCCTTCGCACCCGGCACCTGCACGTAGACCTGCGCGACGTCGGCGCCGGCGCGTTTGCCGGTGTTGCGCACGGTCACGGTGGCGGTGACCTTGCCGTCCTTCGTATCGACCTTTAGCGCGCCGTGTTCAAAGCTTGTGTACGACAGGCCATAGCCGAACGGAAACAATGGTTGGAGATCTTTCGACTGATACCAGCGATAACCCACGTTCGCGCCTTCGATCGCGTAATCCACGCTCTGTGGCAGCGCGCCGCTGCCGCCTGCACCAGGTAATTCGGGGCGCGGCAACTGCAAGACATCGCGCGGCCAGCTCAGCGGCAGGCGGCCGGAAGGGTTGACCTTGCCGGAGAGGAGGTTGGCGATGCCGTTGCCGGCGTCGCCGCCCGGGTACCACACCTCCAGCACCGCACCGACCTGCTCCAGCCAGGGCATCGCAACCGGGCTGCCGTTCTCCAGCACCACGATGGTGCGCGGGTTGGCTTTGGCGACGGCGGTGACGAGCGCGTCCTGGCCGTCCGGCAACGACAGATCTCGCGCGTCAAAGTCTTCGCCGGCCCACTTCTGCACGAACACCACCGCGACCTGCGACTTCGCCGCCAGCGCCGCGGCAGCGGCCACATCGTCGCCACCGGTGAATTGCACCTTGGCTTTCGGCGCCATCGACTGCAACGCCTTGAGCGGCGAGTACGGGTGATACATCACCGGACCCGGCCAGTCGCTCGGCTTCAGCCCCGGCACCGCATTGCCACCCTTGGCCGTCACCAGCGACGAACCGCCGCCGGCCAGCACGCCCTTGTCGGCATGTGCGCCGATCACGGCAATCGACTCCAGCCTCGCCACGTCGAGCGGCAACAGCTGGTTGTCGTTGCGCAACAGCACCGCGCCAGCTTCCAGCGTCTCTCGCGCTACGGCCAGATTCGCCTTCTCATCGATCGGGGCCTTCTTCGCCGGATGCTCGAACACACCGGCAGCGAAGAAGCTGCGCAGGATGCGGCGGACCATGTCGTCGATGCGCGCCTGCTTCACCTCGCCCTTGGCCAGCGCATCGCGCAGCGGTTTATCGAAGTAAATGTCCTTGTCGAAGATCTCCGCGGCCGATTCCTGGTCCAGCCCCGCGTTCACCGCCTTGGCCGCGCTGTGCACGCCGCCCCAGTCGGACATCACGAAGCCGGGGTACTTCCAGTCGCGCTTGAGCACCTGGTTGAGCAGGTAGTCGTTCTCGCAGGCCCAGTCGCCGTTGAGCTTGTTGTACGAGCACATCACCGACCCGGGCTTGCCGCGCTCGATCGCCAGCTCGAACGCGAGCAGGTCGGATTCGCGCATGGCCTGCTCGCCGATGCGCACGTCGACGGTGGTGCGCGCGGTCTCCTGGTCGTTCAGGGCGAAATGCTTGATGGTGGAGACCACGTGCTGGCTTTCGATGCCGCGGATCGCCTCGCCCACCATGGTGCCGGCCAGCAGCGGATCCTCGCCGGCGTACTCGAAGTTGCGCCCGTTGCGCGGCTCGCGCATCAGGTTGGTGCCGCCGGCCAGCAGCACGTTGAAGCCCTTGGCGTGCGCCTCGCCGCCGATCATCGCGCCGCCGCGGAATGCCACCTTCGGATCCCAGGTGGCCGCAGTGACGGGGCCGGCGGGCAACGGCGTGGCGTAGTCGCCGGGGCGCATGCGCTCGGAGCTGGCGACGCCCAGGCCGGCGTCGCTCTCCTGGATGGCGGGGATGCCCACTCGCTCGAGTGCCGGGATATAGCCGGCGGAACCGATGTAACCCGGCGGGACCGGCTTGTCTTCCGGCTTGCGCGGGCCGGCGAAGTAGCTGCGGATGAGGTGGAACTTCTCGTCCTGGGTGAGCTGCGCCAGCAACTGGTCGGCGCGCAGGTCGGGGGATAGCTTCGGGTCGCTCCATGGACGCGCCGAAGGCACCTGTCCTATCGCGGTACACATCCACGCGGCCAGGCCGAGCTTGACCGCGCTGCGCAGCATGCCTTCAATTTTATAGTTCATCTGACGTCCTTCGCGAAGAAGCAGATCGATCCCAAGAGTCTTGCTCTGATGACATGATGGCAAGAACTCCAAGCAATCTCGAAAGATTTATCAGTGGTTGCGGCCCGGAGCAACTCACGTCGCCGGTATCCCTCTTTTCTCTCTGAGGTGGTTCGCAATCCGGAACAAGCGCCGGATGAAGCCATCCGCCAGGTGCCGCAACTGCCAACAGCTCCTCGCTCAAACCACCGGCAGGCCAGTGTATGTTCGGGTAGCGATTGATATTGGCTTGGCTGTTCCGTGTGCCGTCCCAGCGCGGATTATCCCGTCGCGCGCCCTCCTGTACTCGAAAGCGGCCGTCCGGTTCGTTGATGCCAACGACCGGCATGGCCCACGAAACCATGGAGGGGAGAATCCTATCTTCCGATACGAACTCACGATTGTCTCCATAAAACCTGATCGCCGCCTGGATCAGTCTGGCCAGAGGACGGCGCTGTGCCGTTACGCCGCCGCTAGCTGACTCGCTTTCCAGAAACCGCTCCAAGCTGAGCGTTACATCGTAAAAGCGTGGATTGGCGGTAATCCTGTAGATATAACCAGCGGCGTCGTGTCCATCGCGCAATCGGGCTTCGGCGACCCGCAGCGCCAGCCCGTAGCTCGCCGTAGCGGATACAAATGCACTGGGCGTGGTGGGAGTCAATACAAACCTCAGTAGGTTGAGGTGCGTTCCGCGCCCGCTGATAGGGCCATTGAACACTCTTTCCGGCGGCGACGCCGAGTAAAAATACAGATGTTGAACCTGGGCCCGTGACGCCGGGGAAACCATCCAGGCAAGCATGATGAGCAGTAACGCCGGGCGAAGCTGGCGCTTGGCGAAAGGCGCTGTTCCAGATGAGTCTTTCATGTTGTTTATCCGCTTCGTCAGATCAATGCGATTCGATCGACCGCCGTCAGCGCTATCTGCTCTGCCCATACGGCGGCCAGTACGCCTTGCCGTCGCGCGTCAGTTCCACATTTTCTATACCGTGGGTGATGGCTCCCTCATTGCCCGCCATATACGAATAGACATTGGCCTTGACCACCACCCTCTCGTTCAGTTGATAAGCCAGGCGCACTACATGGCAGAAATCGCCGTCTTCGAGGTGATGATAGGCGTGGCTGTATTGAGGGAAGTCCGGCGTGTCGATGGCAAGATGACACACACCGTTTTTCTCCGTCGTAAAACCGACGATCTTGCCTTTCATGGTGTAGCTGGTTGCGGAGCCGGCCTGGGCGGCCAGAGGCATAAGGGCGAGAACTAGCACGATGCTCTTCATTGATCGGTCCTGATGTTCGGAATCTGCGTTCGGACCGACAGGAGGTGGTCGCGCCCTGGAGCGGCGGCCACGGTCCGAAGCGCTGGAATGTTCAAGGTCAGCGTGCGGCTTATGCGCCACACACAAAGCAGGGCGAGGTGGTCAATGCTTGCCGTAGGGCGGCCAGTACACCTTGGGGTTGTCGCCCAACGCCACACTGACGACCTGGTTTATGTTCTTGGCTTTCTTAACCGACAGCTGGACCGTCGAACCGTCCAGATAGGCGCCGAACAGAGTGTCGCAGTGGGAGCGGTTCTTGACCTCGTGGTAGCCGTTGCTTAGTGCGTCATTGCCCTTGATCGACACGAAGCAGGACATATTCCTGATGACGAGCAGATAGCCGTTGACCGGGCCAATCAACTTGTACTCAGCTCTATTGCTTGCGGTGCGATAGGGCGGCCAGTAGGGCGCGCCGTCGCGTGTCGCCTCGAATTCAACGAGCTCGTTGGTGTCCGTGCCATATCTGACCGCTGCCCTGGCCCTTAGGTCACTTCGCAGCAGATAGCTCGCACGAGCGAGTTTGCACAACTGGCGATCGTCCACGAAATGGTAGCCGTCCTTGTAGTACCAGTCCGATGCGGTTATGGCTACGTAGCAGGTGCCGGCCTTATCCGCTGTCTTGTAGCCGGAAACTGGGCCACGCAGGTTATATAACGTTCCGTCGATCACCGCGGCGCCGCAGTCTGCTGCAAGCAGCACGCCGAACAGGGCAAGCATGTTCTTCATGGTCGTATTCCCATGCGTTGAGGAAGCTGGCTACCGCGTACGCGTGGCTGCGTAGACGCTGACATCGGCCATCTTTTTCATCAATCAGAGGAATACGGGACTATCGCGCGACTTTTCTCAGTCGCAGTCCCGCGGCATTAGAGCCCATCCAACCAGGCGTCAAGGATTCCCCGCGCCGCACGCGCGAGTGCAGCGCCATGCAGAGCGGCATCATCGCGTAACACTTTCGGATCGATCCGGTGCGCAGACAGCTCGTGCGCGTGCCCGATCAGCCAGCGCTCCAGCTGCTCCGGTTCCACTTCCAGATGGAACTGCAAGCCGAGCACGTGCTCGCCGATGGCGAACGCCTGGTTAGGGAAGCCTGTCGTCTGCGCCAGCCGCTTTGCGCCAGCGGGTATCGCGAACTGATCGCCGTGCCAATGCAGCACGGGCACTTCGCCGATGTCCTTCAACACCGACTCGCGCCCTTCGTCGGTCAACGTCAACGCACCGAAGCCGATTTCGGCCCTGCCCGTGGGCGCCACTTCCGCGCCGAGCGCCTGCGCGATCAACTGCGCGCCGAGGCAGATGCCCAAGGTCGGCTTGCCCGCAGCCAGCCGCGATGCGATGGCCGCGGATTCGTCGACGAGGAACGGATAGCGATCCGTCTCGTAGACGCCGATCGGCCCGCCGAGCACGACGACCAGGTCGGCCGCATCCAGCAGATGGCCATCGATGGCATCCACGCCGGCTTCCAGATAGCGCACGCGGTAGCCGCGTTCCGCCAGCAAGGGTTCGAGCAGGCCCAGATCCTCGAAGGCAACGTGGCGGATGGCCAGGGCGGTGCGGTTCATGGGCGCGGTTCTCGGTGGCGAAGCTGCGCAGAGCATACGGCCAACGCCGCCCGCGGAAGCCGGCGCTGCAAAACAAAACGGACGCCGCAGCGCCCGTTTCGTCCCTTCCAGCTTCGGCGCTCCTCAGAGCGCGTAGTACATCTGGAATTCCAGCGGATGCGTGCTGGCGCGGTAGCGGGTGACTTCCTGCATCTTCAGCGCGATGTACGCGTCGATGAAGTCGTCGGTGAACACGCCGCCGGCCTTGAGGAAGTCGCGGTCCTTGTCCAGCGCTTCCAGCGCCTGGTCGAGGCTGGAGCACACCTGCGGGATGTTCTTCTCTTCTTCCGGCGGCAGGTCGTAGAGATCCTTGTCGGCCGGCGCGCCCGGGTCGATCTTGTTGATGATGCCGTCGAGGCCGGCCATCATCAGCGCGGTGAACACCAGGTAGCCGGAGTTCATCGGATCGGGGAAACGCACTTCGATGCGGCGGCCCTTCGGGTTGGACACGTACGGGATGCGGCAGCTGGCCGAGCGGTTGCGAGCCGAATAGGCCAGCATCACCGGCGCTTCGAAACCCGGCACCAGGCGCTTGTAGCTGTTGGTGGTGGAGTTGGCGAAGGCGTTGATCGCCTTGGCGTGCTTGAAGATGCCGCCGATGTACCACAGCGCGGTCTGGCTCAGGCCGCCGTACAGGTCGCCGGCGAACAGGTTCTTGCCGTCCTTCGCCAGCGACTGGTGCACGTGCATGCCGCTGCCGTTGTCGCCGACGATCGGCTTGGGCATGAAGGTGGCGGTCTTGCCGTTCTGGTGCGCCACGTTCTTGATGACGTACTTCATGGTCATCAGCTCGTCGGCCTTCTGCACCAGCGTGTTGAACTTCACGCCGATCTCGCACTGGCCCGCGTTGGCCACTTCATGGTGGTGCACTTCCACCACCTGGCCCAGCGACTCCAGCACCTTGCACATGTCGGCGCGCAGGTCGCCCAGCGAGTCGACCGGGCTGACCGGGAAGTAGCCGCCCTTCACGCCCGGACGGTGGCCGGTATTGTTGTCTTCGTACTTGTAGCGCGACGACCACGAGGCTTCTTCGGAGCCGATTTCGTAGAACACGCGGCCCATGTCGTTCTGCCAGCGCACGGAATCGAAGATGAAGAATTCCGGCTCCGGACCGAAGAAGGCGGTGTCGGCGATGCCGGTGGACTTCAGGAAGGCCTCGCCGCGCTTGGCGATCGAGCGCGGGTCGCGGCCATAGGCCTGCATGGTGCTGGGCTCGAGCACGTCGCAGTGCAGGACCAGCTGGGTGTGGCCGCTGAACGGATCGAGGTAGGCCGTGTCCGGATCGGGCAGCAGGATCATGTCCGACTCGTTGATGCCCTTCCAGCCGGCGATCGAGGAACCGTCGAACATCTTGCCGTCCTCGAAGGTCGACTCGTCGATGGTGTGCGCCGGGAACGTGACGTGGTGGTGCTTGCCGAGCATGTCGGCGAAACGCAGGTCGACGAACTCGACGTCGTGTTCCTGGATCAGGTCGAGCACTTTCTGGGCGGGCATGACGAACCTCGAATGGATGGGGACGTGGAAACAACTCGCTCTTTGGCAAGCTCCATGCCAGCGCGTGGAGGCATGCCGGATCAGTTACTTGCGTAAGGATGACGTGAAGCGAGGCCGCGAACACGCACCGAATTGGTGCTAATCCCACAACGGGATTGCACCAGGAAGGCCGAATGCACCTCCCTCGCCCACGACACCCACCATCCTAGCCTGAGTCCAAGGCACCGGCGTAGGTTGGGGTGAGCCGAAGGCGAACCCCAACATCCCCGCACCGCCACGTTGGGGTTCGCCTTTGGCTCACCCCAACCTACGTCGTCACACAGTCGTCACTGCTACGCACTAGCGTCCCGCGCCTATCCCACCGCGCCGCGAGCATCCGTGACCGACCCCGCCGCCGGGCTGTCGCGCCTGTTCGAGGAACAGCGCGACACCCTCAATCGCTATTTCCTCCGGCGTACCGCGCACGCCTGGGATGCGCAGGACCTGGTGCAGGAGGTCTATCTGCGCCTGCTGCGCGCGGACCGGCATGGCGCCGAAGACATCCGCAATCCCGAGGCGTACCTGTTCACCATCGCCTCCAACCTGCTGCGCGAGCACGCGACGCTGCGCCAGCGCGCGCCCGTCAACGGCGATGCGCTGGAAGACGTGTTGGAACGGCTGGCGACGCCCTGCGAGGCGGCCGCCGATGTGGACCGCGAACTGCGCCGCCGCCGGCTGGGCGAGCTGATCGCGCGCCTCACCCCGCGCTGCCGCGCGGTGCTGGTCATGCATTACCGCGACGAGCTGGGCTACCGCGAGATCGGCGAACGCCTGGGCGTCTCTTCCAACATGGTCAAGAAATACATCGTCAAGGCGCTGGCCGCGTGCCGCACCGGGATGGCGCGCTATGACTGACGCCGTCGACCCGCGCCTGCTGCGCCGCATCGCCGAGCAGGCGGCCGAGTGGTATCTCGACCAGCGCGAAGGGCTGGACGAGGCGCAGCATGCACGCTTCCTCGCCTGGCTGCGGCTGTCGCCGCTGCATGTTTCCGAATACCTCGGCATGGCCCGCCTGCACGGCAATCTGGGCGCGGCCGCGGCGCTCGATGCGCTGGATACCGACGCGCTGGCCGCGCTGGCCGCCACTGAACGCGCGGTGGTGCCGCTGCGCCCGCTGATGCCGCGCACTCCATCCGCGGTACCGACGCGCCGACGCGGCACGTCGTGGTGGCAGCAGGCGGTCGCTGCCGTCGCGGTGGCGCTGATCGGCGGCGCCGCTTATGTGCGCGGTACGGTCGCGCCGATGGACGTCTACGCCTCCGCCGGCGAAGTGCGCCAGCTCGGCTTCGACGACGGCACGCTGGTGCAGCTCGATCGCGGCAGCGCGATGGCCGTGCGCTACGACGGCACGCAGCGCCGCTTCGAACTGCTGCGCGGCGGTGCCTTGTTCGACGTGGGCAAGGACCCCGCGCGCCCGCTGCGCGTTGGCGTTGGCGAGCAGGTGCTGGAAGACGTCGGCACCGTGTTCGACGCTCATCGCAACGCGAACGGTGCCAGCGTCGCGGTGATCAGCGGCGAAGTGCGCGTGTGGCCGGGCGAACCGTCGGGCGCGCGTGCCGACACGCTGGCGGACCTGCACGCCGGCCAGTACGCCGAAGTCGCCAATGGCCGGCTGGCCGCGCTGGAACGCCAGGCCGACCTCGCCCGGCGCACCGCCTGGCTGCCGGCCGATATCCATTTCGAGCACAGCACGGTGGCCGAGGTGGCGCGCCGCTTCGACGCCTATGGCGGCAAGCCGCTGCGCATCGACGACCCGGCGCTGGCCGCCACGCGCATCAGCGGCCGCTTCCATGCGCGCGATCCGGAGGCTTTCGTCGCCTACCTGGGCACCTTGCCCGGCGTGCGCGTGCAGCGCGGCGCGGATGACATCCGGGTGACGCGCAGGCTGTAAGAAAAAATTCATCGAATCGGCGGTACCCGACTGGCGCTCCGGGCACTCGTAGAGGTCATGCGGCGGCGATGCGTGTGTGCATCGCCGCCTTCGATCTCCCCTCTCGCCCAAGGTCCGTTCCATGCGCAAGACGCTCGCCCTCCACATCGCGCTGCTGCTCGGCGGCACGCTGTCCCTGTCCCTGCATGCGCAGGATCATGTCGCACCCGCACCGGCCATCGCACCGATGCCGCTGGCGCAGGCGCTGGACCTGCTGGCCAGCCGCAGCGGCCTGCAGCTGGTGTATTCGGCCGAGGTGGCCGAAAGCGTGAAAAGCCGCGGCGCCGCCGCCGGCGAACCGCGCGCGCAGCTGGGCCAGCTGCTGGCCGGCACCGGCCTGGACTACCGCTTCGTCACGCCCACGACGGTGACCATCGTGCCGGCGGCGCGCACGGGAAACGCCCCGGCCGCGGACGCGACGGCGTCGCGCGGCCTGCCGCCGGTGGACACCGATAACGCCACGCGCGAACTGGCGCCGATCAGCGTGCACGCCAACGCGGTGGACACGCTGGCGCCGAGCGCCGCGCCGCTGGACGCGGTGCAGCCGACCTCGGTGATCGACGAGCGCTTCATCCGCGACGGCCTGCGCTTTAATTCCAACTTCGACGACATCATCAAGTACGCGCCCAGCGTCACCGTCACCTCGCCGGAAGGTCCGGGCCTGGGCAAGAACGAAGGCATCAGCATCCGCGGCTTCCAGGACGGGCAGTTCAACATCACCTTCGACGGCATTCCGTTCGGCGACGCCAGCGACCTGCACCACACCACCTCGGCCTATTTCAACAACCACGTGCTGGGCCAGGCCGAGATCGACCGTGGTCCGGGCGGCGGATCGACTATCGGCAACGCCACCTTCGGCGGCACCGTGGGCCTGCGTTCGCGCGATCCCAGCGACGTGCCGGGCATCACGCCCTATCTCACCGTGGGCAGCTGGAACACGCGTGCCGGCGGCGTCGCCGCGGACGAACAGCTCGGCGCGCACACCAAGCTGTTCGCCGACATCTCCAAGGAAGCCAGCGACACCTACCTCAAGGGCACCGACGACCGCCGCGAGCACGCCTTCATCAAGACGGTGAGCGACCTCGGACCGGCCACCACGCTGACCTTCGTCACCAGCTACAACCAGGAACACCAGAACACGGTGCAGGGCGCGACGCTGGACGAGATCGCACAGTACGGCTGGCGCTACGGCCTGCGCGACGATCCGCGGCTGCAGTCGTACCAGGGCTACAACAGGGCCGCGTACTACTCCAGCTTCACCTACGTCGGCCTGGTCACGCGACTGGGCGACTGGGACGTGGACAACAAGGTCTACTACAACAGCTTCGACCACTGGTCGCTCAAGGCCAGCGACGCTACCGACAACAACCCCGCCGACAACGGCGTGACCTTCTACGACGCCAAGGGCAAGAAGGTGGGCAAGTCCGCCACCGACGTGCCGGGCAAGCAGGCCGACAACGGCTTCCGCGCCTTCGGCGACGTGCTGCGCCTGGCGCGTTCGCTCGGCCCGGGGACGCTGCAGACCGGCGTGTGGCTGGAGCGCAACCTCGACGAGCGCTACCAGCTGCCGCTGGACATGACCACCGGCCAGCGCAGCGGCACCAAGTACGGCCCGGTCTACAACTACCAGCTCAAGGACCGCACCGACACCGCGCAGCCGTATGTGCAATACGACTGGAGCATCACCGACCAGCTCACGCTGAGCCCGGGCCTGCGCTACTCCTCGGTCACCCGCAGCCTCGACGCGGCGCTCAACAAGATCTCGCCGCCGGTGCCTTCGCATGCGGAAGCCACCTACAGCGCCACCCTGCCCTCGCTGAGCCTGCACGACCGCCTCAGCGACGAGTGGAGCGCGTATGCGCAGGTGGCACGCGGCTTCCTGGCGCCGCCGATCGATGTGATCGAACTCAATGGCACGCGCGGGCTGGATCCGGAGCTCACCACCAACTACCAGATCGGCACCGCCTACGCGACGCGCGCACTGACCTTCGGCGCCAGCCTGTACTACATCGACTTCAAGAACTTCATCACCGAAACCGAGGTGAAGACCGCCAACGGCAACGAAAGCGCTTACGTCAACGGCGGCGGCGCGGTGTACAAGGGCGCCGAGGTGGAAGGGACCTATGCGCTGACGCCCAGCCTGAGCCTGTACGGCAATGCCAGCTACAACAAGGCGACCTACAAGGGCAGCAACGTGCAGGTGGCGGCGACGCCGAAGGTGACCGGTGCGCTGGGCCTGCTCTACAGCAGCCAGCAGGGCTGGTTCGGCTCGCTGATGGGCAAGTTCGTGGGTCACCAGTACGGCCTGGACAATGCCACCGACGCCAGCGGCAACGACGTGTTCGCCAACGGCGCGCGCATCGCCGGCTACACCTCGTGGGATGCGGCGTTCGGCTTCCGCGGCGAGCATGGTCCCTGGGGCGCGAAGGGGTATTCGGTGAGCGTGGACGTCAACAACCTGTTCAACGTGCACAAGCTGACCGGCTATGCAGGCACGCAGTCGGTGAGCGGCACGCCGCTGTATTTCGGGCTGCCGGGTCGTGGCGTGTTCCTCGATCTGTCGGTGAAGCTGTGAGGCCGCCGGGCCGCTTCGCCCGCGCCGCGCTGCTTGGCGCGGCGCTGCTCGCGCCGGTGCTGGCGCAGGCGGACGATGCGACGCTGCGCCTGCGCGTGGTGGTGCTGCGGCACGGCGTGCGTGCGCCGACCAAGGCGCCGGACGCGCTGGCGCCGTATGCCAGCCGGCCGTGGGAGACCTGGCCGGTGGCGCCGGGGCAGCTCACACCGCATGGCATCGAAGGCATGCGCGCGCTCGGAGCGAACTATCGCCGCACGCTCGCCGCCGACGGCCTGTGGTCCGGCGCCTGCGATCGCATGGACCAGCTGGTGGTGATCGCCGACAGCACGCCGCGCAATCACGCCAGCGGCGCGGCGCTGGTGCAGGGCCTGGCGCCGGCATGTGACGGCACGTATCTGGCGCTGCCCACCGACCAGAACAATCCGCTGTTCCACTTCGGTGGCAAGGATGACGACAAGGACGAGGACGACAAGCCCGCATTGCCCGTCACATGGCCGCCGGCCGTGCTGGCGCAGCTGCAGCGCGTGCTGCTCGGTTGCGAAGGCCAGGCCTGCCTGGCGAAAGCGCATGCCGATGGCCGCAAGACCCTGCTCGACGCGGCGGATGACGCCGCACGCGCCAAGGCACTGAAGACCGCCGGCAGCCTGAGCGAGAACCTGATGCTCGAATACGCGCAGGGTTTCCCTTCGGCGCAGGTGGCTTGGGGTCAGGGCGACGAAGCGACCATCGGCCGCCTCGTCACCCTGCACAACCTGCAGTTCGCGCTGAGCAAGAAGGCCATGCCGGCCGCGGCACGCGGCGGTTCCAACCTGCTTGCACACGTGCTCGCCACGTTACAGCAGGCTGACGGCGAGAAGCCCGATGCCGCGGCGCTCGCACCGGCATCCGCGCGCGCCGTGCTGGTGGTCGGCCACGACACCAATCTCGCGCAACTGGCCGGCCTGCTGGATGTCGACTGGCATGACGCCGCGCATCCCGACGACTACCCGCCCGGTGGCGCGCTGGTGTTCGATCTGTGGCAGACGCATGACACCTACAGCGTCACGGTCTCCACCGCGATGCCCACGCTCGATGCCCTGCGCCGCGCCGATGTCGCCCGGCCCACCGCGCTGACGCGCAAGACCTTGAGGCTCACGCCTTGCCCCGTTACCGACCATTGTCCGCTGGACAAGCTGTCGTCGTGGTTGCGCGGACGCCTGGATGCCACGCGCATCGATCCCGCGTTGCCCGACATGCGCGCCTGGTCCGCGTCATCGCAAGAAGCTCCGCATGAACCGGCAGTCAGCAAATAAGGCGTGGCCGTGCCCCAAGGAAGGGGCTAGCGCTTAAGCTATGGCGCTTTGCAGTGGCCCGGAGTCCCGCACGTGACCGATCTGATCAAAGTCATCCTGCTCGGCATCATCGAAGGCATCACCGAGTTCCTGCCCATCTCCAGCACCGGCCATCTGCTGATCGCCGAGAAGCTGGGCCTGGGCGAGCGCTCGGACCTGTTCAACGTGGGCATCCAGGCCGGCGCCATCCTCGCGGTCACGCTGATCTACTGGAAGCGCATCTGGGGCCTGCTCACGCAGTGGCGCGATCCGGCCAACCGCGACTATGTGCTGAAGCTGTTCGTGGCGTTCATGATCACCGCTGTGCTGGGTTTCATCGTCACCCACATGGGCTTCAAGCTGCCCGAGGCGGTGACGCCGATCGCCTGGGCGCTGGTGATCGGCGGCCTGTGGATGATCGGCGCCGAGCAGATGGCGGCGCGCCAGGTCGACCGCACCGAGGTGACCTGGACGGTGGCGATCCTGGTCGGCATCGCGCAGATCGTGGCCGGTGTGTTTCCCGGCACCTCGCGCTCCGGCGCGACCATCTTCGCCGCCATGCTGGCCGGCACCAGCAACCGCGCGGCGGCCACCGAATTCGCCTTCCTGGTCGGCATTCCCACCATGTATGCCGCCACCGGCTATGAATTGCTGAAGGTGGTGAAGAGCGACGGCGTGGCGCACGAGGACTGGACGGCGCTGATCGTGGGCTTCGTAGTCTCGGCCATCGTCGCCTTCATCGCCGTAAAGTGGCTGCTGGGCTATATCCGCACGCATCGCTTCACGCCGTTCGCGATCTACCGCATCGCGCTGGGCATCGCCCTGTTGCTGCTGATGCCGAGCGGCGCCTGAGCAGGCACGGCGTAGGTTGGGGTGAGCCGCCAGGCGAACCCCAACGTCGCAAGCTCCAAGCGCATCGTGGCGTTGGGGTTCGCCTGGCGGCCCACCCCAACCTACGCTCCTACGTTCCGTGACATAGTTCGGCGCGCATGGATCCGTCGCCCCACTACCGCCTGCTCGACCTGCACATCGACACAGCGCGCCAGCGCGTGACGCGCGATGGCAATGCTCTGGACGTGCAGGGCCTGAACTTCCAGCTGCTGGCCTGCCTGCTGCGCCATGGCGATGCGGTGGTCGACTTCGACACGCTGATGGCCGAGGTCTGGGCGCCGGCGGTGGTGAACGAAGAGACCGTCACCCAGCGCGTGAAGCTGCTGCGCCAGGCATTGGGCGACGATGGGCGCCATCCGCGCTATGTCCGCTCGGTGCGCGGGCGGGGTTATCAGCTGTGCGAGCCGCCGTTGAGCACGGAGGCGTTGATCGTAGAAGAGCCGCTCGCGACGCGGCGTTCGCCGGTCGCGTGGATCGCCGGGCTGGGCGTGCTCGCGCTGGCGGCGGCGGGCGGCTGGTGGTGGCATCGCTCGACCGGCGGCCCCGGTGGCGTCGATCCCGCGCAGACGCTGCTGAATCGTGCCGCCTACTACGCGGGCATCGGGCAGAAGGACAACAACGAGCGCGCGATCAACCTCTATCAGCAGGTGCTGGCCGGCGATCCGGCGAGCACGGCCGCGCACCTGGGCCTGAGCCGCGCCTACAGCGCCCGCGTCTGCCTCTACAACTTCCCCTACGACTGGACGCAACGGGCGCAGCGCGAAGCGGAAACCGTGCTGAAGACCGCACCCGGCAACAGCGGCGCCTGGGTCGCGCTGGCCTATGCGCACGATTGCGCGGGCGAGCTGGCCGCTGCACTACGCGCCTACGAGAAAGCGCTGGCGCTCGATCCCAACGACGATGCAGCGCGCGCTTCGGCGGCCTATCTCTACCAGGAGCAAGGCCGTCTCGCCGATGCACTGCATGCCAACCTGGACATGCATGGCGATCCGGCGCGTGTGCGTTTCCGCGCCGTGCAGATCGCCCGCGAGCTGGAACTGCTGGGTTTCACCGATGCGGCGGAGCGGCGTTATCGCGAGAGCTTCCAGCTGTATCCGGACAACGTGTTCTCCAACATCGCCTGGCCGCGCCACCTGTTCCTGCAGGGACGCTTCAAGGAAGCGCAGGACGCGCTGGACCAGGCGCTGGCGCGCAATACGCCGCACGTGGACCTCTACGTGCTCGGCGGCGAACTGGCCTTGCTGCGCGGCGACCGCGATGCGGCGCGCCACGCCTTCGAACAGGCGCGCCAGCTGCGTCCGCAGATGAGCGCGCCGACCACGCTGGCCACGCTATACGGCACGGCGGCGCCCACGCCGGCCTGGCTCGACGAACGCATCGCGCAGTTGCAGCGGCAGTTCCTCGGTGGCGCCGGTTATCCCGGCGACTATCTCGAACTGGCCCTGCTGCAGGAAGCGCGAGGCCTGCGCGCCGATGCGCTGCGCTCGGTGGATACCGCCGTGCAGGCCGGCTACAGCGACCGCGCCTACCTGCAGACCTCGCCGCTGCTGCGCGGTCTCGCCAACGAGCCGGCCTACGCTGCATCGATCGATGCGCTCAGCCGGCGCGGCGCGGCGCAGCGTGCGCAGGTCCTGGCGGCCGACTGGCGGCCGGCGGACCTGCGCGACGTGCATTAACGGCCCGGCTGCGCCGCCTTCAGCAAGTATTCGCGCAGGATTTCCTGCGACTGCGGATGCGCATAGCGCTGGTTGTAGGCGGTGCTGGTGATCACCGCGACCAGCTGCCGCGACGGCACCACGAACACGTAGTTGCCGCCGTTGCCACCCATCGCCCACACCGGCTCGTCGATGCCGGTGACCGGCTTGCGGAAGCACCACCACAGATAACCGTAGTCCGCGTCGTCGCGCGCCTGCGCATGCACGCCGAGCATGGCGCGGATCCACGCTGCCGAGATCACCTGCTTGCCATGCCAGCGGCCTTCGTCCAGGGCCAGCTGGCCGAGCTTGGCCAGGTCGCGGCTGCGGTAGCGCGTGCCGCCGCCGCCCATGCCGATGCCCAGCGGCGAGGTGTTCCATTGCGCGTGCTCGATGCCGAGCGGTTTTTCCAGCGCCTCGGCGGCGAAGCGCGCCAGCGGCATGCGCGCGGCGCGTTCCACCACGGCGCCGGCGACGAAGGCGCCGGCGGTGCAGTAGGAGAAGGCGCGGCCGTGCGGGCTGTCCGCGGGCTTGCTCATCCACGGGGCGAAGCCCTTGATGGGCAGGTCCAGCGCGAACTGCAGCCAGTCTTCGCTGACGTACATGCGTTCTTCGTGGCCGGAAGAGAACTCGTTCTCGTCGTTGCATTCCCACAGCGAGCTCATGGTCAGCAGGTCTTCCAGGGTGATCGCCTGCTTGCGCGGGTCGGCATGCTGCACCGGCTGCTTGTCGGGGAAGAAGCCGTAGACCTTGGCCTGCACGCCGGGGATCAGGCCGCGATCGATGGCCGCGCCGGCCAGCAGCGCGGTGACGCTCTTGCTGGCGGAGCGGACGTCGTTGAGATGCTCGGCGTCGCCGCCGTTGAAGTAGTGCTCGTAGACCAGCTTGCCGTCGCGCGCGACCAGGATGCTGGTGATGTTCTTGTAGCTGCCGTCGGCCAGCCTGACTTCGAGGGCGGCGAAGGGGGCGGTGTCGAGATGTACGGCGCGGGCATCGGCGACGGGCCAGCCGTCATCGTGCGACACCGGTGCCCGATAGTCGGCCGCGGCGAGCGCAAAGGAACAGCCGGCCAGCAGGGCGGCGAGGAGGTAAGGCCAGGGACGATGCATCGGTGACTCCGTGAGTGGGTGTGCCCATGGAGTCCAGCGGGACGGCGGCTGAAGCGCCGGAAAAGCGAATGAAGATTTCTGAAGTCAATTCAGATCAATGGCTTATACCGCCGTGGATCGCACCTTTATGAACCGGTGTGCGATTCCCTCCGGAAGGAAGGCGGCTATCTTGTTGCTGGCGAAGACTTGTCAGTAACGCCCACCGTTCTGCCTGAAGCTTCCTCGACCTATTTGAAGGAGCAAGGACTGAAAGCTGGTGACCTCGAAACCATCCACGCCTCCCCAGATCCATTTGGCGCTGCCTGGCGCCGATATATCAAAAACGACAACGGCGTAGGTCGTGGTGAAGCCACCGATCTCGTAGTAGAGCACGCATCGATCAGACGACAGGCCACCGTAAATGAGGCGCCGCCAGGGCAATTTTGCCCCTGTCGTCACGACGTCGGTCGATTGATAGGGAGCGCCCGGATTGGCAAGCGCAAAGCTCGATTCTCCCGTGGCTTTCGCAAAAGCGGCCTTGCAGGCAGGTGGTATGGCGCCTACATCCTCGATCTCAGTGAACTTCTCCGAAAGGAGCCTTGCGCTTTCATCGGAGCTCGGCTGGGTGACTCCACCGGTTGCACCATGGATGGAAGACTCCCTGCCCTGATCGCTGTCTGCCGACGAGGCACAGCCGGCCGCGAGGGCCAGAACCGCGCCTGAAACCGCAAGCTGTCGTAAGGATGCTGGTATCGGCATCGGCGCGATTCCTGGTGTGTCGACAGCGTCTCGATGGTTTCGCTTCGCAGCCGGGCGGTGAACGGAGTCCACCGCCCGTCTTGGCGCCGCACCGTGAAGTCCATCAGCGGCTAGAACTATTCCGCCTCAGGCCAGCCACTCATTACGGTTACCCCATGCGGCCCACATCATCCGCGTGTCATTCGGCACGCCAGGATCGATTTCGACATTGTCCGACATCTCGGCACGACTCCATTTGAGTCCGCCGCTGACTTGGGCGATCTCACTTGAGCTTAGCTCGACCATGGGATGTTCCTCCGCTTATGGCTTGACGATCAGGATCGTTCGGGCATGCGGTCTTGCCTTGGTCCAGGATGGCCAGGCAATGACGTATTCCCGGATGGGATCCTTGCTTTATCGGAAGCCCATAGGCAATGCGGAGGGATCCTAAAAAAATAAACAACGTCCGAGTTTCGGACGCTGCATGCGAAGCGGGCGCCAGAACTCAGGCGCTCAGGCGCTCCGGCACATCCGCTTTCCCGACCGCCGGCACCTTCTTGTAGCCCGGCTCATTGGTGCGGTCGAACAGCTCGCGCACCCATTCGATAAAGGCCTGCACGCGCGCCGACAGGTGCTTCTTCTGCGGATACACGATCCACACCGGCTTGCCGGTGGAGATGGTGTCGGTCATCACCAGCTCGAGCATGCCCTTGTCGAGCATGCAGCACAGCAGCATGTGCGGCGCCTGGGTGACGCCCAGGCCCGCGGCGGCGGCCTGGATCACCGACTCGCCGTCGTTGATCAGCAGGTGCGCGTCCACATCCACCCCGACCTGGCCGCTGGGCGTGTCGAACTGCCACTGGCGCGGGCGGCCGTTGGGATAGACATAGTTGATGCAGCGGTGCTGCTTCAGATCCTCGATGCTGCGCGGGGCGCCGTACTTGGCCAGGTATTCCGGCGAGGCGCAGACCACGTTGCGCAGGTAGCCGATCTTGCGGGCGATCAGGCTGGAATCCTCCAACTCGCCCACGCGGATGGCGCAGTCGATGCCTTCCTCATTGAGATCGGCCGGGCTGTCGCTCATCGACAGCTCCAGGCGGATATCCGGGTAGCGGCGTTCGAACTCGTCCAGGCGCGGAATCACCGCGGCCCGGCCCACGGCCAGCGAAATTCCCACTCGCAGGCGGCCAGTGGGCTTGCGGGTGGCATAGTTAAGGGCTTCGGTCGCCTCAGCCAGATCGGCAAGAATTTCCTTGCAACGTGCGTGGAACGCGGCCCCATCGTCGGTCAACCGCAGCGAACGGGTCGAGCGGAACAGCAGGCGGGCACCGAGGCGCTCTTCCAGGCGTGAGACTGCCCGGCTGACGCCGGAGGGGGTCATGCCCAGCTGGACGGCGGCGGCGGCGAAGCTGCGGGCTTCGACCACGCGAACGAAGGCGGATATTGCGGCAAAGTCTTCCATGGAGTCGATTCTGCGCTCATTCGTGACTGACAGTCACTACTGCATTGCACAAGCAGGGTATTTTCTAAACCGGAAGGTACACCTATTCTCTCGCGCCTCGAACGGTTTGAACCAATCGGTTCACTAATTCTCGGAGCGCATCATGAAGAAACGATGGATCTTCGCCACCCTCGCCGTGGTTGCCGTGGCCGGCAGCTGGGCCGTGCTCGGCAGCCGCGGTGAAACCCACGCCCAGGCCGCCGCCGGCGGTCCGCCCGAAGTGACCGTCGCCCAGGTGCTGGTCCGCGCGGTCAACGATTCCAACGAGTTCACCGGCCGCCTGCAGGCGGTGGACACGATCCAGCTGCGGCCGCGCGTGAGCGGCTATGTCGACTCGGTGCACTTCACCGAGGGCGCCATGGTCAAGAAGGGCCAGCTGCTGTTCCGCATCGACCCGCGTCCCTACCAGGCCGAAGTGGACCGCCTCCAGGCCAATCTCAGCCAGGCCCGCTCGGAACTGAGCCTGGCCGACGCCAACGCGGCCCGCGGCCAGAAGCTGCTGGAGCAGCACGCCATTTCGCGCGAGGAAGGCGACCGCCTCAGCACCGCGGCGCAGAGCGCCAAGGCGCAGCTGGCCTCCACCGGCGCCGCGCTGGACGCCGCCAAGCTTAATCTCGGCTTCACCGAAGTGCGCGCGCCGGTCGACGGCCGCGTCAGCAACGCCCTGATCACCCCCGGCAACCTGGTCACCAGCAATGACGTGCTGACCAGCGTGGTCAGCGTGAATCCGGTCTATGCCTACTTCGACGTCGACGAGCACAGCTATCTGAAGCTCGAACAGCTGCGCCGCGAGCGTGGCGTCGCACCGAAGGTGGCGATGGCGCTGTCCAACGAGCAGGGCTTCCCGCACGCCGGCCGCATCGACTTCGTCGACAACCAGCTGCGCGCCGGCTCCGGCACGATCCGCCTGCGCGCGGTGTTCGACAACGCCGACGGCAGCTACACCCCCGGCCTGTACGTACGCGTGCAGCTGCGCAGCGACAGCCAGCGCCCGCGTGCGCTGATCGACGACCGCGCCGTCGCTTCGGACCTCGGCAACAAGTACGTGCTGGTGGTGAAGGACCGCAAGGTCGAATACCGCCGCATCGTCACCGGCCCGCTGCTGGACGGCCTGCGCGTGGTCGAGGAAGGCCTGGGCAAGGACGATGTGGTGGTGGTCAACGGCCTGCAGCACGTGCGCCCCGGCGCCGAGGTGAACGCGACCAAGGTGGCCATGGAAACCCGCAGCCTCGATGCCGACAAGCAGCTGGCCCAAAGCGGCGGCGGCAGCAACGCCAAGGTCGCCGCGCAGAACTGACCGACGGCAACACCCCGCCGCGGTCGCGGCGGGGACAGGGAACGAAACGGCACCCTCCGGCGCGTCTGAAGACGCGCCTGCAGGGCCGGCTTGTCCTAAAGAACTCTCAGGACCGATCCGATGAAAATCGCCCAATTCTTCGTGGACAGGCCGATCCTGGCCGGCGTCCTCTCCGTACTGATCGTCATCGCGGGCGGCATCTCGCTGTTCAAGCTGCCGATCTCCGAATACCCCGAAGTGGTGCCGCCCACCGTGGTGGTGCGCGCCAGCTATCCCGGCGCCAACCCCAAGGTGATCGCCGAGACCGTCGCCACGCCGCTGGAAGAACAGATCAACGGCGTGGAGGGCATGCTCTACACCTCCTCGCAGTCGACCAGCGACGGCGCCATGACGCTGACCGTGACCTTCGCGCTGGGCAGCGACCTGGACAACGCCCAGGTGCAGGTGCAGAACCGCGTGGCGCAGGCGCTGACCAAGCTGCCGCAGGAAGTGCAGCGCCTGGGCGTGACCACGCAGAAGAGTTCGCCCGACCTGACCATGGTCGTGCACCTGACCTCGCCCGATAACCGCTACGACATGCTGTACCTGTCGAACTACGCGCGGCTGCACATCAAGGACCAGCTGGCACGCCTCAACGGTGTCGGCGACGTGCAGCTGTTCGGCGCGGGCGAATACAGCATGCGCGTGTGGCTGGACCCGGAGAAACTGGCCTCGCGCCAGCTGACCACCGGCGACGTGATCCACTCGATCCAGGAACAGAACGTGGCGGTGGCCGCCGGTGCGCTGAATGCGCCGCCCGGTCCGGGCAATGCCGCGTTCCAGCTCAACATCAATACCCAGGGCCGCCTGGTCACCGAGGAAGACTTCCTCAACATCATCGTGCGCACCACCGCCGACGGCGGCGTGACGCACCTGCGCGACGTGGCCCGCGTGGAGCTGGGTTCCAACAACTACGCGCTGCGCAGCCTGCTGGACAACCAGCCGGCGGTGGCGATTCCGATCTTCGCCCGCCCGGGCTCCAACGCGATCCAGATCTCCGACGAAGTGCGCGCCACCATGGCGGAGCTGAAGAAGGAGTTCCCGCAGGGCATCGACTACCACATCGTGTACGACCCGACCGTGTTCGTGCGCGGTTCGATCGAGGCGGTGGTGCATACCCTGTTCGAAGCCATCGCCCTGGTGGTGCTGGTGGTGATCCTGTTCCTGCAGACCTGGCGCGCCTCGATCATCCCGCTGGTGGCGGTGCCGGTGTCGCTGATCGGCACCTTCGCGGTGATGTACCTGGCGGGCTTCTCGCTCAACGCGCTGTCGCTGTTCGGCCTGGTGCTGGCGATCGGCATCGTGGTGGACGACGCCATCGTGGTGGTGGAGAACGTCGAGCGCCATATCGAGCACGGCATGCGGCCGAAGGAAGCCACGCGCCAGGCGATGAAGGAAGTGACCGGCCCCATCGTCGCCACCGCCCTGGTGCTGTGCGCGGTGTTCGTGCCGACCGCCTTCATCAGCGGCCTGACCGGCCAGTTCTATCGCCAGTTCGCGCTGACCATCGCCATCTCCACGGTGATCTCGGCGTTCAACTCGCTGACCCTGAGCCCGGCGCTGGCCGCCATCCTGCTGCGCGACCATGACGCGCCGAAGGACAAGCTCACGGTGTGGATGGACAAGAGCCTGGGCTGGGTGTTCCGTCCGTTCAACCGCGTGTTCACCAGCGGCGCCAACCGCTACGTGGGCGGCGTGAAGCGCGTGCTGCGCGCCGGCACCGTTACCCTGATGGTGTACGGCGGCCTGGTGGCGCTGGGCTTCCTGGGCTTTGCCCATGTGCCGACCGGCTTCGTGCCGCAGCAGGACAAGCAGTACCTGGTGGCGTTCGCGCAGCTGCCCGACGCGGCCTCGCTCGACCGCACCGAAGACGTGATCCGCCGCATGAGCGAGATCGCCCTGAAGCAGCCGGGCGTGCAGAGCGCGGTGGCGTTCCCGGGCCTGTCGATCAACGGTTTCACCAACAGCACCAACTCCGGCATCGTGTTCGCCACGCTCAAGCCGTTCGAGGAGCGCCGCGATGCGTCGCTGTCGGCCGGTGCGATCTCGATGGCGCTGAACCAGAAGTTCGGCGGCATCCAGGACGCGTATATCGCGGTGTTCCCGCCGCCGCCGGTGATGGGCCTGGGCACGATCGGCGGCTTCCGCATCCAGGTCGAGGACCGCGGCGACGTCGGCTTCGAGGAGCTGTACAAGCAGACCCAGAACCTGATCGCCGAAAGCCGCAAGACCCCGACCCTGGCCGGCCTGTTCTCCAGCTACCAGGTGAGCGTGCCGCAGATCGACGCCAACGTGGACCGCGAGAAGGCCAAGGCCGAAGGCGTGGACCTGGCCGACGTGTACCAGACCATGCAGGCCTACATGGGCTCGCTGTACGTCAACGACTTCAACCGCTTCGGCCGCACCTACCAGGTGAACGTGTCCGCCGACCAGGGCTTCCGCCGTGAGCCGGAAGACCTGCTGCAGCTGCGCACCCGCAACGCGCGCGGCGATGCGATCCCGCTCGGTTCGTTCCTGACCGTGCACCAGGGCGTGGGTCCGGACCGCGTGCAGCACTACAACGGCTATCCGACCGCCGAGATCAACGGCGGCCCGGCGCCGGGCTTCAGCTCGGGCCAGGCGCAGGATGCGATGGAGAAGCTGGCGCGCGAGAACCTGCCCAACGGCATGTCGTTCGAATGGACCGAGCTGACTTATCAGCAGATCCTCGCCGGCAATACCGCGGTGCTGGTGTTCCCCTTGTGCGTGCTGCTGGTGTTCCTGGTGCTGGCTTCGTTGTACGAAAGCCTGACCCTGCCGCTGGCGGTGATCCTGATCGTACCGATGGTGCTGTTGTCCGCGATCTCCGGCGTGTGGCTGTCCGGCGGCGACAACAACATCTTCACCCAGATCGGTTTGATCGTGCTGGTGGGCCTGGCCTGCAAGAACGCCATCCTGATCGTGGAGTTCGCTCGCGAAGCGCAGATCCTGGAAGGCATGGACCGCAAGCAGGCCGTGCTGGAAGCCGCCCGCCTGCGACTGCGCCCGATCCTGATGACCTCGATCGCTTTCATCATGGGCGTGGTGCCGCTGGTGACCTCGCACGGCGCCGGCGCGGAGATGCGCCATGCCATGGGCGTGGCGGTGTTCGCCGGCATGCTCGGCGTGACCTTCTTCGGCCTGATCTTCACCCCGCTGTTCTACGTGATCATCCGCGGCTGGAGCGAGCGCGCCGAAGCGCGTCGCGCCGCCCGCCGCGCCGCCAAGGGCCTCAACACGCCCGCGCTGGAGGAACACTGATGTCTACTGTGATTGAGAACGTACGCGCCTGGTTTGCCAGGCGCTCTACCCGGAACCTTCGCCTGAGCGCGATGGCAACCGCACTGCTGCTGGCCGGTTGCGTAAGTGTGGGCCCGGACTACCACCGCCCTGACGAGAAACCGCTGACTCTGCAGGAAGCGGACGCCAAGCAGGAAACCGCCGAAGGTTTCCAGGCCGCGTGGTGGAAGCAGTTCAACGATCCCGCGCTGGATGCACTGATCCAGCGCGCGGCGAAGAACGCGCCGGACCTGAAGATCGCCATCGCGCATCTGAAGGAGTCGCGCGCCCTGCTCGGCGTGACGCGCGCCGACCAGTGGCCGACCATCGATACCAATATCGACTACCAGCGCAGCCGCGCGCAGCAACCCGGCTTCACCACCAACCGCGTGACCACCGAAAGCTACCGCGCCGGCTTCGACGCCAGCTGGGAGCTGGATCTGTTTGGCGGCGTGCGCCGCTCGGTGGAAGCGGCCGGTGCCGAAGCGCAGGCCAGCGCGGCCTCGCTGCAGGACGCGCAGGTGACGCTGTTCGCCGAAGTGGCGCGCTACTACTTCGACCTGCGCGGCACCCAGCTGCGCGTCGACGTGGCCAGGCGCGATATCGAGAACCAGCGCGAGACGATGCGGCTGATCCGTGCGCGCTTCGATATCGGCACCGGTTCCGAGCAGGATGTGGCGAGCGCGAATGCGCGGCTGGCCTCGACCGAAGCGCAGCTGCCGGTACTGCAGACCCAGGCGCATGCGGACGAAGCGCATCTGGCGGTGTTGCTGGGCGAGCGTCCCGGCGAACTGGTGGACATCGACCTGTCGCCCGGCAACTTCAAGCCGATCGACGTGGCGCTGCCGATCGGCAACGCCGGCGACGTGCTGGCGCGCCGTGCCGACGTGCGCATCGCCGAACGCGAACTGGCCGCAGCCAATGCACGCATCGGCGTGGCCAAGGCCGATTGGTTCCCGCACATCACGCTGGGTGGCTTCGTCGGCTTCCTGGCCGGGCGCAGCAACGATTTCGGCGGGCCGTCCACGCGTGCGTGGTCGATCGCGCCGAGCATCAGCTGGCCGGGCCTCAATGTGCAGCGCGTGCGCAACAACGTGAAGGCGAGCGAGGCGCGCGCCGACGCGGCGCTGGCCAACTACCAGCGCACCGTGCTGCAGGCGGTGGAGGACGTGAGCAATTCCCTGGTCGGCTTCAACCTGCAGCGCGAGCGCGTGCAGAAGCTGTTCGACCAGGTGGCGCAGAGCCGCCGCGCGGCCGATCTTGCCCGGGTGCGCTACAACGAAGGTGCGGCGGACTTCCTGCAGCTGCTCGATGCGGAGCGCACGCAGCTGGCCGCCGAGGATGCGCTGGCCGAAGCGGAAGCGGCGATCAACCTGCGCGCGGTGGCGGTATACAAGGCCATCGGCGGCGGTTGGGAAGCCTGCGGCGACGAGAGCTGCAGCCAGGTTGCGCAGGTGAAGTGAGGTTGTAGCGCCATGAGTCCTCCTGTCCCGTTTCCGCGCCGCGCGCCGCGCGGGCGCTTCGGCACCGAGCCGCCGCCGAGCCAGCGCATCGCGCTGGTCAGCGGCGCCAACCGCGGACTCGGGCTGGAGGTTTCACGCCAGCTCGCCGCGGCCGGTATGACCGTGTTGCTGGGTGCGCGCAACCTCGCGGCCGGCGAGAAGGCGGCCAAGGCCTTGCGGCGCGAAGGCGGCGACGTCACGGCCGTGCAGCTGGATGTGACCGCGCAGGCGGATGTCGACGCGCTGGCGGAGCGCATCGAACGCGATTTCGGCCGGCTCGATGTGCTGGTCAACAACGCCGGTGCGTATTTCAATCTCGATGACCGCGCGTCGTCGGTCGACCTGGCTTATGTGAGCGGCGCACTCGACACCAATCTGCTCGGCGCATGGCGGCTATGCGAAGCGGCGGTTCCCTTCATGCGCCGGCATGCCTATGGGCGCATCGTCAATGTCTCCAGCGGGTGCGGGGCGATCGACAGCGAAGGCGAGGATTGCCCCGCGTATCGCGTGTCCAAGGCGGCGCTCAACAGCTATACGCGCATGCTTGCCGCGGAACTGAAAGGCAGCGGCATTCTGGTGAATGCGGTGTGTCCGGGCTGGGTCGCGACCGACATGGGCGGCCCGGGCGGGCGCCCGGTGGCCGATGGCGCGGCCGGCATCGTATGGGCGGCGAGCCTGCCGCCGCAGGGCGCGATCACCGGCGGTTTCTTCCGCGATCGCGCACCGATTGCGTGGTAAACGTAGGTTGGGGTGAGCACAGCGAACCCCAACATGCGCGAAGCGTGTGGTCAGCGCTGCACTACTAGCGCAAACCAGCGCCAGCCGCGGATCTTCTCCGCGATCAGCTTCACGCTGGTCAGCATCGGCACGGCCAGCAGCGCGCCGGGGATGCCCCACAGCCAGCCCCATACCAGCAGCCACAGCAGGATCGCCACCGGGCTCAGGCGCATGCGCCGGCCCTGGATCAGCGGCGTGATCAGGTTGCCTTCCACCGCGGTGATGCCGGCGAAGGTCAGCGCCGGCAGCAGGGCCTGGCCCGGCTGGTCGAAATGCAGCAGGCCGACCACCGCCAGCAGCGTGGTGGTGGTGATCGAGCCGACGTAGGGAATGAAGTTGGCGATCATCGCCACCGAACCCCACAGCAGGGGGTCGGGCACCGCATACGCCCATAGCATGGTGGCGGTGACCACGCCCAGCGTGCCGTTGATCACCACCGTGGTGAGAATGTAGCGCGACACCTCGACCTGGATGCTGCGCACGATGGACACGGTGCGGCGCTTGTAGCGGAAGTTCGGCGCGATCTCGACCAGCCGCCGCAGCAGGGCGTCGCCGTAGATCAGGAAGAAGAACACCAGCAGCACCACGGTCAGCACCGCGGCCAGCACCTTGGGCGTGCCGGCCAGCACGTCCCAGGCGTCGATGCTTACCGCGGCGGCGCGCGGCGCCGGGCGCGCCGGACCGCCGACCAGGCTCTGGGTCGCGCGGTTGGCCGCTTCGAACGGTTGCATGACGGTGCGCAGCTTGGGCACGAAGCTGCGCACCAGGCTGGGCGCATCGTGGAACCATTCCAGCGCCGGCGGCGTCAGGCGCGCGATGCCGGTGCCGATGCCGGCGATCAGCGCGATCACCAGGAAGCTGGCACTGAGCCAGCGCGGAACGCGCCGGCGCGCGGCGAAAGCGACGATGGGATTGAGCGCAAGGCCGATGAAGCCGGCCAGCACCAGCGGAATCAGCAGGTCGCGCGCGAGCGTGACGGTATACAGCAACGCCAGCAGCAGCAGCACATTGAGCACGGCGCGAATGCCCAGCAGGTGGCGCTGGGTAAACCGCACGGACGGCATGCGGCGCTTGGGTGGCGGCTCATCGACCGGCGAGGGTGGCGCAGGCAGAGCGCCGCCGCTGCTCTCCGGCGGCGGCGCCAGGGGACCGATCGCGTTCATGAGGGGTCGAAGCCGCCTTCGCTGAATTCGGCCACCAGGCGCACGCCCTGGGCGACCAGTTCGGCCACGGTGCCGTTGAGCAGCGCGCCCAGGCCGGGGATGCGCAGCGGATGCACGTTCAACTGGCCCAGTACGAAGCCCAGGCCCGCGGCCACGCTGACGGTGCCGAGCGGATGCTGGCGGCCGCGCGCTAACAGGGCGCCGGCAGGTTCCGCCAGCGCCTGGCGCGCATCCGCGACCCGCTCGCGCGCCTCACGCACGGCACGAAGATGCTTGAACAGACTCATATCCCCTCCTCCCGGTCGGCGACCGGATCCGGCGGCGCCTGGCGCTCCGAACGGCGCATCGCCTGCCGTATGGTCTCACGCCAGGCGTGACGGGAGTCGGGCAGCGTCAGCCAATGCATGCAGCGACGGAACAGCCAGATCATGCCGACCAGGAACAGCAGCTGCAGCACGCCCAGTATCACCAGCGCCAACGGCCAGGAATGCAGCCATGCGGCCAGCAGCACGCCGGCCAGGGCCATCATGGTCAGGCCCAGGCCGACGCCGGCCACGGTGGCGGCGAGCGCGGCCAGCAGCATCCAGGAAACCGCGCTGCGCGCCAAGCCCAGCTCGGCCACGAATAACGAAAGCTGCGCGCCGAACAGGTGTTTGGCCGCGCGCCCGGCGCGGCCTATCTCGTCGAGAATGCCCGGATCGACAGCGTCCGCCTCGGCGGACGGCTGTCCGTGAAACGGTTCTTCGCGGGGGCGTTCCCCGGGACCGGCGGGGCTGTCCTCGCGCCCGCCGCCCTCACGGCCGGGATCGTGCATCCGCTGATCTCTGCAAGATCAGCGGCGCAGGATGCGGCCGAGCAGCCAACCCGCGCCGAGCGCGATGGCCACCGACTGCACCGGCTTCTCGCGCACGTAGTCGCGCGCGCGTTCCAGCCACACGTCGGCGCGGTCCATCGCCTCGTCGTAGGCTTCGCGTCCGCGCTCGCTGTATTCGTTCGCCTTTTCGCTGGCGCGGGTGGCGGCGTCGGCGGCCTTGTCGGTCGCGCGATGCAGGCCGTCCTCGACGCGGTCGGCGACATGGTCGACCTTGTCCTTGGCCGTAGCCACCGCATCGGAGGTGGCGCGCTTGAAGCGCTCGGCGTTCTCCTCGATACGACTGCCGCCCGTGCCGACGGCCTGCTCGGGAACCACTTCCTTCGCCTGGACTTCTTTGTTCATGGCGTTCTCCTTGGGGGACGGGATGGTGGGCTGCGGGTATCGACCGCGGGTTGTTGACTCTAGCGAAAATCCCGCCTCGATGGGCGCGCGGCGGCGCCCCTGTTCAGCTGGCCCGTCGGAAGAAGGCAATGATCGCGAGGATCAGGAAGACGATGAACAGAATCTTGGCGATGCCGGCCGCGGCGCCCGCGATGCCAGTGAAGCCCAGCAGCGCCGCGATGATGGCGATGACCAGAAAGACCAGGGCATAGTGAAGCATGGCGAGGTTCCTCGATAGCTGCGGTCGAAAGCCCCTTGCGGCCATTCATCCATAGCCCGCGCCTTGCCTGCGTGAAGGCCGCGCGCCGCGGCCTCCACGCCCTCACCACATCGTTGTGCCAGGCTGCGTTTCGATTGAACGCGAGCTAAGCGCGCACCACCGCCTTGCCGTAGATCGCATACGTGCCGACGATCTCGGCCTGCGCCAGCACGTGGCCGTGCATCACCTTGCGCAGTTCGTCGAGAGTGAAGCCGTCAGCGAGATTGAGCTTCTCCACGTCCAGCGCATGCACGCGAAAGTGATAGTGGTGCACGCGCTCGTCGTTCCACGGCGGACACGGGCCGTCGTAGCCGAGGTATTCGCCACCCATGTCCTTGTCGCCGTGGAACCAGCCGGTGTAGTCGTTCTTGCCCTGCACGCTGCCGGGCGGGCCGGACGGTGCGCGCTTGCCGTGCGCGACGATGCCGTCGCTGCACGCGCCTTCGGCCAGCTCCGTGTACTCCACGGGGATATCGGCCATCAGCCAGTGCACGAACTCCACCCGCGGCAGATCCGCCGGCACCACGCGGTCGCCCTGGTTGACGTCGTCGCCGCGGCTGGGCACGTCGGAATCGATGCAGGTGAGCACGTAGGAGCGCGTCGCCGGCGGCGCGTCCTTCCATGCCAGGTGCGGGCTCAGGTTGTCCGACAGGGCGACCGGATCGCCCGGCTTGCCGAATGCGCAGCGCGCGGGCACCGGCTGGCCGTTCTGGAAACTGTCACTGCGAAGTTGCACGGCGGTCTCCTGGTGGTTTACTTGGCCTGATAGGTGACGCGATAGACCGCGCCCGCCTCGTCGTCGCTGACCAGCAGGCTGCCATCCGGCAGCGGCTGCACGTCGGCGGGGCGGCCCCAGGCCTTCTCGTCCTGCATGAAGCCTTCGATCAGCGGCTCGTACGACACCACTTTGTTGCCGTTGAGGCGCACCGTCATCACGCGGTAGCCGGATTTCTTGGTGCGGTTCCACGAGCCATGCTCGGCGACGATCAGCGCGCCCTTGTAGGCGGCCGGAAATTGCTTGCCCTCGTAGAAGCGCAGGCCCAGCGACGCCACGTGCGGGCCGAGCTTGAGCACCGGCGGCGTGTAGTCCTTGCAGTTCTTGCCCTTGCCGAACTCCGGGTCGAGCGTGTCGCCCTGGTGGCAATAGGGGTAGCCGAAGTGCTCGCCCACCTTGGTCAGGCGGTTGAGCTCGTCGCTGGGCATGTCGTCGCCCAGCAGGTCGCGGCCGTTCTCGGTGAACCACAGGTCGTTGCTGCCCGGGCGCCAGGTGAAGCCGACCGTGTTGCGGATGCCGTAGGCCACATCTTCCAGGCCGGTGCCGTCCTTGTTGAGGCGGGTGAGCTTGGCGTAGTCCTTGCCCTTGTCGCAGATATTGCAAGGCGCGCCGATCGGCACGTACAGCTTGCCGTCGGGGCCGAAGGCGATGAATTTCCAGCCGTGGTGCGTATCGGTCGGGAACTTGTCATAGACCACTTCGGGCTTGGGCGGGCTGTCGAGGTGGTTCTCGATATCGCGCAGCACCACGATCTTGCTCACCGCGGACACGTACAGGTCGCCGTCCTTGAACGCCACGCCGACCGGCAGCTGCAGGCCGGTGGCGATCACGCGTACCTTGTCGGCCTTGCCGCTGCCGGTGCTGTCGGTGAGCGCATAGACCTTGCCGGCGTCGTTGGAACCGACGAACACCGTGCCCTTGGCGCCGAGCGCGATCTCGCGGGCATTGGGGGTTTGGTCGGTGTAGACGGCGATGTGGAAACCCTTGGGCAGGGTCAGCTTGTCCAGCTGGGGATCGGCCAGGGCCGGTAGGGCGAGCAGGCCGAGCGCGAGAGCGAGGAACGGACGCATGGGGGACCTCCGGATGGGCGGAGCCCCGAAGCCTATACCGGCGCGCGTGAGTTTGCCTCTGCCGCTCTGATATCGTGCGCGCCTGAGAAGGGACGATCGATGAGCGAACTGCAGGACCTGACCACCCTGGTGCGCGCTGCCACGCCACTGCTGGTCATCGAAACGGTAGACGAGCAGCGGGTGATCGAGTGTTTCCGCCACGTCATTTCGCAGTCGCTGCGGCCACTGTGGCGCTGGACCCTGACCGACGGCCTGAACCGGCTGGACTTCGCCCAGGGCGGCGAGCCGATCGCGCCGGATGCCGACAGCACGCTGGATGCGATCCGCGAGGCGCCCGAGCGCGGCATCTACCTGCTGTTCGATTTCCATCCGTTCCTGCGCTATGCCATGACCCTGCGCCAGCTGCGCGAGATCGTGCAGCGCCAGCGCTCGGCCGCGCACACGGTGGTGCTGGTCGGCGCGCGGATCGAGCTGCCGGAGGAGCTGGAAGCGCTATGCATGCGCGTGCCGCTGTCGCTGCCGGACATCAAGGAGCTGGCCGCGATCCTGCGCGCCGAGGCCCTGGCCTGGCAGCGCGAGCACGGCCGCCGGGTGGAAGTGGACGGCGACGCCGCGCGCACCATCGTGCGCAACCTGCTGGGCCTGGCCGCGCCGGATGCGCGGCGCATCGTGCGCAAGCTGATCTACAACGACGGCGCGCTCTCCGCCGGCGACCTGCCCGAGCTGATGCGCACCAAGTTCGAACTGCTCAACCGCTCCGGCCTGCTGCATTACGAATACGCCACCGCCAGCTTCGCCGACATCGCCGGGGTCAGCCGCGTGCGCGACTGGGTACAGCGGCGGCGCGCGATCTTCCTGGCCGCCGAACCCGATCCCACGCTCGACCCGCCCAAGGGCGTGCTGCTGCTGGGTGTGCAGGGTTGCGGCAAGAGCCTGGCGGCCAAGGCCATCGCCGGCGGCTTCGGCGTGCCGCTGGTGCGCATGGATTTCGGCGCGCTGTACAACAAGTACCAGGGCGAGACCGAGAAGAACCTGCGCGAGGCGCTGCACAGCACCGAGCTGCTGTCGCCCTGCGTGCTGTGGATCGACGAGATCGAAAAAGGCCTGGCCAGCGGCGGCGAGGACGGCGGCGTGTCGCGCCGCGTGCTCGGCTATCTGCTGACCTGGATGGCCGAGCGCAGGTCGAAGGTGTTCGTGGTCGCCACCGCCAATGCGGTGGACGAGTTGCCGGCCGAGCTGCTGCGCAAGGGACGCTTCGACGAGATCTTCTTCGTCGACCTGCCCAAGCCGTCGGTGCGCAACGACATCTTCGCGATGCATCTGCGCCGGCGGAAGCTGCCGGTGGAGCAGTTCGATCTCCCTGCCTTGTCCGCTGCCAGCGAAGGTTTCTCCGGCGCGGAAATCGAGCAGGCCGTGGTCAGCGCACTTTACGACGCCACCAGCGGCGCCGCGCCGCCGGACCAGCCGATGCTGCTTGCCGCGCTGGGCGCGACGCGGCCGCTGTCGGTGCTGATGCGCGAACAGGTCGAGGCGCTGCGCATCTGGGCGCGCGGACGTTGCGTGCCGGCGGACTGAGGCCATGGATCCGGCCAAGATCGATGCCGCTATCGATGCCGCCATCGATGCCGCCATCGATGCGCTCGCCGCCGAGGGCTGGTGCGTGCTCGAAGGTCTGCTTTCCGACGAAGCCACTGCTGCGTTGGCGCGCGAATGCGCGGCTTTGCATGCATCGGGTGATCTGATGGAAGCGCGCATCGGCCGCGAGAAAGTGGCGTCCACGCTGCGCGGCGATCGCACCCGCTGGTTCGACATGAATGCGCCGACCGCGGCACAACAGCCGTATGTCGATGCGCTCGAAACGCTGCGCGTGGCGTTCAACCGCAGCCTGATGCTCGGCCTGGTGGAGAGCGAAGCGCATTACGCGGTGTATCCGCCCGGTGCGCGCTATGCGCGTCATCTCGACCAGCCGCGTCAGCTCGAAGCGCGCGTGGTGTCGGCGGTCTATTACCTCAATGCCGACTGGCATCTGGAAGATGGCGGCGCCTTGCGCCTGTATCTGGACGACGGCAGCCACCACGACGTGGTGCCGCACGCGGGCCGCATGGTGCTGTTCCTGTCCGCGCGCTTCGAACACGAGGTGCTGCCGGCTACGCGCGAGCGCATGAGCATCGCCTGCTGGATGCGCCGGCGCGAGCCGGGCTCGGTGTTCTGACGGGCGTCAGTCCGCCAGCGCGTTGAAGCGCGCGGCGATGTACTCGTCCGTGAAGCTGGTCATGTCCATCCCGCGGATGAAGCCGCAATGACCGCCGTGCGGTGCGATGTCCAGCTCCACGCAGGGCGGCAGCTGCAGCTTCTCGAAGGCGTCGACCGGAATCACCGGATCGTCGCGCGCGGTGAGGATGGTCGCCGGAATCTGCATGCGCTCGAGCGCGGCGCCGGCCACCGAATAGCCGTCCAGATAAGCCTGCAGCGAGCCGAAGTCGGTATGGCGCAGCACCAGCGATTCGGTCAGGCCGCGCAGGTTCTGCTTGAGCTCATCCAGTTCGAAGTACTGGCGATGCGGGAAGGCCGCCTGCTTGGCGCGCAGCGACCGGCGCCACTTGCGCAGGAAGTACGCCCGGTAGAACCACGGCGCCGATTCCTCCAACGAGAACAGGCCCTCGCCCGGATCGACGATCGGGCACACCGCCAGCGCGTAATCCAGCGGCACGCCGGCTTCCGGCGCGCGCAACGCGGCGCGCAGCGCGAAGTTGCCGCCCAGCGAGAAGCCCGCCAGCACCAGCTTGCGCGACGGCCAGCGGCGCGCGATGTCGCCCAGCGCGTGCACCACTTCGTCGATGCGGCAGGAATGGAACAGCGCCTCGTTGAGCGGATGGCTGTCGCCGTGGTCGCGGAAATTCAGCCGGAACACGTCCCAGCCTTCGGCCAGCAGGCGGCTGCCGGTCTGCAGCACATAAGTGGAATCGACGCTGCCTTCCCAACCGTGGAACAGCACAGCCAGGCCGCGCGCCTGCGGGAGTGTTTTCTGCGCGGTGTAGGCGCCGGTCAGGCGCACGCCGTCGCCGCCATCCACCATCGTTTCCTCGGCGCCTTCGCGCACCGCCTGCGCCGCGCGCGGCAGCAGCTGGCGGCGCACGCCGCTGGAGGACAGCATGGTCTGGATGTGGCCGCTGGTGAGTGGCCACGGCGGGTTGAAGTCGGCGCCTCGGGGGAGCGTCATGCGGTGCGGTCTTCCAGCGCCGCGGCGATGCGTTCGCGCGACAGTTCGGCCATGCGGCGGCGCGCATCCGGCATGGCCGGCACCGGCTCGAGGAAATGCACTTCGGCGTCCAGCGGCGCCTCGCCCAGCAGGCGCAGGAAGTTCTGCATGAAGTTCTCGTGCTCGCGAAAGCCCGCGTCGATCACCCGGCGACCGTCGCGCGCGAAGCGCAGCGCCACCGGCTGCACCGGCACCTCGGCGTCCAGCGCGGCCTGGAAGATGCGCGCATGGAACACGCGCAGCACGCCGTTATGGCCGGTGCCGCCCTCGGGAAACACCGCCACCGAGCGGCCGCTGCGCAGGCGCTCGACCATCACCTGCATCACGGTGGCCAGCGAATGATTGCTGCCGCGGCGATGGAAGATGGTGCCGCCGCTGGCGGCCAGCCAGCCGACCAGCGGCCAGCTGGCGATCTCGGCCTTGGCCACGAAGCAGGCCGCGCGCTGGCTGTGCAGCAGCTCGATATCGATCCACGAGGTGTGGTTGGCGACGAACAGCACCGGATCGCGCAGCGGTTGGCCGTGGCGCACCGAGCGCAGGCCGAAGATGCGCAGCAGTGCGCGCGACCACCAGCGGATCATGCGATGGGCGAACGGCTCGATGCCGTCCTTCATCACCGCATGCCGGTTCCAGCTGAGGATGCCGGCGCACAGGAACACGCCCAGCACGATATGCAGGAGCAGCAGGGGGATGCGCCAGAAGTAGCGCAGCGGTCGCAGGAAATCTCGGTCCTGGGCGGAGACGGTATCGGTGCTCATCGGTCCGGTTAGTTTAGCGTTAGTCAGACGATACGTCGGCTGTGCGCATGCGCATGGTGCAGACGGCATTCCACTGACGTTTCAAACCGATGCCCGGGTGAATCAGCGCGAGGCCAGGCTGGCCTCGATCAGCCGGCGCGCCATCGCACCCAGCACCCGCGCGGGACTGCGCTCGCCGAAGGCCTGGCCGGAGACGTAGCTGCCCTCGATCAGCAGCAGCAGCCCGTCGGCCAGTTCGTCCGCATCGGCAGCGCCCATGGCGTGGCACATCTCGCGCAGGCGTTCGCGCAGGGCCTGCTTGCTCTCCACGCCGACCTGGTGCGCGGGATGGGCGGGGTCGGGGTATTCGATCACCGCATTGGTCAGGCCGCAGCCGCGATAACCCTCGGTGCTGGCGCGCACGGCGAGGTAATCCACATAGGCGAGCAGCTGGGCCTTGGGGTCGTCCGGATGTCCGGCGCCCTGGGCCGCGAAGTTGTCGCGGAAGCGGCGGTCGTAGTCGCGCAGGTACTCGGCGATCAGCTCGTCCTTGGACTCGAAGGCGCGGTACAGGCTGGGCTTGGTCACGCCGGCGCGGTTGACGATCTCCTCCACGCCAATGGCGCGGATGCCTTCGCGATAGAACAGGTCGAAGGCGGTGTCGCGGATGCGATCGGCGGCGCGGCGCGGCGTTTCGGCGACGTCGGCGGGTTCCGGCATGGATTTCGTGCGTTTGGACATGGATCGACCTGTTGACAATGTTACCGATCGGTACGTACTCTGCACTTCCGTCCCGTACCGATCGGTAACATGACTATACAACGCCGCCGGCCCTTCGGCCAAAACTATGCCTTCGTGGTCGTCGCCGTGGTTTTCCTGTCGCTGCTGGCCTCGGCCGGCATGCGTGCCACGCCCGGCGTGCTGATGCTGCCGCTGGGCGCGGCCTTCGGTTGGAGCCGCGACAGCATTTCCTCCGCGGCTGCCGTCGGCATCCTGCTGTACGGCCTGATGGGCCCGTTCGCCGCGGCGCTGATGCAGCGCTTCGGCATCCGCCGGGTGCTGCTGGTGGCCTTGACCGTGATGACCGTCGCCGCCGCGTCCAGCGCCCTGATGAGCCAGCCCTGGCAACTGCTGGCGACCTGGGGCGTGCTGTCCGGCGCCGGTACCGGCTGCGTGGCGGTGGTGATGGGCGCCACCGTGGTGGGCCGCTGGTTCAGCACCCATCGGGGGCTGATGATGGGCCTGCTCACCGCCAGCACCGCCACCGGCACGCTGATCTTCCTGCCGGGCCTGGCGGCGATCGCCGAGCACGCCGGCTGGCAGGCGGTGGTGCTGACCATTGCCGCAGTCTCCGCGGCGCTGATCCCGCTGGCGGCGTGGCTGTTGCCCGAACGGCCGTCCGACATCGGCCTGCGCCGCTACGGCGCCGCGGCGGACGAGCCGGTCGACGTCGGCGCGCCGGCGGGCAACCTGTTCGCGATGACCCTGGGTGTGCTGCGCAAGGCCAGCCGCAATGGCACGTTCTGGTTGCTGTTCGCCACTTTCTTCGTGTGCGGTTTCACCACCAACGGGCTGATTGGCACGCACTTCATCGCGCTGTGCGGCGACCACGGCATCCCCGAAGTCCGCGCCGCGGGCCTGCTGGCGCTGATGGGTATCTTCGATCTGGTCGGCACCACGGCGTCCGGCTGGCTGACCGACCGCTTCGACCCGCGCAAGCTGCTGTTCGTCTATTACAGCCTGCGCGGCCTGTCGCTGATCTATCTGCCGTACTCGGATTTCTCGCTGTACAGCCTGTCGCTGTTCGGCGTGTTCTACGGCCTGGACTGGATCGCCACCGTGCCGCCGACGCTGCGCTTGACCACCGACGCCTTCGGCGAGCGCGACGCGCCGGTGGTGTTCGGCTGGGTGGTGGCCGGCCACCAGGTGGGCGCCGCCGCCGCGGCCTTCATGGCCGGCGTGCTGCGCGTGCAGCTGGGCAGCTACATGACGCCGTTCGTGATCGCCGGCGCCACCGGCGTGGTGGCGGCCTTCCTGGCGCTGCGCATCGGCCGCCGCCGCGAGCTGCCGGCGCTGGCCGGCGAGGCGGCGTAGAGGCGTAGGTTGGGGTGAGCCAAGGGCGAACCCCAACAGGCCTTCAGGCGCGTCGCAACGTTGGGGTTCGCTGCGCTCACCCCAACCTACGATTCCAGCTGTGACAGCGGCAGCGCCGCCGAGCGCTTCACCGTGCGCAGCACGAAGCTGGAGTTCACGTCCGCCACGCCGGAGGCATTGAGCAGGCGGTCGAGCAGGAAACGCGAGAAGTGCTGCAGGTCGGCGACATAGATATGCATCAGGTAATCCATGTCGCCGGTCAGCGCGTAGCAGGCCACGATCTCGTCCCACTCGTTGACGTTGCGCACGAAGCGCTCGATCGCCTCGCCCTCGTGCTTGGCCAGCTGCACGCGGACGAAGGCCTGCAGGCCCAGGCCGACCGCTTCCGGATCCACCTGCGCGCTGTAGCCGGTGAGCACGCCCTCGGCTTCCAGCCGCTGCAGGCGGCGCAGGCAGGCGGAGGGGGAAAGATTCACCCGCTCGGCCAGATCGGCATTGGTGATGCGCCCCTCGCTCTGCAGGACGGCGAGCATGCGCAGGTCAGTGCGGTCGAGGGTTGCCATGCAAGATACTCCGATGATTGATCGTCTTAGCGCATGATTATTGCGCTTTCGCAGCCCAATAGTGCAATAAAACAACCTTCATGCGCGCCCGCCGCCGTATGCTGTTGTCCTTCTACCGGAGGCCCGCCATGGACCACAGCACGCCACGCAAAGTCGAGCACCAGCAGACCGACCGCGGTTATGTGCCGGTGTATGCCACCGGCGTGGTCGAGCAGCCCTGGGCCGACTACAGCCAGACCGACCACGAGGTCTGGAACACCCTGTACCGCCGCCAGCGCGAACTGCTGAAGGGCCGCGCCTGCCAGGAATTCCTCGACGGCATCGAACGCTTCGGCATGGGCGAGAACGGCATCCCGAAGTTCGCCGACCTCAACAAGGTGCTGGGCGAAACCACGGGTTGGGAGCTGGTCGCGGTCGAGGGCCTGCTGCCGGACGAGGTGTTCTTCGATCACCTGGCCAACCGCCGCTTCCCGGTCAGCTGGTGGATCCGCCGCCCCGACCAGCTCGACTACCTGAGCGAACCGGACCTGTTCCACGACCTGTTCGGCCACGTACCGCTGCTGCTCAATCCGGTGTTCGCCGACTACATGCAGGCCTACGGCCGCGGCGGCATGAAGGCCTTCGGCATCGGCCCGGAAGCGCTGATGAACCTCACGCGCCTGTACTGGTACACGGTGGAGTTCGGCCTGATCAACACCAGCGAAGGCATGCGCATCTACGGCGCCGGCATTGTCAGCTCCAAGGGCGAGTCGATCTACTGTCTGGATTCGGCCGCGCCGAATCGCATCGGCTTCGGGCTGGAGCGCGTGATGAATACGCGCTACCGCATCGACACCTTCCAGCAGACTTACTTCGTGATCGACAGCTTCGAGCAGCTGTTCGATGCGACCCGTCCGGACTTCACGCCGATCTACGCCGACCTGAAGACGCGCGAGGCGCATGCCGCCGCCGACGTCCTCGACAGCGACCGCGTGTTCACCCGCGGCACGCGCGAGGGCTTCGCGACCGATGCGGATACCTGAGGCGACATCGGCGTCCACCCTAAAGAAAAGGCCCGCACGCGCGGGCCTTTTCATGTCTCATGACGACGACGCTCATTGCACCATCTTCTTGCCGCGCTTCAACTCGCTCACCGCTAGCACCTTCGCGATGCGCTTGCCGTCCCAGCAATAGCGCAGGTGCTCGGCCTGCACGCAGGGCGCCACGCAGTCCGGATAGAACACCGCCACGCATTCGCCGCCCGCGTGGCGCACGCTGTCGTACACGATGCCGTCGGAACCGTCCGCGCGCAGCCGGCGCGCCAGCTTCACGCTGGCCACGTAGCTGTCCGGATCGTGCTCGGCCGGCCAGCCGCCGCGCAGGTCGTGCAGCTTGGCCTGGATGCTGGTGCGGTAGCAGCGCATCTCCACGTCGCACGGCGGTTCCGCGGTGGCGGCAAGGAAGCGCTCGCGGTGGAAGACGGTTTCCTCCACCGCGGTGGTCAGGCTGCGCGCCGCGTAGAACACGCCCCAGCTGCCGTCGGAGAAACGGCTGCCATCCGGATTCAGATGCGTGAAAGCAGCCATCACCGGCGTGGTGCCGGGCCCGCTGACGCGGCGCTCCTGCGGCACCAGCGGCAGCACGCCGAGCTCGTCGCGGATGCGCGGATTGGTCAGCGCCTCGATGGCGAACAACGCTTCGAGATCGTCCGGATCGGCGATGCGGTCGTACACGCTCACCGGCGGAAAGCGGCTGGGCACGATGCGCAGAGCCTGGCTCCAGCGGATGCGTTTCAGGGGTGGGGTGTCTGCCATGACGGAAGCTTCTTCACTGTGCCTGCCAGGACAGGCAAGTATGCAGCCCCGGGGTATCGCCGACTGCGACGCGTGCCGCGCCGGTCACCAGCCGCGTTGCGCGTCGAGGTATTGCCGCACCACGTAGAGATCGGCCACGTTGCCCGACAACATGCGCTCCAGCGCCGAGCGGCCGCCGAACAGCGGCGCCTGGTTCGGCTTGCGCACCCAGGCATCGGCCTGGCTCGCATCGGGGAACAGGATCTGCAGGTCCTTGTAGATGCCCAGCAGGTAGCTGATGCGCTCGAGTACGTCGCGGCCGAGGCTGCCTTCCTGCTGGCGCTTCCATTTGTAGAAGGTCGATTCCGGCGGATCGCCGAGCAGCCGGCGCTGATCGCTGATGCGCAGCCCCCACTGCTCGGCCAGCTTGAAGAAGGCACGCAAGGCCGGACCGCCGAGCTCGGACGCCGCGACGAATTCGGGCTGGAGGTGGGCCGCCATTGTCGACTCTCCATGTGAAGTTGATGTGCAGTCTACTCCATATGTGGAGTTCACGCCACCATCGACCAGGACCCTGCCCGGCACGCCTGTTTCAGGACTTGCTGCGGTCCTTGGCGCAATCGCAGCCGAATGCCGGCTCCGGGCCGCCTTCCTCGATGAAGCGGTCGATCCGCTGCTCCAGCACCGGCAGCGGCACCGAGCCGATCTCCAGCAGGGTGTCGTGGAAGTGGCGGATGTCGAAGCGGGTGCCGAGGTCCTGCTCGGCCTTGCGGCGCAGTTCCAGAATCTTCAGATAGCCCAGCTCGTAGGACAGCGCCTGGCCCGGCCAGCTGATGTAGCGGTCCACCTCGTTGGCGATCTCGCGCGCGGACAGCGCGGTGTTGTCGGTGAGGTAGTCGATCGCCTGCTGGCGGGTCCAGCCCATGTGGTGAATGCCGGTGTCCACCACCAGGCGGCAGGCGCGCCACATCTGGTAGGTGAGATAACCGAAGCGGTCGTAGGGCGTCTTGTAGATGCCCATCTCGTTGCCGAGGTATTCCGAGTACAGGCCCCAGCCCTCGCCGTAGGCCGAGATATAACCCTGGCGGCGGAACGCCGGTTGCCCCTTCTGCTCCGCGGCCAGCGCCAGCTGCAGCGAATGCCCCGGCGCCGATTCGTGCAGGGTCAGCGCCGCCACGTTGTACAGCGGGCGCGACGGCAGGTCGTAGGTGTTGACCAGATAAGCGCTCGCGCCGCCGCGGCCGGAGGTGTAGTACGGCGCGATGTCCGGCGCCACCGGCACGATGGCGAAGCGCTGGCGCGGCAGGCGGCCGAAGAACTTGCCCAGCTGGCCATCCACCTGCTTGGCCACCCAGGCGCTGCGCATCAGCAGCTCCTCGGGCGTCTTGGCGTGGAACTGCGGGTCGGTGCGCAGGAACTTCAGGAATTCGGGAAAGCTGCCCTTGAAGCCGCTCTCCTGCATGGTCTTGACCATCTGCGCATGGATCTTCGCCACCTGTTCCAGGCCGACCTGGTGGATCGCGCCGGGATCGAGGTCCAGCGTCGTGTATTCGAGGATCTGCTGGCGATACCAGGCCTTGCCGTCCGGCATGGCTTCGGCGGCGAGCGTGGTGCGGGCGCGCGGCAGGTATTCCTCGCGGAAGAACTTCAGCAGCCTGGCGTAGGCGGGAATCACCTTCTGCGCAATGGTCTGCTTCGCCTCCTCGCGCATGCGCGCGGCATCTTCGGCGGATACGCTGGTCGAGACGTTTTCGAGCGGCTTGTAGAAGCTGCTCTTGGTCGGGTCCTTCAGCTCCGCCACCGCCGCGATCGACACATCGCGGCCGTCCAGTACCGCGCGCGGCACGGTGAAGCCGCGATCGAGGCCATCGCGCATATTGGCGATCTGCTGGTCGAAATAAGCCGGCACCTGGCCGAGGCGGTCGAGGTAGCGCCGATAATCCTGCGGTGTGCGCAGCTCGTCGGCGTTGAGCACGTAGCCCAGGTCGCTCCAGAACGCCGAGTCGCTGTTGAACGGCATCTGCCACTGCTTGTACTGCTGCCCCGCCAGCATGTTCTGGATCTGCGTGCGGTACACGGCGTAGTTGATCTTGTCCTCGGCGCCGAGCTGCTTCGGGTCGATCGCGTCCAGGTCGGCCAGCGTCTTCTTCCACATTTCGAGCCGGCGCTGCTGGCTGGCGGCATCGACGTCGTCCAGGCGCGCGTTGCTGGGCTGGGCCTCGCCGGCGTTATTGATGCCGGCCTGGCCGTTGCGCCAGGCCCATTCCTGTTCGTAGATGCGATGGAAGCGGGCGGCGGTGTCGTCGGCCCAGGCGGGTGCGGCGAGGGCGAGCGCGGCCAGCGCCAGCCAGGTCATGCGATGCGGGGTCTTCACTCAGGTGGTTTCCTTTGCTGCCGGCGTGGCAGCCAGCACGGCATCCTCCACGCTCCAGTATTCCAATGCCTGTGGCGGAAGCTGGGGCAAGGCCATGCGTTCCAGCGCCGTGCGCGCGTGATCTTTCAGGCGGGCCACGCGCAGGGCGATGCTACGCGCGTCCAGCCAGGCGACGAAATCGCCCAGCGATTCCAGCACCGTGCCGTCGAGATCGGGCGATTCCTCCAGGCTCAGCACTACCTCGCGCAGGTCGCTGCGGTCGGCCACGCGATGGCGCACCTGCGCGAACACCGCCTCGGCGTTGGCGAAGAACAGCGGCTCTTCCGGCCGCACGATCAGCACGCCCGGCACTTCGCGCGCCTGCGCATGCGCCGCGAGGTCGACGAAGTCGTGCCCGCCATCGAGCCGCCCCAGCACGCTCAGCCGCGGCGTGGCCAGGCGGCGCAGCAGCATGATCAGGCTGAAGGCGATGGCGAACAGCAGGCCGTTGAGGATGCCCAGCGACAACACCGCCAGCACTGCCGCCAGAGCCACCAGGCGGTCGCGATGCCAGCGCAGGTAGGGGCTGAACGCGGACAGGCGCAGCGACTTGCTCACCGCGTGGATCACGATCGCCGCCAGCACCGGCATCGGGATGCGCTCGATCCACGGCAGCAGGAACAGCACCATCAGCAACACGCCGCCCGCCGCGACCAGGCCGGCCAGGCGCGAACGCGCGCCGGCCGCTTCGTTCGCCGAGGTGGCCGAATAGCCCGCGCCCACCGGCATGCCGTGCAGCAGGCCGGCGACGACATTCGCCACGCCGAACACGGCGAGGTCTCGATTGAGATTGACCGCATCGCCATGCTTGAGCGCGAAGTTGCGGATCGAGCCGTACGACTCCGCATACAGGATCAGCACCAGCGCCGCCGCCAGCTCCACACTGGGCAGCCATTGCCCGCTCGACGGCCAGCTCGGCCAGGCCCACTGGGGCGCCAGCCGCATCGCGCCGACCAGGGCCACGCCGTACCGCGCCAGCCAGTCCGACCCGGCGATGCCCAGCGCGATCGCCAGCAGGCTGCCCGGCAGCCGGCGCCATCGTTCGCACAGGAACAACAGCAACAGCGCGATCGCGCCGATGCCCAGCGCCGCCGGCCGCGTCCCGCCGATATCGCCGAGCAGATCCACCAGCAAGGCCGGCACGAAGTCGCCATGCAGGGCCGGCACACCCAGCAGCGTCGGCAATTGCTTGAGCGCGATCACGCAGGCCAGCCCGAAGGTGTAGCCGCGCAGCACGGGACGGGCGATCAGATGCGACAGACCCCCCAGCCGCAACGCGCCGGCCAGCAGAAAGCACAGGCCGGTCAGCACCACCAGGCCGGCGACGATGGCCGCGCGCGAGGCCGGATCGCCGCCCTCCAGCGCCAGCGTGCCGGCGGCGAGCACCGCCGCGGACGACGAGGTAGCCGAGACGATCGCGTAGCGGCTGCGGCCGAACGCGCCGTAGCACACCAGCCCGGCAAACAGCGCCATCACGCCGGCCTGCGGCGGCAGCCCGGCGATGCCGGCATAGGCCACCGCCTCCGGCAGCAGCAGGCCGGCGATGGCCAGGCCCGCGAGAAGATCCGCGGCGATGCCGGGCGCCGGCCTGCCGGCGGCCGCGTCGGCGTTCACCCGATCACGCCTGTCCAGCCGGGCAGATAGGCCGCATCGTGCGTATGCGCGTGCAGCAGCGCTTCATCCAGTACGCGCTTGCTGATCTTGCCGCCGGCGAGTTTCACGCGGCGGCGGTAGAAATCCGCCCACAGGAATTCGGCATAGGGCGTGGCGTCCTTGGCATAGCCGCCGGCCTCGCGCAGGCGCGCGGCCAGGGTGCGATAGGGATCGTCCACCAGCCGCTCCAGGCTGGCGGGCATCGCCTCGTAGCCGATGCGCTGCCCGCGCTGGTCGTAGGGATGCGCCCAGCGGTTGAACTCCATGGTGCGCCAGAACACATCCGGCTCCAGCCAGGAGAAATCCCGCTGCACCATCACCGGCACGCTTTTGACGCCTTCCTCGAGCAGGGCCAGGCCCAGGTGATGATGATCGACGATGTAGACCTTGTTCTTCGGCCCCAGCACACCCGGGAACCAGTGCGCGTCGATCAGCTCCTTGCGCTTCTTCTTGCCCAGGCCGCGCCAGATATCGCGCTTCTGGGTCACCTCGGCCTTGCCGACCGTCACCTGGGTAGGCCGCAGCTTGTCGGGCGCGACGCTCAGCAGCGGATGACGCACATGCGGCTCGGACATGGACAGTTCCTCGATGGATGGCGGACCCGTGCAGGCAACGCGCGCCGAGAGTAGCCCAAGCCGGCCACGGCTTCTTGCGCCGGAGGCTGCGTTACGCTGGGCGCTTCCCACGCCACCACGACGGTCACGCCATGCCCGCATCCCGCTGCCGCCTCGCTCCGTTCGTTCTCGCTCTTGCCCTGCCCGCGCTGGCCCATGCCCAGGACACGTCATCGCAGGACGACTTCGCCCGCTGCCTGGCCGGGCTGGCGCCGAAGGCCGCGCAGGCGCGCGTGCAGGCCGACACCTACCAGCGCTACACGCGCGGCCTGGTGGCGGATACCACGGTGATCGATTCGCTCAACAAGCAGCCGGAGTTCGTGATCCCCGTGTGGGATTACCTGTCCGCCCTGGTCGACCAGGAGCGCATCGACGACGGCAAGGCCCGACTCAAGCAATGGTCGGCGGTGCTCGAACGCGCGCAGCGCACCTACGGCGTCGATCCGGCCACCGTGGTCGCCGTGTGGGGCGTGGAGAGCAACTACGGCCAGCAGTTCGGCCAGAAGCCGCTGCTGCAGTCGCTGGGCACGCTGTCGTGCATGGGGCGGCGGCAGGAGTATTTCCGCGGCGAGTTCTTCGCGGCGCTGCGCATCGTGCAGAGCGGCGATATCGGCGCGGACGAGTTCAAGGGTTCCTGGGCCGGCGCGTTCGGGCATACGCAGTTCATGCCGTCCACCTTCGAGCGGGTGGCGGTGGATTTCGACGGCGACGGCCATCGCGACCTGATCGCCAGCGTGCCCGACGCGCTGGGCTCGACCGCGCACTACCTGCAGATGTCGCATTGGCAGGCCGGCCAGCCCTGGGGCTACGAGGTGAAGCTGCCTGCCGCCTTCGACAGCAAGATCAGCGGACGCACGGCCAAGCGGCCGCTCAGTTACTGGAGCGCGCAGGGCGTGCGCCTGGTGAACGGCTCGCCCCTGCCCGGCGGCGACGAACCGGCGGGGCTGGTGTTGCCGGCGGGTGCGCAGGGTCCGGCCTTCCTCACCCTGCGCAATTTCGACGCGATCTACGCATACAACGCGTCGATCAATTACACGCTGGCGATCGCGCTGCTGTCCGACCGACTGCGCAGCCAGCCCGGCCTGGTCGCCGCCTGGCCCACCGACGACCCGGGCACCTCGCGCGCGGAACGCCGCGAGATCCAGCAACTGCTGCTGGCGCGCGGCTACGACATCGGCACGGTGGACGGGATGGTCGGCGACAAGACGCGGCAGGCGATCCAGGAGGAACAACGCAAGCGCGGGCTGCCTGTCGATGACGGCCGGCCCGGGCAGCGCATTCTCAAGGCGCTGCGGCAATCGCCGTGAACGCCAACAATGCGTTGCGCTCGGTGCTGCCATGTTGGGGTTCGCCGTTGGCTCACCCCAACCTACGCCGGGACGTCAATCGTCAATCCATGCCTTCGTAATAACCACGCATGGCTTCGAGATAAGCATCCAGGTCGCGCCCCGGCCGGGGCGCGAAACGCTCGCCGGTGGTGCGGCAATCTGCGATGCGGTCGGGGCGGAAATTGCGGAAGCCTTCGCGCAGCCGGCACCAGGTGCCCAGCGTCCACTTGCCGCCCCAGAACGCCAGGCACAGCGGCTCGACTTCGCGCGTGCTGGTGCGGCCGGCCTCGTCGGCGTAGTCCAGGCACAGCACCTGGCTGTCGCTGATCGCGCCGTTGAGGCGGTCGATCATCGCGGCGAAGGCGACGCGTCCGGCGTCGCGCCAGATCGGCGCATAGATGCGCGTGCGCGCCGCGCGCTCGCGCAGTTCCGGCGGCAGCACCGCCTCGATCTTGAGCAGGGCCGCCTGCGCGCCGGCGGCCAGCTTCTCGCCCGCGAAGGCGCGCACGAAGCGCGTGCCGACCACCAGCGATTCGAGTTCTTCGGCGGTGAACATCAGCGGCGGGATGTCCGAGCCCTTGCGCAGCACGTAGCCGACGCCGGCCTCGCCTTCGATCGGCACGCCGGAGAGCTGCAGGTCCGCCACGTCGCGATAGACGGTGCGCAGCGATACGCCAAGCGTATCCGCCAGGTGCCGCGCCGGCAGCGCCGTGCGGCGCCCGCGCAGGGCGTGGATGATGAGGAACAGGCGGTCGGCGCGGCGCATCCGTGCATGATCGCCGAGCCGCGCGACGGCGGCCAGCGCCGGATGTCATGGCGCGCAGCGTCCATGACATCGATGGCCGCCGGCGTCGTCACAGGTGCCGCGTCTCCGCCGGCGTTTCCATCCAGTTGTTGTTGCGGCCGTCGAAGTAGCGCACCGGCGCTTCGGCCAGCTCGCCCGGCGCGACGTCGTCGAGGCAGGCGAGATTGACGGAGATGAAGGCCCCGCCGATCTCCTCGACATAGCCGCGGCCGAACGGCTTCACGCCGCAGTGCCTGCAGAACATGTGCTGGCAGCTGTTGGTGTTGAACTGGTAACCGGCCAGTTCGCTCTCGCCTTCGGTCAGGCGGAACGCTTCCGGCTTCACCGTGGCGCCCCAGAAGCGCTGCTTCCAGCAGATCGAGCAATTGCACTTGCCGGTACCGGCCGACAGGTCGATGTCAGCTTCGTAGCGCACGCGGCCGCAATGGCAGCTGCCGTGATAAGTCTTGGTCATCGGGTGATTCCTCGGGTCGAGCGCCGCGCCGCCGCGGCGATGGCCAAGGCCGCGGCGAGGCCGCTGGCCGGTTGAGAGTGGTTGCGCCCGGGCTTGGCCGGCGGCAGGCGGTATTGCCCGTCCAGCGGCAGGCCGCTCAGGAACAGCGGCCGGTGAGCCATCAGCGCACGGTTGATCGGATCAGCCATGACGGTAGTCCTCAGACAGTGGCCGCCTTCTCGCCGGCGTACCACGGCGGCGGGGCGGCATGCTTGAACAGTCGATACCAATGCTCGCGATCGCTGCCGCTGTAGAGGTCCAGCGCACGGATCACTTCGCGCGCGAACTCCACGCTGCCCAGGCTGCTGGCGGTGATGAAGCCACCGTCGCTGACCGCGAGCGCATCGGGGTCGTACCTCTCCGAGCCGTCATAGACGACGCCATAGCCGCCGACGAAGCCGGTGAAATTGCCGGTGTGGCGGCTGCGCGCCATCAGCCCGTGCCGGGCCAGCGCCAGCACGGCGCTGCTGATCGCAGCGACGGTGCCGCCGGCGGCGTGCACGCGCTCGGCCGCATCCACCGCTTCCTGGCCTTCGCCGCGCTGCCACAGGTGGCCGCCGGGAAGGATCAGGAGCGCCGCGCGGGACAGGTCGAGCCGGTCCAGGGTGACCTCGGGCGTGATGCTCAGCCCGCCCATCGAGGTGACCGGACGGGCCGAGAAGCCCACGGTCACGATGCGCCAGTCGCCGGGACGGCGGATCTCGCACAGGGCGAGCGCGGCCTCCCAGTCGGCAAAACCGTCGAACACCAGGAAATACACAGTGTCACGCATGTTCAGTTCCCTCCATTGCTATGCCTTGCCGGCGGCCGCCCGAAAACTTCAGCCCCGGATAACGATGACGATCCTGGTAACGACGAATGAAGGCGGCGCGCCACGACATCGCGCCGCCTCCCTCGCCCGCCGCATGGCCCATGCCGGCGGCGGGGCGGGTTTCAGGTCACTGCCGGGACCATAGGCCCACCCGGTTGCCCTCGCTGTCACGAAATTGCGCGAACGCGCCCTTGCCTTCCGGCAGCTCCGTGCGCGGCACGATCACCGCGCCGCCGGCCTGCTCGACCTTGGCCAGGGTCTGCGCCACGTCGGCCACGCTCAGGTACACCGTGCTGCCGTGCATGGATGGCTCGCACTCGTCCAGGCGCATCAGCGCGCCGGTGACGTGCTGCTCGGCGTCGTACGGGAACACGGCCAGCTCCATGCCGCCGAACAGCTCGCTGCGCAGCGACGTGCCCAGCGAGGCGTCGTAGAAGCGGATGGCGCGATCCATCTCGCGGACCGGGATTTCGAACCAGTTGGTGACGACGGGGTTGAGCATGGCCTTGGGTTCCTTGTGGGGGTCTCGATGCGTGGAGCGCAGTCTGGGGACCCCCTGCTGCCAGCGTGTTGTCAGCAGCCGCCGACACGGCGCGGTGATGAAACGGTGAAGGCGCCGGGTAGTTTTCCGGCTGGCGCGGTTCAGCAACTGCCCGGACAATGCGCGTTCCCTTTCGTTACGGACCCGCCATGAAGCCCGTTTCGCTCATCCAGTTCCTGATCGAGGAACGCCGCGCCGGCCGCATCAACGCCGAACTGTCCCTGCTGATCGAAGTGGTCGCGCGCGCCTGCAAGCGCATCGCCGTGGCCACCAGCAAGGGCGCCCTGGGCGGCGTGCTGGGCAATGCCGGCAGCGACAACGTGCAGGGCGAGGCGCAGAAGAAGCTGGATGTGATCTCCAACGAGATCCTGCTGGAAGCCAATGCCTGGGGCGGCCAGCTCGCCGCCTGCGCATCGGAAGAGATGGAAGACCCGCAGCCGATCCCCGACATGTACCCGAAGGGCAATCACCTGCTGCTGTTCGATCCGCTGGACGGCTCGTCCAACATCGACGTCAACATCTCGGTGGGCACGATCTTCTCGATCCTGCGCTGCCCCGACGGCATCACCGAACCCGCCGCCGAGCATTTCCAGCAGCCGGGCACCGAGCAGCTGGCCGCCGGCTACGTGGTGTACGGCCCGGCCACGCTGATGGTGCTGACCTTCGGCCACGGCACCCACGAGTTCACCCTGGACCGCGAAGTGGGCAGCTTCACCCTGAGCCGCCGCGACATCCGCATTCCGGAAGAGACCGCGGAGTTCGCCATCAACATGTCCAACCAGCGCCACTGGGAGGCGCCGATGCAGCGCTATGTAGGCGAGCTGCTGGCCGGCACGGAAGGTCCGCGCGCGAAGGACTTCAACATGCGCTGGGTGGCCTCGATGGTGGCCGACGTGCATCGCATCGTGACCCGCGGCGGCGTGTTCTTCTATCCGCTGGACGCCAAGATCAAGTCCAAGGGCGGCAAGCTGCGCCTGATGTACGAGGCCAATCCGATGGCCTTCATCATCGAGCAGGCCGGCGGCGCGGCCACCACCGGGCGCGAGCGCATCATGGAACTGCAGCCGACCGGCCTGCACCAGCGCGTGCCGGTGTTCCTCGGCTCCAGGAAGGAGATCGAGCTGGCCACCCACTACCATCGGGAAGCCGACGGCGCGCAGGGCTGAGCCGTCACAGGCACATCACCAGGGTGGGCGCGGGAAGGGACATGCCAGGCGATTTCATCGAGGTCTTCCACGACGCGCTGGCGCCGGAGCATTGCGCCGCGCTGATCGAGCGTTTCGAGCACAGCGGCGCCGTCGTGCCGGGCCAGGTCGGCGGCGGCGTGTATCCGCAGCTCAAGCGCAGCAGCGACATCACCATCAGCAACCATCAGGAGTGGCGCGACGCCGAGACCGCGCTCAACCTGGCCATGCTGGCCGGCCTGGTGGCCTACCTGCGGCGCTATCCCTACACGCTGATCGCGCCGCTGATGCTGCAGGTGCCCGACCCGGCCACGGGCGAGCCGCGCCGCCTGGGCGAGGCCGACGTGGCGGCGATGGACGATGCGGCGCTGGGCGCGCTGGCGCGGCAGGTGTTCGTGCCCGGCTCGATCAACCTGCAGCGCTACCGCGCCGACAGCGGCGGCTATCCGTACTGGCATTGCGAGCTGTTCCCGCGCGACGCCACCGCGCAGACGCTGCACCGGCACCTGCTGTGGACGATCTATCTCAACGACAGCTTCGCCGAGGGCGAGACCGAGTTCCTGCACCAGCAGCGCAAGGTGGCGCCGCGCACCGGCAGCCTGCTGATCGCACCGGCGGCGTTCACCCACACCCATCGCGGCAACCAGCCACGCGGCGGCGACAAGTACATCGCCACCAGCTGGGTGCTGTTCCAGCGCGCCGAGAAGCTATACGGCGGCTGAGCTGTCCCCGGCGCCGCCGCATCCTTCCCGCCCGGCGCCCCGATCCGGCCTTACACTCGCCCGCCATCCGACCACTCGCCTGCCGACTCCATGCGCCCCGCCCGCTTCGTCCTGCTGCTGTCCGCCCTCGCCCTCACCGCCTGTTTCGGCGGCGCGCCGAAACCCACGCCCGTCCCGCCGCCCGCCGTGGTGCTGCCCAAGCTGCGCATCGGCCTGGCCCTGGGCGGCGGTGCAGCCAAGGGCTTCGCGCATATCGGTGTGATCAAGATGCTCGAAGCCAATGGCATCCATGCCGACGTGGTCGCCGGCACCAGCGCCGGCAGCGTGGTGGGCGCGCTGTACGCCAGCGGCATGGATCCGTTCCAGATGCAGGAGCAGGCCTTCGGCATGGACGAGGCGAAGATCCGCGACGTGCAGCTGTTCTCGCGCGGCCTGGTGCAGGGCCAGAAGCTGCAGGACTACGTCAACCAGCTGGTCGGCAACCGCCCGATCGAGAAGCTCAAGCTGCCGTTCGCGGCGGTCTCCACCCAGCTGGAGGACGGCCATCGCACGGTGTTCGTGCGCGGCAACACCGGCCAGGCGGTGCGCGCGTCCAGCAGCATTCCCGGCGTGTTCGAGCCGGTCGAGATCAGCGGCAGGCATTACGTCGACGGCGGCGTGGTCAGCCCGGTGCCGGTGGACGCCACGCGCCAGCTCGGCGCGGACCTGGTGATCGCGGTGGACATCTCCAGCAAGGCCGACGGTTCCAACCCGCAGGGCATGCTCGGCGTGGTCGGCCAGTCGATCAGCATCATGGGCCAGAAGCTCGGCGAGCAGGAACTGGCCCGCGCCGACGTGGTGATTCGTCCCCGGGTCAACCAGATCGGCGCCACCGATTTCGAGCAGAAGAATCAGGCCATCCTGGAAGGCGAGCGCGCGGCGCTGGCGGCGATGCCGGCCATCAAGGCCAGGCTCGCCACGCTGGAGGCGGCGCGCAAGGCTTCGGCCGCGCCGGTGGTGGCGACGCACTGAGGCGCCGCCCGCCGGGCGCGGATAAGAACTTTCGCCAGAACCCCCAGCTTCTCACCCTGGCCTGTCCATAAGGCGGCTGCTAGCGTGCGGCTTTCCCCCGCACGCCGGACCTAAGCCCATGCCTCACGCCACCCGCTGGCTGCCCCTGTTCGCCCTCGCCCTGTCGCCGCTGGCTTTCGCCGACCAGGCGGCGAGCGATCCGCGCATCGAGCGCGTGCTCGCGGACCTGGCCAGGACCCGCCCGATTTCCATGGCGCGCCTGTCGCCGGACGGACAGCGGCTGGCCTGGGTGGTCGGCACCAAGGGCAAGCCGATGGTCGAGGTGGCCAAGGCCGACGGCAGCGACGCGCATCCCGTCGCCTCGATCCAGGCGGGCAGCTGCAGCCAGACCGATATCGCGTGGGCGCCGGATTCGCGGCATCTGGCCTTTCTCTCCGACTGCGGCAACCGCGACAAGCACAAGGATCTGTTCGTCGCCGACGTCACCGATGCGAAGGGGCTCAAGAAGCTCTCCGTGCTGAAGGGTCCGGCGCAGGATTTGAACTGGGCGCCGAATGGCCGCGAGCTGGGCTTCCTGTATGTAGAGAACGGCACGCGCCGCTCCAGCGCACTGGAAGCGGCCAAGCCGGCCGAAGGCGAGATCGGCGTGGACGGCGTCGAAGTGCAGCGCGTCGCCGCCGTCGCCGCGGAAGGCGGCACGCCGCGCCTGCTCACGCCGGCCGGCAGCCATGTCTACGAGTTCGCCTGGTCGCCGGATGCACAGCGCCTGGCTTTCGTCGCCGCGCCACCGCCGGGCGACAACAACTGGTGGATCGCCAAGCTGCTGGTGCAGGACGCGCAGCCCGGCGCCACCGCCAGGACGGTGGTGGATCCCGCCACCACCCGCGGCCCCCTGCATGGCCTGCAGCTCGCCTTGCCGAGCTGGTCGCCGGACGGCCAGCGCATTGCCTTCATCGGCGGACTGATGAGCGACCAGGGCGCCACCGGCGGCGACATCTACAGCGTGCCTGCCACCGGCGGCGAGCCCGCCAATCTCACCCCAGGCATCCATGTCACGCCGGTGTGGCTGACCTGGAAAGGCGGCGCGCGCATGCTGGTCAGCCAGCTCGCCGGCGGGCAGAGCCAGGTGGCCGAATACACGGTCACCGCCGCCGCCGCGACGCAGGAGCGCGTGCTGTTCACCCTGCCCGCCACCATCGGCGACGGGCGCGCGGCCATGAGCCTGTCGTTGTCCGACGACCAGGCCCGCGTGGCCTTCGTGCAGCACGCATTCGACGCCGCGCCGGAAGTCCATGCCGGCCCGCTCGCGCAGACACCGCCGCCTGCCGTCACGCACCTCAACGCCGACAGCAAGCCGTCCTGGGGCAAGGCCGAATCGGTGGAATGGGAACACGACGGCCGCCGCGTGCAGGGCTGGCTGATCTATCCGGCCGGCTACGACCCGAGCAAGACCTACCCCATGGTGGTGAACGTCCACGGCGGCCCCGCCAGCACCCTGATCCCGCACTGGCCCCGCGTCGGCTACGGCGGCATACCGTTCGCGGCGCTGGGCTATTTCGTGTTCCTGCCCAACCCGCGCGGCAGCTTCGGCCAGGGCGAGGCCTTCGTGCAGGCCAACCGCAAGGACTTCGGCTACGGCGACCTGGGCGACACGCTGGCCGGCATCGACGCGATCGAAAAGCGCCTGCCGGTGGACGACCAGCGCCTGGGCCTCACCGGCTGGAGCTATGGCGGTTTCATGAGCATGTTCGCGCCCACCCAGACCCAGCGTTTCAAGGCGGTGGTCGCCGGCGCCGGCATCGGCAACTGGCAGAGCTATTACGGCCAGAACCTGATCGACCAGTGGATGCCGCCGTACTTCGGCGCCACCGTGTACGACGACCCGTCGGCCTACGCGAAGAGTTCCGCCGTCAACTTCATCAAGAAGACCACCGCCCCCACCCTGGTGGTGGTCGGCGACCGCGACGCCGAATGCCCCGCCGCCCAGTCACTGGAGTTCTGGCACGCCCTGCGCGCGCAGGGCGTGGCCACCTCGCTGGTGATCTACCCGAACGAAGGCCACCACTTCGTCGACCCGGAGCACCAGCGCGATGTGCTGCAGCGGGCCTTGCTGTGGTTCCAGAAGTATCTGCCGGCGGCGCCGTAACAGGCCGTGAAATCCATTCTTTAATCTATTCAACATCTCGGGTGAAATAATTATAACTAGCTGATATAGAAAGGACTTGATAGAAAGTATCTATTCAAGTATCTATTCAGTCATGAACACCCAGGTCATCTCGCTGGATCAACTGCTCGCCGCACTGCGGCGGGCGGGCGTGGCCTCGGCCCGAGCCCTCGGCGACACCCTCGGCATCAGCCAGCCCACCGTATCCCGCCTGCTCACCCAGGCGGGGGATCGGGTCATCCGAATCGGCCAGGCACGCCGCTCGCGCTATGCCGTTACCCGCGAGGTGCGGGGGCTGGGCGATCGCTGGCCGCTTTACCGGATCGATGCGCAAGGGCGTCCCCAGGAACTCGGCGAACTGGTTGCCCTGCACAACGATGGCAGCCTGCTCCAGGCCGGTCGGCTGCCCGGCTGGCTACGCGATGACTTCGGCGAGGGGTTGTTTCCCGGCCTGCCCTGGTTCCTGGACGACATGCGCCCGCAGGGCTTCCTCGGCCGCATGTTCGCGCGTGCGCACGCGGCCGAGCTCGGGCTGGGCGAGGACATCCTGCGCTGGAACAACGACGACGTGCTGACCGCCCTGCTGCTGCGCGGCGAGGATGGCCCCGGCCAGTTCGTGCTCGGCGAACGCGCGCTCGAGAAGGCCTTGAGTGCATCAGCCGCAGGCTTGCCCGTGGGGGAACGCCAGCTGCGCTATGCGGAACTGGCCGAACGCGCCTTGTCCGGGCCGCAAGCAGGTTCGTCGGCTGCGGGAGAACAACCGAAGTTCACGGCCTGCGTCGTCGAGGAAGACCGCTCGCTGCGGCACGTCATCGTGAAGTTCTCCGAGCCCGTGCATGCCAATCCGGTCGGCCGGCGCTGGGCGGACCTGCTCGTCAGCGAACACATCGCTGCCTGCCTGCTGCACGAGCGAGGCATCGCCAGCGCACGCACCGAACTGGTTTGGTCCGGCGACAGGCTTTGCCTGGAATCGACGCGGTTCGACCGCATCGGTGCGCATGGCCGGCGTGGCGTGGTCTCGCTGGCCGCCTGGAGCGATGCCCACGATGGTGTGCGTGACGGTTGGCCCGACACCGCGGCACGCATGCTGCGGGACGGTTGGCTCGGCGAGGCCGCCGTCGACGATGTCACCCGCCTGTGGTGGTTCGGGCGGCTCATTGCCAACACCGACATGCACTACGGCAACCTGTCCTTCTTCCTCGACGATACGCTGCCGCTGGCGCTCTGCCCCAGCTACGACATGCTGCCGATGCATTACCGCCCCGGCGCCAGCGGCAACCTGCCCATCACACCCCTGCAGGCTCGCCCGCCTCGGCCCGACGTACTCGCGCAGTGGCAGCAGGCGGCAACCTGGGCTACTGACTATTGGCAACGTGTCGGCGAGCACGCCCAGGTCAGTGACGCGTTCCGCGATATCGCCACCGCCAATCACGAGCAGATCGAGCGGATACGACAGCGCTTCGCCTGAATCGCTGCGGCGTCAGAACAACTGCCCCTGCGGCGACGATTCGCGCGGCGGTACGAAGTGCGAGGTATCGAGCGTCAGCTCCCAGGCGCGGCCGAAGCCATGCCGCCGGCACGCCACTTCGAAACGTCGGCGCAGCAGATCGGCGAACACGCCCTGCCCGCGCATGCGCGTGGCGAAATTGCTGTCGTAATCCCGGCCGCCATTCATCTGCTGCACCAGGCTCATGACGTGTTCCGCGCGTTGCGGCGCGTGCAGCGCCAGCCATTCGCGGAACAGCACTTTCAGCTCGTGCGGCAGGCGCAGCACGGTGTAGCCGGCGCTGTTGGCGCCGGCGGCGGCGGCCTGGTCGAGGACGGCTTCCATGTCGCGGTCGTTGAGCGCGGGGATGATCGGCGCCACCAGCACGCCGACCGGCACGCCGGCCTCGGCCAGCGTCCGCACCGCCTTGATGCGCCGATGCGGCGCGCTGGCGCGCGGTTCCAGCTTGGCGGCGAGCTGGTTGTCCAGCGAGTTGATCGAGATGAACACCTGCACCAGGCCATTGCGTGCCATCGGCGCGAGCAGATCCAGGTCGCGTTCGATCAGCGCGTTCTTGGTGACGATGGTGAACGGATGGCGGCACTCGGCCAGCACTTCCAGCGCGGCACGCGTGAGCTGGCGATGCTTCTCGATCGGCTGGTAGACGTCGGTGTTGCTGCCGATATTGATCGGCTTGGGCACGTAGCCAGGCCTGGCCAGTTCGGCGCGCAGCACTTCGGCGAAATTGCTCTTGGCGCGCAGCTTGGTCTCGAAATCCAGGCCCGGCGACAGATTGAGATAGCTGTGCGATGGCCGCGCGAAGCAATAGATGCAACCGTGCTCGCAACCGCGATACGGATTCATCGCCTGGTCGAAACCGATATCCGGCGAGTCGTTGCGGGTGATGACGCTGCGCGCGCGTTCTTCCGTCACCATGGTCTGCGGACGCGGCTGTTCCTCGTCCAGCACGGCGTGCTGCCAACCGTCGTCCTCGGCGTGGCGGCGGATGGTCTCGAAGCGCCCCAGCGGATTGGACGCGGCGCCACGGCCCTTGAGTGCGCGCAGCCAGGGATCAGCAGGGGTGGGATCGGAAGGCGCGGCCATCCGCAGAGTGTGCGCCGTCGCCGTCTCGCGCCGCGCGACACGCTCGCTAGAACAATTCGCCCTGCGGCGAAGGCGGCCGCGGCGGCACGAAGCGGCTCGCGTCCACCGGCGCCAGCCGGCCGAAGCCCAGCCGCGCATAGGCCTTGGCGAAACGCTGCTGGATCAGCTGCGCGAACGGTCCCTCGCCGCGCATGCGCTTGCCGAAGGTGCTGTCGTAATCCTTGCCGCCGTGCATCTGGCGCATCAGGCTCATGACGTGTTCGGCGCGTTCGGGGTAATGCAGTTCCAGCCATTCGCGCCAGATCGTCTTCAGCTCGTGCGGCAGCCGCAGCAGCACATAGCCGGCCGCCTGCGCGCCGTGTTCCTTCGCCGCCTCCAGGATGGCTTCCAGTTCGCGGTCGGTGATCATCGGGATGACCGGCGCCACCATCACGCCGACCGGCACACCGGCCTCATGCAGGGCTTTCATCGCGCGCAGCCTGGCATGCGGCGCGCTGGCGCGCGGCTCCATGCGGGAGGCGAGGCGGTTGTCCAGCGTGGTCACCGAGAAATACACGTTCACCAGCCGCTCGCGCGCCATCGCGGCGAGCAGGTCGATATCGCGCTCGATCAGCGCGTTCTTGGTGATGAAACCGACCGGATGCTTCGTCTCCGCGAAGATCTCCAGGCATTGCCGCGTGATGCGGTACTTGCGCTCGATCGGCTGGTAGGCGTCGGTATTGATGCCCAGCGCGATGGACGAGCAGCGGTAACCGGGCTTGGCCAGTTCCTTGCGCAGCAGCTCGGCGGCATTGGTCTTGGCGAACAGCTTGGTCTCGAAGTCCAGGCCTGGCGAGAGATCCAGGTAGGCATGGCTCGGGCGCGCGAAGCAGTACACGCAGCCATGTTCGCAGCCCTTGTACGGATTGACCGACTGCGAGAAGCCCACGTCCGGCGAATCGTTGCGGCTGATGATGCTGCGCGCCATGTCCTCGCGCACCTCGGTGGGCAGGCGCGGCGCGGCTTCCGGTTCCTGGTACCAGCCATCGTCTTCCGCCGTGTAAATGCGCTTGTCGAAGCGGCTGACGGTGCGGGACGACGAACCCCGGCCCTTGATGATGCGGGCGGGTTTGGAGAGCTCGGACATGCCGCACAGGCTACGCCAGCGCGGTCGCAACGGCTGAGATTCAGCCGTTGCGACCGCTTGCGTCAATGCGCCGAGGACAGCTGCGCGTCCAGCGCCTCGGCCATCGTCGCCAACGGGTAGTTGTGCTCGAGCTGGCGCTGCATCTCGTCGAACACCGGCGAGGAAATCGTCCAGCCCAGCGGAATCGGGTAGTCGCCGGGGCAAAGGCGGAAATGCCACAGCATGTCGCCGCGCGCGGGATCGGCCGCATCCGTATGCAGGCTTTCCAGCAGGCGGGCCCGCGCGTACTCGCCGCGCGCCGTGCGCGTGTCGAGCAGGGCGCGCAGCGGCGCCGTGGCTTCGCCGCTCGGCGCGCTGCCCTTGCCGCCGGCCTGCTGCTGGCCCTGGCAGGCGGTGGTGTACAGCGGCAGCGGGCGGGCCGGGTCGTGGCGGTCGACGAAATCGGCCATCTCCGGATCGTTGCTGATATGCAGCACGATGAAACGCAACGCCACGCCGCGCGCACGCGCCAGCTCGCGCAGGCGGTGCATGACCTCGCCCAGCGTCACCGCGCCGGAATTCTCGAAGTAGCCGCCGTCGACCAGCTGCAGCCGCGCGGGCACCGGCGCATTGACGCCGGGCGGCGGCGCGGTCTCCAGCGTGCCGGCGGGGCTGACATAGGTGAAGCGCGCGCTGTCGAGCACCGCTTCGCTCAGGGGTACGCGCGGATCCAGCCAGGCCGAACCTTCGAAGGCGGCGGTCCACGGCTGCGATTGGGGCGAGGCCATCGGCCGGAACGGGTGCTGGATGAAGCGGCGTCCCTCGGCCACGGTGGTGCTGTTGAGGAACAGCGCCGGCGTACCGATGTCCGGCTTGCCGTCGCCAGTTCCGTACAGCGCGGCGAACGGCTGGGCGAACGCGTCCATGCCCTGTTTGCGGCCGGCATGTTCCCAGGCGCGGGTCAACGCGCGGGAGCGGTCGTCGAACCAGGCGCCCGGCAGCCAGCGCTGGGTGAAGTCGACGAACAGCATGTTGGCCAGGGTCGGCGCGAGGAAGTCATGGTCGAGCAGGATGCGCGAACGGCGTTCGAGCGTGTCGGCGCTTGCGCCGGCGGGCTGGCGCAGCAGCGCCGTATAGGTCGCCAGGCCCAGGCTGCCGCCGGATACACCGCTGCCCGCGAACAGGTGCTGCGCCAGCAGGGGCTCGCCGGCCTGCGGATGCCGCGCGTCCACCAGCGCGGTGAGCCGCGCCAGCACCATCGCCGTCCATGCCGCGCCGCGGATGCCGCCGCCCTCGGCCGCGGTCACCACTACCGGGCAGGGCGAGCGCCCGGCGCAGCGCTGGTCCAGCCAGGCGTTGGCGTAGTCGTCGAAGGCGGGGCGATGGTCCGCCGGCGCCGTCTGCGGATGGCTGTGCGTGCTCATGCCGGGGTACTGACGCACGCGGTGGTTGTCGTTCAGATGCAGCACGTGCAGCAGCGCGCTCAGCGCCAGCAGCCCGGTCAGCAGCGGAAAGCCGCGGCGGTCGGCCAGCATGCACAGCCAGCCACCATTGAGGGCGAAGAACGCGGCGGCAATCAGCAGGATCGCCAGCGGGCCGATGCCGTCCAGCAGCTCCGGCCGCCAGGCGATCAGCACGGTGGCGGCGATGTTGGCCAGGATCGACAGCAGGTACACCCTGCGCGCGGCGCGGCCGAGCTGGCCGACGCGCTCGACGCGATCTTCCAGGGACGGAATGGCGGACACCTTGGCCAATCGCGGCAGCGCATTGAGCAGGCGGCGGCGCGTCATGAAGAACACGGCCAGCGCCAGCGACACCAGCAGCAGGCCGGCTGCCCGCCACACGCGCCCCTCGCAGTCCTGGGTGATGCCGCAGGGCCCGTGCGGCACCTTGACCAGGGCCAGCGCGTAGCCGAGCAGCACCAGCAGCGGAATCGACGCGCCCATGATGCGTGGCAGCCAATTGCGCAGGCCGGCGCCGCGCTCCTCCTGCAAGGCAGGCCAGCGCAGGTAGGTCAGCCGGTAGGCATTGCGCGCGCCGTACCAGACCGCCAGGCCGGCCAGCGCGCTGCTGGCCAGCAGGGCCAGGTAGCGGCCCAGGCTCGGATCGACCCAGACCGCGATCAGGAACAGCTCGGCCGCCTGGTCCACGCTGGTCGCCACGATCGCCGCGAAGGCCAGGATGCTCAGCGATACGCGCAAGGGCTTGAGATGGTCGAGCAGCAGGGCGAACGCACCGCCGGCGCTGTCGAACAGGCGCTGCAGCCATCCGCCGCGCCTGGCTTCGGTGGACTTCGCTTCCATGGATCGTCCCCTGGTTGGATCGGGCCGATCTTACGCCGCGAACCCGCATGGATTGTGCGCGGCGCGGCAAACCCCAGCCCTTCGGCCGACTATGATCCGCGCCCAGGTCGGCGTAGCTTGCTCCGCATCCCGGCGACCACCTTTGTCATGCGAACGAGGCTCCCATGCGCTGGCTACTGCTGATCGGCACCCTGCTCTCCCTGGCCCTGAGCTTCACCCGCCACAGCGGCGGCGCGATGGGGCTGTGGCTGCTGCTGGGCATCGTGGGCGCGTTCGCCACCGCGCTGGCCTTCGCCCAGTCGAAGATCGACGCCCACTCCCGCGCGGAAACGCTGTCCGAGTACGACCTGCAGCGGTTGCGCGAAGGGAAGCCGCCGTTCAATCGGTAACGCGCTTTTCCCGGACGCAAGAAAAAGCGGCGGCCCCATGGCCGCCGCTTTTTTTATTCCCTGGCATGTCCGTCAGGTAGTGATGTTCACGTCCTTGGTCTCCTTCAGGAACAGCAGGCCGATGAAGAACGTACCCACCGCGACGATGATCGGGTACCAGAGCCCGTAGTAGATATCGCCCTTCCACGCCACCAGCATGAAGCCGATGGTAGGCACGAAGCCGCCGAACCAGCCGTTGCCGATGTGGTACGGCAGGCTCATCGAGGTATAGCGGATCCGCGTGGGGAACATCTCCACCAGCCAGGCGGCGATCGGGCCATAGACCATGGTCACGTAGAGCACCAGGATCGCCAGCAGGATCACCAGCATCACGTCGTTGCGCTGCGCGGGGTCGGCCTTTTCCGGATAGCCGGCGGCCTTGAGCGCGTCGCCGATCTTGGTGCCGAAGGCCTTGCTCTGCGCGGCGAAAGTGGCGCTGTCCAGGCCGCCGCCCTCGAACGATTCGATGGTGCCGGTGCCGATCGTCACCTGTGCCACCGCGCCAGCCGGCGCCGCTTCGTTGCGATAGGGAATGCCTTTCTTGGCCAGCACGGTCTTGGCCACGTCGCAGGAGCTGGTGAATTTGCTCTTGCCGACCGGATCGAACTGGAAGCTGCACGCGTTCGGATCGGCGATCACGGTGACCGGGGCACTGGCGGCGGCGGTCTCGATCGCCGGATTGCCGAAGTGGGTAAGCCCCTTGAAGATCGGGAAGTAAGTGAGCGCAGCCAGCAGGCAGCCGGCCAGCACGATGCTCTTGCGGCCGATGCGGTCCGACAGCCAGCCGAAGAACACGAAGAACGGCGTGCCGATGATCAGCGCCGCGGCGATCAGCAGGTTGGCCGTGGTGCCGTCGATCTTCAGGCTCTGGGTCAGGAAGTACAGCGCGTAGAACTGGCCCGTGTACCACACCACCGCCTGGCCGGCGGTCGCGCCGAGCAGCGCGAGGATCACCACCTTGAGGTTCTTCCAGTGGCCGAAGGCTTCGGTGAGCGGCGCCTTGGAGTGCTTGCCCTCGGCCTTCATCTGCTGGAACACCGGCGATTCCTGCAGCTGCAGGCGGATGTATACCGACACCGCCACCAGCACCGAGGAGATCAGGAACGGAATGCGCCAGCCCCAGTCCTCGAACACCTTGTCGCCCAGCGCCATGCGCGTGCCGAGGATCACCAGCAGCGAGAGGAACAGGCCGAAGGTGGCGGTGATCTGGATGAAGCTGGTGTACAGCCCGCGCTTGCCGTCCGGCGCGTGCTCGGCCACATAAGTAGCCGCGCCGCCATACTCGCCGCCCAGCGCCAGGCCTTGCAGCAGGCGCAGCACGATCAGCAGCACCGGCGCGATCATGCCCACCGTGCTGTAGCTCGGCAGCACGCCGACCAGGAAGGTCGACAGGCCCATGATGATGATGGTGATCAGGAAGGTGTACTTGCGCCCCACCAGATCGCCCAGCCGCCCGAACACGATCGCGCCGAACGGCCGCACCGCGAAGCCCGCGGCAAAGGCCAGCAGCGCGAAGATGAAGGCGCTGGTTTCGTTGAGGCCAGAGAAGAAATGCTTGCCGATCAGCACGGCGAGCGAGCCGTACAGATAGAAGTCGTACCACTCGAAGACGGTGCCGAGACTGGAAGCCAGGATCACCCTGCGGTGACCGGTGCCGATGTTCGCGGCGCCCATTGCGGTCGTAGCCATGTTGCTCCCCATGCGGAGTGAATGCCGGCGGATGTCAGGCCGGGTGGGCGGCGCACACCGTGCGCCGCCGCGCGGATCAGAACTTGTAGAGCGCGTTGAGGCTGACCTGGTTGCCGTTGAGCTTTTTGCGGTCGGTGCCGTTGGTGGTGTAGTCGAGCTTGTCGTAGATCCATTCCGCGCCCAGTTCGTAGGCGCCGGCGGCGTACTGCAGGCTCAAGGCGGTCTGCCGGTTACGCAGGCGGGCATTGGCGAACGGCGCCTTGCCGGCCCAGCGGATCACGTCCTTGTCGTCCGGATTGCTCTGCGCGTAGAACGCGTTGACGCTCCAGTTCTTGGTGAAGTTGTAGCCGACCTGCAGGTAGCCGCCCTTGTCCTTGATGTCGCCGAACTGCGAGAGGTCGCCGAACACCTGGCCGATGCCCTTGCCGGCATACACCAGCGCCTTGAGGTTCCACGGGCCGGGCTTCCAGTTGCCGCCGAGTTCCCACACCAGGCTGTCGATCTTGTCCTTGATCGGCGTGGCCACGGTGTCGCCCACGCCCTTGAGGTTGACCTGGCTGTAGTGCGCCACGAAGAAGGCCAGCCAGTCCTTGTCCTGCACATGCAGGCGCGCTTCCACCTGCGGACGGAAACCGGCGTTGCCCGCGGTCAGGTAGTTGAGGTTGTCGCCGGGCCCGTTCCAGTTGCCCTCGAACGCGCCCAGGTCCAACCGCCATTTCGGGCCAGAGCTGGAGCTGTGGTTCAACTCCTGCATCCACACCACGCCCGGGAAGCGCCAGCCGATCAGGCCGGTGCCGAAGCCCAGCGGGAAGGCGATGTGCGACAGCGAGGTCGAGACCATGTCCACCGGGAACAGCAGTTCCCACTGCTGGCCGATGCGCACGGTGCTGCCGGTGTCCGGATTGGTCAGGTCCATATAGGCCTGGCGCAGGCGTGGCACGGGCTGCTGTTCGCTGTAGGGACCGGTACCGTTGAAGCCGCCGAAGAAGTCCATCTCGATGCGGCCGCCGCCGCTCCAGCTGTCGGTGAACTTGGCGCCCTTGAAGTCGAGCCAGAAGCGCGTGTTGCGCACGTCCACGCCGCTGAGCGAACCGGACGAAGGCGCGGCGGTGGTCCTGGGAATCGGGTACTCCGCGTTCTGGCCGTTGCCGAACGAGAAGTTCTTGCTCTGGTTGAAGGCGCTGGCGCTGATGAAGCCGTGCAAGGCCACCGATACGCCCGGCGCGCTGCTGAAGCTTTCCTTCGGCGGCGGCGCGGCGGCCACTTTCTGCGCGGTGGCGTTGGCCTCGGCAGCCTGCTGCTGGGCCTGGACCACTTGCTGCTGCTGTTGCTGCTGGGTGGTCTGTTGCTGGCGCAGCATGTCTTTCAGTTCCGCCAGCTCCTGTTCGAGCTGGGACACGCGCGATTCGAGCTGCTGTTCGCGCGTGGCGGTCTTGGCCTTGTTCTTGGCCTGCGGCTCGGCCTGCGCTCCGGCCGGCAAGGCCAGCGCGGCGGCGATGGCCAGCGCGATGGCGGCGCGATGGCCGCCTAAACGTGTAAACACCATGGTCGTGCCTCCCCAGGCTATGGCCCCGTCGAGCTTGGGGATGCTGCAATGCGGACGCCTATTCCCCATTGGTCGAACCTCGACCAAAGTCGAAGCGGACCCGTCACGTGCGCTTTGCCGGCCTTTCGCTACACTCGCTGGACGCGCCGCCGGCAAGGGTTTGCCGCGGCCTCCACATCCCCGCGGGCGTAGCCGCCCGGCCAGCAGGAGCCCTCCATGAGCAAGGTGTACCCCGTCAAGCCCGAGTTCGCCGCCAAAGCCCGCATCAGCAAAGAGGATTACGAGCGCCTCTACGAGGAATCGGTGCGCGATCCGGAGGGCTTCTGGGGCCGCATCGGCGAGCGCCTGGAGTGGCACCGCAAGCCCAGCAAGATCAAGAACGTCTCCTACGACCCGAAGAACCTGCACATCCGCTGGTACGAGGACGGCGAGCTCAATGTCTCGGCCAACTGCCTGGATCGCCACCTGGCCTCGCGCGGCGACAAGACCGCGATCATCTTCGAGGGCGACGACCCGAACGAATCGCGCCACCTCACCTACCGCGAACTGCATGCCGAGGTATGCAAGTTCGCCAACACGCTGAAGAACCTGGGCGTGGCCAAGGGCGACCGCGTGGCCATCTACATGCCGATGATCCCCGAGGCCGCGGTGGCGATGCTGGCCTGCGCACGCATCGGCGCGGTGCATTCGGTGGTGTTCGGCGGCTTCTCGCCCGACTCGCTGGCCGGCCGCATCGCCGACTCTACCGCCAAGGTGGTGGTGACTGCCGACGAAGGCGTGCGCGGCGGCAAGAAGATTCCGCTCAAGGCCAATGTCGACGCGGCGCTGGAGCGCCCCGGCACCAACAGCGTGGAGACCGTGATCGTGGTGCGCCGTACCGGCAGCGCCGTGCCGATGCAGTCGCCGCGCGACCGCTACTACCACGTGCTGATGGAGGGCCAGTCGGCCGACTGCCCACCCACGCCGGTGGAAGCCGAGCATCCGCTGTTCATCCTGTACACCTCCGGTTCCACCGGCAAGCCCAAGGGCGTGCTGCATACCTCCGGCGGCTACCTGGTGTTCGCCGGCTTTACGCACGAGATGGTGTTCGACCTGCGCGAGGACGACGTGTACTGGTGCACCGCCGACGTGGGCTGGGTCACCGGCCACAGCTACGTGGTGTACGGCCCGTTGGCCAATGGAGCGACCACGGTGATGTTCGACGGCGTGCCGAACTACCCGGATACCAGCCGCTTCTGGAACGTGGTGGACAAGCACAAGGTCACCCTGTTCTACACCGCGCCCACCGCCATCCGCGCGCTGATGCGCGAGGGCGAGGCGCCGGTGAAGAAGGCTTCGCGCGCCTCGCTGCGCCTGCTCGGCTCGGTGGGCGAGCCGATCAATCCGGAAGCCTGGGAGTGGTACTACCGCGTGGTCGGCGACGAGCGCTGCCCGATCGTCGATACGTGGTGGCAGACCGAGACGGGCGGCATCATGATCACCCCGCTGGCCGGCGCCATCGACGCCAAGCCGGGCTCCGCCACCAAGCCGTTCTTCGGCATCCGCCCCGCCGTGGTCGATGCCGGCGGCGCCGTGCTGGAGGGCGCCACCGAAGGCAACCTGGTGATCGCCGATTCCTGGCCGGGCCAGATGCGCACGGTGTACGGCGACCACCAGCGCTTCGTCGAAACCTATTTCACCGCCTACCCCGGCAATTATTTCACCGGCGACGGCGTGCGCCGCGACGAGGACGGCTACTACTGGATCACCGGCCGCGTCGACGACGTGATCAACGTCAGCGGCCACCGCATCGGCACCGCCGAAGTGGAGAGCGCGCTGGTGTCGCATCCGAAAGTGGCCGAGGCGGCGGTGGTCGGTTGCCCGCACGAGATCAAGGGCCAGGGCATCTATGCCTACGTCACCTTGATCGCCGGCGAACAGGGCAGCGACGAACTGCGCAAGGAACTGGTCGCCTGGGTGCGCAAGGAAATCGGCCCGATCGCCACGCCGGATTACCTGCAGTGGGCGCCGGGCCTGCCGAAGACGCGCTCGGGCAAGATCATGCGCCGCATCCTGCGCAAGATCGGCGAGAACCAGCCCGACCAGCTCGGCGACATCTCCACGCTGGCCGATCCGAGCGTGGTGAAGAACCTGGTGGAAGAACGCCTGATCAAATGAGTGAACAGGGAATCGGGAATAGAGAATCGGTTGAACCTTGTCGAGTCTCAATTCCTGTTCCCTGCTCTCCCTTCCCTATTCCCGATTCTCACCATGCCCGATGTCCTGATCGCCGACGATCATCCGCTGTTCCGCGATGCCCTCCAGCGCGCGGTCCTCGGCGCCTTGCCCGAAGCCAGCGTGCATTGCGCCGACAGCGTGCACAGCCTGCTGGCGCTGGTGGAGCAGTATCCGGAAGCGGAGCTGCTGCTGCTGGACCTGCACATGCCGGGCGCGCGCGGCTATTCGGCGCTGGCGCATATCCGCGGGCAGTTCCCCGGCCTGCCGACCATCGTGGTCTCCGGCCACGAGGAAGCTCAGGTGGCGCGGCGCGCGCTGGCGCATGGCGCGTCGGCGTATATCCCCAAATCCAGCTCCGGGGAGCAGATCGTGCAGGCGATCCGCACCGTGCTCGATGGCGACGTGTGGCTGCCGCATGCGCTGCTGGGCGATGGCGGCAGCGCGCTGAAAGACGACGAGGCCGAGGTCGCCACGCGCGTGGCCTCGCTGACGCCGCAGCAGTTCCGCGTGCTGACCATGATCGCCGAAGGCCTGCTCAACAAGCAGATCGCCTATGACCTGGGCGTATCCGAAGCGACCGTGAAGGCGCATATGACCGCGATCATGCGCAAGCTCGGCGTCAACAACCGCACCCAGGTGGCGCTGGCGGCCAGCCAGCTGGCGGTGGAACCGGGCGCCCTGCAACAGCCCTTGCCCGACGACGAATAAGCGCTACGCGCCAACCTTGCGCACGCGCGCGCTCAGCAGCGCGCGCAACGCCGCGGGGCGCACCGGCTTGTGCAGCAACGGGTAGCCCAGCAGGCGCGCGCGTTGTTTCAATTCGCTGCTGCCGTCGGCGGTGATCATCGCGACCGGCGGCAGGTCGCCGAGCACGCCGCGCAGATGCTGCAGGGCCTGCAGGCCGTTCATGTCCTCGGCGAGATGGTAGTCGGCCAGGATCATGTCGATGCCGCCGCCACGCAGCTGCTGTTCCGCCTGCTGCACGTCCAGCGCCACGCGGCAGTCCACGCCCCAGCGCGTGAGCAGCGCGCGCATGCCGTCGAGGATGGACGGATCGTTGTCCAGGCACAGCACCGTCAGCGGCAGGCGCTCGGTGGCCATCGCCGGCTGCGTCACCGCGCGCCGGCGCGCCGGCAGCGCGGCCACGCGCGGCACCACCACGGCGAAGCGGCTGCCGTGGCCGACGCGCGAACTCAGTTCCAGCCGGTGATCGAGGATGTGCGCGATGCGGTCGCAGATCGACAGTCCGAGTCCCAGGCCTTTCTCGCCCCACGGCGACGGGCGTTCCAGCCGCTGGAACTCATCGAAGATGCGCGCGCGCTGTTCCTCGGCGATGCCGGGCCCGGTGTCCCACACTTCGATGCGCACTTCCTCGCCCATGCGGCGCGCGCCCAGCAGCACGCCGCCGCTGCGGGTATAACGCAGCGCGTTGGAGACGAAGTTCTGCAGGATCCGCCGCAGCAGCTGCGGGTCGCTGCGCACCGCCAGGCGGGTGCCGACGATGTGCAGCTGCAGGCCGCGCTGCTCGGCGATCACCGCGAACTGCGCTTTCAGCGAATCGAACAGATCAGCCAGGGCGAAGCTGCCGACGTCCGGGCGATAGGTGCCGGCGTCAAGGCGTGAGGTATCCAGCAGCGCATCGAGCAGATCCTCCGCGGAGCGGAACGAAGCGTCGATGCGCTCGGCCAGCTGGGCCGCGTCCTGGTCCAGGCCCGGATGCTGGCGCAGCGCCGAGGTGAACAGGCGCGCCGCGTTGAGCGGCTGCAGCAGGTCGTGGCTGGCGGCGGCGAGGAAGCGCGTCTTGGAGGCATTGGCCGCTTCCGCCTCGCGGCGCGCGCGCGCGGTGGCGGCCAGTGCGTCGCTCAGCTCGGCCGTGCGCTGGCCGACGCGCTGCTCCAGCGTTTCATTCGCTTCGATCAGCGCCTGCTCGGCGTGCTTGTAGGCGGTGACGTCGGTATAGGTGGTGACATAGCCGCCGCCGGGCAGTGCGCGTCCGCGCATTTCGATCACGGTGCCGTCGGGGCGCACGCGCTGGAACAGATGCGGCGTGCCGGCGCGCATGTAGGCGATGCGCTTGGTCACCTGGTCTTCGACTTCGCCAGGCCCGAGTTCGCCGTGCTCCGCGTTCCAGCGGATCAGGTCGGCCACCGGCACGCCGACGTAGACCATGCCGTCGGGGTAATCGAACAGCTCCAGGTAGCGGCGGTTCCAGGCCACCAGGCGCATGCCGGCGTCGACCACGCTGATGCCTTGCGAGACGTTTTCCAGCGTGGTGGAAAGCAGCTCGCGGTTGAAGCGCAATTCCTGCGAGGCCTCGTCCATCAGCGCCATGGCTTCGGCGATGTCCAGGCCCGAGCCGGACAGCGCGCCCATCAGGATGCGCCGCGCGCTGGCCGCGCCCACGGCGGCAGCGAGCAGGCGTTCGGTGTACTGGATCAGGGCGCGATCGGCCGCTTCGCCCGGCGCCAGCGGCCGGCCGCGGCGCTCGCCGTATTCCTCGAACGCGCGCTGGCTGCTGCGCTCGCCGACGATGCGCTCGGCAATCGTGCGCAGGTCGGCGACGACGACGCGGCCGCGCCAGTCGCTCACGCTGCCGCGGTCCACCGTGTACGGCTCGATGAACATCGCGGCGTGCAGGCGTTCTTCCAGGCTGGGGCGAAAGCGCAGCGAGATGAAGACCAGGCAGCCCACATTGGCCAGCAGCGACCAGAACGTGCCGTGCATCACCGGGTCCCAGCCGCTCAGATGGAACAGCGCCTGCGGTTGCAGCCAGCTCAGGCCCAAGGGGCCGTCCTGCAGCCAGGCCGCGTTCGGGCGGGTAGCCGGGATCAACAAGGTGTAGACCCACACGCCGAAGCCCGCGAGCAGGCCCGTCGCCACGCCGCGACGGCTGGCGCCGCGCCAGTAGAGCGCTGAGACGATGGCCGGCGCGAACTGCGCCACCGCGGCAAAGGCCAGCAGGCCGGTCGCGGCGAGGTTGGCGGTATCGGCCACCACGCGGTAGTACACGTAGGCCATGCAGGCCAGGCCGACAATGGCGATGCGGCGCACCAGCAGCACCAGCTGCGACAGGTCGCTGCGCTGCTCCAGGCGCAGGCGCCGGATGCGCAGCAGGGCCGGCATCACCAGGTCGTTGCTGATCATGGTCGACAGCGCCACCGACGAGACGATCACCATGCCGGTGGCCGCCGAGAACCCGCCGATGAAGGCCAGCAGCGCCATGCCGCGGTCGCCGTGCGCCAGCGGCAGGTTCAGCACCCAGGCGTCGGCGATGCCATGGCTGACCTGCGGCAGGCGCAGGCCGGCGGCGACGATGGGAATCACCGCCACGCTCACGATCAGCATGTACAGCGGGAACATCCAGCGCGCGCGATAGAGATCGTTGGGGTCCTCGCACTCCACCACGCCGATCTGGAACTGGCGCGGCAGGCAGAACATCGCGCAGAACGCGAGCAATGTCTGCGCCAGGAAACCGGGCGAGATGCCCTCGGCGAACTGCTGCACCGGCAACGCGACGGTGGCCTCCAGGCCCGGCCCGCGCCACAGCGCGTACACGGCAAGCGCGGCGAAGGCGGCGAGCTTGATCAACGACTCCAGCGCGATCGCCAGCATCATGCCGTGGTGATGTTCGGTGGCATCGATGGTGCGCGTGCCGAACAGGATCGAGAAGGTGGCCAGCAGGATCGCGCACCACAGCGCGCTGTCGCCGAACTGCGAGGCGCCGCCGCCGAGTGCGGCATAGGACATCGACACCGCTTTGAACTGCAGGGCCAGGTAGGGAACGATCGCGATCACCGCGATCAGCGCCACCGTCGCGGCCAGCGTGTGCGACTTGCCGAAGCGCGCACCGATGAAGTCGGCGATCGAGGTGATATTGCGCTGGCGCGCCACCACGGCCAGGCGCCGCATCAAGCCGAAGCCGAAGACGAACAGCAACGCCGGGCCGAGATAGATGGGCAGGTAGCCGAGCCCTTCGCGCGCGGCCGTGCCGACGGCGCCGTAGAACGTCCACGAAGAGCAATAGACCGCCAGCGCCAGGCTGTACACGATCGGGCGCAGCTTGGGCTGTCGCGGGTACAGCGGCCGGCGGTCGCCGGCATAGGCCACCACGAACAGCAGGCCCACGTAGAGCAACGACGCGAGCAGCAGCAGCCAGCCGGCGATCAAGGGCAGTTCTCCCGTCATGGGCGTTCCGTCGCCACCGATGCGCACCGCCGGTGCGCGTGCCGCAAGCGGTGCGGCGGGTGGCCGGTCTGCCGCTTGTTCGATCCCCGCCCGGCCGGCACCATGCGCGGATGACCATGACGTACGACCAGGTGCCGGCGAAAGTAGCAGAGCACCTGCGCGATGACGAGATACACGTATGGAGGATGGCGTACGACCACCGCCAGGGTCGGGCGCCGTTCCAGGCCGTGCTGGCGGCCTATCTGGGACGCGGCATCGAAGACGTGCACCTGGAGGCCGGCGAGTTCGGTCGTCCGCGCCTGGCCGGCGCGGAGGCCGGCGCATTGCATTTCAACTGGTCGCACAGCGGCGACCAGGCGCTGTGCGCGGTGGCGCGGGGCATCGAGCCTGGCGTGGATCTCGAGCGGCTGCGGCCTCGCCCGCGTGCGCTGGAGATCGCAGAACGCTACTTCAGCCATGAAGAAACCGCCGCGCTGGCGGCGTTGGCGCCGGCACGGCGCGATGCGGCCTTCCTGCAGTTGTGGACGGCCAAGGAAGCGGTGTTGAAGGCGACCGGGCGCGGCCTGGCGTTCGGGCTGCACCGGCTCGGCATCACCGACGAGGACGAACGCCTGGCGCTTCGCTTTCTCGATGGCGAACTGCCGGCCCATTGGCAACTGCATCGCCTGGCGCTGGACGGCGATCATGTCGGCAGCATCGCCTGGCGTGGCGCGGCCAGGACCATCCAGTTGCGGACACTTGCTCCGGCCGCCGGATAGGCGCAATGTTGCCGGTCCTGCTCCGCGCGGGATGCAAGAGTGTCTGGTCCCGCGGGAGGTTCTTTCCTGCGAGCCGATGCGTCCATGACCCTGCTTAGCGTCAATCTCAACAAGATCGCGGTGCTGCGCAATTCGCGCGGCGGCGACGAACCCGACCTGCTGCGCGCCGCGCAGACCTGCATCGAGGCCGGCTGCGGCGGCATCACCGTCCATCCGCGTCCCGACCAGCGGCATGTAAAGCCGGAAGACGTGCGCGCGCTGGCCGCGATGCTGCGCAACCGCGTCGAGTACAACATCGAGGGCAATCCCTTCGCTGCGGCGCGCGACAGCTATCCCGGGCTGCTGGCCATGGTGCGCGAAGTGCGGCCGACCCAGGTGACCCTGGTGCCGGACAGCGACAGCCAGATCACCTCCGATCATGGCTTCGATCCCTTGCTGGATGCCGACGTCGACAAGCTGCGGCCGCTGGTCAGGGAACTGCGCGAGATCGGTAGCCGCGTGAGCGTGTTCGTCGATGCCGGCGCGAGCGGCTTCGAGCGTTTTGCGGCGATCGGCGTGCAGCGCATCGAGATCTATACCGGACCCTATGCGCATGCCTTCGCCGAGGGCGATGCGCGCGATGCCTTGGCGCAATGCGCGCAGACGGCGCGGCGTGCGCAACAGGCGGGGCTGGCGGTCAACGCGGGGCACGATCTGAGCCAGGCGAATCTCGGCGCGTTTCATGCGGCGATTCCGGGCCTGGCGGAAGTGTCGATCGGGCACGCCTTGATCGGCGAGGCCTTGTACGAAGGGCTGGCGACGACGGTGCGGAATTACCTGCAGATCCTGCGTTGACGGTGATGGCGACGCGGCAGCTTCCGCCCCGCCGACTTCGCCTGGTTTACAGATGGACGTCTATACGTCCGTGCGGGACCCCGGAAGTCTTCCGTTCGAGCATAAAAAAACCCCCGCCGGAGCGGGGGTTTCAAGGGTAGTTTTGTTTCGATCCGTTGCCGGATTTACTGCCCTTCCGTAAAGCCGATCTTGGTGAGGCCGTAGCTCTTGGCAGCGGCCAGCACGCGGGCCACATGCTCGTAAGCCACGCCGTCGTCCGCGTTGATCTGCAGCTCGGGCTGGTTGGACTGGCTGGCGATCACCGCGATCTGCGCCCGCAGGCCCAGCTCGTCGACCGGCGTATCGTTCCAGTACAACGCGCCCGACTGATCGATCTTCAAGCGGATCGGATCCAGCGGGTTGTCCGGCTGAACCACGTTCGGGTTCGGCTGCGGAAGGTCGATCTTCACTTTGTGCGTCAGGATGGGAGCCGTGATCATGAAGATGATCAGGAGCACCAGCATCACGTCGACAAGCGGCGTGACGTTGATATCCGCCATCGGTCCCTTGCCGCTTCCACTACTGAATGCCATGACTCTTACTCCTTGCCGGTCGTGATGAAACCGACATGGACCATGCCCTGCTCCTTGGCGCTGCCAAGGACCTTACGCACGATCTTGTACTCCGTCGTCTTGTCCGCACGGATCTGCAGCTCCGGCTGCGGCGACTTCGACGCCGCAACCGCGAACTGGGCCTTCAGCTCGGCTTCCGTCACCTCAACGTCGTTGAGGTACATCGTGCCGTCGGGCTTGATGGCCAGATCCATGGGCTCGACCGGTTCCGTATCGACAATCTTCGGATTCGCGGTCGGCAGCTCAACGGTGATTCGGTGGGACATCAGCGGCGCAGTGATCATGAAGATGATCAGCAGTACCAACATCACGTCGACCAGCGGCGTGACGTTGATTTCCGACATCGGACCGCCGGAACTATCTCCAGAGCTCATCGCCATGGGTCAATCCCTCACTTGCCTTCGACGCGGGCGCCGGTGGCGAAGAAGTCGTGCAGGTCGTGCGCGAACTCGTCGAACTGAGCGTAGGTCAGGCGGTTAGAGCGGTTGAAGAAGTTGTAGGCGAGCACGGCCGGGATCGCGGTGAACAGACCGAACGCGGTCATGATCAGCGCCTCACCCACCGGACCGGCCACCGCTTCCATCGATGCGTTGCCCGTAGCGGAGATCTTGATCAGCGCGTGGTAGATACCCCACACGGTACCAAGCAGACCGATGAACGGTGCCGACGAACCGACCGTGGCGAGCAGGGTCAGGCCGCCTTCGAGGCGCAGGCTCTCGCGAGCCACGGCCTGGCGCAGGGCGCGGTCGATGAACTCGGAGCGGCTGAGCGACTCGGCGAGGCGACCACCGCCGGCCGAAGCCTGCTGGTGATGGGCCACCGCAGAAGCGGCGTCCAGCGCGATCTTCGAGAAGGGTTCGCCCTTGGGCTGGGCTTCCAGCTCGCGGATCGCATCCTGCGTGGAACCGTTGGTCCAGAAGCCGTTGATCACCTTGTCTGCGCGGCCACGGACCATGGCGTTGCGGATGGCGTTGGCAATGATGAAGTACCAGGAGGAGAAGGACATCACCACCAGCACCACAAACACGATCCAGCCAAGGAAATCGAAGTTGTGGATGAGATGGTCGAAGCCCATCGACTTCATGGCTTCGGCGTTGGAGGTACCGCCCGCGGCCGGGTTCGGAGAAGGAGTCTGTTGGAACATAACGCTACCCTTGGAAAGTCAAGCGTGAACAGGTTGACCGTAACTTTTGGTTACAGCTGATTGAGATTGAAGTTGACCGGAACACGGACGTAACCCTCGGTCTTCTGTCCGTTCCTGATGTTCGGATTGAAGCGCCACTTGCGCGCCGTTTCAATCGCAGCCTGATCCAGCTCACGGTAACCGCTGGACGTTTCCACCTTGATGTCCTTGGGCGAACCATCGACGCCGACAAGGATCATCAGGGTAACCGTGCCCTCGTGACGCTGGCGAATCGCCTGCGGCGGATACTTGGGCTGAATACGGCTGTTGTAGCTGATGTCCTGGCTGGCGGTGATGTCCGCAGGCGGAGCCGGGGGAGCAGGCGGAGCCGGCGGCGGAGCCGGGATCGGATTCGTCGACGCTTCCTCGACAGCCGGCGGCGGAGCCGGCGGCGGCGGAGTCGGCGGCGGCTGCACCTGCTGGATGATCTTCGGCGGCGGCTGCTTCGGCGGTTCCGGCGGCGGCGGCGGCGGAGGGGGCGGCGGCGGCGGCGGCTCGATGAAGTTTACCTGGACGATGCGTTCCTTCTTCTGCTGATCCGTCTTCGGCGGCGCCATCGGCGCCACCAGCAAGAGGAACGCGAACGCGTGCAGCGCGATGGCAACAGCCAGCGCCCAGGTACGCCTCCAATTGAACGGCCCTTGGCCGGTTGCTTCGTTACTTGAGGCCATCTGTCACTAATCTGAAGCTAGACATTCGGTGAGACGTGGTCACGACACTTGGCGGCAAGTTGTCTCCACAAAGGATGACATTTGCCACTGGACACGAACACGGGAAGGTTTCAACGGTACACCAGCACATGGCGTTTGTATAGCATCTGAGGGGCAGATAAATGGACGTCCATCCGCCCTTCAGATAGCGCTTGAAAACGCCTGTGCCGGCCTTACTTGCCGGCTCCTGCCGTCTTCAGCCAGGCCTTCGCTTTGTCGGCCGTCTGGGGGTCCTGTGCAGCCTTCTGCATGGCTGCGATCGCTCCCTGCTTATCCTTGAGTCCGCGGCACGCTTCGGCCAGCAGCATGTAGGCAGTGCCCTTGTGCTGCACGCCCTTGTCGATGCCCTGCTGGATCAGCGTCTTCGCTTCCGCATTCTTGCCTTCGCTGATCAGCAGCTGGCCGGCGCGGATGGCGGCTTCACCGTCGCTGGCCTTGCCCATTGCCTTCTTGTAGGCGCTGATGGCGTCGGCCGGCTTGTCGGCCACGTAGGACGAGTCGCCGAGCAGCTTGAGGTTGTCGTAGCTGTCGGTCACCACGCCCTTGCTCATGCCCTCGTTGAGGGTGGCGACCGCCTTGGCGGCATTGGGCTTGGGATCGGAGCTGTCCTGGCCGGTGACCAGATAGAGCTTGGCGAGATTGACGTAGTCCTTCTCGCTCTTGAACGCGCCGGCCGCCTTCGACTTCTCCATCAGCTGGATCGCTTCCGGATACTTCTGCGACTGCATCAGCACCGCGACGGCGTTGTTGAGCGCGGTGGAATCGTTCGGGTTGGCGGCGAGCTGCTGCTGGGCGAGCTGCGCGGCCTGGTCGCCCTGGCCCGACTCGGCGTAGCTGGCCATCAGGATCTGGTTCCAGCTGTCGTTCGGCTTGTCGGTCAGCGACTGCGCCTTCTTGATCGCGGCGATGGCCTGCGGGTACTTCTCGAGGCGGTAATAGGCGTTGCCTTCGAGGGCGTACGACTCGGCGGTTTCCTTCTTGCCGTCGGTGCGCCACTTCTCGATGGTGTCGATCGCGGGCTGGTACTGCTCGTCGGCCAGGTAGAACTGGGCGAGCATGTACTGCAGCTGGAAGTAGGTGTCGTTCGGCATGACGCCTATGTCCAGCGCGCGCTTGAGCAGACCGATCGCGCCCTTCACGTCCTGATCGTTGTAATGCAGGTTGGCCAGGCCCTGCAGGGCCAGCGCCTGCGCGTACTTGCTCTTGCTGCTGTCGATGATCGGCTGGAGGATCTGTTCCGCCTTCGCCTTGTCCTGCGAATTGACTGCGTCGAGGCCTTCGTTCAGAGCCTTCTGATCTTTCTCGCTGGTGAGGTCCAGCTTCGGCTCGGTGCGGGTCGCGTTCGGATACAGCGCTTCCTTCTTCTCCTTGGAATTGCTGTCCTTCGCGATCACCGGGCTGCTCGCCAGGGTCAGTGCAAGCGCCGCTCCGGCGAGCATCTTGATCAGGGGAACGTGCTTCATGGCAGTCCTCGTGTAAGGTTTCACGCACAAAGGTGCGCGGGGGATCATGGAGCGTAACCCGAGCGGGCGCTAGGAAACAAGTCGCAGTGCCGCAAGAAAGGTTGTTAAAAATCAATAAGTTGCAACATTCACCGGCGAATCTTTTCGAGATCACCCCGCCAGAGGTCACGTAGGCGTTCGCGTACAAACCTCAGAGAATCGTCCGATTGTCCCCTGACGCAGTAAACGTTGTCGTTATCGACCAAAGTCGATAGAGCTTTAATCCGCGGTTGACGCATGTGCTCGCGTATTAATGCGCTAGTGCACGACGGCAAAAAAGAGGGCCTGCATGCGTCGTCCTCGGACGGGCAATGCAGGCCCTTCTTGCGAACGCTCGAACCTCAGATGTCGAGGTTCGCGACCTTCAGCGCATTGGCTTCGATGAATTCGCGGCGCGGCTCGACCGCCTCGCCCATCAGCATCGAGAACATCTGGTCGGCCACAAAGGCGTCTTCGATGCCGACCTGCAGCATGCGGCGCGTTTCCGGGTTCACGGTGGTTTCCCACAGCTGCTCCGGATTCATTTCGCCCAGGCCCTTGAAGCGCTGGATGGTGCGGCCCTTCTTCGCTTCGTCCAGCAGCCAGCCGCGCACGTCGGCAAAGTTGAGCACGCCGCGCGAGGCGTTGCCGCGGCGGACCACCGCATCCTGTTGCACCAGGCCGGCCACCTGCTGGCTGGCGTGCAGGATCGGGCGGAACTCCGAGCCGGCAAAGAACGGCTGCGGCAGCAGCCAGGTGTGGCTGAGGCCGTGCTGGTCGCGCACCACTTCGATCGCCGCCGGCTGTTCGTCGAGCGCCGGACGCAGGGACAGCCGGTAACGCGGCTTGCCCAGGCCGCTGGAAGCCAGGCGCTGCGCGGCGCCGTCGAGCCAGGCCTGCATGGCGGCCGCGTCGGTCCACAGCGTGGGTTCGATCGGTGTGTGCTCGAGGAAAGCGGTGAGCACGTTGGCGTCGAAGCGGTGACCGAGGCGTTCGATCTGGTCCAGTGCGGCCTGGTAGTCGCGCAGCAGCTTTTCCAGTGCCTCGCCAGTGATCGGCGGCTCGCCCTCGCTGCAGGTCAACCCGGCATTGTCGACGGCGCTGGCGATCAGATAGGTGTTGAGCGCCGCATCGTCCTTCAGGTACTGCTCCTGCTTGCCCTGCTTCACCTTGTACAGCGGCGGCAGGCCGATGTAGACGTGGCCGCGCTCGATCAGCTCGGGCATCTGGCGGTAGAAGAAGGTCAGCAGCAGGGTGCGGATGTGCGAGCCGTCCACGTCCGCGTCGGTCATGATGACGATGCGGTGGTAGCGCAGCTTGTCGGGGTTGTATTCCTCCTTGCCGATACCGGTGCCCAGCGCGGTGATCAGGGTGCCGACCTCAGCGGAGGAAAGCATCTTGTCGAAGCGCGCCTTCTCGACGTTGAGGATCTTGCCCTTCAGCGGCAGCACGGCCTGCGTCTTGCGGTTGCGGCCCTGCTTGGCCGAACCGCCGGCGGAGTCACCCTCGACCAGGAACAGTTCGCACAGCGCGGGATCCTTTTCTTGGCAATCGGCCAGCTTGCCCGGCAGGCCGGCGATATCCAGCGCGCCCTTGCGGCGGGTCATCTCGCGAGCCTTGCGCGCGGCCTCGCGGGCACGGGCGGCGTCGACCACCTTGGAGGCGATCGCCTTGGCTTCGTTCGGATGCTCCAGCAGGAACTCGCCGAGCTTCTCGTTGACGGCCTGCTCCACCGCGGTCTTCACCTCGGAGGAAACCAGCTTGTCCTTGGTCTGCGAGGAGAACTTCGGATCTGGCACCTTCACCGACAGCACGGCGATCAGGCCTTCGCGCATGTCGTCGCCGGACAGGGCGACCTTGGCGTTCTTGGCCAGGCCTTCCTTCTCGATATAACCCTGCAGCGAGCGGGTCAGCGCCGCGCGGAAACCGGTGAGATGGGTGCCGCCATCGCGCTGGGGAATGTTGTTGGTGAAGCAGAACATCGTCTCCTGGTAGGAGTCGGTCCACTGCATCGCCAGTTCCACCGAGATGCCGTCCTGCTGTGCGGCCAGGCTGATCACGTTCGGGTGCAGCGCGGTCTTGAGCTGCGCTAGGTGCTGCACGAACGAGCGAATGCCGCCCTCGTAGGCGAACGTGTCGTGGCGGCCCTCGCCCCGCTCGTCCTTCAGGTCGATGGTGACGCCCGAGTTGAGGAAGGCCAGTTCGCGCAAGCGCTTGGCCAGGATCTCGTAGTGGAACTCGATATTGGAGAAGGTTTCCGTGCTGGGCAGGAAACGCACGGTGGTGCCGTGCTTGGTGGAGGGCCCCACCACTTTGACCGGATACAGCGGCTCGCCCATGGCGTATTCCTGCTGATGCTCCTGGTCTTCGCGGTAGATCGTCAGCCACAGATGCGCGCTCAGCGCATTCACCACCGACACGCCCACGCCGTGCAGGCCGCCCGACACCTTGTAGGAGTTGTCGTCGAACTTGCCGCCGGCATGAAGCACGGTCATCACCACTTCCGCGGTGGAGCGCCCTTCTTCCGGATGGATGCCCACCGGGATGCCGCGGCCGTTGTCGGAGACGCTGACCGAGCCATCCTCGTGGATGGTCACGATGACGTGATCGCAGTAGCCGGCCAGGGCTTCGTCGATGGAGTTGTCGACGACTTCGAACACCATGTGGTGGAGGCCCGTGCCGTCATCGGTATCGCCGATGTACATGCCGGGGCGCTTGCGCACCGCTTCAAGTCCCTTGAGTACCTTGATGTTGCTCGAATCGTAGGATGAGTTCATGCGGTGATCGTTTCCTGGCGCCATCTGCCCTGCCCGGCACGGCGCCTTGGAGCCGGAGCAGGGACACTAAGCGGTGATTATAGCAGGCGCAGCAACTTTCCCTTGTTCCACGTGGAACACATGCGCTGAGAGGCCCTGTAAGGGCGCAGGAAGCTCGGTTCCGGTAACCAGCACCTGGGCACCGACCCCGGTCAACTGCCCCACCACGGCCGTCTGGTGGGCGAGATCGAGTTCGGAGGCCAGATCGTCCAGGCAGACGATGGGCCATTCGCCCTTCTGACCGGCGAACAACGCGGCCTGGGCGAGGAGACAGCCAAGCGCGGTCAGCTTCTCTTGCCCGCGGGAAAGATGCTCGCGCAAAGGGGCCTGCTCGAAGCTGATGGACCAGTCGGCCCGGTGCACTCCCTGGGTGGTATGGCCCCTCGCCAAGTCTCGATCGCGCTGATCGGCCAGAACCTCGCCCAGCCCCCTCTCTTCCGGCCAACCCCGGCGGTAGCGAAGCTGGATGGCGCCAAGTTCAGGCAGCAGGCCGCCAATGGTCCTTTCGAGATGCGGCGAGAGCAGGTCGAGATAGCGAAGCCGCATGGCGTGGATGCGCTCACCGGCCTGGGACAGCTCGGCTTCCCAGGACTGGAACAGCTCAGGGGCTACCGCCCCGCCCGTCCGAAGCAAGCTGTTCCGCTGCTTCAACGCACGCTGATAGCGGCGCCAGGCAAGCAGGAACTCGTGTTCCACGTGAAACACGCCCCAATCCAGGTAGCGGCGACGCTCCTCCGCTGCCCCGGCGATCAGCGCATGCGAGCCGGGCTCGAAACACACCACGGCGCACTCGCTGACGACCTCGCCAAGACTTGCCGTCCGGCCATCTAAGCGAGCCTCCCATCGAGCGCCTTCCCGACCGAGCCCCACCCGCCCGATCCGGCCATCCTCATGGCGAATCTCGCCAAACACCGAGAGCGCTGACGCCCCCCGCTGCAGCAAGACGTCCTTCGCCCCAGCCCGGAACGAGCGCCCATGCGAAAGCAGGAACGCCGCCTCCAGCACGCTCGTCTTCCCTGCCCCGTTCGCGCCGACAAACGCGTGAATACCCTCGCCCAGCTCGATATCCGCCTCGGCCAGGCAACGCAGCCCGCGAATGCGCAGACGTTCCAGCCTCATGGCGCGACTCCAGATGCAAGAACGCCGGAGCGTCTTGCGACAGCTCCGGCGTTGCTGGCTTGCATGCTGGCCATGTCGGCCCGCATTGCTTGGGCCATCAGAGGCGCAGCGGCATGATCACGTGCCGCGCCTCTTCACTATCGTCTTCCTGCACCAGGCAGCTGGACTGGGCGTCGCGCAGGTTCAGGCGAGCCCGCTCGCCACGCAGCGCGGAAAGCGCATCGAGCAGATAGCCGACGTTGAAGCCCACGGCGAGATCCGACACCACCGTCTCGGCCTCGAGCTCTTCCACCGCCTCTTCCTGTTCCGGATTGTGCGCCACGATGCGCATCTTCCCGGAGGACAGCTCCAGCTTGACGCCGCGGTACTTCTCGTTCGAGAGAATGGCAGCGCGCTGCAGCGCGCTGCGCAGCACCTCGCGATCCAGCGTCGCCGACTTGTCCGCGCCCAGCGGGATCACCGCTTCGTAATCCGGGAAACGGCCATCGATCAGCTTCGAGGTGAACACCACGTCACCGCGGCGCACGCGCAGGTGATTGCGGCCGAACTCCAGCTCCACCTGGCCGTCGCCGGTCTCGAACAGGCCGATCAGCTCGTTTACGCCCTTGCGCGGGATGATGATCTGGCGGCGCGTGGAAACCTTGCTGTCCAGCTTGGTTTCCTTGAGCGCCAGGCGATGGCCGTCGGTGGCCACGCAACGCAGGGTGTGTTCCTGCAGATCCAGCAGCATGCCATTCAAGTAATAGCGCACGTCCTGGTTCGCCATGGCGAACGCCGTACGCTCCATCAGATCGCGCAGCACTTCTTCCGGCAAGCTCACCCGCTCGACCAGCTCGATCTCGTCGATGGTGGGGAATTCGGTGGCCGGCAGCGTGGCCAACGTGAAGCGGCTGCGGCCGGCGTGGAGGGCGATGCGATCGCCGTTGAGCTTCAGTTCGATCTGAGCGCCATCGGGCAGTGCGCGCACGATGTCGAACAGCTTGCGCGCCGGAATGGTGATCTCGCCGTCCACCAGCTTGTCGGCCGGCGTGGTGGCGACCATTTCGACTTCGAGGTCGGTACCGGTCAGCGAAAGTTTGCCGTCGCCGACTTTGACCAGCAGGTTGGCGAGAACCGGCAGGGTCTGGCGGCGTTCGACGACGCCAACCACCTGCTGCAGCGGCTTGAGCAGAGCTTCTCGTTGGATGCTGAATTGCATGTAGGCGCTTCCCCTAAACCTGCTGTTCTGTTTTTAAAAGAAGTTCTGTGGTGGTAGTAGGTGCCGTGGATAACTTGAAAACTTAGTTTTCCACTTAAATATCAAAGCTTTAAACGAGAAAGACGGTGTGATCGAACTGGCCCGCTGCGTGTGGGTCACTTGTGGATAACCGGGGAGCCTACGAACGTCCACCTATTATCCACAGCTTCCACCACCCCTTTTCAAGCGCTTATCCCAATCGGGGACGATTTCATCAACCGGTGAGGATACGAATCAGCTGTTCCCAGTCCTGCCGCATGCGCGTATCGGTCTCGCACAGCTTCTTGATGGTGCGGCAGGCATGCAGCACGGTGGTGTGATCGCGGCCGCCGAAGGCCTCGCCGATCTCCGGCAGGCTGTGCTCGGTCAGTTCCTTGGACAAGGCCATGGCGAACTGCCGCGGGCGGGCCAGCGAGCGCACGCGCCGCTTGGACAGCAGATCCTGCAGGCGCACCTGGTAGTAGTCGGCCACCGTCTTCTGGATATTCGGCACGGTCACCGCCTGCGCGTGCGTGGCCAGCAGGTCGCGCAGGGTTTCCTCGGCGAACTCGGTGGTGATCGGCTTGCCGTAGAAGTTGGCGCGCGCGGCCAGCGTGTTGAGCGCGCCTTCCAGGTCGCGCACGTTGGAACGGATGCGCTTGGCCAGCAGCATCGCCACGTTCTCGCTCACCGCCACGTCCTTCTCATGCGCCTTGGCCAGCAGGATCGCCGCGCGCGTCTCGAAATCCGGCGGTTCGATCGCCACCGACAGGCCCCAGCCCAGGCGCGACTTCAGGCGCGGCTCGAGCTTGTCCACTTCCTTGGGATAGCGGTCGCAGGTGAGGATGATCTGCTGCTTGGACTCGAACAGCGCGTTGAAGGTGTGGAAAAACTCTTCCTGCGTGGTGTCCTTGCCGGCGAAGAACTGGATGTCGTCAATCAGCAGCGCGTCCACCGAACGGAAGCGGCGCTTGAACTCGTCCATGCTCTTGGTGCGCAGCGCCTCGATCATCGCGCCGACGAACTGCTCCGAACGCAGGTACAGCACCTTGAAGTCCGGATTGCGCTCGCGCATCAGGTTGCCGGCGGCGTGCATCAAGTGGGTCTTACCAAGGCCGGTGCCGCCGTACAGCAGCAGCGGGTTGTAGGCGCGGCCCGGGTTCATCGCCACCTGCATGGCGGCGGCCTTGCCCAGCTGGTTGGACTTGCCCTCGACGAAGGTCTCGAAGGTGTAGTGCGGATCGAGGTTGTGGTTGAACGGCGCGGGCGGCTGGATCGGCGTCGGCTCCGCCACGGCGGGCGCCGGCGCGGGGCGCGCCATGGCCGAAGCCGGGCGCGGCGGCACGCGCGCGGCGCTCGAGCCCACTTCCAGGCGCACCGACAGCTCGTGCCCGGTGAGCTGGGTGAGCATGGCTTCGATGCGCGGCAGATAGCGCTCGCGCACAGTGTCCAGGGTGTACGGATTCGGCGCGAACAGCTGCAGGCCCATGGTGTCGTCGCGCGCCTGCAGCGGCATCAGCCAGGTGTGCAGGTCCTCGGCGCTCAATTCGCCTTCGAGACGCTCGAGACAGCGCCGCCACAGATCACTCATGGGTATTCTTCAGCCACAGCAGGGGCGCTTGCGCGCAGGGTGGACCGGAAAGTCTAACAGCAGCCTGCCGCTTATCGGCCAGCTATCCACACAATTATCCACAGGATACGCAAACCCCCGATGCAACGGGGGTTTGACATCCCGTTCGAACGCGCGGCATAATTTCCAACCTTTTTATCCACATACCCAAGAGGAGGAAGCCATGTCGAAGCGGACCTTCCAGCCCAGCAAGCTCAAGCGCGCCCGCACGCACGGCTTTCGTGCCCGTATGGCCACGGCCGACGGTCGCAAGATCCTGAACGCCCGTCGCGCCAAGGGCCGCAAGCGCCTGATCCCGTAAGCGGAGTCTCGTCCATGCGTGTCGGACTGCCGCGCGAGTCGCGGATCCGCCGCGCCGGTGACTTCGCCGCGATGCGTAATGCCAGCGGCCGCCTCGGCGGCCGCTGTTTTTCTGTGCGCTACAGGGACAACGAGCTCGGCCAGGCCCGGCTCGGCCTGGCCATCTCCAAGCGCGTGTCCAAGCGCGCCGTCGAGCGCAACCGCATCAAGCGCCTGGTGCGCGAATCCTTCCGGCGCATCCGCGCCCAGCTTCCGGCCGTCGATCTGCTGGTGATGGCGCGCGAGCAGGCCAGCGGCCTGCCCGGCCCCGAACTGCTCGCGGAAATCGACTATCTGTGGAAGAAGCTCTTGTCGCAGAAGCGGCCGCCCGCATTGAAGCCGGACGACGCGGCCGGCACAATCGCGCGTTGACCTTTTTCCCGCCTTCCTCTCTGCGGCTCGGAGCCGCGGCGTTCACCGGATCTGCCACGCGATGAATCAAACGCGCACGTTCCTTATCTTTGCCCTGCTGGCCGTGGCTTATCTGCTGTGGATGGATTGGGAGAAAGACTACGGCCCGAAGCCGGCCCCCGCGCCGGTCGCGAGCGCCAGCACCGCGGCGGTGCCTTCCGCCGACAACGGTGGCAGCGTTCCCGGCGCCACTTCCACCACCGGCGCGCCGGCGACCGTACCGGCCAATGGCGGCAGCGCCACCGCCGAGGCGAAGGCCCAGCTGATCACCATCAGCACCGACGTGCTGCGCCTGACGGTCGACACCCGCGGCGGCAGCGTGGTGCGTTCCGAGCTGCTGCACTATCCGTCGGCGCCGGTCACCAAGAAGGACCCGAGCCCCCCGCCGGTGCGCCTGCTCGATGAGCAGTCCGAGCACTTCTTCGTGGCGCAGAGCGGCCTGGCCACCGCGCAGGGCAACGGTGCCTCGGTCGCGCCGACCCACCTGTCGGTGTTCCAGAGCGCGCAGACCGCCTACCAGCTGGCCGAAGGCCAGAACGAACTGAAGGTCGACCTGACCTGGCAGGACGCCGCGGGCCTGAAGGTCACCAAGACCTACGCGCTCAAGCGTGGCAGCTACGACGTCTCGATGGACCAGAAGATCGAGAACGGCAGCACCGTCGCCTGGCAGGGCAATGCCTACGAGCAGCTGCAGCGCGCCGGCCAGCCGAACAACCGCAGCTGGCTGCAGAACTACACCGACCCGGCGGCACACAGCTTCTTCGGCGCCGGCTGGTACAGCCCGCAGGACAAGTTCGAGACGCTGCCCTTTACCGATTTCCAGAAGAAGCCGCTCACCCGCTCGATCACCGGCGGCTGGGCCGCGATGCTGCAGCACTACTTCGTGGTCGCGTGGATTCCGCCGGCACAGGAAGCGAACGGTTACTCCACCAGCGTCGTCAATCCGGACACGGCCCAGCCGTACTACCTGATCCGCACCGTCGGCCCCTCGCTCAGCGTGGCGCCGGGCCAGAGCCTGACCAGTGCTTCGCGCCTGTATCTCGGTCCCAAGCTGCAGGGCACGCTGGACCAGATCGCGCCGGGCCTGGAGCTGTCGACCAACTACGGCTGGCTGACCGTCATCGCGCAGCCGCTGCACTGGCTGCTGTCCAAGCTGCACGCGATCAGCGGCAACTGGGGCGTGGCGATCATCCTGCTGGTGCTGCTGCTGAAGGCCGCGCTGTGGAAGCTCACCGCTGCGCAGTTCCGCTCCGGCGCGCGCATGCGCAAGCTGCAGCCTCGCGTCACCGCGCTCAAGGAGCGCTATGGCGACGACAAGATGAAGATGCAGCAGGCCATGATGGAGCTGTACAAGAAGGAGAAGGTCAACCCGATGGCCGGCTGCCTGCCGATCCTGGTCACCTTCCCCGTGTTCCTGGGCCTGTACCGCGTGCTGATGGAGAGCGTGGAGCTGCGCCAGGCGCCGTTCTTCGGCTGGATCCACGACCTGTCCGCGCCCGATCCGTTCTTCGTGCTGCCGGCGATCTACGTGCTGGTAATGCTGGCCACGCAGTGGCTCACCCCCACCACCGGCATGGATCCGACCCAGGCCAAGATGATGAAGGTGATGCCGATCCTGTTCGCCGTGCTGTTCGCCTTCTTCCCGTCCGGCCTGGTGCTGTACTGGGTGGTCAACGGCGCGACCAGCCTGGCCCAGCAGTGGTTCATCACCCGCCAGGTGGACCGCGCCGACCACAAGGTCAAGACCGCCTGACCGAAAAGGCCGCGCAAGCGGCCTTTTCTTTTTGCGGCGACGATAATCCCCGCCATGAGCGACACCGCCGACACCATCGCCGCCATCGCCAGCGCGCCCGGAGCCGCCGGTGTCGGCGTGCTGCGCGTGTCGGGGCCGGCGGTGCCCGCCATCGCGCAGGCCTTGCTGGGCCGCATGCCCGAAGCGCGCCACGCGCACTTCGCCGCTTTCCGCGATGCTGCCGGCGAACTGATCGACCGCGGCCTGCTGCTGTACTTCCCCGCCCCCGCCTCCTACACCGGCGAGCACGTGCTGGAACTGCAGGGCCACGGCAATGCCGTGCTGCTCGATGCGCTGCTGCGCCGCGCCTGCGAACTCGGCGCGCGCCTGGCCCGTCCCGGCGAATTCACCGAGCGCGCCTTCCTCAACGGCAAGCTCGATCTCGCGCAGGCCGAGGCGGTAGCCGACCTGATCGCCGCCGGTTCGCAGGCCGGCGCGCGCGCGGCGCTGCGTTCGATGGAAGGCGAGTTCTCGCGCCGGGTCGACGAACTGCTGCAGGCGCTGATCCTGCTGCGCGTGCATATCGAAGCGGCGATCGACTTCCCCGAGGAGGAAATCGATTTCCTCGCCGACCCAGCGATCGCGCGGCAACTGCAGGCCTTGCGCAAACAGCTGGCCGAACTGCTGCGCGAAACCCAGCGCGGCGTGCGCCTCACCGACGGCTTGCGCGTCGCCATCATCGGCCGCCCCAACGCCGGCAAGTCCAGCCTGCTCAACGCGCTGGCCGGCAGCGACCGCGCCATCGTCACCGACATCGCCGGCACCACGCGCGACGTGCTGCGCGAGAACCTCGACCTCGACGGCGTCGCACTGGAGCTGGTCGACACCGCGGGCCTGCGCGATACCGATGACCCGGTGGAACGCGAAGGCGTGCGCCGAGCGCGCCACGAACTGACCCGCGCTGACGTCGCACTCCTCGTTACCGACGCCGCCGGTGCCGACGAAGACCAGCAACTGTTCGCCGACGTGCAGGCCGACGTCGAACGCATCGTTCTGGTCAACAAGATCGACCTCGACCGCCGCCCTTCGCACAGCGAGATGCGCGAAGGCAGCTGGTGGCTATGGGCCTCCGCCAAGAACGGCGACGGCCTCGACGTCCTGCGCGACCACCTTAAGCGCCTGGCCGGCGCCGGCAGCGGCGAAGGCGCCTTCAGCGCGCGGCGCCGGCATGTGCTGGCATTGGAACGCGTGGCCGAACACCTGGACCGCACCGCCGACGTGCTGCGTGACGTACACGCGGGCGAGCTCGCCGCGGAAGAACTGCGCCAGGCGCAGCACGCACTGGGCGAAATCACCGGCAGCTACAGCAGCGACGATCTGCTGGGGGCGATCTTCGGGTCATTTTGTATCGGGAAGTGAGGTGATCCAATGGACGTCTATGGATGTCACCTTGCCCAACTGCCTATGATTGTGGACCGAGACGTCATTGCATCCTTAACCGTGAAGTACCGCATTTTTGGTATCCAGCGGATAGCCCGATCCTAAAAATATCGATGGTAGTTAAGCAATACACCAATATCGGCCTAATAATCCAAGGACTTCTATCGACATTTCTTGGTCGGTAGAGATCGAGTGAGAGCAAACGGATTCGCTACTGCCGGTTAAAAAAAACTGGACCGAACACCGACCAAGCTAGTGTCGCGATAACAGATCTCCATCGGCTCGCGCCTCGCACGCGGGCCAAGCCCACTGAACTAGGAATCACCGCATGACAAGCACCCAACAACGCGCCGCCCTGCAACGCCAGATCTGGCAGATCGCCAACGACGTGCGTGGTGCGGTCGATGGCTGGGACTTCAAGCAGTATGTCCTTGGCACCCTTTTCTACCGCTTCATCAGCGAGAACTTCGCGAGCTACATAGAGGGTGGCGATGACAGCATCCAGTATGCCAAGGTGGCTGACAACGTCATCACCGCGGATATCAAGGATGATGCCATCAAGACCAAGGGCTACTTCATCTACCCCGGTCAGCTGTTCGCCAACGTGGTCACGCAAGCCAGCAACAACGAAACCTTGAACACCGACCTGGCTCGAATCTTTGCTGCCATTGAAAGCTCCGCCAGCGGCTATCCGTCCGAGCACGACATCAAGGGGCTGTTCGCCGATTTCGATACCACCAGTAATCGTCTCGGCAATACCGTCAAGGAGAAGAACGCTCGTCTCGCTGCTGTGCTCAAGGGTGTGGCCGGGTTGGATTTCGGCGGCTTCGACGCCAGCCACATCGACCTGTTTGGCGATGCTTACGAATTCCTCATCTCCAACTACGCTGCTAACGCCGGCAAGTCCGGCGGCGAATTCTTCACACCGCAGCACGTATCCAAGCTGATCGCGCGGCTGGCCATGCATAAGCAGGCCAGCGTCAACAAAATCTACGACCCTGCCTGCGGCTCCGGTTCGCTGTTGTTGCAAGCCAAGAAGCAGTTCGAAGAACACATCATCGAAGACGGGTTCTACGGCCAGGAAATCAACCACACCACGTACAACCTGGCGCGGATGAACATGTTCCTGCATAACATTAACTACGACAAGTTCAACATCCAGCTTGGCGACACGCTGCGCACCCCGCATTTCGACGATGAAAAGCCCTTCGACGCCATCGTCTCCAACCCGCCGTATTCGGTGAAGTGGATAGGTTCGGATGACCCCACCCTGATCAATGACGACCGCTTCGCCCCGGCCGGTGTGCTCGCACCCAAGTCCAAGGCCGACTTCGCCTTCGTACTGCATGCGCTCCACTATCTTTCCAGCAAGGGCCGTGCCGCCATCGTCTGCTTCCCTGGCATCTTCTACCGGGGCGGAGCTGAGCAAAAAATCCGCCAATATTTAGTGGACAACAACTATGTGGAAACGGTGATCGCGCTGGCACCTAACCTGTTCTTCGGCACCACCATCGCTGTCAACATCCTGGTGCTGTCCAAGCACAAGACCGATACCAAGACCCAGTTCATTAATGCGAGCGGCCTGTTTGACAAGAAAACCAACAACAACGAGCTATCCGACAGGTACATCGAACAGATCATGCAGGTGTTCGACAGCAAGGCCGGCGTAGCGCACTTCGCCAAATCTGTGGCTTACGAGGCGATAGCCGGTAACGATTACAACCTGTCTGTGAGCAGCTATGTCGAAGCGAGAGATAACCGCGAAGTAGTGGACATCACCCAGGTCAACGCGGAGCTGAAAACGACGGTGGCTAAAATCGACAGGTTGCGTGCCGAAATTGATGCCATCGTGGCCGAGATTGAAAGTGGGACGGCTGAAGCATGAGTCGGATCGCCAAATTGATTTCGGAACTCTGCCCAGATGGTGTGGAATTCAAAGCACTCGGGGATATCGCTGAGCTCGTGCGAGGCAATGGCCTGCCAAAATCCGTATTTACGGAGTCTGGCATTGGGTGCATCCACTACGGCCAGATTTACACTTACTATGGCATTTGGGCTACAAAAACCATTTCCTTTGTCGCTCCAAAAACAGCAACGCCGCTCGCAAAGGTTGATACTGGCGACATAGTCATAACCAATACGAGCGAAAACATTGAAGACGTATGTAAAGCGGTTGCATGGCTTGGCGAATCGCAAATCGTGACCGGTGGCCATGCCACCGTCATCAAACATCAACAGGACCCGAAATATCTCTCGTATTACTTCCGCACCCCTGAGTTTTTTTATCAGAAAAAAAAATATGCAACGGGAACGAAAGTAATTGATGTTTCGGCGAGGAATCTCGCAAAAATACGCGTTCCTGTTCCGGCGCTCGAAATACAGCGCGAAATTGTTAAAGTGCTTGACGCGTTCACGGAGCTGGAAGCGGAGCTGGAAGCGGAGCTGGAAGCGGAGCTGGAAGCGCGCCGGCGGCAATACAAGTATTACCGCGACGCGCTTCTGGCGTTCGATGAACGCGCGGATAGCGCAAGCAAACAAGCGAGGTTAACCACCGTTGGCGAACTATATGAGTCGTCTTCGGGACTTTCAAAGAGTGCGGATCAGTTCGGCTTCGGTCATCCGTTTCTGTCGTTCAGGACTGTGTTCAACAATCTCAGTGTCCCGGCTGACCTATCCGATCTTGTCAATACGACGGACGCGGACCAAGCTCGCTACTCGATCAAAAAGGGCGATGTCTTCATCACAAGAACAAGCGAGGACCTTGAAGGGCTCGGCATGAGCTGCGCCGCGCTCAGGGACTATCCAAAAGCAACATTCAATGGCTTCACAAAGCGGCTTCGCCCCAAAGAGGAAGGCGTCGTCGATCCACAATTCGTCGCGTACTTCTTCCGCTCATCCCATTTTAGAAGACAGATCACTCAGATGGCTGTCCTATCTACGCGCGTCAGTCTCAACGACGACATCCTTTTGAGGATTCGAATCTTGGTGCCGCCACTGGAAGAGCAGGAGCGCATTGTCGCTATCCTCAATAAGTTCGATGCTCTCGCCAACTCCATCAGCGAAGGTCTTCCGCGTGAAATCGAGTTACGCAGCAAGCAGTATGAATATTACCGCGACAAGCTACTAAACTTCGTGGAGCGAGAGGACGTAGCATAATATGAGCAAGACGCTCAGGGAAATCGCGAAGCAGCTTAAGGACGCCGGCAAAAAGGTGCAGTTGATTTATGCCTTCAACGGTACAGGCAAGACGCGTCTTTCTAGGGAATTCAAGCAGTTTGTCGCCCCTAAGAACGTTGATGGAGAAGGAGAGGCTGTCAGTCGGTCCGGGTCGCCACACAAAAAGATCTTGTACTATAGCGCCTTCACCGAAGACCTATTCTATTGGGATAATGACCTGACGCTGGATGCCGAGCCCAAGCTTCGTATCCAGCCCAATTCGTTTACCGACTGGTTGCTCGCGCTGCTCAGAGATCTGGGACAAGATGGAAACATCGTCAGGCACTTTCAACACTATGCCAATGACAAGTTGACCCCGCATTTCAGCGAAGATTTCTCCGAAGTCACCTTTTCGCTGCAGCGGGGCGATAACGAAAGATCTGGTAATCTCAAGATCTCGAAAGCCGAAGAAAGCAACTTCATTTGGAGCATCTTCTATACGTTGCTGGATCAAGCCATCAGTACGCTCAGTGTTGCAGAGCCGGAAAATCGTGAGACCGGAGAGTTTGACCGACTTGAATATGTATTCATCGACGACCCGGTGAGCTCGCTGGACGAAAATCACTTGATCGAACTAGCCGTCAATCTGGCGAAGCTTATCAGGAGCAGCCCGCCCAGCCTGCAGTTCATCATCACCACTCACAGTCCACTGTTTTACAACGTGCTCCATAACGAGCTCGGGCTCGCCAAAAATGGAAAGAGGGAAGGTTGCTACCTATTGGAGCATTTGGAAGATGGCACCTTCGATCTGAACGTCAAGTACGGCGATTCCAATAAGAGCTTTTCCTATCACTTGCATCTCAGGAAGACACTTGAGCAGGCGATTGCCGCCGACCAAGTGCAGCGATATCACTTCACATTGCTGCGTAACCTCTATGAGAAAACTGCAAGCTTCCTTGGTTACCCACAATGGTCGGAACTACTGCCCGACGATAAGCTGGCCTACTTAAATCGTATCATCCAGTTCACCAGCCACAGCACCCTGTCCGATGAGACCGTTGCCGAGCCGACGCCGCAAGAGAAGCAGACGGTAAAATTCCTTCTGAACCACCTGATTGGCAGTTATGGCTATTGGCAGCAACAGGGAACGCAACATGGTTGAGTTCATCAAGCCCATCGCTGAGTCGAACAGCTTCATCGTGCTCGACAGGTACGTCAAGGGGTGGAAGGTTGCCGATAGCTACCAGAGCGAAGGCGACCTCGAACGGGAGTTCATCCAGGACCTGATCAACCAAGGGTACGAATATCTGCCCCGCCTGAACACGCCCGAAGCCTTGCTCGCAAACGTCCGTGAGCAGTTGCAAGCACTGAATAGCGTCCGGTTCTCGGATGGGGAATGGTCGCGGTTCGTGGAAGCTTGGCTGGACAAACCCAGTGATGGAGTCGTCGAAAAAACCCGCAAGATTCATGACGATCACATACATGACTTCGTGTTCGACGATGGCCACATCCAGAACATCTATCTACTCGATAAGAAGTACACCGCCCGCAACAAAGTGCAGGTGATCAAGCAGTTCGAGCAAACCGGCCGTCATGCCAACCGCTACGACGTGACCGTGCTGATCAATGGCCTGCCGCTAGTGCAGGTGGAACTGAAGAAACGTGGTGTGGCCATTCGCGAGGCCTTCAACCAGATGCACCGCTACGGCAAGGAAAGCTTCAACAGCGAGCAATCTCTGTTCAAATATTTGCAGCTTTTCGTCATATCCAATGGTACTGACACGCGCTACTTCGCCAATACCACGCAGCGCAACAAGAACAGTTTCGACTTCACCATCAATTGGGCGCAGGCCGACAACAGCCCAATCAAAGACCTGAAAGACTTCACCGCTACCTTTTTTCAGAAGCACACTTTGCTCCACGTGCTGCTGACATATTCGGTGTTCGACGCCAGCGATACCCTGCTGGTCATGCGCCCCTACCAGATTGCCGCTACCGAGCGCATTCTTTGGAAGATAAAGAGCGCGCATCAGGCCGGGAAGTGGAGCAGCACTGAGGGTGGCGGCTATGTCTGGCATACGACTGGTTCGGGAAAGACCCTAACCAGCTTTAAGGCGGCGCGCCTGGCAACAGAGCTGGAATTCATCGACAAGGTGTTCTTCGTGGTGGACCGCAAGGATCTGGACTACCAGACCATGAAGGAATACCAGCGCTTTTCGCCCGATAGCGTGAACGGTTCGGAGAGTACCGCTGGACTCAAGCGCAATCTGGACAAGGACGACAACAAGATCATCGTCACCACCATCCAGAAGCTCAACAATCTGATTAAGAGCGAAAACGATCTGCCGATCTACGGTGAGCAGGTGGTTTTCATCTTCGACGAATGCCATCGCAGTCAGTTTGGCGAGGCACAGAAAAACCTGAAGAAGAAATTCAAGAAGTTCCACCAATTCGGCTTCACTGGCACGCCGATCTTCCCGCAGAACGCCCTGGGTGCGGATACCACCGCCAGTGTGTTCGGCCGCGAACTGCATTCCTACGTCATCACCGATGCCATTCGCGACGAAAAGGTGCTTAAGTTCAAGGTCGACTACAACGATGTGCGTCCGCGGTTCAAAGCCATTGAAAGCGAGCTGGATGAGAAAAAGCTAAGTGCGGCGGAAAACAGGCAGGCCTTGCAGCATCCTGACCGTATCCGCGAAGTCACGCAATACATCCTGAACAACTTCCGACAAAAGACCCATCGTCTGCAAGCCGGCGCCAAGGGTTTCAATGCCATGTTCGCCGTGAGCAGCGTAGATGCGGCCAAGCTGTACTACGAATCCTTCAAGATCTCGCAGAAGGAGCGCAACAAGCCATTGAAGATAGCCACCATTTTTTCGTACGCCGCCAATGAGGAACAGGATGCGGTAGGCGACATCGCAGACGAAGGCTTCGAAGTCTCGGCCATGAACAGCAGTGCCAAGGAGTTCCTTGACGCTGTCGTTGCCGACTATAACGCGCTATTCAAGACCAGCTTCAGCGTGGACAGCAAGGGCTTCCAGAATTACTACCGCGATCTGGCCAAACGGGTCAAAGATCAGGATGTTGATTTGCTGATCGTGGTCGGGATGTTCCTGACCGGCTTCGATGCGCCGACGCTGAACACGTTGTTTGTTGACAAGAACCTGCGATACCACGGCTTGATTCAGGCCTACTCGCGCACGAATCGCATTTATGACGCAACTAAGACCTTCGGGAACATTATCACCTTCCGTGATCTGGAGAAGGCGACCGTCGATGCCATTACCCTGTTCGGCGACAAGAACACCCGGAACGTGGTGCTGGAGAAAAGCTACAAGGAGTACATGGACGGCTTCACCGATGTGGTCACCGGTGAGGCCCGACGTGGCTTCATGGACGTGGTCAGTGAGTTAGAGCAGCGCTTTCCTGATCCTGTGGACATCGTAAAGGAGTCCGACAAGAAGGTATTTGCCAAATTGTTCGGCGAATATCTTCGTGTGGAGAATGTCCTGCAGAACTACGATGAGTTTGCCAGTCTGAAAGCCTTGCAAGGTATCGACCTTAGCGACCCGCAGGCTGTCGAGGACTTCAAGGCGAAGCATTATCTGAGCGATGCCGATCTGGCCTCACTGCAGGCAATTCGCATTCCCTCCGATCGTAAAGTCCAGGACTACCGTTCGACGTACAACGATATCCGTGACTGGCTGCGCCGAGAGAAATCCTCTGAGGAAAAAGAAAAATCCAGCATCGATTGGGACGATGTGGTCTTCGAGGTAGACCTGCTCAAGTCGCAGGAAATCAACCTGGATTACATCCTGGAGTTGATTTTTGAGAAGAACAAGAAGGTCAAGGACAAGGTCGCCCTGGTCGAGGACGTGCGCCGGGTGATCCGTGCGAGCCTGGGCAACCGTGCCAAAGAAAGCTTGGTTGTCGATTTCATCAACCAGACAGATCTGGATCAGCTTCGCGACAAGGCCAGTGTGATCGAAGTCTTCTTCACCTTTGCCCAGGCAGAGCAGCAACGCGAGGCTCGGGAACTCATCGAGACCGAGAGCCTGAATCTTGAGGCGGCAAAGCGCTATATCGCTGCTTCGCTCAAGCGGGAATTCGCCAGCGAAAACGGCACCGAGCTCAATACTCTCCTACCGCGGATGAGTCCACTCAATCCGCAATATCTGACAAAGAAGCAGAACGTCTTCCGAAAGATCGCCGCGTTCGTCGAAAAATTCAAAGGTGTGGGCGGTTCGGTCTAGAAGGCAATACAGCACTTTAAGGCATTATCCTCTGCCGTTCCTGACGCATTGGCGCTAACATGCTGAGTTCGCGGGGCGCTGTTCCAGTCGAAACCAAGCATGCTCACTTTCTTCTTCGGCGCCTTCGGGCTGTCCACTCTTTGGTTGATTCCGTTGATCTGGCGCGCGCTTCGCGCCCTCGTCGCCAAAGGCCGCAAACGGCCGGTAGGTGGTGAAGGCACGATTCGGTATGCGCTGGGCGGCCTGTTGGTGCTGCTGGCCAGCGCCACGCTCGAAGGTCTGGTCGTCGCGCATTACACGGACGATCCGTCGGCTGGCGGTGCGGTGTGTCGCGTGCTGGCCAGTGGACTGGGTTCGGTCTTCGGCGCCGCGCTCACGGCATTGCTGATGCTGGCGATCCTCGCGGTGGCCTTGCGCTGGTATCCCGGCGTGTCGTGGCGTGCGCTGTTCGCGGGCACGTCCTCGAAGGTCGATCGTATTGCCGTTTTGATCGAACGCCTGCTGGCTTTTCGTGGTGTGCGTTTTCCCGCCCGTCGTCAGCGCGGCGCGGTGCGTCGCGCCGGGGCGAAGCCGGTATCGCGGCGCCAGGCGCAGAACACCGCGCAGCGCCCGGCCGCTGCGCCCGTGCCGACGATGGAGCGCATCGCGCCGTCCAAGATGCATCCCGGTGGAGATACGCAGCGCACGAAGGCGTCGCTGGACGAGCCGGTGATCCGCGAGCCGTGGAAGCAGCCGCGTGTCGCGCCGGTCTCCGCACCGCGCGTATCCACAGGGCGGATTGCAGCGGCGATGGCGGCCGCGGCAGAGCGTGCGTCAGCGAATGAGCCGGCTGCGCGTGTCCACGTTCAAGCGGCCGCGACGGAGATCGACATGCGCGCCGCATCGGCGCGTGCGCACGCGCCGGCGGAGATCGAAGCTCCACGCGTCACTATCGCACCCGCGAGCATTCCAGTCGCCGAAGCCACCGTCGCCGAGCCCGTCTTCGAACCTGTCTTCGTCGAGCCCGCATCCGCCGAACACACCGCGATGGATGCCGCGGAAGAGCTACCCAGCTTCGCCCACGCACCCCAGGTCTCGCGCACCGCCTCGTCCCGCCGCTTCGCCGCCAACGACGACGAGCCGATCGCTGCCGCGCCCGCGCCTGCGCCCGCTCCCACGCCGTTGCGCTCGCGCACCAACGTCCTGCTCCCACCGCTCTCGCTGCTCGCTTCACCGCCGCCCACCTCCGACGCCGTCAGCGAAACGCAGCTGGCGGAAACCGGCGAACTGATCGAGCAGCGCCTGCGCGAGTTCAAAGTACCGGTCAGCGTGGTCGGCGCCTCCGCCGGCCCGGTGATCACCCGCTTCGAAGTCGAACCCGCGGTCGGCGTGCGCGGCAACCAGATCGTCGCGCTGATGAAGGACCTCGCGCGCGGTCTCGGCCGCACTTCGATCCGCGTGGTCGAAACGATCCCCGGCAAGACCTGCATGGGCCTGGAGCTGCCGAACGAGCAGCGCCAGATGATCGCGTTGTCCGAGATCCTCGGCTCGCGCGAATACCGCGGCTCCGATTCGCTGCTCACGCTGGCCATGGGCAAGGGCATCACCGGCGAGCCGGTAGTGGCGGACCTGGCGCGTGCGCCGCACATGCTGGTGGCCGGCACCACCGGTTCCGGCAAGTCGGTGGCGGTGAACGCGATGATCCTGTCGATGCTGTACAAGGCCACGCCCGACGACGTGCGCCTGATCATGATCGACCCGAAGATGCTGGAGCTGTCGGTCTACGAAGGCATCCCGCACCTGCTCGCGCCGGTGGTCACCGACATGAAGCTCGCCGCCAATGCGCTGGCCTGGTGCGTGGCCGAGATGGAAAACCGCTACCGCGTGATGTCCGATCTGCGCGTGCGCAACCTCGCCGGCTACAACAGCAAGGTGCGCGAGGCGCGCGCCGCGGAGCGGCCGCTGATGAACCCGTTCCCCGCGCATCCGGAAGTGCCGGAAACGCTCGATACGCTGCCGATGATCGTGGTGGTGATCGACGAGCTGGCCGACCTGATGATGGTCGCCGGCAAGAAGATCGAGGAGCTGATCGCGCGGCTGGCGCAGAAGGCGCGCGCGGCCGGCATCCATCTGATCCTCGCCACGCAGCGGCCATCGGTGGATGTGATCACCGGCCTGATCAAGGCCAACATTCCCACGCGCGTTGCCTTCCAGGTTTCTTCGAAGATCGATTCGCGCACCATCCTCGATCAGATGGGCGCGGAGAGTCTGCTTGGCCAGGGTGACATGTTGTTCCTGCCGCCGGGTGTGGGTTATCCGCAGCGCATCCATGGCGCCTTCGTTGCCGACGAGGAAGTGCATCGCGTCGTCGCGCATCTCAAGCAGTATGGCGAGCCGGATTACAAGGACGAGATTCTTGCCGGGCCGCCGGGTGAAGGTGGCACTGGCGAGTTGTTTGCTGAGGAAAATGGCGACGCTGAGCTTGATCCGCTGTACGACGAAGCCGCGGCTTTTGTGTTGCGTACGCGGCGTGCGTCGATCTCTTTCGTGCAGCGGCAGTTCCGCATTGGCTACAACCGTGCGGCACGATTGGTCGAGGTGATGGAGGCGGCGGGATTGGTGTCGCCGATGGGGATCAATGGACAGCGTGACGTGCTGGCGCCGGGGCCGGCGGAGTAAAGCGGACAGAGCCGCGGAAGAGAGCTCGCCCATCCTGGGAGTGCGTCAACACCCCCCGCTCGTCATTCCGGCGCAGGCCGGAATCCAGTAACGACACCGCTCGATGGTCGCGAAAAGCCAAATCGACTTTGTCGCGAAAACCCTGAGCTTTCGCCACTGGATTCCTGCCTGCGCAGGAATGACGAGCAAAGAGCCGGCGTAGGTTGGGGTGAGCACAGCGAACCCCAACGTCGGCACATCGATGTGCACCGCAACGTTGGGGTTCGCCTGCGGCTCACCCCAACCTACGCCGGTTGTTTATGCCGATTGTTGTTGCCACTGCAGGCGTAGATGGGCCTGCGTGGTGCAGCGGGTGCCCATTTCGATGAAGGCGGCGATGCCGTCGAGCATGATTGGAAGTCGATTGGCATCGACACTGCCGCGTTCGTGCACCAACTCCGCCAGCAGCTTGATGGCGTTATAGGCGTACTGCAGCCACTCGGTGGCATCGTTCAACAGTTCGTCCGGCTCTGCGTTCGGATCGGAGAAGTAGTTGGTGTGTCGAATGATCCAGGGTTCGCCAAAGACGTTGTTCATAAGCAACTCCTTGCTGAGCACCGCGGCCTCGCTCCGTAAACGGCATGCCGCAGACAGCACGGCATACCGCGATCACACGGACTCGAGGGTTCACCGGCGGCTCAAAGGCTGAGCGCCGGGCGGCTTGATTGAGGAAGTGGGATGCGGGACTAGGAGGTTTCGCTATGGCGCAGCCTTACGCGCCGGGTAGGACGGCTCGGAAAACTGTCTGCGAAAACTCTTAGCCTGCGGTTCTTCAACCGTGTCCGCAACGTCGTCGGACGGCCCGGATGGTCGGTGGGGGTGTCGCCGAGGGGATCGGCGAGCGCGGAAGTCCCGTATGATCTGGCTTAGCCATGATCAACTCCTATGCGTTGGTGATGGTTAGCGGGTCGTAGG
>NZ_FONH01000021.1 GCF_900112865.1 Dyella marensis | reverse complement strand
TGCCCATCTCGATGAAGGCGGCGATGCCGTCGAGCATGATCGGCAGGCGGTGCGCGTCGATGCTGCCGCGCTCGTCCACCAGCTCAGCGAGCAACTTTAGCGAGTTGTAGGCGTAGTGCAGCCACTCGGTGGCATCGTTCAACAGTTCATCCGGCTCCGCTTTGGGATCGGAGAAATAACGGGTGTGTCGGATAATCCAGGGTTCGCCGAAGACATTGTTCATAAGCAACTCCATGCTGTGCCGCACCCCGCTCCGTAAACGGCATGCCGCAGACAGCACGGCATACCGCGATCACACGGACTCGAGGGTTCACCGGCGGCTCAAAGGCTGAGCGCCGGGCGGCTTGATTGAGGAAGTGGATACGGAATCAGTGCTTTTCGCCGTCGCGCAGAACTACGTGCCGGGTAGGACGGCTAGGAAAATTGCCAGCGAAAATTCTTAGTCCGCGGTTCTTCAACCGTGTCCGCGTAATGGTCGGACGGCCCGGATGGTCGGTGGGTGTGTCGCTGAGGGGATCAGCGAGCGCGGAAGTCCCGTATGATCTGGCTTAGCCATGATCAACTCTCCTAAGTTGGTGATGGTCAGCGGGTCGTAGGAGCGCCAACTCCTGCGGCCCGCGCTTCTCACAGCATTGCTGCCATGGTTGCCCGCGTCGCGCGTCAAGACACAGCGCGGGCAACGCCATCGACACTATCAAATCGATTTTTGGTTGTCTGTAGGTGCATGCCGTCAGCGCACGCGCATGCGTGCTTTACAGACATGTCCGATAGTTCGCCATCTATCGAGCGTTCGACAAAACTCTTAGCGCCTTGATCTTGTCGGCCGCCTCCCTGGCGGTTGCCGAGTTGCCGCAGTTGTCCACATAGTCCCCCGGGAGGCGCTCATTACCCGCCATCTCCACGCTTGGCGAGCGGCTTACGAACAACAGATAGGTCTCGCCCTTATCCATAGGAAACCGAGCCGTCGTGTTTTCGGATAGCAGATGGAGAGCTCGCGGCGGCTTGCCCTTGAAGGCCTCCAACACCTGGACGTCGTAGATCGTCCATGCATAGCCTTCCGGATCGTCAGCAGAGGAAATACGGCGCTCGCCAAGGACACGCGCGATAACGACAAAAGTGGCGTCCTTGAATTCCACAGGTACCGACGGATGGCGATACACCGCCGCCGGCCCCTGCCCGGACTCCCAGCACGAGGCGTAGGCGGCTGACGACGTCGCCGCGACGGCAAGCGTGAGGCCCTGCAAAGCAAGCTGCATCCAACAACGCATCGTTTCTCCTTAGTTCGACAGCCTGCTGCCCTGCACTCAACCGCCACGCCCATATCGATGGCGGGCGCCGGATAGTCACTCGGCTCAACCTACCAGCCGCTCCTCTGCCGTCTACTCCGAAAATGAGCACGACGGCAGTGGTCCAATCGAGTTCGCCAAGTGAGCTGAAAAGCCTTCGCCCTCAGGTTCCGATGCGCTCGCCAGCCGTCGGCGGCGTCACCTCATAGTGGCGCGTCCGATATTTGCAGACTTGCTTCGGCCCGGTGGAATCGAGCTTCCACACGGATTGCAGCGGAGCATGACTGCTGTCTTCGCTGGACATCAAACCGGCATCGAGAACCTCGACATAGGTCTGCCCACCATGGCGCACGACGCGAATCAGCAGCTTGCCTAGCAACCTCATGCGATCGTCATCGCCATGAAACGCCTGGAGTTGAGCCTCGACCTCGGCCAGCGAAATGCTTGTTCCATTGAGCGGCAGCGGAACTTGCATATCGAAACCAGATCCGCATCCACCGGAGGATATGAAGCTGTAGTTGACCACGCCCACCGGGCGTTCATCGCCTGTGTTGTCCAGGTTAACCAATCCCCATTGCAAGGCCTCCAGGCTGACGCTCGGATCCATGTCCTTCGGCACGGTGAAATGTCCTTTGGCGGGTTGCATCGCAACCGGCTCCGCGCTCGACGCAATGGATTCACACAACGAGCTATTGCCCTCGACGACCTCGGGCTTGCCCGGCAAGGGTCGCAAGCGACCATGGCAGACGAGCTGGGTATCGCCCGACTGATCGATGCTGGACAGCTCAAAATCTTCCTGGCGTTCGCTGGAGCGGATCATGGGTTTGCCAACTATCGATACGACGTCTTCCTCAACGCCCATGCCCCATGCGTTCCCGCCAAAACGCAGCCGCACGGGATTGCGGCTCACGATGTCGCCTGGCGACAGCAGCTTTTTCAGATCGCTGGTCCTCACATCCACCAGGTCCGTGTAGCAGGTTCCGCCTTGACTCCATTGCACGACGGCCAGCGGGCGTCCATCCACATTCAAAGGCGTGTAGTTGTTCGGTGTAGACCATTCCTCGGCACTATTGACCAGATGCGTCTCATCTGGAATCTGCCTGGAGTGCAACGCCACCAGGGTGCCTGCATTGGCAGCACGCTCTGCCGCCGCACATAGTTGCTTCGCATTGGGAGGCAAAGGAATGAATGGCTCGCCGTGCAACTGGAGTCGATGGCTATCGATCCAACCTGTGGTCGTCTGGGTCTTGCCGTGGTAGCGCACATAGGAGAAGCCCTGGCACGCAGCAACGAAGTCGACCTTGTCGCCGGTAACCAGGTAGCCCACCCCTGCGCCGTCATGTCCAGGTGCCGGGCCGGTACTAGTCATGACTGCACGCTCGCCCGGCTGGCCGATGACCTCACCACGTGTAATCGTCAAAGACCCCGGCGGTGAGAACCGGGCCAGTTGCGCGCAATCATTCGACTCGCTCCCAAAAGCTGGTAGCGCCCACGGCACTACGAAAGCCAGCACGCTTATCGCGCGCAACCAGAAATTCATACAAGCCCCGAAGTAAACGACAACCGCGTGCCAGGCGGATATGCGTTGGCGACCCATGCGGAATGGCCGGGTAGCAGCGTATAGCATTCCTATTGTGCAGCTCCCCTCCCTGCCAAGCATGGCCTGTCAACGACACAACCGTGTCCGAATCGGGGCGGGCATGGGCTTACCGAGCCATTCTCTCCAAAGCCGCATGCGCGGATGCCCTGATCAACTCACCCACTTCATCCGACGACCGCCCCGGCGCCAGCATGCGGAACATCGCAAAGCTCGTCAGGGCAAAAATGAAATCGACGGTATCGCGACGCAGCTGCGGACGCGTTGCCTTGGTAGAGAGCTTCTCGACCAGCGTTCCAATCAATTGCCGACGCCGCTCGTTGCGCTCCGTCAGCGCCTGCGCGAACTCCACATCGGAAGCCATCGCTTCATAGATACGCGGCACCGCCGGATCGCTGCTCCAGAAATCGCAGCAGATGCGGATCAGCAGATCGATGCCTTCGCGCGGATCCGGCTGGGCATGGACATGCCTCAGTCGTCCAAGCTGCCCCTGCAGCGCAATGCTGTCGAACACCGCCTCCAGCAAGCCGCGGCGCGAGCCGAACTGGTTGTACACGGTCAGTCGCGTCACGCCGGCGATCTTCGCCACCGCATCCAGCGAGAAATGGGTCGCACTTGCGGATTCGCGCAGCACATCCGTCGCGACTTGCAGTACGCGATCGCGCTTCTCGGCGGCGGCGGCCGCCCGCACGGGACTGGTGTAGGAACGCGTCGAGGTCATGGTGGCTTTGCTAATTAGATATACACATGTATAGTCAACAAGCATACCGCAGCAACGGCGGTATGCGAAATGCCATGTTAGCGATGCCGGCCCAACTGGCGCGGCAAGGCAGAGTTGCGGGAACAGTTCATCGATGGCCCACATCAGGAGCAGACAAGATGCTGGTACATGTTTTTCGCGGCCCGGGCCGCGTGTTCGGCGTGACCCAGGATGAGGCCGGGGCGAACCTGCCGGCGCAGTTCGCACCGTGGGCTGCGGTCAAGTCGGCGGAATTGAGTCGCGAGCGGGCGATGCCGGGTATCGACTCGGGCGAATGCATGGACGATATCGCCAGGTACGGTTTCCACATCACCAATGCGCATGTGCGCATTACCGATCAGGTGGTTTGAAGCAGGCATGGCGACCTCGCTGGTCGCCATGCCATGGAACTACGGCTTCGCAAACTGAATCACCACGTCGTTGAGCGGCAATTGCGAGCGGCGGTGCTCGACCTTCGTCGCCTTCCACGCATCGCCATTCCCGAACAACTGCGCTTCCGATTCCGGCCCGAGGAAATCGAAACTCTCGAAGACGTAGGGCAGGCCCTCCGACCCTTCGAAAGTCGCCGCGGTGGATATCTGGAAATGCAGATGCGGTGCGGCCGAGTTGCCGGACTGGCCGAGCTGGCCCAGCAGGCCGCCGCGATGCACGCGGTCCCCGGCTTTCACCTTGATGCTGCCCTTGCGCAGATGGGCATAGGTGGCAAAGACGCCCGGCTCGAGCTCCAGCACGACGTAGTTGCCGAACAGGCCATCGGCGGTCAGGGACTCCGGTTCGGGTTGCGGGCTGAGCGGCTGATGTTCCTGCTCGCCGTCGCGGATATCGCGCACTACGCCATCGGCAACGGCCAGCACATTCGCGCCATAGCCCACCCAATCCGCATAAGTCGACTTGCGGATATCTTTCACGCCCGGCCGCATCGCATGCCCCGCCGCATCGATGCCAACCAGGTCGAGCGCGTAACGCTGGGGAATGGTCAGGGCGCCATTCACGGCCACCAGGCTGCCCCAGTGATGCGACTGCGCGGCGCCGGGCCCTTCGTGCGCCAGCCAGCGACCGCCGCGCAAGGGCGGGCCCAGCGTCACGGGCTGGCGGCTGTCCACCTGTATCGCGGCGCCGTCGAGCGTGACGACGGCCTGCTTCTCCGTTTCGAACTCGATGCGATGCCGAAGGGTGTGCGGCACCGGCACGCCCTGCGGCAGCGTGATCCACACGAAAACCACCGCGCGCTTCCCGGGCGCAATCGACACCACCGCATGCTCCGCAGGCGCCGGCCGCATCCACGAGGCCAGCGCGTCCTGGCTCAGCGCCAGCAACGGCGTCTTAGCATCGTCAGCGAAGACCTGCAGCCCCTTGGGCTTCAGCACACCGGTGTCGCCATAGAAATTGGTGAGGTGGAGTTCATAAGCCAGATGGACCGAGCCATCCGTACCCACGAACCCCGCTGGCGCAAACGGCACCCGAGCTTCCACCGGCGCGAGCGCCTTCTCCGCGTGGAGAACCGACAAGCAACAGGACACGGCGAACAGGACTGCAATGGCAGATCTGCGAATCATTCGGACTCCCCCAAAAGCGCATCGACATGGCGAACGTGACGTCCAACCCAGAATTGCACTTGCCACTGGCATCCCCTCATGCCCTCTAATACGCATCACACCCATGCGTGGCGCACCAGCGAAATCCCAACACACCAGAACACCACCACCCATGCCGGCCAGCGCACCGCTACCAGCCCCACGAATCCCACTGCCGCGATCGCGAAATCCCCCGCATCGCCTACCGCGCTGACCCACACCGGATCGTAAAGCGCCGCAGCCAGCAACCCGACCACCGCCGCGTTGACGCCCGCCAGCATCCGTGCCGCCTGGTCGCGCGCCGCCAGCGCCCGCCAGAACGGCAAGGTACCCGATACCGCCAGCAACCCTGGCAGGAAGATCGACAGCACGCCAACTGTCGCGCCCATCGCCCCGCCCTGCCCGCCATACATCTGCTTACCGAGGAACGACGACAAGGTGAACATCGGCCCCGGCACCGCCTGCGCGGCGCCATAGCCGGCCAGGAAGGTATCCGGACTGACCCAGCCGGGATCCACGATGGCGTGCTTGAGCAACGGCAGCACGACATGACCGCCGCCGAAGACGAGCGCACCGGTTCGATAGAAGGCGCCGGCCATCTGGCCCAGCGGCGGCAGCAGCGGCGATAGCGTCAGTGCTGCCACAAGCAACGCACCATAAGCCAACAGCAGCGCCACGCCTGCGCGAGAACCGTACGTCAACGCAAAGCTGTCGCCTTGCCGCGCCACCACCCGCCGGCAGATCAACGGCCCGAGCGCGGCACCACCAGCCACGACGAGCAACTGCATCGCCGGCAGCGTGCTGATCGCCATCAACACCGTAGCCGCCACCGCCAGCAAGGCGCGCGGCGCATCGGGACACAGGCTGCGCGCCATGCCGAGCACGCCTTGCGCAACGACCGCCACCGCCACCAGCTTCAACCCGTGGACGACGGCTTGCCCCCACGGGCCCGCCAGTTGGCTGCTGAATTCGGCAAATGCAAACAGCAACAGTGCCGACGGCAAGGTAAACGCCACGAACGCTGCCAACGCGCCTGCCCAGCCGGCACGCAGCAGGCCGATCGAAAAACCGAGCTGGCTGCTCGCAGGCCCAGGCAGGAACTGGCACAGCGCCAGCAGCTGCGCGAAATGCTCCTCGTCGAGCCAGCGGCGGCGCTCGACGAACTCGCGGCGAAAGTAGCCCAGGTGCGCGATCGGACCGCCGAACGAAGTCAGCCCCAGGCGCAGGAACACCGCCCCGACTTCAAGAGCGCGCCCTGCTGACAGGGTGTTCGAGGTTGGCACGCTCGTAGACATGGGCGGAGGAACAGCTTGCAACCCGTAATGGCCTAGTATCCACCCATCGGATGACAAGCCGGCAGCGCCTGCCGCACTCGCTACGGAATCGACCCAACTCAGGCTTGGCGATTCGGGCCGCGGTTGCCCCGCTCAAAGCCCGTCGCGCACGATCGCCTCTAAAAGCCTTTTGTCATAGAAAATCCTGTTCGGCAGAAGCCGGCTCGTCATGTATGCCTGGCCTGCGCAGGCGGCACGATTGGCATGCCTGCGCTTTCGCTGCGTACTGCCGCCGGCATCGAGGCGAATGCTCTCGCAGGTAAAGGCCAGCGGCACTGCCGCCAGCGTCTCGCCAGCGGCCATGTCTCGGTAGCCCCGCGGATCACCGACATTCGTGTAGACCTCAGGATTGCTCGTATCCGCATCGTAGGCCGGGCGGTAATCGGCGTTGCCGATCCACCGATGGCTCCAGAAAGTTGGGGAAAGCAAGGGCGAGCCGGCCGCAACGCCAAAACGCTGAAGCAGCGTTCCGGTGAGCTCCGCATAGGCGATGATCCGCTCATGCGAGAAGCCGCGATGCGCGACCAGTTCGTCCATGCCTGCATAGTCGCGGAGGATCGATTCCAGTCGAGTCCGGCGTTGAGAGTCGGAAGCAGCGATGTCCCGCGCCTGCGCCAGCGAGGCTTCGACATCGTAGAAGCCATGGTCGGGCCGGACTTGATAGATGTAAGTGACGAAGTCGGTATCGAAGGGTTCCTCGCTGTTGGGTCGGGCCAGCGAAGCCGCGTGTTCGATTGCCGCGCCCAGGCTCGATGTCGTCGATACGAAGTTGCTGGTATGGCCCTCGATGGATTCGCCTTCGAAGTGATGCAGCAGATTATCGTCCGGCATGCCATTCGCCCACGGCCGCATGCCTCCGGCCTCCTGAATGTCCGCCAAGGGCCGATCGTCGGCTCGAAAGACCAGGTGAACCGGATTCACCGGCAGCGCCGCCAGGGAAAACGGGACCAGCAGTAGCGGCAGAACGAACCACTTTTTCAGCACCGAGTTCACGCTTGCAGGGACTGAGCCGATTGAAGATGCCCGCCTTGTGTCCATATCGCCTCGCGTCAGCTTGAGATGTGGCGTGACCGAGGCTAATCCAGACACTGATCCGGAATGAACGGACAGCTACAGATAGCTATTTATTGAGCCTATTCCCGGCGAGAACGCTATTCGCCCCCGCTCAGCTCTCCCAGCGGAACACCTCGTCCAACGGCTTGCCGAACACCTCGGCAATGCGAAATGCCGTCTCCAGCGTCGGCGAATACTTGCCTGCCTCCACCGCCGCGATGGTCTGGCGGGTCAGGCCCACGCGCTGGCCCAGGTCCGCTTGGGTCATCTCGCCCGCCAGGAAGCGCAGCGTGCGGATGTTGTTGGTCAGGCGCTTCTCAGACACGCCAGCCTCGGCGATAGGCCAGGGCGAGCGAGCCGTGGTGCACCACCTCGGCGGCGATCACCGCCAGGAAGGCGCCGTGCACGATGTCCCAGCCGCCGCGGCCGAACGGCATGACGAAACCGACGATCAGCATGCCCGCCATCAGCACGTAGTAGGCATAAGTGGACGCACGCGCATCCATGAAGCGCTCGCGCTCGTCCGGTGCTTCGTAGCGATGGCGGCCGCTGAGCAGGGCGAACAGCCGCTCGCCGCCGGCGACCACGGCCAGCGAACCCAGGGCGACCGCCAGGGTGGCGATCCGGGTCAGGAAGCCGAGCTCGGCGTGCGCCTGCTGCTGCACGGCCACCGCGATGAAATAGGCGGCGCCGATGAGTACCAGCGCGATGGTCCAGATCCAGGCAAAGCGTTCTCTCGGAAGCATGTGCGCGACCCTCGTTTGAGCGTGGGTGCAATGTCCGTCAAACGTTACTTCATGTCAAATATTTTTTACTTCATGAAATTTCCCGCGGTATAGCCAGGGATATCTCAAGCGCTGAGATGCAGCCGGTGCTATCTTGATTCCCGTCCCGCTATTCAAGCTGCCGCAGCCATGTCTCCTCCCTCCCACGGCGGCTTCCGCCCCGGCGCCGGCCGCCCCTCCAGTGAACCGACCCAGCGCCTGCGCGTACCGGAAAGCCAGGTGCCGACGGTGCTGGCCTACCTGGAGGCCTACCGGCAGGGCAGCACGCTGGGCACGCCGCGGCCGCTGTCGCTATTGCCCTCGACGGTGGCGCTCACCGCCTTCAGCAGTCGCGTGCCGGCGGGCCTGCCCAGTCCGGCCGACGACGACGTGGCCGACGTGGTCGATCTCAACCGGCATCTGATCATCGCGGGGCACGAGCCGAGCACCTTCATCGTGCGCGTGTCCGGCTGGTCGATGATCGGCGCGGGCATCTTCGACGGCGACGAGGTGCTGGTCGATCGCGCGCTCAAGCACCGCCAGGGCGACATCGTGGTGGCCATCGTCAACGGCGAGCTGTCGATCAAGCGGCTGGGCCAGATCGAGGGCAAGACCGCGCTGCTGCCGGAAAACCCTCACTTCAAGCCGATCGTGTTCAAGGAAGGCGAGACGCTGGAACTGTGGGGCGTGGTCACCCGCTGCCTGCGCCAGCTGCGTTGAGGCGGCGATGGGCCAGGTCGTCGCCCTCGATGCGCTGTTCGCCGGCCGCCAGGTCTGGCACGGCCGCGCCGCGCCCGCGCCGGAGCCGGGCAGCCAGCCCACCGGCTGGGCGGAGCTGGATGCCGCGCTGCCGGCCGGCGGCTGGCCGGAGCACGCGCTGAGCGAAATCCTGCTGCCTGCCGACGGCGTGGGCGAGCTGCAACTGGTATTGCCCACTCTGGCGCGACTGACCCAGGCCGACGGCGTCATCGCGGTCATCGCCCCGCCTTACCTGCCTTGCGTCGCCGGCTGGGAAAACCGCGGCGTGGCGATGGCGCGCGTGGACATCGTGCACGCCGGCACGCCGCGCGACGCGCTGTGGGCCGCCGAGCAATGCCTGCGCTCCGGCAGCTGCGCCGCCGTGCTGGCCTGGCCGCAGCAGGCCGACGACCGCGCGCTGCGCCGCCTGCAGGTGGCCGCCGATCACGGCCGCGCGCTGGGCTTCCTGTTTCGCGACCGCCGCCATGCCGCGCAGGCCTCGCCCGCGGCGCTGCGGCTGGAAGTGGAAACCGCGCCCGCGCGGCAGCTGCGCATCCGCAAGTGTCGCGGCGGGCAGCCGCCGGCGCTGGCGATTCCCTTCCCCGCCGACCGCGCGCGCTGACGCCATGCTCTGGGCCTGCATCCTGCTGCCGCACCTCGCGCTGGACGGCGTGCTGCGCCGGCGCCCGCCGTCGGACGAGCCGCTGGTGCTGGTCACCGGCCACGCGCAGGCGCGCAGTGTCTACGCCGCCAATGCCGCCGCGCGCGCGGCTGGCTTGCGGCCGGGGCAACGCCTGGCAGCGGCGCAGGCATTGCTCGCACATTTCGAGGCGGTGGAATACGACCCCGCCGCGACCGAGCGCTGGCATCGCCTGCTTGCCGCCTGGGCGTATCGCTACAGCGCCGAGGTGGCGTTGTGGCCGCGCGCGATCGTGCTGGAAGTCAGCAAGAGCCTCGGCCTGTTCGGACCCTGGCCGACATTCGAACGCCAGTTGCGCAACGACCTGGGCGAACTCGGCTTCCGTCACCACATCGCGCTCGCGCCCACCGCGCGCGGCGCCCACGTGCTGGCCGGCTTGCACGATGGCCTGGCGGTGACCACGCCGGATGCACTGCACAGCGCGCTGCTGTCCGTGCCCGTGGGCAAGGCGCGCCTGCCCGGCCAGGCCGCCGACAGTCTCGCCGGCATGGGCCTGCGCACGCTGGGCCAGCTGCTGCGCGCGCCGCGCGACGGCCTGCGCCGGCGCTTCGGCGATGAACTCACCGCGCATCTGGATTACCTCACCGGCACCGGGCAGGAAGTGCTGTCCTTCTATCGCCCGCCGGACCGGCTCGAACTGGGCATGGAATGGACGCACGAGATCGAGCATGTCGAGGCGCTGGTGTTTCCGCTGCGCCGCCTCACCGGCGATCTTGGCGCTTACCTGGCCGGCCGCGACGGCGGCGTGCAGCGCTTCATGCTGCGGCTGATCCACCGCGACGGCCGTTCCACCGATGTGTCGATCGGCCTGCTCGCGCCGGAGCGCGAACCGGCCATGCTGTTCGAGCACGCGCGCGGCCGCCTGGAGCGCATCGCGCTGCCGCAACCGGTGGTGGCGATGCGGCTGGTGGCGCACGAGCTGCCGCCGTTCGTGCCGGCAGGGCGCGACCTGTTCGATACACGGCCGGTGCACGCGCTGCCGCCGGAGCAATTGCGCGAACGCCTGCGCGCCCGGCTCGGCGACCAGGCGGTGAGCCGCCTGCGCGCCAGCACCGATCCGCGGCCGGAACGCGCGCAGACCAGCGACATGCAAGCGTCATTCATCGGCACGCCCACGCCGCTGCCGCGCCCGACCTGGCTGCTGGACGCACCGATTCCGCTGCGCGGTCCGCCGCCACGCATCCTGGCCGGCCCCGAGCGGCTGGAGACCGGCTGGTGGGACGGCGGCGGCCTGCGCCGCGACTACTACGTGGTGGAGACCGCGCAAGGCCAGCGCGCCTGGGTGTTCTGCGCGATCGGCGAGCGCGGGCCGTGGATGCTGCACGGGTGGTTCGCATGACCGACTACGCGGAGCTGCATTGCCTGTCGAACTTCTCGTTCCAGCGCGGGGCGTCCAGCGCGGCCGAGCTGTTCGAGCGGGCCAAGGCTTGCGGTTATCGCGCGCTGGCGATTACTGACGAATGCTCGCTGGCCGGCATCGTGCGTGCGTACGAGGCGTCGCTGGAGACCGGGCTTGAGCTGATCGTCGGTGCGGAATTCAAACTGGACGATGGCCTGCGCTTCGTCCTGCTGTGCGAGAACCGCGAAGGTTATACCTCGTTGTGCGGCCTGATCACGCGCGGCCGCCGCGCCTCCGCCAAGGGCACTTACCACCTGACCCGCGCCGACCTCGCCGACGGCCTGCCCGGCACGCTGGCCTTGTGGCTGCCCGAGACCGCACCGAATGCGGACGACGGCCGCTGGCTGGCCGAACGCTTTGCCGGCCACCTGTGGCTGGCGGTGGAACTGCACCGCGGCCCGGACGATGCGGCGCGCCTGCGCCAGCTCGACATGCTGGCGAGCGAACTTGGCATTCCCGCCGTCGCGGCGGGCGACGTGCACATGCATGTACGTGGCCGCCGCGCGCTGCAGGACACGCTGACCGCGATCCGCCACGGCCTTACCGTGGCGCAGGCCGGCGCCGTGCTGTTCAAGAACGGCGAGCGGCATCTGCGCACGCGCGAAGCGCTGGCGGAGATCTATCCGGCGTCCTTGCTCGAAGAAACGGCGCGCGTCGCGGCGCGCTGCAGCTTCAATCTGGACCAGCTGCACTACCGCTATCCGGCCGAACTGGTGCCGGCAGGCCACACGGCCGCGTCGTGGTTGCGCAAGCTCACCGAGGAAGGCATCGAGCGGCGCTGGCCGGATGGAGTCAGCGCGAAGAACCGCAAGCAGATCGAGACCGAACTCGCGCTGATCCGCGAGCTGGAGTACGAGCATTACTTCCTCACCGTGGAAGACATCGTCCGCTACGCCCGCGGCATCGACATCCTCTGCCAGGGCCGCGGCTCGGCCGCCAACTCGGTGGTGTGCTACGCGCTGGGCGTCACCAGCGTCAGCCCGGACGAAGCACAACTGCTGACCGAGCGCTTCATGTCGGCCAGCCGCAAGGACCACAAGTACAACCGCCCCGAGCCGCCCGATATCGACATCGATTTCGAGCACGAGCGGCGCGAGGAAGTGATCCAGTACATCTATCGCAAGTACGGCCGCGAGCGCACCGCGCTGGCGGCCACGGTGATCAGCTACCGCGGCCGCAGCGCCGCGCGCGACGTGGGCAAGGCGCTGGGCCTGTCGACCGACCAGGTGGCGGCGCTGAGCGATGTGTTCGCGTGGCGCAACGGCGGCGACCTGAACGAGCATCTGCGGCAGGCCGGCCTTGATCCGGCAAGCCCGCTGCTGGAACGGGTGATCCTGCTGACCGAGGAACTGCGCGGTTTTCCGCGGCACCTCTCGCAGCACGTCGGCGGCTTCGTCATCTCCGACGCGCCGTTGTCGCAGCTGGTGCCGGTGGAGAACGCGGCGATGCCGGAGCGCACGATCATCCAGTGGGACAAGGACGACCTGGACCGGATGAACCTGCTCAAGGTCGATTGCCTGGCGCTGGGCATGCTGACCTGCGTGCGCAAGTGCTTCGATCTGATGAAGCAGCATGAGGGGGTGTCGCACACCCTGGCATCGATTCCCATCGGCGACGAACCGACCTACGCGATGGTGCAGCAGGCCGACACCATCGGCGTGTTCCAGATCGAAAGCCGCGCGCAGATGTCGATGCTGCCGCGGCTGCGGCCGGAGAATTACTACGACCTGGTGATCCAGGTTGCCATCGTCCGCCCCGGCCCGATCCAGGGCGACATGGTGCATCCGTATCTGCGCCGGCGACGCGGGGAGGAAGAGGTCACCTATCCTTCGGACGCGCTGAAGGAAGTGCTCGAACGCACCCTGGGCGTCCCCCTGTTCCAGGAACAGGTGATGCGCATCGCCATGGTCGCCGCCGGCTATACCGGCCCCCAGGCGGACGAACTGCGCCGCGCCATGGCCGCGTGGAAACGCCACGGCGGCATGGAAAAACATCGCGATCAGTTGTTCAGCGGCATGAAGGAGCGCGGCTACAGCGAAGCCTTCGCCGCGCAGATCTTCGAGCAGATCAAGGGCTTCGGCAGCTACGGCTTCCCCGAAAGCCACGCCGCCGGCTTCGCCAAGCTGGCCTATGCCAGCGCCTGGCTGAAATGCCATCACCCCGCGGCCTTCGCCTGCGCCCTGCTCAATGCGCAGCCGATGGGCTTCTACAGCGCCAGCCAGATCGTGCAGGACGCGAGGCGGCACGAGGTCGCCGTGCTCCCGGTGGACGTGCGCTACAGCGACTGGGACTGCACGCTCGAACGCGACACGCGCAGCAAGGGCGGCTTCGCCTTGCGCCTGGGCCTGCGCCAGGTGCGTGGCTGCTCGGAAACGATGGCCCGGCGCATCGAGCAGGCACGCGCGCAAGCGCCTTTCGCCGACATCGTCGATCTATGCACCCGCGCCAGCCTGGATCGCCGCCACCAGGACCTGCTCGCCGATGCCGGCGCGCTGCGCGGCCTGGCCGGCCATCGCCATCGCGCGAAGTGGGCGGTCAGCGGCGTCGAGGCGCAGCTGCCGCTGTTCGGGCGCAGCAGTCCCACGGAGGCGGCGGTGGCGCTGCCGCCGCCGACCTCCGCGGAGAACCTGCTGGCCGATTACGCGCACACGGGACTCAGCCTTGGTCCGCATCCGGTGCGCCTGCTGCGCGCACGGCTGCGGGCGCAGCGCTTTCTGGATTCGAAGCAGATCGGCGGGCTGCCGCACCAGGCGCCGGTGCGGATGGCCGGGCTGGTGGTGCAGCGGCAGCAGCCGCAGACGGCCAGCGGCGTCACCTTCATCACGCTCGAGGACGAACATGGGCCGATCAATGTGGTGGTGTGGCGGCAGGTGGCCGAGCGGCAGCATCGGCCTTATCTGGAAGCGCGACTGCTCGGGGTGGAGGGACGCTGGGAGACGGTGGATGGCGTCTGCCATCTGATCGCGCGGCGGTTGCTGGATTTGAGTCCGCTGCTGGGCGAGTTGGATGTGCGCTCGCGCGATTTCCATTGAGAGGCTACGGAAGACGTAGGTTGGGGTGAGCCTGCGGCTCACCCCAACCTACGCCGATTTATCCAGCATGCCTGCCACCGCCTCCAACCGCTCCAGATAAACCTCCACCCTCCGCCGAAACGCCAACGTATCCGCCAGCACCTCATACCGCCCCTCCGACCTCAACGCCTGCTCCAGCGCCTGCCCCTCCTCCGTCAGCGGATTGCTGCCGAACAGCTGCAGGCCGCCCAGCAGGCGATGTACCCAATGCGCCATGTCCAGCGGGCGGCGTTCTTCCATCAGGGTGTCCAGCGTGAGCAGGTCCGCGCGGGTGGTTCGTACGAAGCCGGTGATCAGGGTGTGGATGATGCGGTCTTCGCCGAAGGTCTCGCGCAGCGTGGATAGATTGACGTCGAAGGCGAGCGCTGGCGTATCCGCCGCGTCGTCGGCTGCGCCGGCGGCGGTTCCGAACAGGCGTTCCAGCTTCGCGCGCAGTTCGGGAATGCGCACCGGCTTGGGCAGGAAATCGTCCATGCCGGCGCTGGTGCAGCGTTCCAGTTCGCCGGGCATGGCGTTGGCGGTCATCGCCAGCACGCGCTGGTGGCGGCCGCTGTGGTTCTCGCGGCGGCGCACCGCGCGGGCCAGTTCGTAGCCGTCCATCAGCGGCATGTGGCAATCGGTAATGAGCAGGCCGTAGTCGCGCCGCTCCAGCGCCTCGAGCGCCTCCTTGCCGTTGGCGACCACGTCGCAGGCGTAGCCGAGCTTGTCCAGTTGCGCGGCGATCAGCGCCTGGTTGATCGGATTGTCCTCCGCCACCAGCACGCGGCCTTCGGTACCGGTGGCCAGATCGGGCAAGACCTCCCGTTCGGTCTCACCGACCGCCAGCCCCAGCGCGTGCTGGCAGGCGATGGCAAAGGTGGACCATTTCAGCGGATTGCTGGTGATGGTGATGCCCGCGGTGCTGCTGGAATAACCGTGCGGGTCGGGAATGGCGGTGACGGCGATGCAACCGGTGGCCTGCGCGGGGCGGCTGGCGCCGAATTGTTCGTCGACGAAGCGCAGCTCCGGGCCTTCGCCGCTGCCGTTCTCTTCGACCGCCATCCCCAGCGCCAGCACATAACGCTGCAGCGCCTGCGCCACCGCCGCGTCGGCCACCTCGATGCGCACCGTGCGCCCGCGCAGCGCGTGATGCGAAAGCTCGCGCCGGTGGATCGGCATGTTCAGTTCCACATGCATGCCCGTGCCCATGTTGACCTCGCTTTCCACCGCGATGGTGCCGCCCATCAGCTCGACCAGGCGCCGGCAGATGTACAGGCCCAACCCGGTGCCGCCGTAGCGGCGCGTGGTGGACGACTCGGCCTGGGTAAACGGCTGGAACAGCCGGTATACCTGGTCCGGCGACATGCCGATGCCGGTGTCGATCACACTGAAGCGCACCTTCTGGCTGGCACCGCCGTCCTCCAGCACGCGCACGCAGACGCGCACCGCGCCAAGCACGGTGAACTTGATCGCATTGCTCAGCAGGTTGAGCATGATCTGGCGCAGCCGCACGTTCTCCGCGCTGACCTCCGCCGCCAGCCGCTCGTCGATCTCCACCGCCAGCGCCAGCCCCTTGCGATGGGCCTGCGCGGACAGCACGCTCACCGTGCTGTCGACCAGGTCGCGCACGTCCACCGGCACGTATTCGATGGTGAGGCGGCCGGCTTCCATCTTGGAGAAATCCAGCACGTCGTCGAGGATCTGCAGCAGCGCCACCGCCGAGGTCTCCACCGTGCCGAGCATGCGCCGCTGGTCTTCGCTCAGCGGCGTGTGGCCGAGCAGTTCGAGCATGCCGATCACGCCGTTCATCGGCGTGCGGATCTCATGGCTCATGGTGGCGAGGAATTCGGTCTTGGCCTGGGTGGCGCTCTCCGCCAGCTCCTTCGCCTTGGCCAGCTGCTCGGCCTGCTGGTGCTGCTCGGTCATGTCGACCCAGCAGCCGCTGAAATGCACCGCGCCGTCGACCAGGCTGGGCGTCGCGCTGGTGGAGACCCAGCGCACGCCGCCGGCGGCCTTGACCCGTACCACCGCCTGGAACGGCAGCATGCTGCCGGCGGCACGCGCCACCTCGGCCAGCAGCGCGCCGCGGTCCTCTGCCACGATCGCGGCCAGCGCGCCGCGCTCGCCATGGATGAAAGCCTGCGCACCCATGCCGAACATCGGCTCCGGGTTGCCGCCGACGAACAGAAAGCGCACGCCTTCCTCTCGCGTGTAGCGGAACTTGTAGACCACCGCCGGCAGGTGGCGGGTGACGTCGGTGAGCTGCTCCTCGGTGCGCCGCCGCCGGCTGGTCTCGCGGCGCAGCCGCACATAGGCGTAGGACACGGTCAGCAGGAACAGCAGCACGATCGCGATCACCGGGAGCGTCTTGCGCGCGATTTCCTTCCAGGTGCCGCCGTAGGTGTAGTGCGCCGCCAGCCAGGTATTGCGGATGGCCTGCTGCTTGCGGTCGGGCATGTTCACCAGCACGCGGTTGATCAGCGGCACCAGCGGCGCATAGCGCTTGGCCACGCCCATCGCGAGCACCACGTGGTCCTCGGTCGGCGCATTGATCTTCAGCCGCCCGGGAAAGCGCTCGCGGATGACGAAGTCGGCATTGGCGATGTCGCCGACGAAGGCGTTGACCGAGCCGTCGGCGACCTTGCCCAGGCCTTCCTCGGTACTGGCCACGCCGACCACGTTCACTCCGCGCATCCGCGCGGTGATCGCCTTGATGTCCTGCCGGGACAGGTTGGCGGCGACCGTCCAGCCGTTCATGTCGTAAGGCCCGGTGATGGCGTTCGCCTCGGTGCGGGTGACGATCATCACCGGGTAGTCCAGGTAGGCCACCGAGAAATCCATCAGCTGCGCATGCTCTGGGCTGACCGGCGACACCGCGGGCGTCAGGTCGATGCGGTCTTCGGCGATGCCGCGCACGACCTCGCTCCAGTTCCGCACCGGCACGAAGGTCAGGCGCAGGTCCAGCGCCTTGGCCACTTCGCGCAGGTAGTCGCTGGAGATGCCCGCGGGCTGGCCGTGGCGATCCAGCAGCGTGTACGGCGGCGAGGTCGGGTCCACCGTGATGCGCAGCGGCGGCAGCTGGCGCAGCCAGGCGCGCTCGTCCTCGCTGAGCGGCACCGCGGAGTCGTCGCTGCGCGCATGGCGCAGGTCGCCGTTGAGCCACGGCGCGCGCAGGCGCGCGTGGTCCTCGTTGGTGAGCAGGGCCAGCGCCTTGTCCAGCGCGCCGATCAGCGGCAGGCGGTCGAGCGGCGCCGCCAGGCACAGCGCGGAGATCGGCAGCGCGACCGGCGGGCCGATGCCGAGCCGGTTCTGCAGGCCGGCGGCGTCGATCGCCGCGCGTTGCGCATAGGGGTTCTCGATATACGCCTCGGCGCGGCCGTCCGCGACCATGCGCAGCGCCTCGCGGGTGCTGCGCGCGTGGATCAGCTTCACCCCGGGGATGTACTTGCGCGCAGTCTCCGCGGTGGCGTCGCCGGCCAGGCTCACCAGGGTCGCATCGCGCAGGCCCGCCATGTCCTGCACGCGCCCGCCGTCGATGCGCGTGACCAGGGTGGGAAAGTCCTCGAAGTACGGTTGGCTGAAGTGGAGATAGGCCGAGCGCTCGGCGGTCGGGGAAATATCCATCAGCAGGTCGATCGAACCGGCCCGCGCCGCGTTGAGCAGCGCCGGCCAATCCGGAAAGACCCGGTAGGTGATGCGGATGCCCAGCGAATCCGCCAGTTTGGCCAGGTAGTCCGGCGCCATGCCCTGCACGCGCTCGTGCACCACGCTTTCGAACGGGGCGAAGCCTTCCTGGTAGGCGCCCACCACCACGACCGGATGCTCGCTCAGCCAGCGCTCTTCTTCCGGCGTCAGCACCACGCCGTCGGCCGCGGCGCGGCCCGCTGCGCACAGCAGCATCGCGAACAGGCACAGGCGCAGCCAAACCATGCAAGCACTTCCTATGAAAATGGCCGGCGCGGCGCCGTCGCCTCGATGGACAGGCGCCAGGACGCGGCTCGCACGGAAGCCTTCACAGTAGTCAGGCCATTCGCAGCGAGAAAATCAGCATGGTCTGAAAAGTGGATCGGGAAAGTTCCAAGATCAGCGGAAGCCGAGCTTTTCCATGAACTCGCCGATGCCGCTGTCATGCTGGATGCCCAGCTTCTTCATGCCGTTGCGTTTCTGCGTGCTCACCGTCTTGACGCTGCGGTGCAGGCGCTCGGCGATCTGCGTCACGGTGAGCTTGCCCAGGCCGTACAGGCGCAGCACTTCCATCTCGCAGGGCGAAAGGTCCTCGGTGCCGACCACGGCAGGCACCCGGCCGCGGCGCTCGAAGCGTTCGCGCAGGCCGGGGCTCACGTACAGGTCGCCCCGCTTCACCGCGCGCACCGCCTGCGGCAGGTCGGTGATGAACGACTTCTTGTAGGCCAGGCCCTTCATGCCGGTCTCGCGGATCGCGCGCAGCACGCCGACGTTGTTGAGCATGGTCAGCACGATCACCGGGATGTCCGCGTAGCGGGTGCCGAGCAGGGTCATCAGCGGCAGGCCGTCGCTGTGGCGCTGGGCGATGATGGTGCGGCCGTCGGGCGCTTCGTCCGGCATGGAGAAGTCAGTGATGATCACGTCGCAGGGCTGGCGCTTGAGCAGTTCGATCAGCTCGCGGCCGTTGCTGGCCTCGCCCACTACCTTGATGTCGCCTTGCCGTTCCAGCACCGTCCTGACTCCGACCAGTACCACCGGGTGGTCGTCCGCCACGATGACTCGAATCATCACGCTGTCCTCGTCTGTCGCCGATCCTTGCGCCGCTCGCGAGGTGTTCCGGCCGGGGTTGCCGCGGCGCTCGTCCATGTCGCCGCCGGGGCGGGAGAAGCGCGGCCTTGGCTGTGCTGTTCGCGAACCGTCGCGGTCGGCTGTGCGAAGCCTTCATTCAACCCTAACGAGCGAAGCAAGGGCATCTGCGCCTGGGGCCCATTTGTCCGAAAATGTAGCCAAACGGCCTCGGATTTCTCCGATCCGGCCAAGGATTTAGATTTTTCCAGGCTTCGCCGCGCCTTGGTCCGAGCGGTTGCTGTCCACCAGCCCCGTCGCGGAATTCCCTGCGTTTCGCCCCCGGTTCGGCGCCTGTTCCCGCCAGATGGCATAATGAGCGCCATCGACTGCCGCTCGGCAGTACTCGTCAGGCCGCCCACGCCACCCCAACGAGTCCCCGCATCGGCGGCGCCCGCCGCGCCGGCCGGGCAGTCTTGTTACGAATCTTCTTAAGTGATTGGTACCCGTATGGTCGCATTGGCAACCGAGCACGTGATCGACGTGCACCACTGGAACGACACCCTCTTCAGCTTCCGCACCACGCGCGATCCCGGCTTCCGCTTCGACAGCGGACAGTTCGTGATGATCGGCCTGGAAACGGAAGGCCGTCCGCTGATGCGCGCCTATTCGATCGCCAGCGCGCATTGGGAAGAACACCTGGAGTTCTTCAGCATCAAGGTGCCGAACGGGCCGCTGACCTCGCGCCTGCAGCACCTCAAGCCCGGCGACCCGGTGACGGTGAGCCGCAAGCCCACCGGCACGCTGGTGCTCAACGATCTCAAGCCGGGCCGGCATCTGTATCTGCTGGGCACCGGCACCGGCCTGGCGCCTTTCTTAAGCGTCATCCGCGATCCGGACACCTACGAACGCTTCGACAAGATCGTGCTGGCCCACGGCGTGCGCCACGTCAACGACCTGGCCTATTCGGACTATCTCGAACGCGAACTGCCGGCGCACGAATACCTGGGCGGGCTGGTGCGCGAGAAGCTCATCTATTACCCCAGCGTCACGCGCGAGCCGTTCCGCAACCGCGGGCGCATCACCGACGCCATCGCCGACGGCCTGATGAGCCAGACCATCGGCCTGCCGCCGCTCAACCCCGAGACCGACCGCATCATGCTGTGCGGCAGCCCGTCCATGCTCGAAGACGCCTGCGCCCTGCTCGACGGCCGCGGCTTCCAGGCCTCGCCGCGCACGCGCGAGCCGGGCGACTACGTGGTCGAGCGGGCCTTCGTCGAGAAGTGACCGGGCGGGCGCATCGTCACTGGCGGATGCGCCCCTGCCCTTCGTTGTCCCAGTAGCCGAAGATTCTCCGCGCCACCAGCTTGTACAGCCGCTTGAAGGTGGCGCGCCACAGCCGCGCATGCGGCGCCGGCGTGGCGAGGATGGCGCGCTGGCGCGCGCTCAATGCGTCCGCACAGTAGGTGCGCTTGTGCTTGAGCAGATGGCGCAGGTCCTCGCGCGCCAGCAGGCGGAACAATGCGCCGCGCCGGCCGCGGGTCCAGGCGATCTGGAAATCCACCAGCGCGGGACGACCGTCCTCGCGCACCAGCCAGTTCGGCTCCTTGGCCAGGTCGTTGTGCACGATGCCGCGGCGATGCAGCGCCGCGAGCAGGCGCAGGGCCTGGCGGTAATAGGCGCGATCGCGCGGCTGCGCCTGCTGCATCGGCGCGCCGGCGATATAGCCGCGCAGCAGTTCCCTGCCGTCCCAGCGCAGCAGCGCCGGCACGCCGTCGAGCCCCGCCAGCCTGGCCAGCGCGCGTGCCTCCCGCGCCGCGGCGCGGCGCGCGAAGGCGCGCGCCCACCAGCGGGCCGCGCCGACGTCGCGGCGGATCACCGCCACGCCATCGCGGCGCGTGATTTCGATGCGGCCCAGTTCGTCGGCCTTGAGCAGAAGGGTGTCGTCGGTGCTGTTCACGTGGCTTCCCGCAGGCGGCGGCTTAGGTACACTCGCCCGCCATGCCGCAACGGCCTATTGTGGCCGATTCGCCACCGACACGCGCCGGGAGCTCACGTTCATGGACATCGCCCTCTACGTGCTCGCCGCCCTGCTGATGATCGGCGGCCTCGCCGGCAACATCCTGCCCGCGCTGCCGGGCATCCCGATGATCTTCGGCGGCATCTGGCTGGCCGCGGCGGTGGACCAGTACCGGCATCTGGGCACCGGCTGGCTGCTGGCGATCGGCGCACTGGGCGCGTTCGGCGTGCTGGTCGATTTCATGGCCGGGGTGCTGGGCGCCAAGCGGGTCGGCGCGAGCAAGGCCGCGCTGTGGGGTGCCTCGCTGGGCACCGTGATCGGCATGTTCTTCAGTATCCCCGGGCTGATCCTGGGGCCATTCGTCGGTGCGCTCGCGGGCGAGCTGGCCTCCGGCAACAGCGTGCTGCGTTCGGCCCATGTCGGCGTCGGCACCTGGCTTGGCCTGCTGTTCGGCACCCTGGTCAAGCTGGTGATCTCGCTGCTGATGATCGGCATGTTCGGCTTCGCCATGCTGTTCGGCTGAACCTTCGCTGCGCCGTTCGGCACAGGCATACAACCTGCCGGCCATCTAGGCTGGCGCGACCCATCCAGGAAACCCATCCATGTCCAAACGTCTCGCCTTCGTGATCACCGCCGCGCTGGCGGCGGCCGGCTCCGCCCACGCCCAGAGCAAGTCGCCCGAATGGATCGAACGCAGCAACACCGACGCCAAGGTGCTGCTCGACACGATGGCGCGCTTCTCGCCCGAGTTCGCCTCGGAAGTCGGCCTGGCCGGCTACGACGACAAGGTCGCCGACCTCAAGCCCGGCATCGACGAGCGCTCGCGCGCCGCGCTGCTGGAGGTCAAGGGCAAGCTGCAGAAGCTGCTGGTCGCCGAGAAGGACGCCAACGTGCGGCAGGACCTGCAGATCATGCTCAAGACCGTCGACGAGCAGATCGAAGGCATCGACCTCAATCGCCAGTACATGCTGCCGGTGCAGGACGTGGCGCAGCTGATCTTCAACGGCGAGTTCGTGCTGCTGAAGGACGACGTCGATCCCAAGCGCCGCGCGCTCGCGCTCCACCGCCTGCAGTGCTACGTGGGCAAGGCGCCGGGCTGCGAATCGATCGCCGCGCTGGCCAAGGCGCGCACCACCGAACGGTTGAGCAACAAGTCGCTGCTGGGTCCGTACAAGGGCGAGATCGAGCAGAAGCTGGCCAATACCCAGCGCTACGCCGACGGCATCCGCCAGCTGTTCGCCAAGTACAAGCTGGACACGCCCGAGGGCAAGGCGGCGCTGGACGCACTGGACAGCCAGCTGAAGGACTACGACGCCTGGGTGCGCAGCACCGTCATGCCGCGCACGCGCGCCGACTTCCGCCTGCCGGAGCCGGTGTACGCCTATAACCTCAAGCAGGTCGGCATCGACATCCCGCCGCAGCAGCTGATCAAGCAGGCGGAGCTCGAATTCGTCGAACTGCGCCAGGCCATGCAGATGATGGCGCCGGTGGTGGCCAAGGCCGAGAACATCCAGGCCACCGACTACCGCGACGTGATGAAGGCGCTGAAAAAACAGCAGCTGACCCGGGACCAGGTGATGCCCTGGTATCACGAGGTGATCGGCAAGATCGAGGAGATCATCCGGCGCGAGCGCATCGTCACCCTGCCCGAGCGCAAGATGGCCATCCGCATGGCGTCGGACGCCGAGGCCGCGGCCGTGCCGGCGCCGCACATGGATCCGCCGCCCTTCATCGGCAACAAGGGCGAACAGGGCACCTTCGTGCTGACCATGGGCAACCCTTCCGCCAAGGCGGGCAGTTCCGACGCCTATGACGACTTCACCTACAAGGCCGCCGCGTGGACGCTGACCGCGCATGAGGGACGTCCCGGCCACGAACTGCAGTTCGCGGCGATGGTCGAGCGCGGCGTCTCGCTGGCGCGCAGCCTGTTCGCCTTCAACAGCGTCAACGTCGAAGGCTGGGCGCTGTATGCGGAAGCCGAGACGCTGCCGTACGAGCCGCCGGCCGGCCAGTTCGGCGCGCTGCAGGCGCGCATGCTGCGCGCGGCGCGTGCATACCTGGATCCGATGCTCAACCTGGGCCTGATCACGCGCGAACGCGCGCACGACATCCTCACCCACGAGGTGGGTCTGTCCGAGGCGATGGCGCGGCAGGAACTGGACCGCTACACCTTCAACAGCCCCGGCCAGGCCACCGCGTATTTCTATGGCTACATGCGCCTGCAGCAGCTGCGCCTGGAGACCGAGCTGGCGCTGGGCTCGCGCTTCGACCGCAAGGCCTTCAACGATTTCGTGATCGGCCAGGGCCTGCTGCCGCCGGAACAGCTGGCCGAAGCGGTGCGCACGCAGTTCATTCCGCAGTACGACAAGAAGCATTGATGCATGCCGCCCGCGAGGGCGGCGCGCTTCACCTCAAGGCCGGCGCTTGCGCGCCGGCTTTTTTTGCGGCGCGTGCAGGCTGCGTTCCAGCCACTGGGCGAACGCGGGCGTGTCGTGCGTGAGTGCGGAGGGAAGCACCAGATACTGGCGGCTGGGCTTGGAGCCCGCGTAGGGAACGAAGGGCTTGACGCCCGCGGTGCCGAGCAGCTTCGTGTAGTCGTCCGGCCCGAGCTTCAGCGCCAGGCCCGCGGCGCCGATCCATGCGCAGGGTCGCTCCGAGAGATACGCCATCAGGCCGCCGAACATCGGCTGGAAACGCAGCTCGTGCGCCAGGCCCAGATGCGTGGCGGCATCTTCGAGATCCCGGCGGGCGGCGTCCGTCGCGGCGTTCACGCCACGGGCGCGGGAATGACGTAGAGCAGCACGGCCAGGTAATGCAGCACGCTGCCGGCGAGCACGAAGAAATGCCACACCGTGTGGTGATACGGCATGCGCCGCGCCAGATAGAACGGCACGCCCGCGGTATACGCCACGCCGCCGGCGATCAGCAGCACCATGCCGCCGGTTTCCAGGTGCGCGCTCAAGGGCTTGAACGCGATCATGCCGACCCAGCCCATCGCCACGTACAGCAGCACGGCGAGCTTGCGCGAATGCTTGAGCAGGCCCAGCTCCAGCGCGCTGCCGGCGATCGCCAGCGCCCAGATCGCGCCGAACAGGCTCCAGCCCCACGCGCCCGGCAGGGCGATCAGGGTGAACGGCGTATAGGTGCCGGCGATGAGCAGGAAGATCGCGATGTGATCCAGCGTGCGCAGCACGCGCTTGGGCAATTCGCCGGGGATCGCGTGGTACAGCGTGGAAGCCGTGTAGCACAGGATCAGGCTGGTGCCGAACACCGCGCTGGCCACCACGGCGCGCGCGTCGCCGAGCATCGCCGCATACGCGACCAGGGTCGCCAGGCCGGCGATGCTGAGCAGGATGCCGATGCCGTGGAGCACGCTGCTGGCGACTTCGTCGCCGAAGGCATAGCGCGGGACGGCGGCGCTGGGCGAGACCGACATGGGGTGTTCCTCGGGAGCGGAGATGCGCCGGCTGGCACTCCCACGCACCTTACCCGCGCCGGAAGCCCTTGCATACTCCCGCGCACGGTAAGTGCGTACTGCATGCGCCGAAGCGCTATTCGATGATGAAGGCGCCGAAGGCGATGCCGATGTTCCAGCCTTCGCCGGTGCCGCTGAGCGCCAGCGAGACATTGCCCTTGGTCAGCACCTGCGCCGCGGCGGACTTCTCCGCGCCGGCATGGACCTGGGCGTTGGCGTAATGCCCCTTGATCTCGCCGATGCCGCCGACCCCGGTGAACTTGCCCACGCCGTGGGTGATCCTGGTCTTGCCGAAGGTGAGGCCGCCGCCCTTGACGCGGATGCGCACGGCCATGCTCTGCCCGTTGTCGCAATGGACGGTGCCGCTGCCGGAGGCCGTCTGGTAGAACACCGACCAGCCGGAGACCTGGAAGTCCATCCGGCAGGACACGTCGGCCGCCTTTGCGGGCGCCGGCAGCGCGCCGAAGATCGCGGCCGCCAGTACGGCGCAGCCAAGCCAGGTCTTCCCCATGACGTTCTCCTCGAACCTTTCTTCTTCTGCCCCACCCGGAGCCAGTCCGGGACACGCGATTGTGTGGCCTCTCGCATGAACGGCCGTGAATGGCATATTCACGCCTATTGAACGCCGTGCAAAGCCGCCCGGGCGCAATCTCCGTCGTCCGGGCATCTCCCCCTCTCTCCCCCGATGCCCGGCTCATTGAGCCCCGCCCCTCTGTGCGGGGCCTTTTTTTGTCCGGCGTCAAACCGTATCGACACCCGCGGGGTAAGCTGGGGCGAGACTGGCGAAGGAGTGGCTCCATGCCTAGCACCGATCTGCTGCTGTACCTCCAGGAAACCGATCTGCACAGTCCCGGCCCGCGCGCCGCGGCGGCCCTGGCGGCGAGATTGGGAGCAAGGCTGGACGGGCTCTACGTGGCCGACCTGCCGGCCGCCGCCTTCAGCCTGCCGGAGGCCGTGCCGGTCCAGCTGGAGGAAACCCGCCGCCGCTGCGTGGAGGCCGAGGAACATGGCGCGGAGTGGCAGCGCCTGCTCGCCTCGCGCGGGCTTACCGGCCAGTGGCGCGTGGCCCAGGGCGATACCGTGCAGACGGTCTGCCAGGCCGCCGCCGGCTACGACTACCTGGTGATGGAGCGCAGCCAGCAGCGCAGCGATGCGCCGGTCGGCTTCGGCACCGTGTCGCGCTGCGTATTCGGCAGCGACCGGCCGGTGCTGGTGGTGCCGGACATCGCCCAGGTCGGCGATACCCTCGGCGCACGCGCGCTGGTGGGTTGGAACGGCAGCCGCGAATCCGCCCTGGCCCTGGCCGCGGCCGCGCCGCTGCTGCAGAAGGCCGACGAAGTGCTGCTGCTCGACGGCAGCGAGATGTATGCCGATTCCATCGCCGTGCTGCCGCCGCCCGGACTGGCCGACTGGCTGGAACGCCACGGCATCCGCGCGCGCATCCAGACCCTGGACGCCGGCCCCACTCACGCCGCCGGCACGCTGATCCTCGACGCGGCCCACGCTTTCCGCGCGGACCTGCTGGTGATGGGCGCCTGGAGCCGTTCGCGCCTGGCCCAGATGGTGCTGGGCGGCACCACCCGCCACCTCTTCATGCATGGCGACCTGCCCATGCTGGTGGCGCACTGAAAAATTCGGGGAAGGCGACGGCGGGAGGGAACGTCGGGAGCGTACTCCCGTCCGGACGTCCATACACCTACTTGCGCAGGCGCTTCTGACCGGCATAGTCTGAACGCGCGTTCAGGCACGATCCCTCTGCGTCCCCACGCAGCGTGTCCCGGCCGCGTCCAAACCACATCGTCCCGTCAGGAGGTCGCTCATGCCGTCCGCAAGCCTGGCTGTCGCTCATCGTCCGTCGCACGCCCATCCCGACAAGGTCCGCATTGCCGCGCTCAGTGCGGCGATCGCGCTCAATATCGCCGCGTTAATGCTCGTCATGCGGCCTATGGCGCCGCAGGTCGCCGAAACGCTCCAGCAGACCAAGCAGGTGGTGATCAATTGGATCACCCCGCTGCCGAAACCGCCGGAGCCACCGCCGATCGAAATGCAGGCAGTGCCCAAGGCGCCTCCATCCGTTCCCCACACGTTGCCGAGGGCTACTCCGCCAGCCGCGGTTCCCACCGACCAGGGGAGCATCGCCGCCCCACCTGCTATCCCGACACCGGCGATCGAACCCGCGGTCCAGGCAATGCCCGTGGCGGACCCGGCGCCGATCGAAGCGACACTCGCCTATCGCGCCGCGCCGCTTACCTTCCCGGCGATGGCGATCCGCCGCAAATTGCACGGCACCGTGATGCTGCGCGTGCTGGTCGATACGGAAGGCAAGCCCACCCAGGTGGTGATCGAGAAGACCAGCGGCTCCGACTTGCTCGACAAGAGCGCGCGCGACCAGGTGCTGGCCAACTGGCGCTTCCAGCCGGCGACCTCGCAAGGACATGCGGTGCCGGCGTGGGCGCGCGTGCCGGTGAGCTTCGAACTGCGCGAACTGTGAGATCCCGCGGCACCGGATAGAACCGTCAAACGGGGCCGGCCGACCGTGCCGTTCGCACCAGCGGACCGGCCGGCCCCTCACGGCAACTCAGTGCACCGGCTTGGTCACCGCAGGCGCGGGACGCGCCGCGCGGACCACCAGCCAGATCAATCCGGCGATCATCAGCGCCGGCAGCAAGGCCGGCAGCAGCGAGAGCAGGACGATCGGTGCGATGGCCACCAGGACCACGCCGGCAATCAAGAACCCGAGCAAGGCGCCCAGCACGCTGAATACGCCACCCACGATGGCGAAGGTGAACTTGAAGACCAGGCCGATCAGCGAACCGAGCAGCCAAAGACCAAGCACCGCCATCACGATCACGCTTAGCACGAACATGTGGTTCCTCCTGGTGGCCTTCATCCATCCGGCCACGCTTGCAGCATGCACCCGCAAGTCCTTGCCGCGCATGGCGCAGAAGTCATACGGGACATAAGTCACAGCGCGTCGCGCGACGGCGCAGGGGTTACAGGTCCTTAACGGTGCCCATGGTCCACTGCCGCCCGGTTCCAACCGAGCTCCATCGGATGAAGCATTCCATGCACACCCTCAAGGCGCTGCGTGACATCGCGTTCGACCTCGGCGTCGGCGAGCATCCCGACCTCGCCGCCATGGCGCGCGAACTGGGCCGCGTGGTCCATCGCGACGGCGCCGCACTCAACGAAGCACTGCACGAACTGCGCACGCGTGAGCGCGGCTTCGAACGCTGGCTGCTCGCCGCGCGCGGCCGCAAGCCCGGCATCAGCCTGCTGGTGATGGCGTGGCCGGCCAACCATGCCACGCCCGTGCACGATCACGGTGGCCTGTGGGGACTGGAACTGGCCCTGCACGGCGCGCTGGAAGTCCAGGCCTGGTCGCGCGACGCGGCCAGCGGCGAACTGAGCCTCAGGGGCCAGGACTGGCTGGGCCCCGGCGACGCCACCTGGTTCGACGCCGACGCCGGCTATGCGCACCGCTGCCGCAATCTGTCGCGGCACGACACGGCGCTTACGCTTCACGTCTACGGCGGCGATCTGGCAAAGTACCTCGCGTATGAGCGCAGCGCCGAGGGCGACCAGTGGCTCGCCCGGCCGCAACGTGCCGCGATCACCGGCCGGCTGAGCGCCTGAGCGCTCCCCTTCTTCGGGCCGGATTTCACAAAGGAGTGGCATGTATCGACGGGTCGCCATCATCGGCGGCGGCGCGGCGGCGGCGACGCTGCTGAGCGAGCTGCTGGATCGCCAGCCGGCGCAGCCGTTGCATCTGGACTGGTTCACCGGCGGCGGTGCGCCCGGCCGCGGCGTGGCCTATGGCACGCGCTCGGAACGGCACCTGCTGAACGTGCGCGCGGCGTCGATGAGCATGTTCGCCAGCCAGCCGCGCGGCTTCCTCGATTTCGCGCAGCGCGGCGACCGCAGCATCGCCGGCACCGACTTCCTGCCGCGCCGCCTCTACGGCGATTACCTCGAAGCGGAAGTCGAACGCGCACTCGAACGCGCCAGGTCGCTCGGCCACGACGTGCATGTGGTTCCGTTCAAGGTCGACGGACTGGTGCCGGAGAACGACGGCGTCACCATCCTGCATGGCGAGGAAACCACGCGCGTCGACGCTGCCGTGCTCGCACTCGGCGCGTTGCCGCCGCAGCCGCTGAGCGGCGTGAGCGAGTCGGCGATCGCCAGCGGGCGCTACGTGGTCGATCCATGGTCGTTCCTGGCCAAGGCGAAACCCGATCCGACGCCGCGCAAGGTCGTGCTGGTCGGCCTGGGCCTGACCGCGGTCGACGTGGTGCTGGAGCTGGCCTCGCTGTGGCCCAATGCCAGCTTCACCGCGATCTCGCGCCACGGCCTGCTGCCGGAAGCGCACCTGGCCTCGGCCACCGCGCCGAGCGACGACAGCGCCGACCTGATCGAAGCCATGCAGGCCGCGCCCGACCTGCGCAGCTGGCTGCGCCTGCTGCGCGACGCCATCGCGCACAGCGAGGACTGGCGCGTGGTGATCGACAGCATGCGGCCGCACACACCCGCACTGTGGCAGGCGCTGCCGCGCGAGGAACGCTCCCGCTTCCTGCGCCACGCGCGCTGGGCATGGGAACGCGCGCGCCATCGCATGGCGCCGCAGGTGATGAAGCAGATGCAGGAGCTGGAACGCGCCGGCCGCTTCCATCGCGAACGCGCGCGCCTGCATGCGGCCGACGTGGAAGGCGATCACCTGCACCTGAGCATCACGCCGACCGGCAGCAGCACGCCGCAGGCGCTGGACACCGACCTGGTGATCCAGACCATCGGCCTCAACACCGACGTGCGCCGCACCGGCCACAGCCTGGTGCGCCAGCTCGCCACCAACGGCCACATCACACCCGACCCGCTGGGCCTGGGCTGCAACGCCACGCCGGAAGGCCGCCTGCAGCACGACGGCAGCACCTGGCCGCACCTCTACGCGATGGGCAGCCTGCTGCGCGGCACGTTCTGGGAATCGACCGCGATGCCGGAGATCCGGCAGCAGGCGCGGCAGATGGCGGATCGGTTGCTGGCGGGCTGACGGGAACGCAGCGTAAGCGGAACGGCGGCCAGAATGGCCGTCATTCCGGCGCAGGCCGGAATCCAGTGGCGACGTCGTTTGACTGTCGCGCTATATCGCCCTGGTTTCCCTCGCTAAAGAGCGCCGATGAAGCGACACGCAACAATCACACGGTATCGCCACTGGATCCCGGCCTGCGCCGGGATGACGATCACCACCCGCCCAGCACCACCTTGCCGATCGCGCCGCCGCTCTCCACATGCTCATGCGCCCGGCGCAAGTTCGCCGCATCGATCGACCCGAAGTGCTCGCGCAAGGTCGTGCGCAACACCCCCGCATCGACCAGGTCCGCCACTTCGTTGAGCAACTGGTGCTGCGCCTTCATGTCCTCGGTCTGGAACAGCGGCCGGGTGAACATGAACTCCCAATGCAGCGACAAGCTGCGGCGCTTGAGCAGGCCGATGTCGAGCGCGCCGTCCGGATCGTCGATCAGGCCGAACTTGCCCTGCGGCTTGAGCAGCTCGACCAGCACCGGATAGTGCTGTTCGGTATGCGTAAGGCTGAGCACATAGTCCACGCCCTGCGGCGCCACCGCCAGCACCTGTGCCTTCAGGTCGCCGCGATGGTCGACCACATGATGCGCACCCAGCTCGCGCACCCACGCCTGCGTCTGCGGCCGCGACGCCGTGCCGATCACCTGGAGATTGGTCAGCCGCCGCGCCAGCTGCACCGCCATCGAGCCGACGCCGCCGGCCGCACCGACGATCAGCACCGCGCCGGTGCGCGCCGCATTGCCGCGCGGGATGGCGAAGCGATCGAACAGCAGCTCCCACGCGGTGATGGTGGTGAGCGGCATCGCCGCGGCCTGGAACATGTCCAGCGTGGCCGGCTTGCGGCCGGCGATGCGCTCGTCGACCAGCTGCAGTTCGGCATTGCTGCCGGGACGGTCCAGCGCGCCGGCGTAGTAGACGTGATCGCCGGGCTTGAACAGCGTGACTTCGCCGCCCACCGCCACTACCGTGCCGGCCGCATCCCAACCCAGCACCTTGTCCGCGCCCTGCGGATCGACGCGGCGGCGGATCTTGGTATCGACCGGATTGACCGACACCGCTTCCACGCGCACCAGCAGGTCGCGGCCGCCGGGCACGGGTTCCGGCAGGCTCACGTCGAGCAGGCTTTCGCCATCGGTGATGGGCAGCGAGCGGCGATAGGCGACAGCTTTCATGGCGACTCCAGATAACGGAAAGACAGGGCGGAAAGAGCAGGGCCGACTCAGGGGATGATCCTGCGCCGGCGGAAATCGTCAAACAGTGACGTGAACATCTCGCGCGTGTCCACGTACTCGTGGAAGCCGAAACGCCGCGCCTTGGAACCGTCGCCGAACATGTCGTAGTCCCAGGAGAACACGAAGTCGGCGAAGCGCCAGGACGATACGTCCGCATACGGGTGCGGCTCCAGTGCATGCCGCGCCTGCATGGCGCGCCACAGCGGCTCCTTGTCGGCCATCACGCTGTCCAGCGACAGCGGCAGCGGCGGCGCGGTTTCCAGTTCGAAATAGCCGGCGATGAACGGCCACATCTCGCTCCAGCGGAACAGGTCGCCATTGTTGATGTTGAACGCCTGGTTGGCGCAGCGCGCGTCGGTGGCGGCCCACACGGTGGCGCGGGCGAGCAGGCCCGCGTCGGTCATTTCCAGCAGGCGGTCACAGGCGCCGGGCTTGCCGGGGAAGCGCAGCGGCACGCCAAGCTCCTTCGACATCGACGCATACACCGCGATCGCCAGCGCCAGGTTCATCGGATTGCCCAGCGCGAAGCCGCCGACCACCGAGGGGCGGATCGCCGTCCAGCTCCATGCCTTGCCGTGCTGGCGAGCTTCGAGCAGGCGCTGCTGGTCGTGCATGAATTCCGGCGGCATGAAATGCGCGTCGGTCTCGCGCGCCGGCGTCTTGAACGGGCCGAGATGGCCGCCGTAGACCTTGTAGCCCTGCATCAGGCTCACGTGCTGCAAGTCCTGCGCGACCGGTTCGAGCGCATCGAGCACGTGGCGCAGCATCGCCAGGTTCGGCGGCACCAGTTCGGCCCAGCTCGGGCGGTCCTGGTAGGCGGCGTAGAACACGTGGGTGACATCGCCGAGCGGCGCAAGCTTGGCGCGCGCGTCTTCGGCGTCGAGCAGGTCGACGGCGATGTGGCGCACGCGTTCGTCGTCCACGCCGCCGCGGCGCGAAAGTCCGATCACCCCCCAATCGTCCAGCGTGCGCAGGTGATCGATCAGGTTGCGGCCGATCACGCCCTGCGCGCCGACCACCAGCGCGGTCTTGAGCTTCGTGTGCATGGGAGTTCCTTCGAAAGACAGATCAGGCATTGGCCGTGCAGACGGCCGACGTGGCGCGGCGTCGTTCCAGCGCCATGCTCCACACCGTGACCAGCAGGCCCAGCGCGGTCACCGCCGCACCGGCCAGACCCAGCGCCGGCAGGCCCGGCCCGCGATCGATCACCGCGCCGCCGATAAACGCGCCGATCGCATTGCCCAGATTGAATGCGGCGATGTTCAAGGTCGACGCCAGGTGCGGCCCCTCCACCGCCTGCTGCACCACGCGCATCTGCAGCGGCGGCACGGTGGCGAACGCGGCCACGCCCCATACGAATACGGTGGCGATGGCGGCGACGGTGCCATGCATGGTCCAGGTGAAGCCGACCAGGATCAGCGTCAGCGCGACAAGGATCGCCACCAGCGACGGCATCAGCCGCCAGTCGGCCAGGCGCCCGCCAAGCAGGTTGCCCAGCGTGGTGCCGGCGCCGAACAGCACCAGCACCCAGCCGGTGGCGCCGACGCTGACATGCGACTGCGTCTGCAGGATCGGCGCGATATAGGTGAACACGGTGAACACGCCGCCGAAGCCGAGCACGGTCATCGCCAGCGCCAGCAGCACCTGCGGCTGGCGCAGCACGGCCATCTCGCGGCGCATGTCCGGCGCGTGCAGCTCCGGCAGCGGCGGCACCAGGCGCCATACGCCGAGCGCGGCGACCGCGCCCAGCACGGTCACCGCGCCGAAAGTGGAACGCCAGCCCGCCCACTGGCCCAGGAAGGTGCCGAACGGCACGCCCAGCACATTGGCCAGGGTCAGGCCGGCGAACATCAGCGCGATGGCGCGGGCGCCCTGCCCGCGCGGCACCACATGCGCGGCCACCACCGCGCCGATGCCGAAGAACGAGCCATGGCAGAACGCCGCCACCACACGCGCCAGCATCAGCACCGCGTAGTTCGGCGCGACCGCGCACAGCGCATTGCCGGCGATGAACAGGCCCAGCAGCGCCAGCAGGGCGTTGCGGCGCTCCATCCGGGCAGTCAGCGCCGCCAGCAGCGGCGCGCCGGCGGCCACGCCCAGCGCGTAGCCGGAGACCAGCAGGCCGGCCGAGGGAATGCTCACCTTGAGGTCCGCCGCCACCTCCGGCAGCAGGCCCATGATCACGAACTCGGTGGTGCCGATGGCGAAGGCGGCCACCGCGAGGGCCAGCAGCGCGGCGCGGGAGTGGTCGGGGGAAGTCATGCACAGGCCTCGGGAAAGGGAGGCGGCACTGTGCTACTTGCCGGAACGGACGGGAATTGCCGAAACTGCGCAATCATCTTTTCCGGAATATTGAAGATGGTCGAACTCGAGGACATGCGGCTGTTCGTGCGCGCGGTCAGCTCCGGCAGCCTGTCCGCCGCCGGCCGCGAGCTGAGCCTGTCGCCCGCCGTGGCCAGCAAGCGCCTGTCCCGGCTGGAGCAGGCACTGGGCGTGCGGCTGCTCCAGCGCAGCTCGCGCCGGCTCGCCCTCACCGGCGAGGGCAACTGCTACTACGAGCGCTGCGTGGGCATCCTGGCCGACCTGGACGACGCCAACGCCGCCGTGCGGCTGGGCCAGCAGGAAGTGCGCGGCGCCCTGCATGTCTCCACCGCGCTGGACCTGGGCCGCCAGTACGTCGGCCCGCTGGCGGCGCAGTTCGCCGCGCAGCATCCGGCGCTGCAGATGCGCATCAGCGCCTCCGACGGCATGCTGGACCTGTTCGAACACGGCGTGGACGTGGCCGTGCGCAGCGGCGCCATGGCCGATTCGCGGCTGGTCTCGCGCCGTGTCGCGCTCAACTATCGCGTGATATGCGCGGCGCCTTCCTATCTGGAACAGCACGGCCGGCCCACGGACACCGCCGACCTCGCCAACCACGCCTGCCTGATGCTGCACCGCCCCGGCCGCGGCATCCTGCCGTGGATGCTGCAGACGCCCGAAGGCCCGCGCCCGCTGCGCCTGGACGCCTCGCTCACCACCGACAGCGGCGACCTGATGCGCGAGCTGGCCATCGCCGGCCACGGGCTCGCCTTCAAGTCGATCTGGGATATCGCCGCCGACGTGCGCGCCGGACGGCTGCTGCCGGTGCTGACCGATTGCGCCATCCAGGAAGCGCACATCTATGCGATCTATCCCAGCCGCGACTATCTGCCCGCGCGCATCCGGCTGTTCGTCGATCACCTGCAGGCCAGCATGCAGGCGCAGGAGGCGGGGGTGCTGGAGTTGATCCGGGCGGCTGCCGGATGAGGGTATGGGTGGAGTGGTGCACATCACCCTTGCGCTCCGCCCGTACCCTCACCCCCACCCCTCTCTCCCACGGGGACTACCTTCGGGTCGCCGGAGGGAGAGGGGCTCTACGTTGCGCTGCGCACAGACGGTTATTCCTCAACCTCCAAGATGGAACCCTTCTCCCTCCGGGAGCACGCGGGGAGGGCACAGGGATGTGCCCGGCTTTGAGGAGCGAGGAAGGTGGCGGCGGCCGGATGAGGGTACGGGCGGAGCGGTGCGCATCACTGTTCCGCTCCGCCCGTACCCTCACCCCCACCCCTCTCCCAGAGAGAGAGGGGCTTTACGTTGCGCTGCGCACAGACGGTTATTCCTCAGCCTCCAAGATGGAACCCTTCTCCCTCCGGGAGAAGGTGGCGGCAGCCGGATGAGGGTGCGGGCGGAGCAATGCACATCACTCTTGCGCTCCGCACGTACCCTCACCCCAACCCCTCTCCCAGCGGGAGAGGGGCTTTCGCAACGTCGCGGACAGGGCTTACGTTATGGTCCACCCATGCCCCGACAACTCATCCTGCTCTGCCTCCTGCTGATCGCCGCCCTGCCCATGCACGCCGCGCCACGCTTCACCCAACGCCACCTCGTGGTGGATGGACGGCTATACGGTTACCAGGTGTTCGTCCCCGACGGATGGACCGCCGCACACGCCTGGCCGGTAGTGCTGTTCCTGCACGGCAGCGGCGAGCGCGGCGACGACAACCGCAAGCAGCTGAGCCAGGGCCTGCCGCCGTGGCTGGCGGCGCACGGCGCGGAGTTTCCCGCCGTGGTGGTGATGCCGCAGGCGCACGAGGGCGAGTACTGGAGCGGACGCGCCGAACGCGCGGCGCTGCGCGCATTGCAGGCGAGCATCGACGAATTCCACGGGGACACCCAGCGCATCTATCTCACCGGCTTGTCGATGGGCGGCTATGGCGCGTGGCAGATGGCGGTCGACCATCCCGGCCTGTTCGCCGCGGCAGCCATCGTCTGCGGCGGCGTGCGCCCGCTGCCCGACGATCCGCCGCCGGCGCCGGACCTGGCGGTCGAAGGCGTGCCGGCGCGGGTCGATCCCTACGGCTGGGTCGCCGATCGCATCAGGCTGCCGGTGTGGATCTTCCACGGCGGCGCCGACGAGGTGGTACCCACCGCCGAATCGCGCGCCATGCACGCAGCGCTGCAGGCACGCGGTCGCGAAGTCAGGTACAGCGAATTTCCCGGCGTAAACCACGGCTCCTGGGTACCGGCCTATGCCACGCCCGAGCTATGGCCCTGGATGTTCTCGCACCGGCTGGCGCAGGCGCCGCGCTGAGGGGCCGGCCTCAGCCTTGCGTGTCTTTCTCGTCGTGCTTGCGCCGCAGCAGCAGGCGCGACAGGAACACGCCCGCCGCCACGCCGAGGAACTCGAAGAAGATGCGCGTGCCCAGGCCGTCGAAATCGTGCACCTCGGCCAGCTTCACCTTGAGGAACTGGATCGATTCCACGCGCCCGTAGTTGAAATACACCATGTCCCACAGGTCGCCGCTGGCGGTCAGCAGCAAGGCCATCAGGCTGGACCAGCCGGTGCGCAGGCCATGGCCCCAGTCGTTGCGGTTGCCGATCCAGTTGAACAGCGCGTACAGCAGGAATCCGGCCACGGCCGAGATGGCGCCGGCCTCCAGGCCACCGACAATCCCGTAGCCCATCCACGATTGGTCGTAGTGCATCTGTATCCCGCTGTTCCGCGTACTCGTTCGCGCATTATGCCTGCAACGCGGTCATTTCCTCCGGATGTGACGCAGTGCCGATCGGCGCCATCGAGCCATCGGCCCGACGCCCACCGCGTCACACCTCAGGCCGCGGCGGTGAGGCTAGACTCAGTCACCGAGACACCCTGCCGCGACACCCCCATGCGCTACCCCATCAGCCAACGAGCCGCCCTCATCGTCGTGGACGTGCAGCCGGATTTCATGCCCGGCGGCAGCCTTGCCTGCCACGAAGGCGACGCCATCGTGCCGGGCATCCGCCGCCTGCTGGACAGCCGCGCGTTCCGCCACGTGGTCGCCACGCAGGACTGGCATCCGCGCGGGCATGTCTCCTTCGCCAGCAGCCATCCAGGCCGCGCGCCGTTCCAGCGCATCCCGTTGTACGGCCATGCGCAGACCCTGTGGCCCGAGCACTGCGTGCAGGACACGCCCGGCGCCGCGCTGCACCCGGCCATCGACTGGGCCAGGCTGGACAAGGTCGTGCGCAAGGGCTGCGACCCCCGGGTCGATTCCTACAGCGGTTTCCGCGAGAACTTCGGCCCCAACGGCACGCGCCCCAGCACCGAACTGGCCGACTGGCTGCGCTCGCGCGGCGTGGACGAGGTCTACGTCTGCGGCCTGGCACGCGACGTCTGCGTGCTGTGGACGGCGCAGGACGCGGCCGCGCTGGGCTTCAAGTCGCGCGTGCTGTGGGACCTGACGCGCCCGGTCACGCCGGAGAGCGACCTGGCCTCGCGCACCAAGTTCGACCAGATGGGCGTGGACGTGGTCGAGACGCTGCCGATCGCGGCCTGAGCCTCAGGCGTCGTCCTCGCGCGCGGTGCGCACCTCGGGTACGCCATCCTCGTCCAGCGTCACGCTGAGCACGATCGGACGGCAGCACACCTGGCAATCCTCCACATAGGTCTGGCCGTCGACCGAGTCGTCGACCAGGATCTCGATCGCTTCGCCGCAGTACGGGCAGTAGATGAGGGCCGATTCCATGGCGCGACCTTAGCGCGATGCGCGTCTACGCGTCGCCTTCCTGGCCGGGCAGCCACTGCGCCGGCGTCACGATCGCGAACAGGCCGTCGCGCAGGGTGCGCCGGCCCAGGCGCAGCACTTCCTTGTCCTTGCTCAGCAGCCAGCCCGCGCCAGCGGCAAGGGCGAGCTCGAGGAACTTCTGGTCGTCCGGATCGGCGCAGCGCGGCAGCCGGACTTGCGCCGGCATGGCCCAGGCATCCGCCGGGCAGCGGATCCAGCGATCGTATCCCGCCAGGGCCGCCAGCTGGGCCGCCTGCTCCAGCGCCAGCTGCGGATAGCCCAGCACGCGGCGCCATTCCTCGCGGCAGGCGGCATCGGTCACCGCCTCCACGCGGCCCTCGGCGAGCGCATGCGCCAACCGCGCTACCGCCGGATCGCGGAACACGAACAGGTCGAGACAGACATTGGTGTCCAGCACCACGCGGTACGAAGCGCCGCGCGCGCCGGGCGCAGAAGCGGACATGCGGGGCAGCGGCTGGCCTGGAGAGGCGGCACGGTAGCGTGGATCCGGCAGGCTGTCGAACCGGCGCGTGCGGTATTCGGGCAACGGATCCGCGTCCGGCGCTGGTTCTTGTCAACGCTTCGTGGAATCCTGCGTTGGTCGCTGCTCAGTGGCCATGACGTCCGTGGCCGCGCGGCCCAGGGGAAGCCCTTCGCGATGAAACGAACTTTTGTGGTCGGCTGCCCCCGCTCCGGCACGACCGTCGTCCAGGCCATGCTGGCCCGACATCCCGCGGTGTTCACCCTGCCCGAGACCGCATTCTTCGAGCACACCCTGGGCAACCTGGCCTGGCGCTGGGGCGATGCGCAGGCCGAGCACCGGCCGCCGCGGCTGCGCCAGCGCCTGGGTTTCACGCGCAAGTACGAACGCCAGCTGTTCCTTTCCCTGCAACGCCTCAGCACCGCCTCGCCGGATGCGCTGCCGCGGCCTTCGCTGCGCACGCGCACCATGCAGCGCCGCTTCGTGCGGCTGCTCGATGCGCTGACGCAGGCGGCGGACCGCGACATGTGGATCGAGAAGACGCCCAATCATCTGCTCTACCTGCCGGAGATCGAGGCGCTGGTGCCGGAGGGGCGCTTCGTGCATGTGATCCGTCCCGGCGCGGAAGTGATCGCCTCGCTGATCGACGCCAGCCTGCTGTTCGAAAGCGACAACGCCTTCGGCGGCGGTACCGTGCACTGGGCGCGGCGCTGGAATCGCGCGATGCAGATCCATCGCGCCTATCTGCAGCATCCGCGCCATTACCTGCTGTTCCTGGAAGACCTGATCGCCCAGCCGCAGCAGGAATGGCGCCGCCTGTGCCGCTTCCTCGAACTCGATCCCAGCCTGTCGCTGGACGACAACTGCACGCAGGTGATCGCCGACCTCGATCAGGAACCGTGGAAGCGCCGCGCGCTCAATGGCCGCCTGCATGCGCCGGAGAGCAAGGTCGACAGCCTGTTCGGCCCCAAGGTGCAGCGCTGGCTGCAGGCCAAGCTGGCCTCCTACGACGAGCTGCGCGCGCAATGGCTGCAGGCGCGCGGGCCGCAGGACACACACGCGGCGGTGCGCAACGTGGTGGCGCTGTCCTCCAGCTGCAGCTGAGGCGACGCTAGAGCTGCGTCACCGCTTCGTCGATCAACGCCGCCAGCTCGTGCGGATACGCCGCCAGCGAGGCATGGCTGGCGGCCAGTTCCACCGTCTTCCTGGCCTGCATGCGCGAGGCCATCCATTGCTGGGTCTGCGGCGGGATCATGTGGTCTTCCAGCGAGACCTGGTACCAGCTGGGCCGCTGCTTCCACGCCGGTGCGCCGGCCGTATCCTCGAAGCAGCGCGCGGCGGTGGGCTTCTGCGCGGCGGCCATGATCAGCGCCGCATCGTCGCCGAGGTCCTGGCAGAAGCTTTCCTTATAGAGCTTGCGGTCCAGCCACAGGAAGCCGTGCGCATCGGGGCGGATCGCCTTGGCGCCGGGCGGCTGTTCGTGGCGGCCGAGCAAGGCGCCGACCGCTTCGCCTTCGTCCGGCGCGAACGCCGCCACATAGACCAGCCCGACCACCTGCGGCGCCAGGCCCGCGCCTGAAATCACCGCGCCGCCGTAGGAATGGCCGACCAGCAGCACCGGCCCTTCCTGCATATCGACCAGCCGCCGGGTGCGCTCGATATCGTCGGCCAGCGAAGTGAGCGGGTTCTGCACGGCGCTGACGCGGTAGCCCTTCGCGCCGAGCACCGGAATCAGCTTGCTCCAGTGCGATCCGTCGCCCCAGGCGCCATGCACCAGCACGATGCTCGGTTTCTTGCCCATGCGGATTCCTCTGCGATCGGATGAGTGGCCGTGCGGCCGACTGCGCATAAGGAGCCCACGCGGCGTGAAGCCCTCGTCATGACGAAAGCGCGACGCCGGCTATGGCATATCCCGCCGACACGGATTCGCATCGCGCGTCCGTCGCCGCCGCCCCCGGCCCGCCGCCGCGCACGTCGAACGACGGTCGCTAAGGAGAACCCATGAACCACCGTCCCCTGCTGCTCGCCCTGCTGCCCTTCGTCCTGACCGCCTGCCCGCAGACGCCGTCGAACCATGGCGGGCCGGCCGCCGCCGCGTCCACCACGATCGCCGCCGCTTCGACGGCCACCACCGCGGCGAGCTTCGATGCCGGCATCCTCGCCCGCTACCACTGGCGCCTGAGCGCGGCCAGCGATGCCAGCGGCAAGCGCATCGATGCGCTGTTCGCGCGTCCCGACAAACCGCTGCAACTGGATTTCGTGCGCGACCGGCTCAGCGTCAGCAACGCATGCAACCGCATCGGCGCCGGCTTCAAGGTCGAGGGCGGCCGGCTGCACACCGGCCCGATGGCGCAGACCATGATGGCGTGCCAGGACAAGGCGCTGGCCGATCTCGACAGCGCCATCTCGCACCGCCTGCAGGACAAGCCGAGCCTGAGCGTGCAAAGCGAAGGCGACGTACCGAGGCTCAGCCTGGCCGCCGACAACGGCGATACCCTGGTCTTCACCGGCGAGCCCACCGCCGAAACGCGCTACGGCGACGCAGGCGAAACGGTGTTTCTGGAAGTGGCCGCCGACACCAGGCCGTGCAACCACCCGTTGATCCCCAACAAGCAATGCCTGCAGGTGCGCGAGCGCAAGTACGGGCAGAACGGCGTGGTCCAAAGCAGCGGCGCATGGCAACCGCTGTACCAGGACATCGAGGGCTATACGCACCAGCCGGGCATCCGCAACGTGCTGCGGGTGAAGCGCTACACCGTGAAGAATCCGCCGGCGGATGCGCCGTCGACGGCCTATGTGCTGGATATGGTGGTGGAGTCGGCGAGGTAGACGTAGGTTGGGGTGCGAACCCCAACATTCGCCATCTTCATAGGCACCGCAACGTTGGGGTTTGCCTGCGGCTCACCCCAACCTACCGGGATCAGGCAGCGACGCCGACGCGCTCGCGCTCCGCTTCCAGGCTGCCCACCGGCCGCACTTCGATGCTGCCGATGCTGGCCCAGGGGAAGGACTTGGCGATCTCGATCGCCTCGTCCATGTCCCTCGCTTCGATCAGGTTGAAACCGCCGAGGTATTCCTTGGTTTCCGCGAAAGGCCCATCGACGATCGTCGTGTTGCCCTGGCGGATGCGCATGGTGCGCGACTGCACCGGCGCTTCCAGCTTCTGGCTGTCGAGCAGGATGCCCTTGCGCTTCAATTCGTCGGCCTTGTCCAGGCAACCGCGCATCATCGTGTCGAACTGCCCGGGCGGCAGGTCGGCGACCAGCTTGTCGTCGCAATAGATCATCACCAGGAACTTCATGGTCGTCCGCTCGCGTCGTGGGGTGGAGGACCGCGATGGTAGTACATCCTTTCGCCGGTTCTTGCGACCGTCCGACGCCGCTGCTGATAACGTTGTCAATCTTCACTTGATCGTCACACCGTTTGCGCGCGCGAAGCCTCGCGCGCGCAACGCAGGATTTCGCGTGCTGCGCCGCAGAAGCGCATTTCCCGCCCAGGTTCACAGTTTGCCGGGACAACAGAAGACAACGTTGTCAGTACCAGGGCGCATGCCGCTTGCCCGACACATGCGCAGCGGCCCGCAGGTAGACCGGCACGGCGAGCGTCCTTCCCTCGGCACGCCCGCCCGGCGGCGCCCTGGCCAATCGAACCGCCGCACCCAAAGAGAGGAGAACGTCTTATGCATGCCAAGCAACACGTGGGATCGCGCACGTTGTCGGCGATCCTCGGAAGCAGCACCACCCTCGCGGCCTGTATCGGCCTGCTCACCGCCGCGCCCGTGTCCACCGCCGTAGCGCAATCGCTGCCCGCCTGCGCGGCGGCGTGGAGCGCCAGCGCGGTCTACGTCGGCGGCAACGTCGCCAGCGAGAACGGCGTCAACTACAAGGCCAACTGGTGGACCCAGGGCAACGACCCGGCCACCAACAACGGCGGCGCCGGCAGCGGCCAGCCGTGGACCTCGCAGGGCGCGTGCAGCGGATCGAGTGGAGGTGGCGGCGGTGGCGGCGGTGGTGGTGGCGGCGGAGGTGGAGGTGGCGGCACACCCCCGCCGCCGCCCGGCACCGGTGCCAACCTGCTGTACAGCCCGTACAAGGACGTCACCATCAATCTCAACTGGAATACCAACACCATGCAGACGGCGGCGGCGACCGGTTCGCCGATCCCGATCGTCGGCAGCGGCAGCCTGTATTCCAACTACGTGCACAACCTCAGCGCGGTGACGCTGGCCTTTGCCACCGGCGAGTGCGGCAGCGAAAACTGGGGAGGCATCCCCGGCGCCACCTTCGCCAGCGTAAATGTCACCGCGTTGTCGAATGCGGGACTGCCCTACGTCGTCTCCACCGGCGGCGCCGCCGGCAGCTTCACCTGCGGCAGCACCTCCGGCATGGCCGCCTTCCTGTCGCGCTACTACACGCCGCAGATGCTGGGCGTGGACTTCGACATCGAAGGCGGCCAGTCGCAGGCGCAGATCAACGCGCTGGTCGCGGCCGCGGCCTATGGCCAGTCGCTGCATCCGAACCTGCGCTTCTCCTTCACCCTGGCCACGCTGGCCGCCTCCGACGGCAGCTACGGCGGCGTCAACAGCCTGGGCGACATGGTGGTGAAGGCGGTCAAGGCGAACCCGTCGCTGACCAACTACACCATCAACCTGATGGTGATGGACTACGGCGCCGCCGGCCCGTCGATCTGCGTGGTCAGCAACGGCGTCTGCGACATGGGCCAGTCGGCGATCCAGGCCGCCAAGAACCTGCAGCACACCTACGGCATCCCGCTCGGCAAGATCGAGCTGACGCCGATGATCGGCCTGAACGACAACACCGCCGAGACCTTCACCCTCGCCAACACCGACACGGTGGTGAGCTACGCGGTAAGCAACGGCCTGGCCGGCCTGCACTTCTGGTCGCTGGACCGCGACACGCCATGCGCCAACGCCGGCTATGCCTCGCCCACCTGCAACTCGGTGCCGAGCACGTCGCCGCTGCAATACACCAAGCGTTTCCTGTCCGACCTGGGCCGCTAGCCGCGCCCGGCTGACCCATCACGGCGCGGGGCCGGCGATCGCCGCCCCGCGCTGTTCTGCTGCGCCACAGCGTTACGATGTGCTCACCTTTGGACGAGTATTGCTGCACGATCCAAGGGCATCGGAACCATCGCCGCCATGAGCCGTCTGTACGACCTCTCGTCGCAAGCGCTGCGCTCGCTCTACGACGCCCGCGTCGCCACCCCGCCGGTGCTGGACCTGGCCGAGCGCTTTCCCGACGGCTTCCGCTTTGCCGACGCCTGGACCGCGCTGCGCGACGAGGCGCTCGCGCTCACTCACCAGATCCAGGCGGTGCCGCGCTTCCACGAACTGATGGCCGAGCAGCGCGCGATCTCCGACAACGACGGCCACGACTGGCGCATGTACCTGCTCAAGGTCTACGGCAACGACGTCGACGATCACATGGCGGCCTGCCCGTTCCTGGGCGAACTGGTACGCACCTCGCCGGACGTGCTGTCCGCCACGCTGTCGTTCCTGGCCCCGCACAAGCACATCCCGCGGCATCGCGGTCCGTTCAAGGGCGTGCTGCGCTTCCAGCTCGGCCTGTCCGTGCCGGTGCGCGAGGACGGCACGCCGGCCGCGGTGCTGCGCCTGGCCGACCAGGATTACCGCATCGGCGACGGCGACGCCATGCTGTGGGACGACACCTTCCCGCACGAAGTGTGGAACGACAGCGACCAGTGGCGCATCGCGCTGCTGCTGGACGTGCGGCGGGGCGACCTGCCGCCGGACCTGGCCCTGCTCTCGCGCCTGCTGATCGCCGGCATCGGCGCGGTGGCGCGCCGGCGCCTGCCGGCGATGGTCGCCGGCGGCAGGAATGCCTGAGGCGGCAGGCCCGCTCAGTCGGCGAAGCGGCGCAGGCCGTCTTGCAGTTCCGCCAGCAGGCGCTTGACCTGCGCGCGATCCGGCACGGCGCGGCGAGCGATCGCCTCGATGCGTTCGGCCAGCGCGCAGACGGCGTTCTCGCCGAGCACGAGGGTGCCGCCGCTGATGCGATGCGCGTGGCGCACGACCGCCACCCAGTCCGCCGCTTCCAGGGCGGCGCCGAGCGCCGCCGCATCGCGCCGGCATTCGCGGAAGAACAGTGCCGCGCTGACGGCGGCATCTTCCCGCGGCAGGTCCAGGCACAGCCCGCGCAGTTCATCCAGCGACAACGGCCAGTCGACCCAGGCATCGATGCCGGTGGGCGCGCGCGCCGCTCCCGCCCGGGTCTCGCGCAAGGCGACGATGCGTGCCCGGCCTTGCCCGCGCTCCAGCCGGCGCAGCGACGAAGCCAGCGCTACCCGGTCGACATCCGCCATGCCGCCCAGCCACACGAAACCGTGCCGCCCGCCGGCGAAGGCCGCGGCCATCGGCTCGCCCGGAGCGGACGCATCGCTCGCCAGCCCGATCCGCGCCAGCTGTGCGCGCAGGATGCGGCGGCGCGCGGGATGATCCTCGACCAGCAGCGCCGTGCCGCCGCGGCACGGCAGCGGCGGCTCCGCCACGCCGCCGCCGGCCAGCGCCAGCTCGAACGACAGGCTCGCCGAGGGCTCGTCCGCATAGGCCTCCACCTGCAGGCGCGATACGCCGTCGTCCGCCGTTTCGTGCCATAGCGCGAGCTGCACGCCATCCGCGCCGGTGAGCCTGGCCACGCGGTCCAGCGCGTTCTGCAACAGGCGGCGCAGCAGGCGCTCGTCGAGCTTCAGCCACGGCAGCGCGCCGCAGGGCAGCTCGATGCCGACGTCGATGCCGCGCGCCCACAGAACCCGCGAACGCGCCTGCACGCATTCGCGCGCCACCGCCAGCACATCGCAGCGCGCATGGAACAAGGGTGCGATGGACATGGCGTCAGGCCATGCTCCGCGCCTGCAGGACCTGGTCGCGCATCTTGAACAGCTCCGCGTCGCTCTGGATGCCCAGCTTCTTGTACGCGGTGGATTTCTGCGTGCTGATGGTCTTGAGGCTGCGATTGAACTTGGCGGCGATCTGGCTCACCGACATGCCGTCGAGAAAGCAGCGGATCACCTCCCACTCGCGCGGCGACAGCGGCGAGGAGCGCCGCGCCGGCGTCACCGCGGTCAGGAACGGCGGCAGATAGGTTTCGCCGGCCATCACGCGGGTGATCGCCTCCGCCATCTCGACCGCTTCCTGGTGCTTGGCGAAGAAGCCGTTGGCACCCTCGCGCAGCAGCATGTTCACCGTGACGTGCTGGCAATGGCCCGACACCACCAGGATGCGCAGCTCCGGATAGCGCAGGCGCAGCGCCTTGATCAGCGCCATGCCGTCCAGGTCGTCCGAGGCGAGCGAGTAGTCGAGCAGGACGATGTCGACCGGCGTCTCCGCCAGCATGGCGCGCAGCGTGCGGCTGCAGCGATGGCTGCCGACCACGGTCACCGCGCTGACCTGGCGCAGGTGCGAGACCAGCCCCTTGAGAATGAATTCGTGGTCGTCCAGCAAGGCGACCCGGATCGGATTGCGCGGACTTTTGCGGGCCAGTGCTGGGCCGCGGTACATGGAAAGCGTCATGGAGTGGCCCCTGGTGAGGATCGTTCGGACGAGGCGGGTGCGATCTTCGGCGTCCGGGAAATTGCAGCACGCATGCCAGCGAGGCATCCATGGGATTTCTCTGAATCGGGGCCACGGGACGCGCGGTCTTCGATGACTGGCACGGCATTCGGAAGGAAATCCATCGCCTAGGACTTTTCTGATTCCGACGCCCGGCCGATCCGGGAACACTCTCCCTCACTGGCGACCGGCCCGTGATCGTCGACGACGGCCACGAGCAGACCTTACGGCTCGCCGAATGCCTTCCCGCATGCCACGGACGTCATGCGTCGACCCTGTGTCGGAGGCAGGCCGCGCTCTACCCCGGCGCGGCCTGTCTGGAAACTTTTCGATGCCGCTCTGCGCGCACGAAGCGCGCGCTGCCCCGAAGCCTTCCATCCGGCGCGGGTCCGACGAGCGCCACCAGCAGCAGCAACCATGTCTCCAGCAGCGCCCTCACAACGCGACCGTTCCGTACCGGCCAAGGCCGGTGCCGGTGCGGGACGCACGGCGCTGGCTGCCGCACTCGCGCTGGCCCTGGCCACCGCTTCGCCGCAGGCATCCCCGCAGACCCCGGCCACGCGCGACGCGCTGCTAGCCCAGGCGCGCCAGCAGCATGACGCCGGCCATCGCCTCGAAGCGCTCGCCGCCTGCGAAGACCTGCTGCGCCGCTGGCCCGCCGATGCCGATGCGTTGCGCCTGCGTGTTCGCCTGCTGGCGGAGTTAGGTGCCGCCGTGCGCGCGCTGGAACTCGCGCGCCAACTGCCCACACCTTTGCCCGCGCCGGAACTGGCCCGCCTGGAAGCCGACGCCGCCGCACACCAGGCGCGCTGGGCGCAGGCCATGCCTGCCGATACGCGCCATCCCTATGTGGAGGCCGATCGCGCGCTGGCCTCACCAGACCCCGCAGCGGTCGACGATGCCATCGCCGCCGCCGATCGGATGATCGCCCTGGCCCGCGCCTCGCGCAGCCGCGAAGCCGCCGGCGCCTACCAGGCGCTGCGCCGCCGCGGCGGCACGCTGCCCGCCTATGCCGACACGCCGGTGGCCGACGCATTGCTGCAACAACGCCAGCCTGAGCAGGCCATCCCGCTTTACGAAGCCGCGTCGCGCGCACAGCCCGGCCCGTATCCCGAAGAAGAAGCCGATCCGCGCATCGGCCTCGCTCATGCCTATCTGGAAGCCGGGCGTCATCGCGATGCGCAACAGTGGATCGACCGCGTAGCCGTGAGCGAACCCGCCTGGCTGCCGGCGCCGGGCTCCGTGCGACCTCGCGCCAACCCGCACAAGACCGAAGCCGAACTCGCCGCCGCGCTGGTGCGCCAGCAGACCTGGCGCTATCGCGAGGCGTGGCGGCGCCTGGAAGCGCTGCGCGCCGAGGGTCCGGCCAACGCCTCGATCTGGAACCAGCTGGCCGACACTGAACGCGCCCGCGGCTGGCCGCGCCGCGCGGAAGACACGCTGGTGGGCGCCGCTGGCCTCGATCCGGACGACACCTCGATCCGCCTCGGCGCCATCGATACCTGGCGCGAACTCGGCGACTTCCCGCGCGTGGAACCGGCGCTGCGCGAAGTGGAAGCCGTCGTGCCGCGCGATCCGCAGGTGCAGCTCGCGCGCCAGGTTTGGGATCGCCAGCGTGGCTGGCAGTTCGACCTGGAACACGACCGCGGCCGCGGCGGCTCGCCCAACTTCGGCGATGCCGACCACGAAACCCAGGCCACGCTGCAAAGCCCGCTGCTCGGCGAGCGCTGGCGCATCTATGGCATCACGCGCCTGGCCGCCGCCAACCTGCCCGAAGGCCATACGCAGCGCGAACGCCTGGGCCTCGGCCTGCGCGGCTATGCGCGCGGATTCGAAGCCTACGTGCAGGCATTGCCCGCGGTGGGCAACCAGACTCGCCGCACCGCCCTCGAAGCCGGCCTGCGCTGGCTCCCGGACGACTACTGGACCTACACGCTCGACTGGAGCAACACCGGCGACGCGGACGTGCCGCTGCGCGCGCACTACTACGACATCACCGCGCACTCGCTCAATGTCTCCGCGCAGTGGCGCGCCAGCGAACGCAGCGCGATCAAGCTCAGCGCCAACGCCGACCGCTACAGCGACGGCAACCGCCGCTATGGCTGGGAAGCGGCATGGACGCAGCGCGCCTACACCGCGGCGTGGTTCACCGTGGACGGCGGCCTGCAGGCTGGCGCCACGCGTAACTCGCGCAGCGACGTGCCGTACTACAGCCCGTCGTGCGCGCGCTGGATCGCCGCCACCGGGCGACTGGAAAACATGCTGTACGAGCGCTACGAGCGCAGCTGGAGCCACCAGCTCGACCTTTCTTTCGGCAGCTACGACGAATGCCGCTACGGCAGCGGCTGGATGGCCAGCGCGCACTACGGCCAGCGCTGGGCGCCGCATGCCGGCCTGGCGTTCGGCTGGGGCATCGGCTGGAACAGCCAGCCCTACGACGGCAAGCGCGACAACCGCGTGATGCTCGACCTCACCCTGCATTGGGGCGAATGACATGCGCTGGCGCCACGCTCTCCTGTTGCTGCTTGTCCTCGCCGCCCCCACGGCCGGCGCCGCCGATCGCCTGGCCGCGCTGGCCGGCCCGCTGCCCGCACGCGCACCGCTGCCGCCGCTGATCGTGCTGAACTACCACGATGTACGCGACGATATCCGCGACGCCGGCAAAAGCGACAGCACGGCGATCAGCACCGACCACCTGATCGCCCACTTCGAATGGCTGCGCGCCAACGGCTTCCGCATGGTCAGCCTGGACGATGTGATCGCCGCGCGCCGCGGCGAGCGCGCACTGCCGCCCAAGGCCGTGCTGCTCACCTTCGACGACGGCCTGATCAGCTTCTACACCCGCGTGTTCCCGCTGCTGCGCGCTTATGGCTACCCCGCCCTGTTCGCAGTGGAGAACTCGTGGATGGACCTGCCCGACGGCAAGCGCTTCGACTACAACGGCGAAAGCTGCGGACGCGAATGCTTCGTCAGCTGGGCGCAGGTGCAGGAGCTCCGCGCCTCCGGCCTGGTGGAGATCGCCTCGCACACCAACGATCTGCACCAGGGCGTGCTGGCAAATCCGCAGGGCAACCAGATGCCGGCGGCGATCAGCCTCATCTACGACCCCGGCATCCATGACCCCGGAACCTATGACCTCAGGTCCGGCTACGAAAACGCCGATGCCTATCGCGCCCGCATCCACACCGATCTCGCCCGCAGCGCCGACGAAATCGCCCGGCGCACCGGCCAGCGCCCGCGCGCCATCGTGTGGCCGTACGGCGCCTACAACCGCATCGCGCAGGCGGAAGCGGCCGCGCTGGGCATGGACGTCTCGCTGAGCCTGGACGACGAGCCGGTGCAGCTGGCGGAAGGCCGCAACCTCCCGCGCCTGCTGATCGCCGACAACATCGGCGTCGACGGCCTCGCCGCGCTGATCTATCGCCAGCGCGCGATCGACCCGCAGCGCGTAGTGCAGGTGGATCTGGACTACATCTACGACCCCGATCCGGCACAGCAGGAGAAGAACCTCTCCGCCCTGCTCGACCGCATCCGCCGCATGAAGCCGTCGCAGGTGTGGCTGCAAGCCTATGCCGACCCGGATGGCGATGGCGTCGCGGATGCCGTGTACTTCCCCAACCGCCACCTGCCCGTGCGCGCCGATCTGTTCGCACGCGTGGCGTGGCAGTTGCGCACGCGCTGCGAGGTGGAGGTGTATGCGTGGATGCCGGTGTTGGCGTTCCGCTTTCCGGATGCGAAGGACTTGCCGGCGCTCGATGACGGCAAGCGCGGCGATCACTACCGCCTCGCGCCTTGGAACCCGCACGTGCGCGCCATGATCGGCGATGTGTACGAAGACCTCGCCATGCACGGCGGCATGAGCGGCCTGCTGTTCTCCGACGATGCCTATCTGCGTGACACCGACGATTTGGGCCCGCTCGCCCACGCCACTCCGGCCGAGCGCACCCAATACCTGATCGACTTCACCCGCGAACTGGCCGACCGCGCCCGCCAATGGCGCGCGCAACTGAAGACCGCGCGCAACCTCTACGCGCGCCCGGTACTGCAACCGGCCTCCGAAGCCTGGTTCGCGCAAAGCCTCGCTGCCTTCAATGCCGCCTACGACTACACCGCGCTGATGGCCATGCCGCAACTGGACCAGGAGCCGGCCAGCGACGCCTGGTTCAAGCGCCTGGCCGCCGCCGTCGCCGCGCAACCGCACGGCATGGACCGCACGCTGTTCGAGTTGGCCACCGTGGATTGGCGCAGCGGCGGCAAGCCGGTGCCTGCCGAAGTGCTTGGCGCACGTTTGCGCCTGCTGCAGGCGCAGGGCGTGCGCCACCTGGGCTACTACCCGGACGACTTCGTCGCCGGCCGTCCCGCGCTCGAAGCGATCCGGCCGTATATCTCGGCCGCCGAACATCCCTTCCGGGAACCGTGAGGCGGACATGCGCGAGCTCATGACCGTCCTGCTGGACTTCGCCTTCTACTATCCGCTGCTGATGTCCTTCGTGTGGCTGAGCGGTGGGCTGATCTACTACCTGCGCTGGGAGCGCGGCGAGCCGCTGCGCATCGAGCCGCCCGTCCTGCCGCATGCACCCTTCGTCACGCTGATCGTGCCCTGCCACAACGAAGGCGAGCAGGTGCGCGAGACGATCGCCCACCTCGATGCGCAGCGCTACCCGCATTTCGAGATCATCGCCGTCAATGACGGCTCCACCGACGACACCGGCGCGCAGTTGGACGAACTGCAAGCGCAGTTTCCGCGCTTGCGCGTGATCCACTTCGCCAGCAACCAGGGCAAGGCGATGGGCCTGCGCATGGCGGCGATGGCCGCGCGCGGCGATTTCCTGGTCTGCGTCGACGGCGATGCGCTGCTGGATGACTACGCCACGCACTGGCTGGTCAGCCATATGGTGGGCAGTCCGCGCGTCGGCGCGGTCACCGGCAACCCGCGCATCCGCAACCGCTCGACCCTGCTGGGCAAGCTGCAGGTGGGCGAGTTCTCCTCGATCATCGGCCTGATCAAGCGCGCGCAGCGCGTGTACGGCCGCGTGTTCACCGTGTCCGGCGTGATCGCCTGCTTTCGCCGCAGCGCGTTGCACGACGTCGGCTACTGGAACACCGACATGGTCACCGAGGACATCGACATCAGCTGGCGCCTGCAGATGCGCCACTGGGACATCCGCTACGAGCCCAACGCGCTGTGCTGGATCCTGATGCCGGAAACCCTGCGCGGCCTGTGGAAGCAACGCCTGCGCTGGGCCCAGGGTGGCGTGGAAGTCACCCTGCGTTACCTGCCCGAACTGCTGCGCTGGCGCCGTCGGCGCATGTGGCCGGTGGCGCTGGAATACCTGCTCAGCCTGGTCTGGGCCTACGTGATGCTGGCCATCGTTTCGCTATGGCTGGTCGGCATCTTCGTCGTGCTGCCACCGCCCCTGCGCATCGCCACCTTGTTGCCGCAGTGGCACGGCGTGGTGCTGGGCATCGTGTGCCTGCTGCAGTTCGGCATCAGCACGCTGATCGACCGCCGCTACGAGACGCGGGTCGGCCGCAATTACTACTGGATGATCTGGTATCCGCTGACCTACTGGCTGCTCAGCACCGCCACCACCGTGGCGGCACTGCCCAAGGCGCTGCTCAAGCGCAAGGGCACGCGCGCCGTGTGGGTCAGCCCCGACCGAGGTGTGCGATGAGAGCCGAAGCGATCCTGATCCAGCGTCCCGAGCGCCAGCATCCGGCGCACCGCCTGCTGTTCACCACCGCCACGCTGATGGCGTGGATGGTGTGGATCTCGCTGTGGCTGCCGCTGGCGACCCTGGTCGCCTGGGCCCTGGGCCTGCGCGCCGGCTATGTCGAGATGGTGGTGCGCGAGCACGGCCACGGCGGGCACGACCTCGCCGCGCTGCTGGCGCTGGCGGCGGCCTGCGCGCTGCTGATGTTCAGCTGGTCGTCCTACAACTACCTGCGCTTCGCCCACCTCGAGCGCCGCCGGCGCAGCCGCGCGGTGGACCGCCGCGCCATCGCCGCCGCGCTGGGCATTCAACAGGAAACCGCACGCTGGATGCAGCGCGCGCCGCGGATGGTGCTGGAATTTCCGGAAGGCGGCGAAGTGATCCATCGCGACGAGAACGCAACGCCTGCCTGCGCCCTCGCCTGCTGAAACTCAGCGCGCGTCGTGCCCGGCGGCGGACAGCAGCGACGCGGGACGCGCCGCCGGCTGCTCGAACATCCGCCACCAGCGCTCGCCCGCGTGCGGCGCATCCAGCGCCAACCGCTCGCCCATGCGTGGCGTCGACAGGGCGACATTGCGCTCGGCGGCCAGCGCGCTCACCTGCTCGAACGGATCCTGCCAGCGGTGCATGGCCAGGTCGAAGGTGCCGTTGTGGATCGGCATCATCCAGCGGCCGCGCAGGTCCACATGCGCCTGCACCGATTCGGTCGGCTGCATGTGCACGTAGGGCCACTGCGGATCGTAGGCGCCGGTTTCGATAAAGGTCACGTCGAACGGACCCAGCCGCTCGCCGATCGTCTTGAAGCCGTCGAAGTAGCCGGTGTCGCCGCTGAAGAACACGCGCAGGTCGTCGTCGATGATGGCCCACGAGGCCCATAACGTCTGGTCGCCGTCGAACAGGCCGCGGCCGGAGAAGTGCTGCGCGGGCGTGGCGATGAAGCGCAGGCCGTCGACCTCGGTTTCCTGCCACCAGTCCAGCTGGCGCACCTTGTCCGCCGGCACGCCCCAGGCCGTGAGGCGATCGCCCACGCCCAGCGGCGTGAGGAACAGCTCCGCGCGATCGGCGAGGTATTCGACGGTGGCGCGGTCGAGATGATCGTAGTGATCGTGCGAGAGCACCACGCCGCGGATCGGCGGCAGGTCCTGCAGCGCGATGGGCGGTGCGTGGAAGCGCTTCGGGCCCATCCAGGAGAACGGCGAGGCGCGCTCGGCGAACACGGGGTCGGTGATCCAGAAACGGCCGCGCAGTTTCAGCAACAGGGTCGAATGGCCCAGGCGATACAGGCTGCGGTCCGGCGCCGCCTCCAGCTGCGCGCGGGTCAGGCGCTGCACCGGCAACGGCGCATCGGGCGCCGCGTCCTTGGGTTTGTGCAACATCATGTTCCACATGATGCCCAGGATCTTGCCCAGGCCTTCGGACGGGCGCGGCCGCGGGTTGCGGAAGCGATCGCCGCCACGTTGCGGCGAATCCTGGTAGCCGCCCAGCGCGGCACGCGCGCGGCGGGAGGCCAGCAGGGCCAGGACGATGGCGAGGGCGACGAGGCCCAGCACGATCTTCATAAGGCGGGTTCCGAGGGCGTTTAGAGGGGTGGGAAGGGAAACTACACCGAGCAGTGTAATTTCCCCGCGAGGCAAATGTAAACCCATCAGTGTAAAATCCGGGCATGCCCACTCCGTCCCGCCCCGCCCGTCTCACCGATCTCAAGCGCGCCGCCATCCTGGAGGCCGCCATCGACGAGTTCCGCTCCGCCGGCTACGAAGCCACCAGCATGGACCGCATCGCGGCCCGCGCCGAGGTCTCCAAGCGCACGGTCTACAACCACTTCCCCAGCAAGGAGGTGCTGTTCGTCGAGATCATGCACCAGCTGTGGGAGGCCAGCCGCGAGGGCGAGGAGCTCACCTACCGCGCCGACCGCCCATTGCGCGACCAGTTGCTGGAACTGGTCACGCTGAAGTTGCGCCTGGTCAACAACGAAGCCTTCGTCTCGCTGGCACGCGTGGCCATCGCCGCGGCGATCCATTCGCCGGAACGGGCGCAGGACATGGTGGCGCGGATGAACGAGCGCGAGGAAGGCCTGACGGTGTGGTTGCGTGCGGCGGCCAAGGATGGGCGGCTGAAGATCGCCGACCCGGTGTTTGCCGCGCATCAGCTGCAGGGGCTGGTGAAGACGTTCGCGTTCTGGCCGCAGATCACGCTGGGCCAGCCGGCGTTGCGACCGAAGGAGCGCAAGCGGGTGGCGGAGACGGCCGTCGATATGTTCCTCGCCTACTACGCCTGAGTCACGTCACTGCGACGTCGCCGTCCAAGCCATTGTCGAAGGCGCCGCACATATCCATATGTGGTCTACACATCGATGCCGGCGACGGGTTGGGTGCATCAGACCTCTGCCGTTCTTGGCGCGCGATGCTCAGACAGCCCGGATCAGGTCCCGCCGCTGGGAGGCAGTCAGCATTCCGCCCGCCGCGGCGGCGTTTTCCGCCATGGACCGGGGCTTGCCCGTGCCAGGGATGACGCAGGTGATGGCGGGATGGGCAAGCACGAACTGGAGCGCGAGCCGGGCCCAGGAGATGGCTCCGGCTGCTTGTGCCCATCCCGGCATGGGCGTGGCGTTCAACCGGCGCAAGAGACCGCCGCCGCCGAACGGCATGTTGCACAGAACGGCAACGCCTTTGTCCTGAGCCAGGGGCAGCACCCGGGCCTCGGCTTCGCGGGCATCGAGCGCATAGTTGATCTGCAGGAAATCCAGCGATTCGGTCTTGAGGATTCGTTCGACCTCGCCATAGGCCGCGTTCGAATAATGAGTGATGCCGATGTAGCGGATGCGCCCCGCGTCTTTCATGTCGCGCAGAGCCGGTAGATGCGTCTTCCAATCCACGAGGTTATGGATCTGCATCAAGTCGATGCGCTGGGTGCGCAGCAAACGGAACGAGTGCTCCATCTGGCGGCGGCCGGCCTCGCGGCCCTGGGTCCACACTTTGGTGGCGAGAAAGGCCGAGCTTTGAAGATCCTGTCCGGCCAGCAGCTCACCGACCACGGCTTCGGCTTGCCCATACATCGGAGAGCTATCGATGACCGTGCCGCCGGCGGTGAACAGCGCGTCCAACACTCCGGAGAGACGGCTGCGGTTGGCGCTTTCCAGGCTTGTGTCAAACCCTCGATACGTGCCCAGCCCCATGACGGGCAGCGCTTCCTGCGAAGAAGGAATGGTGCGGGTCTGCATCGGCGATCCTTATGAAGAGCGTTGATGGTCACCGTCATTGAGGTGATGGCCGACTGGCGAAGCTGCGCATCGAGGCCGATGAGCCCGTCACCCGGACTCATCAGCGCTCAGTCTTGCGTTAACGGCCGTAGCGCGCCGTAAACGAAGCCTTGCCCAGCACCTTGTCACCCAGGCCCTTGTTCAGCACGAAACCGTGCAGGGCTGCGGTTCCGGTCTTGGGAATGCCGGCAGCGGCATCGATGTCGTCCACCGACAGCGCGTAGATCGTAAACACGTAGCGATGGGGCTTGTCGCCAGCCGGTGGACACGGACCGCCGTAGTTGCCGTTGCCACCCGAGGCGCCGGTGTCCTGGAAGTCATTGGCTCCCGCAACAGCGCCGGCCGGCAGTGCCGCCGGCGCATTGCCAGCCCCCTGGGCCAGTTGCGTCACCGATGCCGGGATGTTGTAGACGGTCCAATGCCACCAGCCGCTGCCCGAGGGTGCATCCGGATCGTAAACCTGCAGCGTGAACGACCTGGTGCCTGCCGGAGCGTTCTTCCATGCCAGGGCGGGAGAGATGTTCCCGCCCTCGCAGCCGAAGCCGTTGAGGACGAACTTGTTGTCAATCTTGCCGCCTGCCATGACGTCGGGACTGGACAGCGTGAACTTATCGGACTCGTGCGCGATGGCCGGCGCGGACACGAGACCGGCAGCGCCGGCGAGGATGGCGCCAAGCAGCGAGAGGCGGGCGAAGGTATTCAGATTCATGGGGATTCCTGTGCTGTAAGGGGAGCGATAGCAGTAGCGCCCGCTTGTCAGAGCTCGTTCTTCAGCCCCAGCACCTGGATCGCCTCGATCGACGGCGGTACCGAGAACAATTCGTCGGCCTTCGCCATCAAGGCCTGCGCAATCGGCCCCTGGAGGTGAGCCTGTCGCCCCTCCTCATCGTGAAACGCATCGAAGATGCCGAAGGTCGTGGGCGACAGCCGCAGCGCGAACCAGATCGGCGTGGTGTGTTCGTCGCGAGCCATATCGAGGCCGGCCTGGAGGAATTTCTCGACCTCGGCTTCTTTGCCGGGCTTGGCTTCGAGGCGTGCAAACAGTGCGAATTGGATCATGGTGAAGGACTCGTTTCAGTGGCTGTCGACCATTCGACGCTTGCCACTTTAGGCTCGGCCCTCCTGCGGTCATATTGTCGCTAACGGCAAAATTGATATCATTTACGCCATGAAGATTGCCGTGCTTGCCGTCGATGGCGTGTTCGATACCGGTCTGGCGACGATGCTGGACACCTTGGCCACGGCCAACGAGCTCGCCGTCATGCAGAAGATGCCGTCGCCGCGGTTCGATTTCCGCGTCGTCGGGGTGCGCAAGACGGTGCGCACATCGCTCGGTCTTCGGGTACCTGTGCAGGAAGCGGCGAGTGTCAGGCGACCCGACTGGGTGATGGTCCCGGCGCCGGGCACCAAGATGCCCGAACCGCTGCTGCTCGCGCTGGCCAAGCGGGAATCGCAGGACGCCATGGAGCAACTGCGCCGCTGGCATCGCGGCGGGGCGCGCATCGGCGCGGCCTGCATCGGCAGCTTCTTGCTGGCCGAGTCGGGGCTGCTCGACGGTCACGACGCCACGACCACCTGGTGGCTCGGCCCGCTCTTTCGGCGGCGCTACCCGAACGTGGCGCTCGATGAGAATCGCATTCTCGTTCCCGCGGGGGATTTCGTGACCGCGGGCGCCGCCATGGGGCATCTGGAACTGGCGTTGTGGCTGGTTCGCCAGGTCAGCCCCGCACTGGCCGATATGACCGCGCGCTATCTCCTGGTGGATACGCGGACCTCGCAGGCGCCCTACATGATCCCCGTGCACCTGGCGCAAGCCGATCCGGTGGTGCAGAGCTTCGAGCGCTGGGCTCGGGAGCGGTTGCATGAAGGGTTTTCGCTCGAGGCCGCCGCCGAGGCAATGAATACGAGCAAGCGTTCGCTGCAACGTCGCATGGAGTCCGTGCTTGGGAAGTCGCCATTGGCCTACTTCCAGGATCTGCGCGTGGAGCGTGCCGTGCATCTGTTGCGCACGAGCCATCAGGACGTCGAGGCCATCGCCACCGAAGTCGGCTATGCCGATGGGGTTACGCTACGCACGCTGCTTCGCAAGCGACTGGGCTGCGGCGTCAAGGAGCTCCGTCGCGCGGAGATCTGAATCGCGAAATGTTCGTTCCAGTTGCTGTGCGCACCAGCTGGCCGGGACGACGCTCGTTGTCCGCTCCAAGGCCAGGTACAAAATTTTGCCATCCCATGTCGAAACCAGCCCCGCCCATTCGTCGTCATGACGAAAGCCGGCAATCACGCCGCCTGAATCGACCCAAGGGAGCCACCGCCATGACCATCACCATCACTGCCTTCGAACGTTCCCCCGACGGCGGCAAAGGCCTCGCCCGCGACACCCGCGTGCGCTGGGCGCTGGAAGAAGTCGGCCAGCCCTACGAAGTCCGCCTCGTCCCGCACCAGGCGATGAAAGAACCCGCCCACCTTTCCGTACACCCCTTCGGCCAGATCCCCACCTACGAGGAAGGCGACCTCACCCTGTTCGAAACCGGCTCCATCGTCTTCCACCTCGCCCAGCGCCATCCCGGCCTGCTACCGAAGGACGCCAACGCGCGAGCACGCGCGGTCACCTGGATGTTCGCCGCGCTCAGCACCGTGGAGCCGCCGATCCTCGACCTGTCCATCGCCAAGTTCCAGGAGGGTGACAAACCCTGGGCGCAGGACCGCCTGCCCGTGGTGCAGGATCGCATCCGCCAGAAGCTGACTCTGCTTTCCGCGCGCCTGGGCGATGCGGAATGGCTCGATGGCGATTTCAGTGCAGGCGATCTGCTGATGGTGTCGGTGCTGCTGCGCGTGAAACCCTCTGGCCTGCTCAATGAGTTTCCGAAGCTGGCGGCGTACGTCGCGCGTGGCGAAGCGCGGCCGGCATATCAGCGTGCGTTTGCCGCGCAGTTGGCCATCAACACGGCGCCGCTGCCGGCCGGCTGACGAATGCCAACCGGCTTGCTTATCGGATTTCGACTAAAGACAAGCGCGAAGCGCTTTGATAGCTTGATTCGTGTTGTCCGCGGAGTGCTTAGAGTCGCGTCGCGGACGACCATGGCAGCAATGCTGTGAGAAGCGCGGGCCAAGGGTGTTACGAGCACCCTCGACCCGCTGACCATCACCAACTACGTCAGGAGTTGATCATGGCTAGGCCAGATCATACGTCACTCTCGCGCTCGCCGATCCCCACGGCGACATCCTCACCGCCCATCCGGGCCGTCCGACGACACCGCGGACACGGTTGAAGAACCGCGGTTTAAGAGTTTTCGCAGGAATTAATCCGAGCCGTGCAACCCGGCGCGTTGCCTTGCGCAACGGCGAAACCCTCCGACCCCGCAACCCACTTCCTCAATCAAGCCGCTCGGCGCCTGACATTTCAGGCTACCGGTGAACCCTCGAGTCCGTGTGGTCGCGGCACGTCGTGCTGTTGGCGGCGTGCCGTTTACGGATCGAGGATGCGGCGCTCAGCAAGGAGTTGCTTATGAACAACGTCTTTGGCGAACCCTGGATCATCCGCCACACCAACTATTTCTCCGATCCCAGTGCGGAGCCGGATGAGCTATTGAACGACGCGACCGAATGGCTGCAGTACGCCTACCACGCCATCAAGCTGCTGGCCGAGTTGGCGCACGAACGCGGCAACATCGACGCGCATCGCTTGCCCATCATGCTCGACGGCATCGCCGCCTTCATCGAAATGGGCACCCGCTGCGCCACACAGGCGCACCTACGCCTGCAATGGCAACAACCGGCGTAGGTTGGGGTAAGCCGCAGGCGCACCCCAACGTTGCGGTGCACATCGATGTACCCACGTTGGGGTTCGCTGCGCTCACCCCAACCTACGCCGGTCCTTTGCTCGTCATTCCTGCGCAGGCAGGAATCCAGTAGCGAAAATTCTGGATTTTCGCGATAGCGTCGATTTGGCTTTTCGCGACCATCGAGCGGTACCGCTACTGGATTCCTGCCTGCGCAGGAATGACGAGCAGTGAGCTCCGATACTACCCAGCCCATAGGCGAGCCCCGTCCCTCATCTGTTGCTACCGAAGGGAGTCCCCGTGGGACCGGCATCTTCTCCCATCCGGGGAGAGGGCTGGGGTGAGGGGCCGGGCGAAGCGCAACGCCGAGACCCGCCCCTGGACTTTATCGGCGCGGACTGCACTACAAACAAAAGTGAATTAGCTCTACGCGCCCGCCACCTTCACACTCGGTCGTAAGCCCAGCAAAGTCCCGCGCCACCACGGCGCGGGACCCGATCCTCACCGCCGCGCCCCCAGCAACCCCACCTGATACCCCGCCTCACGCAACCGATTCGTCGCCTTGGCATTGAGCACCAGCAGGGTAATCAACCCCACCAGCGGCACGAACATCAGGATCACCAATAGCACCTTGGTGCCGGTGCCGTAACCCAGGCCATTGCTGATGCGCAGGATGCCCATCAGCGACAGCACCAGGGACACGATGGCCAGCACGCCGGCGATCGGGCCGGCGCCGCCGCGCACCAGGATGATCGCGAGATAGACCAGGATTGCGTAGATCACCAGCTTCTGGCCGCTGGCTACTTCCTCTACGCCCGGATCGTCGCGCAGGGAATCGCCCACCTGCGCCTTGGGTGCCTCGTACGGATTACTCATGTTTTCCCCCTGTGATCGGCTTGTCGCCACAAGCGTCCCGCCCCTCCTGGACGCGCTCGCTATCCTGCCCCAAAACCGGGCCGGGCGTCACCGCGTCGCGGGGGCTTCCTGTCGTGGCGCCAGCATGGCCTGCAGGCCATGGGTAATAAGGGTAGGGAATACCGTCAGGTGGTCCTCGTCGCCGATCACCACGGACTGGATATGCAAGCCGGGGTAATGCCGAGATTTGAGCACCCGCTCGAACGCCTGCGCATTGCGCACCATATCTACCGAGTTGTGATAACGGCGATCCGAGGATGATGGATCGACCGTCTCGAAGCCGCCCAGCGCCATGAACACATCGGCCGGCAGGTCCTTGTGATTGGCCGCGTAGGCGCGCTCGCGCTCGAACATCACCTTGCCGTCGAACTGCAGCGACGGGCTGCCCAGGATGTAGTGCTCGAACATGCCCGGCTCGGTCAGCAGCATCTGCACGCCGAGCAGGCCGCCGTAGGAATGGCCGGCGTAGATCTTCTCGTGCATGTCGGCGCGGTAGTGGCTGGCGACGAAGGGAAACACTTCCTCGGCGATGAAGCGCCGGTAGTTCTCCGCCTCGCCGTACAGAGGAGCACGGCCGGGCATGTCCGACTCGGCGCCCGATGGTCCCTTCGCCGTTGGCGTGTAGTCGCGGTTGCGGCTGAACTTCGGCGTGTCGCCCTTGGCGTAGGAGAGGCCGATCAAGATGAAGTCGCGCAGGCCCTCGCCATGATCGCCCACGCGCCTGGCGATGCTGCGGATCAGCGGGAACGCATAAGGCGCATCAGTGACAAACAGCGCCGGATAGTTGCGCGCGGGTTCAGTGGCGTAGCTATCGGGCAGATAGACGTAGAGCTGGTAGTCCCGCCCGAGGATCTTCGACGGCAGCTCGCGTACTTCGGTGCCCTCCAGCGCGTAGGCCGGCGGCGGTGGCGGCGCAGTGGCGGCCGCAGTCACCGGCGCGGCCTGGTTCGACGCAGGCGGCGCGGCGCCATTCGAACAAGCCACAAGCAGAACCAGCGCCACCCCCAGGGCGGCCGAACGAAGCATCACGAACTTCCCCAGCGAAAAACGGCAGTCATCGAAACACAACCGCTACCTCGCTGCCAATACCTCACGACTTCGGCTTGTCCAACTCCGCCAACCGGGTCTTGGCATGCTCGTTGTTGGGGTTGCGCTCCAGCGACAGGCGATAGTTGGCGATGGCATGTTCGCGCTCGCCCAGCGCCTCCTGGCATTCGGCCAGGCTGTCATAGGGATTGAAGCTCTTGGGATGCTGCGTGACGTTGTAGGCAAACACGTTCACCGCGTCCTTCGGCCGCTTCTCCTGCTGCAGCAACCGGTAGCCCAGGGCGTTGATGTAGTTCTCGCTCAGATGCAGGCCCGGATACGCGCGGCGCACTTGCGCAACGGTGGCGGCGACATCGCCATAACCATGCTCGGCGAACGCCTTGTCCAGCGCCACCTGCGCGGGCAGTGCGCCGACCAGGCCATCGCGGATGCGCTCGGCCACCGCCTGCAACTGGCCCTGCGTATTGTCGGCGCTGCGATTGGCGAGCAGCACGATGCCGTAGCCGGAACGCGGATACAGGTCCATATAGCTGGCGAAGCCGAAGGTGCCGCCGGAGTGCTCCAGGTGCGGCTGGCCGTCGACCATCAAGTCGATCACCCAGTTGAAGCCCGTCGCGCCTTCGCCGGGATCGCCCCATTGCGCCTGGTGCGCGAGCTTGACCGCCGGATCGCGCTCGGCAAGCTGGTACGCCGCGTACTTCGCCATGTCGCGCGTGCTGTAGCGCAGGCCGCCGGCGGCGCGCGTCACGGGCGCATCCCATACCGGTGCGACGCGGCCTTCGCCGGTATAGCCGGTGGCCATGCGCGCGGCGCGCGCCTTGTCCGTGCCGCTGGCCATGCCGAGCGGGCGCTCGATGCGTTCGTCCAGCAGGGTTTCGAACGGCTTGCCGAGCAGCCTGGCATCGATAAGGCCGACCACCTGCGCCGCCACATTGGAATGCGCAGGCATGACACCGGGCTGGCGTTGCAGCCTGGCCTGCTGCAGGTCGGCCAGGAACTGCGGCATGGTGTAGCGATTGAGCCCTTCCACGAGCACGAAAGGCTTGTCTTCCGGCTTGGCCTCTTTCGCCTTGCGGGTGAGTTCGTCGGGCAGATTGTCCGGCAGCGCCGAGGTGGTCGACACCAGGTTGCGCAACGTCACCGCTTGCCCCTGATAGATCAGCCCGGGGTATTCGCCCGGCGGCAGGTAGCGGCGCATGTCGTCATCGACCTGTGCCTTGCCCGCGACGATCGCCTGCGCCAGCAGCAGGCTGCCGAAAGTCTTGCTGATCGAGCCGATCTCATAAACCGTATCGGGCGTAGGCAGCCGCGCCTTGCCGCGCTCGACGGTGCCGAAGTCGCAGAAGACGGTCTTGCCGTCCTTCACCACGGCGATGGAAAGTCCGTCGGAGGAGCCGGCTGCGATGAAGGCGTCGCCGGCTTTGCGAATGGTGTCGTTGGCGCAGTCCTGTGCAGCTTGCGCGCCGCTGGCCCAGAGGCCGAATGCACCGACGAGTACGACGATGGTTGCCTTTGCCATGTCTGCCCCTTGGCCTGCGCAAGAATTTGCGCGCGCACCCGTTCGACTCTAGTACCGCGAGCTTCGCCCCAACAACGTGACTTCCGCCATGCCCGCCCCCATCATCGTGACTCCCGCCAACCGGCATTGCGCTGCTTCCCCATGACCCACAAGACGCCCGGCGAAACGCATATCCATCCGGACCCGGCCGACACGAACGAACACCCGGGCATGCATCGCCCCGGCCACAACGTGCTGGATACGGTGGAGACCTCCGAGCTGGACGAATTGCAGCGGGAAGACGCGTTGCGCAATTCGGTCCTGCGCACGCCGCGCTGAGCGCGTGGCGCCACAGAGCTACGAGCTATGACTCAGGCGGGTCGCCTCATGGACTCGCTCGACCACCAACAGGCTGAAGCCGCCGAAGTGCCCGTAGCCGCCGCCGAATGAATTCGCCGGCGCCTTGCGCGCGAAGAAGTGGCCCTCCACGACCGCATGCATTGTCACGCTATAAGCGCTGCGCACGATGCGATCGAAATGGCGGAACGGCTTGTCTTCGATGAGTTGCGTTTCGACGCCGTCGATGGTCAGCGGTTCTTTGCGATGCCGCTCGGACATGTTGCCGCAGCAATAAGCGGTGTCGGAACCGGTCTTGCCGCCGTATTCCAGCCAGATCTGCCGGCCCGGGCAGGCTGGATCGGAGATGGTGAACCCTTCATCGGCGTGATCCACCGTGCCCTCGACGCGAATGACATGCCGATCGAAATCGAGCGGCGCTGCCATCACCGCGCATACCGAGACGGTGACGGCTTCTTCGCCACGCACGATGCCCGGCAAGCCGAGCGAGACCAGCAACGGCACAACCCACGCGACATACGCCTTCATCGACATGCTCCCCTTTGCATGACTGGTGTGTGCTTCTGCCCGCCACTGTATGGCCAACGCGCGACAACGTGGTCATGCCTGGCCCGCCATGCCGCGGCGTCCGGATGAAATCCTCCGCCCATGCTTTAAGTACGAGTCATGTGTGCACTGCAAAACGCGCACATCGGCGCCCCGCTTGAATCGATTCAAATTAGACCGCACAAATTTTTGCGATGCGCCATAAAGGCTCAACCACTCAATAGCTTAGATATTGACCACCGTCGTTTAGATCGTGGCAAAAATTCGTTGACAACGTTATCGGGCGCACCTAAGACTTCACCCACTCCGCCGTTGAAAGGGAAGGGTTCGACGGAGAGGCCGCAGGACGGTTCCGACAGCGGGGGGCTGACGGGCCGGCCGGAACAGACGCGGCGCAGGACCTGAGCAACGACGAACAAGCGCACACGGGCTTCGGGCCCGTGCGGTTTCGTTCGTCCTACGAAAACGACCGGATGCGCGACATCCGGCACAAACCCCCGATCGGAGGCATCGACCCATGGACTACCGCAGAAGCACGCTCACCATCAGCATCCTCGCCGCACTGTTCTGTGCCGGCACCGCGATAGCGCAGGACGCCAATACCAGCGCACCGCAGAATGACGATCAGTCCAAGCCTGCGCAGGGCCAGGCCAAGCAGCTGGAGACCGTCACGGTCAGCGGCATCCGCGCCAGCCTGCAGAAGTCGCTGGATCTGAAGCGCAACTCCGACTCGATCATCGACGCCATCTCCGCCGAGGACGTGGGCAAGTTCCCCGATACCAACGTGGCCGAGTCGCTGTCGCACCTGCCGGGCATCAGCGTGGACCGCAACTTCGGCGAGGGCGACAAGGTCTCCATCCTCGGCACCGATCCGGCGCTCAATCGCCTGCTGCTCAACGGCCAGACAGTGGCTTCCACCAACTGGACCAGCGATCCGAACCATCCGGACGGCCGCTCCTTCAACTACAGCCTGCTCACTTCGGAAATCATCGGCACCGCCGAGGTGTACAAGACGCCGCAGGCGCGCATCGACGAAGGCAGCATCGGCGGCACGGTGATCGTCAACACGCGCCGTCCGCTGGATCTCAAAGCCAACACGCTCACCGGCACGGTCAGCTACGGCTACAACGACCGCGCCGACAAGGGCAAGCCGAATGCCTCTATGCTGTACAGCTGGAAAAACGCCGAAGGCACCTTCGGCGTGCTCGGCTCGCTGATGCACTCGGACCGCGTGATCTACCGCGAAGGCACGGAAATCTTCGGCTACCAGCGCGCCAACGATCCGACCGATACCGATCCCAATCACCAGTTCCCTGCCAGCGTGGTACCGCCGGGCAGCAGCTTCACCTACCCCACCGCGATCAACACCGCGCTGTTCCAGCAGCATCGCAAGCGCGACGGCGTGGCCACCGGCGTGCAGTGGAAACCGAACCAGTCGTTCGAGCTGAACTTCACCGGGCTGTACGTCACCGAGAAGTTCGACAACTACAACCAGAGCCGCTACGGCGACTGGTCCGGCAGCGCACCGGCGGCAACGTCGGTCAACGTCGCCAACGGCGTGGCCACCGGCGGCTCGTACGGCGCCAACGCGCCGACCTATCTGGACGGCTACGAGCGCTTCTCCAAGGTCAACACCGGCGCCCTGCAGCTGCGTGCCGACTGGCACGGCGAAGGCTGGAATGCGTCGAGCCAGATCGGCTACACCAATTCCTCCGGCGGCTCGCAGGGCATCTACAGCCTGCAGTTCCGCGGCTACGGCGGCTACAACTGGAACCTCGCCGGCGAGCATCCGCAGATCAACTACAACACCGATCCCACCGACGCCAGCCAGATGCTCGCCCACGGCGCCGGCTTCAGCCGCGCGCCGAGCTACGACCGCGAGCGCTACTTCCAGGCCGACTTCAGCCACGACCTGACGCTGGGGCCGCTCAACACGGTGGAGCTGGGCATCAAGAGCAGCAATCACTTCAACGGCCAGACCAACTACGCCGCCAGCATCCCCACCCTCGACAACAGCGGCGTGACGCTGGCCGATCTGCAGGGCGGCATGACCGGCGGCGATTATCTCGACGGCCTCAGCCCCGCCGGCAACATGGCGCGCTGGGTGCAGATCAGCAAGGGCGGCTTGAAGCAGTACGTCAACACGCTGTTCACCGATGCGCCGATGGACCCGAAGGCCACCTATGCGATCTCCGAGCAGAATCGCGCCTTCTATATCCAGGGCGACTTCGGCGGCGAGAACTACCGCGGCAATCTCGGCGCGCGCTATATCCACACGCGCAACGGCATCACCGGCTACAACGTGATCGCCGACAACCAGTACCAGCCAGTCGACCAGAAGAACAGCTACAACGAGTGGCTGCCCTCGTTCAACATCGCCTATGACGTACGCGACGACCTGACCCTGCGCTTCGCCGCGGCCAAGACCCTGGCCCGCCCGCGCTACCAGGACATGACGCCGTACGTGGCGCTGGACGATCGCACGCAGACCGGCTCCTCCGGCAACGTCAACCTCAAGCCGTACAAGTCCACCAACTACGATGCCACTGCGGAGTGGTACTTCGCGGAGAACAGCCTGCTGTCGGCGGAGTTCTTCTTCCGCCGCATCAGCGACTACGTGCTGTACACCACGGTGGCGCGCACCTACTACAACCTGACCCAGCAGCAGAACACCGTGTACCAGATGGTGACGCCGACCAACGCGGGCGTGGCCAAGGTCAAGGGCGTGTCGCTGACCTACCAGACCAGCTTCGGCCACGGTTTCGGCCTGGCGGCGAACTACACCTACTCGGACGACGACACCAGCAACGATTTCCCGCTGCCGTACAACTCGAAGAATGCCTTCACCCTCACGCCGTACTACGAGCAGGGCCCGTGGAGCGCACGCGTCACCTTCAGCCGCCGCTCGCCGTACTTCACCCAGATCGGCACGCTGCAGTCGCAGCAGATCACCGGCCGCTTCCGCCAGCTCGACGCGTCGGTGTCGTATGAAGTCAACGACCACCTGCGCCTGCAGCTGGACGGCAACAACCTGCTGGACGAGACCTACTTCGTCTACAACGGTTCGCCGAACCAGCCGTACAATGCGTACAAGAATGGACGGACGTATACATTGAGCGCGAATTTCAAGCTGTAAACGACCCAACCGCCGTCACCGCGCACGCACACGTTGGGGTTCGCTGCGCTCACCCCAACCTACGCTCGATCGCTGAACCGGCCGGCGTAGGTTGGGGTGAGCCGAAGGCGAACCCCAACCGGGCATCACCACGCACGCACACGCTGGGGTTCGCTGCGCTCACCCCAACCTACGCCGGCGTTGCGGCCTTCACGAAGTCGACAAACGCCCGCAACGGCGCAGGCAGATGGCGCCGTCCGGGGTAATAGAGGAACGGTCCGGAGAAGTCCTGGCACCAGGATTCCAGGATCGGCTCCAGCGCACCGCTGTCCAGATGCGGCCGCAGCAGCTCCTCGTAGAGATGGATCACGCCCAGCCCCGACACTGCGGCATGGATCTTCAGGTCGAACGCGCCGCCGGGACTCACCACCAGCGGACCGGACGGATCGACGCGCACCACTTCGCCGTCGCGCTCGAACTCCCACAGCGGCATCGCACCGCTGGCGAAGCGCCCGCGCAGGCAGTCGTGGGCGAGCAGGTCGCGCGGATGCTGCGGCCGGCCGCGGGCATCGAGGTATGCCGGCGCCGCGGCCGTGGCGAAACGCTCCACGCGCGGCCCCAGCGGCACCGCGATCATGTCCTGCTCCAGCCGTTCGTCGTAGCGGATGCCCGCATCGCAACCGGCGGACAGCACGTCGACGAAGCTGTCCTCGACCACGATTTCCATGCGGATGTCCGGATAGCGCTGCATGAAACCGATCACGATCGGCGGCAGCACCGTGCGCGAGACGCCCGCCGGCACGTTGAGGCGCAAGGTGCCGGCCGGCTGGTCGCGGAAACCGTTGAGCACATCCAGCGCCGCTTCCATCTCGGTGAGCGCCGGCGCCAGCCGCTCGATCAGGCGCTGCCCGGCCTCGGTCGGCGCCACGCTGCGCGTGGTGCGGTTGAGCAGGCGCACGCCAAGCTTGGTCTCCAGCCGCCGCACCGCCGCGCTGAGGCCGGACGCGGAGATGTCGCCGGCGCGGGCCGCGTCGCGGAAGCCGCCGGCCTGCACTACCGACACGAACGCCATGAGATCGTTGATCTCGGCCATTGTTCATTCCTTCGCACAACCCGTGCACATGGGGCCGGATTATCCGCCAGCCGGGCTTTCCCCATAGTAGGCGTCCTGTCCACCCAGAAGGCATCGCCATGACCCCCTCCGCTTCGACCTATTCCTTCGCCGGCCGCACCGTCAACCGCATGGGTTACGGTGCCATGCAGCTGGCCGGCCCGGGCGTGTTCGGTCCGCCCAAGGACCGCGCCGCCGCCGTCGCCGTGCTGCGCGAGGCCGTGGCCGCCGGCGTCGACCATATCGACACCAGCGACTTCTACGGTCCGCACGTCACCAACCAGATCATCCGCGAGGCCTTGCACCCCTATCCGGACAAGCTGCTGATCGTCACCAAGGTGGGCGCGGTCCGCGGCGCCGAAGGCTCCTGGCTGCCGGCGCAGTCGCCGCAGGAACTCGAGCGGGCCGTGCACGACAATCTGCGCAACCTGGGCGTGGACGTGCTGGAGATCGTCAACATGCGCATCATGGGCGACGTCCATGCACCCAGCGAGGGCTCTATCGCCACGCAGGTCGCCGCCCTCGCGGAAATGCAACGGCAGGGCCTGGTGCGCCATATCGGGCTGAGCAATGTCACCTCGGCGCAGGTGGCCGAAGCGCGCGGCATCGCCCCGATCGTGTGCGTGCAGAACCATTACAACCTGGTGCATCGCCAGGATGACGCACTGGTGGACGAACTGGCTCGCGAGGGCATCGCCTACGTGCCGTTCTTCCCGCTCGGCGGCTTTACGCCGATCCAGTCGGACGGACTCTCCGGCATCGCCGCGTCGCTGAAGGCGACGCCGATGCAGCTCGCGCTGGCGTGGTTGCTGCATCGCTCGCCGAACATCCTGCTGATCCCGGGCACCTCGTCGGTCAAGCATCTGCATGAAAACCTGCAGGCGGCGCAGCTGTCGCTGTCCGACGCGGTGATCGCCGAACTGGACGCGCTCGGGCAGCCAGGCTAGGCGCAAGCGGGACGGCGATGCCGGAAGGCATGCGCCGTCCCGCGCGGCAACGATTAGGATGGCGCACCGCTCGAGCCTGGATGCCCATGCGCCTTCCCGTCTTCGCAAGAACACGCGATGGATTGCCCTCGACAACCGCGCTGTTGCGCGCGCTGGTCGAGGCGCTGGCCACGCTGCTGGCGGCCATCGCCACCATGCTGTGCACATGGGTTGCCGCCCCGGGGCCTGGGCCGGCCGTGCTCGCCGTCGTGCTGTGCCTCTCGCTCTCGCGCAGCCAGCTGGACCGCGACCTGCGCGGACGGCTGGAGGCAGCCGTGGTACTGCCGCTGGTCGGCCTGGTGGCGCTCGGCGTGGGGCTGTTGCTGCGGCACTGGCCGTGGGCAGGCGCGGCGGTATTCGTGGCCGGCATGTTCGTCTCCATCTGGCTGCGCCGCTTCGGCGCGATGGCGCGCCGTGCCGGCGGCCTGATCGCCCTGCCCTTCGTGACGCTGCTGACCGTGCCGCATGTGCAGCCGACGGCAAATGGCGTGTTGCCGGTGTGGCTGGTGCCGATCGTGGTGGCCTTGCTGGCGCTGTTCTGGGTGTCGATGCTCCACCTGCTGGTGCGCCGCCTGCGCATACGGCCACCGGTTGACGAGGACGATGCGCCCATCGCGATACCGGCCACCCAGGACAGGCCTGGCCTGGCGGTGAGTACGCGCATGGCCATTCAGATGGCCGTTGCGCTTGCGGTGTCGTTCGCGCTCGGCTTTTTGTTTTTCCGCGAGCGCTGGGGCTGGATCGTGCTGACCGCCTTCATCGTCAACAGCGGCAATCGCGGCCGGCTCGACGTGGTCTACAAGAGCGGGATGCGCGTGCTGGGCGCTGCCGTCGGTACGGCGATCGCGCTGGGCCTTGGCCAACATCTCGGTGTCGATCGGCACACCAGCCCGATCCTGATGCTCACCGCATTATTCCTCGGCGTGTGGCTGCGCCCGTTCGGCTATGCGTGGTGGGCGCTGTTCGTCACGCTGGCACTGGCGCTGCTGCAAGGCTTCGGCGGCGGCGAGCCGACAGGTCTTTTGTGGCAGCGCATGGAGGAGATCGTGCTGGGTGCGATCGTCGGTATCGCTGCCGCGTGGTGGGTGCTGCCGGTGCGCTCTACCGATGTGCTGCGCCGGCGGCTTGCGGATGCGTTGGCGGCGCTGAGTGAAGCGCTGGATCCGGCGACGGAGCAACGCAGCGCGGCGCGCTTCACTGCTGCACTGGATCGCGTGGAGGAGGTGACGCCGCCATTCCGCGCCGCGCGCCTGCTGCTTCGCCGGCGCGCCATGCATCCGGCCGATTGGGCCGACACCTTGCTCGATTGCCGCGAGCCGGCAAAAGCCCTGATCGATCAGGGCGCGACACCGGGCAGGCTGCGACAGGCCGTCGGCGCCGCGCGACGCGCATTGCGCGAGCCCGACACATTGTTGCCCCTGCTACGCGCGCTGCGCGCTGATCTGCGCAGCGGCTGAAGGCGCTCGCCCTATCGATGGGCCAGCGCGTAATCGATCGCCGCACACACCGCCGCCGCCTGTGCTTCGTTGCACTGCTCGGGCGTGGCGCGCGGGCTGTCCGGATAGACCTCGGTCGTCGTCGTATAACGCGCCGAGGTCACGCCGGCGCACAAGCCCAGCTTGCGCAGCGGATAGCGGATGATGCCCGGCGCCACCACCGTCGAGCCGATGATTTCGCCCTTGGCATCGGTCGGTGCGATATGCGTGACCTTGGCCACCGCCTCGATCACCGCCTGCTGGAACGCCGGCTGCGGGTTCTCGGTGTCGTCGACCAGATAGAAGCCGTCCGGAATCTCGCCCGGCGCGGAGGGCTTGCCGTCGCGCGCGGCCAGCGCGGGGCGGAATTCGCTCTCGTCGGTGTCGGTGGTTTCGTGCAGGTCGATATGCATCAGCACCTTGTCGCGCAGCGGCGCCACCAGCTGCATCAGCGCGGCCGACTCGCCTGCCGGGCTGTTCTCGCGGAAGGAGCGGTTGGGATCGATCGCGGACGGATTCCAGCGGTGGATGCGCTCATACGCCCAGGGGCTGATGCACGGCGCCACCAGCAGGTTGGCGCGGCCTTCGTAGTCGGCCGCATGGCGGTCGACGAACAGCAGCGCGCCATGCACGCCGCTGGTCTCATAGCCGTGCACGCCGCCGGTGATGAGCATGGTGGGCAGGTCGTCGCGCCAGTGGCGGGTCTTGATCGCGAACAGTGGATAGCTTTCCGGTGCGTAGTCCAGGCGGCCGTATTCCGCGACGTCGAAGCGCGCGCGCAGGGCGTCGATCTTGCTCTGCACTTCGTCGGCGTAGCTGCGGTGCTTGCTCTGGCGCGACAGCCATGCGGCCACTTCGGCGGGACCCCAGGGTGTGCCAGGGGTGCCGATCGGATAGGGCGCGGGGGTGGTCATGGCGTGATTCGCTCCATGGGGGTGGGTGAGGCGGGGCACTTTAGCACCGCTGACAAACACCACCTGCCATTAGCCGCAACGTAAGCCCCTCTCCCCTCGGGAGAGGGGTTGGGGGTGAGGGTACGGGCGGAGCGCAAGAGTGATGTGCACCGCTCCGCCCGCACCCTCATCCGGCTGCCGCCACCTTCTCCCGGAGGGAGAAGGGT
>NZ_FONH01000018.1 GCF_900112865.1 Dyella marensis | reverse complement strand
GTTCGCCTGCGGCTCACCCCAACCTACGCCGGATCGCGAGGTTTCGTACGACGCTCCGCCCGGCCCCTTCACCCCTCTCCCCGGAGGGGAGAGGGGTGAAGGGGTGTGGCAAGAACAGCGCAGCGCCAAAGCTCGCCTCAGTCCCCGCTCTTAGGCCATTTCTTTTTGGTTACTTTTGCTTTGGGCCAGCAAAGAAAAAGTAACTCGGGCGCCGGCAGGCGTCCGAAATGCCCGCTGCATAAGCGGCCAAGTCACGGTATCGCGACCATCAGGCGATACGGAAACTGGATTCCGGCCTACGCCGGAATGACGAGCAAAGAGGGCGCCGCCGCACAAGCCAGACAGCGGCGCCAGCCGCCATTACAGCTCCGTGCGGAACTCCACGCCCACCACCCGCGGATCGTTCACGAACGCCGTGCGGTTGTTGAAATCGATCGCGCCAGTGATCACCTTCTTGTTCGTCACATTGCGCGCATACAGCGCGACCTCGCGCTTACCGAAACCCCAGTTGTAGCCCAGCCGCAGACCGCCTTCGAGGAACGGCTTGCTCTGGAACTCCTTCGACTCATACAGGAAGAAGTTCACATCGCTGCGGTAGTTCCAGTCCGTGTAGACGAAGAACTCGCCGCTGTCGCCATAGGGAATGCCATAGCGCGCGGTGAACGTACCGATCCAGCGCGGCGCATTCGGCAAATCGTTGCCATTGACCAGCGCATTGCCGGAAGCATTGAGCGGATCGAGCACGGTGCAACCGGAACCGCAGGGCGCCACGGCCAGGGTCGGATCCTTCAGCTCCGTGTGGTTGTAGCTGCCGCCGGCGGTGACGATGAAGTTCGGCGTGAGGTAGGCCTCCAGGTCGAACTCGGCGCCATAGCCCTGGGTCTTCTTGGCATTCAACAGGCGCGTGACGTTGATGTCGCCGCCCACCGCGGTGAGCTGCTGGTTGTGCATGTTGTAGGTATAGACGTCCGCGTTGAAGCGCACGCGGTTGTCCATGCCGGTGGTCTTGATGCCCAGCTCGTAGGAGGTGATGGTCTCCGGCTTGGCCTGCGAGATGAAGTCGGCGAACAGCACGCGGCCCTGCACGCTCGGTGCGCGGAAGCCGTTGGCGATGCGGGCGTAGACGTTGACGTTCGGGTCCAGCGTCCAGGTGGCGGTGACGTCGCCGCTCCAGCGCGAATCGTGCGGCTCGGCGCCCAGCGACAGCGGGCCGCCGCCGATCGGCGAGAGCAGGCGGTCGACGCGGAAGGTGCGCGAGTCGTGCGAGTAGCGCGCGCCGGCGCGCACGTCGAAATCGTCGGTGATGTGGTAGTCGGCCGAGCCGAACACCGCCCAGGCGTTGGTGCGCTGGGTCTGCTTGGCGAGGCCGTCCAGCGCGTGGTTGTTGAGCGTCGCGTAGTCGTAGTTGTTGATCGCGATGTCTTCGTGGAAGTAGTACGTGCCGACCTGCCAGTTCAGGCGGTCCTGCGGATTGCTGGCCAGGCGGAATTCCTGGGTGATCTGGCGATCGTGCGGCAGCGCGTCGGCGGTCTCGGACGGGAACGGCGTCACCGCCTTCTGCTGGCTGGCGTCGTGCGGGATGGCAATGCCGCCGTCCACGTCGCCCAGGCTGTAGGTGGTGGCCTTCTCGAAGCCGGTGATCGAGGTGAAGGTGTAGTCGCCCAGCTTCCAGTTCAGGTGCAGGTTGCTGCCCCAGGAGAACAGGTGCTGCTTGTTGCGGCCGTCCTGGTACACCGTGTCGCGGCTGAAGCCCGGTGCGAAGCTGTTCTCGCCCATCGGGATGGCATTGGCGCGGTTGACCATGGCGCTGCCGTCCAGCCAGCGCGCGTGGGTGTTGATCAGCGCGTTGAAGTCGCCGTTCTCATACAGCGCCTGCAGGCGCACGGCGCGGTCGTTGTAGCCGCCGAGCGCGTCCTTCTTGCCGGTGTAGTCGTTGTCGATCCAGCCGTCGCGGTGCTGCGCCAGCGCCGACACGCGACCGGACCAGTGCGAGCTGAGCGCGCCGCCCAGCGCCGCCTCGGCGTTGGCGGTGCCCAGGGTGCCGTAGGAGACGCGGGCGTAGCCGCTGGTTTCCTGGCTGGGCTTGCGCGATTCGAACTTGATCACGCCGGCCGGCGAGTTGCGGCCGAACAGCGTGCCCTGCGGGCCGCGCAGCACTTCCACCTGCTCCAGGTCGAACAGCGGGAAGCCCTTGAGGATCGGGTTCTCCTGCACGATGTCGTCGTACACCATCGACACCGGCTGCGAGGCGTTGAGGTCGAAGTCGCTGTTGCCCAGGCCGCGGATGTAGAAGCGCGGGAACTCACGGCCGTAGGAGGTCTCGGCGTACACGCTGGGCGCGCGCGAAGCGAGCTGCAGCACGCCGTCGCCGGCCTGGCCGAAGGCCTCGAGCTTGTCCGACGGCAGCACGGTCATGGAGATCGGCACCTTCTGCAGGTTCTCCACGCGCTTCTCGGCGGTGACGTTGATCGCCTGCAGCTCGACCGGCTTCTTCTTGCCGGCGGGCTGGTTGTCGGCGTCCTGCGCCTGCGCGGCGGCGGCCGACAGGGCGAGGGCAATGGATACGGCAAGCACGGCGAACCGCGACGGGTGGGCGACGGACATTGATTTTCCCCGGGATGGATAAGCAACCGTAGGCAATGCGCAGTGCGCCGGCGCATTGCTGTGACGCAATATTGTCATTCATGCGTGCTAACGGCGGAAGTGACCCCGGCGGACGCCTTGCCGGCAGGCTGGCCAGTCCCCATCTAGAATGGTCTCTCCGCCTCGGCTCCAGGCGAGCCTAAGCCCATGTCCCTGCAAGCATTTCATCCCGCCGTCCGGCAGTGGTTCGAGGGCACCTTCCCGGCGCCCACCGCGGCGCAGCTGGCCGCCTGGCCTTCCATCCGCGAAGGCCGTCACACCCTGGTGGCCGCGCCGACCGGCTCGGGCAAGACCCTGACCGCCTTCCTGGCCGCGATCGACGGCCTGGTACGCGAAGGCCTGGCGCACGGCGGCGCGCTGCCGGACGCGACCACGGTGGTCTACGTGTCGCCGCTGAAGGCGCTGTCCAACGACATTCACATCAACCTGGAAGCGCCGCTGGAAGGCATCCGCGCCGAACTGGCCGCACTGGGCCTGCCCGACGTGGCGATCCGCACCGCGGTGCGCACCGGCGACACGCCGCAGGCCGAGCGCACGCTGATGCGTCGCCAGCCGCCGCACATCCTGGTGACCACCCCCGAGTCGCTGTACATCCTGCTGGGCTCGGCTTCAGGGCGCGAAATGCTGGGCGGCACGCGCACGGTGATCGTGGATGAAATCCACGCCATGGCATCGACCAAGCGTGGCTCGCATCTGGCCTTGTCCTTGGAGCGCCTTGAGGCGCTGTGCCAGCGGCCGCTGCTGCGGATCGGTTTGTCGGCGACGCAGAAGCCGATCGAAGAAGTGGCGAAGTTTCTCGTCGGCGAAGGCAACGACGCCACGCTGGCCGCCGCCTTCACCCCCTCTCCCCAGCGGGGAGAGGGTTGGGGTGAGGGGGACCGACGGAGCGTAGAAGCGGGAACGGAAAAGCGAGCGATGCTTGGTCGATCTGCCATCGCAAGCCCCGGCCCCTCATCCGCCCCTCCGGCGCACACATGCAACATCGTCGACGTCGGCCACACCCGCGAGCGCGACCTCGCCATCGAAGTCACGCCGGTGCCGCTCGAAGCGGTGATGTCCAACGACGCCTGGGAGCTGGTCTACAACCGCCTCGCCGAACTGGCGCAGGCACACCGCACCACGCTCGTGTTCGTCAACACCCGCCGCATGGCCGAGCGCGTCGCGCGGCACCTGTCCGAGCGCATGGGCAAGCAAGCGGTGGCGGCGCATCACGGCAGCCTCGCGCGCGAGCAGCGCCTGGATGCCGAGCAGCGCCTCAAGCGCGGCGAATTGAAAGTGCTGGTGGCCACGGCCTCGCTGGAACTGGGCATCGACATCGGCGACGTCGACCTGGTCTGCCAACTCAGCTCGCCGCGCTCCATCGCCGCCTTCCTGCAGCGCGCCGGACGCTCCGGCCATGCGGTAAGCGGCACGCCGAAGGCGCGCCTGTTCCCCACCTCGCGCGACGACCTGATCGAATGCGCCGCGTTGCTGGACTGCGTGCGCCGCGGCGAGCTGGACACGCTGGCGATCCCGCCGCAGCCACTGGATGTGCTGGCCCAGCAGATCGTGGCCGAAGTGGCCTGCACGGAATGGAACGAGGACGCGCTGTTCGCCCTGGTGCGCCGCGCCTATCCCTATCGCGAGCTGCCGCGCGAACAGTTCGACGCGATCGTGCGCATGCTGGCCGACGGCTTCACCACCCGCCGCGGCGCGCGTGCAGCTTATGTGCATCGCGATGCCGTGCACAAGCAGTTGCGTGCGCGGCGCGGTGCGCGGCTCACCGCGGTCACGTCCGGCGGCGCGATTCCCGACACGGCCGACTACCTGGTGGTGCTGGAACCGCAGGCCACGGTGATCGGCAGCGTGCACGAGGACTTCGCGGTGGAGAGCCTGGCCGGCGACATCTTCCAGCTCGGCAACACCAGCTATCGCATTATCCGCGTGGAGCGCGACCGCCTGCGCGTGGAGGATGCGCACGGCGTGCCGCCGAGTATCCCGTTCTGGCTTGGCGAGGCGCCGGGGCGCAGCGACGAGCTGTCGCATGGCGTGTCGCGCTTGCGCGAGGAAATCTCCGCACGGCTGGACGAGGGCGGCGTACCCGAGGTGTTGTCGTGGCTGCGGAACACGCTGGGCCTCAGCGAGCCTGCCGCACAGCAGCTCGCCGACTACCTGGCCAGGGCGAAGGCCGCGCTCGGCGTGCTGCCGACCCAGCACACCCTGGTGTTCGAGCGCTTCTTCGACGAATCCGGCGGCACCCAGCTGGTGATCCATACGCCCTGGGGCAGCCGCATCAATCGCGCCTGGGGCCTGGCGCTGCGCAAGCGCTTCTGTCGCCAGTTCAATTTCGAGCTGCAGGCGGCGGCGACCGAGGACGCCATCGTGCTGTCGCTGTCGACCAGCCACAGTTTTCCGCTGATCGAGGTGGCGCGCTACCTGCACTCCAACACCGCCGAACAGGTGCTGGTGCAAGCGCTGCTGGACGCGCCGCTGTTCCCCGTGCGCTGGCGCTGGAACGCCACCACTTCGCTGGCGCTGCCGCGCTTCCAGGGCGGCCGCAAGGTGGCGCCGCAGATCCAGCGCATGCGCAGCGAGGACCTGCTCGCCACGGTGTTCCCCGACCAGGTGGCCTGCCTGGAGAACATCGCCGGCGAACGGCAGATCCCGGATCACCCGCTGGTCGGGCAGACCTTGTACGACTGCCTGCGCGAGGCGATGGACGTGGACGGCCTGCTGCATATCCTGCGCGGGCTCGAGGGCGGCCAGATCACCGTGGTGGCGCGCGACCTCACCACGGCAAGCCCCTTGGCCGCCGAAGTGCTCACCGCCGCGCCGTATGCCTATCTCGACGACGCGCCGCTGGAAGAACGCCGCACGCAGGCGGTGCAGACCCGACGCTGGAGCGACGGCGACAGCGCCGAGGACCTGGGCCAGCTCGATCCGGACGCGATCGAGGCCGTGCGCGGCGAAGCCTGGCCGCAGGTACGCGGTGCCGACGAGATGCATGAAGCGTTGAGCGTGCTCGGTTTCGTCAGCGCGGAGGAAGCGGCGGGCGATGCCTGGGACCACTGGCTGGAGGCGCTCGCGCAAGCTCGCCGCGCCACTGCGCTGAGCTTGCCCGGACACGCCAACTGGCAGGTGTGGGTTGCGGCCGAGAAGTTGCCGCTGTGGCAGGCGATCCATGCCGACGCGGCGATGCAGCCGCCGATCGAGGCGCCGGCTGAGTTCCTCGCGCAACCGTGGACACGCGAAGACGCCCTGCTGGAAATGGTGCGCGGTCGCCTGGTCGGCCTCGGCCCGGTCACCGTCGCAACGCTCGCCGCCTCGCTCGCCGTCGACAGCGGCGATGTTGAGTTGGCCCTGCTGCGCCTGCAATCCGAAGGCTATGTGATGCAGGGCCGGTTCACGCCTGCGGCGAGCGAGACGGAATGGTGCGAACGCCATCTGCTCGCGCGCATCCACCGTTACACCATCGGCCGTTTGCGCCGCGAGATCGAGCCGGTCAGCCGGCGCGACTTCATGCGCTTCCAGTTCGACTGGCAGCACGTCGCGCCCGGCGCGCGGCTGAGCGGGCCGGACGCGCTGCCTGCCGCGATCGCCCAACTCGAAGGCTACGAAGCGGCAGCCGGCGCCTGGGAAGCCGAACTGCTGCCCGCGCGCATCGACGACTACTCCATCACTTGGCTGGACGACCTGTGCCGCGCCGGCCGCGTCGGCTGGAACCGCCTGCGCGGCGCCACCGGCGGCAGCAGCCCCGTGCGCGCCACGCCGATCGTGCTGCTGCCGCGCAAGGAGATGGCGTTGTGGAGCAGCGTCGCCGGTACCGGCCAGCCGCAGGACGTGCTGCTGTCTTCGCGCGCCCAGGCGGTGGCCGATGCGCTGCGTGAGCACGGCGCGCTGTTCTTCGACGAGCTGATGAGCGTCGCGCACCTGCTGCGCACCGAACTGGAAGACGCACTCGGCGAACTGGTCGCCGCCGGCCGTGTCACCGCCGACAGCTTCGCCGGCCTGCGCGCCCTGCTGCTGCCTGCCGCCAAGCGCGACGCGCAGCGCCATCGACGCGTGCGTCGCCATATGCTGAGCGGCATCGAGGATGCCGGACGCTGGTCGCTGGTGCGTGCGCCGCGGGAGCAGGATGGCGCCCGCGCCGAATCCGTCGAACATATCGCGCGCACCTTGCTGCGCCGCTACGGCGTGGTGTTCTGGAAGCTGCTGGAGCGCGAAGCCGCCTGGCTGCCGACCTGGCGCGAACTGCTGCGCGTATATCACCGGCTGGAAGCACGCGGCGAGATCCGCGGCGGACGCTTCGTGGAGGGCCTGGTCGGCGAACAGTTCGCGCTGCCCGAGGCGATCGGCAAGCTGCGCCAGGTCCGGCAGCAACCGAATGAAGGCCAGCATGTCTGCCTGAGCGGCTGCGATCCGCTCAATCTGGTTGGCACCGTACTCAGCGGCAACCGCCTGCCGGCGGTGATCGGCACGCGCGTGCTGTACGAGGATGGCGTGGCGGTGGCCGCGCTGGTGGCGAACAAGCCGCAGTGGCTGGTGGAGAGCGACACCGCGCAGCAGCAGCGGTGGAAGAATGCGTTGTTGCGGCGGGCGGAACACGAACCGGTGCACTTCTGAGCTTCATCGCACGGCGTAGGTTGGGGTGAGCGAAGCGAACCCCAACGCCGGCGCGACATGCAGCCTCTGTTGGGGTTCGCCTTCGGCTCACCCCAACCTACCTCGGTGGACAGTTATTCGCTGAAATCGGCGATATAGATCAGCTTGCCCTCGCTGACGCGATACTCGCTGCGCCCGGTCAGCGCGATGGTCTGCCCCGCGCGCACGCCGTTCGGCAAGTCGATGGCGAAAGTGCCGTCGAACAGGATGTCCGCCGTGGCGGCGTCCTGGCCGTGCTCGCGGAATGCGGTGATGATCTGGCGCCGCGCCGAGAACAGGTGCAGCGAGCTCTCCGCCAGATGGCGCAGTTCCGCGACGCCCTGGGTGCGCACGCTGAGGATGCCCTTGGTGTAGTTCTCGAACACCACGCCGGCATGCATCGTGTTGAGCATGGCGGGCACGTCCATGCGATTGTAGGCGTCGAGGTAGCGATCGATCAGGTCGCGCATAGGGCTGGGAATAGAGAATGGAGAATAGGGAATAGGAAGCGGCGCCCGGCCAGCATAACAACTTGCGGCCAATTGGAGCGCATCCGATTCTCTATTCCCGATTCCCTATTCCCTCATTTGACATTGTCCGTTTCCCCGATGAAGCGCGCCACGTTGTCGTGCAGCTTCTTCAGCGAATCCTCGTGCGCATAGACCATGTGGCCGGACGGATACCAGTCGTAGGAGATGTTCTTCTGCAGCGAGGCCGGAATCGGCAGGTGGTGCATCTCGTAGTCGGCCGCGAAGTACGGCGTGGCCAGGTCGTAATAGCCGCCGTGCAGCGCCACGCGCAGGTTGGGATTGGTCTTCATGGCCTTGGCCAGGTCGGGCATGACGTTGATGGAGCGCTCGCCCTCGCCGCCGTTGTGCTTGAAATCCCAATGATCGATCGAGGCGAACAGCCGGTACTGCTGGCCGTCGCCGTACTTCAGCTGCTTGCGCACGTAGTCGTTGAAGGCGGCGACGTAGGCGGCGCTGATCGCGGAGGACTGCGGATCGTATTCGGAGTCCTTGCTCAGCGGGTCGAGCGAGGGGCCGGAGAAGCGGCTGTCCAGGCGGCCGGTGGTGACGCCACCGTCGTTCTGCAGCTCGTGCTCGAACATGCCGCCGGTGACGCGCAGGTCGGCCTTCAGCAGATAGGCCACCGGCAGGCCGGTGTACTGGTGCAGCTTCTCCGCCACCGCCTGCCTGCGCGCATCGTCGAGGCGGCTGCCCGCCATCAGTGCCTGGGCGTAGTCGTTCAGCGCGAACTGCTCCACCTCGCGCAGGAACGGCTCCAGCGCCGCCGGCTGCTGCGGCAGGCGGTGGTGATAGAAGGCCGTCGCGGCAAAAGTGGGCAGGGCCACCACATACGGCAGGTCCACGCCGGGGTTGGTCTCCGGCCCGTCGATGCTGGTGTCGAAACTGAGGATCTGCGAAAGCAGGATCACGCCGTTGAGGTCGACGCTGGACTGGTTCTCCAGGATGTTCGCCAGCACGGCCGAGCGCGTGGTGCCGTAGCTTTCGCCGAACAGGTACTTGGGCGAATTCCAGCGGCCGTACTTGGACAGGAACTGCGTGATGAAATTGGCGAAGGCATGGCCGTCGCCGTCCACGCCGTAGACCTCCTTGCGGCGATCCTTCATCTGCTCCTCGCGCTTGCCCTTGTCCTCGTCCGCCGCGATCAGCCGGCTGAAGCCGGCGCCGGGTGCGTCGATGAAGACCAGGTCGGAGACGTCGAGCAGGCTGTAGTCGTTATTGACCAGGCCGTAGGGCGCCGCAGGCGTGTGGCTGTCGTCGGAGGTCACCACGCGCTTCGGGCCGAACGCGCCCATGTGCAGCCATACCGTCGCCGACCCCGGGCCGCCGTTGTAGATGAAGGTGACGGGCCGCTTGCCGGCATCGGCGCCTTTCTTGAAGTACGCCGTGTAGAACATGCTGATCTGCGGCTCGTGCTCCTTGTCGCCGGTGCCGTGGATGATCAGCGTGCCGGCCACCGCCTTGTACTCGATGCTCTTGCCTTCCACGCGCACGCTGCCGGTGGTCTCCGACGACTGTGGCTGCACCAGCGCGGCGTCGGGCTTGCTGTCCTGCGGCTTGTCCTTGTCCTTGTCTTTGTCCGTCTTGTCGGCGGCGAGCGCGGAACCGGCAAAAAGCAGGGCGGCCAGGGCGGCGGCCAGCGGGAGCGTGCGCATCGGAGTTCCTTCGGGGAGGGGCTGGGAATCCCCGAGCTTAGGCGCTGCAAGTGCCGTCTTTCGTACCCCAGAAGTCATGGCTACGCGGCCGCATGGCGGCGCGCGGCGGACTTCAGCCGTGCGTGGCCAGGGCGATCGCCGCCACGGCCAGGGCGACGCCGGCCAGATTGAGCCGGCTCAACTTCTCGCGGAAGACCAGCGTGCCCACCAGCGCGCCCAGCGCCACCACGCCGAGGTTCATCGCCGCGAACACCAGCGACGGCCGCTCTGCCAGCGCCTGGTGCGCGCGCACGTAGAACACGATGTTGCCGAAGTTGGCCAGGCCCAGCAGCAGGCCGGCCAGCGCGTCGCGCACGGTGAAGCGCGTGCGGCCGGCGGCGCGGCGGCCGAGCTGGATCGCGAACGCCACCAGCAGGGCCAGCGCGAACATCGCCTGCAGCGAAGCGGCGAACGAGGTGCCGGCACGGGCCACCTCCTTGAACAGGATGTCGATCGCGGCGAAGCCGACGAATACGGTGAGGGGCCACAGCCACCCGGCCGGGCCTTCCGCTGCATCCGTCCGGCCACGCCACACCATGCAGGCCAGGGCGACCAGCCCCAGGCCGATGCCGGCCAGCTTGACCGCGTTCACCGCTTCGCCGAACAGCAGGAAGGCCGCCAGCAGCGACACCAGCAGCGAGAGCCGCTGGGCGGCGTCGCTGCGCACGATGCCGGCATGCCGCACCGAGGCGGCCAGCGCCAGGAAGATCACCGGCAGCAGCAGGCCCAGCCCCACGAAGCCGAGCCAGGGCGCACCGGGGCGCGCCAGCGCATCCAGCGACGGATGGAACACCCAGGCGGTGAGCGCGCTGGTGGCCACGTAGTTCCAGGCGATCGCCTGCCCCACGTCGACGCCGTGGCGGCGCGCCAGCTTCAGCAGGACGGAGACCAGGACGCTGCAGCAGACGGCGAGAAGGATGAAGAGCATGGGGATCGCGGCGGGAAAGAACGGACGGCAGCTTAGCGGTGTCCGCCGCGCTTCTCTATGTTTGCTGTCCGGCCAACGCGAAGCGCTCGCGATAGCGTGCGGGGCTCAGCTTGATGGCGCGGCGGAAATGGTGGCGCAGCGTATCGGCGCTGCCGAAGCCGCAGCGGTCGGCGATCTGCTCCACGGCCAGGTCGCTGCCTTCGAGCAGTTCGCGTGCGCGCGCCAGGCGCTCGTGCACCAGCCATTGCTTGGGCGAGTGGCCGGTGGCTTCCTCGAAGCGCCGCAGCAGGGTGCGCTCGCTCATGCGCGCGCGTTCGGCCAGCACGCCGATCGGCAACGGCTGGTCCAGCCGGCGGCGCATCCACTCCAGCAGCGTGCCGAGTGCGGCGCCCTGCTCGGGCAGCGGCGCGGGAATGAATTGCGCCTGGCCACCGTCGCGATGCGTCGGCACCACCGCACGGCGCGCCACCTGGTTGGCGATGCGCGGGCCATAGTCGCGGCGGATCAGGTGCAGCGACAGGTCGATCGCCGCGGCGCTGCCGGCGGACGTCATCACCTGGCCTTCGTCGACGTAGAGCACGTCCGGCGCGAGGCGGATGCGCGGATAGCGTTCCGCCAGAATCTCCGCGTAGCGCCAATGCGTGGTCGCCGCGCGATCGTCCAGCAGTCCCGCGGCGGCCAGCACGAACACGCCGGAACAGAACGACAGCAGGCGCGCGCCACGCTTGTGTGCCGCACGCAGCGCATCGAGCAAAGCCGCCGGCGGCACGGCATCGGCGCCGCGCCAGCCGGGAACGATGATGGTGCCGGCGCGGGCCAGTCCTTCCAGGCCGGTGTCGGCGCGCACGCTCAGTCCGCCGGCCGCGCGCATCGCGCCGCGGTCCACCGCGCAGGAGACGAAGCGGTACCAGTTCTCGAACTCCGGCCGCGCGATGCCGAACATCTCCACCGCGATGCCGTACTCGAAGGTGCACAGGCCGTCGTAGACCAGCACCGCCACGTTGCGGTTGGCGGGGCCGGTGGGAGTGCCCGGTCGCTTTGGCGGTTTATTCATGATGCCTGGCATTCTTGCCAATAGCGGCCGCGGCCGCCAGTGCCCACACTGGCGCCATCTTCACCACGGAGTACCGCCCCATGAGCAGCGTCGTCCATCGCGTTCCCGCCGCCGCCAGCGCCCAGGCGCTGGCCCACTTCCAGGCCCGCCTGGGCTTCGAGACCGATTGCGCGGACGTGCACTACGCCACGCAGCACGAGGACAAGGACTTCGTGTTGCTCGACGTGCGCACGCCGACCATGTACGCCGCCGGCCATGTACCCGGCGCGCTGAACCTGCCGACGCGCACCATCGGCGAGCAGCGCCTGGCCGAATTTCCGGCCGATACGCTGTTCGTCGTCTACTGCGCCGGTCCGCACTGCAACGGCGCCAACAAGGCAGCGGTGAAGCTGGCGCAGCTTGGGCGGCCGGTAAAGGAAATGATCGGCGGGCTGACCGGCTGGATCGACGAAGGCTTCGGTCTCGAACGCGGCGCATGAGCCAAGGCCACATCGCCGTCCGCAGCGCCGGCGGACACGATCTGCCGGCGCTGCTTCCCCTATGCATCGAGCACGCGGCGTACGAGCGCATCGGGCACGCGCTCGATCGACGCAGCCATGCACTGGCCGCAGCGCTCGATGCGACACCGCCACGCGTATACGCCTGGCTGGCGTGGAGCGGCGACGACGCCGTGGGCTATGCGACGGCGACGATCGATTTCTCCACGCTCGACGCCGCGCCTTTCCTGCACATGGATTGCCTGTATGTGCGCGATGCATGGCGAGGCCTCGGCATCGGCCTGCGCTTGTTCGAGACGCTCGCAGCCTTCGCACGCGCTTGCGCTTGCGCATCGATGCAATGGCAGACGCCTGCATGGAACGAACGCGCGGCGCATTTCTATCGCCGCCTCGGCGCCACCGAATGGGCCAAGCGCCGCTTCACCTGGCGATGCGATCGCGCGTGACAGCGAGCGCGCCGACTTGCGCGAGGCTTGCGTGATTTCACCGTGAAGAACTTACGAAACATTCCTATGTTCTTGCGATGGGCTCATCCGGAGGATAGCCGCCCTCAGGGGAGGTTCTTCAGGAGTTTTTCCATTCGGGGGCGCGATCGGCCGCGTGCGCAAGCACATGGCCGCGCCCTTCTCTTGCCCATTTTCAAGTCAGGAGTGTCGTGATGTCCTTGAAGCCTTACGTACTCAGCCTCTCCATCGCCGCCGCGCTCACGCTTGCCGGCGGCGCGCAGGCCGCCCGCTTCGACCAGATGGCGATCGCCGGTGCCGCCAAGGGCCTGGCCAGGCAGCAATCCGCCGCACTGCAGGCCGACAGCGATGATGCATTCGAAGCCACCGATGTGATCGTCGATGCCGACGGCACCGAGCACGTGCGCATGCAGCGCAGCTACCGCGGACTGCCGGTGATCGGCGGCGACGTGGTGGTACACAGCAACAACGGCCGCTTCCGCGAAGCCAGCCTCACCCTGCACGGCCGCGGTCGTCCCAGCCTGTCGCCGCGCACCAGCGCCAACGAGGCGCAACTGGTCGCCGGCAAGGATTTCAACGGCACCATCGAGAGCATCGAAAGCCGCGGCCTGGTGATCTACGCGCGCGGCGACAAGCCGGTGCTGGCCTATGAAGTGAACGTGCAGGGCGCCTCCGACACCTTCGGCACCGCCAACATGCGCTACTTCGTCGATGCCGCCAACGGCAAGGTGCTGGACCGCTGGAACCTGTTCCAGACCGCCGCCGCCAACGGCACCGGCAAGTCGCTGCTGGTGGGCAATGTCGGCATCGTCACCAACTCGGTGAGCGGCGGCTACCAGCTGGTCGATCCCTCGCGCGGCAACGGCTCGGTCTACGACGCCAAGGGCAAGAACGACACATCGGCCAATCTGCGCAACGCCACGCTGTTCACCGATACCGACAACGTGTGGGGCAACAATGCCGAGAGCGATCGCGCCACGGTGGCCGGCGACATCGCCTATGGCGTGTCCAAGACCTGGGACTATTACAAGAACGTGCACGGCCGCAACGGCATCTTCAACGACGGCCAGGGCGTGAAGAGCTATGCGCACGTGAAGATCTACGTCGGCACCGGCTATACCTCCAACAACGCCGCCTGGAACGGCAGCGCGATGGAGTACGGCGACGGCGGCACCACTTGGTTCCCGCTGGTGGCGGTGGACGTGGCCGGCCACGAAATGAGCCACGGCGTGACGCAGGCCACAGCGGGGCTGGCCTATTCCGGCGAGTCGGGCGGCTTGAACGAAGCCAACTCCGACATCTTCGGCACCATGGTCGAGTACTACGCCAACAACAGCACCGACGCGCCGGACTACCTGATCGGCGAGAAGATCTACCGCAGCAACCCCGGCGGCACCACTGCGCTGCGCTACATGTTCAAACCCAGCCTGGACGGCGCCTCCGCCGATTGCTGGAGCAGCTCGGTGGGTTCGCTCAACGTCCACTACAGCTCGGGCGTGGGCAACCACTTCTTCTACCTGCTGGCGGAAGGCGCGGTGGTGCCGGCCGGGTTCGGTGCCGGCACGTCGGCCAATCTCACCGCGGCGAAGCTGGTGTGCAACGGCAATACCGCGGCCGGCGGTATCGGGCGCGATGCGGCCCAGAAGATCTGGTATCGGGCGTTGACGGTGTACATGACATCCAACACCAACTATGCGGCGGCGCGCACGGCGACGTTGAAGGCGGCCGCGGATCTGTATGGGACGACGTCGACGCAGTACGCCGGGGTGGCTTCGGCGTGGAGTGCGGTCAGCGTCAATTGATCGGCGCATGAAGGCGGCCCGGGTAACCGGGCCGCCTTCATGCGCCAGGCGTATATCCGCCTGGCGTAGGTTGGGGTGAGCCGCAGGCGAACCCCAACGGGGTGCTCCGTCCGTGCCTGTGTTGGGGTTCGCCTGCGGCTCACCCCAACCTACGCCGACGTGTTATGTCAGCGCGCCTTGAGCGCTGCCGCTTCGCGCGCCAGCGCTTCGATGCCGGCCCAGTCGCCAGACTTCAACTTGTCCACCGGCGTGAGCCATGAGCCGCCCACGCACACCACGTTCGGCAGCGACAAAAACTCCGGCGCACTCGTCAGGCTGATGCCGCCCGTCGGGCAAAAACGAATCTGCGGCAGCGGACTCGCCCACGCACCAAGCAACTTGTGCCCGCCCGCCGGTACCGCGGGAAAAAACTTCAGATGGCGATAGCCGCGCTCCAGCAGGCTCATCGCCTCCGATGCCGTCGCCACGCCCGGCAGCAGCGGCAGATCGCTGTCGTCCGCCGCCGCCAGCAGCTTCGGCGATACACCCGGCGACACCGCGAACTTCGCGCCGGCCTGGCGCGCATGCTCCAGATCCCGCGGCGTCAGCACCGTGCCCACGCCCACCACGGCGCCCTCCACTTCGGCAGCGATCGCGCGAATCGCATCCAGCGCCGCCGGCGTGCGCAGCGTCACCTCGATCGCCGGAATACCGCCGGCCACCAGCGCGCGCGCCATCGGCACCGCTGCCCTGGCGTCGTCGATGATCACCACCGGCACCACCGGCGCGAGGCGCAGGGTGGCTTCGACTTGCTGCTGCTTGGTTTCGATGCTGCTCATGGAAGATCCTGGGGAAGTGAGGTCAGAGCACGCCGGCGCCGAGATCGGCCTCGGCCGCGGCCTGGCGGAACAGGCCGAACAGTTCGCGGCCCATGCCGCTATGGTGCGACGACAGGTCGGCGGTGGCCGGCGCGCGACTGGCGAATTCGGAGGCGTCCACAAGCACGTCGAGCGTGCCGCGGGTCGCGTCGAGGCGGATCAGGTCGCCATCGCGGATCCTGGCGATCGCACCCTGCGCCTGCGCTTCCGGCGTGACGTGGATCGCCGCCGGCACGCGGCCGGATGCGCCGGACATGCGGCCGTCGGTAAGCAGGGCGATGCGGTAGCCGCGATCCTGCAACACGGCCAGCGTCGGGGTGAGCTTGTGCAGCTCCGGCATGCCGATCGCGCGCGGGCCCTGGAAGCGCACCACGGCGATGAAGTCGCGATTGAGCTCGCCGCGCTCGAAGGCCTTGCGCACCTCGTCCTGGTCGTGGAACACCACGGCCGGCGCCTCGATCACCTGGCGGTCGTCCGGCACCGAGGACACCTTGATCACCGCGCGGCCGAGGTTGCCCGCGAGCATGCGCAGGCCGCCGTCGGCGCGGAACGGCTCGGCCATGCCGCGCAGCACGCCGCGGTTGCCGCTTTCCTTGGCCACCGGCGTCCACTGCAGCGCGCCGGATGCATCCAGCGACGGCACCTGCGCGTAGCCGTCCAGTCCCGTGCCGAACACGGTGCGCACGTCGCCGTGCAGCAGGCCGGCGCCGAGCAGCTGGTCGATCAGGAAAGCCATGCCGCCGGCATCGTGGAACTGGTTCACATCGGCATAGCCGTTCGGATACACGCGCGCCAGCAGCGGCACCACCGAGGACAGCGCGTCGAAATCGTCCCAGCGCAGCTGGATGCCTGCCGCGCGCGCCATCGCCACCAGGTGCAGCAGGTGATTGGTCGAGCCGCCGGTGGCGTGCAGGCCGATCACGCCATTGATGATGGCGCGCTCATCGACGATATGGCCGATCGGCAGGTGGTTGTCGCCGTGCGCGCTCAGCGCGGCGACGCGGTGCACCGCCTCGGCGGTGAGCGCGTCGCGCAGCGGCGTGTCCGGCGCGACGAAGCTGGCGCCCGGCAGGTGCAGGCCCATGATCTCCATCAGCATCTGATTGGAGTTGGCGGTGCCGTAGAAGGTGCAGGTGCCCGGCGCGTGATAGGCGGCGGCCTCCGCTTCCAGCAGCTCGGCGCGGTTGGCCTTGCCCTCGGCATAGGCCTGGCGCACCTTGGATTTCTGCTCGTTGGTGATGCCGCTGGGCATCGGGCCGCCGGGCACGAAAATGCCGGGCAGGTGGCCGAAGCTGAGCGCGCCGATCAACAGGCCGGGCACGATCTTGTCGCAGATGCCCAAGTACAGCGTGCCGTCGAACATGTCGTGCGAGAGCGACACCGCCGTAGCCATCGCGATCAGGTCGCGCGAGAACAGCGACAGCTCCATGCCTTCGCGGCCCTGGGTCACGCCGTCGCACATCGCCGGCACGCCGCCGGCCACCTGCGCGGTGATGCCGGACTCGCGCGCGATCCGGCGGATCAGTTCCGGATAACGCTCGTACGGCTGGTGCGCCGAGAGCATGTCGTTATAGGAAGTGACGATGCCCAGGTTCGGCGTGTGGCCTTCGCGCAGCGCGGCCTTGTCGTGCGGGCCGCAGGCGGCGAAACCGTGCGCGAGGTTGCCGCAGGACAGACGTTCGCGGTGCGTGCCGCCGGTGCCGGCGGCGGCGATGCGCGCGAGATAGGCGGCGCGCGTATCGCGGCTGCGTTCGCGCAGGCGTGCGGTGACTTCGGCGACGACGGGATGCAATGGCGTGCTCATGCTTTTGCGTTCATTCGAAAGAGAGGGGGAGAAGCGGGAAACGGGCGTTGAGGGCCGCCCGTTTCCCACTCCTGGCGTCCGGTGCTCAAGGGCACCAGTACACGGCGACCGGCACGCGCGTCTGGATCAGCACGCTGCGTATCGGGTAATCCTTGCCCGCGCCCAGCCCGAGGCGGGCGTCGGCGAGCAGCTGGCGCTTGGGTTCGCCTTCGATGTGCAGGAACAGGCCTTGCGTATCCAGCAGCGCGGGCAGGGTGAAGGTGATGCGCGGCTCGCCGGCACCGGCGGCGCGCATCGGCAGCAGCAGCGCGGTGCCGGCCAGGTCCAGCGCCTCGGCGAGGCGATCGCCGCCAGGGAAGAACGAGGCGGTGTGCCCGTCCGTGCCCATGCCGAGGATCACCGCGTCGAACGGGAACGGCAGCGCGGCGATGCGCGCGCGCACCGCGGCGACGCCGGCTTCGGGCGTCGGCGCGTCGGTATACAGCGGCACGAAATGCGCGGAGGAGGCGGCATGCTGCAGCAGGTCGGCTTTCACCATGCGCGCGTTGGAGCGCTCGTGGCTTTCCGGTACCCAGCGCTCGTCGACCAGGGTGACGTGGACCTTCGACCAGTCCAGCTCGGCACGCGACAGTTGGCGGAAGAAATGCACCGGCGTGCTGCCGCCGGAGACCGCCAGCAGCGCTTGGCCGCGCGCGGCGATGCCGGCGCGCAGGCGCTCGGCGATGCGGTCGGCCAGTGCGCGGGCCAGCGCGTGGCAGTCGGTGAAGCTGTGCGTGGTGACGTCGACGTGGTCAGGCATGGCCATGAGGGAGAGCGATGGGCGCGCTGGCGCCGGCGGGAAAATCGAGTGTAGGCGCGGACATGCAACGCGACGGTGAAGCGAAGCCGCACCGTCGCGCTCGGCGATGCATTACTCGCTGTCTTCGTTCCAGGTGCGACCGTCGCGCTCGATCAGCGCCACGGCCGCGCTCGGACCCCAGGTGCCGGCGGTATACGGGCGCGGCGCCTCGCCGCTGGCGCCCCAGGCGTCCAGGATCGGACCGGCCCAGCGCCAGGCGGCCTCGACTTCGTCGCGGCGCATGAACAGGGTGGGATTGCCGCGCACCACGTCGAGCAGCAGGCGCTCGTAGGCATCCGGCTGCGACACGCCGAAGGCTTCGGCAAAGCTCATGTCCAGCGGCACGTGGCGCAGGCGCAGTCCGCCGGGACCGGGGTGCTTGATGGTCAGCCACAGCTTCACGCCTTCGTCCGGCTGCAGGCGCAGCACCAGGCGGTTCTGCGTGAGCGGGCCGGCCGAGGCGTCGAAGATCGAATGCGGCACCGACTTGAACACCACCACGATCTCGGACACGCGTTCCGGCAAACGCTTGCCTGTGCGCAGGTAGAACGGCACGCCGGCCCAGCGCCAGTTTTCGATCTCGGTCTTCAGCGCCACGAAGGTCTCGGTGTGGGACTTGGAGCCCGGGCCGAGTTCTTCGAGATAGCCCGGCACGCTCTGCCCTTCGGCGGCGCCGGCGCGGTACTGGCCGCGCACGGTGTACTGGGCGGCGTTGGATTCGTCGATCGGCCTGAGCGAGCGCAGCACCTTGAGCTTCTCGTCGCGCACCGCATCCGGCGACAGCGAGGACGGCGGCTCCATCGCCACCATGCACAGCAGCTGCAGGATGTGGTTCTGCACCATGTCGCGCAGCGCGCCGGCACGGTCGTAGTAGGCGCCGCGGGTGCCGACGCCGAGCGTCTCGGCCACGGTGATCTGCACGTGGTCGATATGGCCGGCGTTCCACAACGGCTCGAACAAGGCGTTGCCGAAGCGCAGCGCCAGCAGGTTCTGCACCGTTTCCTTGCCGAGGTAATGGTCGATGCGATAGGTCTGCGATTCGTCGAAGATGCGGCCGACCGCATCGTTGATCTGGTTGGCGCTGGCCAGGTCGCGGCCGATCGGCTTCTCCAGCACCACGCGCGACTTGCCGCGGTTGAGGTCGTATTCGCCCAGGCGGTTGCAGATGTCGACGAACAGTTCCGGCGAGGTCGAGAGATAGAACACCCGCACGTGGTCGGGCTGTTCGCCGATCAGCGCGGCGAACGCGTCCCAGCCTTCGTCCTTGCGCGCGTCGAGCGAGCGGTAGGCGACCTGCGTGAGGAAGGCGTCGACCTTGTCCTTGGCACCGCCGGCCTCGAGCAGCGCCTTGCGGATGTTGGCGCGGTAGCCGTCATCGTCCAGCCCCTCGCGGGCAATGCCGACGACGCGGCTGCCGGCCGGGATCTGGCCGTCGAGGAAGCGATGGAACAGGGCGGGCAGCAGCTTGCGCAAGGCAAGGTCGCCCGTGCCGCCGAAAATCACCAGGTCGAATGCGTCGACCAGGGGAGCAGAAGCCGTCACTTCGATCACCTCGGGGTATGGCGTGGTCGGGAGCCGGGTGGTTTTCCGGCCCGGTCGGAACATCCTAACGTACCAGTCAAATACCAGACAACACCACTTGGCGCGGGCCGCGCGCCGCGGGGGTTCCGGACCGGACTGGCCGGCAACTGGTAACCCCCGGAAGGCCCGGTTTCAACGCGCGCTTGTGGAATTGGTATGGTCATTGGTATGTTGGCCGCCATGGAAACCGCCCTGGTCAATGAATACTTCCGCCTGAGCCGCGACGCGGCCACCCACCAGCCGCTGGCCTATCTGCGGCTGCGCCGGGCCATCCGCAATGTGGTGGAGCACCGCGACATCGAGCCCGGGCAGGCCCTGCCGAGCGAGCGCGATCTGTCGCGCGCGCTCAGCCTGTCGCGCGTCACCGTGCGCAAGGCGATCGCCGGCCTGGTCGAGGAAGGCATCCTCACCCAGCGCCACGGCGCCGGCACCTTCGTGGCCGAGCGCATCATCAAGCCGATGTCGCGCCTGACCAGCTTTACCGAGGACTTGCGCGCGCGCGGCCTGAATCCGCGCTCCGAGTTCTTCGAGCGCGGCATCGGCGAGGTGACGCCCGAGGAATCGATGGCGATGAACCTGTCGCCCGGCGTGCAGGTGGCACGCCTGCATCGCGTGCGTTATGCGCGCGAGGAACCCTTGGCGATCGAGCGCACGGTGGTGCCGGCAAGCGTGCTGCCCGATCCCTCGATCGTGCACGACTCGCTGTACGAGGTATTGGAAAGTCTCGGCTGCCGCCCGCGCCGCGCGCTGCAGCGGCTGCGTGCGGTATCGCTCGGTGCGCAGCAGGCGCGCCTGCTGCACGTGCCGACCGGCAGTGCCGGACTCAATATCGAGCGGCGCAGTTTTCTCGATGACGGGCGCGTGGTGGAGTTCACCGTGTCGTGGTACCGCGGCGACATCTACGACTTTGTCGCCGAGCTGCATACGGACTGATGTCCGTGCAATAAAAAGGCCGCCGGCGAAAACCGGCGGCCTTTTTTATTGGATGGCGCCGGCAGGGCCGGCGCCGGTATGGCTTACAGCGAGAAGTCGTAGCGCACGCCGAACTGGAAGTAGCGCGGCGTCTGGTACGCCACGGCACGCCGGTAGTCGTCGCTCTTGATCGGCTTGCCGGCGGCGATGGAGCCGGTTTCGGCCACTTCGATGATCGCGGTTTCCTTCTGGCTGCCGAACACGTTGAACACGTTCGCGGTGAAGGCCAGCTTGTGATCGGCCCAGGCCGGACGGTACTCAGTGTTCAGATCCAGGCGCCAGGTCCACGGCAGGCGACCCTGCGAACCACGCGGGCTGGGCTGCAGATCGCACTCGAAGTACGAAGCGCCGTAGCCGATGGCGTCGACCGGATCGACACCGATGCAGTTCTTGGGACGGCCCGACGCGACCGCCAGGTTGGCGCCGAACAGCCATTCCGGATTCATCTGGAAGTAGCCGTAGGCCTTCAGCTGGTGCGTGCGGTCGTTAGGCAGCGGACCGTTGGTGAACTGCATGATCTCCGGCGCGTCCCAGTCCTGCGTCACCGACGGATCGAGCTGGCCGATGTCGGACTTCAGCTGGCCTTCCGAGTTGCCGTAGCTGCGCGAGAAGGTGTAGTCGACGCGGCCGTACCAGCGATTGCTGAACTGGTGTTCCAGGTACAGGTCCAGCGAGTAGTACTTGCGCTTCAGGTCGGGGAACGCCACGCCAGCCGGCGTGGTGAAGTCGTCCTTGGTCAGCTTGAACGGCACGAAGTTGCCCTGGCCGTTCACGTCCACCATGAAGGTGTTGGACTGGCCCGGGTTGAACAGATAGCAGCCGGCGATGCTGGCATTGCTGATGTCGATGTTGTTGCGCGCCGCGTATTTCTCGAACGGACGGGAATCGCAGAAGTCGTCGATCGAGCTCTTCAGCTTGCGCATGGTCAGCTTGGCGCCATAGGCCCAGTCGTTGCCGATGGTCTTGTCGAAGCCGAGGATGTACTCGTCCTGGTAGTACGCCTTCAGGCCCTGGGCGGCCACGGTGCGCGGATCGGGCGTGGTGCCGTCCTCGCCGTTGAGGTAGAAGCGGTTGCCCAGCGGGGTCAGGCCGGTGGGCTCGCCGTTCGCCGCCACGCCGGTGTAGGAGTAGTACTGGCTGTAATAGGTGGACGCCGAGGCGCCGCGAATGGCGACGTTGGACGGAATGGCGAGGTGGTAGCGGCCGGCGTTCGCATAGACCTTGAAGCTGGAATCGCCGAACACATCCCAGGTCAGGCCCAGGCGCGGAGCCAGCTGGTGACGCTGCTTGACGTAGACCTCGCCGGCACCGTTGAGATTCTTGAACTGCTCGTTGCGCAGGCCGAGGTAAGCCAGCCAGCGGTCGCTGACCTGCCAGCGGTCTTCGATGAACTGCGCTTCCTGCTCCACCTTCACCGAGGCGCCGGTCTCGAACAGGCGCTGTTCGACGTAGTACTGCGCGCCCGGGGGCGGCACCACGTCCGGGCGGCCCGGTACCGTACCGGCGTTGCGGTACACCCAGCGATAACCGCCTTCGTAGATGTTGCCGGAGGTGGATTCCAGGGTCTGGGTGTCCAGACCCGCACGCAGGTCGTGCGAGCCCAGGCGATATTCGACGTCCAGGCGCCAGCCGTGCGTCTTGTCCTTGGCGCCGGCATTGAGCACCGTGCCGTTGACCAGGCCGCAGCCGACGATCGGGTTGGTGATGCCCCTGCGCGAATCGGTGATCCACGGGCAGTTCGGGTTGCTGGCGTAGGCCAGGTTGCGCACGTGGTCGGTCTTGCTGGTGCCGTACAGCGCGTTCACCGTGAGGTCGTCGGTGATGTAGCCGGTGTACTTGCCGATGTAGACGTCGCCACCGGGCTCGGAACCGGCCAGGGAGGCGGCGTTCTTGAGCTTGTCCGTGCCCAGGTAGCTGCTCTGCTGCAAGGTCTGATAGTTGTAGCCGTAGATGCTGCGGTCAGTGTTGGTCTTGTCCGACAGCGCGGTCAGCTCGACGATGTGGCTGTCGGTGATGTTCCAGTCGATCTTGGCCAGGTACTTGGTGGCCTTGGAGGTTTCCTTGCTGTCCTGCGGCGTGGTGAACGGGCTGATGGTCGGGCCCTTGGTGCTGGTGAAGTCACCGGCCGCGTACAGGAACAGCTTGTCCTTGATCAGCGGACCGCTGATGTAGCCGGTGTACTGCGTCGAGGAACTCTTGTTGTCGCCGCGGTACTGATAGAGCACGCCGTTCTCGCGATAGATGCTGCGCGGCTGCTGGCGGAAGTACTGCGGAGTCACGTACATGCCGACGCCACCCTTCCAGGTGTTGCCGCCGCGCTTGGTGACGATGCTGATCACGCCGCCGGTGGAACGGCCGTATTCCGCGCCGTAGCCGCCGGTGTAGATCTGCTGCTGGTCGATCGCATCGAACGGCAGGCTGACGAAGCCCAGGCCGGTCAGCGCGTTCGCCACCGAATAACCGTTGATGTAGTACTGGTTTTCCGAAGCCGACGAACCGCCGAACGAAGCCACGTTGCCGTAGCGCGCATCGCCGGACACCACGCCCGGCGCCAGCAGCGCGGCGGCGGTGACGTTGCGCGCCAGCGGCAGCTTCTGCAGCTGCTCGGAGGTCAGCACGGTGCGCGAGTCGACCGAGGACACGTCGATCGCCGGCAACGCGTTGCCGATCACCTGGATGCCTTCCAGCGTCTGCGCGCCGGACGCCGAAGCGGTGGCGGCGCCGGTGAACGACACGTCCACACCGCTGCCCAGGGCGACCTGCACGTTGTCGCGGGTATCCAGGGTCTTGCCGTCCTTCTGCACGGTGACCTTGTAGCGGCCGACCGGCAGTGAGCCGGCGCGGTAGCGGCCGTCGGCATCGACCGCGATGTCGCGGGCGAGGCCGGTGTCCAGGTTTTCGATATGGATGGTGCTGCCAGCTTCGGCCGAGCGGCCGAAGATCACGCCCGAAGCGTTCGACTGCGCCATCGCCGTGCCGGCGAGGCTCATGCCGAGGGCGATGGCGAGGGCGGTACGACGGCACGCGGCCGCGTATCCAGGATGACGGAACGTCTGCATTGCTGATCTCCCCGAGATAAAGCCAATAAGGACGGGCGAAAGTTCGCCCTAAGGCGTCGCGGGAAATCGCGGCTGGTCCCTTCGAAAGGGGATCGGCAGTAAGCGGCGGGCGACCCCTCGCCCGGCGCGCTTTCGCAACTTCTCGCGGGTCGCTCGCCGACCTTAGAGGGGGGTCGGAAGAGGAGTCAACAAAAATCTAAGATTTTTTCCTAGGCAGAACAGGGCTTAGCCGAATTTTTAACCTCTTGAATGTGTTGGAGTTCGCAAATTCCCCCGGCAAGAAAAAGCGTGAACGCTTCCTTAACGAAGCTTTTTCGCCGGATCAACGAAAAAAAATGCCGCCGGATGAAACCGGCGGCAACAAGGGGAGATCGCGCCGGGGTCATCCCCGGCGCTCGTTGCTTGTTTACAGCGAGAAGTCGTAGCGGGCGCCGAAGCGGACCGTGCGCGGCGCGCTGTAGCTCAGGATGCGCCCGTAGGTGCCGCTGACCGCGCCGCTGCCCAGCTGGTAGGTCTCGATGCGGTTCTGCGCCTTCTGCTGGTTGAAGACGTTGAAGATGTCCATCGAGAAGGCCAGCTTGTGGTCGGCCCAGGCCGGACGCCATTCGCTGCTCAGGTTCAGCGTGTACGTCCACGGCAGGTTGCCCTGGCTGCCGCGCGGCGCGACCTGGCCTTTGCAGTAGAAGTACGACGAGCCGTACTGGTACGGGTCGGTCGGCGGGATGCCCTGGCAGTTCTTCGGACGGCCCGAGGCGACCAGCAGGCTGCTGCCGACCAGCCATTCCGGCGTGATCTGGTAGAAGCCGTAGGCCTTCAGCTGGTGGCGGCGATCGTTCGGCAGGTTGCCGCTGGAGCCGATCATCAGTTCCGGGAAGTCCCAGGCCTGGGTCACCGACGGATCCTGCTGGCCGATGTCCGAGAGCAGCAGGCCTTCGGAGTTGCCGAAGTTGTGCGACCACACGTACTCGACCTTGCCGTACCACTTCTGGTCGAACTGGTGCTCCAGGTAGAGGTTCAGCGCGAGGTACTTGCGCTTCAGGTCCGGATAGCCGAGCTCTTCCTTCGACAGCGTGATGTTCTTGAGCGTGCCGGCGCCGTCGTGGTCGACGGTGAAGGTGGCGCCGCGGCCCGGGTTGAACAGCAGGCAGGGCGCGCCATTGGTCTCCCACTCGGTGAAGGCCGGGTTGGTGATCGGCGTACCGGCGGCGGCTTCATGCGCAAGGAACGGACGGGCATCGCAGAAGTCGTCGATGATGCTCTTGAGGTTGCGGTAGATCGCCTTGGCGCCGACGGTGTAGTTCGGCGCGATCTCCTTGTCGAAGCCCAGGATGTACTCGTCCTGGTAGTAGGCGCTGATGCCCTTCTTGGCCAGCGTCACCGGGTTCGGCGCCTGGCCGTTGGCGCCGTTGGCGAAGAACACCGAGCTGATCGGCGTCGGGTTGATCGGCGCATTGGTCACCGGGTCGACGCCGGTGTAGACGAAGTACTGGTTCTCGAAGCGCTGCGGACCGGCGCCGCGGATCGCCACGTTGGACGGCACCGCCAGGTGGTAGCGGCCGGCGTTGGCGTAGATCTTGAAGCTGGAATCGCCGTTGACGTCCCAGGTCAGGCCCAGGCGCGGGGCGAGCTGGTGGCGCTGCTTGAGGAACACCACGCCGTCGGTGTTGAAGTTCTTGAACTGCTCGTTGCGCAGGCCGAGGTAGGCCAGCCAGCGGTCGTTGATCTGCCAGTGGTCTTCGATGTACTGCGCTTCCTGCTCCACCTTCACCTTGCCCGCGGCGCTGAAGATGGTGCGCTGGGCGACTTCGGTCGCACCCGGCGGGATGTTCATGCCCGGCACGGTGGAGAAGTCGTCGGTGGCGTCGAAGTAGGTCCACAGCGCGCCGCCCTGCGTGGCGCGGCCGGAGAAGGACTCCAGCGTCTGGTTGTCCAGGCCGCCGCGCAGCGTGTGCGAGCCGAGGTGGTATTCGACGTCGAAGCGCCAGGCGTGGGTCTTGTCGTTCGCGCCCGGCACCAGCAGGTTGCCGCCCACCGGGGCGCAGCTGATGCGGCTGGGGCTGCTGCGGTTGTCGGTGATGTTCGGGCACACGCCGCCGGAGGCGCCGGCGACCTTGTCGACATGGTCGGCGGTGCTGCGGCCGTACAGCGCGTTGATGGTCAGGCTGTCGGTGATGTAGCCGGTGTACTTGCCGACATAGACCTGGCCGCCGGGCGTGGAGTTGGCGGTGCCGGTGTTCTTCTGGTGCTCGGTGCCCTTGAGCGTGCCCTGGACGCCGGTGTTGTAGTTGTAGTTGTAGATCACCGTGTCCTGGATGGCCGCGTCGCCGAGGCCGGTGAATTCCAGGATGTGGCTGTCGGTGATGTTCCAGTCCACCTTGGCCATCCAGCGCGTGACCTTGTTGCTGTCGTCGGTGGTCTTGGTGCTGTTGCCGTTGGTGCCGTTGTTGGTGCCGTACTGCACGCGGCCGGTGTTCTTGGTGAACTCGCCGGTGCCGTAGAAGAACAGCTTGTCCTTGATCAGCGGACCGCCGATGTAGGCGCCGACCTGGGTCTGGGTCAGCTTTTCGTTCGGACGGAACAGCACCTTGCCGTCGGTGACGCGGCCGCTGCCGACCGGGTAGTAGATGTAGCGCTGGGTGGCGGCGAGCTTGGCCGGGCTCCACAGCACTTCGGCGCCGGCCTTCCAGGTGTTGGTGCCGCGCTTGGTGATGATGTTCACCACGCCGCCGGTGGAGCGGCCGTACTCGGCGCCGTAGCCGCCGGTGAACACCTGCTCCTGGTCGATCGCGTCGAACGGCAGGCTGGTGAAGCCCAGGCCGGTGAGCGGGTTGGTGACCGGGAAACCGTTGATGTAGTACTGGTTCTCCGCGGCGGAGGCGCCACCCATCGAAATGGCGTTGCCGTAGCGGCTGTCGCCGCCGGTGGTGCCTGGCGCGAGCAGGGCCGCCGCGTTGACGTTGTTGAGGATCGGCAGCTTCTGCAGCTGCTCGGAGGTCAGCACGGTGCGCGAGTCGACCGAGGACACGTCGATCGCCGGCAGCGCATTGGCCACCACCTGGATGCCCTCGAGGTTCTTGGCGGCGGTCGCCGCGGAGGCCGCAGTAAAGGAAATCTCGGTACCGGTGCTCACCACCACCTGCACGTTGTCGCGCGTGTTGATGGTCTGGCCGTCCTTCTGCAGGCTCACCCGATAGCGGCCGACCGGCAGCGACGCGGCGCGGTAGCGGCCGCTGGAATCCAGGCCGATGTCGCGGGTCAGGCCGGTGTCGATGTTCTCGATATGGACGGTGGCGCCCGCATCGTCGGAGCGGCCGAAAATCGTGCCCGAAGCGTTGGACTGAGCCACCGCCACCCCGGCAAGGCTCATGCTCAACGCGACGGCGAGGGCGGTCTGGCGCCAAAACGGCGCACGACCAGCAGGCTGGTACTTGATCATTTACGTTCTCCCCATGATGGCCTTTGCGGCCGACAGGCGCTGGGCGCCGAATAGCCAATCGCGGGAAGACGTGCCGGCCTTTCGCAAAACCGGATCCGCAGCGGGCGAACTTCCCCAAGCCCCCGCCTGCGACACGCAAGTTCCAGCGATTCGCCGGCCGAACATAAGCGTGAGAAATAGCGCCAGTCAACAAATTATTTACGCTGTCGCGGCGCCGAAGACAGCATTTGAAACAATAACTTAGGCAGCAAAACGTAAGCTTTCGCGATGCTTGCCGATAACTTGCCCGAAGCTTGCTCACGGACCATCTGGACGCCCAAATAGCCGACGGTTGCACCCAAGGTAAGCACCTGGGAAACAATCGGATATCGCAAGAAATTACCCGGTTACAACCCGCCCTAGGCCATGTGTCGCGTTGCCAGCCCCCGGGGCTCCCCGTTAAAGTTGCGTTTGTTCGGGTGTCCTGCGGCCAATCGCCGAGGGATGAAACGGGAAGCCGGTGCGCCTTCGGGTAAGGCCGGCGCTGCCCCCGCAACGGTAAGCGAGCAGTTCCATCCGCGGTGACGCGCCACTGTGCCGGAGACGTCCACGTCGCAGGCATGGGAAGGCCACCGGGAATCGCGCTTCGATGCGCACTCGCAAGCCCGGAGACCGGCCCGAATATCTTTCCTGGTGGCTCGCGGAGGGCGAAGCCGGACCGCGTGCCGGTGTTCGTCCGCCTGCCGTCGTTTGCGTCTCCTCCTTCTGCGTGCCGCCAGCTCATCACCGATGGGCCGCGCACGAAGCGCGGCCGAGGAAACGCGCTCCATGAAGAAGACCCTGCTGGCCCTCGCCCTGCTGTCCTGTGTCGCCGCGGCGCATGCCGCCGACCAGAACGACGCCGGGCAGCTCCCCACCGTGGTGGTGACCGCCACCCGCACGGCCATGCCGGTCGAGCAGACGCTGGCGCCGGTGACGGTGCTGACCCGCGCCGACATCGAGCGCCTGCAGCCGCAGTCCGTGCAGGACCTGCTGGCCGGCCTGCCGGGCGTGGCCTTCGCCAATGCCGGCGGCCTGGGCCAGCAGACCTCGCTGTTCATGCGCGGCACCAATTCCTCGCACACGCTGGTGCTGGTCGACGGCGTGCGCATCGGCACCGTCGGCGCCGGCATCCCGGCGTTCGAGCAGCTGCCGGTGGAGCAGATCGAGCGGATCGAGATCGTGCGCGGCCCGCGCTCCAGCCTGTACGGCTCGGACGCGATCGGCGGCGTGATCCAGATCTTCACCCGCCATGGCCAGCCCGACGAGGCACTGACGCCGTCGGTGACCGTGGGCGTGGGCAGCCATCGGCTGGCCGACGGGCAGTTCGGCCTGTCCGGCGGCTCGCGCAACGCCTGGTTCAACGCCAGCGTGGGCGGCCAGTACACGCGCGGCATCAATGCCTGCCGTTCCGCCGCGGGCGGCTGCTTCACCAACGAGCCGGACGACGACGGCTACCGCACCTATAACGGCGCGCTGAGCGGCGGCTATCGCTGGGACAACGGCACCGAGCTCAGCGCCAGCGTGCTCAAGAGCAAGGGCGATATCGAATACGACGGCAGCTTCCAGAACTACACGCGCCGCTCGCAGCAGGTGGCCGGGGCGAACCTGCGCTTCGCCGTGCTCGACGCCTGGAAGATGAGCCTGAGCGCCGGCCAGAACATCGACCGCGCCGACAACTATCTCAATCGCGCCGACCTTGGCGCCGACATGCAGCCCGCCGGTCATCTGTACTCGCGCCGCAACCAGGCGAGCTGGCAGAACGACTTCACCCTCGCCCCCGGCCAGCTGCTCAGCGCCGGCGTGGACTATCAGCAGGAACACGCGGACAGCGACACCGCCTACCTGCGCACCAAGCGCGACAACACCGGCGTATTCGCGCTGTATCAGGGCCAGTTCGGCCCGCACGAGATCCAGCTGTCGGCGCGCCACGACCACAACCAGCAGTTCGGCAACCACGACACCGGCAGCGCGGCCTACGGCTACGGCTTCGAGAACGGCCTGAAGTTCACCGCCTCGTACGGCACCGCCTTCCACGCACCGACCTTCAACGACCTGTACTTCCCGCCGTTCTTCGGCTTCGCCACGGCCAATCCGGATCTGAAGCCGGAAAAGTCGCGCACCGCGGAGATCGGCCTGTCGGCGCGTCCGGGCGTGTGGAACTGGGCGGTCAATGCCTACCAGACCAAGGTCGACGACCTGATCGGCTACGACGCCTTCTTCGTGCCGATCAACGTCAGCAAGGCGCGCATCCGCGGCATCGAGGGCCAGCTTGGCGCCGACGTCGACGGCTGGCACCTGCGCGGCTACCTGACCTTCCAGCAGCCGGAGAACCGCGGCGAGGACGATCCCAACCGCGACAACCTGCTGGCCCGCCGCCCGAAGCGCATCGCGCGCATCGACCTGGACCGCGACCTGGGCGCGTTCAGCATTGGCGGCACGGTGAACAGCGAAGGCTATCGCTACGACGACGCGACCAACCTGCAGCGCCTGGGCGGCTACACCACGGTGGACCTGCGCGCGAGCTGGAACTTCCTGCCCGGCTGGAGCCTGCAGGGCCGCGTGGCCAACGTGTTCGACCATCGCTACGAAACCGTGCGCTACTACAACCAGCTGGGCCGCACCGCCTACCTGACGCTGCGCTACAGCCCGGCGCGCTGACGCCCGGCGCACCGCCATCCGGCGTAGGTTGGGGTGAGCCGCAGGCGAACCCCGACATTACGATGCGTTTGGATGTGGCCATGTTGGGGTTCGCCTGCGGCTCACCCCAACCTACGACCTATGCGGCATCCGGACTTCAGGCACATCCCAAGGATGGCCCCCCGGCATAAAGTCCCGCCTGCGGAGCGCCGCAGGAGGCGCCGCCCGGGGAATACGTGAACATCTTCGCTCCAATGATCCGCCGCCCGGTGGGCACTTCGCTGCTCGCGCTGGGCCTGGCGCTGGCCGGCATCTGGACCTACATCCTGATCGGCGTGGCCGCGCTGCCGGCGCTGGAGTTCCCCGGCATGTCGGTCTATGCGGAGGTGCCCGGCGCGAGCGCGCAGACCATGGCCTCGACCGTGGCCGCGCCGCTGGAGCGGCACCTGGGCCGCATCCCGGGCATCAAGGAAATGAGCTCGGAGAGCAACGACGGCTCCAGCTCGGTGATCCTCCTGTTCGAGCCGGGCAAATCCACCGACAAGCTGGCGCGCGACGTGCAGGCGGCGATCAATGCCGCCCAGGTGGACCTGCCGTCGAGCATGACCATCCCGCCGCGCTACTTCAAATTCAACAATTCCAGGATGCCGGTGCTGCTGCTGTCGATGACCTCGACCACGCAGAGCCCGGAGAAGCTGTACGACATGGCCGACACGCTGATCGCGCCGGTGCTGTCGCAGATACCCGGCGTGGCGCAGGTGCGCATCATGGGCGGGCGGCCCAAGGCGGTGCGGGTCGAGCTCAACAATGCGCAGCTGGCGGCGATGGGCCTGTCCGGCAACGACGTGCGCAATGCGCTGCGCGCGGCCAACGTCACCTCGCCGCAGGGCATCCTGAGCGACGGCAACACCCAGATGACGGTGACCGCCACCGACGCCCTGCACGATCCGGAGGAATTCGGCCAGCTGCTGATCTCGGTGAAGAACGGCACGCCGGTGCGCCTGTCGGACGTGGCCAAGGTCTACAGCGGGCAGCAGGACGAATACCAGGCGGCCTGGTTCAACGGCCAGCGCTCGGTGACCATCCGCGTGAGCAAGCGGCCGGAGGCCAATGCGGTGGCCACCGCCGACGCAGTGCGCGCCAAGCTGCCGCAAATGCGCTCGTGGCTGCCGGCCGACCTGCAGATCACCCCGATCTTCGATCTCACCCAGACCACCCGCTCGGCCCTGCACGAGGTCGAGATCGCCCTGCTGCTGAGCATCCTGTTGGTGGCGGTGGTCATGCTGATCTTCCTGCGCCGCGTGCGGCCGATGCTGATCGCCATGATCAGCGTGCCGCTGTCGCTGGCCGGCGCCTTCGTGGTGATGTGGTCGCTGGGCTATACGCTCAATACGCTGTCGCTGGTGGCGCTGGTGCTGTGCATCGGCTTCGTGGTCGACGACGCCATCGTGGTGATCGAGAACATCGTGCGCCACATGGAGCACGGCGAGCAGGCGCTGCCGGCCTCCTTGCTCGGCGTGCGCGAGATCGGCTTCACGGTGGTGTCGATCACGCTGTCGCTGGTGGCGGTGTTCGTGCCGCTGCTGTTCGGCAACAGCCAGTTCACCGTGATCATGCGCGAGTTCTCGGTGACCTTGACCGCCGCGGTGGTGATCTCGGCGCTGATCTCGCTCACCGTGACGCCCGCGCTGTGCGGCTGGATGCTCAAGCAGGACGGCGCGCGCCGCGAACCGGGCCGGATCGAGCGCGCGGTCGAGCGCTTCGACCGCGGCATGCAGCGCACCTACGAGCGCGCGCTGGACTGGGCCATGCACCACCGCCGCCTGATGCGCTGGCAGCCGTTGATCCTGCTGGCGCTCACCGTCGGCCTGGCGATGGCGGTGGTGAAGACCGCCGGCTTCAACTTCATGCCCAAGGAAGACATCGGCCTGATCCGCGCCATGGTCCGCGCCGACACCAATATCTCGCCCAGCCTGATGGCGCTGCGCGCGCAGAAGGCCGCCGAGATCATGCTGAAGGATCCGGCGGTGCTGGACGTGACCACCTTCCTCGGCGCCGACAATGCCGGCGGGGCGGTGGGCAACCAGGCGGTGATGTACGTGGACCTCAAGCCCAAAGGCAACGGCCCCGGCGAGCGCCCGGAACATATCGACAAGGTGGTCGAGCGCCTGCGCAAGCAATACGAGCCGCTGCCGGACGTGCAGGTCTCGCTCAGCTCGCTGAGCTTCTTCAATGGCGGCGGCGGTGGCGGCGGCGAGGGCTCCGAGAGTTTCCAGCTGGTCAGTACCAGCACCATCGACCTGCAGCCCTGGGTCTACAAGGTCACCCGGCTGATGAAGGACCGCCCGCCGTTCCGCGACGTCAGCAGCGACTACGACAATATCGACAAGCAGCAGATGCTGAAGGTGGACCGCCAGGCGGCCGGCCGGCTCAACATCAGCATGGGCATGATCGACACGGCGCTGTACAACGCCTTCGGCCAGAACCAGGTATCGATCATCTATTCGGACATCAACCAGTACTGGGTGGTGCTGACCTCCAGCGCAGAGCACTCGCTCACGCCCGGGACCCTGCTCAACACCTACGTGCGCACCGCCGGCGGCGGCATGGTGCCGCTATCGGCGGTGGCCAGGATCGAACCGAACGTCACGCCTTCGATCGTCAACCACTACAACCAGCTCGAAGCGGTGCAGATCTACTACAACCTGCCGCAGGACTTCCCGCGCGACAAAGGCATGCAGCTGATCGACCAGCTGGTCGCCGAGGCGCGCCTGCCGCCTGGCGTAAAGATCGGCTACACCGGCGAGAACCAGCAGCTGCAGGAGAGCCAGGACAACTCCATGCTGCTGCTGATCGGCTCGATCCTCGCCATGTATATCGTGCTGGGCATCCTGTACGAGAGCCTGGGCCAGCCGCTGACTATTCTTTCCACCCTGCCGGCGGCGGGCGCGGGCGCGTTCCTGGCGATGCTGGTGACGCATACGCCAATGTCGCTGATCGGCGTGATCGCGATCCTGATGCTGATCGGCATCGTGAAGAAGAACGCCATCCTGATGGTGGATTTCGCCCTGGTGCGCGAGCGCGAGCACGGCCTGCCGGCGCCGGAGGCGATCCGCGAGGCGGCCCTGGTGCGCTTCCGGCCGATCACCATGACGACGCTGGTGGCGATCGGCGCGGCCTTGCCGCTGGCGATCGGATTCGGCATCGGCGCGGAAACGCGGCAGCCGCTGGGCGTGGCGATCGTGGGCGGCTTGCTGGTGTCGCAGTTGCTGACCTTGCTGAGCACGCCGGCGATCTATCTGTGGAATCACGATCGCAAGGAGCGCAAGGCGGCGCGCAAGGCGCGGCGGGCGGCGAAGCGGGCGTTGAAGGCGGCAGGGCAGGCGGCCTGATCTTCCTCAGGAGCAAGCCCCGCTGGGTGAGACTGGAGCGGTGCACATCACCCTTGCGCTCCGGTCGTACCCTCACCCCAACCCCTCTCCCGGAGGGAGAGGGGCTCAACGTTGCGGCACGCATAAACGCTGCGGTACTCCTCAGCCTCCAAACTTGAATCCTTCTCCCTCCGGGAGAAGGTGGCGGCAGCCGGATGAGGGTGCGGCCGGAGCGGTACGCATCATTCTTGCACTCCGCCCGCAGCCTCATCCCTCTCCCACAGGGACTACCCCGGGTCGCCGGAGGAGAGGGGCTCTATCAACGCCCCTGCCTTTCGACACGGGCTGGACTTAAGGCACATCCGCCCGCAGCGAATGAGACGGTCATATAGCCGATATGATTGCCTACCCCTCCGGCGCCACGCGCGCCGGCATTTCCCGGCGCGCGCCGACACGCCACCCAGGCATCGCCCGGCGCACGCTACGCACCTCCGGTACGGAAGCCTCGTGAATATCTTTGCGCCGCTGATTCGACGCCCTGTCGGCACTTCCCTGCTCGGCCTCGGCCTGCTGCTGGCGGGCCTGTTCGCCTATCGCCTGCTCGGCGTGGCGGCGCTGCCCTCGCTGGAATTCCCCGGCGTATTCGTCGTCGCTTCCATGCCGGGAGCGAGCGCGCAGACCATGGCCAACACCGTGCTGGCGCCGCTGGAGCGGCACCTGGGGCGCATTCCCGGCGTCGAGGAGATGTACGGCAACGCCACCGAGGGCTCGGCGACGGTGCAGGTGCGCTTCAATTTCGGGCGCAGCGCGGACAAGGCGGCGCGCGATGTGCAGGCGGCGATCAATGCGGCCCAGGTGGATCTGCCGGCCGTCGGCTCCGGCGGCATGGCCTCGCCACCGCAGTACTTCAAGTTCGATACCTCGCAAATCCCCATCCTGCTGGTCTCGCTGACCTCCTCCAGCCTGCCGCCCGACAGGCTCTACGATCTCACCGATACCCTCCTGAAACCCGCGGTGGCGCAGGTTCCCGGCGTGGCCCAGGTACAGGTGTTCGGCGGCACGCCGCATTCGGTACGCGTGGAACTGGACACCAATGCGCTGGCTGCCAAGAAGCTAAGTGCCGACGACGTCAGCAATGCGCTGCGCGCGGCTAACGTGACCTCGCCGCAAGGACTGCTCACCGACGGCCGCACGCAGACCACGCTGATCGCCAACGATGCCCTGCATACGCCGGAAGAATTCGGCAGCCTGCTGATTTCGGTGAAGAACGGCACGCCGGTGCGCTTGTCCGATGTGGCCAAGGTCTACAGCGGCCAGCAGGATATCTACCAGGCCGCGTGGTTCAACGGGCAGAGCACCGTGGCGATGCAGATCAGCAAGCGTTCCGAAGCGAACGCGGTGGCCACCGTGGAGGAAATCCGCAAGCGCCTGCCGGAGTTCGGCCATTGGATGCCGGCGGACGTGCGGATCACTCCGATCTTCGACCTCACCCAGACCACCAAGTCCGCGCTGCACGAGGTGCAGGTGGCGCTGATGATAAGCATCGTGATGGTGGTGCTGGTGATGCTGGTGTTCCTGCGCCGGCTGCGCCCCACCCTGATCGCGACGCTGAGCGTACCGCTGTCGCTGGCCGGCTCGTTCGTGGTGATGTATTTCCTCGGCTATACGCTCAACACGCTGTCGCTGGTGGCGCTGGTGCTGTGCATCGGCTTCGTGGTGGACGATGCGATCGTGGTGATCGAGAACATCGTGCGCCATATGGAGCACGGCGAGCAGCCGCTGCAGGCCGCACTGATCGGCGTGCGCGAGATCGGCTTCACGGTGATTTCGATCACCCTGTCGCTGGTGGCGGTATTCGCGCCACTGCTGTTCGGCAACAACATGCTGGTCATGTTGCTGCGCGAGTTCTCGGTGACCCTGGCCACGGCGGTGATTATCTCGGCACTGGTGTCGCTCACCTTGACGCCAGCCTTGTGCGGCCACTTCCTCAAGCTGGACGAACCTGGCGCGCGCGAACCTGGCCGGATGGAGCGCGCACTTGAGCGCTTCGACCGCGGATTGCATCGCCGCTACGAGCGCGCGCTGGACTGGGCCATGCACCATCGTCGGGTGATGCGCTGGCAGCCGCTGATCCTGCTGCTGTTGACCGTGGGGCTGGCGATGGCGGTAGTGAAGACGGCCGGCGGCAACTTCATGCCGGAGGAAGACATCGGCATGATCCAGGGCGACATTCGCGCCGATGCGAATATCTCGCCCACTCTGATGGCAGCGCGGGCGCAGCGGGCGGCCGAGATCATGCGCAAGGATCCGGCGGTGCTCGACGTGCTGACCACGCTGGGCTCCAACGACGGCACCGGCGGCGTTGGCAACGCCGGCAGCATGTTCGTGGACCTCAAGCCGCGCGGCGACGGCCCCGACGATCGCCACGAAAGCGCCAAGCTGGTGATGCAGCGCCTGGCCAAGCAGTACGACGTGCTGCCGGACGTCAAGGTTTCTCTGAGCCTGGTGCAGTTCCTGGGCGGCGGCGGCAGCGGCGATAGCGGCGGCAAGTATGAATTCCAGTTGATCGGCACCAGCGGCGAAGACCTGCAGCCGTGGACGCTGAAGATGGTGCGCTACATGCGCACGCTGAAGGACATGCGCGACGTCACCAGCAATTTCGATCTCACCGGCAAGCAACAGCTGTTGAAGGTGGACCGCGACGCGGCCAGCCGGCTTCAGCTGGGCGTAGGCATCATCGATTCGGCGCTGTACAACTCGTTCGGCCAGAAGCAGGTGTCGGTGATCTATTCGGACATCAACCAGTACTGGGTCGTGCTGACCTCGACGGCGGCGGACTCGCTCAGCCCGGAGGCGCTGCTCAACATCCGCGTGCGCAATACGCAGGGTGTGATGATTCCACTTTCGGCGGTGGCGCATATCGAACCCAACGTCGCGCCGCTGCGCATCCGTCACCACAATCAGCTGGAGGCCTCCACCATCCGCTACAACCTCGCGGACAAGGTGCAGCAGGACCGCGGCATTGCCCTGGTCAAGCAAGCCGCGATCGCAGTGAACCTGCCGGCAGGCGTACATGTGGAGTTCTCCGGCGAGAACCAGCGCCTGCAGCAGGCCCAGTCCAACGGCATGATCCTGCTGCTGGCCTCGATCGTGGCCATGTATATCGTGCTGGGCATCCTGTACGAGAGCCTGGGCCATCCGCTGACCATCCTCTCCACGCTGCCGGCGGCCGGCATGGGTGCCTTCCTGGCCATGCTGGTGACGCAGACCCAGGTCACGCTGATGGCGATCATCGCGATCCTCATGCTGATCGGCATCGTGAAGAAGAATGCCATCCTGATGGTGGACTTTGCGCTGGTGGCGCAGCGCGAGCGCGGCCTGTCCCCGCCGGAGGCGATCCGTGAAGCGGCGCTGGTGCGCTTCCGCCCGATCACCATGACCACACTGGTCGCGATGGGTGCAGCGCTGCCGCTGGCGATCGGCTTCGGCGTCGGCTCGGAAATGCGCCAGCCGCTGGGCGTGGCGATCGTGGGCGGACTGTTGGTATCGCAGCTGCTGACGTTGCTCAGCACGCCGGCGATCTATCTATGGAACCACGACCGCAAAGAACGCAAGGCGGCGCGGCGCGCACGGCGCGAGGCGAAGCGGGCACTCAAGTCTGCCGAGCAGACCGGTTAGCGAGAGACGTAGGTTGGGGTGAGCGCAGCGAACCCCAACGTCGGCCACCTGCAGCGCCATGCATCGTTGGGGTTCGCTGTGCTCACCCCAACCTACGTCAATCCTTGGGGCTGGTGCAGGCGGCGTAGCGGCGGCCTTCGACACGCAGCAGCGGCTCTGCGCCTTCAGTGCCCAGCGTGGCGCTGTAATGCTCGGGCGAGTCGAAGACGACGCGGCCGTGGAGTGCGGGTGGCGCGTTGCATTGCAGGTTCCAGTCAAGCGAGGTGCGGCTGCGGTGTTCGTCGCTGCGCTGGCAGCTCGCATCCGGTGGCGGCAGTGCGAACGATGTCCACGGATCGGCGTCTTCATCCACGCAGTGCCAAGCCACCGTTTCGCGCGGCGCACCCTTGGCATTGGTATGCGTGACGATCTTCCACAAGCCAGGCATCGCCTGGAAATCGCCGGCGTCGGCGTGCGCGCGCGGCGCCAGCAGCGACGACAGCAGCAATACGGTAAGTGCGGCGCGAACGAAGCGCGCCAGCTGATAAGCCACTTGCATCGGTAAGCCCTGCCCGGTGATCCATGCTGGCCGGCGCCGCCTCCCTGCGGCGCCGGCACGGTGGCGCCATGGCCCCGTGGCCATGGCGCAGTGACCTCAGGACTCAGTCCTGTAGGTCGTCGTTGTCCGCGCCGTCGGCGTCATGCCGCGCATAGCGGCCGAAGTCGAACATATCCATCATGTTGCCCAGCGCGGGCGCATTGACCGGTACGTAGGGATCGCCCGGACGCGAGCGCGGGTTCGGCAGGTTGTCGCGGCCACGCGGCGAGATGGTCTCGTGCAAGCCCCAGTTGGCTTCGACGAATTTGTCGAAGGAGACATGGTCGTAATAGGTGTGCACCACGCGACCGCCGGTGGAATACCGCGAGATCACCAGCATCGGGATGCGCGTGCCGTCGCCGAAGAAGTCGATCGGCTGGATGTAGCCGGAGTCCCAATAGCCACCGCCTTCGTCGAAGGTCACCACGATCGCGGTGTCCTTCCACACCTCTGGGTTGGCCTTGGCCATCTCCACGATCTTCTTCACGTAGCCCTCGAACAGGCCCAGCTTGGACGAAGCCGGATGGCCGTCGAGAATGCCGTCGGGCTTGGCGATCGCCACCGCGGGCAGGGTGTTGTTCTGGATATCGCGGTACAGATCGTTGATGTCCTGGTTGTTCGCGCGCAGCTTGGGATCGGTCATCACCTGCGTGGAGTACAGGAACGGATCGCAGATATTGCAGAAGGTGCCGCCCTCGCCGTTCTCCTTACCGTCGCCCCAGCCTTCGCCGTAGTACTTCCAGCTCACGTGGTGGCGGGACAGCAGCAGGGCCAGGTTCTCCTGCCGCGTCGGCGGGATGGTGAACTGGTCGGCGCCCAGCGGCGCGGGTGTGCCGTCGCCCAGGTAGCCCGGGTTGTAGTTGTTGACCAGGTAGTACGCGTCGCGCTTGCAGTCGCCGCCGCGGAAGCTGCGGTACGGCAGGCTGCGCAGGTAGTCCTTCACCGAGGCCACGCCCGGCTGGCTCTCGTCCGCGCAGTTGACGTAGGAACCGCCGCCGTAGCCGTCCTGGGTGTACCAGTTGTCGGTGCCCGGCATCGGATCGGGATTCTCGATCTGGTTGCCCGGCGGCGTGGCCGGGCGGCCCTGCGCGTCGGCGTAATAGATGAGGCTGCCGTAGCCGAGCATGATGTGGTTGGCGCCGGTGCCGCCCATCACGGACTGGTGGAAGTTGTCGCTGAGCGCGTACTCGCGCGCCAGCTGGTTGAAGTACGGCGCGTCGCCCTTGGCCATGTTGAGGAACTGCATGGCGGTGGAACCTTCGCCGGTGGTCTGTTCGTCGAAGCTGGCCGGACGCGGCGCGCCGTTGCTGCCGGCGCCGAAGCTGGTTTCCACCCACGGGAACAGGTCGTTGCGGCAACCGCTGGGGTTGGCGCGCGTGGCCGCGTCGATCGAGCAGTCCAGCTGCTGCCACATCTGGAAGAAGCGATGCACGGGACTGTTGGCGTAGTCGTCGTAGCTGAGCGAAGCGCTCATGTCGACCGGCGCGTTGGCCAGCTGGGTGGGGAAGCGCGTGTCGATCACATGCCCCGGCAGGCCGGTGCCGCCGCTGGCGAGCTGGCCGTATTCGCCGGCGGGCAGGCCGGGCTCGACTGCTTCGGCCTGGGCGGCGGAAGCGAAGTAGGGCTGGGTCGGCGCACCGCCGGTGTTCATCGCCGGCAGCAGCGCATACGGCGTGGTGCGTGTCGGCGCGGCCGCGAACTTGCCGGTGTCGGTGGCTTGCCACTGCTTGGCCAGCGCGACGTTCGGGCCGGGCGTGCCGTCGGCGTTGACGATGCCTTCGGACAGCAGGTTGCGCACGCTCTGGCCCTTGGGCGGCGTGTAGGTGGCATAGACATGGTCGAAGGTGCGGTTTTCGCCGATCAGCAGGATCACGTGCTTGATCGGGGTGCGCGTGCGATCGCTGCGGTCACCCGGCTCGCCGGGACGATGCAGCGTGACGATGCCGCCCGGCAGGCCTGGACGCTGGCTGGTACCGGCACCGGGGATACCGTGGCGGAATGCGGCATCCTGTTCGGATGAAGTGGTTTGCGCACCCGCGGCGCCGGCCAGGACAGTGGCGAGCGCAGCAGTGAGGAACGGCAGATAGCGCTGACGGCCGTGAAGCTTGGGCATGACTTTGGACTCCTGCAACGCAAAGGCTGCAACGTGGTCCCCCTGATGCGGCCGCGCAGCGTGGACGACGCGGCCGGCGCGGAGCATGGTCTTCGCGGATGACGTTGCGTTGGCAGCGAAGCGACAGCGAAGACCGCGCAGATGACAGCGCGGCGACAGGCGCAAAGCCTTGCGAATACGCAAAAAAACGCGGTTTTTCAGCCCTTCGGCAACAGCTTGAAAGGACGCATCATTTCGTTGTCTTCGTGCTCGAGCAGATGGCAATGCCACACGTATTTGCCGGGCTCGCCTTCGAAACGCACGATGATGCGAGTGACCATGTCGGGGTCGGCGCGCACGGTGTCCTTCCAGCCGGCCTCATGCGGCGGTGGCGGCTGGCCGGGGCCGGTGTACTTCAGTTCCTTGCGCTCGTTCCAGGCGAACAGGTCATAAGGACGACGTTCGAGGATCTGGAAACGCACCAGGTGCAGATGGATCGGATGCGCGTCGCCGGTGAGGTTGACCAGGCTCCAGATCTCCACGCTGTCCTGCAGCGGATCCTCGGTGATCGGGTCGGACCAGTGATGCCCGCCGAGCGTCATCATCATCGCGTTGCCGTTGGCGTCGTCCATCTCGCCGACGGTAAGGATGCGTTCGCGCGTGGCGCTGGCCGGGTCGATGCGCGGCACGGCGCGCAGCGCGGTTGGCATGGCGACCGATACCGCGTTCTTGTCGCCGCGATTGCGCACGCGGAACTGCAGCAGCGGTTCGGACGGCTGGCGCAGCTCCACCGTCTGGCCATCCAGCCCGGAGAAGTCGACCACCACATCGGCGCGCTCGGCCGGATACAACTCCACCCGCATGCGCTCCAGCGGCGCCGGCAGCAGGCCCTGGTCGGAGCCGATCTGCACGAAGGGGTGGCGACTCGACAGGCTCAGCTCGTAATGGCGTGCATTCGCCGCGTTGATCAGGCGCAGGCGATAGCGGCGCGGTTCCACTTCGATGAACGGATAGAGCTTGCCGTTGCACAGCGTGGCGTTGCCGTAGGCCTCCGATACCCACGGCGCGGCGGGATCGTCGGAGACCGGATAGTAGAGTTGGCCGTCGCGCGCGATCAGGCGGTCGCACAGGATCAGCGGCAGTTCGTGCTCGCCGTCGGGCAGCGCCAGCGCCTGTTCTTCCGGATCGCGCAGCAGGTAGGCGCCGTAGAGACCGGCATAGATGTTGAGCCGGGTGATGCCCATCGCATGATCGTGATACCAGAGCGTCGCGGCGTCTTGTGCGTTGGGATAGTGGTAGAGCAGCGAATGGCCGGGCGCGAAGGCGTCTTCCGGCCAGCCATCGTCATTCGGGCCGACACGCGCGCCGTGCACATGGGCAACGGTGCGCACGTCGGGACGGTCTTTTTCCGCGCCGTGGATGCCATGGTCGATCGGCAGCAGGTGATGGGTCGGCAGCGCGTTCGCCCATTCGATCAGGAACGGTTCGCCGCGTTTCGCTTCCAGCGTCGGGCCCGGGCTGCTGCCCTGGTAGCCCCACAGCGTGGTGGGCGGCAGGTCGCGATGCAGGCGTGCCTGGAACGCACGCATTTCCATGCGGTAGAGCGGCAGGCGGCGGCCGGGGTGCGCCGGATGCTCGCGCTGCCCGATGGGACGCGCGACCGGCGGCAGCGGCAGCGTGTCGACGAAGCGCGGCAAGGTCGCCGGATTGACCAGCGGCTGGTTCGGTTCGGCCAGCTGCGGCGCCATGCGGGGGCCATCGGCCATCGGCATGGCCGGCGCCGCGCGCAGCAGTTCGGGGAACAGGGGCGCGGCGAGCAGTCCGCCGGCGCCGAGCAGGAAGCGGCGGCGCGAGAAACTCATGCGTGCCGCCGGCCGCGAAGGATGGGGCTGGTCATGCGCCCACGGTAGGCACGCGGCATGACAGCCGCGTGGCAGCGCTTAGTCGGCGGCCTCGGCCGCCACCGCGTCGGGCGCGGGCGCGGGCGCCGGCGGCGCCAGCATGTGCGCGCTCTGCCAGCCGCCCCAGCGGTAATAGGCCATTGCCATCAGCATCGAGGCCAGCGAACCCAGCGGGAAGCTCCACCAGATCGCGTCCGCACCGATGTGCGGCATCAGCGCGAAGGCGAACGGCGGACGGATCAGCCACATCGAGATGGTCAGCACGATCAGCGGCGGCCACACCGCGCCGGTGGAGCGCACCACGCCGAACAGCACGAAGGTGACGCCGAAGAACATGAAGGACCACACCGCGATCATGTTCAGGTGCTGCGCCAGCGCGAGCGCATCGCCGTCGGACGGCAGGAACAGGTGCAGCGCGCCGCGGTTGAACACATAGATCAGCGCGATCAGCGAGCCGCTCAACAGAAAATTGTAGGCCACGCCGGCGCGGGTGATGCGGTGCACGCGGTCCCACAGGCGAGCGCCCACGTTCTGCGCCGCCATCGAGGACACCGCCGCGCCGATCGCCATCGCCGGCATCTGCACATAGGTCCACAACTGCGTCACGGCGCCGTAGGCTGCGGTGGTGTGCGAGCCGTAGCCGTTGACCAGGCGCATCATCAGCATCGCCGAGGACGAGATCACGATCATCTGCAGGCCCATCGGCAGGCCCTTGAACACCAGCGCGCGCAGGATTGCCGGATCCGGCTTCAGATAGCCCAGCTCATGGCCGGTCAGGCGCAGGAAGTGCTTGCGGCGGTACAGCGTGGTGAGCAGCGCGGCCAGGGCCACGCTCTGCGAGATCAGCGTGGCGAAGCCGGAACCGGCCGTGCCCATCGCCGGCACCGGCCCCCAGCCGAACATGAAAAGCGGGTTGAGCGCGATGTCCAGCAGCACCGACATCGCCATGAACATGAAGGGCGTGCGCGCATCGCCGGCGCCGCGCAGCGTCATCATCAGGAAGTTATAGAAGTACATCGACGGCATGGCCACGAAGACCATGCGCAGGTAGGGCACGGCGTACGGCATCGCGTCGGCCGGCGTACCCAGCTGCTGCAGCATCCATGCGGTGTTGAAGTAACCCAGCACGGCGACCAGGGTCGACAGCGCCACGAAGAAACTCACCCCGGTGCCGACCACGCGCTTGGCCTCCACCATGTTGCGCGCGCCCAGGCTCTGTCCGACCAGGATGGTGCTGGCCATGCTCACGCCGAACACGGCGGTGAGCAGCAGGAACACGATCAGGCTGGCATTGCTTACCGCGCTCAGCGCGGACTCGCCCAGGAAATGCCCGATCCACATCGCATTGACGGACGCGTTGAGCGACTGCAGCACCGTGCTGCCCATGATGGGCAGCGCGAACAGCAGCAGGGTGCGGGCGATCGGCCCCTCGGTGAGCGAGGGGCGGCGGGAAGCAGACGGCGACATGGTGAGCTGGTTTTGTTCCGGAGGCGCGGGCGGTAGCTGGGTCTCAGGCGATGGCGTCCGCGTCGTTCCAGGCCGCCGCCGCGAGGCGACGCGCATGATCGCGCACGTCGGCCGGCCACGTCTCGACCAGCTGGTCGAAGCGGTCGCGCTCGCCACGCCAGTAGGCGCGCGAGGCTTCCTCGTAGTGCGGCAGGTCGCCGGCCATGGCCTGCATGAAGCGGTCCAGCGCCTCGCCGGCGCGGCGCGCGCGGTCCTGCTCGCTGCGGCGGGCATCCTCGACCAGCCGGCGCAGCGTGGCGGACGCGCCGCCGGGCTGCTCGGCCAGCCATTCCCAATGGCGCGGCAACAGGGTGATCTCGCGCGCCACCACGCCCAGGCGCGGGCGGCCCGGGCCGCGCGGCGCGGTCTCGGTGGCGGCCTGGGCGAGACCGAGGCGGGACAGCACGTCGTCCTGGCTGCCGCGGAAATCGATTTCCACGGGCAGGCTGGTCTGGTCGTCGAACACGAGCACCGGTCCCTTGGCGCCGGCGTCGATCGCACGCTTGGTGGCGGAGGCCACCTCACGCAGCGAACCCGAGGCGATCAGGCGGTGGCCATCGAAGGCGGTGCAGCTCTGGCTCTGACTGGGGTGCATGGCTATGTGATCCGGGGGAGGGAGTGTGTGGGTGGAGCTGTTTTACCCGGACGATTATTCGTCACTATAACATCCGGGCTAAATCAATTGGTGCGTTTGGGGGAACGCTGAGTCGAACGAAGGTGGGATTTACGAGTTCACCGGGGATCGACGACACTTATTGAACCATATAGTTCATAAAAGAACTGTCCCCCAAAAGGCATCCCCATGCGTTTGAATAAGGTTTTTCTTAGCGCGCTTGCGCTGGCCATGGCCGGCGCGGCTTCTGCCGCTTCTGCCGCGACCCACCTGGAAGTCCAGGGCGGGCGCAGCTACATGGATTCGCACGGCACCAACGCCGCCTTCGTCGAGGCGACCTTCGACGCCCATCCCATTGGCAGCACCCGCTTTACCTGGGCGCCCGACGTTTCCGTCGGCTGGATCGGCGGCCGCGACCTGGCCCGCTACCGGGGCAATCGCTACGAGACCGGCGACGACGTCTGGCTGGTCGCCGGCGGCGCGCGCCTGCGCTATGGCAGCGAAGGCGACTGGTACCACGGCTTCTTCTACAGCCTGCAGGGCGCGGTGCAGACCGGCCGCACCATGGCGCTGAGCAGCGTGGGCGAATTCGTCAATACGGTGGGTTGGCAAGGCAAATACCTCAGCTTCCAGATCCGGCATATCTCCAACGGCGGCACGCACGGACCCAACCGTGGCGAGACCATGGCGCTGGTAGGCGTGGGCTTCGATCTGTAAGACGCTTTGACCCCCCCGAAATTGCAACGGCCCCGAACGGGGCCGTTGTTTTTCATGTCCGCCGGATCAGTGGCCGCCGCCCGCGGCGGGTCCGGCCTTGGCCGTGAAGGGCGGCCTGGTCATCCAGACCACCACGATCAGGCTGACGAAGATCCAGCCCAGCACGTGGAACACCTCGTTGAACGAGATCTGGTAACCCTGCTGGGTGATCATCTGGTTGACCACCGCCGCGGCCGTCTGCGGATCGCCGCCGCCGAGCTGGCCTAGCGCCTGCGTCGCGGTGGGGTCGTAGGGCGTGATGTGCTCGGTCAGCTGGGCGTGATGCACCACCGCGCGGCGATCCCACATGAAGGTGGTCAGCGAGGCCGAGAAGCTCGCCCCCAGCGTGCGCAGGAAGGTGGCCAGGCCGCCGCCCGCGGCGATCTCGTGCGGCTGCAGGTCCGACAGCAGGATGGTGGTCACCGGCATGAAGAACAGCGCCACGCCCAGGCCCTGCAGCAACTGCACGCCGGCGATGTGCATGAAGTCGATGTCGAGGAAGAAGTCCGAACGCAGGAAGCTGGTGGTGCCCATCACCAGAAACGAGATCGACGCCACCAGGCGCAGGTCGAACCTGGTCGAGTACTTGCCGACGATGAAAGTCAGCAGCACCGGCAGGATGCCCAGCGGCGCGCTGGCGAAGCCCGCCCAGGTCGACGTATAGCCCAGGTTGCGCTGCATCCACTGCGGCACCAGCAGGCCGATCGCGAAGAACGCCGCATACGCCAGCACCAGCGAAAGCGTGCCCATGCGGAAGTTGCGGTGGCGGAACAGGCGCAGGTCGACGATCGGTTCCTTGTCGGTCAGCTCCCAGATCAGGAACACCGCGATGCCCAGCACCGCGACAATGCTGGTGACCACGATGAAGGTGGAGCTGAACCAGTCTTCGTCATTGCCCTTGTCCAGCACGATCTGCAGCGCGCCCACGCCGATGATCAGCGTGATCAGGCCCACATAGTCCATCTTCGGACGCATGGTGACGTCCTTGCGCTCCTTCATCTGGGCGCCGATGACCATGCTGGCGAAGATGCCGATCGGCACGTTGATGAAGAAGATCCACGGCCAGGAATAGTTGTCGGTGATCCAGCCGCCCAGGATGGGACCTGCGATCGGCGCCACCACCGTCACCATGGCCAGCAGCGCCAGCGCCATGCCGCGCTTGGCCGGTGGATAGATCGAGATCAGCAGCGCCTGCGTCACCGGATACATCGGCCCGGCCACCGCGCCCTGGATGGCCCGGAACAGGATCAGCATGCCCATGCTCTGCGCGATGCCGCACAGGAACGAGGCCAGCGAGAACAGCAGGGTCGACCAGATGAACATCTTCACCTCGCCGAAGCGGCGGGTGAGGAAGCCGGTGAGCGGCAGCGAGATGGCCATGCTCACCGCGAACGAGGTGATCACCCAGGTGCTCTGGTTCACGCTCACGCCGAGGTTGCCGGCGATGGTCGGCAGCGACACGTTGGCGATGGTGGTGTCCAGCACCTGCATGAAGGTCGCCAACGACAGGCCGACCGTGGTCAGTGCCATGTTGGGGGGACGGAATTGAGTGCTCATGGGATAGGCGTGCCGGAGGGCGGTGGGGAGCCGAGGCGAGCGCTGCCGGCGGATCCCCGCCTGGGGATCCGCCGCGGCGGCTTACTTCTGGCCGGCCATGTTGGCGTGGATGATCTGGCCGATCGCGCTGTCGGCCTCGGCCATCTGCCGGGCGTACACGTCGGTCTTGAAAGCCGGCTGTGACGGGGCCTGCCTGGCCAGCATCGGGCCGGTCTGGTCGTGCAGGTTCACTTCCACGTCGGTGGACAGGCCGATGCGCAGCGGGTGTTGGTCCAGCTGCGTCGGGTCGTCGAAGAACACGCGCACCGGCACGCGCTGCACGATCTTGATCCAGTTGCCGGTGGCGTTCTGCGCCGGCAGCAGCGAGAACGCGCTGCCGGTGCCCACGCCCAGGCTCTGCACGTGCGCCTTGTAGGTGACCTTGCCACCGTACACATCGGCGCGGATCTCCACCGGCTGGCCGATGCGCATGTGGGTCAGCTGGGTCTCCTTGAAGTTGGCGTCGATCCACACCTGATGCAGCGGCACCACCGCCATCAGCGGCGCGCCGGTGGCGACGCGCTGGCCCAGCTGCACCGAGCGCTTGGCGACGTAGCCGTCGACCGGCGCCACGATGGTGGTGCGCAGGTTGTCGAGATAGGCGGCGCGCAGCTTGGCGGCGGCGGCCTGCACGTCCGGATGCGAGGCGACCACGGTGTCGTCGACCAGCACCTTGCTGGTCTCGAACTGCTGCTGCGCGGTGATCAGCCCGCTCTCGGCGGTGGTCAGGGTGTCCTGCGCGTGCGACAGCTCCTCGGCGGAGATCGCGCCGGACTTGGCCAGGTCGCGGCGGCGGTTGAAGTCGGCGCGCGCCTTGTCCACCGCCACCTTGCGCGCGGCCACGTCGGCCTGGGCGCCGGAGACATTGCTGTAGAGGCCGCGCACGTGGCGCACGGTGCTGGCCAGGCTGGCCTTGGCTTCGGCCAGGGCGACTTCGGTGTTGCTCGGGTCGAGCTTCACCAGCACGTCGCCGGCGTGCACCAGGTCGCCGTCGTCGGCGCCGATGGTGACCACGGTGCCGGGCACCTGCGGGGTGATCTGCACCACGTTGCCGTTGACGTAGGCGTCGTCGGTGCCTTCGTACCAGCGGCCGTCGAGGAAATACCAGGCGGTCCAGCCGGCGGCGGCGAGGATCACCGCCACGCCGAGCAGGCGCAGCAGGAAGCCGCGGCGGTTCTTCTGCGGTTGGGGAGCGGCGTTGTCGGCCGCGAGCGGAGTTTGGCTAGACATGGCGAAAAGCCTTCAGAGAGAGCGTGCGGAAGAGGAAGAAGAGGAGGCGGCCGGCGCGTCGGCCAGCGCATGCGCGTCGCCGTGCGGACGGAAGCCGCCGCCGAGCGCCTGGATCAGCTGCACCGAGAGGTCCACCTGCTGCGCCTGCAGCGAGGCCATGCGCTGCTGTGCCTGCAGCAGCTGCTGGCGCACGATCAGTGCCTCGAGGTAGTTGCCGATGCCGGCCTTGTAGCGCTGCCCGGACAGCTGCCAGGCCTGCGTGGCCGCATCCAGCGCGCGCTGCTGCGCGTCGATCTGCTGCTGCGAGGACTGCAGCGCGTTGTAGTCGTCGGCCACTTCGTTGGTGGCGGCGACCAGGGTCTGGTTGTACTGCGCCACCGCCAGGTCGTACTGCGCGTCCTTGCCGGCCAGGTTGGCGCGCAGGCGGCCGCCGTCGAAGATCGGCAGGCTGATCGAGGGCGCCAGCTCGTAGAAGCGGTTCCTCATGCTGAAGAGGTTGCCGCCACCCAGGTTCAGCAGGCCGGCCATGGCGCCGATGCTGACGTCGGGCATGAATTCGCTCTTGGCGACCTTGATGTCCCTGCTCGCCGCCTCGACGCGCCAGCGTGCGGCGACCAGGTCGGCGCGATGGCCGATCAGGTCCACCGACAGGTTGCCCGGCACCGCCAGTGCGGCCGGCTTGAGCACCTGCGGACGGGCGATGTCCAGGCCGCGGTCCGGACCCTTGCCGAGCAGCACGGACAGCGCCGAGCGCGCGGCATCGATGGAACGGTCCGCCGCGACGCGCTGCTGCTCGGCGGAGGCGACTTCGGTGTCGGCCTGCTTGAGCTGCAGCTGGTTGTCGATGCCGGCGGCGACGCGCTGGCGGGTGAGCTCGCGCGCGTTGTCGGCGCGTTCGAGTTCGGCCTTGGCCACGTCCTGCTGCGCATAGGCATAGCCGAGCTGGGTGTAGGCGCGGGCTACGTTGGTGGACAGCTGGATGCGCGCGGCCTGGCGGTCGATCTCGGCGGCGCGCGCCTGGCCCAGCGCGGCTTCCCACGCGGCGCGCTTGCCGCCCCACAGGTCCAGGCCCCAGTTGAAGCTGGCGTAGCCGTACTTGGCCCAGGCGAAATGGCCTTCGGGCGCGATCAGGCCATCCGGCAGACGGGCGCCCGCGATGCTGGCGCCGGCGTTCACCGTCGGGCCGCGCGCGGCATCGGCGATGCCCGCCGCGGCCTGGGCCTGCTGCGCGCGCGCATCGGCGGCGGCCAGGCTGGGGTTGTCCTGCAGCGCTTCGCCGATCAGCGCGTCGAGCTGGCTGTCGCCCAGCGCGGTCCACCAGTCCTGCTGCGGCCAGGCCGCCGGCGAGACCTCGATGCCCTGAAGGCTGCGCTCGCTCTTGAGCGAGGACGCTTCCGCGAGCGTGCCGGACGGATGCAGGCCGCCGCTGCTGACGCAGCCGGCCAGGGCCAGGCTCAGTCCGATCGCCGCCGCCGTAATGTGCAGACGCATGGTCTTAAGTCCAGAAAGTGAAGTGGTGAATCAATGCCTGTCGCGCAGTGCCTGGAGCACGCGCGTGAGGTAGTCGCGCAACTGCTGCTGTTCGGTCTCGTCCAGCGAGCGCTGGGCGGCTTTCAGAACCCGCTCGTTGCAGTTCATCAGCTCCTGCGTCATCGCTTGGCCGGCCTCGGTCAGCTCGATGCGCAGCGCGCGCCGGTCTTGTTCATGCGGACGGCGGCGCAGGTAGCCCTTGCCTTCGAGCTGGTCGAGCTGGCGGGTCATGGCGCCGCCGTCCAGTTCGATCGAGCGGGCCAGTTCGCCCGCGGTGATCGGCCCCAGCGAGGACAGCCGCTTGAGGATCAGGAACTGGGTGTAGCGCAGCTCGATGCCCTTGGCGGCGAGTTCGGCCTCCATGCTGCGGACGATTTCCGTGCGCACGGCGGCCAGCAGCATGCCGATGCCTTCCTGCATCTGGGGGGTCGAAGAATTCATAGCCGCGCATTCTATTGCCGATCAAATATTTGTCAAGGCAAATATATGGAAGGCATATTCTGCCCCCGCAAATATTCAGGCGGCTGCCAGCGGTCGCGGTCGCACCGACGCGCGCCGTGCCGCCAGTTCGTCCGCCACCAGCGCGGCCAAGGCCGGATCGCGGATGGCGAACAGGTCGAACACGCCCAGCGCCTGCAGGGCCGGGAGCGTATCCAGCAGTTTCGGTTCCACCTGGCGGCGCAGGCTTTCCGGGGTGAGCGGGTCGAGCATCAGCTGGGCGCTGACCACGAAGCGGGTCAGGGCTTCGGCGGCGTCCATCGGAATGGACGGCGAGTCGTTGGCGGACATGCCGGTCTCCTTATGGAAGTTTGCAGATAGGACGTCCGCGGAGGCTCCGGCGTGACCGCGCGTGGCGATGGGACGTCGCGCCCGGGGTAGGCGCCGTACATAAGCCTAGGCGGAGCCCCGAATGGCCTGATATCGTCAGAGGGACAATTTGTATCTAGAACCCGTCATTCGATATATCGCCATGGGTCAGACTCCGCACGGCACCATCGAACACTTCCACTGGCTGGAAAGCGCCGAAGGCCCCGATCTGATCGCCTACGTGCTCAACGGCATGGGTGAGAACAAGGCCTTCCACACCGTGGAATCGGACTGGCACAGCCATGTGCGCGGCCAGTTCTTCTATCTGGAAAAAGGCCTGATCAGCGTGCGCACCGCCTACGGCGCCTGGACCCTGCCACCGCACCGCGTGGGCTGGCTGCCGCCGGGCGAGCTGCATACGGTGCGCGTATCCGAGGCCACCCAGGGCTGGGGCGTCTACGTCGCGCCCGACGCCTCGGCCGGGCTGCCGGGGCGGACCTGCGTGCTCAATGGCAACGAACTGATGCGCGCCCTGGTGCTGCGCGCAGCCACCTGGTCGCCGATGCAGCCGCTGGCGGAGGAACAGGAACGCCTGCTCGCCGTGCTCATGGACGAAATGCGCCGCGCGCCGGAAGAACCGCTGCACCTGGTGCTGCCCAGCGACCGCCGCCTGCTGCGCATCGCCCACGCGGTGCTGGAACACCCGGACGACGTGCGCACGCTGGAGGAATGGGCCGCCTGGGCCGGCCTGTCGCCACGCACGGTGACGCGCCTGTTCCGCTACGAGACCGGCAGCAGCTTCGCGCAATGGCGCCAGCAGGCGCGGCTGGCGCGGGCGCTGGAGCGGCTGGCCTCTGGCGAGGCGGTGGCCAGCGTGGCCGATGCGCTGGGCTACGCCAGCGTCAGCGCCTTCGTGGCGATGTTCAAGCGCAGCTTCGGGCTGTCGCCCGGGCGCTATTTCGATCCGCAGGCGGTGATCGCCTGAGCCAGCCTCAGGGCGACGCCTTCGGCTTGCGGCCGCGCCGCGGCCTGGCGTCCCTGGCGGCGATCAGGCCCTGCAGGTAGCCGATGCCGTCTTCTTCAGGGAAGAACGCGACCACGTCCGCCACGGACAGGTCGTAGCGCTTGCACAGTTCGAGGAAATCCTCGCGCGCCCGCGCCATCCGCGTGGCGCCGGTAGGCTTGCCTGCATCCGCTTCCTGCTTTTGGTCCAACGCGGCGAGCTCTTCCTGGAAGCGCCGGTATGCGTCTTTCTGGATGGTCATGAAGGCGGGGATATCGACCGGATCGCGCTCATTGTGGCACGAGGCCCCGCCCGCCGAAGCGGCGCACAGACCGAAAGTTTCACGTAAGTGAATGCACTGTCATGCCTTTTGGGCTGCCGCACCTGCTCAATTGCGACGAGATCGGCGATATGTCGCGGCCGCTCGCAGTACAAACGGGCGTCGTTCCGGCCGGCGGGAGGGTCGCGGTTCCGGGGCGCTGAACAAGGTCGGACCGGGGAAGTCCACGCGCCTTGCGATAACGTTACCGATGCTCATGGAATCCTTCACCACGGTTTCACGGCAAGCGCTGTCCCATTCGATAATTTGCTGTATCCGCAGGCGGCGGCCTTCACATACATGGCTATCCGTCCAAACAAGCTCAGGGGAGCCGGGATGCAATCGAGAGCTGTGGAGAATCCTCTGCTACGCCATGGAGCGGCGGCGCTGCTTTACGCCTTGGGATTCGTATTGCTGCGCCAGGTGTCGTTTTCGTACTGGGTGCTGTTCGCCGGTTATCGCCTGACCGTCCTGCTGCTGGTGCCGCGGCGCTACTGGCCCGCGCTCGCCGTGGGTGAACTGGGACCACTCGGCTATACCGCATGGCTGTGCATGGACGATTTCGGCGGTACCTGGTCGGCGATCATGATGATCCCGCCGATCGCGCTGGCGATGCCGATCGTCCACGTCTGCCGCGAGCGCTGGCAGCTGTTCCAGAGCCGGCACCATGTGCGCATCAGCGTGCTGCTGCTGTGCGCGCTGGTCTGCTCGCTGGTGTGGACGGGAGCCAACCTCGCCGCGGTATCGGTGTCGATCAAGCCGGCCAGTTCTCCGGCCATTGACCTGGCCGCACGCTGGCTGGTCGGCAACTACCTCGGCGTGCTGACCGTGGCGCCGCTGGCGCTGATGATCCGCGAGGTGTGGCAGCTCACTCCGGCGCATGAGCGCTGGACGCGCCTGATGGACAGCCGCCTGTTCCTGGAAAGCGCGCTCGGCCTGCTGCCGGTGCTGATGCTGCTGGCCTGGATCGGCGGCGGCGGCATGGGCGACCAGGCCCGCCAGGTGGCACGCATGACCATGTTCGTGCCGGTGGTGTTCCTGGCCCTGCGCCATGGCTGGTACGGCGTGGCGATCGGCGGAACCATGGCCAGCACCGCGGTGGTGTTCACCATGCCGGCGGCGTTCGATCCCGGCACGATGCAGGCGGAAGTGCTGATCGCCTTCACCATCTCCACCATGATGATGTTCGGCGCGCGCATCTCGGTGCTCAACCGGCGCGACCTGCAGGAGCGCCTCGACTCGCGCCAGACGCTGGCCCTCGCCCAGCGCACGCTGTTCCTCGGCGAACTGCGCATGCGCCAGACCGCGATGGCGATCGAGCAGGTGCGCGGCAGCATCCAGCAGACCAACAACCTGATGCTGGAGCGCCTGCGCTATACCGTGCCGACCGCGGAAGAGCGCCAGTACCGCCTGCAGACGGCGCTGAACCAGGATCAGCTGTTCCGCCTGGCCGACAACCTCCATCCGGTGAGCTGGCGCCAGCGCGGTCTGCCGGCAGCGCTGCGCGAAGGCGCCGTGGCGCGCACGCTGGAAGCGGCGGGCGTCGGCTACACCTGCGACATCGAAGGCCGCGGCCTGAGCCAGCTCTCGCCCGGCATCCACCTGGTGCTGTACCGGACCATCGGCGAGATCGCCGGCAGCCTGTGCGGCGAACGCGATGTCAGCCGGATCCACGTGCGCCTGCGCGGCGGTGCGTTCGACGGTCGCCGCTGGGTGGTGATGCGCATCGATGGCCATCGCGACGAAACGGCCGCCCGCTCGGTGCGCTGGGGCGAGCTGATGCAGGGCCTGGCTACCACCAGCACCGGGCTGGAGGCGATCCGCGACCAGGTCGCGCTGTTCGAGGGCCAGGTGCGCGAGCGCCAGCTGGCGTACGGCACCCGCGTCAGCCTGATCCTGCACAATCCGGACTGAGCCAGCTGCAACGAAAAAGGGCGCGCCCATCGGCGCGCCCTTTTTCATTTGTCCGTGTCCTGCCGCTTACTGGACGTGCGTGCTGCACTCCACCGGGTCGTTGCAGCCGGTGGTATCCGCATCGAATGCCATGTTGCCGCCGGGCAGGCGACGGGCGGTGACGCGCACGTCGTTGTCGCGATAGACCGTCTCGCCGGTCTGGCCGGTGGCGGCGGTGGTCAGCGCCGAGGCGTTGGGACCGGCCGAGGTGCGCTCCGCATCCACGCCGATCGGCAGCACCAGCGACTGGCCATTGGCCGTGGCGAAGGCGCCGCGCACGCGGCCGTTGAGGTCGTTGACCTGGATGTAGCGCACGCCGTCCTTGATGAACACGTAGACATGCCAGCGCGGGCTGGAACTCACGTCGCTGGCATTGGGCCAGGCCTGGCCGAGGCCAGTGGCCGGGAACTGGCGGGCCATGGCGGAGGTGGAAACCGCGAGGGCGGCGAACAGGGCCACCCTAACCAGACTGCGTGCACTCGACATATCGGCCCTTCCTGTTGTCCTTGGCGCGAACCGCGGCACTCTATCAGTGAAATCCGTGATGAATATGTGAGCACTTGTCCTAAAAACAGGGTCTGGACCGACTGCCACGTGAACGCCGCGATCAGCGTCCCATCGCAGCTTCCTGCGCCGGCGCCGGCTTGACGTAAGTGTCGAAAAGTTCGGCGATCCGGCGGTATTCGTCGTGCCAGGAGTCGGGATTGACGAAGCCGTGCCGCTCCATCGGATACAGCGACATCCAGAAATTCTTCTTGTGCAGCTCGATGAAGCGCTGGTACAGGCGGATCGAATCGCTGGCCAGCACATTGTCGTCGATCAGGCCGTGCTCGATCAGCAGCGCATCCTGCAGATGGTCCGCGTACTCGATCGGCGAGCTGGCCGCGTAGGCCTCCGGATCGAGCTGCGGGTCGTTGAGGATGTTCGAGGTGTACTCGTGGTTGTAGCTGGACCAGTCGCTGACCGGCCGCAAGGCCGCGCCCGCGGCGAATTCGCCCGGCGCGCACAGCAGCGCCATCAGGGTCATGAAGCCGCCGTAGCTGCCGCCGTAGATGCCCACGCGGTGCGGATCCACGCCATGTTCCTTGACCAGCCAGGCCTTGCCGTCGAGCAGGTCCTCCAGCTCCGGATGACCCATCTGCCGGTAGATCGCGGTGCGCCAGTCGCGGCCGTAGCCCTCGGAAGCGCGGTAGTCCATGTCCAGCACCACGTAGCCGCGCTGCACCAGCAGGTTGTGGAACATCTGCTCGCGGAAGTAGTTGGACCAGCTCAGCGTGACGTTCTGCAGATAACCCGCGCCATGCACGAAGATCACCGCCGGCCTTGAACCCGCCGCCGCTTCGTCAGTCGGCCCGTAGTACTTCGCCCAGATCGTGCCGGCACCGTGCGTGGAGGCCACGCCGACGATCTTCGGCGCGATCCATGCGCGCTGCGCGAAGCCCGGCTTCATGCCCTGGGTCAGCTCGCGCGGTGCGCCGCCGGCCGCGTCCTGCACCGCCAGCTGCGGCAGCACGTAGGGGGCCGAATGCAGCACCGCCAGCTGGCGGCCGTCCGGCGAGAGCACGAAATCGTCCATGCCCTGGTACTGGGTGACCCGCGTGAGCTGGCCGCCCTGGGCCGGCAGGCGGTACACGTCGTAGCTGTAGGGCGCGACCTGGTTGCTGCGCAGGTAGAACCACTGGCCGTCCTCGCTCAGCACCGGGTGGCTGAGCTCGAACCTGCCGCTGGTGAGCGCACGCGCCTTGCCGCCCGGAGCCTTGGCATAGAGCTGCGACCAGCCGGTTTCCTCGCTCAGGTACCACAGCGTGTGGCCGTCCTTGAGCCAGCCGAAATCGTTGAAGTTCCAGTTGATCCAGGCGCGGTCGGTCAGGCGGTGCTGGTTGACCAGCGCATGCCGGTCGAAATCGACGGTGGCGATCCAGCGGTCCTTGTTGTCGATCGCGCGCAGCTGGATGGCCAGGTTGCCGCCGTCGTCGCTCCAGGCAACGCCGCCACCGCCGCCGTCGTCCGCATCGGAGATGATGCGCACCGCGCGCTGCTCCGGTGCCTTCAGCGCCTTGGCCTCGTCGCCGCGGCCGGCCTGGTTCAGCGCGGCGACCGCCCCGGCGCGCAGGTCCTTCAGCGGGTCGTCCTTGATGCCCGGCAGCGCGCCGGCATCCAGCGGGTAGCTCTTGCGCGCGCGCAGGTCGACCAGCAGCAGCGACTGCGGCACCGGGTCGCGATGACCGACATACGTACGCGTGGCCTGCGTTTCGGCGTAACCGGACTCGGTGACGTAGTGCATCAGCTCCGGCGTCTTGCCTGCCTTGGCGTCCTTGGACTGGGCGACCACCAGCATCCAGCGCCCGTCCGGCGACAGCTCGGTGTCGATCACCTCGCCGACGTCGCCCAGCCAGATCGCGCGCGGCGCGCGGCCCGGATCGGCGGCGGCGAGGGTTTCCTCGTTGGCGCGCGCGGCGTCCTTTTCCGCCTTGGCCGCGCGCAGCGCCTTGAACAGGCGCAGCTGGTCGCGGCCCAGCGCATCGGGCTGCTTGCCGCGCGGGTCGTCGCCCACGTTGAGCACGGCCGCCGGCGCGGCGACCCCGGCGGCGATGTCGTAGACGAACCACTGCTTGCCCTGGCGGTACTGCAAGGCGCGGCCATCGCTGGAGAAGCGCGGCGAAGTCTCGGTTTCCGGCGTACGGGTGACCTGCACCCGGCGGCCCGTGCCGGGTTCGACCAGGAACACGTCGCCGTGCAGCAGGAACGCCGCCTGCCGGTGCTGGCGGTCGAACACCGCCGGTCCTTCGGCCTGCGCCAGCGCGTCCGGTCCGAGCTTCTCGCTGCGTCCGCTGGCGAGGTCGACGCGATAGCGGTCGCGCAATTTGCTGCCGTCCTGCTTCAGCGAGTAGTACAGGCTGCGGCCGTCGACGCTCCAGTAAGGCGCTTCCACCGCGGCGCCGATCCAGTCCGGATTGGCCATGACGGTCTCGAGGTCGAGCGTGCCGGCGGGGAGCGCGGCCGGGGTGTCGGCGAACAGGGCGGGGCTGGCGGCGAGGGCTGCCAGGCCCGCGAGAATCATCCGACGCATGAGCGCGCTCCACTGCAAAAACGCCGGAGCATAACCAAGACGGCTCCGCCCGCAAGCGCCATGCGTCCTGTATCCCGCCGGGGAGGGCGCGACTAGGCTGCGCGGGCCGGGCAGCATCCGCATCGCCAGGAGGCACCGTGCGCCAGCCGCACCGTCCGCTTCCGCATAGGGCGGACTGTTTTGCCCGGCTAGCCGCCCCCCGTCGGCTCCGCGTAAGCGATTGCGTGCATCGTGCGTTTGATGGCCCCGCGGCCATCCGGACGGACCGCCCCTCCCCCTACCGGCAACTCTCCCTGCATGTCCCTGCCTACCGTCGAGCACGAAACCGCTACCCGGCTGACCCACAGCGTGATCTGGCTGCACGGCCTTGGCGCCGATGGCCATGACTTCGAACCGATCGTGCCTGAGCTGGTGGCGCAGGAATGGCCCGGGCTGCGCTTCGTGTTCCCGCATGCGCCGGTGCGTCCGGTCACCTTGAACGGCGGCATGCCGATGCGCGCCTGGTACGACATCGCCGGCGTCGACCTCACCTCGCGCCAGGACGAAACCGGCATGCGCGCCTCGATCGAGGCAGTGCAGAAGCTGATCGCGCGCGAGAACGAGCGCGGCGTGCCGGACGAGCGCATCGTGCTAGCCGGCTTTTCGCAGGGCGGCGCGATCGCACTGGCCGGCGGCCTGCGCCATCCGCGGCGACTGGCCGGCATCGTGGCGCTGTCCACCTACCTGCCGATGCAGCCCTCGTTCGAAGCCGAGCGCAGCGCGGCCAACGCCACCACGCCGATCTTCTGGGGCCACGGCACCGCCGACCCGATCGTGCCGCTGACCCGCGGCGTGCAGTCGCGCGACGTGCTGCAGGGCCTGGGCTATCCGGTGGAATGGCATACCTATGCGATGCCGCATTCGGTATGCGCCGAGGAGATCGCCCACCTGCGCACCTGGATGGGCCAGCGCCTGATCGGCTGAGTACGCCAAGCCAGGCGCGAGGACACGGCCCGGGCCGATGGGCTTGGGCATACTGTGCGTCCATGCGCCAACCCGCCAAGCCACGCCTTGCCCAAGCCGGCCTTGAGCCCAGCCCGCTGCCGGATTTCTGCAGCGCGCCGGTGCTGTTCGCGCTGCTGGTGGTGGCGGCGCTCACCGTCACGGTGATGCTGCTGGCGCCGGAAAGCAGCCGCGGTTGGCGCGGCTACAGCGTGGGCATGCTGTTCGCCGAATGGATCGCCATGCTCACCGGCGTGGCGCTCTGCAAGCTGCGTCCCGCGCTCGGCCGGTTGCACGGCCTGCTGCCGTATGCGGCGGTGTGGCTGCTGATGCTGCTGATCGTGGCGCTCACCAGCGTGCTGGCCGCGTGGATGGACGGCGCACTGCAGATGGGCCTGATCCGCCACGGCGACGCGTTCGAATTCGTGCGCGACAACAGCACCATCGCCGCGCTGCTCGGCGCGGCGATGCTGCGCTATTTCTATGTGCTGGCGCAGTGGCAGGCGCGCCTGGCCGCGGTGGCGCAGGCGCAGGTCGAAGCGCTGCAGGCGCGCATCCGGCCGCATTTCCTGTTCAACAGCATGAATACCGTGGCCGCGCTGATCCGGCTGGACCCGCCAGCGGCCGAGCGCACGGTAGAGGATCTGTCCGAACTGTTCCGCGCTGCGCTCGGCCGTCACGACGCGCGCGACGGCACGCTGGAAGAAGAACTGGGGCTGATCGAGCGCTACCTCGCGATCGAGCAGCTGCGCCTGGGTCCGCGCCTGCGCGTGCGGCGCGAGCTGGACGAACTGCCCGGCGCGTTTCCGGTACCGCACCTGCTGCTGCAGCCGCTGGTGGAGAACGCCGTGCGCCACGGCATCCAGCCGTTGCGCGAAGGCGGCGAGGTGATCCTGCGCGGGCGGCGCGTGGAGCGCGCCATCGAGATCGAGATCGACAATCCCCTGCCCGACACACCCGCCACGGGCGGCAACGGCCACGGCCTGGCCAATGTGCGCCAGCGCGTGGCCTATCGTTATGGCCCGCGCGCCGAAGTGAGCGCCGGCCCGCTGGGCGAGCGCTTCGTGGTGCGCCTGCTGCTTCCGGAAGATACCCATGCGCGTACTGATCGCTGACGATGAACCGCTGGCGCGCGCGCGCCTGGCCGCCCTGCTCGAGGAATGCGGCGAAGGCGTCGAGGTCGCCGGCAGCGTCGGCGACGGCGACGCGGCGCTGGCGGCGATCGCCGACATCCAGCCGGACCTCCTGCTGCTGGACATCAACATGCCGGGCCTCGACGGCGTGACGCTCGCCAGCCGCCTGGCCGGCAAGGAGCGGCCGCAGGTGGTGTTCTGCACCGCCTACGAGAATCACGCCGTGCAGGCCTTCGAGCTCGGCGCCGTCGACTACCTGCTCAAGCCGGTGCGGCTGGACCGCCTGCGCGATGCGCTGCGGCGCGCGCGCCAGCGCCTGGCCGCGGCGCCGCGCGAGACCAGCTATCTGTTCGGCCGCCTGCGCGGCGAGCAGGTGCGCATCGCGCTGGAGGAGGTGATCTGTCTGCTCGCCGAGGAAAAATACGTGGTGGTACAGCATCGCGGCGGCCAGCTGCTGCTGGAGGAATCGCTGCGCCAGCTGGAAGAGGCTTACCCGGACCAGCTGACCCGCCTGCACCGCAACTGCCTGGTGCCGCCGCAGCGCCTGCTCGGCCTGAAGACCCTGGGCGACGGCCGCGTGCTGGCCCGCCTGAGCGGCACCGAGCTGATGCCCGAGGTGAGCCGGCGCAACCTGCCGGCGGTGCGCAAGCTGCTGCGCATGGGCTGAGCCGCGCCCGCATCGATCCGGCGCTGCGTCGATGCGGCGCGGCGATTGGCCTGCGGGGCGCGGCGGTTTACGCGACAATGGCGCCCTTTCATCCGGGCCAAGAATCTCCCATGACGCCTTCGATCCTGCGCATCGCCACCCGCAAGAGCGCGCTCGCGCTGTGGCAGGCCGAACACGTGGCGGCCGAGCTGCGCGCCGCGCATCCGGGCCTGACGGTGGAAATGGTGCCGATGACCACCCGCGGCGACGAGATCCAGGACCGCTCGCTGGCCACGGTCGGCGGCAAGGGCCTGTTCCTCAAGGAACTGGAAATCGCCATGCAGGAAGGGCGCGCGGACCTGGCGGTGCATTCGCTCAAGGACGTGCCCGCGGAGCTCGAGCCCGGCTTCGTGCTGCCGGCGGTGCTGCCGCGCGCGGATGCGGCCGATGCCTTCATCAGCAACGACTACGCCGACCTCGCCGCGCTGCCGCTGGGCGCGCGCGTTGGCACCTCCTCGCTGCGGCGGCAGGCGCTGCTGCGCGGGCTGCGGCCGGACCTGAACCTGCTGGACCTGCGCGGCAATGTCGGCACGCGCCTGGGCAAGCTCGACGCCGGCCATTACGACGCGATCGTGCTGGCCTGCGCCGGCCTGGAGCGCCTGGGCCTGGCCGAGCGCATCCGCGGCCGGCTGGCCGCGCCGGACTGGCTGCCCGCGCCGGGCCAGGCCGCCATCGCCATCGAGGCGCGCAGCGACCAGCCGGCCACGCTCGCCCTGCTCGCCGCGCTCGACGACGAACATACGCGCATGGCGGTGGACGCCGAGCGCGCCATGAACCAGGCGCTGGGCGGCAGCTGCACCGTGCCCGTGGGCGCCTGGTGCGTGGTGACCGAACGCGGCCTGCACCTGAGCGGCATGGTCGGCGACGTCGCCAGCGGCCGCCTGCTGCGCGCCGAAGCCGAGGGCCACAGCGACCAGGCCGAAACGCTCGGCCGCCAGGTGGCCGAAGCGCTGTTCGCGCAGGGCGCGGCGGCTTTTCTCGGCGGCCATTGAAACGAAACGGCCCCGCCGAAGTGGGGCCGTGGAAAACGCGTCCGGGTGACGCTGTCGTTTTTAGAAGTTGTAGACCAGGTTGGTCGTCATCAGCGTGTCGGTGTTCTTGGTGCCCGGCTGCACGTCGCTGTTGTAGCGCACCTGGTAACCCACCTTCAGCGCCATCTTCTTGGTCATGCTGACCGAGAGGCCGATGTCGTTCTGGTAGTACTGGTTCTTCGAGCCCGCTTCCAGCAGCAGCGTGTCTTCCAGCGCGGTATTGGCGGTGAGCCGGTACTTGTAGTTGACCAGGCCGCGGCCGACGGCCTCGCTCTCGGTCTCCTGGCGCTGCTTCACGTCCACACCGTCGACCTGCACGGTGCGGTCGGCCGGGCGGTAGCGCTTGTAACCGGGGCCGGCTTCGAAGGAGAGCTCGGTGCGGTCGGTCTTCAGCGCGATATAGCCGTAGCCGATCGAGACGATGCCCTGCCAGATGTTGGCGCCGAAATCGTCATGCTCGTAACGCAGCGCACCCACGATGTAGCTGCGCGGATCGAGCTTGTAGCCCACCGAGGCACCGGTGTCGTAGCGGTTGGCGGTGGTGCTGAAGCGGTCGATGGTATTGCCGGCCGAATCCTGCACCTGGACTTCGCCCTTCGAGCGCATGCCGTTGAGGAAGAAGTTGTTCTTCCACAGCTCGTTTTCCTGGTTCAGGCCGAGCTTGGCGTTGACGTTTTCGGTGCGGGAGTTGCCGTGGGCCGAGGCGAAACCGAATTCGCCGGAGCCGCTCCAGCCGCCGTTGGCGCCAGGATTGCTGTTGCTGGCGGGATCGGCGGGAGGCGCCGCATCCTGGGCGTGGGCGGTGAGGCTGACCAGACTGGCCAGCAGGGCGCTGGTGATTAGGGCGTTTCTCATCGGGGATCCGTCTTGTTCGTTAAACAAATGTAATCGGAAAAACCTTAGCGGACCGGCTTGAACTTGTTGTGAATCGGCCGGCCCAAGCTGCGAAGGGGTTCAGGCGGCGCCTCCGCCGGGGGCCGGCAGCGCGCGGCATAGACGCGGTTCAACGCTTTTGCCGACCACGCAGCTGACTGCGGCCAGCGCCAGCAGCAGCTCTCCCGGCTCGTGCAGCTGGGCCAGCACGAGCAGGCCGGGAATCAGGTAGACCAGCGCCAGGAACAGCAGGCGACCGGTCCAGCCGCGCGCCAGGCCGTCCCGTCGCCAGGACATTCCGCCGACCAGCAGCGCCAGCAGCTGCAGGGCGAAAATCCACGGCACCGAGTTGATCGGCATCGGCACGCTGCCTTGCTGCGCGGCCAGGCACAGCCACAGCCAGAGGCCGCCGGCGTAGCCGGCCGAGACGACCCGGGCAAGGGTCTGGCCGCGCCTTTCGCCGGCATCGCCGTCCAGCGCATGGATCAGGCAGGCCAGGCTGCACAACGCCAGCGCCGCCGCGGACAGGCGCGTGGCCCAGAACAGATTGTCGCCGCGCGCCAGCCCCGCCACGCCCAGCATGGGCAGATAAGTGGCCATCGCCAGCATCGCCTTGCGGTTGGGCCGGCTGCCGCGCCCGAAGCGCCAGCCCAGCCATTCCGGCACCCGCGGCAGGCGCAGCGCGGCGGCCAGCGGCGCGAGGCTCACCAGGACGGCGCCGAGCGCCAGCGGCACCAGGGCGTCGCCACGCCCGGCCGGATACAGGCCCAGCGCCAGCGCCGAACCCAGCAGCAGCCACAAACCGTAGCCACTGCCCGCCAACACCCGCAGCGCCCGGGCGAACAGGCTCCGCTGGGGCGGCGTGGCGGCTATATCGTGGTGGGGCGCGGGGTCGCCGGGCATCTCGGCTCGCTCTGCATCCTCGAGTGGGGCCAGGTGAGCTTTCGGAGTCTAGGCGATTTCACGCCGCGATGGGGGCCGCGCATGCCAGACTCTGCGTACTTGCGACCGCCGCAGGCGATCCGCATGCTAGGCGACGCTACGCACCTTCTCGACCTGGGCCATGGACCGCTACGAGCGCATTCTCACCCTGCACCGGCTGCTGAAGTCGGCGCACTATCCAGTACCGCTCCCCCGCCTGATGGACGAGTTGGAGTGCTCGCGCGCGACGCTCTACCGCGACGTCGCCTTCCTGCGCGACGCGCTGGGTGCGCCGATCGAAAGCGCCGGCGGCGAACACGCGGCCTTCCGCTATGCGGCCGGCGAGGGCGAGCGCTTCGAGCTGCCCGGCCTGTGGCTGACCTCGGACGAACTGGCCGCGCTGCTGGCGCTGAACGAGCTGATCGGCCGCAGCGGCCCGGGCGTGCTGGCCGGCGCACTGGCGCCGTTCAAGGCACGCATCGAGCACCTGCTGTCCGACCAGGGCAGCGGCAAGGCCATGCCGATCGAACGCATCCGCGTGATCGCCTGGGGCGAGCGCAAGCTCGACCAGCAGGTGTTCCGTATCGTGGCCGGCGCGGTGCTGGAGCGGAAACAGCTGCGCTTCCGCTACCGCGCGCGCACCACCAATGCCGACAGCAAGCGCACCGTCTCGCCGCAGCGCCTGACCCATTACCGCGACAACTGGTACCTGGACGTGTGGGACCACGATCGCGAGGCGCTGCGCAGCTTCGCGGTGGACCGCATCGCCGAGCCGATGGCGCTGGACATGCCCGCGCGCGACGTGCCCGACACCGAACTCAACGACATGCTCGCCTCCAGCTACGGCATCTTCGCCGGCAAGCCCAAGGCCTGGGCCACCATCCGCTTCTCCCAGCACGCCGCGCGCTGGGTGGCGGACGAGCATTGGCATTCCCAGCAGAAAGGCATCTGGCTGCCCGACGGGCGTTACGAACTGCAGGTGCCGTACTCCAATTCCAAGGAGCTGCTGATGGACGTGCTCAAGTACGGGCCCGATGCCGAAGTGGTCGCGCCGCTGTCGTTGCGCGAGGAGCTGAAGATCCAGCTGCAGCTCGCCCTGGGCGGCTACGCGCAGGCGCCGCGCTGAGCGCTTTCGCCGCCGCCGCATGAGCAGTTCGCTTCCCGTCGATGCCGCGACCGCACCCGGCGCCGCGCGCAAGCCCACGGTAGCCCTCGCGCTGGGCGCGGGCGGCGCGAAGGGCCTGGCGCACATCGGCGCGATCGAGGAGATCGAGCGGCACGGCTACCAGATCGTCGCCATCGCCGGCACCTCGATGGGTGCACTGGTCGGCGGCATCTACGCCATGGGCAAGCTGGAGGCCTATCGCGACTGGGTCTCGGCGCTGGCCAAGATGGACGTGCTGAAGCTGGTCGACTGGACTTTCTCCGGCGGCGGCCTGATCAAGGGCGAGCGCATCATCGGCACCTTGCGCGAGCTGATCGGCGATGCGCAGATCGAAGACCTGCCGCTGGCCTATACCGCGGTGGCCACCGACCTGGACCGCGAGCGCGAGATCTGGCTCACCCGCGGCTCGCTGTTCGATGCGATCCGCGCCTCCATCGCCATTCCCACCGTGTTCCGGCCGCAGCTGCTGGACGGGCGGCGGCTGGTCGACGGCGGCCTGCTCAATCCGGTGCCGGTGACGCCGCTGATCCGCGAACCGGCGGACTATCTGTTCGCGGTGAGCGTGGACGGCGCGATCGAGGCGGCCAAGCCGGAAGTGCCCAACGATCATGCGATCGAACCGCAGAACGGCTACCGCCACCGCATCGGCGAGTTCATCGGCCGGCTCGTGCCGCACGGCGAACCGAAGACGGAAACCGCGCGTCCGCGCGATCCGGGCATGCTCGACCTGCTGGCGCAGTCGATGGACCTGATGCAGGCCAACCTCGCGCGGCTGCGCCTGGCGGCATACGCGCCGGACCTGCTGATCCAGCTGCCGCGCAATATCTCCATGGCCTACGAGTTCTACCGCGCACGCGAACTGATCGAGCTGGGCCGCGAGCGCGCCAGGATCTCGTTGGCCGACTGGAAGCCGCCGCATTATCTCGGCGACGGCGAGCGCGCGCTCAATGGGGACCGTGGCCCTTGATCCAGGCCTCGAGATAGGCCTTCAGCGCCACCGCGTTGTTGTGCTCCTCGTCCTTGGCGCCGTAGAGCAGGGTGACGCGATGATGCGCCGCCTCGCGCACCAGTTCGCGCCAGTGCTCGGTGCGCGTCTTGCCGTCCAGCTCGGTGGCATAGCGATGGCGGAAGGTGTCCCAGCGCGAGGGATCGTGGCCGAACCAGCGGCGCAGCGAGACCGAGGGCGCCAGCTCCTTGGCCCACATATCGAGAGCGATCTCGTCCTTGTTCACGCCGCGCGGCCACAGGCGATCCACCAGCACGCGCTTGCCGTCGCTCTTGGCAATGGGTTCGTAGACGCGCTTGATGGCGATGCTCATGGCGATGCCCGGGCGGAAGGAACCGGTCCACGAGCATACGCCGACCGGACGCGTTGAACACGCCGGCCGCCGCGGAAAACCCGGGGTTTAAAGCTCTTCGACGCGGGTGACCTTGCCCCGGCGCATCAGCCAGGCCACGCCGCGCAGATCGGCGATGCCCACCCACAGGCGGTCCAGCATGCCGTACTTGGACGTGCCCGCGGTGCGCGGACGATGGCCGACCGGCACGCTGCGGCTCTGGAAGCCGGCGCGCTTGACCAGGGCCGGCAGGTAGCGGTGCATGTGGTCGAAGTAGGGCAGGCGCAGGAACACCTCGCGCTCGAACAGCTTCAGGCCGCAGCCGGTGTCCGGGGTGTCGTCGCGCAGCATGCGCGAGCGCACCGCGTTGGCGACCTTGGAGGAAATACGCTTGTTGAAGCTGTCGCGGCGGGTGGTGCGCCAGCCAGCGAGCAGGCGCACGTCGTCCGGCGCCTCGTCGCGCGCGGCCAGCAGCTTGGGGATGTCGGCGGGGTCGTTCTGGCCGTCGCCGTCGAGCGTGGCGATCCACGGCGAGCGGGCGGCGCGCACGCCATTCCATACCGCGGTGCTCTGCCCGCTGCGGGTCAGGTGGCGCACGATGCGCAGCTCGGGATAGCTGGCCTTCTCCGCCGCCAGCACCGCCACGCTGTCGTCGCTGGAATCGTCGTCCACGTAGACGATCTCGAACTCGACCTTGCCGCGCAGCGCGGCGGCGATTTCGGCGAGCAGCGGCGGAATGTTGTCGCGCTCGTTGAACACCGGCACGACCACGGACAGTTGCGGCATGAGAGGCAGCCTTTAGCTCTTGCGGGAAGGAGGGCGCGCAGCGCCCCGGGGGCGCATTCTAGTGCGTAGGGGCACTGGCGGCGAGCCGCGTCCCGGGCTCCCGCTCAGCGGATCTTGCCCAGGATCCCTTCCAGCTCGTCGTTGCTGTGGTAGTGGATCACCAGCTTGCCGCGGCCGCCGCGGCCATGGGCGACTTCCACGCGGGTGGCGAAGCGCTCGGCCAGCTCGCGCTCCAGGGCGTCGACATTGGGGTCGCGCGCGGCGGCGGCGCTCTTGGCCTTGCCCTTGGGCGCGGTCTGCGCGCGGCGGGCGGCGTCTTCCAGTTCGCGCACGCTCCAGCCGTGGCGGGCGGCTTCCAGCGCCAGGCCTTCGGCGTCGTGCTGGGGCAGGGTCAGCAGGCAGCGGGCATGGCCCATTTCCAGCTTGCCCTCGTCGAGCAGGCGCTTGATCGAGTTGGGCAGCTCGGTGAGGCGCAGCAGGTTCGACACCGCGGCGCGCGAGCGGCCGACGGCCTCGGCGGCTTGCTGGTGGGTGAGGTCGAAGTCGTCGATCAGGCGCTTGAGCGCATCGGCTTCTTCCAGCGGGGTGAGGTCCTGGCGCTGGATGTTCTCGATCAGCGCCATCGCCGGCACGGCCACTTCGGGCACGTCCTTCACCAGCGCGGGCAGTTCGCTCAGCTGGGCGCGCTGCGCGGCGCGCCAGCGGCGCTCGCCGGCGATCAGCTCGTAGCTGTTCTTGCCGATCTCGCGCACCACCACCGGCTGGATCAGGCCCTGTGCCTTGATCGAGGCGGCCAGCTCGTCCAGTGCCTCGTCGTTCCAGTGCCGGCGCGGCTGGTATTTGCCGGGCTGGATGTACTGGATGGGCAACATGCGCAGCTCGCCTTCCTGCTCGATCACCGAGGGCGCGTCGTCGCCGCCGCCAAGCAGGGCGTCGAGCCCGCGTCCGAGGCCTCGTTTCTTCGCTGCGGCCATGCTTACTCCTGGTGAATGTCGGCGGCGGCGTCGATCGCCACTGCGCTGCTGTCGTCGTGCGGCGGCAGGGCCGCTTCGGCGGCGGCGCCGGCGGCGAGGCCGCGCTCGCGGCGGATGATTTCGCCGGCCAGGCCGATATAGGCGATGGCGCCGCGCGAGCTGCGGTCGTAGAGATGGATCGGCTGGCCGTGGCTGGGCGCCTCGGCCAGGCGCACATTGCGCGGGATGATCGAGCGCAGCACCTTGTCGCCGAAATGCGTGGTCAGCTGCGCGGAGACTTCGTTGCCGAGGTTGTTGCGCACGTCGTACATGGTGCGCAGCAGGCCTTCGATCTCCAGGTGCGGATTCAGGCGTTGGCGCACGGCCTTCACCGTGTCGAGCAGGCTGGAAAGACCTTCCAGCGCGAAGTACTCGCACTGCACCGGAATGAGCAGGCCGTCCGCCGCGGACAGCGCGTTGAGCGTGAGCAGGTGCAGGGTCGGCGGGCAGTCGATCAGGATGGTGTGGTACTTGTCGGCGATCTTGGCCAGCTGTTCCTTCAGGCGCATCTCGCGCGCGATCGCGTCCATCAGCTTCAGCTCGGCGGCGGTCAGGTCGCCGTTGCCGGGCAGCAGGTCGTAATGCGCCTCGGTGGTGACGATGGCGCGCTCGATCGGCGCTTCGTCCAGCAGCACCTCGCAGCCGTTGGGCTTGGCCACGCGCTTGTCCACGCCGGACGCCATGGTCGCGTTGCCCTGCGGATCGAGATCGACCAGCAGCACCTTGCGCTTGGCGGCGGCGAGCGCCGCGGCAAGGTTGACGGCGGTGGTGGTCTTGCCGACGCCGCCCTTCTGGTTGGCGACAGCGATGATGCGAGCCATGGTGTCGTCGATGCCGTGAACGTGGGAAAAGAGGGCTAGGTTACCATCGGAACCCCGCTCCGACAGGGCTGCGCGCTGCCCGCAGGCTCAGGCCCGGCCCAGTACCGCAAGGTGACGCTCCGCGTCCAAACCGGGCACGTTGAGCACATGCGTGCCGCGCAGCGCGAAGCCGGCGGGGATGCCGGGCAGCTCATCGTCCGGCCGCTTGCCCTTCATCGCCAGCCACACCCCTTCCGGCGCCAGCAGATGCCCGCCCCAGCCCAGCATGTCGGCCAGGGTGGCGAAGGCGCGGGCGGTGATGCAGTCGAACTGGCCCTGCACGTCCTCCACCCGCGACTGCACCGCGCGCACGCCGTCGAGCTTGAGCGCGCGGATCGCCTCGCGCAGGAAGCGGACCTTCTTGCCGTTGGAATCCACCAGCAGGATCTCCCTGCCCGGCGCGGCGATCGCCAGCACGATACCCGGCAGGCCGGGACCGGTGCCGAGGTCGGCCAGGGTCTGGCCCTGCACATAGGGCAGGATCGCCAGCGAATCGAGCAGGTGGCGCGTGACCATCTCGGCCGGATCGCGGACGGCGGTGAGGTTGTAAGTGCCGTTCCAGCGCTCCAGCAGGGCCTGGTAGTCGAGCAGGCGCTGCACTGCGCCGTCGGGCAGGTTCAAGCCCAGCGCGGCCAAGCCCAGCGCGGCGATGCCCCGTTCCAGCTGGGTCTGCAGTGCGGCGCGGTCGGCCATGGACGGATCCTGCGTGGCGAAAAGGGCGGCAGTATCCGGGCGCAACGGTTGCGGCGCCAGCTTTTCGCCCAAAGAAAAACCCGCCGTAGCGGGTTTCAAAGAGTCTCAAGTTCCCCTTTTTTCGCGGGCGCTCTTTGGAAGGCTGCCTCGCGTATGGCTTCAGGCGAAATCCAGCTCCACCCGGGTGACCATCACGCCGCGGTCGCGCAGCGCCTGGTTCATGGCCAGCTTCAGGCGGGCGCCGAGGTCGCGGCGATCGGCTTCGGCGGCGGCCGGATCCTCGCGCAGCGCGGCCAGGGCGCCGCCGCGGATCAGCTGGTCGGCCTGGTCGATCACCGCATCGGCGCGCTCCGGCTCCAGCACCTGCCAGTACACCGTGCCGCGCACGTCATGCGCATTCGGCAGCGGCTCGCGGAATTCCAGCACCTGGCCGCCCAGGTTGATCCGATGCCCTACGCGGTCCAGCCCCGGCACCAGCATGTGCGTGCCTTCCTGCAGCAGCCGGCGCGGCTTGCCGTGGCGATAGACGCTGACCACCTGGCCGGCGGGTACGCGCTTGACGGCGCTTATGGAAAGTCCCATCAGGACCAGAATGATCGATAGCAGAGCAATCATGATCTTATACTTCAGTTAGTTACACGCGTATTCTCATGTACGCAGCAAATACATGTTACATCCGCCGGATGACACGGGGATTAACCGTGATTTAACTGCGGCCTTATGGATTTTTACAATCCCCCGAAAGGGCTAACCCCGCGAAATGCAAAGCAAGCCTCGTTCCTTCGGGTTTGTTCCGTCCGCTTGTGCTGCGGTGCCACAGCACGGCCTTCGTGGCACGGAGAACGGTTTTTGGCGGCTTTTCCTTAAGCCGACCACGTCGAGCGCTAGAACTTCCGGCCGACGAATTTTTTGCGATGCAGCAAAGTCCTTGATTTGCAAAAGCTTTACAAGCAGCGATGAAAACGTTTACGTTGCCCTCCCGGCGAATCCGGACCTACCTGGAGCGGCAATGGGTGTGACCATCAAAGACGTGGCACGCGAGGCCAAGGTGTCCGTGGCGTCCGTCTCCCGCGCGCTCAACGGCCATGGCGGGGTAACCGCCGAGACCCTGGAGCGCATCCGCGAAGTCGCCGCCCGCCTGCGTTACATCCCCCACGGTGCCGCGCGCAGCCTGATTACCCGCCGTACTCACACTATCGGCGCGCTGCTGCCGGACCTTTATGGTGAATTTTTCTCGGAGCTGATCCGCGGCATCGACCTGGCGGCCCGCGTGCACGGCCTGCAGCTGCTGGTCTCCAGCTCGCATGACGGCTCCGCCGAAGCCGCCGCCGCGCTGCGCGCCATGCAGGGTCGCGTCGACGGCCTGCTGGTGATGTCGCCGCACGCCGACGCCGCCTTCCTGCGCCAGAACCTTCCCGTGGGCCTGCCCACCGTGCTGATGAACACTGTGCTGGAGCGCGACGATTACGCCGCCCTGTCGGTGGACAACGCCGGCGGCGCGCGCCTGGTGGTGGAGCACCTGCTCGGCGAAGGCTACCGCCGCATCGCCTTCATCCAGGGCCCGGTCGGCAACCACGACGTGGCCGAGCGCGAACAGGCCTATCGCGACGCGCTGGCCGCTCGCATGCCGGGCGTGCCACCGATCGTGCTGCCCGGCGAATTCGACGAAGCCTCCGGCTACCGCGCCGGCCAGCGCCTGGTCGCGATGAGCCCGCGTCCCGATGCGGTGTTCGCCGCCAACGACATGATGGCGATCGGCTGCATGGCCGCGATCCGCGAAGCCGGCCTGCGCATTCCCGAAGACATTGCCGTGGCCGGCTTCGACGACGTGCCGATGGCGCGTTACGTCAGCCCGGCATTGACGACGGCGGGCGTGCGCATCGCCGAGCTGGGCAAGGCCGCACTCGATCAGCTCGCCGGACAGATCGATGGCGACGCCGATGCGGCGGCGCCTGTGCATGTGCGCATACCGGCGGAGTTGATGGTGCGTGCGTCGAGCGCGCGCAACCACGCAAGCAAAGCGGCGGCCTCGGACTGACGCCGTCAGAACACCAGGGGGCCGGCCATGGAGGCCGGTTCACCGCCGCCGGCGCGGGATCGCGTTGATGGCGCATCGACAACCAAAACACAGCCGTATCGAACCCTTGAGGGAGGGTGTCCAAGTCATGGCACGCAAACACGCACTTTCGCTGCAGATCTCGCTGGCGCTGGCGGCCCTGGCCGCCACCGCAACCTTCCTACCATCCGTCGCCTGGTCACAGACCTCCGATGCCACGCTTCGCGGCCGCGGCCCAGCCAATGTCGAAGTGGTCGCCAAGAACGTGGCGACCGGATCGACGCGCCGCACCCGCACCGACAAGGACGGCAGCTATGCATTGGTTGGCCTTACGCCCGGCACTTATCAGATCGACGCCGGAGGCAACCAGAAAACGGTGACGCTGACCGTGGCATCGGTTGGCACGTTGAACTTCACCGAACCTGCGGCACCGGCACCGACTGCTGCCGAGGCCAACGCGCAGAATCTCAATGCGATCACGGTCAACGCCACCACGCTTGCCGAAGTCACTACCTCGGAGGTGGGCACTTCGATCTCGCAGCACCAGATCGCCACGGTGCCGCAGATCACGCGCAACTTCCTCGAGTTCGCCGACATCGTCCCCGGCATGGTCTTTACCGTGAAGAACGGGCAGACCAATCTACAGTCCGGCGGTCAGGCGTCGGGGGCGATGAACGTCTACATCGACGGCGTCGGTCAGAAGAACTACATACTGTCCTCCGGTGTTTCGGGCCAGTTCAATACGCAGGGCAACCCGTTCCCCCAGCTTGCCATCAGCGAATACAAGGTCATCACTTCGAACTACAAAGCGGAGTACGACCAGATCTCCAGCGCGGCGGTCACGGCGGAAACCAAGTCCGGCACCAATGAATTCCACGGCGAGGTGTTCGGCAACTACACGAACCAGTCCGTGCGCGCGCGGACGCCGGCGGAAGAAGACAGCGGCAAAAAGATCCCTTCGCACAACAAGGAATACGGCTTTGCACTGGGCGGTCCGATCATCCAGGACAAAGCGCATTTCTTCGCCACCTATGAAGGCAAGGAATTCGATCAGCCGATCAGCGTGATCCCGGGAGGCCCGTCCACCTATACCGCAGGTCTGCCCGCTTCGGCCCGCGCGCAGCTCGGCGCCGCCAGCCAACCGTTCAAGGAAAATCTTTACTTCGCCAAGATCGACTGGGAGCCCACCGATCGTGACCGCATCGAGGTCACCGGCAAGTATCGCGACGAGACGGCGGTGAGCGGCATCGGCACAGGAACGGCGGCATCCGCCTCCTACAGCACCAAGAACACCGACAAGCGCTACGTCATTCGTTGGGATCACAGCGCCGACGCCTGGTTCAATCGGCTCCAGGCGACTTACGAGAATGCGTTCTACACGCCGACCGCGACGAACCTGGGCAACGGATACGTCTATACCGCCTTCGGCAGCAACGATCAGCAGATTCTGGCGACTGGCGCCGCCTCCCCGCTTGCTTCACAGAACAAGGGCCAGAAGGGCCCGTCCCTGCAGGACGACTTCACGTTCAATAACATCGAATGGCATGGTGACCATGTCATCAAGATGGGCGCCAAGATCAAATGGGTGCGGCTGACAGCACAGGACGCGGGCGAATTCAATCCGCAGTTCTTTTTCGATACCACACCCGATGGCACGGCGACCACGCCTTACAAAGTGCTATTCCCCCTGTCGACGCCCGGCATGAGTCCCGTGGCCAGCACGATCGATCGTCAGATTGGCGCGTACATCCAGGACGACTGGAAAGTCGATGATCATCTGACGCTGAACCTGGGTGTGCGCTGGGATTACGAAGTCACTCCGTCGTACCACGATTTCGTCACTCCCGCCGGCGTCGTCGCAGCCATCAACTCGCAGGACCCGGCTGCTCCGACAGGGCAAACGTATGCCCAGTCGCTCGCTCTTGGGGGCGTTAATGTAAACGATTACATCAGTAACGGTCATAACCGCCATCCGCCGCGCTACAACTTCCAGCCGCGATTCGGTTTTGCGTATGACATCAACGGCGACGAGGAACACGTGATTCACGGCGGCGCTGGCCGCTCGTACGATCGCGACCTCTACCAGATACTCCAGCTGGAGCAGACCAAGTCGGTTCTCTCTCAACCGACCATCAATTTCATCAATGCCAACCACGCCTGCACGCCTGGTCCTACGTGTATTCCGTGGGATCCGGTTTACTTGACGGGGCTCAACACCCTGCAAGCCCTCGTTGCCAGCAGCAATACCGGCAAGGAGGTGGACATGATCACCAACAACCTCAAGACGCCGTACTCAGACCAGATCAGCCTGGGCATGCGCAACAAGATCGGCGAATGGAATACCGACGTCACCGTTCAAAGCGTCAAGAGTTTCGACGGCCTGGTCTTCCAGCTCGGTAATCGCTATCCGGACGGCTCGTTCTGGAAGAACAAAAGTCAGCCCTGGGGTAACGGTATTCCTGGCTACGGCAGCTTGATCATTGCGGACAATGGTCTGAAGACGAAGACCACTCAGGTGCTGGTGTCAGCGGAAAAGCCCTATACGGCGGAATCGCACTGGGGAGTAACCGTTGCTTACACCTACACCAAAAGCCGCTTCAATCACGACACCCAGGATCTGACCGACCAGTACGCCTTTGATGCGGCGACGATTCACGATTATCCGTTCATTCCGGGCCCGACGGCGAAGCATCGCCTGGTCACCACGGGTACGGTCGACGGTCCGTGGGGCCTGCTGTTCGCGGCCAAGCTGACACTGGCAACACCTACCGCTTCGGTGAACAACGCCTGTTATGACGCCGTCAATTCGCCGAATGGCTGCGTTCCGCTGACTGTCGTGCCGCCGGGCACTGGCAAGTTCCTGGTTGGAGGCAAAGTGTTCGGCTATCGCGACCTCGATCTGCAGGTCACCAAGAACTTCAAGGTGTGGGACAACCTGAGTGCCTATGTCCGACTGGATGTGCTCAACGTCTTCAACTGGAAGAACTACAACGACTATCTGACGGACTTTGGTTCGAACGGCGTTCTCAATCGGAACTCCGTGGTTTACAACCCTGTCGGTAACATCATCGACGTGCCGCGCACGCTGAAGCTGACGGCGGGTATCCGGTTCTGATCGAAGCAAACCGGGCGCGCAATGTTGCGCGCCCGGTCCGACGAGAGCCTTGCGGCTCTTTTTTATAGTACAGATGTAAACGTTTACGTCGCACAATTTCAGTGGGTAACCTGATGATCGATCACCCGGCCGCCGATCCTGATCCGTCTTGTAAGGGCAACACCATGCGCATAAGCACCTTGACCCGCGTCGCCGCTACGCTTTCGGTCGCACTCGCGTGCGCGATCAACCCGATGACGGCGCAAGCAGCCAAGCCGAAGCCAGCTCCGGCAGCCAAGACCGACACGCGCATTCCCCCCCTGATCGACGACCTGGAAAAACGCACCTTCGACTGGTTCTGGGACAGCGCCAATCCGAAGAACGGCCTCGTCCCCGATCACTACCCGACCAAGTCCTTCGCCAGCATCGCCGCGGTCGGCTTCGGTCTCACCGCCTACGGCGTCGGTGCGGAGCGTGGCTACATCACGCGCGAGCAGGCGGTGGAACGCACGCTCGCCACGTTGCGTTTCTTCCACGATGCGCCGCAGAACGACAGCGAGGACGATGCCACCGGCTACCACGGTTTCTACTACCACTTCCTCGACATGGAATCGGGCAAGCGCTTCGATCGCGCGGTGGAGCTTTCCACGGTGGATACTTCGCTGCTGCTCGGCGGCGTGCTGTTCGCGCAGTCGTACTACGACCGCGACACGCCGCAGGAAAAGGAAATCCGCCAGCTCGCCGACGATATCTACCGCCGCGTCGACTGGACCTGGGTGCAGGCGCGCAAGCCGCTGATCACGATGGGCTGGACGCCGGGCGGCAAGTTCATCCCGCACGACTGGCAGGGCTATAACGAAGGCATGCTGGTCTACATCCTCGCGCTTGGCTCGCCCACGCATGCGGTGGGCGATGACGCATGGACGGCCTGGACGTCCACCTACAACCGCACCTGGGGCGAATTCCACGGCCAGACCTTCCTCAACTTCGCGCCGCTGTTCGGCCACCAGTTCAGCCACGTGTGGGTGGATTTCCGCGGCATCCGCGATGCGTGGAATCGCGAGAAGGATCTGGATTATTTCGAGAACAGCCGCCGCGCCACCTATTCACAGCGCGCCTATGCCATTGCCAACCCCGGCACCTGGACCGGCTACGGCGCCAATATGTGGGGCATCAGCGCGAGCAATGGTCCCGGCGGGCTGGTGGTGAAGAGCGGCGACAAGGAACGCACCTTCCACGGCTACACCGCACGCGGCGCGGGCCTGGACTACATCAGCGACGACGGCACCCTGGTGCCGATGGCGGCGGGCGGTTCGATCGCCTTCGCGCCGGAGATCGTGGTGCCGGCGCTGGAAGAAATGAAGCGTCGCTACGGCAAGGACATCTATAACCAATACGGCTTCGTCGACGCCTTCAATCCCAGCTTCCACACCAAGGCCGACCTGCGCACCGGCAAGCTGGTGCCTGAGCTGGGCTGGGTCGATACGGTGCACCTGGGCATCGACCAGGGCCCGATCGTGCTGATGATAGAGAACTGGCGCAGCGGCTTCGTGTGGAGCGTGATGAAGAAGAACCCCTACGTTCGCAAGGGCCTGGAACGCGCTGGCTTCACCGGCGGCTGGCTCGATGAGGCGCAGCCCAAACCATGAGCCTGCGTTTCCGCCAGCGTCCGGGCCGGCCATGGCGCATGCTGCTGCATGCGCTGGCCTGGACCTGCGCAGGCGTCGCTGCCGCGCTTGCGACCGGATGCCAACGCACCGACGACACGCACGTACTCACCTTCTGGACCGTCGGCCGCGAAGGTGAGGCGGTGGCGAAACTGCTGCCGGACTTCGAGCGCGAACATCCGGGCCTGCACGTCAAGGTGCAGCAGTTGCCGCTCACCGCCGCACACCAGAAACTGCTTACCGCCATCGCCGGCGGTTCCACGCCGGATCTCACCCAGCTCGGCAATACCTGGATTCCGGAACTGGCCGCGCTGGAGGCGCTCGAGCCGCTCGATGCGCGCGTGGCGTCGTCGCAGGTAGTCCGCCAGGACGACTACTTCGCCAACATCTGGACCACCAATCGCATCGGCAACACGCTGTACGGCGTGCCCTGGTACGTCGATACGCGCCTGCTGTTCTATCGCAGCGACCTGCTCAAGCAGGCCGGCTTCGACGCGCCGCCGCGCGACTGGGCCCAGTGGCGCCGCGCGCTCGTCGCGCTCAGCCATCCCGAGCGCGGCAGCTACGGCATCCTGCTGCCCACCAACGAATTCGAGCAGCTGCTGGTGCTCGCCCTGCAGCAGGACGAACCGCTGCTGCGCGACGACAACCGCTACGGCAACTTCCGCAGCGCGGGTTTCAAGCGCGCGCTGGCCTTCTATGTGGAGACGTTCCGCCAGCATCAGGCGCCGGCGATCACCAATGTGGAAGCGGGCAATCCCTGGACCGAGTTCGGCCGCGGCGTCTACGCGTTCTATCTCTCCGGCCCCTGGAACATCGGTGAGTTCCGCAAGCGCCTGCCGGCTTCGCAGCAGGACGACTGGAGCACCACGCCGCTGCCCGGCGAGCACGGGCCCGGCGCGTCCAATGCCGGCGGCTCCAGCCTGGTGATCTTCCGTCGCTCGGCGCACAAGGACGAGGCCTGGCAGCTGATCGAATTCCTGTCGCGCCCGCAGATCCAGCAGCGTTTCTACGACCTGCTCGGCGACATGCCGCCACGGCGCTCCTCCTGGGCCGGTGGCGCACTGCGCTACGACCCCAAGGCGCAGGCATTCCGCGATCAGCTGGAGCGGGTGAAATCCACGCCGCCGATTCCCGAATGGGAGCGTATCGTGACCGAGATGCAGCTGGTCGCCGCGCAGGCAGTGCACGGCGATCTCAGCATCGACCAGGCTGCCGCCGAGATCGACCGGCGCGCCGACCTGATCCTGGAAAAGCGGCGCTGGATCCTCGACCGCGCCAGGCCCGCGCCATGACCGCCGGAGGCCATGCATGAATCCCCAACGCGCCGCCTGGCTGTTCCTCGCGCCGGCCCTGCTGGTACTCGGGTTGTTCTTCCTGCTGCCGGTGATCGCGGCGCTGGCGCTCAGCCTCACCGACTACGATCTGTATGCGCTGGCGGACATCCGCGACCTGCGCTTCGTCGCGCTGGGCAATTACTGGGAGTTGCTGCACCGGCCGCTGTTCTGGTCCGCGCTGGGCCACACGCTGTACTTCGTGCTGGTGGGCGTGCCGCTGTCGATCGTCGCCTCGCTCGGCGCCGCGCTGCTGCTCAACTCGCCGCTGGCGCGCTGCAAGCCGTTGTTCCGCACCGCGCTGTTCGCGCCGGTGGTGACCACGGTGGTGGCGGTGGCGGTGATCTGGCGCTATCTGTTCAACACCAAGTACGGCCTGGCCAACTATGCGCTGGGCGGGCTGGGCATCCATCCAGTGGACTGGCTGGGCGATCCGCGCTGGGCCATGCCGACCATCATCCTGTTCGCGGTGTGGAAGAACTTCGGCTACAACATGATCATCTTCCTCGCCGCGCTGCAGGCGATTCCGGCCGACCTGTACGAAGCCGCGCGCATCGACGGCGCCTCTCCGCTGCGCCAGTTCCGCCACATCACGCTGCCGATGCTGGGGCCGACGTTGCTGATGGTGGGCATTCTTACCGTGTCGGGTTACTTCCAGCTGTTCGCCGAGCCCTTCGTGATGACCGAAGGCGGCCCGCTGCAGAGCACGACCAGCGTGCTGTACCTGATGTACGAGGAAGGCTTCAAATGGTGGAACCTCGGTTCCGCCTCGGCGGTGGCCTTCCTGCTGTTCCTGATCATGTTCGCGGTGACCGCGGTGATGCTGCGCGTGGCGCGCCGGGGAGGCGAGGCATGAGTCCGCGCCTGGCCAAGGCCCTGGTCAACGGCCTGCTGATCGGCAGCACCCTGGTGGCGGTGTTCCCGCTGCTGTGGATGCTGTCGGTGTCGTTCATGCGGCCGGGCGAGGCGAGCGCGCTGCCACCGCCGCTGTTGCCAACGCATGCCACGCTGGCCAACTACCACGAGCTGTTCGAGCGTGCCGGCATGGGACGCTACCTGCTCAACAGCCTCGGCGTGTCCAGCGCGATCACGCTGCTGTCGCTGGCCTTCAACCTGATGGCGGGCTATGCCTTCGCCAAGCTTCGCTTCAGCGGACGCGAGCGGCTGTTCCAGGTGCTGCTCGGCGGGCTGGTGATTCCGGCGCAGGTGGCGATGCTACCGTTGTTCCTGCTGCTGAAATACCTGGGCCTGGTCAACAGCTATGCCGCGGTGGTGGTGCCGGCGATGGCGACCATCTTCGGCATCTTCCTGGTGCGCCAGTATGCGCGCGGGATTCCGGACGACCTGATGGAAGCCGCGCGCATCGATGGCGCGGGCGAGCTGCGCATCTTCGTGCAGATCGTGCTGCCGCTGCTCAAGCCGATCATGGTGACGCTGGCGATCTTCACCTTCCTTACCGCATGGAACGATTTCATGTGGCCGCTGATCGCGCTGACCGGGCAGGAGCATTACACCTTGCCGATCGCACTGGCGTCGCTGTCGCGCGAGCATGTGCAGGATTCCGAACTGATGATGGCCGGCTCGGTGGTGACGGTGCTGCCGGTGCTGGTGTTGTTCCTGGCTCTGCAGCGCTACTACCTGCAGGGTCTGTTGCTGGGCAGCGTGAAGGGTTGAATCGATGAAGGCGCGCGCCGCACTGCTGTTGGTTGCGCTGCTGGCGCCCATGGTTCACGCAGCGGACGAGGCACGCGTACTCGACGATTTCAGCCAGCCGTCCGCGTGGAAAGCCGATGGCACCGACGACATCCGCGCGCAGCTGCAGCTGGCCGACGGAAGCACCGGCAAGGCGATCTGCCTGGACTTCGACTTCAATGGCGTCTCCGGCGCGGCCACGCTCAAGCGCGCGCTGCCGATGGACTGGCCGGACAACTTCGCGCTGTCCTTCGACGTGCGCGGCAGCATGCCGCCGAACGACCTGCAGGTGAAACTGGCCGATGCCAGCGGCGACAACGTCTGGTGGTATCGGCGTGAAGCGTTCCAGCCCGGGGCGGATTGGCAGACTGTCGAGTTCCGCCGCAGCCAGGTGGAATTCGCCTGGGGTCCGACCAAGGACCGCACGTTGCATCGCACGGCCGCGCTGGAATTCACCGTCTCTGCAGGGCAAGGCGGCCACGGCCAGCTGTGCCTCGGCAACCTGCGGTTGCGGCCTTTGCCGCCCGCGCCCGCCGTACTGCCGACACCGCAGGCACGAGCCTCGTCCACGCTTGCCGGCTATGCCGTGCAGGACATGCTCGAAGGCAAGGGCGACTGGCGCAGCGATCCGTCCGCCAGCGGCGAGCAGAACATCGTGCTGGACCTGGGGCTGTCGCGCGAATTCGGCGGCCTGCTGCTGCACTGGCTGCCGGGCGGACAAGCTTCGCACTACGAGCTGCAGCTGTCGGATGACAACGCGCATTGGCGCGCCGCCACGCAGGTGACCGGTGGCAACGGCGGCGACGATGCGCTGTTCCTGCCGCAGGCGCAGGCGCGCTATGTACGGCTGCGCCTGCTGGCCGGTCCCGGCAAGACCTATGGCCTGTCGCGGCTGGAGGTCAAGGATCGCGCCTGGGGCGCTTCGCCCAACGTGTTCTTCCAGGAGCAGGCGAAGCGCGCGCCGCGCGGCATGTACCCGCGTGGCTTTTCCGGCGAGCAGAGCTACTGGACCCTGGTCGGCGCCGACGGCGGCGCGCGCGATTCGGCGCTGATCTCCGAAGACGGCGCCGTCGAAGTGGGCAAGGGCGGCTGGTCGCTGGAGCCGATGCTGTTCGCCGGCCGCAACGTGATCGACTGGGCCACGGTGCGCAGCTCGCAGAGCCTGCTTGACGGCTACCTGCCGATTCCCTCGGTGCGCTGGACCGCCGACAGCCTGACCCTGGACACCACGGCGTTCGTCGCCGGCGAGGCAGGGCAATCACGGCTGGTGCTGCGCTACACCCTCGTCAACCGCACCGCGCAGCCGCAACGCGTGACATTGGCGCTGCTGGCGCGGCCGTTCCAGGTCAATCCGCCGACGCAGTTTCTCAATACGCCCGGCGGTATCCACCGCATCCACGACCTGGCCTGGGACGGCAAGGTGCTGACCGTCAATGGCGAGGCCCGCGTCGTGCCGTTGCAGTCCGCCGACAGCTTCGTGGCCAGCAGCCATGAGGCGGGCCCGTTGCCGGAGCGGTTGGCACAGGGCGAACGTCCGGAGGTGGCGTCATTGCACGACGGCGCCGGCTTCCTGCAAGGCGCATTGCTGTATGCCATCGACCTGCCCGCGCACGGCAGCCGCACGCTGGGCCTGGTGGTGCCATCGCATGGCGACGATCTGCAGGCGCCGCGCACGGCGGAAACCTGGCTGCGCCAGGAGCTCGAACGCACCGCCTCCGCCTGGCGAGAAAAACTCAACCGCGTGACGCTGCAGCTGCCCGCTTCGCAGCACGCCATCGTCGACACCGCCCGCAGCGCGCTGGCGCAGATGCTGATGTCGCGCGACGGCCCGGCACTGCAGCCCGGCACGCGCTCCTACGCACGCAGCTGGGTGCGCGACGGGGCGATGATGACCGAGGGCCTCGTGCGCAGCGGTCATGCCGAGGTCGCGGCGGCCTTCGTGCGCTGGTATGCGCCGCACCAGTTCAGCAACGGCAAGGTGCCGTGCTGCGTGGATGCGCGCGGCTCCGATCCGGTGCCGGAGAACGACAGCCACGGCGAACTGATCTTCGCGATCGCGGAACTATGGCGCTACACGCACGATCGCACGGTGCCGGAGCGCTACTGGCCGACCGTGCAGCGCGCCATCGCCTACATGGACCGACTGCGCGAAAGCGAGCGCGGAGCGACCAACCAGGCGGCCGAACGGCGCGCGCTGTACGGCCTGATGCCGGCTTCGATCAGCCACGAGGGCTATTCGGCCAAGCCGATGCATTCCTATTGGGACGATTTCTGGGCGCTGCAGGGTTATGACGATGCGGTGTTGCTGGCGAAAGCGCGCGGCGACGACGCGGAGGCATTACGCATCGCGCAATCGCGCGATGCGTTCCGCGGCGACCTCAAGGCCTCCATCGATCTCTCCGTGCGCAAGCACCGCATCGATTACCTGCCCGGCGCTGCGGAACTCGGCGACTTCGACGCCACCTCCACCACCATCGCGCTGTCCCCCGGCGACGGCCAGACCTGGCTGCCGCCGGCCTTGCTCGAAGCCACCTTCGAGCGCTATTGGCAGGGCTTCGTGGACCGTCGCGACGGCAAGCGCGCATGGGAGGACTACACCCCCTACGAACTACGCACCATCGCCAGCTTCGTACGGCTGGGCTGGCGCGACCGCATCGGCCAGCTGCTGACGTTCTTCTTTGCCGACAGGCGGCCGGCGGCATGGAATCAATGGGCGGAAGTGGTGGGGCGCGACGCGCGCAAGCCGCGCTTCGTCGGCGACATGCCGCACGCGTGGATCGCCTCGGACTATCTGCGCTCCGCCTACGATCTGTTTGCGTACGAACGGCCGCGCGATCGGGCGCTGGTGTTGGCGGCGGGGATTCCGACCGAGTGGCTGAAAGGCGAGGGCATTGGGATTCAGCGTTTGCGCACGCCGTATGGGCAGCTGAGTTACAACTTGCGCGAACGCGATGGCACGCTTGAGTTGCGTGTGGAGAAAGGGCTTGAATTGCCGCCGGGTGGGTTGGTGCTGCCGTGGCCGTATGCGCGCAAACCGACGGGCAAAGTGGTGATCAACGGCGAGGCGGCCGTTTGGCGGAATGGAGAGCTGGTAATACGTAGCTTGCCTGCGGCCGCTCGCATCTCAACGCCCGAGTAAATCGCGGCGTAGGTTGGGGTGAGCCGCAGGCGAACCCCAACATAAGCACATCGGTATGCGGCGCCTTGTTGGGGTTCGCCTGCGGCTCACCCCAACCTACAAGTGCGGGTTCAGAACTTACCGGCCCGAAAATCCGCAATCGCCTGATGAATCTCCTCAGGCGTGTTCATCACGAACGGTCCATAGCGCGCCACGCTCTCGCCCAGCGGCTTGCCTGCCACCAGCAGTACGCGCGCCGGGGCTTCGCGGCCGCCGATGCGTACCGAGCCACCCTTGGACAGCACGGCCAGCTCGCTGCGATGCAGGACGTCGCCGGCGACTTGCGCATCTGCGCCGTCGAACACGTAGGCGAAGGCGCTATGGCCTTCCGGCAGCGGGACTTCCAGCTGCGCGCCGGGCTGCAGGGCGATGTCGAGGTAGACCGGCTCCGTGGTGATGCCGGCCACCGGACCGGCGGCGCCGAACAGTTCGCCGGCAATGATCTTCACTTCCACGCCTTCCTGCGGATGCACCGTGGGAATACGCGCGGGATCGATGTCCTGGTAGCGCGGCTCGGTCAGCTTGTCCTTGGCAGGCAGGTTCACCCACAGCTGGAAACCCCACATCAGGCCGTTTTCCTGCTGCGGCATTTCCGAGTGCAGGATGCCGCGGCCCGCCGTCATCCACTGCACGCTGCCCGGACCGAGGTCGCCCTGGTTGCCGTGGTTGTCGCCGTGGCGCATATGGCCGGCAAGCATGTAGGTCACGGTCTCGAAGCCGCGGTGCGGATGCTCGGGGAAACCGGCGAGGTAGTCGTCCGCGCTGTCGGAGCGGAACTCGTCCAGCAGCAGGAACGGATCGAGCATGTCCAGGCCGGGCTGGCCGATGATGCGCTTGAGCCGGACGCCCGCGCCGTCGGAAGTGTCGGTGCCGCGGATGCGGCGAAGAATGCTGCGCTCGCTCATGATGGGCTCCTGTAAGGAATGCGCCACATGATGGTTGCGCGGTCCGCCTGGTCCAAGCGGCTCCGCGCGAACGGATTGTTTCCTTTCAGTGCAGCCAGTGGCCGCTGCGATGCCGCGGCGGCGCCTGTCCACCGTTGTCGCCGCCGCCGCTGCTGGGTTCGGCCTGGGTCAGCGCCTCCATGTCGGCCTCGGTCACGGGGTGCTGCTGCCAGTACTGCTCCACCGCCGACAGCACGGCTGGCAACTGCGACAGGCACTCGTCGTATTCGTCGTCGCTGAGCTTTTCGAAGTCGGCCTCGGCGCTCAGGATGCCTTCGTCCACGGCCAGCGCCATCACGGGGCCGAGCAGTTCCATCAGCGAGGGATCGTCGGCCAGGCGCTTCTCCCACAGGCCGGCGCGCAGATCGATCGCGCGGCTGAAGCCCTCGCACCAGCCGGCGGCGGACAGGGTCGGGCCGGTCTCGGTATCGACTTCGCCGAGGATCGGCTCGTAGGCGTCGACGTCGAGTTCGGCGGCGATCGAATCGTTGAGCTTGGCCAGCAGCGCCAGCACGCGGTTGCCTTCTTCCTCGTCGGCGAAGGGCTCGTGCAGGACTTCCGGCAGCCACTCTTCCGGCAATACCTGCAGCGGGCCGACCGACAGCGCCGAGAGCATGCCGTGCACGCCGTCCAGCAGCAGGTCGCCGTCGCCGGAATGGGCGCGGAGATAGCGATCCAGTTCGTCGAGCTCGTCGTCCGTGAGCGAACTGGGCCAATCGGTCTTGGGAGTATTCATCAGATATCCAGATCCAGCGTCACCGGCGTGTGGTCCGAAGGCCTTTCCCAGCGGCGCGGCGTGCGGTCGATGGCTGCCGCCTTCACCGCTTGCTTGAGCGCGTCGCCAACCAGGATCAGATCGATGCGCAAGCCCATGTTGCGCCGGAACGCCGCCTGACGGTAGTCCCACCAACTGAAGTGCCCGCCGTCCTGCTCGAACAGGCGGAAGCTGTCGTGCAGCCCCAGCGCGGTGATCGCCTTGAGTGCGTCGCGCTCCGGCGGCGAGCACAGCACGTCCTCGCCCCAGGCCACCGGATCGTAGACGTCGCGGTCGTCCGGCGCGATGTTGAAATCGCCCAGCACCACCAGGTGCGGGTGGCGCTTGTGTTCTTCCTCCAGGAAGTCGCGCACCTTGGCCAGCCAGTCGAGCTTGTAGGCGTATTTCTCGTCGCCCACCGCCTTGCCGTTGACCACGTACAGATCCACCAGGCGCACGCTACCGACGGTGGCGGCGAGGATGCGCCGCTGCGGGTCGTCCAGCCCGGGGATGTCGGTGACCACGTCGGCCGGTTCCTCGCGCGCGAGGATGGCCACGCCGTTGTAGGTCTTCTGGCCCGAGTACACGGCGCGATAACCGGCCGCGGCCAGTTCGTCCACCGGGAACTTGGCGTCCTCCAGCTTGGTTTCCTGCAGCGCGATGACGTCAGGCTTGGCCTCGGCCGCCCACTCGGTGAGCTGCGGCAGGCGGACCTTGAGCGAGTTGACGTTCCAGGAGGCGATTTTCATGGCCGGCATTGTAGGGGGATGCCGCCGGTTCGGCACTCGGCCGTGCGGAAGGGAGGCCGGCGCGTGACCGGCCTCCCGCTTCGCTGCGCTCAGAGGTGGCTCAGCACGAAGGCCCGCGCATCCCAGCCGTCGTAGTTGGACAGCCGGCCCCACCCGTTGGTCGCCATGGCGTAGACCGACAGGTTCTCGGTGAACCCGGCCACCGTGCAGCCGCCGGTGCAGCCCGGCGCGGGGTTGGTGGTCATCAGGTCGCCGACCGTGCGCGTCTGGCTGAAGCTGCCGCCGCCGACCGCGCCGCTGTCGGACAGCACGTCGCGCGCGCCGCGCTTCACCAGGAAGCCGTACGTGGCGAAGCCGTGCGGATGGCTGGCCTGCCACGGCATCGTCACGTTGTCGCTGTCCGTGTGGTAACCCAGCACGCCGCAGCAATCGTCCGCGCCGGTGCCGCCCACCATCGGCGCGCCGATATGCGCCGAGCAATGCTCGTTGTTGACGTGCAGGGTCAGCACCATCGCGTTGCCCTGCACCAGCCCGGCGCCGAGGCCCAGCAGCGGATCGCTGGCCTTGGTGGTGTGGATGTTGCCGCCGCCGTCGACATAGGTCGGCACGTAGTAGTCGATGCCCAGCGCGCCGATGTTCACCGCCGCTCCCGCGGCGTCGAACAGTTCCAGCCGCAGTTGCACCAGCCCGTCCAGGATCGGTGCGCCGCCCATGGCGGTGGTGGTGTCGAACTTGCCGTTGGCGGTGTCCTCCACCGCATCGGCGACCGTCCACTGGCCGACCGGCGGCACCGCGGGCGGGATCTCGAACAGATTGCCCTGCGCGCCGACCACCTGCGGGCCGAGCGAGTACGCGGTCAGCACCAGGTCGCTGGCGATCATCTGCGCGTAGTGGCGGCTGATCGCGGCATTGAGCGGCTTGTACTGGCTGTCCGGCTCGCCGTCGCGTTTCCACGACAGGCGGTAGTACTTCACGCCCAGGCTGTCGCGCAGCGCGTTGTCGAAATCCAGGCGCGGCATCAGCACGCCGCCCCAGGGCGCGCCGCCGCCGGTAAGGCCGACGTTGCCGGCATGGCTGCTGCCGGACAGCGTCGTCGCGGCGCCGCGGATATCGTCCAGCGAGTGATTGCCGATCGCGGTGAACAGCACCCAGTTGTTGCCGGCGATCACCGGCGCGCAGGGCTTGCAGGTCATCGCCAGCGGATTGCTCACGTGCAGGGTGACTTCGGTGCCGCACGGGTAGTCCCACCAGGTGTGGCAGGCGATCGGCGTGGGTGCGTACAGCGTCACCTCGAAGAAACCGAACAGGCGCTGCTTCACCTTGAAATACAGGTCAGGCTGGTCCGGATTGTGGAAGCCCTTGAAGATGAAGCGCGCGAAATGGCCGCACTCGTCGGTGGCGGCGGTACCGATCAGCTGCATGGTGACGAAGCGCGGATACAGCCAGCACAGGATCGGCCGGATCAACGGCGCGTGCTCGACCAGCGCCTGCTGGAACATCTGCGCGCTGCCGCTCATCGCGGCGAAGCGCAACTTCTGGTTGCCGGCGGCCGCGTGCAGCGCATCCAACGATGCGGCATCCACCTGGTGCGCGTTGATTTCCGCTTCGGCCGGGCCGGGACCCGGCAGCGGCTGCGGCGGCAGCTTGCCGGCGAGGATGTCGCGCAGGTGATCGATCACGTACGGCGGCAGCTTCGGCAACACGATCCACAGCGGATCGACCTCGTAGATCTCCACCGTGGCGTGGCACACCGGGAAATCCACCGACACGCCGTTGCGCAGCACGCGCTTGAGCACCGTGCCCTTGACCAGGCACAGGCCGAGCAGCCAGTAGCGCCACACGTCGGGGAACACCGGAATACGCAGGTCCGGCGCGGCATCGCCGGGGCGCAGGGTGAGATGGCGCTCGATCGCACCGCGACGCAGCAGTTCGTCGAGCGCGGGCGGTTCTTTCTCCTCCGGCGCGGGGCCGAGCACCACGCGCACGGCAGAGGCCTCGCGCGAGGCGGGCAGTTCGAGCTTGGTTTCGCCTTTCTCGCCCAACGGCGAGTAGGCGAGCAGGTGGCCGCCGTCGCTATAGGCGTAGGCGGCGACGGCGGGACGCTTGTCGGTGCTCTCCGCCTTGAGGAACTCGGCGGCGACACGCAGCGTGATGGAAGGAAGGTCTGACTTGGCCATGACAGGAAGGCTCCGATTGGGCGGTAAGCCGGCGCACACAGGCGCCGATCGCTGATCGCGGGGCGATCAGGGCCGCTATTCGTAACCGTCCGCACGACGCCGGACCATTCGGCAAATGAGCTAAATCCAAGCGCTTAGCGGCCTTAGTGCCAAGGCCGTAGGGGAAGGCCGACACGCGGCGTTGGGGCGCATCGGCGAAGATGAATGCATGGGGCGGGAAAACGTCGACTGGCGCACGCGCACGCATCGGTCCTACGGCAAATCACCGCAGGACCGATGTCGTTCGACGTAGGTGTTCGCTGATCGCTTGAAGGCCATCTCGCGCAACACCGCGAGATGGCCCTGACGATCAGATCAGGCCATGACTGCGCAGCAGCGCCTCGGGCTCCGGCTTGCGGCCGCGGAAAGCGACGAAACTGTCCAGCGCCGGACGGCTGGCGCCGACGGCGAGGATCTCGCGGCGGAAGCGTTCGCCGGTGTCGCGATCGATCAGGCTGCCGCCGGCCTTGGCTGCATCCTCGAAGGCGCCGAACGCATCCGCGCTGAGCAGCTCCGCCCACAGATAGCTGTAATAGCCCGCGGCATAACCGCCGGCGAACACGTGGGTGAAGCTGTTGGGGAAGCGCTGCCAGATCGGCGGATGCAGCACCGCCACCTCGCGCCGCACTTCCTCCAGCACCGCCAGCGGACGCGCGCCCTGCGCCGGCTCGTACGCCAGGTGCAGGCGGAAATCGAACATGGCGAATTCCAGCTGCCGCACCAGGAACAGGCCGGCGTGGAAATGCCGCGCGGCCAACATGCGCTGGAACAGTTCCTCCGGCAGCGGCTCGCCGGTCTGCCAGTGGCGCGCGAACAGGTCCAGCGCCTCGCGGTTCCAGCCGAAGTTCTCCATGAACTGGCTGGGCAGTTCCACCGCATCCCACTCCACGCCGTCGATGCCGCCGATCGACGGCAGCTGGATCTCGGTGAGCAGGTGATGCAGGCCGTGGCCGAATTCGTGGAACAGGGTCAGCACATCGTCATGGGTGAGCAGGGCCGGACGGCCTTCGGTCGGCGGCGCGAAGTTGCAGGTGAGGAAGGCCACCGGCAGGCGCTCGCTGTCGCCCTCGCGAAAACGCGACTGGCACACGTCCATCCAGGCGCCGCCGCGCTTGCCGGAGCGGGCGTAGAGATCGACATAGGCACCGGCGAACACGCGGCCGACGGCATCGCGCACGTCGTAATAGCGCACGTCCGGATGCCACACCTCGACACCGTCGCGCGGCGCCAGCGTCACGCCGTAGAGCTTCTGCACCAGGCCGAACAGGCCCTCGATCACCGCCGGCAGCGGGAAGTACGGCTTGAGCTGCTCCTCGTCGAGGTCGTAGTTCTTCTGGCGCAGCTTTTCGGATGCGTAGGCCACGTCCCAGGATTCGAGGTTGTCGAGCTGCAGTTCCTTCGCGGCGAACTCGCGCAGCGTGGCCAGTTCCTGGCGCGCGACCGGGCGGGCACGCTGGCCGAGGTCGTGCAGGAATTCCATCACCTCGGTGGGCGAGGCCGCCATCTTGGTCGCCAGCGATTCTTCCGCCGCATTGGCGAAGCCCAGCAGCCGGGCCGCCTCGTGGCGCAGCGCCATGATCCGCTCGATGCGCGGGCCATTGTCGAACTTGCCGGCGTGCGGGCCCTGGTCGGAAGCGCGGGTCTGGTAGGCCCAGTACACGCGCTCGCGCAGGCCGCGGTTGTCGGCATAGGTCAGCACCGCCTGCACGCTGGGCTGCTTGAGCGTGACCAGGTAGCCGTCGAGGTTCTGCTCGCGCGCGTACTGGCGCAGCACGGCGCGGCCGGATTCGGGGATGCCGGCGAGGTCGCGCTCGTCGGTGATGTGCTGGTGCCAGGCATCGGTGGCGTCGAGCACGGCGTTGGAGAACTCGGTGGACAGCTTGCTCAGCTCCACGCCGATCTCGCGGTAGCGCGTGCGCGCCGGTTCTTCCAGCGCCACGCCGGACAGGTGGAAATCGCGCAGCGCGTGCTCGACCAGCGCGCGTTCCGGTCGCGGCAGGCCGGCGAAGTCGGGGGCGTCGGCCAGCGCCTGCACCGCCTTGTACAAGTCGCGGTTCTGACCCAGCTCGATGGCGTGCTCGGTGAGCTTTTCCTCGGCCGGACCATAGGCCTCGCGCAGCGCCTCGCTGTCGGCGACCGAATGCAGATGCCCCACCGGCGCCCAGGCGCGCGACACGCGCTGCTCCAGGCGCTCCTGCGCCAGCATCACGCCGGCGAAATCGCGCGGGCCGCCGGCGGCGGTGAGATGGTCGATCGCCTTGCGGTAGTCGGCCAGCAGCGCGTCGACGGCCGGACCGACATGTTCCGGCCGGATGCGCGAGAACGCCGGCAGCGGGCTGTCGGCCAGCAGGGGGTTGTCGTGGACCGGGTCGGTGTGCGCCTGGGTGTCCCGGGCGCTGTTTTCGTGAGCCATGCGTCTCTCCTTGGGAGCGCCAGCGTGGCGACGGGTCGGGGCGAAATCAAGCGCGGACGGGCGCGGCTTACGCCGAGGTGTCATACAGCGCGCCCTACCATTGCCTTTATGCGTCAAACGGATTTCAGCGACCTGTTGCGTCAAAGCGATGTGTTCGGCCACCTCGGCGACGAGGCCCTGGCCGATCTGCGCGGCTGCCTGGTCTGGTTCAGCCTTCCCGGCGGACGGCCGCTGTTCAAGGCCGGCGAGACGGCCGATGCCATGTATCTGCTGCTCAGCGGCAGCCTCGGCCTGTTCGACGAGGACGATCCGGCACGCCTGGTGCATCTGGTCTCGGCCGGCGACAGCGTGGGCGAGATCGGGCTGATCGGCGGCGAGGCGCGCCAGCTCACCGTGCGCGCCCTGCGCGACTGCGAGCTGCTGCGGCTGGATCGCAGCGCGTTCGAGGCGCTGGTCGGGCGCCATCCGCAGGCCATGCTCGGCGTCGCGCGGGTCGCGGTCGGCCGCCTGCAGCGGCGCCTGCGCAAGGAGGAAAGCCCCGGCGTGGCGCGCACCTTCGCGCTGCTGCCGGCGGATGCGGAGGTGCCGGCGCGCGCGCTGGCCATGCAGCTGGCGATGGCGCTGGAGCCTTACGGCAGCTGTGCGGTGATCGACGGCGAGCAGGGCGCCGGCCGCGGCAGCGACTGGTTCGCCGCGCGCGAGGCGCAGGTGCGCTTCGTGATCTACCTGGACACCCAGGGCGATCCGCTGTGGCGCCAGCGCTGCCTGCGCCAGGCCGACGTACTGCTGCTCCCGGCCCAGGCGGCGCGGCCGGCGCGGCCGTGGCCGGAGGCGGCGATCCTCGATCCGTCGCGGGTCGGCCACCGGCCACGCCATCTGATCCTGCTGCATGCGGGCCGCCAGCCCAGTCTCGGCACAGCGCAGCGCTGGCGCGCGCCATTCAGCGGCGAGCTGCAGCATCACCATGTCGGCGGCCAGGCGGACATCGCGCGGCTGGCACGGCTGGTCAGCGGCCATGCGCGCGGGCTGGTGCTGGCCGGCGGCGGCGCCCGCGGGCTGGCCCATCTGGGGGCGCTGCGCGCGCTGAAGGAAGCCGGCCATCATTTCGATTGCGTCGGCGGCACCAGCATCGGCGCGATCATCGGCGCCGGCGTGGCAGCGGGCTGGGGCCTGGAAGAGATGACCGAGGTGTACCGGCGCGCCTTCGTGCAGGGCCGGCCGCTGTCGGACTGGACCCTGCCGGTGGTGGCGCTGACCCGCGGCCGCCGTGCCGCGAGCATGCTGCGCCGCGCATTCGGCGCGCTGGAGATCGAGGATCTCAAGCTGCCGTTCTTCTGCGTGGCGACTTGCCTGTCCGGCGACGGCATGGTGGTGCGGCGCGGCGGGCCGCTGTGGATGTGGCTGCGCGCGTCCAGCGCGATCCCCGGCGTGCTGCCGCCGGTGCTGCACCGCGGGCGCGTCTACGTCGACGGCGCCCTGGTCGACAACCTGCCCACCGACGTGATGGCCGCCGACGGCATCGCCCACGTCACCGCCGTCGATATCCGCGCCGACATCTCGCTGCTCACCACCGCCGAGGAATACAGCACCCCACCATGGTGGCAGCTGGTGCTCCAGCGCCAGGCCATCCAACGCCCCGGCCTGGTCTCTACCCTGGTGCGCGCGGCGATGGTCAACAGCGAAGGTGCCAGCGAACACCGCCGCGGCATCGCCGATGTACTGGTGACGCCGCCGCTGGAGCATGTGAGCGTGCTGGACTGGGGCGATTGGGAGCGCGCGGTGGATGCGGGGTATCGCGAGACGGTGCGGGTGCTTGAACGCGCGTAACCCGCCATCCAGACAAAGTCCGGCGTAGGTTGGGGTGAGCCGCAGGCGAACCCCAACAATGCGCAACGCCTGGATGTGGTCATGTTGGGGTTCGCCTGCGGCTCACCCCAACCTACGCCGGGTGGTGGTGGAATGGCGGACAATGCACCGATGAGCAACCTCCGCACCTACCGGGGCATCGCCCCCACCCTCGGCGCCCGCGTCTACGTCGACCCCGCCGCCACCGTCATCGGCGCCGTGGAACTGGCCGACGACGCGTCCGTCTGGCCCGGCGCCGTCCTGCGCGGCGACGTCCACCACATCCGCATCGGCGCGCGCAGCAACGTGCAGGACGGCACCATCGTGCACGTCACCCACGACGGACCGTACTCGCCCGGCGGCTTTCCCACCCTGGTCGGCGAAGGCGTCACCATCGGCCATGCCGCGGTGATCCATGCCTGCACCATCGAGGACTACTGCCTGATCGGCATGCACGCCACCGTGCTCGACGGCGCCACGGTGAAGAAGTACGGCTTCGTCGCCGCCGGCGCGGTGATTCCGCCCGGCAAGGTGGTGGGCGAGCGCGAGCTGTGGGTGGGCAATCCGGCGAAGTGCGTGCGCCTGCTCAGCGACAAGCAGATCGAGCAGCTGCATTACTCGGCCGATCATTACGTGCGCTTGAAAGACGAGTACCTCGCCGCCGGATGAGCACTCCGTTGCGCGTCCTGTTCCTGTGCAGCCGCAACCGGCTGCGCAGTCCGACGGCGGAGCAGGTGTTCCGCGATTGGCCCGGCGTGGAAGTCGATTCCGCCGGTCTCGCGCCGGATGCCGACACGCCGCTGTCGGCCGAGCATCTGGACTGGGCCGGACTCATCGTGGTGATGGAGAACGCGCACCGGCGCCAGCTGCAATCGCGCCACGCGCGTCAACTCAAGGACAAGCGCGTGGTGGTGCTCGGCATTCCCGACGACTACGACTTCATGCAGCCCGAACTGGTCGAGCTGCTGCTGCGCAAGGCCAGCCCGCTATTGAGGTAGGTTGGGGTGAGCGCAAGCGAACCCCAACAGGTATATGCATGGGTCTCGATGTTGGGGTTTGCCTGCGGCTCACCCCAACCTACAGCCGTTACTGCGCAGGTACGGCGGAAGAAGACGTCGCCTGCGACTGAATCACCGCCGCACGCGCCTCGTCCTCGCGCACCTGGATCTGCCGCTGCGCATCCAGCTTGCCGCCGAGCAGGGCGAGCTTGTAGTTGGTGCCGTCGAATTCGCGCAGCAGGGACAGCTCGCGTTGCGCCTCGTCGAGATTGTTGTCGTTGATCGCGCGCTCGATATCGTCGGCCGCCGGCTCGAACAGTTCATGCAGGCCGGCCGTAGCAGCCGCATTGTCCGGTTCCAGCTGCAAGGCGCTGAGATAGAACTCGAACGCATTGGCGCCGGCCGGCGCGATCAGCCGTTTTTCGTCCACCGCCGTCTTGGCCAGGCCCAGCATGATCGACACGCCGCTGTCCTGGCCGCTGCTGGCTGCCGCCGGTCCCTTGGCTTGTGTACCCGCGCCATCCGCGGCGGGCGTGCACGCGGCGATTGCCATGATGGCGATCAGCGCGAAGGAAACTACCAGGCCGCGTCGGGGCAACGCGGCGGGGAACACACGGGACATGACACCTGGCCGATGGAGGGGAGTGTCGTCGTACACGCGCATTTCACGCAGTCCGACGGCGCGCCACGGTAGCCCTGGCAGATGTCAGCGATGTGACGTGCTTGGCAATCGCTTTGTGACGATCAGCGGAAACCGCCGCCGGTGATGCGGCCGTCCTTGTCCAGCTCGGGGAAGTAGCGGCTGTTGTTGCTGCGCATTTCCATGGTGGTCATGGTGTCGGGCATCACCAGCTGCACGTCCGGATAGCGCGCGTGGAACTGCGCGGGCGTCGGATGCGTGGCGATAAAGGCTTCGAAGCCGGCCATGTCGGTGACGAAGCCCGCGACCGGTTTCGTGTCGGCGTTATTCGCATGCGTCATGTCGTGGCACGCGCCGGTGGCGACGCAGGCGGCGAGCAGGAACAGGGCGGGCATGGCCTTGCGCATGGCGGTTCTCCGTTAGGGCAGGCGGCGATTATGCGCCGCGCCCGCCTTACTGACGGAACTCGATGCGCTGCTTCACTTCCATCGGCACCGCCGCGCCGTTGCGCGTACCCGGATTGAATTGCCAGCGTTCCACCGCGGTAAGTGCGGAGCGGTCGAACACGTTGCGCGGATCGGCGCCGATCACGCCGGCATGACTGACCGAACCATCGGCCTCGACGGTAAAGCGCACATCCACCCAACCCTGTCGACGCGTGCGGCGGGCGTCGTCCGGGTAATACGGTTCGACGCGACGCGTAAGCACGGGCAAGGTGCTCGCCGCGGTGGCGGCGACCGGCATGGCGGGACGCGGCGCGGGCGGCGGCGTGGTCTCCGGCGCCGCGACGGGTGTCGGATGGCTGGCCGGCGGCGGTGCCGGCGCAGTCGCCACGACCGGTGCGGTCGATGCCGGCGCCTGAGCGGGACGCGCCTGCGCCTTCTGCGCCGCCGCCTGCGCCTGCTGTTCTTCCTTGCGCCGCTGGTCTTCCACGACCTGGACCTGCGCCTGCAGCTTGGCGCGCAGGATGGTCAGTGTGTAATTGCCGGGATCGGCGCGTGCCAGCAACTCGATCTCGCGTTGCGCCTCGGCGGCATTGCCCTGGCCGATGGTCTGTTCGGCGGCATTGGCGGCGAAGGGGAACAGTTCGCGCAGCGCATCCTGGGCGACCGGATTGCCCGGTTCCTGCTTCAGCACACGCAGATACCACTCCACTGCGTTGTCACCGGCCGGCGACAGCAGGCGCTGCTGCGCGACCGAGGCGCGGGCGCGCTTCAGCAGTTCGGTCACGCCGCCCGGCGCACCCTCGCGATGGATTTCGCCGCTGTCCGCGGCGGCGGTTTCGGTCAGCGCCGGCGCGTCGCGGTTGGCATGCAACACCAAGGCGATCACGCCGCCGGCGCCGGCCAGCAGCACGACGAGGATCAGCAGGGCGTAACGGGCCGCACCAACCGTGCGGCGGGGGAATGAAAGATCGGACATGGCGGCTTCAGCGTGGGGAGACGCGGGGCGCGCCAGCTTAGAGAGGCGATATTGCGGAGATGTTGCCCGGAAAAAGCAAGCCTGCGCGCACGCATGCCGGCCGAACGGATAACCGGATCGGGCGCGCGCCGCACAACGGCGGCGCGCGCCCGCCTCTTACCAGAGCACCTGCAGGTTGCGGCTGTCCGGCGAACCGTCCGAGTGGGCGATCCACCACACGCGGTTCTGCCCGCCGGGGCAGCCGGCGCCGGAGGCGTAGCTGCTCAGCGCACCGCTATCGGTGGCCAGGTCCACCCGATAGCAGCTGCCGTAGCTGTCGCTGAAGCGATAACCCTGCGTGCTGTGCTGGCCAGTGTGGCTGGTGAGCGCGCCGCTGGCGTCGAAGTTGAGCGTGTCGCCAGTATCGACGGTATTGCTCAGGTCCGCCGCATAAGTCGGGAAGCCAAGCCAGCGCCGCTCGGCATGGCTGGTCAGGCCCTGGTGCACGGTGCTGGCCGCGCTGAGGCTGCCGTCGGTGGCGAGCGTCTGGTTGTAGTCCACGCGCAACGGATAGGACGCCTGCTGGCGCGACTCCACCGTCAGCAAGGGCCCGATCCGGCTGCGGCTGACGCTGTCGACGCTGGTGACCTGGGCGGAGATCTGGTGGAAAGTGTTGGCATTGATGACGAAGCTCTGCGTGTCGTCGAAGCCCACCGTCTCCGTCACCGAACTCTCCACGCGCCCCTTGGAGCTGGTCGTATAGCCCTCGATCACGAACTGCCGCGTCAGCTCGGTGGTGATGTCGCCGCTCAGGTTGCCGCTGCCATCAGTGACCAGCGTGTCGCCGATGGTCGGCGTCGGCGCCTGGCCGGCGAGCGTATTGCGCGTGACACGACCGACCACCTGCTTGGCGTGCGGATCGCGATACACCAGCAACGCTGCGGTGGCCGAGAAATAGCCGTGCGCGCCGGCCACGCTCACCGCCACTTCGTGCGGGCTGCCGTCGCTGAGCTGGCCGGCGAACGGGGTGAGGTCGACGCGATACGGCATGAAGTTCAGCGTCTGCACACCGGTGGTCGGACGCCACATATAAGGATCGATGCCGCCGGTGTAGATCCACGGATAGATCGGCGCCACGCCGGCCGGCTGGCCGTCGATGCTCACCTCGGCCTCGCGGAAGTTGCCGCCGCCGCATTCCTCGGTCTGCGCCGCGTACTGGTCCGGCACGCAGGTGTACCAGAACTCGTCGCCGCTCTGGCTCTGCGCGAACACATCCAGGTACGCGCGCACCACGTTGCGCGGCAGGGTCAGCGTCTTCGACAGCTTGTCGTCGGCGGTGTTGAGCGTGGCGGTGTTGCCGATCGGATCGGCGCCCAGCGGATACACCGCATCCGGCACCGGCGCGGCGGGTGCGATCAGCGAGGCGGGATAGAACAGCAGGCGCGCGCTGCCGTGGATCACGCCGGTATAGGTGTCGTTGACGACATTGCCGAGCACCGCCTGGCCCTTGCCGGCGTTGCGCAGCAGCGCGTCGTAATCGGTGAGGTCGCGCTCCACGTGCCAGCTCGGCGACACCGTGGCGGAGGGCTCCTGCGTGGTACCGAAATAGATGTTTACGCCGCCCAGCCAGAAGGTGGCGGTGCGGTCGAACTGGCGCCCGGCGGTCACCGAGAAATCGGCTTCCAGCACCACCTTGGACCAGCGCCCCGCGCAGCCGGCGGGCGGCGCGTAGTCGTAGGGTCGGGCGTTGAAATCGTTGAAGACGTCGTCGTTGAACAACTCCACCACGCACGGCGTGCCCGGCGGACGCGGCACGGCCGGATCGGCCACCACCACGCCCTTCGCGCCGATCGGCGGATCCCCCGCCGCCGCGTGCGCCGTTGCCATGCTCCCCAACACTGCAAACAGCCCGGCGATCGCCGGGCCGAGACGTACGGAACCCTTCGACGACATGATGCTTACTCCCCGCATGATGTGGCCCCCCTGGTCGGGGAACGCTAGCATGCGAATCTTCCTAAGATGCGAAATTTCCTAGTACATCGCATCTTTCGCAGGAGCTTGCTAAACTATCGTTTAGACGTCTAAACCATGGTCGGCCGTCGAAACGCAGAGCCTGGCCGGAAGGCACTCGATCAGTGCGATACCGTGGCCGCTTCCATGGCCTGCAGGTAACGCATCGCATGCGTATGGCTGTCGCCGCACATCGCCGGCTCCGGCCGCAGCCGCGAACACACCGCCGGCCGCTCGGGCCGGCCGAAGATCGCGCAGCGATGGTCGTCGGTGAGCTGTGCGCAGCGCACTCCGGCGGGCTTGCCCTGCGGCATGCCGGGGATCGGCGAGCTGATCGACGGCGCGATGCAGCAGGCGCCGCAGCCGGGGCGGCAGGCCAGGCTCATCGCTCAGCCGTACTGCCGGCGCAGCGCGTCGTGCACCGGGTCGGTGTCGGGGCGCTTGCCGTGCCACAGCTCGAAGGCGTCGGCCGCGGTTTCCACCAGCATGCCCAGTCCGTCGAAGGCATACAGCGCATTCGCCGCGCGCGCCCAGGCGACGAAACCGGCAGCGGCCTTGCCGTAGGAGAGGTCGTAGCAGGTGGCGCGGTTGCCGACGAAGCCGAACGGCAGGTCCAGCGGCTTGCCCAGCACGCCGGCCGACGTGGCATTGATGATCAGGTCGAAGCTGCCGATGTCGTCCAGGTCTTCCCAGTAGCGGGTATGCGCGCGGGCCGGCTCGCCGATGGCGTCGGCCAGCGCGTCGGCGGTTTCCGGCGTGCGGTTGACGATGGTCAGCGTGCGCACGCCGGCGTCGAGCAGCGACCAGGCCACGCCGCGCGCCGCGCCGCCGGCGCCCAGCAGCAGGGCGTCGTGGCCGCGCAGGTCCATGCGGTGGCGCTCGGTGAGGTCGCGCACCAGGCCGGCGCCGTCGGTGTTGTGGGCGGCGAGGCGGCCATCGGGCAGCGGGGTGAGCACATTGGCCGTGCCGACGCGGACAGCGGCCTCGCTGCGCTCGTCGGCCAGCTCGAACGCGGCCGCCTTGTGCGGCAGGGTGACATTGGCGCCGCGCCCGCCCGCGGCGAAGAAGCGCCGCACGCTGGCGGCGAATTCGGCCGGCGCGGCATCGATGGTGCGGTATTCCAGCGCGATGCCGAACTGCCGCGCGAAGGCCTGGTGGATCTGCGGCGACAGGGAGTGGGCGATCGGGTGGCCGAAGACGGCGAACTGCGCTGCGCTCATCGAATGCTCCTTGGAATGGATGGCGGCCGCCGCGAGGCAGGGCAGTCGACCGCAGCCGCACATTGTAAAGCCCCTCTCCCGCCGGGAGAGGGGTTGGGGTGAGGGTACGGGCGGAGCGCAAGAGTGATATTCACCGCTCCGCCCGCACCCTCATCCGGCTGCCGCCACCTTCTCCC
>NZ_FONH01000035.1 GCF_900112865.1 Dyella marensis | reverse complement strand
TGATGCGCACCGCTCCGCCCGTACCCTCATCCGGCTGCCGCCACCTTCTCCCGACGGGAGAAGGACTCCAGCTTGAAGCTCACCGTGCGTACGCACTCATCGACGCCGGCCTTGCCTCAGCCGCCTGGCCCCAGTTCCGGTTCGGCTGTGCCTGCATGCGGAAGTGCAGCTCGCCGCCGGCCAGGATCTCGCCGTGACGCAGAAACACCCGGTCCAGCGGCTTGCCGTTGAGGGTCACCTCGCCGACATAGGGATGGGCATCGTCGAACGGCGCCGCCGAGACCGTGAAGCGCTTACCGTCGTGCAGGTGCAGCGTGGCCTTCGCCACGAACGGGCGACCGATGGCGTATTCGTCGCTGCCAGGCGCGACCGGATAGAAACCCAGCGCGGTGAACACGTACCAGGCCGACATCTGGCCGAGATCATCATTGCCGGCCAGGCCGTCCGGACGCGGCGCGTACTGGCTGTCCATGATCTGCTTAAGACGCTTCTGGGTCTGCCAGGGCGCGCCGGCGTAGTCGTACAGATAGGCCAGGTGATGGCTCGGTTCGTTGCCGTGGGCGTACCAGCCGATCAGGCCGGTGATGTCTTCGACGTGGGCGAACTGCTTGGGATCGACCTTGGCGTCGAACACGCTGTCGAGCTTGCCGACGAAAGCCTGGTCGCCGCCCATCGCCGCGATCAGCCCGGCCACGTCCTGCGGCACATACCAGGAGTACTGCCAGGCATTGCCCTCGGTGTAGTCGCTGCCATAGCCGGCGACGTCGGGATTGAACGGCTCGCGGAACGCGCCGTCGGTCTTGCGCGCGCGCATGAAGCCGGTCTTGGCGTCGTAGGCGTTGCGCCAGTTGCCGGCGCGCTTGGCGAAAGTGGCGGCGACGTCGCCGCGGCCCATGGCCTTGGCCATCTGCGCGATGGTCCAGTCGTCGTAGGCGTATTCCAGCGTCTTGGAGGCGCCCTCGGGCTCCTTGTCGATCGGCACGTAGCCGCGCTGCATGTACTCGCCGAGGCCACCGTAGGGCGCGTAGGTGGCGCTGGCCACCATGGCGTCGAGGCCGGCCTTGGCGTCGAAGCCGCGGATGCCCTTCACATAAGCGTCGGCGATCACCGGCACGGCGTGGTAGCCGATCATGCACCAGGTCTCCAGGCCCTGGTACGCCCACACCGGCAGGATGCCGAACGGGCTGGCCTCGCGCGCGGCGATCAGCGAGCGCACGAAGTCCACGCTGCGCTGCGGCTGCAACAGCACCATCAGCGGCTGCTGCGCGCGGTACACATCCCACAGCGACCAGGTCGAATGGAACTCGAAGCCCTGCGCGCGGTGCACGGCGTTGTCGGGGCCGCGGTAGTCGCCGTTGACGTCCATGCTGAGCGTGGGCGACAGCATCGCGTGGTACAGCGAGGTGTAGAAGCTGGTGCGCTCGGTCTTCGGCGCATCGATGTCGACCACCGACAGCGCCTGGTCCCACGCGGCGCGCGCCTCGGCGCGGCGGGCGTCGAAATCCCAGCCCTTGCCGTCAGTGTCGAGATTGGCCAGCGCGTTGGCCTCGCTCACCGGCGAGATCGCCACCTTCACCTGCAGCGGCTGCTTGAGCTGGCCGAAGTCGAACACGCCGACGATGGCGCGGCCCTGCTGCGCGTCCCGGTCCTCCGGCTGGTGGCCGGGGCCCTTGAAGCCCTTGTAGGCGACGTCGGTCTCGCGGTCGTACAGATGGCGCGCCGCCAGCGGCTGCGAGAAGCGCATGGCGAAGCACAGCTCGCGCCCCGGCGCCCAGCCGCGGGTCTGGCGGCAGCCGGTGACGGCGCCGTCCGGATGCACGCGCAGGGACGACCACAGCACCTTGCCCGGGTAGTCGTAGATGCTCGGGCGCAGGTCCAGCAGCAGGTGCGCCGGCTGTCCGGCGGGGAAGCTGTAGCGGTGCCAGCCGACGCGGCGGCCGGCGGTGAGCTCGGCGCGCACCTGGTAGTCGCTGAGGGTGACGGCGTAATAGCCCGCCTCGACCTTCTCGCTGTCGTGGCTGAAGCGCGAGCGGTAGCCGCTGCCCGGCTGGGCCGGGTCGCCCGGATCCAGCTTCGGCTCGCCGGCGACCGGCATGACCAGCACGTCGCCCAGGTCCGAATGGCCGGAGCCGGAGAAATGCGTATGCGAGAAGCCGAGCAGACTGGTATCGCCGTACTGATAGCCCGCCGCCCACTTGTAGGCGTGCTTGAAGTCCGGCATGGCCGTGTCGGGCGACAGCTGGATCATGCCGAACGGCACCGTGGCGCCAGGGAAGGTATGGCCGTCGCCGCCGGTGCCGATGCGCGGATCGACCTCCGCGGCATGGCCGGCGTCGGCGGCGTGGCCGGCACTCGCGGCCAGCGACAGGGCCAGCGCCAGCGCGGCGGGCGCGAAAGCCGGCTTAAACGGAAACTTGACCATCGGCATCTCCCCTGGACGGTGGTTTGCGGCGGAATTCCGGTCGACCGAGGCGCCTGTTGCTTGGTCGACCTTCCTGGCCGGCAAGTTTGGATCGTTCCAAACTCCCGAAGCTAACACCCCACCGATGGCCGGTGCATGCTGCACTGCGAGATCACTATCCTTGGCGAATCGACTACTTTTGGATCGTTCTAATGGCCGCGAGAACCATGGAAAGCTCGACTTCGATCCGACGCAAGATCACCTTGAACGACATCGCCGCCGGTTGCGGCGTGTCGCGTGCCACCGTGTCGCTGGTTCTGCGCGGCAGCCCGCTGGTGAACAAGCACACCCGCGCCCGCGTGGAAGAAGAACTGCGCAAGCAGGGCTACGTCTACAACCGCGCCGCCGCGAATCTGCGCCGGCGCACTTCGTCGAGCATCGCGCTGGTGCTCAATGAACTGGGCAATCCGTTCTTCGCCGAATTCGCCGCGGGCGTGGATGAAACGCTCGGCCAGGCCGGCTTCGTCACCCTGCTCGGCAGCACCGGCGAATCGGTGGAGCGCGAGCAGGCGGTGTTGAGCTCGCTGATCGAACACGGCCCGGGCGGAATCATTCTGTCGCCCGCCGAAGGCAGCGCCGCCGAACGCGTGCTCGCCGCCGTGGGCGCGCAGACGCCGGTGCTGCTGTTCAACCGCGAACTCGGCGGCAACCTGCCCGAATACGCGCACTGGGACCGGCTGATGCTGGACAACCAGCACGGCGCCAGGCTCGCCACCGAGCACCTGATCGCGCAGGGCCACAAGCGCATCGCCTTCTTCGGCGGTCACAGCGATTCCAGTTCCTGCCGCCAGCGCCATGCCGGCTATGTGGAAGCGATGAATGCGGCGGGCCTGCCGATCGCGCCGCGCTGGCGCGTCGAAACGATGCCGACGCGCATGGACGCCGCGCGCGCCTGCGCCGAGCTGTTCGCCGCCAAGCCCGCGCCCACCGCGGCGGTCTGCTACAACGACGCGGTGGCGCTGGGCCTGATGCTCGGCCTCAACCAGCGCGGCATCCAGCCGGGCCGCGATTTCGCGCTCACCGGCTTCGACGATATCGCCGAGGCGGCCTTCAGCATGCCGCCGCTCACCACGCTCGCCACCGATCCGCGCGCGCGCGGCCGCCAGGCCGCGCAGCTGCTGCTCGCCCGCCTGCGCAAGCCGCAGGCCGACGCCACCACCACCGTCGCGCAGGTGACGCTGGTGGTGCGCGAAAGCAGCGGCGCACCGCGCCCGACCTGACCGCGCTCGATTCCACTCGTATCCGAGGAACCTCACCCATGGCCTTCGCCGCACCACCCGCCCCATCGAAAACTTCGCTCCCCGGGGCGGCCAGGGAGCGCTACACCGATTACCCGATGGCGATGGGGGTGCTCACCAGCATCTTCTTCATGTGGGGCTTCCTCACCTGCCTCAACGACATCCTGATTCCGCATCTCAAGGCCGTGTTCAAGCTGAACTACGCCGAGGCGATGCTGGTGCAGTTCACCTTCTTCGGCGCGTATTTCCTGATGTCGCTGCCGGCCGGCCTGCTGGTCGCGCGGCTGGGCTACAAGAAGGGCATCGTCGCAGGCCTTGCCGTTGCCGGCGTCGGCGCCGCGGGTTTCTGGCCCGCCGCGGCGATGCATTTCTATCCGGCTTTCCTCGGCGCGCTGTTCGTGCTGGCCACCGGCATCACCGTGCTCCAGGTGGCGGCCAATGCCTACGTTGCGCTGCTGGGTCCTGAGAAGAGCGCCTCCAGCCGTCTCACCCTGGCGCAGGCGCTCAACTCGCTGGGCACTTTCCTGGCGCCGAAGTTCGGCGGCCTGCTGATCCTGTCGGCCGCGGTGCTGAGCGCCGAGCAGATCGCCAAGCTCTCGCCCGCCGAGCAGGTAGCGTATCGCGTGCAGGAAGCGCAGACCGTGCAAGGCCCCTACCTGGGCCTGGCCATCGTGCTGTTCTTGCTGGCGGTATTCGTCTATCTGTTCCGCCTGCCTGCGCTGACCGAGAAGACCGAGCAGGCCAGCGTAAAGCAGCACTCCCTGGTCAGCCCGCTGCGCCATCCGCACGTGCTGTTCGGCGTGCTGGCGATCTTCTTCTATGTCGGCGGCGAGGTGGCGATCGGCAGCTTCCTGGTCAACTACCTGTCCATGCCCGACATCGGCAACATGAGCGAGCAGGCCGCCGCGAACTGGGTCGCCTATTACTGGCTCGGCGCGATGATCGGCCGCTTCATCGGCTCGGCGCTGCTGGCCAAACTGTCGCCGCGCAAGCTGCTGGCAATCTTCGCCGCGATCAACATGGCACTGGTGCTGACCACCATGATGACCAAGGGCACGGTGGCGATGTACAGCGTGGTCTCGATCGGCCTGTTCAACTCGATCATGTTCCCGACCATCTTCTCGCTCGGCATCGAGCGGATGGGTCCGATGACCGGTGAAGCGTCGAGCCTGCTGATCATGGCCATCGTCGGCGGCGCCATCGTGCCGTTCGTGCAGGGCCTGTTCGCCGATCACATCGGCGTGCAGCATGCCTTCTTCCTGCCGCTGCTGTGCTACGCCTACATTGTTTTCTATGGCCTCTACGGCTCGCGCATCAAGAGCGACACCCCAGTCGCCGCCACCCACTGAGATCCCCTTTCGATGCCACGCAATATTCTGTGCTTCGGTGAAGCCCTGATCGACTTCCACGCCGAAGGCCGCGACGCGCAGGGCTTTCCGCGCAGCTTCATTCCCTTTGCCGGCGGTGCGCCGGCCAACGTCTCCGTCGCGGTGGCGCGGCTGGGCGGACCGGCGGCGTTCGCCGGCATGCTCGGGCAGGACATGTTCGGCGACTTCCTGCTGGACAGCCTGCGCCGCGCCGGCGTCGATACCGCTGGCGTCGCGCGCACCGGCGAGGCGAACACCGCGCTGGCCTTCGTCGCGCTGGACAGCCATGGCGAGCGCAGCTTCAGCTTCTATCGCCCGCCCTCGGCCGACCTGCTGTTCCGGCCCGAGCATTTCCGCGCGGAGAGCTTCCGCGGCGCGGCGGTGTTCCACGTCTGCTCCAACAGCATGACCGAGCCGGCGCTGGCCGAAGCGACCCGCGAAGGCATGCGCCGCGCGCATACCGCCGGCGCCTGGGTCAGCTTCGATCTCAACCTGCGCCCCGCGCTGTGGCCGAACCAGAGCGCCTCGCACGACGAACTGTGGCCGGCGCTGCACCTGGCCGACGTGGTCAAGCTGAGCGCGGAAGAATTCCATTGGCTGGCCGGCGACGAAGGCGAGGAAGCCACGCTCGACCGCCTGTGGGCCGGCCGCGCGCGCCTGCTGGTGGTGACCGACGGCTCGCGCACGCTGCGCTGGTTCCATCCGGACGCCTCCGGCGAAATGCCGGTCTACGCCGTGCCCACGGTGGACAGCACCGCCGCCGGCGACGCCTTCGTCGGCGGCCTTCTGCATCGCCTGGCCACGGTGGAGAAAGGCGCGGACCAGCTCGACCACCTGGTCGCCGAACTGCCGCGCCTGCACGCCATGCTGCGTTTCGCCGCCGCCTGCGGCGCGCTCACTGTTACCCGCCTGGGTTCGTTCGCCGCCATGCCGGACGAAGCCGAGGTGCTCGCCTTCATGGATTCCCACGCATGAATTTCCCCGACTTCCGTTCCGAACGCTTCCTGCGCGAACACATCGCGCACACCATGGCCTTCTACCATCCGCACGCGATCGATCCGGCCGGCGGCTTCTTTCACTATTACAAGGACGACGGCACGATCTACGACCGCAGCCATCGCCACCTGGTGAGCAGCACGCGCTTCATCTTCAACTACGCGATGGCCGCGCGCGAATTCGAGGACAAGCGCGCCGAATACCTCGACGCCGCCCGCCACGGCCTGCGCTACCTGCGTGAGGTGCATCGCGACGCCAGCAGCGGCGGCTATGCCTGGACCATCCGCGACGGCAAGCCGGAAGACCGCACCTACCACGCCTATGGCGTGGCCTTCGTGCTGCTGGCCTACTCCACCGCGCTCAAGGCCGGCATCGACGAAGTGCGCCCGTGGATGGACGAGACCTGGGAGCTGCTGGAAAAGCGCTACTGGGACGCCGGCTTCGGCCTGTACCGCGACGAGGCCGACGAGCACTGGAACTTCAGCGGCTACCGCGGCCAGAACGCCAACATGCACATGTGCGAGGCGATGCTCGCGGCCTACCAGGCCAGCGACGAGCCGCGCTACCTGGAGCGCGCGCTGACGCTGGCCGACCACATGACCCGCCGCCAGGCCGCCAAGGCCGAGGGACTGGTGTGGGAGCACTACGACGTCGAGTGGAACATCGACTGGAAATACAACCTCGACAATCCCAAGCACCTGTTCCGTCCCTGGGGCTTCCAGCCCGGCCACCAGACCGAATGGGCCAAGCTGCTGCTGATCCTCGAACCGCTGCTGCTGGAGCGCAACCGCGAGGAGAAGTGGCTGGTGCCGACGGCACAGCATCTGTTCGACGTCGCGCTGGACCGTTCCTGGGACCAGCAGTATGGCGGCATGGCCTACGGCTTCGCGCCGGATGGCACGGTGTGCGACGACGACAAGTATTTCTGGGTGCAGGCCGAGTCGCTGGCCGCGGCGGCGCTGCTGCATGCGCGCACCGGCGAGGCGAAGTACGACGAGTGGTACCAGAAGTTGTGGGCGTACTCGTGGGAGCACTTCGTCGATCACAAGTACGGTGCGTGGTTCCGCATTCTTACTCGTGACAATCGCAAGTATGACGATGAGAAGAGCCCCGCGGGGAAGGTGGATTACCACACGATGGGGGCTTGTTACGAGGTGATGGAACTCATCCGCGCCGGCGGCAAGCCCTGAGCCGGCGTAGGTTGGGGTGAGCCAACGGCGAACCCCAACCTACGATTGATCCAGTACCGCCTGCGGCGTATTGCGGAAGCTGATCGCCATCCGGTTGTAGGTATTCATCAGGCCGATGGCGATGGTGAGATCCACCAGTTCGCGCTCGTCAAATAGCTTGCGCGCCGCTGCATAGTCCGTATCGGGCACGCCCGTCTCGGCAACGCGGGTCACCGACTCCGCCCACGCCAACGCCGCCTGCTCACGCTCGTCGAACAGCGCGCCCGCTTCGCGCCACGCCTGCAGCAACGCCAGCTTCTCCACCTTCACGCCCTTCTTCAGCAGATCGCGCGTGTGCATATCCAGGCAGTACGCACAGTTGTTGATCTGCGAGACGCGCAGATAGACCAGGTCCACCAGGACCGGCGACAGACCGCTCTGCGTGACATAACCGTAGACGCCGCCCAATGCCTTGACGCCGCCGGGCGCGACCTGGCCGTAGTCCAATCGCTTGCTCATATGCGTTTCCTCAGGGTCCGTCGAATGGCTTGGCCAGCGTACGACGTTTTCGCCTGAGCGCGAATGCATGCAGCGATGCCGCGAAGGTTTGCGGCCGGAGCCGCGGGTACAGGGCGCTGCCCGCGTACCCGACCCGTGGCCTCCGGTCGCAAGCCTTCGCGGCATCGAGTGGGAAGGATGCGCCGCTCGTCCGTAAAGAAGCGATTCGGCGCGGGTGGTTAGGCATATAGACGCCGTAAAAGTTCAGGCGGAGAAGAAACCCTGCGTAGGTTGGGGTGAGCCGAAGGCGAACCCCAACAGGCGTGGCGGCCATGTTGGGGTTCGCCTTCGGCTCACCCCAACCTACGCATCACTTCGCGGCGGAAGGTTCGCCCATCGCCTGGAATAACGCCGCCGTATCCACCAATCGCTGCGCCGTCGCCTGGATCTGCTGCACCCGTGCGTTCTGCCAGCGCTGCTCGCCGGCCAGCGTCAATGGATACGAAGTCGCGCCAAGCCGATACCTGTTGCGCGCATCGTCGAACGACTGCTTCGCCGCATTCGCACCGTTCTGCGCTGCCTGCAAGGCCAGCGCATCCTGCTCCAACGCGGTGAGCGCATCGGCGACATTCTGGAACGCCCCGAGCACCGTCTGCCGATACTGCGCCAGCGACGCATCGTAGGAAGCGATCGCCGCCTTGCGCTGCGCCCATAGTGCGCCGCCATGGAAGAGCGGCTGCGTCAGCGATGCCGTCGCGCCCCAGATCGTGCTGGCGCCGGTGAACAGCTTGCTGCGATCGAATGCCGCCGAACCGAACGATGCCGACAGCGACAGCTGCGGAAACAGATTGCCCGTCGCCACGCCGACCTCGGCCGATGCCGCACGCACCGTGGCCTCGGCCGCCAACACATCCGGCCGCTGTTGCAGCAGTTCCGACGGTACGGATACCGGCACGTCGGCCGGCAGCTTCAGCTCCGCCAGGGGCAGGACTTCCGGCGCCTGATCCGGCGTACGGCCCAGCAACACCGCCAAGGCATGGCGCTCGCGCAAGGCCTGCGCACGCAAGCCCGGCAGGCTGGCTTCGATGGTGGCCGCGTTGCGCTGCGCCGCGAGCAGGTCTTCGTTCGCCGCCGCGCCCAGGCGATACGCCTTGCCGGTCAGCTCGACCTGCTCGCGCGCCAGGGCCGCCAGCCGTTCGGTCGCCTCGACCTGCTCCGCCAAGGCCGACGCCGTCACCGCAGAGATCACGATATTCGCCGCCAGCGCACGCCGCGCCGCATCGAACTGATAGGACTGCGCATCCACCTGCGCCGCCGCCTGCTTCACCTGGTTGCGCGACACCCCGAACAGATCGAAGTCGTAGCTCAGCTGCAGCTGGCCGGCATACACGTTGTAGATATTGGTCGGCTTGCCGAGGTTCGGCAGGCCCAGCGCCCGCTCGCGCGTCACCTGCCCGCCCGCGTCGAGCGACGGCCACAGCGCATCGCCGACGACGGCCCGATATTGCTGTCGCACCGACTCCAGCGTGTGGCGCGCAGCTTCCAGCGAAGGACTGCGCTGCAGGCCTTCATCCACCAACGCATCGAGCTTCGCCGACCCGTAAGCTTTCCACCACTCCGGTACCGCGCGCTGGCCGAGGCTGAAACGCTGCGCGACGCCGCCCGCTTCCGCGCTCGCCGACGGCGTCGGCGCCACGACGTAATGTTCCGGCTCGGGCGCCTTCGGCGGCTTTGCCGCGGGTGCGAACGAACATCCGGCCAGGACGACCACCACGCCCATCGCGGCCACGTGTGCAATGCGCCTCATGGCGTGACCTCCTTCGGCTGCTCATCGGATCGGACGCGATACCACACGGCGTACAGCGCCGGCAGGTAGAACAGGGTGAGGATGGTGGCGACAGTGATGCCGCCCATCAGCGCGGTGGCCATCGGCCCGAAGAAGTTGCTGCGCAGGAGCGGAATCAGCGCCAGCACGGCCGCCGCCGCGGTCAGCGTGATCGGCCGGAAGCGCCGCACCGTCGCGCCGACGATGGCCTCCCAGCGCGAATGCCCGTCGCGGATATCCTGCTCGATCTGATCCACCAGGATCACCGAGTTGCGCATGATGATGCCGAACATGGCGATGGTGCCCAGCATGGCGACGAAGCCGAACGGCTGGCGGAACAGCAGCAGCGAGGCAATCACGCCGATCAGCCCCAGCGGTGCGGTGAGCACCACCATGAAGGTGCGGCCGATGCTCTGCAGCTGGATCATCAGCAAGGTCAGCACGGCGATCACCATCAGCGGCATCTGCTCGTTGATCGAACCCTGCGCCTTGGCGTTCTGCTCCACCGAGCCGCCCACTTCGATGCGATAGCCGACCGGCAGGCCCTTGCGCAGCTCGCCAAGCTTGGCGTCGATGGCATTGGTCACATCCAGGCCCTGCGCGCCGTTGCGCGTATCGGACTGCACATTGATCGAAGGCTGGCGGTCGCGCGCCCAGATCACGCCATACTCCAGGCCGTAGTGCACCTTGCCGAGCTGCGCCAGCGGAATGGCTGCGCCACCCGGCGTCGGCAAGGCCAGCCGTTCGATCTGGTCCGGCTGCACGCGCTCGCTCTTCGGCGCGCGCAGGTCGACGCCGATCAGCTTGTCGCGCTCGCGGTACTGCGTGACCGTGGTGCCGGACAGCGACATGGCGAGGAAGTCGGCCACGTCCTGTGAGCTCACGCCCAGCCGGCGCGCGGCGGCCTGGTCGATATCGAAGCGCACGGAGCGCTCCGCCGGCTCGTCCCAGTCGAACTGCACGTTGCGCGTGCGCGGGTCGGCGCGCATCACGGTGGCGATCTTCTCGGCGATGCCGCGCACCGTGGCGATATCGTCGCCGCTCACGCGGAACTGCACCGGGAAGCCGACTGGCGGCCCGTTCTCCAGCCGGCTGACGCGGGTGCGCACGGCGCTGAAATCGTGCGCGAGCACACTGTCCAGCGCCTTGGCCAGCGCTTCGCGCTGCTCCACGTCCTTGGCGGTCACCACGAACTGCGCGAAGTTCGGCTGGCCCAGCTGCTGGTCCAGCGGCAGATAGAAGCGCGGCGCGCCGCTGCCGACGAAGCTGACGTAGTTGGCCACTTCCTTGCGGTCCTTCAGCACCTGCTCCATGCGCTTGACCTGGACCAGGGTGGCGTCGAACGAGGCGCCCTCGGGCAGGCGCAGGTCGATCAGCAACTCCGGACGGTCGGAGCTCGGAAAGAACTGCTTGGGCACCAGCCCGAAGCCCGCCATCGACACCACGAACAGCACCACGGTCACCACCAGCACCAGCACGCGGTGCGTCAGGCAGTAGTGGAGCATGCGGCGGAAGCGCTGGTAGAACGCGGTGTCGTAGATCTCGATATCGCCGCCGTGCTCGGGCCGCGTCTTCGCATTCGCACGCCGCGCCTCGTTCCAGCGCGCCGGCATGAAGCGCGCCCACCATTCGCTGCCCGGCTGCACGCGCGCGTGATGCTCCGGCAGGAAGTGATAGCCCAGCAGCGGAATCACGATCACCGCGGCCAGCCAGGACAGCAGCAGCGCGATCGCCGACACCTCGAAGATCGAGCGCGTGTACTCGCCCGTGCCGGACTTGGCCAATGCGATCGGCAGGAAGCCGGAGACCGTGACCAGCGTGCCGGTGAGCATCGGAAACGCGGTGCTGGTGTAGGCGAAGGCGGCGGCGCGCGTGCGGCTCCAGCCCTGCTCCAGCTTCACCGCCATCATCTCCACCGCGATGATCGCATCGTCCACCAGCAAGCCCAGCGCCAGCACCAGGGTGCCGAGCGAGACCTTGTGCAGGCCGATGCCCATCAGCTCCATGCACAGCGCGGTGGCGGCCAGCACGAAGGGAATCGAGATCACCACCACCATGCCGGTGCGCAGGCCCAGGCTGAGCAGGCTGACCAGCAGCACGATCGCCACTGCCTCGGCCACCGATTCCAGGAAGTCGTCCACCGAATGCGCCACGGCGTGCGGCATGCTGGTGACTTCGGCCAGTTTCAGGCCGGCCGGCAGACGCTTCTGCAACCTGGCCGTGGCCTCGTCCAGCGCCTTGCCGAGATGGATCACGTCGCCGCCGGGCTGCATGGTGATGCCCACGCCCAGTACCTGCTGCGACATGAAGCGCACCTGCTGCCCGGGCGGATCGTCGTAGCCTCGACGGATGGTGGCGATATCGCCAAGGCGGAAGCTCTGGCCGCCGGCGCGCAGCAAGGTGTTCTCCAGCGCGGCGACATCGCTGAACTGGCCGCTCGGTCGCACATACACGCGGTCGTCCGCCGTACTCATCACGCCGGCCGAGGCCACCGCGTTCTGCGCATTGATCGCCTCGGCGATCTGCTGCGGGCTGATGCCCAGCTTGGACAGGCGCGCGTTCGGGATCTCGATGGTGATGCGCTGGTTCTGGTCGCCGAGGAAATCCACCTTGCCCACGCCGGGCACGCGCAGCAGTTCCGCGCGCAGCTGGTCGGCGTAGTCGTGCAGCTGCGCCGGCGTGAAGCCGTCGCCTTCCAGCGCATAGATATTGGTGTAGACGTCGCCGAATTCGTCGTTGAAGAACGGCCCCTGCACGCCCGGCGGCAGCTGCGCGCGGATATCGCCGACCTTCTTGCGCACCTGGTACCAGGTATCGGGCACGCTGGAGGCCGGCGCGGAATCCTTGATATTGAAGAAGATCAGCGATTCGCCTGGGCGCGAATAACTGCGCAGGAAGTCGATCGACGGCGTTTCCTGCAGCTTGCGCGAGATGCGGTCGGTGACCTGGTCCTGCACCTGCTTCGCATCCGCGCCGGGCCAGAAGCTCTGGATCACCATCACCTTGAAGGTGAACGGCGGGTCCTCCGACTGCGACAGCCGGCTGTACGACAGCATGCCGAACACCGTGATCATCACCATCAGGAAGATCACGAAGGACTGGTGGCGCAGCGCCCAGGCGGAGAGATTGAAGCGGCCTTCCTCGTGGCCGCTCTCGGGTGCGGGCAGCTGCGTCATAGCGGGCTGTCCTCGGCATGCGGCGGCGCCATCGGCGACACCTTCTCGCCGGCGCTGACCGCGTGCACGCCCTGCATTACCACGCGCTCGCCGGCTGCCAGGCCGGTGCCGACCAGCACGTCGCGCTCGCCGTAGCGCAGCACGGTGACGGGGCGCAGTTCGAGCGTCGCATCGGCGGGGCGTACGACCCATACCGCCGGATGTTCGCCTTGATGGAACAACGCAGTGGCCGGCAGGCGCACCGCCTTCGCCGCGCTCGCTTCGGCGCCGAGCGCGACGTCGGCGGTCATACCTAAGCGCACGCGCGGATCGGGCGCATCGAGGCCGAGCTTCACGCGGTAGGTGCGCGTCTGCGGATCGGCCGCCGGCGCCACCTCGCGCACATGCGCGGCGAGCGGCGTGCCCTGCACCGAAAGCAGGCTGACCTGCGCCGCCTGGCCCGGCCTGACGGCGCCGACGCGCGCCTCCGGCACGTCCACATAGACGTCGCGCTCGCCCGACCAGGCGAAGCCGAACACCGCCTGCCCCGCCGCCAGCACCTGGCCGACTTCGGCGTGTTCGCTGGTGATGGCGCCATCGCGGTCGGCCACCAGGGTGGTGTAGCGGCTCTGGTTGCGCGAGAGCTCGTACTGCTGTTTGGCCTGGGTCTGCGCGGCGAGCGCGGACGCATAGGCGTCGCGCGTCTGCTCCAGCTGCAGCTGGCTGATCAGGTTTTCCCCGGCCTGGGCCTCGTCGCGGTCGCGCTGCCGGGTGGCGTAGTCCAGGCGGTGCGCGGCCGCGTCCAGCGCGGCGCGGGCGGCGGCTTCGTTCTTGCCGGCGTCGGCATCGTCCAGCCGAGCCAGCACCTGGCCCTTCTTCACCGTGTCGCCCAGGCGCGCCTCGCGGCCGATCAGCTGGCCGGGCACGCGGAAGGCCAGCGGCATCTCGTAGCGGGCGTGGATCTCGCCGGGGAAACGCAGGGTCTGCGTGCCGTCGGCGGCCGGCGCGGGCAGCGCGATCACCGGACGCGCGGCCTCGGCTTCCGGGGCCTGGCGGCCGCAGCCGGCCAGCAGCGCCAGCGCCGCGGCGGTGGCCAGCCAAGCCGCCGTGCGGCGGGCACCCGCCGTGAATAGTGGGTAGGTCACGAGCCAACTCCTGGTGAGACGGGGATGGGGAGTCCTGGCGGGGGCCTGGTCGCGGCCGGCGCCTTGATACGCCGACGCACTCTAATACAGTTATGTATCTGAATTCAATAAAGCATTCAAATGATGACTTTTGGCCTACGTGCTAGGATGCCGCATGGCCCGCAAACGACTGACCCGCGAAGAAAGCCGCGACCAGACCAACCAGCGTCTGCTCGAGGCGGCCGCGCACGTGATCGCCAAGAAAGGCTTCGCCGCGGCCAGCGTCGAGGACATCGCCGCGCACGCCGGCTATACGCGCGGCGCGTTCTATTCCAATTTCAAGAGCAAGTCCGACCTGTTCATCGCCCTGCTCAGCCAGGACCACCAGTGCGTGCAGCAGGACCTGCAGAAGATCCTCGATGCGCCGCTGTCCATGGCCGACATGCAGCAGCAGATCTCGCAGTACTACGTGCAGGTCTACCGCGACGAGAAGAACTTCATCCTGTGGGCCGAGGCGCGCGTGCTGGCCCTGCGCGACGCCAAGTTCCGCGCACGGCTCAACGCCTACTGCCTGGAGAAGCGCGACGACATCGCCTCGATCATCGAGCAGTTCTACAAGCTGCTCGGCACCGAGCCACCCGCCCCGCCCAAGGACCTCGCCTTCGGCACCATGGCGCTGATCGACGGCATGCGCTTCTTCAACGAAACGATCCCGAAGGAACTGCCGGACGAGGCGGCGATGCGGACCTTGGCGGTGATGTTCAATGCGACGTTCTTCAAGTAAGCCGTCGTCGTCCGAGCTCAAGGCAGTCCCAAGCCCACCGGACCCGATCGGATCACTTCACCCGCGGAGGCTTCATGAACATCACCGGCATTGCCCCGCAGCTGCGTACTACCGACATCGGTGCATCGATCGATTTCTACACGCGAAAGCTGGGCTTCGTAGTCGAGTTCAACTACGAGGATTTCTACGTCGGTCTTCGCGCAGGGAACCAGCTGATCCATCTCAAGCACGTGGATGAGAAGGATCCTTCCATCGACTATGTCGATGAAGGCGGGCACCTTCACCTCTATCTGCAGACCACGGATGTCGCCGCAGCCGCCGTGCGCCTCAAGTCGCTTGGCGTGCCATTGGTTGAGGACGTGCACGAGACGCCGTGGCGGACACGCGAGATCGTCATCCGCGACGACCAGGGCCATACCTTGTACCTGGGCGAGTCCCTGTAGCCGCCATGCCGCGGACGATGCGGGCTGTCGTGGTCATGGGCGTGGCCGGCTGCGGCAAGTCCACCGTGGGCGCGGCCATATGCAATCGCACCGGCGCGCGCATGATCGAAGGCGACGCCTTCCACCCGCAAAGCAACATCCGCAAGATGAGCGCCGGCATCCCGCTGGATGATGCCGACCGCGCCGGCTGGCTGGCGCGCCTGGGCGAAGAACTGGCGAGCACGGTTGCTACCGGCGATACCGCCGTGCTCGCCTGTTCGGCGCTCAAGCGTCGCTATCGCGACACCTTGCGCGCCGCGGCACCGGATGTGGGTTTCGTGTATCTGGCCTTGACGCCGACCGAGGCAGCCGAACGCGTATCCCACCGCCCCGGCCACTTCATGCCCGCCACGTTGATCGAAAGCCAGTTCCGCGATCTGGAAACGCCAACCGGCGAACCACGCGTACTTACCGTCAACGCCACCGATCCATGGCCTTCGATCGTCGATGCGGTCCTGGCCTGGTGGCGCTGAGATTTTCTTTCGCCGGGTAAAAACCGTCCCATCCTCACCGCAGTTCGCGCGATCGATGGTGGTCACGGCCGCCATTGCAATTTATGGTGCCCAGGACGTCCGGATGGAGGTGCAGCTCAGCGCGCCTGTCACTTCCGTCGTCCGGCACGCACTGCAAGAATGCTTCGGCCATCCGAAGGACCGTGCCGGCGCCGCCAGACCCACGCCAGGGAGCTTCTGCTTGAATCGCTGTGCCGTACCCCGCAAGGTGCTGATCGTCCTGGGAACACGGCCGGAATGCCTGAAGCTGGCCAGCGTCTGCCGCGCGCTCGGGCAGTACCCCGACTGCGTGCCGATCGTGTTGAACAGCGGCCAGCACCGGGCCAGCGTCGAGCGGACACTCGCGCAGCTGGAAATCGGCTGCGACATCCGGGCGGAACAGATGGCGGGCGCATCGCTCTACGCCAGCATCAAGGAATTGCGCGCGGGCATTCGCCATGCCGCCGAACGCGTGGCTCCCGACGTACTGCTTGCGCAAGGCGACACCGCCACCGCCTATGCCGCCGCGCTGGCCTCGCGCGACCTCGGCATCGCCTTTGCCCACGTCGAGGCCGGCCTGCGCACCGATCATCCATACCGCCCGTTCCCGGAAGAACACTTCCGCCGCCGGATCAGCCGCATCGCCCGCCTGCATTTCGCGCCGACCCTGTCGGCCGTGCGCAACCTGCATGGCGAAGGCATCGACCCGGCATCGGTGGTGCACGCCGGCAACACCATCATCGACCTGCTGCGCAACGAACTGGAGCAAACTCCCGCGGCCCCTCCGCTGCCCATCGCCGCATCGAACCGGGTACTCACCTTCACGCTGCACCGGCGCGAGAACCGTGGCGCCGGCATCCGGCAGGCCTGCAACGCCGTGAGGCGACTGCTTGCCGCGCACGACGACCTCGTTGTCGTGTGCCCCTTGCCACCGCATCCCGCCACCCGCGCGCAACTGGCGCGCGAACTGGCGGACTGTCCGCGCGTCCAGCTGACCGAGTCGATCGACTACCCGCAGTTCATCGCCCTGCTGCGGCGCTCGGCGCTGATCGTCACCGATTCCGGCGGCATCCAGGAAGAGGCCCCGCACCTGGGCGTTCCGTTGCTGCTGCTGCGCCAGAACACCGAACGCGTGGAGGAAACCGCGCTGGGCGGCGCCACACTGCTCGACCTGCGGCGGGAGGATCTCTGCCGCGCCGCGTCGCGCATGCTCGCCGCTCCCCGCCCCATCCCGCTCCCGTTCACCGACGCCGCGCCCAACGGCGATGGCCGCGCGGGTCGACGCATCGCCCATCACCTGCTCCAACTGCTGACTACAGGGTCTTCGAGTGGCCACCGATATCGCTACGACAATCATCCCCGCGGCGTCGCCGTCTGACGCCACGCTCGCCGCCGCCGAGGTGGCCAGCTCGCGGCTGCGCCACTGGTTGCTGCAGGGCCCGGCGCAGCTGCGGAACGGCATGCATGCCGGTGGCGTGGCCGGCAGCTTCGAACAGGGCCAGCCCAGCTACGTCTACGCCGAGATCACCGGCTACTACCTGCTGTGGCTGCGGGGGCTGGGCCACTACGCCGCGCCCGCGACAGTGGCGGAAGCCGCGGCGCGCGGTATCGCGTGGGTGCGGCGCGAATTCCACGCCGATGCGATACCCGCCACGCGCATTCATCTCGCCGGCGCGCATGCCGACTGGCGCAACGAGGCGGTGTTCTTCTTCGATCTGGCGATGGTGCTGCGCGGCTTGGCCGCACATGCCGCGCAACATCCCGTCGCCGATCTGATCGCCAACCTCGCCGGAAAGCTGGCGCAGTTCGTGCGCGACGACACGCTCGACGCGGTCCGTCCCCGCGCCGACGGCGCGGCGCTGCCTTCGCGCTGGTCGACCCAGCCGGGCCCGTTTCTGCTCAAAGCCACCACGGCCATCGAGTCCACGCACGCAGATCAGGCACTGAGCGCCGCCTGCGCCCGGCAGCTGCGGCACAGCTTGCAGACCGCCCAGCCCACGGCGCCGGACCTGCTGCATCCGACGCTTTATTTCGCCGAAGGACTGGCGCGTTGCGGCCGCGCCGGGCACATAGCCGCGCGCCGCATTCTCACCGGCTGCCTCGCGCACATGCGACACGACGGCGCCCTGCCCGAGCACGCCACCGCCAGCCACTCCAAGCACCGCAACGACGTCGCTGCCCAGGCGCTGCGGCTCGGATTGCTGTTGCGCCAGCTGGACGGCCATACCGACGGGGACGCCTCGCTCGAACGCCTCGCGCAAGGCCTGATCGCCCGGGTCGATGCCTGGGGACAGATCGGCCTCGATGCCGATCATGGCTCCGCCACCGCCAACACCTGGACGGCGATGTTCGCCGAGCAGGCCTTGCGCTGGTACGCCGGGCGCGATGGCGACGCCGGCATGATCCGCCCCGAGCTGCTGGTATGACCTCGCCGGTCAGTGGCCTGCGGCATTGGTGGACGCATCCCTCGATGTGGCGCTTCGCGCCGCTGTACGCCGGCCTGTGGCTGGCCGATCACTGGCCCGTGCGGCGGACGCCATGGCCGCGCCGCGAGCGCGACACGACGACGGCGCCGGGCCTCAGCATCGTGATCCCGGAACGCGGCACGCCGGATCGGCTGCAACAGACCTTGCAGGCCTTGCTCGACGCCTGCAGACCGCTGGACGAACCGTACGAGATCATCGTGCTGGTCAACGGCGTGGATCGCTCCGGTTATCGCGAACTGGAAACGATGTTCACTGCCGCCACCTGGCATTACGTCGACGAGCCGCTGGGCTACGGCCGCGCCATCGGCGCGGCGCTCGGCCTGGTCCGCCACGCCTGGTGTTACCTGCTCAACAGCGACATGGTGCTTGCGCCCGACGCGCTGACCAAGGTGCTCGCCTATCGCCGGCCCGAGGTGTTCGCGGTCGCCTCGCAGATCTTCTTCGTCGATCCACAGCGGCGGCGCGAGGAAACCGGCTGGGGCGATTTCCATACGCGCGAAGGGCATGCGGAGCTCTACGATCGCACCCCCGAGGCCGACCCGCTGGTCCGCGCGCATCTGTATGCCGGCGGCGGCTCCTCGCTGTACCGCACCGCGCTGCTTCGCCGCTACGTCCGTGCAGCCCGCGACTACGCGCCATTCTATTGGGAAGACGCCGACTGGGGCGCGCGCGCCTGGGCCGAAGGATGGCAGGTGCTGTTCTGTCCCGAGTCGCACGCGCACCACCATCACCGCAGCACCATCGGCAAGTACTACGAGCCGGCGGAGATCGATCGCATCGTCCGCCGCAACGCCGTGCTGTTCGATCTGCGCAACGGTCTGTCCGGGCAGGCGGTGGGCATGCAGTTCCATCGCATCGCCGCCCTGCCGAAGAACAGCCGGCGCGAACTGAGCGGATGGCGCCTGGCGCTGCGCGCCGTGCAGGCGCGCAGCGCGGTGAACCGCGCGCGGGCACAGGGCCTGCACTATCACGGGCTGTGCTCGCACGAATGGCATTCGAACGCGGTCGCCGCCGACGGCGTGCGCCGACCGCGCGTGCTGCTGGTCTCGCCGTTCGCGGTGTATCCGCCGGCACATGGCGGCGCGCGCCGCATCGCGGAACTGATCGAAGGCCTGGCCGAGCGCTACGACATCATCCTGCTTTCCGACGAGCGCTCCGCCTATGGCGAAGCGTCGAAGCCGTGGTATCGGCGGCTTTACGCCGTGCACCTGGTCGAGGGCCGCCAGGATGGCGCGGGCGAGGCGGCACTGCCGTTGGCCGCGCGGATCGACCGCCATGCCTGGAGCGGACTGCGCACCCAGCTCAAGCGCCTGATCGCCGTCTACGCGCCGGATATCGTGCAGGTGGAATTCACCGAACTCGCCCGGCTGGTGGAGGACCGCGACGCGCACGCGCGCTGGGCCATCACCCTGCACGACGTCGAAGCGGAACCCTATCCTGCCGGATCGGACTTGCACGCCCTGCTGCAGCGCTACGACCAGGTCGTCGCCTGCACCGAAGCGGACCGCCGCCGGCTGGCACCCTTGCCGGCCACGCTGGTGGCCAACGGCGCCAGGGACCGGCGCACCGGCGCCACCCGCTCGCCCGACCACCATCTGCTGTTTCTCGGCCCGTTCCGCTACGAACCCAATCGCAGCGGCATCCTGGCCTTTCTCGAACGCTGCTGGCCCGGGTTGAAGCAACGCTTTCCCGCACTGCGGCTGACCATCCTGTGCGCGACGGCGGAGCCGGCGCTGGTCGGGCATCCGCTGTTCGCGCAAGCCGGTGTCGAGCTGCGCGGCGCCTACGAAGACCCGGCGGCGTGGCTCGCGCAGTGCTCGCTCACCATCAATCCGCTGACCGACGTGCTGGGTTCCTCGGTAAAGCTGGTCGAGTCGCTGCTGGCCCGGCGCATCTGCGTCAGCACGCGCGACGGTGCACGAGGTTTTGCCGACGACGGCATCGATGGCCTGGTCGTGGTGCCGGATATCGACCGCATGCTCGAACCGATCGCCGCCTTCCTGGATTCGCCAGCGCTGCGCCATGCGCAGGAGTCGCGCGGCCTGGAGCGCCTGGACCGCTACACCTGGCAATACGCGGCCGGCCAGCTCGACGACGCGTACACCCGGTTGCTGGAGGCCTAGATGCCCACGCCATGGAGCTACGACCACATCGCCGATATCTACGCGACCGACATGGGCCGGAGCATGCCCTTCGACGATATCGCCTGGTACATCGAGCGTGCGCGGCAGGCCGGCGGCCCGGTGCTGGAACTGGGCTGCGGCACCGGGCGCGTGCTGCTGCCCATGGCGCGCGCCGGCCTTGCGGTCACCGGCGTCGATCGCTCGCTGCCCATGCTGGCGCAGCTGCGCAGCGAGGCGCGGGCACAGGGCACGGCGCCGCTGGTCGCGCAGATGGATATGCGCGAACTGGGCCTGGCCGGGCATTTCCACTGCATCGTCCTGGCCTATTCGCTGATCACCTACGTGTCGGACCCGGCGCAGGCTGTCGCCCTGCTGCGCGATCTGCGCGCGCGACTGGCTCCCGGCGGACAACTGGTCGTCGACAGCTTCATTCCCAAGCCGATGCGGCACTTCACCGACTTCCAGCACGATTACCAGCGTGCGCATCGCCAGGGCACGCTGGAGCGCAGCAAGAAGATCACGTCGCTCGACCAGCACCGGCACCGGATCGAACGGCGCTACGTGCTGCGCGACGAAACCGGCCGGATCGAACGCGTCATCGACACCACCGATGTCATCCGGCCCTATGAAGTCGCCGAACTGCATGAACTGGCGCGTGGCGCCGGCCTGATGGTGGCCGACTGCAGCTTCGATTACGGCGCGTCGACATCCGCACAGGACGCCCGCTTCATCACCCTGTCCCTGAGGTCCGCATGACTATCTTCGTCTGGCCGCAGCGCCCGCTCACGCTTCCGGCGAACCAGGACACGCCGGCCCGGCTGCGCACCCGGGCCATGCCCGGCGTAGTCTGGATCGAACTGACCTCGCGCTGCCCGTTCGACTGCGTCTTCTGCTCGCGCAAGCTGCTGCGCGGCAACGGCCAGCACATGAAGTTCGAGATGCTGGAGAAGCTGATCGGCGAACTGGGCCAGCCGCAGATCATCCGGCTGAACTACTCCGGCGAGTCCTCGCACTACCCGCAGATCGTCGAGGCCTGCGAGTTGGCGTCAGCCACTGGAGCACGAGTGGAGCTGGTATCTGCGCTGGCCTCGCTGCCCTGGCATCGGGTGGAGCGGTTGGCGCAGGCGGGGCTGGCGCGTCTGACCGTCTCGCTGCATACCCTCGACGAGCAGCGCTTCGGCGAAATCTATCGCTTCAGCAACGTGCAGGAGATGCGCGCGCGCATCGAGCGGATCGCCGGACTGGCGAAAACCGCCAGGCGGCCGATGGAACTGGATTTCGCTTTCGTCGCCATGCGGCGCAACCTGGGCGACCTCGTGGCCGTCGCGGATTACGCGGCCGCGCTTGGCATCACACGCGTCGATATCCATCCGGTGATCCGGCGCGATCCGATTCCCGAAACCTTCGAGGAAGAGCTGGATGGCGAGCGGCTCAAGCCGTCCTTCCTGGCGGACCTGCGCCGGACCATCGAGTCGGCTCGACAAAGCCACCAGGACATCACTTTCAACGTCTCCACGCCGGAGTTGCGCGAACCCGCGCCGCTCAGCGACGACGCCTGCGCTTATCCGTGGCCCTTGCAGTCCGCCGCGCAGATCCATGGTTGCGAACAGGATCCATGGAACACTGTGCACGTCCTGGCGGGTGGCGAAGTCGTCACCTGCGAGGCACGCGACCAGATCGTGATGGGACGGCTCGGCGAGCAGAGCTTCAGCGAGATCTGGAACAGCCAGCCGTACGCGCAGTTCCGCGACGACTACTTCCACGCCAGGGACGCGAAGTGCCGCGGTTGCCCTTACAAGTTCGCCGCCAGGCCGCGACCACTACCGCGAATCGTGCACGCGCCGGACCGCGGGCGCTCGGCACTGGTCTACGGCTGGCACGGCGATGAGCAGGAGGCGGTGTTCTGGAGCCACCGGCAGGCCAGGCTCGCGCTGTCCGCCCATGGCGCCGCGCGATTGAAATTCCGCTGCCTGCTGCCGCCTGGCGCCGCTGACGCCAACCGGCTCAGCCTGAAGGTCAATGGCGTGCTGCTGAAGACCTGGCGCAACGATGGGGCGGGCATGATGGAGGCGCAGTTCAATCGGCGTATTCAGGCGGAGGGCCAGGTCATTCTTGAGCTCGAGACGTCACAGGCGTTCTGTCCGCAAGAGCGTGGCGGTAGTGCGGATACGCGGCAGTTGGGGGTGGCGTTGCTGGAGGCGAGCTTGAGTTGATGGAACAGCGCGTCGCCCTCTCCACCGTCATTCCGACGCAGGCAGGAATGACGAGCGAAGAGCCGGCGTAGGTTGGGGTGAGCGCAGCGAACCCCAACGTCGGCACATCGATACGCACCGCAACGTTGGGGTGCGCCTGCGGCTTACCCCAACCTACCTTCCTGCCTGCGCAGGAATGAC
>NZ_FONH01000016.1 GCF_900112865.1 Dyella marensis | reverse complement strand
GGCTGATCCGCCAGCGCGAAACGGCGGGCGCGCACTTGCCGATCATCGCGATCACGGCGCGTTCCGGCGGCGATGAAGAAGAGCGTGCGCGGGCGGCGGGAATGGATGGTTTCCTGCGTAAGCCGCTGACGGGCGAGCAGCTGGCCGAGGCGCTGGCGACGGTGGTGGTGGCCGAGCGGCACGTCGAGCCGGCGGCGTATCCGTGAGCTTTCCAGGTTGGAGCCCTTCTCCCTCCGGCGACCCGAAGGTAGTCCCCGTGGGAGAGCACGCGGGGAGCGCACATGGATGTGCGCGGCTCTGAGGAGCGAGGAAGGTGGCGGCAGCCGGATGAGGGTGCGGACGGAGCGGTGCACATCACCCTTGCGCTCCGCCCGTACCCTCACCCCAACCCCTCTCCCGAAGGGAGAGGGGCTCCAATTACATATCGTGCTTGGCGACCTCGATGCCCAGCCGCTTGTACTCCCCCCAGCGCGTGCGCGAACCCTCGCGCTCGGCGGGCTCCGCGGCGACCACTTCCAGCACCCGTTCGTAGCGGCCGGCCGGGCAGGTCTCGCGCAGGTTGATCAGCATCGGGCGGTCCGGCGTTTCCACGCCCGGCGGCACGATCAGCACGGCGGTGTTGTCGTCGTCTTCGTCGCCGGCGATCTGGTGCGGAATCCAGGCGTCCTCGTCGAAGTCCCACAGCAGCTGGTCGATCGCCTCGGCCTGCTCGAAATCGCGGGCGAGCACCAGGGTGGGCTGCTGCGCCGCATAGGCGCGCCTGGCCAGCTCGCACACCAGCAGCAGGGGCTGTTCGCGGAAGCGCGGCTTGTCGATCAGGTAGAAGTCGGCGCGGGGCATGGGCTTTGCCTGGGAATAGAGAATCGGGAATAGGGAATAGGAAGAGCAGGTTGCGCGAGCCTTGGAGGCTTTGCGATTCCCTATTCTCTATTCCCGACTCCCCGCGCGTTCACGCGCCCGCGCCGGAGGCGCGGTCGATCAGCCACTGCGCCAGCAGCGGTACCGGGCGGCCGGTGGCCATGCCCTTGCGGCCTTCGTCCCAGGCGGTGCCGGCGATATCCAGGTGGGCCCAGCGCTGGCCCTCGGTGAAGCGGGCCAGGAAGCAGCCGGCGGTGATCGCGCCGGCGTTCTTGCCGCCGATGTTGGCGACGTCGGCGAAGCCCGAATCCAGCTGTACCTGGTAGTCGTCCCACAGCGGCAGGCGCCAGGCGCGGTCCAGCGAGGCTTCGCCGGCGGCGAGCAGCTCGGCGGCCAGGTCGTCGTGCTTGCTCATCAGGCCGCTGGCGTGCTTGCCCAGCGCGACCACGCAGGCGCCGGTGAGCGTCGCCGCGTCGATCAGCACCTTGGGCTGGAAGGTCTGCGCGGTGTAGGTCAGCGCATCGCACAGGATCAGGCGGCCTTCCGCATCGGTGTTGAGCACTTCGATGGTGAGGCCGGAAAGGCTGGTGAGCACGTCGCTGGGACGGTAGGCGTCGCCGTCGGGCATGTTCTCCACCGCCGGCACCACGCAGGCGAGGTTCACCGGCAGGCCCATCTTCACCGTGGCGACGAAGGCGCCGAGCACGCCGGCCGCGCCGCCCATGTCGTACTTCATTTCTTCCATGCCGGCGCCGGGCTTGAGGCTGATGCCGCCGGTGTCGAAGGTGATGCCCTTGCCGACGAAGGCGTAGGGCTTGTCGCCCTCGGTGCCGCCCTTGTATTCCAGCACCACCAGCTTGGGCTTGTTGGCCGAGCCGCGGCCCACCGCAAGCAGGGAGCCGAAGCTGAGCCGTTCCATTTCCTCGTGATCGAGCACGCGGCACTCGACCTGGTCATGCGCCGCGGCGAAGGCCTGCGCCTGCCCGGCGATATAGGCGGGGTTGCAGATGTTCGGCGGCAGGTTGGCCAGCTCGCGGGCGAAGCGCACGCCTTCCGCGATGGCGGCGGCCTGGTCCAGGCCGGCCTGGCCGTCGTCGCCGCCGGCGAAGGCCAGCGCGCCCAGTTCCGGCTGCGCGCTCTTCTCGCGCGGCTTGAAGGTGGCGGTGTAGCGGTAGGCGGCATGGTCGGCGGCCAGCGCGGCGGTGCGCACGCGCCAGGCGGCGTCGCGGCCGGGCACCTCGACTTCGGTCAGGCAGGACACCGCCGCGTCGATCGGCAGCCGGCCGAGGGCCCGGGTGGCTTCCAGGCAGATCTTCTGGAAACGCGCGCCGTCGAAGGATTTCTGGCTGCCCAGGCCCACCACCAGCACGCGCCTGGCGGTGACGCCTTCCGGGGCGAACAGCAGGTTGATGCTGCCGGCCTTGCCGCTGATGTCGCCGCTCTCGACCTGGCGCTTGATCGCCCCCTGGGCGGCGGTGTCCACGCGGGCGGCCGCACTGCTGAACACGCCGTTCTCGTAGACGCCGACCACCACGCAGGGGGTGTCGACGGTTTCGGGAGCGACGGGGCCGAGGCTGAACTGGAGCGTCATCGATAAGATCCTGCGGAGGTCCTGCCGAAGCGGCGGACAGGCTAGACTTGGGGTTTGCCGGGCCCGAGCGGGGCGAGGCACGGAGCTTTTCACTTTACCTCATGCTGAGCATCCTCGACCGATACTTCCTGCGCGAACTGGCCCAGACGGTCGCCGCCGTGGCCACCGTGCTGCTGGTCATCATGGCCGGCTCGGCGTTCGCTCGCGTGCTGCAGCAGGTGGCCAACGGCAGCTTCCCCGCCAGCGTGATGTTCCAGGTGCTGGGCCTGAACATGCTCGACGGCCTGTCGAACCTGCTGCCGCTGGCCGGGTTCCTGGGCGTGTTCTGGGCGCTGGGACGGATGTACCGCGAGAGCGAGATGCACGTGCTGGCGTCCTCCGGCATGGGACCGACCGGCCTGCTGCGCCCGGTCGGCATCCTGGCGCTGGGGCTGGCGGTGCTGTCGGGCATCATGTCGATGTGGCTCGGGCCCTGGGCGGCGCGCACTTCCGACGCGCTGGTGGCCAATGCCAACCGTTCGGTGATCGCCGCCGGCCTCGACGCCGGCCGCTTCACCACGCTGCCCGGCAAGGGCGGCATCATTTTCGTCGACAGCCTCAGCCGCGACGGCAGCGTGCTGGGCAACACCCTGATGGTCACCGAGCGTCCCGGCAAGGAGAACGGTCCGCCGGTGCTCAAGCTGGTCACCGGCAAGAGCGGCCAGCTGTATCAGGACACCAGCGGCGACGGCCGTTATCTCTCGCTGCACGACGGTTGGCAGTACGAGCTGCCGCTGGGCGCCGACAACTGGCGCAAGATGAGCTACGCGCGCAACGACGCCTCGCTGTCCAACGTGCAGAACGACGACAGCGACGAGGATCCCGCGCATACGCTGGACACCATCGCGCTGTCGCGCGTCACCAATGCCGACGCGCGCGCCGAGCTGGCCTGGCGCGTCACCGTGCCGTTGATGGCGGTGGTGCTGATGATGCTGTCGCTGCCGATGTCCAAGCAGACCCCGCGCGAGCCGCGCTACGGGCGCATGCTGCTGGCGGTGGCGGCGTTCTTCCTCTACTTCAACCTGCTGGCGCTGTGCCGCGGCCAGATCATCAAGGGCCACTGGCATAACGCCGGGCCGATGTGGCTGGTCAGCCTGCTGGTGTTCGCCGGCGCCGCGTGGATGTTCCGCAACCAGTACGTGGCGCGCGCCCCGCGCAAGGGTAAAGCCTGATGGCCGTGTCGCTCCGCCTCAAGCGCGTCGACTGGCTGATCGGCACCACGGTGCTGGGCTCGCTGCTCACCGTATGGCTGCTGCTGACCGGCCTCGACGCCGTGCTGCAGCTGCTGCGCCAGCTCGGCGCGGTGGGCAAGAACGGCTACACGCTCACCAACGCGGTGGTGTACGTGCTGGTCACCTTCCCTCGCCGCATGTACGAGATGTTCGGCCACTCCGCGCTGATCGGCGGCCTGCTCGCGCTGGGCGGCCTGGCTGCCAGCGGCGAGCTGACCGCGCTGCGCGCGGCGGGCATGTCCAAGCTGCGCATCGGCGTGTCGGCGGTGGGCGTGGTCACGTTGATGATCATCGGCGTGGTCATCCTGGGCGAGACCGCGGCGCCGTGGGGCGATCGCCAGGCGCAGGCGATGCAGCTGCGCATGAAGTCGAGCAATCTCGGCATGGCCGGCAATACCGGCCTGTGGGCGCGCGACGGCGACCGCGTGATCAACGCCAAGGCGGCGATGGCCAAGCAGACCGGCGAGCGCAGCACGGTGCAGCTGGCCGACGTGCGCGTGTTCACGCTGAGCAAGGACGGACAGCTCACCCGCTTCGACTGGGCCAAGACGGCCGAGCACGATGGCCGCCACTGGGTGATGAGCGACGTGCGCAGCACCACCTTGGACGACGCCGGCACGCATAGCCGGGTGAGCCCCAGGGAGCAGTGGGATTCGAGCCTCAATCCGCAGGTGCTGGAGCAGTCGGTGATCCAGCCGCAGTATCTGCCGATGCGCGATCTGCGGCGGAATATCCGGTACCTCGAAGCCAATAACCAGAACCCCGGCGTCTACGCGGTGGCGTTCTGGACGCGTGCGCTGTATCCGCTGAATGTGCTGGTGCTGGTGTTGTGTGCAATGCCGTTTGCGTTTGGCACCTTGCGTTCCGGTGGCCTGGGCAAGCGCATGTTCATCGGCATCCTGCTGGCGATCGGCTGGTACTTCCTGCAGAAGGCTATGGTGAATTTCGGTACGGTGTATGGCGTGCCGCCGATGCTGGCGAATCTGTTGCCGGCGGTGATTCTGGCGGTGGCCGCCTGGCTTTATTTTCGCAAGCACGGATAGCCGCCCGCACCACAGGGAAGGCTGGACCGGAAAGTCCACGCGCTATTCGTCTCGGTGGCCTTCGTTGCCGTCACGACGTTTAACCCATGTCATGCTTGCCTGCGAGGCAGCGGATCTTGCCTCTGATCCGGATACAGCTGTTCGATTCCGAGCGGCACGGTCAGCGTTTCGGAATCCATCGATGCCCAGGCGACGCGGAGGCGCCGTGCGCATCATTGCATCGGTATTGCGCCGGATCGGTCCATTGAGGCACGCCTTTAGGCTAGTCCGACATCGGAATCGGAACGATCGCTCTGTGCCTCTTCGCTACGCTTTTGAACGGATGTGGCCTTGCGATCGCGCAGAAACCTCCGTCCGATAGGTAGTTTCGACGTCCACGCATGCAGATAAGAGGCGGCTATCGATGTCAGGCATTTTTCTGGTCGAGGACGACGATCGCCTGTCCGAGCTGATGCGCGACTATCTGACCGGCCATGGCTACCCTGTGACTGTTCAGCGGGATGGCGCCAGGGCCGTGGAAACGTTGCAGCACATCGATCCTGCGGTGGTTCTGCTGGACCTGCAGCTGCCCGGAAGGGACGGCTTCGAGGTATGCAAGGAGATTCGCGCGCATTACCGCGGCGTCATCATGATGCTCACCGCCCGGACCGACGATATCGACCAGGTGCTTGGCCTCGAACTGGGTGCCGACGATTACATCGCCAAGCCTGTACAGCCGCGGGTGCTGCTTGCGCGGATACGCGCGCACCTCAGGCGCAAAACCGTCGAGCCATGCGCGGGAGCGCTCTGTTTCGGGGAATTCAGGATCGAGCGCGCCGCACGTGAGGTCGTATGTCAGGGACGCACGATTGAAATGACCACCGCGGAATTCGATCTGCTCTGGTGTCTGGCCAAAAAGGGCGGGGAGGTGCTGAGCCGGGACGCTCTGATGCGAGACCTTCGCGGCATCGAGTTCGACGGCCTGGACCGCTCGATCGATGCGCGCATCTGCCGCCTTCGGCGCAAGCTCGGTACCGACGATGAAGGGCAGGAGTACATCAAGACAGTGCGCGGCAAAGGCTACCTGTTCTGTCGAAAGAACGGCCTGCCATCGGCATGAAGTGGGGTGGGCTTCGGGCTTCGTTGTTGCCGGTGCGCTATTTCGCGGGTGCTGCACTGTTCTATGTGCTGCTCCTGATGATGCTCGGCGGACTGTTCGGGTGGCTCGAGGCGACCGAGTGGGCCGAGGCCTCCGCTCGCTATGAGCGAGCGAAAATGCAAGGGCTCTACCGCCTTATCGAGCAGCGCTATCTGGTCACGCCAAGGCAGGACTGGGAGGCATTGACCAAGGCCATGAAAAGCGATTTTGCCTATCCGTTCCGGCTGATCGACCATGAGCAGGCGCGGAAAGAATTGCCGGACGCAGAGCACGCCTCCCTGGCGGAGGGGCTGATTGTCCTCGACGCGGAAAGAGTGAACAGCTACAAGGCGATCTCAGGTACGCCAATGGTCGTAGCGCTGAATCCTTATGCGATGAGCGTCTATGGAGAAGACGAATCGAATGCGCTGCTGGAAGAGATCGCCCCCTGGCTGATCATCGCCATGGGCCTCGCCCTGCCGTTCTATGTGCTGGTCTATCGGCTCTGGCGCGATATCCATCTTCTGTATGGCGTGGCATCGCGATTGGGTGCGGGCGATCTATCCACCCGTGCGGACAAGCTGAGTAACCGCCTGATCGTGCCCCTGGGGCATATCTTCAATCGCATGGCCGATGACATCCAGCGCCTGCTGGAGGCCCAGCACCTGCTGGCCCAGGCGGTGGTGCACGAGATACGTACGCCGCTCGCGCGCATGCGTTTCGGGCTTGATCTGATGGATGGCGCCGGCGACGCGGCATCGCGAAACAGCTATCGGGCGAGCATCGAGGCTGATATCGATAGCCTGGATCGACTTGCGGAAGACAGCATGGCGTATGCGCGCGTCGATCGCTGCGGGAGCGTGAACAGGGGTTACGTGGATGCCCGCCGGTTCATCGATACCTGCAGAGCGGAGCTCGCTTCCGGCGGAAAGGCGACGGTGACCTTTGCGGATCCGGACATTGCCGGCTTCCGGGCGGATGCGGAGCTGGTGAAGCTGGCCCTTCGCAACCTGATCGGGAATGCGCGGCGCTATGCGTCGGATCGGATCGAAGTCAGCCTGTGTCGCGTCGATGAGGCGATATTGTTCGTTGTCGAAGATGATGGTCCCGGTGTGCCGGCTGGGTTGCGTGGACGCATCTATGAACCGTTCGTGCAGGTGCGCAACGGTGGCGGCAATTGCGGCCTTGGGCTGGCGCTGGTCCGCGTCGTTGCGGAAAAGCATGGCGGCTGGTGCGACGTAGGCGATTCAAAGCTGGGTGGTGCGCTGTTCCGCCTGGCCCTGTCGGCGTGAGCGATTCGCGGATGAACGACGCGTTGTTTCGTGTTGCCTTCAGGCAGCGCAGTCCGGTTACTTGCTGTTACGAACGAAAAGCATGGCGTTGCCTTAAGGCCATCAAAAGCCTACTGAGAGGGCCTGCTCGTTCCGACAGCATGGCGGTGCGGGAATAGTCCCGCCCTCTGGAGTAGTCCGCCCATGAAATTCAAGAGTACAGCCTTTGTCGCAGCGGCGGTGTTCGCTGCCGCCTCGCCATGCGTCACCCAGGCGGCGGAACAGTCGAGCCGGAAGGAACGTCATGGGGCCTATCTTTTCGGCGACATCGGCTCGGCCAGCGTCCAGGCCGCCGCGCTGCAGGCACGCGTGCCAGGCGGCAAGGCGCTCAAGAAATCGACATCCTCGGCATTGGGATATGGCTTTGGCGTGGGCTATCGCTTCGGCGACCACTTCGCGCTGGAAGGAGGCTACCGCGGCATGTCGGGCGCCAATGTGCCGATGCTTCCCGCCGCTGACGGGCGAGCGCAGGGCAGAAAATTTCGCACGAACGGTCTGCAGATAAGTGCGCTCGGCATCATTCCGCTCGGCCAGCACTTCGAGCTGTATGGCAGGGCCAGCCTTGCATACATGCAGAACAAGTTCGGGCCGATCCCGCGCCAGGCCCAGCCGCCGAAAGCAGGGGCGCGTCGCGGCCGGTCCTCGAGCAATCTCAGCGATAGTATGGGGATCGTCACGTTTGGCCTGGGAGCCCAGTATCATGTGAACGATAAACTGGCGATTCGCGGCGAGATCGGCGGTCTCTCGGCGGCGGGCAAGAAGATCGAGCGGGCTGCCGGCGGTAGAAAGCTATGCGTCGGTCAGGCAACGCTCGGCCTGGTGTATCGCCTGGATTAACTGCGTAGTTCGGACGGGATGTGTTGCAAGCGGATCCGGGTGCATGCGCCGCGTGGCCTGGACCCCTTCTTTTACCAGCCGACTCTGATCCAGCACCAGGATCAGGTCGGCATTGCGCACGGTGGACAGGCAGTGTGCGATATCGCCCGCGCGATCGGCGGGTGCTGGCGCTCGCCGCCGGACAACGAGCGCCCGCGCTGCGCCACCATCATCTCGTAGCGTTCCGGCTTGCGCGCGATGAACGCCGCTGTTTCGGCTGCGACTACGGCAACCTCGATTTCAGGGTGATCGGTGCCGGTCTTGCTCACGCGCAGATTGTCGAGGACCGGGCGATGGAACACGCCGGGATCCCGGTACGCCACGCCAATATTCCAGCGCAGCGATTCCAGTACAGCAAGTTACGAAAACAGGCTATGCGCTCACTAAGGGAACACCAAATCTGCACTGACGGGTAGGGCGGATATCACCAGCATGGCTGAAGGCGATCGTCGCCGATCAAGGAATTTGCCATGACACCCATGCATGTTGCTCTTGCCGCCATTTCGCTGGGATTCGCCGCAGCCGCTCGTGTCGCCGCAGCGGCCAGCCCGGTAAGTCCGGAACAGCGCCACGGCGCATATGTCTTCGCCGCGGTGAAGAAGGTCAATGTCTATGCCGCAGCGGCCTGGGACGGGCTCCGCCACGGTCAGGCCCAGCATAAATCGAAAAGCTCGGGGGCCGGCTACGGGATCGGCCTGGGTTATCGATTCGGTGATCATTTCGCCGTGGAAGCGGGCTATGGCGGAATGACTCGCGGCGCGAACGTGTCCGCGCTGCGGGCTGGCGGCGGTCAGGTGGTCAATGCCAAGTTTCAGAAGGTCGGCGTGCAGTTGAGTGCACTGGGCATCATGCCATTGGGGAACCGCTTCGAGCTGTATGGCAAAGTCAGCCTCGGATACATGCAAGACAGGCTTGGGCCGGTTCGTGACGGTGTGCGTCACAACGCTGAAGCGCGCAATCGTGCCATCCGTACCGGCCGCCCGGTGCGGGTCCAACGATACTCGCGCGATGTCAGCGAAAGCGGCATGGAGCTATCGATTGGCCTCGGGGCTCAGTGGTACCTCAATAAGCAGCTGGCCATTCGCGGCGAGATCAGCAACCTGTCGGCCATGGGCAAGAAGATCGAACGCACCGCCGTCGGCAGGAAGCTGCGAACCAGCCAGATGTCGCTAGGCCTGCTCTATCACTTCGATTGACAGCCGAACCTGCTGCGGTACGAGCCATGGATTGCGCAGAGCTCCGCAGGGGTCGGCGCTATATGGCCTCTTCCGCGTCCGCGGCGAATTTGCCCTCTTCGGCCAGTCGGGCAAACAAGCCCCCGCGCCGGATCAATTCGGCGAATCGGCCCTGTTCCACCAGCCGGCCCTGATCCAGCACCAGGATCAGATCGGCATTGCGCACCGTGGAAAGGCGATGGGCGATCACGAACGTCGTTCGCCCTCGCGTCAGCGCATCCAGCGCCCGCTGGATGCGCGCCTCGGTGGTGTTGTCCAAGGCGCTGGTCGCTTCATCCAGCACCAGGATCGGCGCGTTCTTCAGCATCGCTCGCGCAATCGCCAGCCGCTGCCGCTCGCCGCCGGACAGCGAACGCCCGCGCTCGGCGACCATGGTCTCGTAGCCTTCGGGCTTGTGCGCAATAAACGCCGCCGCTTCGGCCGCCACCACGGCAGCCTCGATCTCCGCCTGATCCGCATCCGGCTTGCCTACGCGCAGGTTGTCGAGAATGGAGCGGTAGAACATGCCCGGATCCTGGAACACCACGCCCACATTCCAGCGCAGCGATTCCAGCGTGATGTCGCGGATATCGTGACCGTCAATGCTGATGCGGCCGGCGCTCGGATCGTAGGCGCGATACAACAGGCTGAGCGCGGTGGTCTTGCCTGCGCCGGTCGGGCCGACCAGCGCAACCGTGCTGCCGGGCTCGGCGCGGAAGCTGAGGTCGTGTAAGGCCGGCTGCACCGGGTCGTAGCCGAAGCTGACATGCTCGAACGCCACTTCGCCGCGCACCGCCGGAAGATCCTTGGCGCCGACGGTGTCGACAATGGCGGGGCGCTCGTCGAGCACTGCGAAGAAATCGCGCAATGACTGACTCTGGAAGAACAGCCCTGAAATAAAGTTCGCCAGCTGCTCCAGCCGCCCGATCAGCATCATCGAAAAGCCCACGAAGCTGACGATGCCGCCCACCGTCACCTCGCCGCGCGCATGCAGCGCACTGCCCAGCGCGAAGATTGCCACGATGGTCAGCGTGCTTGCCGCGCGGTTGAGCACGGACAGGATGGCCCAGCCGCGCAGCACGGGATATTGCGCATCCAGCACGCGGCGCATCATGTCCTTGAGCGCGGCGGATTCGGCGGCCAGGCGGGTGAAGCTCTGCACCACGGTGACGTTGCCGAACACATCGCCCGCGCGCGTGGCGATCTGGTGATGCAGTTCCTCCACCTCGCCCTGCGCGCGGTGCGTGCGGCGCACCGCCACCGCGTTGAAGGTGGCGAAGCTCAGCATCAGCGCGACCATCAGCAGGGCCAGCTTCCAGTTCATCCACAGCGCCAGCGGAATCATCACCACGATGGCCAGCAGGGTCGCCAGCTGTTCGCGGAAGAAGCCCAGCCACAGGCCGAACAGGTTACCCACGCCGTTGTTCATGATGCGCGCGAGGCGGCCGGTGTGATGCTCGCTGTGGAAGCCCAGCGACAGCGCCGCCGCGTGCTCGAAGAACAATGCGATGGCCGCCAGCCGGCGCCGGTGAGCGAGACGGTCCGCATGCAGCGACACCCACACGCCGGCCAGCACGCCGCCGAAACCCACGGCCGCCCACCAGGCGATCAGCCGCGGCGCCCCGGCGGAGGCGGGCGCGGCCAGCGCATCCACCACGCGGCCGAACAGCACCGGCTCCAGGAAGAACACGCCGGCCAGGGCCAGGTTGGCGAGCCCCAGGGTGATCGCCAGGTTGCGTTCCGGCGCCAGCAGGCCGAGCACGCGCAGGTAGAGGCGCAGGAACGACAAGGCGACGGCTTCCCGTAAGGCGCGGTATCGCGTGGCGCGTAGCATCGCATGGCGCGGCGCATGGCTGGAATTCGGCCACATCGGTTAGAGCGGGTGGTAGTCGCTGCAACTTTTGAGCTGGGAGCTTTCTCACGGCGGGAGCATGCGCGGCGCTGAGAGCGAGGAAGGTGGTGGCACCCTCACCTCACCCCCCCTCTCCCGGAGGGAGAGGGGCTCAACGGGCGGTGCTTACAAACGCTTCCCTGTTCCTCGATCTTCAAATTGGAACCTTCTCCCTTCGGGAGAAGGTGGCGGCAGCCGGATGAGGGTGCGGGTGGAGCAGTGCACATCACTTCCGCGCTCCGGCCGTACCCTAACCCCCCACCCCTTTCTCCCACGGGGATTGCCTTCAGGTCGCTGGAAAGACAGGGGCTCGCCCGCGGCTTCATCCGCCCATATCGCGCGCTGTGACAGACACATCACCGCCACGTCACAAAGCCCTTCTAACCTGCCTCACTTTCGCCACCCGTTTTGGGCGGCTTTTCTGGGGGCGGGCCTCAAATCCGCCGGACAAAGGGAAGGAACCACATGAACGTCAGTCCGCGTGCGCGGCTGTTGCCGCTTGTCATCGCTTCGCTGCTGGCCGGCCAGGCCTATGCGCAGAACACTTCCTCCTCGCTGAGCGGCCGCGCGCTCGATGCCGCGGGCCAGCCCGTGGCCGGCGCCCGCGTGCAGATCGTGCACGTGCCCTCCGGCACTACCCAGGCGGTCAGCACCGACGCCGATGGCCGCTACAAGGTGCAGGGCCTGCGGGTGGGCGGTCCGTTCGACGTCACCGTGAGCAAGGACGGCCTCGCTTCCGGCGAGAAGGACGGCGTCTACCTGCAGCTGGCGCAGGAGACCACGCTGGACCTTAGCCTCGGCGCGGCTTCCGCCAATGCCACCAACCTGCAGGGCGTGCAGGTCAGCGCCGACAGCGCCAGCGTCGCCATGGCGCAGATCTTCCAGCCCGATGCCAAGGGCATCAGCACCAATGTCTCGCAGCGCGAGCTGAAGGTGCTGCCGATCCCCAACCGCTCGATCCAGGACATCGCGCGGATGGACCCGATGATCACGGTGACCAACAAGAGCAAGGGCGAGATCTCCGCGCTCGGCCAGAACAGCCGCTACAACAACATCAGCATCGATGCGGTGCCGACCAACGACTCGTTCGGCCTGGAAGACAACGGCCTGCCGGCGCTCAACCAGCCGGTGGCGCTGGATGCGATCGAGGAATACAACATCTCCACCGCCAACTACGACGTGGCCAACAAGCGCGCGGTGGGCGCGGCGATCAACATCGTCACCAAGAGCGGCACCAACGATTTCCACGGCTCGGCCTATTACGCCTACCGCAACGCCGACGGCTGGGTAGGCAAGGACCGCGCCGGCAACCAGTTCACCGGCTACAAGCGCCAGTGGACCGGCGGCGCCACCTTCGGTGGCCCGATCATCAAGGACAAGTTGTTCTTCTTCGCCAACGTCGAGGAATCCAAGACGATTGCCGCCGCACCGAACTTCGGTCCGCTCGGTTCGGGCAAGGGCAATATCGTGCCGATCGCGCAGTCGGATATCGACCGCATCACCCAGATCGCCGGCCAGCGCGGCATGAAGCCCGGTGTGGTCAACGCCGCCGGCGCCGACCAGGACGAGAAGCGCGCGCTGTTCAAGCTGGACTGGAACATCGCCGACGGCCATCGCGTGAGCTTCCGCTTCGACCGCGTGAAGAGCACCCAGCCCAACCTCAACGGTTACAGCACCTCGTCCACCACGCCGAGCCTCAGCCTTTCCAGCTACTGGTTCACCAAGCACCGCCAGAGCAAGCAGTACGTGCTCAACGCGTACGACGCGTGGACCGACAGCTTCTCCACCGAGGCGGCGGTGTCGTACACCACTTATGACGCCACGCCGGTGCCGTTCGCGCAGCAGCCGCAGGTGCGCGTGTTCACCAACGGCAACATCAGCGGCAGCACCATCACCGGCCCCAGCGTATACCTGGGCGAGGAAGAGTTCCGCCACTACAACATCCTCAACATCAAGAGCCTCAACACTTTCTTCGCCGGCACCTGGGCGCTGGGCGACCACAGCGTGAAGGTGGGCTTCGACTTCCAGCGCGACAAGTTCTACAACCTGTTCGGCCGCACCGAATTCGGCGCCTATACCTTCCCGAGCATCGATGCCTTCGCCGCCGGCAACTGGTTCCAGTACACCGTGTTCCGTCCGACCGACGGCGACCTGCAGAGCATCGCCGCGCGCTGGACGCTCAACCAGTGGGGCTTCTTCGCGCAGGACACCTGGCAGATCGGCAACCTGTCGCTGCAATACGGCTTCCGCTACGACCTGCCCAAGGTCGGCAGCACGCCGCTGGCCAATCCGGTCTTCAATGCGGCCTATCCGGGCACGCCGAACAACGCCAGCTTCGACGGCAACGGCCTGTTCGAGCCGCGCATCTCCTTCAACTACAGCTTCGACGGCGAGCGCGCGATGCAGTTGCGCGGCGGCGTAGGCCTGTCCGAAGGCGCACCTCCGGGCGTGTGGCTGTCCAATCCGTACACCAACAACGGCGTGTCGCTGACCAGCTACTCGGCGTCCAATGGCGTCGGCTTCTCGGCCGATCCGAACAACCCGCTGATCCCGGCCGGTGCGCGCAAGGGCGGTTCGCCGGAAATGGACGTGACCGATGCGCGCTTCCGCATGCCGTCGGTGTGGAAGGCCAGCCTGGGCTTCGATCGCCAGCTGCCGTGGTGGAACACCGTGTTCACTGCCGAGGTGGAGCACCTGTCCACGCGCGATGGCGTGTACTTCCAGGACCTCAACCTGGGTCGCGCCAACGGGGCGTTGCCGGACGGTCGCCTGAGCTACTGGAATACCACCGACCCGAACGCCTTCCTGGTCACCGGCAAGAGTCCGACCGGCCAGTCGCTGTGCGCCACGGCGGATCGCAGCTGCGCGGTGGCGCGTGCCAACCGCGACCAGCGCTTCGGCAACGTCATTTATCTCAGCAATACCCGCAACGGCTCGGCCGATTACCTGACGCTCAAGCTCAGCCGCCCATTCACCGCCGACTCCGACTGGTCCGCTTCGCTGGGCGTGGTGTTCGGCCGCTCCACCGACGTCAGCTCCGGCAACGAGAAAGTGGCCGCCAGCACCTGGGCCAATGACGCCGTGTATCAGCCGAATGCGGACCGGGCCAGCCACAGCAATTTCGAGATCGCGCGCCGCGTGATCGCCTCGCTGACCTGGCAGCACCGTTTCTTCGGCGACTACGCCACCAGCATCAGCGCGTTCTACGACGGCCACACCGGACAGCCGTACAGCTGGGTGTTCGGCAACGACGTCAGCGGCATCAAGCCCGCCGGCCTGTCGGCACCGCCGGGGCTGATCTACATCCCGCGTGCGGGCGAGGTGCAATTCCAGAAGGGCACGCCGCAGCAGGCGATCGACCAGTTCTACGCCTTCATCCAGCGCGACGACTATCTGCGCGAGCACCAGGGCAAGGTCGCCGGCCGCAACGGTGCCCACTCGCCGTGGGTGAACGAGCTGGACCTGGCCTTCCGCCAGGAAATCCCCGGCCTGTTGAAGGGCAACAAGGGCGAGCTGCGGCTGGATCTGTTTAATGTGCTGAACATGGTCAACAAGCGTTGGGGTCAGGTGCGCGACGTGGGCTACCCGTACATGCGCAGCCTTGCCAACTTCGCCGGTGTCGATCCGGCGACCGGCAAGTATGTGTATGCGCTGCCGACCGACAAGAACGGCAACTTCAATAGCGGCGGTTATGTGCTGGAGGACGATCGTGCGCAGTCGCGCTGGTCGGTGCAGGCGACGTTGCGCTACACGTTCTGATCGATTCGCCAGGCTCACCGCGTAGGTTGGGGTGAGCCGCAGGCGAACCCCAACAGGTGCCACGCAATATCCGGCGTCCGGTTGGGGTTCGCTTGCGCTCACCCCAACCTGCGTCGCGTTGATTGATCGTCAGAGCTTGATATAGACCTTGCGTTTATCCAGTGTGTGGACGACCAGCCACCACAGGCAGAGGAAAGCCAGCGCGTACGCCAGCGAGGTGACGCGCGGATCGATGCTCCATGCTGTGGCCCACGCGTTCAGTGCGGCCGCCTGTGCCTCTGGCGTAAGCACGAGCGGCAACAGCGTCTGCATGGTTTCCGCGCCCGCGTAAGCTGCGACGGCATTGACGCCGAAGCGGCGGCCGAGTGGCGGCCAGTTGCGCTGGTCAACCAAGGTGTGGAACAGCCATAGCGCCAGCATCGCCAGCCCTGCGGTCCACAGCGCGAACGAGGAAGTCCACAGGTTCTTGTTGAAGGGCAGTGCGTACGACCACGCCCACGCCAATGCGGCGAGCGCGAAGCCAACCGCGATAAGAGGCCGAGTTTGTCCCGCCCGCAGCGTGTGGCCCGCCCACAGGCCAACCAGGCAGGTGGCGAGCGAGGGCAGGGTGCTGAGCAGGCCTTCCGGGTCGTGGCCGCGGCCGGTGGCGGCGTCGAACTGGTAGGTGCCGTGGCCGAACACGAAGGTGTCGAAGCGGTCGGGGATATTGGCGAAGGGTTCCAGGGTGCCGCCGGCCAGCAGCAGTGCCCAATAGCCGATGGCGAGCGTGGCGATGGCGGCCCACCAGCTGCGCGGTCCCGTGTACAGCGCAAATACGCTGACCGCCGCGAAACACAGGCCGATACGTTGCAGTACGCCTGGGATGCGCAGGTGGTTGTCCGGCGAGACCAGGATATCCAGCAGGTGGATTGCCAGACCCAGGGCGATGATGCGCGCGGCGCGTATCAGTGCCGTGCGCAGCAACTGTCCGCGCGCCGCGCCCTGCGCGAGCTTCGGCTCGAACGCCAATGCGGTGGATACGCCGACGATAAACAGGAAGAACGGGAAGATCAGGTCGGTCGGCGTGCAGCCATGCCATGCCGCGTGGGCCAGCGGCGCATAGACATGGCTTTCGTCGCCGGGATCGTTGACCAGCAGCATGGCGGCGACCATGCAGCCGCGCAGGGCGTCGACCGAGGCCAGGCGCGAGCTCATGGCTGGCCGCCGCTCTTGGCCGCGGCCTTGTCCAGCTGCACGCTGCCTATGCCGTAGTAGGGGGCTGCCGGCGCGCCGGTGATGATCAGGCATAGCGCGTGCGAACCTGCGGCGCTTAGCGGCGCCTCCAGCGCGAAATGCGCGGGCGAGGTGGCCGGATCGGGCAGGGGAAGTACGGCAAGCGGCTTGCCGTCGCAGCGATCCATACGCAGTTCCAGTTCGCCGTGCGCCGTCGCGGCCTGGCGCGCCACGATCAGATGGGCATCGTGCGCCAGCGCCACATTGCGCGGCAGGCGCGCCAGCTCGATCGCTGCCGAACGCATGCCATCGGCGGCCAGCGCCGGGGTGATGCGGCAGCTGTCGAAGTTGTTGATCACATAGACCGGCTGCAGCGAGGTGGCGTCGGGCGCGGGCTGCGCGCGCATCTCATCGATGTCCTTGGCGGGACAGGCGGTGATCTCGCTGCCTTCGGCACGGCGCAGCGTGGCGTCGTTGAGCGCACGTTCGCGGGTGGCGGTGAGTTGCAAGCTGTCAGAGAAGGCCGTCGCTTTGATGGTGGTGGGCAGCGGCACTACGAAATCGCCCTGGTATTCCATCGACGCTGTCGTGGGTTCGCTGCCGTCCAGCGTGTAGCGGATTACGCCGCTGCCGACCTGATTGGCCAGATGCACCTTCGCCTTGCCATCGCGCAGTGCTTGTGCACGATCGACCTGGATATCCACCGCATACGCACTGTCGCCATACGCGATCTTCTCCAGGCGATAGCGTGCGAGCTGCTCCGGCAGGCGCCGCAGAAAGTCCTGCCAGTCGTGCCGTGCCGCGGGTGTCCATGCGTTCTCCGCCAGCGCATCCAGGCGCGGGAAGATCGCATGCTGCAGATGCGCCGCGGTGGGCATGTGCTCGCTCCACACATTGGCCTGGGCACCAAGCACGCGCGCGGCCTGGCTGGCCGGCAGGCCAGGCGGAACGATAGGGAAGGTGTACACGCTCTTGAGCGTCTGCACCGGCAGGCGCCCGGCGGTTTCGTCGGCGCGCGCGCTCTGCACGTAATCGAAGTACAGGTAGGGATCCGGCGCGACAACCACGTCGTGTCCCGCAGCCGTCGCCTTGGCGATACCCTTGGTGCCGCGCCACGACATCACCGCCGCATCGCCCGGCACGCCGCCTTCAAGAATCTCGTCCCAGCCGATCAGGCGCCGACCATGCTGATCCAGGTAGCGGCCAAGGCGGCTCATCAGCCAGCCCTGCAACTGCTCCGGGTTGCTCAGGCCCAGCGCCTTCATGCGCTCGCGTATCGCCGGCGAAGCCTCCCACTGATCCTTGATCGCTTCGTCGCCGCCGAGATGGATATAGCGCGAGGGAAACAGCGCCATCACCTCGTCGAGCACGTTCTCCAGGAAATGCAAGGTGGGCTCGTCGACGTTGTAGAGATAGGGATTGATGCCCCAGTCCGCGGAAACGGCGGGGCGCTGCCCTGTCACGCCATATTCGGGATACGAGGCCACCGCGGCCTGCGCGTGCCCCGGCATGTCCAACTCCGGCACCACGGTGATATGGCGCTCGGCGGCATAGGCCACGATATGGCGGATATCGTCCTGTGAATAGAAGCCGCCATAGCGCGCGGGTTCGCCATCCTTGCCCATACCCGGCGGCGTGCGCCATGCACCGATACGGGTCAGCTCCGGATAGCGCTTGATCTCGATGCGCCAGCCCTGGTCATCGCTGAGATGCCAGTGCAGCACGTTGAGCTTGTGCAGCGCCATCTGGTCGAGGATGGCTTCCAGCTCGGCCACGCTTTGCATATGCCGCGCCGAATCGATCATCAGGCCGCGCCAGGCGAAGCGCGGCCAGTCGGCGATGCGGGCAGCGGGCAGGGCGGTCATCTGGCGGTCGCCGGTCGGCAGCAGCAGCTGGGCCAGGCTCATCGCGCCGTTGAACAGGCCGGCTTCGTCGCGCGCTGTAAGCGTGGCGCCGCTCTCCGTCACGTCGAGCACGTAGCCCTCGCGCTGGGCCACGGCCGCCTTGGCATCCAGGCGGATCGCGATAAAGCTGTTTTCCGTGGCCGCCCGTCCCCGCGTCGCCGATCCATCGACGACGGCCAGGGACGGGCCACCATATCGCGCCAGCGTTTGCTTCAGGACCCGGGCGACGCGGAGAGAAGGCGCGTCGTCTGGGTCGACGTGCAGCATCGCCACGGGGCCGATGGCCAGCTGGCCGTCGCGTACTTCCACCGTTGAGGGTCGGGGAATCAGCGACGGTTCGCTGCCCTGGGCAAACGCCAGGCACGAACCGGAAAGCAGGATGCCGAAGCAGAGCGTGCGTATGGTCATGGGCGGCTCAGAACTTGAAATGCGCGTTGAGCATGTAGCGGCGTCCGGTGGTGTAGGTGTTGAGCGGCTCGCGCTTGGTGTCCTGGTACTGGAAGTATTTCTCGTCCAGCAGGTTCATCGCGTCCAGCGTCACCGAGAAGTTCGGATTGAACGTCCAGCCGAAGCTGGCGTCCAGCTCGGTATAGGCATCGACCGTGGCCGGGGCCGCTCCGGCGATGAAGCCGCCGGCCAGGTATTTGCTGCGCCAGCCGTAGATCAGCCGCGCCGACAGCGGCCCCTTCTCGTAGTAGGGGCTGAGGTTGACCGCGTTGTCCGAGCTGTACGGCAGCGCTTCGCCCGCGCTGTTGCGAGCATGGGTGTAGGTGTAGTTCGCCGACAGGCCGAAGCCGCTGCTGCCGAACGGCTGCTGGTAGTTCAGGGTGAAGCCGCGGATCTTGCCGGCGCCGGCGTTGTAGGGGCGGATCACGGTGTAGTCGCAGAAGCCGGAGACATCGCAATTGCCGAGCTGGCCGTTGACATATTTCTGTACGAAATTGTCGTGGTCGCTGTCGTTGAAGCTGTTGTACTGGCGCTCGATCTTGGCGACCTGGTCGATGTAGTTGAGCACGTGCTTGTAGAACACCGACGCCGCCAGCACCGACTGCGTATCGAAATACCACTCGGCCGAGGCATTGAAGTTGTAGGACTTGTACGGTTGCAGACCGCTGTTGCCACCCGTGCCATTGAGGATGTCGTCGTTGAGGAAGGTGTTGGGCACCAGCTGGTTGTACGGCGCCCACGAGATCACCTTGGCCGCGGAGAAGCGCAGCACCACATCGTGCTGGGTGTCGTAGGCCAGGTTGAAGGTTGGCAGCCAGTCGTTATAGGTCGCCTTCGAGGTGCGGTGCCAATCGCCGGGGACCGGGTATACCGGCGCGCCGACCGCCTGGATGTACGTGCCATCGATCTTGGTATGCACATAGCGCACGCCGAAGTTGCCGCGCAGCGAGTCGAAGGAAAAGTTGCCCTGGGCGTAGAGCGCTTCGGCTTCCTGGCGCACGCCCCAGGTGCCGTTGATGTAGTTGGCGGCGCTGACGTCGGAGTAGTCGATCGGGCTGTGGTCGATCCAGGATAGCTCCGCGCCTTTGCTGGTCTGCACGTGGCGGCGCTGGTCGGCCGAGAAGCCGGAGAAGGCGCTGCTGTTGAGGAAGTCCGTGTAGCTGACGCTGCCGACGTCGGCCAGCGAGCCGTTGGTGATGCCCTGGGCGTAGGAGCGGTAGTCCGAGCCTTCGTTATGACGCGTATAGCGTGCGCCGATCAGCAGCTGGTTCACTGCGCCGTCGAAGTCCTTGCTGAAATCCAGCTGGCCATAGACGTCGCGCGAGGACAGCGGATTGCGCAGCAGGCTGTCGCTGCCGTCCGGCGCGATCCAGTTGGCCGGATCGCGCGCCGCCGACGGGTCGTCGAAATGGATGCCGCGCTTGATGTCCCAGGCATAGGCGCCGCCGTAGAGGAAGCCCAGGTAGTACTCCTGCAAGGTGTTGCTGGCCTTGCTGGCCCCGGCCTGGCCGCTGAGATTCCAGCCGTCGCCGCGATAGCTGCCCTGCAGGTCCAGGCCCTTGGTGGTGACGATGGATTTGCGCGCGAAGGAATCGAGGTAGATGGTCGGCGCACAGTTGACCGGATCGTTGCCGCAGACGTGGCCGCCGCGGACCACGCCTTGCTGGGCCGGGGTCTGCAGGCCGTCGAGGTTCTGTTCCGGACCCTGGAAGTACAGCGATTGCTCGAAGTTGCTGAAGTTCTCGCGCACGTACAGCGCGCTGGCGCGGAACTCCAGGCGATCGGTCGGCTTGTACTGCACGGTGGCGGTGACGGTGTCGCGCTTGCGGTGCTGCTGGAACCAGGCGGCGTTGAGCGAATCGGGCATCAGGTCGCTGCCCTGGACCTTGCCGTTGGCGAGCAGGTCCGCCACATAGGGGCTGACCTGCGCGGCGTCGCTCATCGATTCGTAGTTGAAGATCTCGGTGCCCTGGCGATCGGTCTGCTCTTCGTAGTGCGAGAGCGAGACCAGTGCGCCGAAGGTCGACGACGGGTTCTTCCAGCTGTACAGCACCGAGGCGTTCGGGCGGCCTTTGTCGGCCTGGTCGCCGTAGTTGTAGCCGAGCGTACCGGTGACCGTGTTCGCCTTGAGGTCCAGCGGCTCGCGCGTATGCATGACCACGGTGCCGCCGATGCTGCCCTCGGGCAGGCGCGCTTCAGGCGACTTGTAGATCTCCAGGCGGCCAAGCACTTCCGGCGCCAGCAGGGTGTAGTCGAAGCCGCGGTTGGGCTGTTCGCCGACCAGCCACGGCGTCTGCGCCACCGGGTGGCCGTCGAGGAAGGTGAGGTTGAGGCTTGGGTCGGTGCCGTCGATGCTGACGCGCTCGCCCTGGCCGAAGCGGCGGTCGATGGTGACGCCGGGAATCTGCGCCATCGCCTCGGCCACGTTGGTGCTGGGGAACTTGCCGATGTCCTCGGCGGTGATTGCATCGACGATGGCATCGGCATCGCGCTTGGTGTCCAGCGACCTGGCCATGCTGGCGCGGATGCCGGTGACGGTGACGCCGGCCAGGTCCTTGACGTTCTTCTGGTCGGCAGGCGTTTGCCGGGACGCGGCGGCGCCCGTGTTGTCCTGCGCGCTGGCAGGCAGGGCGAGGCAGAGCAGGCTGGCGGCGATGGCCACCGTCAAAACAGACATCCGGTACGGCATGACAGGTTCTCCCCAACGGTCGTGCGTGTGCGGTGGCGGACGATGGCGGCGCGCGCGGCTCCCCCCGGTGCGCGTGGTCGCTTCGGGCTTATGGCGGATTTGGCATGGTGGGTTGCTGCGTGCCGGCGGGCTCCGTCGTGCCAGCGGTGGCGTCATCGAACAGCGTTGCGGGCAGCGCCGGCAGGCCGGCGGCGCGGCGCGCAAGTTCCAGCGCACCCCACAGCGGCGCCTCGTCGGCGAAGTGCGCGCGGACGAGCATGGGCGGGAACGGCACCAGGCGATCCATCAGGCCGGACAGCGTCGCTTCGAACAGTGCGAACTGCCGGTTGATGCCGCCGCCGATGGCGATGCGTTCCACGTCCAGCGCGATGGCCAGGTTCACCAACTGCGCGGCCAGCGCATGCACACGGCGCTTCAGCTCGTGGCGAATCTTCGGATCCTCGCTGGCGAACAGGTCTTCCGCGCGGCGGTCTTCGCCGAGCGCCTGGCGCGCGAGCGCATCGAGCGAGGCGCCGGAGAACGCGCTTTCCATCGGCGCCACGCCATCGCGCCAGCCGCGCCAGTGCTCGGGTGTCTGCGTGCTATCGGCGGGAGTGAGCTGGTAGCCGATCTCCAGCGCTGCGCCATTGCGGCCGCGGTAGACCTCCCCGCCGATCATCGCGGCTGCTGCCAGCCCGGTGCCGACATTGAGGTAGAGGCTCGGATCGCTGCCGCGCAGCGCACCCCAGGCGTGTTCGGCGAGAGCGCCGGCTTTGACGTCGTTGTCGAGGGTGATGCCGGTCGAGGCGAAGGCCGCGGCCAGTTCCTCGAACAGGTTCAGGCCTTCGAGACCCGGCGTGTTCGGGGCCAGCAGCAGGTGCTGGCCGCGCATGACGCCGGGGAAGACTGCGGCGATGCCCAGCGGCGGCGTGTCGTTATCGAGCGCGAGTCCGCGCTTCACGCCATCGATAAGGCGATGCAAGGCCGCGGCGCCGCGCTGGTTCGGCGCATGCGTTTCCAGGCGGCAGCGGCGCAGCGCGCCCGAGGCCGGATCGTAGCTGGCCGCCTGCGTCTTGGTGCCGCCGACGTCGATGGCCAGCAACATGCGCGCGGGCGGGAGGGAGGCGCGGTGATTCATGCATGCTCCGTGCGCAGGCCGTGCATGCGCGACCACAGCCGGTGCGCGATCGAACCCAGCAGCAGCCAGGCAAGCGACCACTGGATCGGATATGCGCCCGGCGCGTTGGCGTTGGCGGAAACGTAGATGTAGCTCCAGCCTGCCAGCGCGATCAGCGCGGGGATCGGATACAGCCACATGCGGTAAGGACGCCGCATTCCGGGACGCCGGCGGCGCAGTGCGAACAGCGCGGCGATCTGCGCGATCGACTGCACCAGGATCATCACCGTGGTGAGCAGCTGGATCAGTGTGGTCAGCGAGGTCGCGCGTCCGACGGCAAAGCCGAGCGAGGTCAGCACGCCCATCGCCAGCAGGCCCCAGGTCGGAAAGCCCAGTCGCGGATGCAGTCCGGCAAAGGCGCGGAAGAAGACCCCGTCGCGTGCCGCTTCGTACGGCACGCGCGAGCCGCCGAGCACGCCGGCGAACACCGAGGCGGCGCAGGTGACCAGGATCAGCACGGTGACGATGCGCGCCGCCGTGGTGCCCCAGGTCTCGGCCAGCACCACCGAGGCGATCGAGTTATAGGCCGGCGAGCTGGTGTCCAGCATGCGATGCCAGTCGACCACGCCGAGCATGCCGACCTGCATGGTGAAGTACACGACGAACATGCCGAGGATCGAATAGACGATCGATGCGGGCAGGATGTGGCCCGGGTTCTTCAGTTCCGCGGCGATATAGGCGGTGGTGTTGTAGCCGAGATAGTCGTAGGTGCCGATGGTCAGGCTGCCGGCAAGGCCCAGCCAGAACGCGACGCCGCCGAGGTCGAAGGCGCCGGGCGGCAGGGTGAACGCGCGTGCAGCGTCGAAGTGAGTGAGCGAGGCGACGATCAGGCAGCCGATGCTGGCCAGCATGATCGCCCACAGCACGATGCCCAGCCGGCCGATCGAGCCCGTGCCGCGCCACAGCGCCGCGATGGTCAGCCAGATCAGCGCCAGCCCCAGCAGATGCCCCTGCATCGAGGTCATGCCCGGCCACAGCCAGCCCGTGTACTGCACGAAGCCGATCACGCCGGTGGCCATGGTCATCGGGATGAACAGCATCGCCGTCCATACGAACAGGAACGGCAGCAGGGTGCCGGTGCGCTTGCCGAAGGCCTCGCGCAGATAGACGTAGGTGCCGCCCGAACCGGGCAGGGCGGCGCCCAGTTCGGCCCATACCAGGCCGTCGCACAGGGCGAGCAGGGCGCCGAGCAGCCAGCCCAGGCAGGCCTGCGGGCCGCCCATCACCGCCACCATCGCCGGGATGGTGATAAACGGGCCGGCGCCGCACATCTGGCTCATGTTGAGCGCGATGGCTGCGGGCAGGCCCAGCAAGGGCTTGAGCCGGGGCGCGTCGGGAAGGGGCGAGGTCGGGTCTTGCATGTGCTCGGGAGGCTCCGGGTACAGCAAACGACTGGCTGGAATAGCCCGCTGGCAGGTTGGGCCAGGGCAAGCAGAACACAGGATTTCTATTAATTCAAGTTGAAGAAATTAATTGCCGCGGGTGTAGTCTGGCTCCGGAATCGCGCCAGGCCGGGCCGTTCCGCTTCGAACCGCCCGTAAAATGCCCAGGCGCCCGAACCCCGCACGGAACAAGCCCCAGTCAGCGATGCACACTTCGTCCCGGTCCAACCGGCCCACCACGGGCACCAACCTCGAGCACGCGCGCCTGCATAACCGCCGGGTGGTGCTGGAGGCGATCCGGCAGGCAGGACGGCTGACCCGGGCGGACCTCACCCGACTGACCTCGCTCACGGCGCAGACCATTTCCAACATCGTGGCCGAGCTGGTCGCCGAGTCGATGCTCACCACCCACGCGCCGGAAAAGACCGCGCGCGGGCAGCCGCCGATTCCGCTGTCGATCAATCCGGACGGCGGTTTCTCGGTCGGTTTCCATGTGGAGCAGCACCAGGTGCTGGCGGTGCTGCTGGATCTGAAAGGCAGCACCCGCGGCCGCCGCGTGCACGCGGTGAGCTATCCCAGCTTCGCCGACGCACTGCCGCTGCTGGCCGGCACCGTCGAAACCTTCCGCGCCAACCTGCCCCCGGACCGCCTGCTCGGCATCGGCATCGCCTTGCCCGGCCCGTTCGGCGTGGAAGGCATGAGCGCGGTCGGCCCCACCAGCATGCCGGGCTGGGACGACGCGGCCAGCCTCGCGCGCCTGCGCGAACTGACCCGGCTGCCAGTGCTGCTGGAGAACGACGCTACCGCGGCGGCGATGGGCGAGCGCCTGTACGGCGTCGCCGGGGGCCTGCGGGATTTCGCCTATCTGTTCTTCGGGCACGGCCTGGGCGCGGGTTTCTATCTCGACAACCGGCTGTACTCCGGCCACTGGCGCAATGCCGGCGAAATCGGCCACGTCATCGCCGTGCCCGACGGCAAGCCCTGCTATTGCGGCAAGCGCGGCTGCCTGGAGCGCTACGTCTCCGGCGCTTCGCTGCTGGAGCATCTCGGCATCGGTGTCGACCAGAACCTGATCGACGTGGATATCGCCGACCCGCGCCACGCCGCCGGCATCGAGCGCTGGCTGGCCGAAGCGGTGCCGGCGCTGCGCCATGCGGTGAACGTGCTCGAATCCCTGCTCGATCCGGAGACGGTGCTGGTGGGCGGCACCCTGTTCGACGACATCCTGCGCCGATTGATCGACGCGGCGTTTCCACTCCATCCCTCGGTAAGCGCGCGGGCGGACCGCGGCCACGAACGCCTGCGGCTGGGCACGGCCGGCCCGGATTGCGTGGCGCTGGGCGCGGCTGCGCTGGTCGTGCTGGCGGAGCTGAGTCCCGACTACCAGGCGCTGTTGAAGGCCTGATCCATGGCGCCGGCGCGTGCGCGACCGGCCGCCTTCATCGCATGAACTTGCCGCGCCCATTGCGCAAGCGAGGACACGCATCCTGCGCCGTGCCGATGCACCCTGAGGCAAGCCGTGCGGCCGGAACGGCCCGTCTCATGGCCAATTTACCCCCCTGCCGTCAGTCTCATTGACTGCCCGGCAATTTCGGTTCAATAATGAGAATGATCGTTCACTCTTGATCTGTCGCCTCCCCATGCGACGGCGACCGAGGTCTTCTCATGTACTCAAAGCGTATTTTCTTGCGCGGTCTGGCCCTGACGGTCCTGGCCGCCTCTGTCCTGGCCCTGGTCGCCTGCAAGGGCCAGCAGGCCGCTCCACAGCAGGGCGGTCCCGCCGAAGTGACGGTGGTGACGCTCAAGCCGCAGGCGGTCACCGTGACGCGCGAATTGCCGGGGCGCACCAGTGCCTTCCAGATCGCCGAAGTGCGGCCGCAGGTGAACGGCATCGTCAAGCAGCGCCTGTTCGAAGAGGGCGCGCTGGTGAAGGCGGGGCAGCCGCTGTACCAGCTCGACGACGCGGTGTATCGCGCGGACAACAACAATGCCAAGGCGGCGTTGGCGAAAGCGAAGGCCGCGCTGTATTCGGCCCAGCTCAATGCCAAGCGCACGAGCGAGCTGGCACGCATCGACGCGGTCAGCAAGCAGGACGATGAAACCGCTACCGCAACATGGCGCCAGGCCGAGGCCGACGTCGCCGCGGGGCAGGCGCAGGTGGAAAGCACCGGCGTGAACCTGGCCTTCGCGCGCATCGTGTCGCCGATCACCGGACGCATCGGCAAGTCCGCGGTGACGCCGGGTGCGCTGGTCACCGCCAACCAGGCCGAGCCGATGGCGCGCGTGCAGCAGATGGATCCGGTCTTCGTCGACGTCACCCAGTCCAGCGGCGAGCTGCTGGACCTGCGCAAGCGCATCGCCGCCGGCTCGCTGAAGGAAGCCGGCGGCACGCCGGTGAAGATTTTGCTGGAAGACGGCAGCACCTATGCGCACGACGGCAAGCTGCAGTTCGCCGACGTCAGCGTCGATCCCGGCACCGGCAGCTTCGCGCTGCGCGTGATCGTGCCCAATCCGGAAGGCGTGCTGCTGCCCGGCATGTATGTGCGCGCCGTGCTCGACAAGGGCAGCAATCCGCGCGGCATCCTGGTGCCGCAGGCAGGCATCTCGCGCGATCCCAAGGGCGGCGCCACCGCGATGGTGGTGGACAAGGACGGCAAGGCGGCGCTGCGCGAAGTGCAGGTCGGCCGCACCGTCGGCGACCAGTGGCTGGTCGAGGGCGGCCTCGCGGCCGGCGACCAGGTCATCGTCGAAGGCCTGCAGACGATCCAGCCCGGCATGCCGGTGCACGCCAGCGAAGCCGGCGCGCCGGCCGCCGCGGCTGCCGGACATGTGTCCGCGGCGCACTGAGGACACCGACCCATGGCACGCTTCTTTATCGATCGCCCCATCTTCGCCTGGGTGATCGCCATCATCGTGATGCTCGCCGGCGCGCTGTCGCTGCTGCGCCTGCCGGTGTCGCAGTATCCGGTGATCGCGCCGCCGCAGGTGACGATCAACGCCAACTACCCCGGCGCCTCGGCGCAGGCGGCGGAAGACTCGGTGACGCAGATCATCGAGCAGAACATGAAGGGCCTGGACGGCCTGCTGTACATGTCCGCCACCAGCGATTCCGACGGCTCGGTGCAGGTGACGCTGACCTTCGAGAACGGCACCAATCCCGACATCGCCCAGGTGCAGGTGCAGAACAAGCTGCAGCTGGCCACGCCGCTGTTGCCGCAGATCGTGCAGCAGCAGGGCATCAACGTGGTCAAGTCGAGTTCCGGCTTCCTGATGGTGGTCGGCTTCGTGTCCCAGGACGGCCGCCTGGACGGCGAGGACATCTCCGACTACGTCACCGCCCACCTGGTGGACCCGCTCAGCCGGGTGGCCGGCGTGGGCAATATCGAAGTGTTCGGTTCCAAGTACGCCATGCGCATCTGGCTGGATCCGAACAAGCTCGACACGTACAAGCTGACGCCGCCCGAAGTGGTGGCCGCGCTGCGTGCGCAGAACCAGCAGGTGGCGGTCGGCCAGATCGGCGGCAATCCCGCGGTGAAGGGCCAGCAGATCAATGCCTCGGTGATCGCGCAGCAGCGCCTGCAGACGCCGGAGCAGTTCCGCCAGATCGTGATCCGCAGCAACACCGATGGCTCCGTGCTGACCCTGGGCGAGGTCGCCCGCGTCGAGCTGGGCCTGCAGGACTACGGCTCGGCCAGCAAGTACAACGGCAAGTCGGCCACCGGCATCGCCATCTCGCTCACCTCCGGCGCCAACGCACTGGCCACGGCCGAACGCGTGAAGGCCGCGCTGCAGCAGATGGAGCCGACTTTCCCGCGCGGCGTGAAGTCGGTGATCGCCTTCGACACCACGCCCTTCGTGCGGGTGTCGATCGAGGGCGTGATCACGACCCTGCTCGAAGCGATCGTGCTGGTGTTCCTGGTGATGTACCTGTTCCTGCAGAACTTCCGCGCCACCCTGATCCCGACCATTGCGGTGCCGGTAGTGCTGCTGGGCACCTTCGGCGTGCTGGCCGCGATGGGCTATTCGATCAACATGCTCACCATGTTCGCCATGGTGCTGGCGATCGGCCTGCTGGTCGACGACGCCATCGTGGTGGTGGAGAACGTCGAGCGCGTGATGAGCGAGGAAGGCCTCTCGCCGCTCGAAGCCACGCGCAAGTCGATGTCGCAGATCACCGGCGCGCTGGTCGGCATCGCCCTGGTGCTGTCGGCGGTGTTCGTGCCGATGGCCTTCCTGAGCGGCTCCACCGGCGTGATCTACCGGCAGTTCTCGGTGACCATCGTGTCGTCGATGGCGCTGTCGGTACTGGTGGCGATCGTGCTGACGCCGGCGCTGTGCGCCACCTTGCTCAAGCCGATCGCCAAGGGCCAGCATGCTTCGGATCGCGGCTTCTTCGGCTGGTTCAACCGCCGCTTCGACCAGGGCACGCGCAAGTACCAGGGCGCGGTGGGCGCGATCATCGCGCGCGGCCGGCGCTTCCTGCTGGTGTTCGTGGCGATGAGCGCGGCGATGGTGGCGGTGTTCCTGCGCCTGCCCACCTCGTTCCTGCCGATGGAAGACCAGGGCTTCCTGTTCACCATGGTGCAGACGCCGGTGGGCGCGACCACCGAGCGCACCGCCCGCGTGATGGGCCGCATCGAACAGCACTTCATGGCCGACCCGGCGGTGGATTCGGTGTTCTCGGTGCTCGGCTTCAGCTTCGCCGGCAACGGCCAGAACGCCGGCATGGCCTTCGTGCAGCTGAAGGACTGGAGCGAGCGCCACGGCAAGGACATGAGCCTGGATGCGGTGGCCGGCCATGCCATGGGCGCCTTCGGCCAGTACAAGGATGCGATGGCCTTCGCCTTCGCGCCGCCGGCGGTGCCGGAGCTGGGCAACTCCGCCGGCTTCGACTTCTATCTGAAAGACAACAATGGCCTTGGCCACGAAGCCCTGGTGGCGGCGCGCAACCAGTTCCTGCAGGAAGCCGCGCAGAGCAAGCTGCTGGCCAACGTGCGCGCCAACGGCCAGGACGACACGCCGCAGTTCCGTATCGATGTCGATTACCAGAAGGCCGCGGCGCAGGGGCTGTCGATCGGCGACCTCAACGACACGCTGAGCATGGCCTGGGGCGGCCAGTACATCGATGACTTCATGGATCGCGGTCGCGTCAAGCGCGTGTTCGTGCAGGCCGATGCGCCGTTCCGCATGGCGCCGGAGGATTTCGAGAAGTGGTCGGTGCGCAACGCCGCCGGTGCGATGGTGCCGTTCCGCGCCTTCGCCAGCACGCGCTGGGATTTCGGTTCGCCGCGCCTGGAGCGCTACAACGGCGTGTCGGCGATGCAGATCAATGGCGAGGCCGCGCCGGGCGTGAGCTCGGGCGACGCCATGGCCGAAGTCGAGAAGCTGGTGGCGAAGCTGCCGCGCGGCGTCGGCCTGGAATGGACCGGGCAGTCCTACCAGGAGCGCGAGGCCGGTGCGCAGGCGCCGATGCTGTACACGCTGTCGGTACTGGTGGTGTTCCTGTGCCTGGCGGCGTTGTACGAGAGCTGGGCGATTCCCACCGCGGTGCTGCTGGTGGCGCCGCTGGGCATTCTCGGCACGGTGCTGGCGGCGACCTTCCGTGGGCTGGATCGCGATGTCTACTTCCAGGTGGCGATGCTCACCACGGTCGGCCTGTCGAGCAAGAACGCCATCCTGATCGTGGAGTTCGCCAAGGAGAACCTGGAGAAGGGCATGGCCCTGCTCGACGCCACCTTGCTGGCGGTGCGCATGCGCCTGCGTCCGATCCTGATGACCTCGCTGGCCTTCGGCCTGGGCGTGCTGCCGCTGGCGCTGGCCAATGGCGCGGGTTCCGGTGCGCAGCGCGCGATCGGTACCGGCGTGCTCGGCGGCATGGTCGCCGGCACGGCGCTGGGGCTGTTCTTCGTGCCGCTGTTCTTCGTGGTGGTGCAGCGCGCGTTCGGGCGCAGGAAGCGCATTGCCGTGAGCGGCGCGGCCGTCGCCGGAGACAGCTCGCATGAATAAGTCTTTCCTTTTGATTTGTGCAGCGGCTCTGGCCCTGGGCGGCTGCGTGAGCCTGGCGCCGAAGCTGCCGGCCGCGCAGCCGGATGTGCCGGCGGCGTGGCCGCTGCCCGAGCACGCGGACGCAGCGGCGACGGGCGCCACGCAAGGGCGCGCAGCCGACATCGGCTGGCGCCAGTTCTATGTCGACCCGCGCCTGGCCACGCTGATCGAGCAGTCGCTGCGCAACAACCGCGACCTGCGGGTCGCCGTGCTCAACGTGGAGAAGGCGCGTGCGCAGTACCGCATCCAGCGCGCCGATCGCCTGCCCTCGATCGCCGCCACCGCCTCGCTGCAGCGCGCCGGCGGCAGCGGCCAGCCGCCGGGGCAGGTGGGGCAGCAGTACCGCGCGGAGCTGGGCACCACGGCCTTCGAGCTGGATCTGTTCGGTCGCGTGAATTCGCTGAGCACCGGTGCGCTGGAGCGTTACCTGGCCCAAGGCGAAGCCAGCCGCAGCGCGCAGCTGAGCCTGATCGCCGAGGTGGCCAATGCCTGGCTGACCCTGGCGGCCGACCGCGAATCGCTGAAGGTGGCGCAGGCCACGCGCGAGACGCAGGAGGCTTCATTCAAATTGACTGAACAACGTCACGCGCTCGGTGCGGCATCGAGCCTGGACGTGAGCCAGGCGCAGACCACGGTCGAATCCGCCCGAGCCGACATGGCGCGCTACACCGGCCAGGTCGCGCAGGACGTCAACGCACTGCGCCTGCTGGCGGGCGGTGCGCTGGACGAGGCGCTGCTGCCGTCGGGCCTGGGCGACGACGCCAGCATGCTCGGCGCGCTGCCGGCGGAGCTGCCGTCCGAGGTGCTGCTGCGCCGTCCGGACATCCTGCAGTCCGAACATCTGCTGCGCGCGGCCAATGCCGATATCGGGGCGGCGCGTGCGGCGTTCTTCCCGTCCATCCTGCTCACCGGCAGCGTGGGCTCGGCCAGCGGGCAGCTCAACAACCTGTTCGACAGCGGCACGCGCGTGTGGAGTTTCGCACCGCAGATCAGCCTGCCGATCTTCCAGGGCGGCCGCCTGCGCGCGCAGCTGGCCGGCGCCAAGGCCGACCAGCAGATCGCGCTGGCGCAGTACGAGCAGGCGATCCAGGCCGGCTTCCGCGAAGTGGCCGATGCACTGGCACTCACCGGCACCCTGGCCGGGCAGCGCCAGGCGCAGGAGGCCCTGGTCGGCGCGGCAGCGCGCGCGGACGAACTCTCGCGTGCGCGCTACAAGGCCGGCAAGGACAGCTACCTGGTGGCGCTGGACGCGCAGCGCGCGCTGTACGCCGCGCAGCAGCAGCTTATTGCGACGCGACTGGCCGAGCAGACCAATCGGGTCACTTTGTATAAAGTGCTCGGAGGCGGCTGGAACGAACGCAGCCCTTGATCCCGACAGCTCATGACCCGTGACGAGAAAATCGACGAAGCATCCCTGAGCCCGCGCGCCCGCGAGCAGCGCGAGCGCATCCTGGTCGCGGCCCAGCACTGTTTCGTCAAGTACGGCTTCCACGCCGCCAGCATGGCCAATATCGCCGAGGCGGCGGCGATGAGCGCAGGCCTGATCTATCGCTACTTTCCCAATAAGAGCTCGATCGTGCTGGCCATCATCGAGCGCCAGAGCGAGATGGAGCTGGAAGACATCCGCGCGCTCAGCGCCTCGACCGATCCGGTCGAGGCGCTGATGGAATGCTTCGTGGAATGGAGCCGGCCCCGCCCCGACATGCGCATCATGAATGCCGCGCTGTTCCTAGAGACCAGCGCCGAAGCCACCCGCGACAAGCAGGTGGGCAAGGCGATCCATCACGCGGACGAGCTGGCCTGCGCGGAGTTTCGCCAATGGCTGGAGCAGCCGGCCGAGCAGGGCGGCATCGGCATGTCCACCACGATCAGCGAGCGCCGCTCGCTGGCCATGATGCTGCTGATCGAGGGGCTGGCGGTGCGTGCCGCGAGGGATCCCAAGCTGGATACGCAGCTGCTGCGCGAGGCGCTGGCGGAAGTGGTGCCTTATCTGATGGGCGAGTGACGTAGAGCCCCTCTCCCTCCGGCGACCCGAAGGTAGTCCCCGTGAGAAAGAGGGGTTGGAGTGAGGGTTCGGGCGGAGCGCAAGGGCGATGTGTGCCGCTCCGCCCGAACCCTCATCCGGCTGCCGCCACCTTCTCCCGAAGGGAGAAGGGCTCCAGCTTGGAACGGTGAGGTGATCCCCTCTCCCACCGGCGACCCGAAGGTAGTCCCCGTGGGAGAGAGGGGCAGGGGTGAGGGTTCGGGCGGAGCGCAAGGGTGATGCGTACCGGTCCACCCGCAGCTTGAGGATTGCAGCAGCAATCGCCAAGCTTGGCCTCCGCCATCGAGGAGCCATGCCGTGGACTGGGTCGACCTGCGCAGCGATACCGTGACCAAGCCCACCCGCGCCATGCGCGAGGCCATGCTGCTGGCCGTGGTCGGCGACGACGTCTACGGCGAGGACCCCACGGTCAATGCCCTGCAGGCGAAGCTGGCGGATGAGCTGGGCTTCGAGGCGGGCCTGTTCGTGCCGACCGGCACGCAGTCCAACCTGCTGGCGTTGATGGCGCACTGCGAACGCGGCGACGAATACCTGGTCGGCGCCGACGCGCATACCTACAAGTTCGAGGGCGGCGGTGCGGCGGTGCTGGGTTCGATCCAGCCGCAGCCGATCCCGCACGACGCCGACGGCACGCTGCCGCTGGACAAGCTGGCGGCAGCGATCAAGCCGGTCGATCCGCATTTCGCGCGCACCCGCTTGCTGGCCTTGGAGAACACCTGGCACGGGCGCGCCTTGCCGCTCGACTATCTGCACGCGGCGCAGAAGTTCGCGCGCGAACGCGGGCTGGGTTTTCATCTCGACGGTGCGCGGCTGTTCAACGCCGCCGTGGCGAGCGGCGTGCATGCGCGCGAGATCGCCGGCTTGTTCGATACGGTGTCGGTCTGCCTGTCGAAAGGCCTGGGCGCGCCGGTCGGTTCGGTGCTGCTCGGCCCGGGCGCGCTGGTCGAGAAAGCGCGGCGCTGGCGCAAGGTCGCCGGCGGCGGTTGGCGGCAGGCGGGCATGCTCGCCGCGGCGGCCATCCATGCGCTGGATCATCATGTCGCGCGCCTTGCCGAAGACCACGCACGCGCGGCCACGCTGGCGACGCGGCTGGGCCATCTGCCCGGCGTGAAGCTGCTGGGCCATCACACCAACATGGTGTTTGTCGACGTGCCGGCCGCGCGCCTGCGCGAGCTGGATGCGCATCTGCGCGAGGCGCAGGTGCGCATCAGCATCGGCTATCTGCCGACCTTGCGCCTGGTCACGCACCTGGACGTGGACGACGACGGCCTCGAGCGCGTGGTGGACGCGTTCGAGGCGTTCTTCACCGCCAGGAAGTGACCGGCGTAGGTTGGGGTGAGCGCCAGCGAACCCCAACGTCGGTGCATTCGGGAGCGGCTGTTGGGGTTCGCTGGCGCTCACCCCAACCTACGTCGTCCGTCAGCCCGCGGGCCGGTCGAAGCGCTTGATGAAATCCCGCACCTGCGGATACACCACCTCGCGCCAGCGACGGCCGCTGAAGATGCCGTAGTGGCCGGCGCCTTCGATCACCTTGTGCGCGCGGCGGTCGGTGGGGATGCCGCTGCACAGCGTGTGCGCCGCCTCGGTCTGGCCCAGGCCGGAGATGTCGTCCAGTTCGCCTTCCACCGTGAGCAGCGCGCTCTTGGTAATGGCGGCGGGCGTCACGCGCTCGCCGCGCACGTCCCACAGGCCGCGCGGCAGCAGGAATTGCTGGAACACGGTGTGGATGGTGTCGAGGTAGTACTCCGCCGGCATGTCCAGCACGGCGTTGTATTCGTCGTAGAACTTGCGGTGCGCCTGGGCGTCGTCCAGGTCGCCGCGCAGCAGGTCGAGATAGAAATCCCAGTGCGAGTTCAGATGGCGGCTGGGGTTCATCGCCACGAAGCCGGCGTGCTGCAGGAAGCCGGGGTAGACCTCGCGGCCATGGCCGGGATAATTCGGCGGCACGGTGTGGATCAGGTTGCCCTTGAACCAGCTCAGCGGCTGCGTGGTGGCAAGGCTGTTGACGCCGGTGGGATTGCTGCGCGGCTCGATCGGGCCGCCCATCATGGTCAGGCTGAGCGGGGTGGTCTCGCCGCGCGCGGCCATCAGCGACACCGCGGCGAGCACCGGCACGGTCGGCTGGCACACCGAGATCACATGCAGACGATGCGCACCGATATGGCGGATGAATTCCTGCACGTATTCGACGTAGTCGTCCAGACGGAACGTGCCCTGTTCCTTCGGAACCATGCGCGCATCGACCCAGTCGGTGATGTACACCTTGTGGTCGCGCAGCAGGGTGCGCACGGTGTCGCGCAGCAGGGTGGCGTGGTGGCCGGACAGCGGCGCCACCACCAGTACCGACGGCTCGTTCTTGAGGCGCTCGATGGTGTCCTGGTCGTCGCTGTAGCGCTTGAAGCGCTTCAGTTCGCAGAACGGCCTGGCCAGCACGGTGCGCTCGACGATGGCGATGTCCTGCCCGTGCGATTGGATCTGGTGGATGTCGAAGGCCGGCTTCTCGTACTCCTTGCCCAGGCGATGCAGCAGCTCGTAGCCGGCGGCCATGCGCTGCGCGCCTGGCACCTGGGCGAACGGGCTGGACGGATCGCTCAGCATCTTCGCGCTGGCATCGGCGTAGTGACTGAGCGGGCCGAGGAAGGCGCGCTGCCATTCGTGGATCTGATAGAGCATGGCTTGGGGAAGACGCGGGCGGAAAGATCTCATTCTATCCGTTATCGCCGTTCCGTGTTGCGATGCCGCAAGAATGTTATGCAAATGTAATCAGTCGCTTGGCGTAGGTTGGGGTGAGCCGCAGGCGAACCCCCAACGTTGCGGTGCGAATAGGGGGCGATGTTGGGGTTCGCCTGCGGCTCACCCCAACCTACGTTTTGCGGCAGACCAGCAGGATTTCGTCGACGCCGGCGGTATCGCCCAGGCCCGCGCGCCATTGCAGCGGCTTCTGCATGCGCACGGCGATCGGCATGAATACGCGGTTGTACCACCACATCGCGCGTTCGCGTTTGTGCGTGAGATACCACTGGCCGATCTCGAGCAGGCGCGAGGATTTCGGCTGCATGCCGTAGATCGCGCTCTGCTCGATGTGGAAGCCGTGCCGTGCGAGCAGCGCGGTGATGTGTTCCGGTTCGTAGCGGCGGCAGTGGCCGACGAATTCGTCGAACGGCGTCCATGCCGCGATATGCAGCGGCACCGACAGCAGCAGCGTCGCGCCGGGCGCGGCCACGCGGGCGAGTTCGCCCAGCGCGCCGTGGTCGTCCGCCACGTGTTCCAGGATGTCGAAAGCGCAGACCAGGTCGAACTGCGCATCCGCATAGGGCAGGGCACCGATGGTGCCATGCACCGCGCTGGCGCCCTGGCGGCGCAGCTTGCGTAGCGCCTCGGTGCTCAGGTCGACGAAGCAGGTGTCCTGCAGCGGCAGGCGCGGGCGCAGGCCCGGGGCGATTTCCAGGCGGCGCGTCGACAGCGCGGCCAGCTCGCGCACCAGCGGCCAGGTATTGAAGCGTTCCGGCGGCACCAGCCGGGCTTCGGCCCACAGCGGCTCGTAGAAGCTGCGATTGGCGGCGAGCAGGTCGGCGTCGCTGCGCGGCGCGGGCGCGAAGTGGGTGGGCATCGGCCTAGTGTGGCGCTGGCCCGGCTGACAAGCGAGTGAATCCGTCCGCGATTTCTTGCGTCAGGCGATGCGGATCAGCTCGGTGCCGGCGATCACGTCGTGCAGCGTGCGGCGGCGCGGATTGGTCAGCGCCCAGGCGAACCAGATCGTCCACGCGACCAGCACGGCCCACAGCGATGCCGCCGTGCCGAGTACGCGGGCCAGTTCCAGCAGCAGCAGCGGCGCCGCGCCGGCGAGCAGGCGGATCGCCGCCTGCGCGAAACGCACCGGTCCGCCGTCGCTGCGCACCAGGCGCAGCCGCCACGGCCGCATGCCCAAGGTCTGTCCGCCGCGCAGCCACGAGGCGATGAAGTACGCCGACAGCACCAGGCCCTGCAGCGGCTGGTACCACCACACGGTTTCCACGTGGCCCGCGGTGGCGATCAGCTGGCCGCCGGTGGCGCGCTGGCAGATGTAGCCGACGGTGGCGACGATCGCGATCACCGCCCACAGGTCGTAGAACAGCGCCAGCAGGCGGCGCGGCAAGGTGGCGGGTACGAGGGCGGCGTTGGGGATGCTCGGGTTCATTCGTCGGCTTGCGTCCGGCGCGCGCTATGCCCAGCATCTCGCGCATGTCAGAGAAAGCCGCAAGTATCGCCGAAGCCGACCAGCGCAGCATCGCCGCCTTCCTCGAGCGGGTGTGGTCGGAGGACGGCCTGTCCGATCGCACGCTCGAGGCCTATCGCCGCGACCTCGAAGGCCTGGCCCGCTGGCTGGCCGGCCGCGGGCTGGGCTTGAGCCAGGCGCGGCGGCAGCACCTGTCCGAGTATCACGGCGCGCAGCCGGTAGCCGTGCGTTCGATGGCGCGGCGGCAGTCCTCGTTCCGGCGCTACTACGGCTTCGTCGCGCGCAACGAGCCGGGTTTCGAGGATCCGACCCTGCTGATCGAGCGTCCGCGCACGCCGCGCAGCCTGCCCAAGGCGCTGGCCGAGCGGGAGATCGAGAGCTTGCTGCAGGCGCCGGACCTGGAAACCACCCTGGGTCTGCGCGACCGCGCGATGCTGGAGCTGATGTACGCGTCGGGCCTGCGCGTGTCCGAGCTGGTCGAGCTGCCGCTGGCCTCGCTCAATCTGCGCCAGGGCGTGCTGCGCGTCACCGGCAAGGGCGGCAAGGACCGGCTGGTGCCGGTGGGCGAGCTGGCGCTGGAACGGATCGAGGCCTATCTCGCCACGGCGCGCCCCGTCCTGGCCAAGGGCCGCCAGCCGGCGGCGCTTTTCTTAAGCAAGCGCGGCGAGGGCATGACCCGGCAGATGTTCTGGACCCTGGTCAAGCGCTACGCGCTGCGGGTCGGCATCGTGGCCAAGCGCATCTCGCCGCACGTGCTGCGGCATTCGTTTGCCACCCACCTGCTCAACCACGGTGCCGACCTGCGCGCCCTGCAGATGCTGCTGGGCCACAGCGCGCTCAGCACCACCCAGATCTATACGCTGGTGGCCAAGGAAGGACTCAAGCGGCTGCATGCGCAGCATCATCCTCGCGGTTAGGACGTGTCCGACAAAGCGTTCAAGCCGCCTGTGCGAGAATCCGCCATCCCCGATCATTCCGTACCCGAACGGAAGCCAGAGAGGTTTGCGATGTTCAAGAATGGATGGCTGGCCCTGTGCGCCAGCGTGGTTTGCGCGTTCGCGTTCGCCCAGCCGGCACGCGCCGCCGACGATGCGGCCAAGGATGCGCCCAAGGCCAGCGCCGAAGACATCGTGCGGCAGGCCGTGACCGGCCTGGCCAGCAAGGCGCAGATCGAATCGATCAGGCCCTCGCCGATCCCGGGCTTCTACCAGGTCATCGCCTCCGGCCAGCTGGTCTATGTCAGCGCCGACGGCAAGTACATGTTCACCGGCAACCTGATCGACCTGGCCAGCAAGAAGGACATGAGCGACCTGCTCTGGGCCGATTTCCGCAAGGCCCAGCTGGACAAGCTGCCGGCGTCCGACCGCATCGTGTTCGCGCCGGCCAGGCCGCGCTACAAGGTGAGCGTCTTCACCGACGTCAACTGCGGCTACTGCCGCGCGCTGCACCAGCACGTGGAAGACTTCAACAAGGCCGGCATCGCGCTGGAATACATCGCCTGGCCGCGCGAGGGCGTGCTCAGCACCGGCGGCAACCCGACCCCGACCTATACCGAGATGGTCTCGGTCTGGTGCGCGGCCGACCGCAAGGCCGCCTTCAGCGCCGCCAAGGAGGGCAAGCAGCCCAAGGCCGCCAGCTGCGCCAACCCGGTGAAGAGCGAGTTCGACCTGGGCGTGCGCCTGGGTGTCACCGGCACCCCCACCATCGTGGCCGAGGACGGCACCGTGCTCGGCGGCTACATGACTCCGGACCAGCTGCTGCAGGCCCTGCAGAAGCGCGGGATCAAGCCGGCCAGCTGAGCCGCCACCGCCAGGCGTAGGTTGGGGTGAGCCGCAGGCGAACCCCAACGGACGTTACGTACGCGGAGGCCTGTTGGGGTTCGCCTGCGGCTCACCCCAACCTACGCCGGAGGCCAGGGGCGGGGCGGGCTCGGATGTTGTCCTGCAGCATGGGGTAGAATGGACGGCTTCTCCGTAGAGCTCCCGTTCCCCGCAATGATCGCACTCGACGGGCAGGCCGCCCTTTCGCCGTTCCGCCTCGAACGCCTCAATGCCCGCCTGGATGCCCTGCATCGCGGCGCCCGCGTGCAGGCCTCCTGGTTCGTCTATTTCATCGACGCTGACGTCGTCCCCGAGGGCGAGCAGCGCCGGCGCCTGCTGGAAGTGCTGGAGGCCAAGGACAGCGCCGCCGAGACCGCTTCGCTGTGGGTGGTGCCCCGCCTGGGCACGATCTCGCCGTGGTCGAGCAAGGCTACCGACATCCTGCATGGCGCCGGCTTCGCGGTGCGCCGGGTCGAGCGCGGCGTGGCCTACCAGATCGCCGGCCTGCCCGAGCCGGGCGCGCCGGAATACGACGCGATGATGGCCGTGCTGTGCGACGCCATGACGCAGTCGGTGCTCCACCGCATCGACCAGGCCGGCGGCCTGTTCCTGGCCGGCCAGCCGGGCGAGCTGGTGCACATCCCGCTCGGCGGCGACGCCCGCGCCGCGCTGGCCAAGGCCAATGCCGAGCTGGGCCTGGCCCTGGCCGAGGACGAGATCGACTACCTGGCCGAGCGCTACGCCGAGCTGGGCCGCGATCCGACCGACGCCGAACTCTTCATGTTCGCCCAGGCCAATTCCGAGCACTGCCGCCACAAGGTGTTCAACGCCAGCTGGACGCTGGACGGCCAGCCGCAGGACAAGAGCCTGTTCGGCATGATCAAGAACACCCACCAGCACTCGCCCGCGTACACGCTGTCCGCCTACAAGGACAACGCCGCGGTGATCGAGGGCAGCCATGGCAAGCGCTTCTTCACCGACGCCGACGGCATCTGGCGTCGCCACGGCGAGCGCATCGACTACGCCATCAAGGTGGAGACGCACAACCATCCCACCGCGATCGCACCCTGGCCGGGCGCGGCCACCGGCGCCGGCGGCGAGATCCGCGACGAGGGCGCCACCGGTCGCGGCGCCAAGCCGAAGGCGGGGCTCACCGGTTTCTCGGTGTCCGACCTGCGCATCCCGGGCCATCCGCAGCCGTGGGAAGTGGAACGCCCGCTGCCGCCGCGCATGGCCAGCGCGTTCGAGATCATGCGCGATGGCCCGCTGGGCGCCGCCGCGTTCAACAACGAATTCGGCCGTCCCTGCCTGGGCGGCTACTTGCGCACCTACGAGCACGAGACCGGCGAAGCCGGCGTGCGCCGCGGCTACGACAAGCCGATCATGATCGCCGGCGGCCTGGCCAACATCCGCTCCGAGCATGTGCAGAAGCGGGACATCCAGCCCGGCCACAAGGTGATCGTGCTGGGTGGCCCGGCCATGCTGATCGGCCTGGGCGGCGGCGCCGCCTCGTCGGTGGCTTCCGGCACCTCCAGCGCGGAGCTGGACTTCGCCTCGGTGCAGCGCGACAACGCCGAGATGGAGCGCCGCTGCCAGCAGGTGATCGACAGCTGCTGGTCGCTGGGCGACAACAACCCGATCGTCAGCGTCCACGACGTGGGCGCGGGCGGCCTGTCCAACGCGATTCCGGAACTGCTCAACGACGCCGGCGTCGGCGGCGTGATCGATCTCTCCAAGGTGCCGTGCGACGACCCGTCGCTGTCGCCGATGCAGGTGTGGAGCAACGAATCGCAGGAGCGCTACGTGCTCGGCATCGCGGCCGAGCGCCTGGCCGAGTTCGAGGCCTTCTGCGTGCGCGAGCGCTGCCCCTACGCGGTGGTCGGCGACGCCACCGCGGAGCGCAGCCTGCTGGTGACCGACCCGCGCCGCAACCTCACCGTCATCGATCTGCCGATGGACGTGCTGTTCGGCAAGGCGCCGCGCATGCACCGCGACGCCAGGCGCGTGAAGCCGCGCATCGACGTGGTGCCGGATCTGTCCGGCATCAGCATGGACGAGGCCCTGCGCCGCGTGCTGCGGCTGCCTACGGTGGGCAGCAAGAGCTTCCTGGTCACCATCGGCGACCGCACCGTCGGCGGCCTCAATCACCGCGACCCGATGGTCGGCCCCTGGCAGGTGCCGGTGGCCGACTGCGCGGTGACCATCGCCGATTTCGACGGCTACGCCGGCGAAGCGATGGCGATGGCCGAGCGCGCGCCGGTGGCCCTGCTGAGCAGCGCCGATGCGGCGCGCCTGGCGGTGGGCGAGGCGATCACCAACCTGGCCGCCGCGCCGATCGCCTCGCTGGGCGAAGTGCGCCTGTCGGCCAACTGGATGGCCGCGGTCAATCATCCGGGCGAGGACGCCGCGCTGTTCGACGCGGTGAAGGCCGTGGGCATGGAGCTGTGCCCGGAACTGGACATCTCCATCCCGGTCGGCAAGGACTCGCTGTCCATGCAGACCGTGTGGACCGACGGCGACCAGCCGCAGCGCACGATCGCGCCGGTGTCGCTGGTGATCACCGGCTTCGCGCGCGTCAGCGACGTGCGCCGCACGCTGACCCCGCAGCTGCGCCTGGACCGTGGCGACTCCGACCTGTGGCTGCTCGACCTCGGCGGCGGCCGCGACCGCCTCGGCGGTTCCGCGCTGACCCAGGTGTTCAACCGCGGCGGCGGCGTGCCGCCGGACCTGGACGACGCCAAGTACCTCAAGGGCCTGTTCGAGCTGGTGCAGGAGGCCAATGCGGCCGGCCTGCTGCTGGCCTATCACGACCGCTCCGACGGCGGCGCCATCGTCACCCTGCTGGAAATGGCCTTCGCCGGCCATTGCGGCCTGGAGATCCAGCTCGAAGGCTGGGCCGAGGCGGCGCTGCGTGCGCTGTTCAACGAGGAGCTGGGCGCGGTGGTGCAGGTGGCCCAGGCCAACCGCGAGGCCTTCGAGGCGCTGCTGGTCAAGCACGGCCTGGCCGGCATGAGCTATCGCATCGGCCATCCGAAGGAAAAGCTCGGCATCAAGCTGTTCCACGGCGGCGAGAAGCAGTTCGCCTGGAAGTGGACCGAGCTGTTCGCGGCGTGGAACGAAACCAGCCACCACATGCAGCGCCTGCGCGACAACCCGCTCGGCGCCGATGCCGAACTGGAATGGCGCCTGGACGACGCCGACCCGGGCATCAGCCCGAAGCTGTCGTTCGATCCGGCTGACGACGTGGCCGCGCCGTACATCGCCAAGGGCGCGCGTCCGCGCGTGGCGGTGCTGCGCGAGCAGGGCGTCAACGGCCAGGTGGAAATGGCCGCCGCCTTCGACCGCGCCGGTTTCGACGCGGTGGATGTGCACATGTCCGACCTGGCCAGCGGCCGCATCAAGCTGGCGGACTTCCGCGGCTTCGCGGCCTGCGGCGGCTTCTCCTATGGCGACGTGCTCGGCGCGGGCCGCGGCTGGGCCACCTCGATCATGTACAACGAGCTGCTGCGCGCGGAGTTCACCGCGTTCTTCGCCGATGCGAGCAAGTTCGCGCTGGGCGTGTGCAACGGCTGCCAGATGCTGTCGCAGCTGAAGGACATCATCCCGGGCGCGCAGCACTGGCCGAAGTTCCTGCGCAATGCGTCCGAGCAGTACGAAGGCCGCGTCGCCACGCTGGAAGTGCTCGATTCGCCGAGCATCTTCTTCAAGGGCATGGCCGGCTCGCGCATTCCGGTGGCGGTGGCGCACGGCGAAGGCCGGGTCAGCTTCCCGCAGGTCTGCAGTCCGTCGAAGTCCGGCGGCGCGGTGCGCTTCGTCGACAACCGCGGGCGTCCGACCGAGCACTACCCGCTCAACCCGAACGGTTCGCCGGGCGGCCTGGCCGGCTTCACCGCGGCCGACGGCCGCGTGACGATCATGATGCCGCACCCCGAGCGCGTATTCCGCACCGCGCAGATGAGCTGGCATCCGGACCACTGGGGCGAGGATTCGCCGTGGATGCGCATGTTCCGCAACGCCAGGGTGTGGTGCGGCTGAGGGTCGCCCATGTCTCGATGAGCGGGCGCGCGGCGTGAGCTCGTCGCCCGGCCAGCGCTTCGCCAGCCGGCTGTTGTTTGCCGGATGGGCGGTACTGCTGGCGTTGTTGCCATGGTGGCTGGGGTTGGCGCTGCTGTTTGCGCTCACCGTGGGTGCGGTGCTCTGCACGCGCCGCTCCCATCCTTGGGGTGAGCTTTGCCGCAGCGGTCTGAAGTGGGGCCTGCCCGGCATGCTGTTCGCGCTGCAGCGCGCGCTCGGCGGCGACCTGGTCGCCTGGGGCGCGGCCTTGCTGGGTGCGCTGGTCGGCTATTCGCTGGTGGCCCTGCTCGAATCGCTGCTGCTGCATCGCGTGCGGCACAGCGCGGCGCCTTCGCCGGAGTGGAGCGACATGGCGATGGCGCCGATCGGGCCGCCCGCGCGCATCATCGAGCTGGTGCCGGTGGCGTGGCGCGATGCCGTTGCGGACATGTCCCGCGAGAGCCTGCGCTACGAACTTACGGCCGCAGACGAAGGCAACTATCGCTTCGCCGACGGGCACACACTGCAGCGCCTCGGTCCGCGCCATGCCTTCAGTCCGCAGGGACGATGGTTTGCGGCGAACCAGCCTGCGGGCCGGGGCGACCTCCTGTTCGATCGCGCGCGCGGCAGGCAACATCGCCTGCGCGGCTGGGAGCTGTGCGGCTGGGACGGCGACGACAGTCCGTGGCTGGCACGCCATGCCGACGGCGTGCCGGTGCCTCTGCACCAGGCGCTGGGTCAGGATGCGCCGCGCGATTGATGGTTCTTCCACCGGGATTTCGCGCAGCGGCTATTCCGTTCGCCGGCGGCTCCCCCATACTTGGCCGCTATGAATTCAGCCTTCCAAACCACTCCCCTGGTCAGCGTGATCGTGGTCGCCGCCGACAGCGGCCCGACGCTGCGCGAATGTGTACGTCGCGTGATGGAGTGCGAAGTGCCGCTGGAGCTGATCCTGGTGGACAACGGTTCCTCCGACGGCATCCCGCAGGCGATCGAGCGCGCGATGCAGCAGGAGTGGCGGCTGCGGCCGGTCTACAACCACGCCAACCTCGGCTTCGGTCCGGCGGTGAACCGCGGCGCCGCGCAGGCGCGCGGCGAGGTGCTGCTGATCCTCAACCCGGATTGCATGCTCGACGATGCGAGCCTGCGGCGCCTGCTGGAGCTGCTGAAGGCGCATCCGAAGGCAGGCGTGGTCGGCGCCGTGGTGTGCGACGAGCAGGGCGCGCCCGATCGCGCCTCGTACCGGCGCGATCCTTACCTGGGCCGCGCGCTGCGCAGCCTGATGGGGCAGGGCGAGGGCGTGAACATCGGCGGCGAGATGCCGGCCGGGCCGGTGCGCGCCGAGGCAGTATCCGGTGCGCTGATGGCGATGCCGCGGGTGGTGTTCGAGAACCTGCGCGGCTTCGACGAGGATTACTTCCTGCATTGCGAAGACCTGGACCTGTGCCGCCGCGCGCGCGACGCCGGCTACGAGGTATGGCTCGCTGGCGATGTGCACGTGCTGCACGGCAAGGGCGGTTCCAGCCGGCATCGCCCGGTATTCGTCAGCTGGCACAAGCATCGCGGCATGTGGCGCTGGTTCCGCAAGTTCGATCCGGCCGCGCGCAATCCGGCTTTGTCCGCCGTGGTGTGGCTAGGCGTTTGGGTGCATTTCCTGCTGAAGATTCCGGGCCAGTGGCTGCGCCTGCTCCGGCGCAAGGCGGCACCTGTGGCAGGCAGCGCATGAGCGCTGCGCAGGCGCGCGTCGCCACGCTGGCGACGCTGGGGCTGGTCGCGGTCACCACCATCTGGGGTTCCACCTTTTTCCTGATCAAGGATCTGGTCGGGCGCATGGCGCCGGCGGATTTCCTGGCGGTGCGCTTCCTGATCGCGGCGGCGTCGATGCTGCTGCTGTTTCATCGGCCTTTGCTGCGGCTGACGCGGCGGGAATGGCTGCAGGGTGTTGCGCTCGGTGTGGTGTATGGGATCGCCCAGCTGCTGCAGACGAGCGGCCTTGAACATACCTCGGCCAGCATCAGCGGCTTCGCCACCGGCATGTATGTGGTGTTCACGCCCCTGCTCGGCACGGTGCTGCTGCGGCAGCGCCTGCCGTCGATCACCTGGATCGCCGTGCTGCTGGCGGTGGGCGGCCTGGCGCTGCTGGCGCTGCGCGGTTTCAGTCTTGGCTACGGCGTGTGGATCACGCTTGCGTCGGCCTTGCTCTATGGCCTGCATATCGTCGGGCTGGGCGCGTGGTCGCGGCCGGGGCAGGCGTTCGCGCTGTCGACGCTGCAGATGCTGGTGATCGCCGCGGTGTGCGTGCTGGCGACCTTGCCGCATGGACCGGCCGTGCCGCCGGATCCGCAGGCATGGGCAGCGGTGGTGTACATGGCGCTGGCCGCCGGCGCGGGCGCGATGCTGGTGCAGACCTGGGCGCAGGCGCATATCAGCGCGACGCGCGCGGCGATCGTGATGACCACCGAGCCGGTGTTTGCCGCCGGGTTTGCGGTGGCCTTCGGCGGCGAGGGGCTGACGTGGCGGATGCTGGGCGGCGGGGCGCTGGTGCTGGCGGCGATGTATCTGGTGGAGCTGGCGCCGCGGCGTTCGAATGCATTGCCCGCCGAGGCTGCGCACCACGAAGTGTAGGTTGGGGTGAGCCACAGGCGAACCCCAACGGACGTTTCCACGCGCGACGCACTTGTTGGGGTTCGCCTGCGGCTCACCCCAACCTACGCCGGTTTCTTCGGCCTCGGCTGCATCGCGATCCGCACCAGGTACACCACGATCGCGATATTCCCCAGCAACACCACCAGCTTCAGCCAGCTGAAGTGCGCGATCGTCTCGTAGAACTCCACCGGCACCAGCGAGCCGGTGGCGATCACCGTGAACCACTCGGCCCAATGCTTGCGCAGCCATAGCCCGGTGCCCTCGGTGGCGAAGATCGCCGCATAGGCGAGCGCGACGATGCCGACCGCCACGAACTTGCTCGGCCCCTGTTCCATCAGCAGATGCACCAGCTGCCAGCGCAGATGGTTGCTGTCGGTCAGCGACAGATGCTCCAGCCAGCGCACCAGGTGATCGAAGCTTTCCTGCCGGTTGAGCCGGAACGCGGCGATCGCGACCAGGATCAGGCCCACGGTCTTGATCGCCTTGTAGATGGCGATCACGCGCAGGCCGAGGCTGTGCTGCGCCTCGACCGCGGAACTGGGGCCGGTAAGGTGGTGGTCTTTGAGGGACATGGCTGCGGGGATATGGGGACGCCTGGGGTATCCCGAAAGGGGGCGCCCGGGACGGGCTCATCGGAGGACGACGAAAGATAGCCGGTGCCGCCCGCCGGGGCGAGTGCGCCTGGCTTTCCGGACTCCCTGCCGCCGGCGCCGCCGCCTATTGGAAAAATCCTGGCGTTCGATCACCGATGCTCTTGAGATATTCAACGCTTCTTCAAAAGCGCATCAAGGGCTGCAACATGTGGCTTTGCCCGGCGGACATTGCAGTCCCTTCCGGCTCCATCCGGCACCACTCAAGCGCATTTGCGCCAGCCCGCGCCCGACCACGCTGGTAACGGCGCCGCCCCCGCAGTATCGCCCACAAGTCCTTCATTCCCACCGGCCCGAGAGGCCGGTGCTGCATTGCGGTGGGCCAAGGATGGTCCACGGCCAAAAAAGGGGTATCCAAAGTGAGGCAATTCCGTATGTCGAAGTCGAATAACAACATGCCGCGCCGCCGCGAGCTGTATGCCGCGCTGGCGCTGTTCCTGCCGGTCACTGCGTTCGCGGCCATCACGCCCGCGGCAGGCGGGCCCGGCGTGGTGTCCGGTACTACGCCGGTGGTCAATATCGTCGCGCCCAACGGGGCCGGTGTATCCCACAACCGTTTCGAAGCCTTCGGCGTCGATGCCTCGGGTGTGGTGCTCAACAATAGTGTCAACGCTGTGCAGTCGCAGCTGGCCGGCCAGATCAACGGCAATGCGAACCTCACCGGTGGCGCGGCCAAGGTGATCATCACCGAAGTCACCGGCCAAACCGCGTCGGCATTGAATGGCGCCATGGAAATTGCCGGCCAGAAAGCTGCGCTGGTGCTGGCCAATCCGAATGGCATCAGCGCCGACGGTGCAAGCTTCATCAATGCCTCGCGCGTGACCCTCGCCACCGGCACTCCGCAGCTGGACAAAGCGGGCCGGTTGAATGCCATCACGGTCGGCCAGGGCGCCATCAGCGTGACCGGCAAGGGACTGGACGCCACCGGCGTCGATCGCGCCGACCTGTATGCCCGCAGTGTGGAACTCAACGCCAAGCTCCAGGCCAAGGAGCTGAACGTAGTGACCGGCGCAAACAAGATCGGCTACAGGAGCGATGCGGTGACGGAGCTCAAGAAGGGCACCGGCACGGCGCCGACCGTGGCGCTGGACGTGAGCGCACTGGGCAGCATGTATGCCGATTCCATCATGATGCTCGGTACCGAGAAGGGTGTGGGCGTGAACGTGGCCGGCACGCTGCAATCGCTCGAGGGCGAACTTTCGATGGACGCTCAGGGCGCCGTGAAGATCGCCGAATCCGCCGTCGTAAAGGCGCAGACCGATCTGGGGATTCACTCCGGTTATCACGAGGAAACGGCCAAGGTCACTGGTTTGACGATCGCCGGCAGGGCGGAGGCCGTGACGGGATCCGCGGATGTGTCGACCGCTGGCGCGCTGAACATCGCCGAGTCCGGCGTGCTGAAAGCACAGAACAACGTGGACATGCACGCCGGCTACGACAACTACACCATCGAAGACACGGGTATGACGATTGCCGGCCAGGTGGAGGCGGTGAAGGGTTCAATGAATGTGACGTCCACGAGCGTGGTGGACATCGCCAAGACGGGCGCGCTGAAAGCGCAGAACAACCTGAACCTGTACTCCGGCTATGACAATTACACCGTTGAAAACTCGGGGGTGACGATCGCCGGTAAGGCGGAGGCCACGAAGGGTTCATTGAATGTGGCCACCGCCGGCGCAGTGGACATCGCCGAATCCGGAACGCTCAAAGCCGGGCGGAATCTTGGCTTGAGCGCGGGCTACGGCCGCTGGGATTACCTCGTGACCGATGACCGTGGCGTTAGCGTGGCCGGTAAGGTCGATGCGAACGCTTTGACGGTGCGCAGCGCCGGTATGCTGGATATCGCCAAGACCGGCGTGCTGACGGCGAAGGGCGACCTGTCCCTGCGTGCCGGCAGCGGCGCTGGCAGTTCCGGCTATGGCTACAGCTATGGCTACGCTTCGAGCTACGGTTACAGCTACGGTTACAGCTATGGCTACGGCTATGGCCGTTATGGTCGTCCGTCCAGCAGCGGCATCAACGTGGCCGGCAAGGTCGAGTCGACGAACGGCTCGCTGTACGCCAATGCCTCCGGCGCGATGAATATCGCCCAGACCGGCAGCCTGAAGGCGCAGAAGAACCTGAGCATCAGCACCGGCCGCAATACCGACGCCGTGCTGACCGACCTCGATGAGAACGTGGGCCTGAACGTGGCCGGTGCCGTGGAGTCGCTCACCGGTTCGGTGGACGTGAGCTCCTCTGGCGCCGTGCAGCTTGCCGATACCGGCTCGCTGAAGGCGCAGAAGAACCTGAGCATCGCCGCCTCCGACGTGGACAACGCGGGTACGCTCACCGCGACCAAGGGCAACATCGTCATTCGCGGCCGCGGCATCTGGGCACCGCAGAGCAGGTTCAGCACCACCGGTACGATCTCGGCGGGTGGCAAGGCCTCCGTCTCCGGCTTCGACGACAAGGAAGTGAAGGGGACCATCAAGGCCGGCACCACCGATTTCCTGCTGGATGAGTATGGTCACAAGCTGAAGTCGGGCAGCGAGGACCATACGGGCTCGCAAGCCCGCGCCTACTGGCCGAGGTGGATGCATTGGGCGATGTGGTAAGACGGCACCGACATGGAGTGAACAGGCAATAGCCGTCAGGCGGCCGGGGCGAAAACCCCGGCCGTTTTTTTCATGGGTCGAAAAACAAAGGCCGCGCATCGCTGCGCGGCCTTCGAAGAGCGACACGAGCGGCTCAGCAACAGCGCCCGCCCGTCCCCTTGTATCTCGCCACCTGCCGCTCGCGAAAGAACTCCGCATAAGTGGGCACCTTGCGCTCCGGATGATGCTCGCGCAGGTGCCTCACATAGACGTCGTAGTCCGGTACGCCGCAGCAGAGGCGGGCGGTCTGCACCGCCCATTTCCGGAATGCCTGGAAGCTGGCTGTCATGGTCGGGCCCTCAGCGGGTGGGTGCGCCTTCCAGCGCCACGTAGGGTTCTTCATGGGCGGTGGGATGGTTCACGCGCCAGGCTTTCAGGATCGCGTTGATGGCGAAGCCGGCCATGGTCACCACCAGCAGCATGAAGATGCCGGTGAGCGCGGCGTCCACGTAGTTGTTGGTGACGATGCGCTGCATCTCCGCGACGCTCTTGGCCGGTGCGAGCAGCTTGCCTTCGGCGGCGGCGGCCGCGTACTTCTGCGCCGCGGCGGTGAAGCTGATCGAGCCGACCAGCTTGTAATAGCCCGCGGTGAGCGTGCACACCACCAGCCAGATCGCCGGGATGCCCGGCACCCACACGTAGCGCTCGCGCTTGAGCTTCACCGTCACCACCGTGGCCAGCATCAGCGCCACCGCGGCGAGCATCTGGTTGGCGATGCCGAACAGCGGCCACAGCGTATTGATGCCGCCCAGCGGATCGACCGCGCCCTGGTACAGGAAATAACCCCACAGGCCCACGCAGATCGCGGTGGCGATCAGGTTGCCCGTCCAGGATTCGGTGTGCTTCAGCGGCTCGTGGATCAGGCCGGCGATCTCCTGGATCATGAAGCGGCCCACGCGTGTGCCGGCGTCCACCGTGGTCAGGATGAACAGCGCTTCGAACAGGATCGCGTAGTGGTACCAGAACGCCATCATGCCTTCGCCCGGGATGATTCCATGCAGCAGCTGGGCCATGCCCACCGCCAGGGTCGGCGCGCCGCCGGCGCGGCTGAGGATGCTGCTCTCGCCGATGTTCCTGGCCGTGTTCAACAGTTCGTCGGGCGACACCACGAAGCCCCACTGGCTGATGGCGGTGGCCGCGCTCTGCGCGGTGGTGCCGATCAGCGCGGCGGGCGAGTTCATCGCGAAGTACACGCCCGGATGCATCGAGGCGGCGGCAATCAGCGCCATGATGGCGACGAAGGCCTCCATCAGCATGCCGCCGTAGCCGACCATGCGCGCCTCGCCCTCATTGCTGAGCAGCTTGGGCGTGGTGCCGGAGGAAATGATGGAGTGCCAGCCGGATACCGCGCCGCAGGCGATGGTGATGAACAGGAACGGGAACAGGTTGCCCTGGAACACCGGGCCGGTGCCGTCCACGAACTTGGTCAGCGCGGGCATCTGCAGCGTCGGCGCGGCCAGGAAGATGGCCAGCGCCAGCAGCGCGATGGTGCCGATCTTGAGGAAGGTGCTGAGGTAATCGCGCGGCGCCAGCAGCAGCCACACCGGCAGCACCGAGGCGCAGAAGCCGTAGGCGATCAGCAGCCAGGCCAGCGCCTTGGCGTCGAAGTCGAACGCGGCGGCCCAGGCCGGCGAGGCGGCGACGTAAGCGCCGGACCAGATCGCCAGCAACAGCAGGATCAGGCCGACGATCGACACTTCGAGGATCTTGCCCGGCCGGATATAGCGCAGATAGATGCCCATCAGCAGCGCGATCGGAATGGTGCAGGCCACCGTATAGGTGCCCCAGGGGCTGTGCGTCAGCGCCTTGACCACCACCAGCGCCAGCACCGCCAGCACGATCATCATCAGCACCAGCACGCCGAACATCGCCACGATGCCGGCCACCGGGCCGAGCTCGTCGCGCAGCATGTTGCCGAGCGAGCGGCCATCGCGGCGCACCGACAGGCCCAGGATCATGAAGTCTTGCACCGCGCCGGCGAACACCACGCCGAACAGGATCCACAGCGTGCCCGGCAGATAACCCATCTGCGCGGCGAGCACGGGGCCGACCAGCGGGCCGGCGCCGGCGATCGCGGCGAAGTGGTGGCCGAACACCACCCATTTGTCGGTGGGCACGTAGTCCAGGCCGTCGTTGCGCAGCACGGCAGGCGTGGCGCGGGAGGGGTCCATGCGCAGTACGTACGTGTCGATGAACCTGCTGTAGAAGCGATAGCCGATCACGAACACGGCGATCGCCGCGGCGACCAGCCAGATCGCATTGATCGGCTCGCCCCGGCGCAGGGCCACGACGCCGAGGCACCATGCGCCGACGATGGCGATGGCGGCCCACAGGATCTTGCCTGCGGGACTGGGTTTGGTAACGGCGGTATGCATGAAGGGACTCCCTCGGACGTTCTTTCGCAAGAGTCCGCCCCGCGCTGGCGGGGGTCAATGCCCTGGGCGCGCGCGAGCATTAGCCATTGGTCGAATGCTGCAGCGGCGCCACGGCATGCGGCGGCGCCGCAAATTCAGCCGGCGGTCTCCGCCGGTGCATCCACCAGCACCGCCGCCAGCGCCTGCGCCAGCTGTTCGCCGTGCAGCGGCTTGCGCAGGAAGCCGTCCATGCCGGCGGCACGGGCGCGGCTTTCCTCGTCGCCGCCGGAGCGCGCGGTGATGGCGATCATCGGCAGGCGGTCCTCGTGTTCGCGCGAGCGCACCAGCCCCGCCCACTGGAGGCCGTCGAGGCCGGGCAGGTCCAGGTCGACCAGCGCGGCATCGAAGCGCTGGCGTTCCAGCGCTTCCATCGCACGCAGCGCGTTCGGCACGTGCTCCACCGTGTGCCCCTGCGCTTCCAGCAGGCCGGCGATCACCGCCGCCACGGTCGGCTCGTCCTCCAGCAACAGCAGCCGCCAGCGCGGTCCGCTGTCGCCGCGCGCCACGCGCTCGGCCGGCGAGGCCGTGGCGGGCAGCGGCAGGTGCACGCGGAAGCTGCTGCCCTTGCCGGGCGCGGATTCCAGCGCGATGCGGCCGCCCATCAAGGTGGCCAGCTCGCGGCAGATGGCCAGGCCCAGGCCGCTGCCGGAGCCGCGCTGCGGGCCGTCCAGCTGCTGGTAGTGCCGGAACAGCTTGGCCTGGTCGGACGGCGCGATGCCGGGACCGGTGTCGCTGACCACGAACACCAGGCCGTCGCCGTCGGTGTCCAGGGTCAGGCGCACTTCGCCGCGCTCGGTGAACTTCAGCGCATTGCCGCTGAGGTTGAGCAGGATCTGGCGCACGCGCACGGCGTCGCCGTGGACATGCGCCGGCACGCCTTCGCGCACGTGCACCTGCAGCGACAAGCCCTTGCTCACCGCCTTGCCGCGCTGCAGGTCGGCCACGTCGAGCAGCAGCGCATGGGGATCGAACGGCGCGGGATTGAGCTGCAGCCGCCCCGCCTCGATGCGCGCCAGGTCCAGCGCATCGTTGACCAGGGTCAGCAGCACCTCGCCGGAGTTGCGGATGGTCTGCGCGTAATGCCGCTCGGTCGTGCCGAGCGGACGGCTGAGCAGCAGTTCGGCCATGCCCAGCACGCCGGTCATCGGGGTGCGGATCTCGTGCCCCAGCTCGGCCAGGAACTGCGTCTTCGCGCGGCTGGCCGCCTGCGCCAGCTGATGTTCCTGGGTGATCAGGGCCAGCCGGTGGCGCTGTGCCTGGCGCCGGCGCATGGCTGCCAGCAGCGCGGCGAACAGCAGTGCCAGCAGCAGCGCATAGGCCAGCCAGGCCCACCAGCGCAGCCAGGGCGGACTGTCCGCATGGATGCGCAGTGCGGGCAGCTCGCCCCAGGCGCCATCGGGACCGGCCGCCTGCACGTGCAGCACGTAGTCGCCGCCGGGCAGCTGGGTGAAGCTGCGGTCGCCGCGCGCGCCGGTGTCGACCCAGTCGCTGTCCAGCCCGTCCAGGCGGAAGCGATAGCGCGTGCGCTCCGGCGCCAGGTAGGTCAGGGCGCGCGCGCTGACGGTGAGATCGCGGTCGCTCCATTGCAGCCGCCACGGCTGCGCGTCCGCGGCCAGGCGCAGCGTCTGGTTGCCGCGGCGCACGCTGCCGTCTTCCAGGCGCATGCGCGGCTCGCGCGAATATTCGCCGAGCGCGTTCGGCGCGAAGATCGCGATGCCTTCGTTGGTCGCCGCCGCCACGCGCCCGTCCCACAAGCTGGCGTGGCTGACGTTGGTGAACTGGCTTTCCGGCAGGCCCTGTTCCAGGCCCGGTTCGCGCACCTTGCCGCTGACCGGGTCGAAGCGCCACAGGCCGCTGCGCGAGAAGAACCACACGCGGCCCGGCCCGTCGACATGCATGCCCAGCACATCGCTGAGCGGGTGCTGGCGATACAGCGGATAGCTTCCGGCCGGCACGGCGCGCTGGCCATCCAGCTTGAACACGCTGAGGTTCTCGTCGTCGAGCAGCCACAAGCGACCATCGCCGAGACCCAGGAAGTGGAAAGCCGTCGCCGGCACGCCTTCGATGAAGCTGGCCTGCGCATCGCCAGGCGTCCAGCGCATCACGCCCGCGCTGGTGGCGAACCACAGCGCGCCGTCGTACAGGTGCATATCGGCGAACGTGAGGTTTCTGGCGCGCGGGCCGAAGTCGAGCGGATGCCCCTTGAGCGTGTCCGGATCGCAGGCGTACACGCCGTCGTCGTTCTGCAGATAGGCCGTGCCGTCGGGGCCGAACAGGATGCGTTCGGCCATCGGCGCTTCCAGCTCGATGGCCTTGTCGCCGTCGAGCACGAAGCTGCCGCTGGCCGAGGCGATCCACAGGCGGCCGCGCGCATCCTCGCGGATGGCATTGGCACTGCGCCCCTGCGGCAGGTGGAACGCGAGATGGCGCACCTTGCCGGTGGCGAGGTCCAGGCGATCGATCGCACCGTTGCTGCCGGCGATCCACAGATGATCGCCGCGGTTGCCGGCGACGGCGTGGTACGCGCCGGGCACGATGCTGTCCGGGTTCTCCGGAACATGCGTGACGTACTGGAAGTCGTTCCAGCGCGGCGACAGATAGGCCAGGCCGTTGTAGGTGCCGATCCACATGCCGCCTTCGTGGTCGCGCAGCAGCTGGGCGATGAAGCCGTTCGGCAGGCCGTGGCGCAGCAGCGGGCGCGGCTCGAGGCGGCGGTAAGTGCCGTCGGCGTCGCGCAGGTAGACGCCTTCGTTGGTGCCGATCCACAGGCGGTGCTGCGCGTCGGCGGCAAGCGAATAGATCAGCTTCTGCGGCAGCACCTCCGGCGCCACCGGCACGGCGCCGGTCGCATCCGCCGCCAGCGCGTACAGGCCGCGGTTGCTGCCGATGTACAGCGTGCCGCCGAGGCGGGCGAGCTGGTAGATCTTCAGCGGCTTGTCGCGGAAGGCGTCGTCGGGGCGCGCGAATGCCACGTGGCTGATGCGTCCGTCGGGCGCGCGATGGTCCAGTCCCCGGCCGGTGCCGATCCACAGGGTGCCGTCCGGATCCGCCAGCAGCGAATACACCGTGTCGGACGACAGCGTGCCGGGGTCGGCCGGATCGTGGCGCAGGTGATCGAAGCCGCGTCCGTCCGCGCGCATGCGGTCCAGGCCCACGTCGAAATGGCCGACCCACAGCGGGCCCTGGCCCGCGCGCGCCAGCGCGGTGACGTCGTCGCTGCCGGCGGAGGCCGGATCGGCCGGGTCGCGGCGCCAGTGGTCGAAGTTGCCCTGCGCGGGGTCGTAGCGCACCAGGCCGTCGCGGCTGCCGCCCCACAGGCGTCCGTCCGGGTCCACCATCAGGGTGGCCAGCGGCATCGCCGGCAGCGAACGCGGATCGCGCGGATCGTGCCGCCATACGCGGAAGCGCTCGCCGTCGTAGCGCGCCAGCCCGGATTCGGTGGCGACCCACACATAGCCCTGGCCGTCCTGTGCCAGTGCATCGATATTGCTGCTCGGCAGGCCTTCGGCCATGCCGTAGTTGCGGAAACTCGGCACGGTCCAGGCCGGTGGCGGCGCGCCGGCACCGGCGGCGGCCAGCAGCGTTTGCAGCATCAGGGCGGAAAACAACAGTCGATCTCCTCGCCGGCCGGGCGGCGCCTTGCCAAAACAGGTGGTATGGGTGGATGCGGTGCCCCCGGCGCAGCCGGCCCATCCTTCGCCGGCGTAGCGGGTCGATGATGCCGCATCGGCCATGCGCCTGCTGTTTCCGGGTTCACGGTGCCTGCACGGCGCACCCCGCCGGGATTAAGCTGGCGCCCCCCGCCGCGCCTTGCAAAGGCGCCGCGCGGCCCTCAGTCAGAACGCAACGCCAACGCATCGAGGCCAGCATGATCCGCGAGATTCTCAAGATGGGCGACCCGCGCCTGCTGCGCGTGGCGCCACCGGTGCCCGACGCGATGATCGGCTGCGCCGAGCTGGACACGCTGATCCAGGACATGTTCGACACCATGCACCATGCCGGCGGCGTCGGCCTGGCCGCGCCGCAGATCGGCATCGACCTGCAGTTGGTGATCTTCGGCTTCGACAGTTCCGAGCGCTATCCGGACGCGCCAGCAGTGCCGCGCACCATCCTGCTCAATCCGGTGATCATGCCGCTGTCGCAGGACATGGAAGAAGGCTGGGAAGGCTGTCTCTCGGTGCCCGGCCTGCGTGGCGCGGTGAACCGCTACACCATGATCCGCTACCAGGGCATCGATCCGAAGGGCGAGCACATCGACCGCAATGCGCAGGGTTTCCACGCGCGCGTGGTGCAGCATGAATGCGATCACCTGATCGGCCGGCTGTATCCGTCGCGCATCACCGATTTCGGCAAGTTCGGCTTCACCGAAGTGCTGTTCCCCGGCATGGATCCCGGCGCGGACGAATAAGCCGGCGCCTCAGCCCGCGCGCCGCCACGCGCTCCACGGCCCGTGGCGCCCGCGCGGCGCGCGCCGTTCCGCCAGCGGTGCTTCCGGCAGGTCGAACCAGAACGTGCTGCCCTGGCCCGGCGCCGAACGCAGGCCGATATGCGTGCCGAGCAGGCGCGCCAGCCGGTCGCCGATGGTCAGGCCCAGGCCGTAGCCGTCGCGGCGCGGATTCTCCGCGTCGGGCAGCTGCACGAATTCCTCGAAGATCTGCTGCTGGTGGTCCTGTGCGATGCCCGGGCCGTTGTCGCGCACCTCGATGCGCACGGCATGGTCGTGCCGGCGCGCGGCGATCAGCACGCGGCCCATCGGCGCATTGGCGATCGCGTTGCTGGCCAGCTGCAGCAGCAGGCCGGCGGCCAGTTCCGCGTCGCCGTGCAGGCGGTGGTGGCTGCCGCGCCAGATCAGGGTGACGCCGCGCCGCGCGGCTTCCTCGGCCAGCCAGGTGCGGTCGTGCAGGAACAGTTCCGCGGCGCTGAATTCCGCCGGCCGCACCACCACCACGCCGGCGTCCAGGCGCGAGATCTCCAGCAGGCCTTCGAGCAGGCGCGTCATCGAGCTCACGCTGGCACGCATATGCGCGAGCAGGGCCTGCTGGTCCTGGTCGGGGCCGGGATCGAAGTTCGCCGCGAACAGCTGCAGCGCCTGCAGCGGCTGGCGCAGATGATGGTTGACCAGGGCGATGAAGCGCGACTTGCCGCGGGCCGCGGCATGGCGCTGGCGCATGACGTCCTGGCGCGCCGAATGCCAGGCGCGCGGCCAGCCATCGGCGAGGCAGTGTTCCAGCGCGCGCTCCAGCTCGGCGAACTCGCGGGTGGAGGCGGTCACCGCCAGCGGCGGCAGGCGGTCTTCCTCGAGCGCCCGGCGCAGCTCGGCCAGCGGCCGCAGCACGTGGCGGCGCAACGACCAGCGCGCCAGCCAGCCCAGCAGCAGGATGCCGCAGGCGCACAGCGCGCCGAGCAGCCAAGTCACCGCCTGCGCGCGGCGCAGCGGGCCCAGGTCGGCCTGCGCGGTCAGCCAGGGCCGGTTGCCGGCGGTGCCGGCCAGCTCGCGGCGGTAGTTGCCGGCGTCCTGGTCGGGCAGGGCGCTGCCGCTGTTCCATGCCGGGCCGTCGGGGTAGCTCAGCCCCGCCTGGCGCAGCAGGCCGTCGCGGCGGGCCTCGTCCAGGAAGCCTTGCGGGGCGGCCAGCGCCTGGTCCGCGGCCAGCGCGCCGGCCAGCTGTTCCACCCGCAGGGCGGCCCGCGCGTCCGCGCGCTCGCCCTGCATGCCGGCGACCTGCACGGTCAGTACGGTGACCAGCACCAGTGCCGCGAGCGTCGCGGGCAGTACGGCGTCCAGGAGCAGCCGGCGGAGGAGGGACTCGCTGGCCATGCGCTCAGCCTTCGCCGCGCCGGCTGCGGCCGGGCAGTTCCCATGGCCGGGCTGAAACAGGGCACTGCGGCAGGGGCACGGCGGTAGTCGTGGACATGAATGGTCGCGGCAGCGGTTGTAGGCGAGGCGCGATGGGCGCCTTGGAGCCCATCCATGGCATGCGACCACTCTAGGCGAGGCGCCAGGGCCATTCGATACGCTGTTCGACCTAGCTTCTCGGCGTATGGCGCCGCGCCCGTGCATGACGCCGCCATCATTTGCCGTTACCTTGCGCGGCCAGGGGCCCGCCGGGCCACCACCGAGGCTCTGGAGAAAAGCCCATGTCCATCCGTTTCCGTCCGTTGTTCGCGCTGTCCCTGCTGTGCCTGGCCGCCTCCGCGGCCGCCGTGGAGCTTCCCGCCAACCTGCCCAAGCGCAAGGCCGGCCTGTGGGAGATGCAGATGGGCATGGCCGGCGGCCAGTCGCAGACCATGAAGGTGTGCCTGGACGAGGCGACCGACAAGGCGATGTACCAGATGGGCGCGCAGATGAGCGGCTCGATGTGCAGCAAGTTCTCGCTCGCCGTGAAGGACGGCGCGGTGGTCGCCGACGGCGTATGCAACCTGCCCGGCCCGCAGGGCAACATCACCATGACCAGCCACAGCGAGACGCGCTTCCAGGGCGACAGCGCCTACCGCACCACCGGTCACGTCAAGTACGACCCCGCGGTGATGGGCCATAGCGAAGCCGACGTCGACAGCAGCGGCAAGTGGGTCGGCGCCTGCGCCGCCGGGCAGAAGCCGGGCGACATGATCCTGCCGAACGGGCAGAAGGTGAATCTCAACGATATGGCGAAGGCCAAGTAGGTTGGGGTGAGCCGCAGGCGAACCCCAACGAACGTTCGAGATTTCGATGAATGATTGGCGAGGCGAGCCCCATGCTCCTGTTGGGGTTCGCCTGCGACTCACCCCAACCTACGGCGACGAGGCGTTCAGCCGCTTCACCAGCGCCTCGTGGTCGGTATCGAGTTTCTTCAGCCGCGCATCCAGCGCCGCGCTGTTCACCCATTGCGCGCCCAGCGCGCGCCGCCGTTCCAGCGTCCAGGCGATGTCCGCGAACGGCAGCAGGGTGTCGTTGCCGGCGGGGGCGAAGCCGCTGATGTCGTGGATCAGCTTGAGCTTGGCCAGTTCCGCCGCGCCGTTCTTGCCCTTGGCGTAGCCGGTGAAGAACGCCGCGATGCGCTGGCGCAGCTCTGGCGGCAGGTCGGTGCGCACGATCACCACCGCGTGCGGGATCAGGTTGGACTTCCACAGCACGCGCAGCCGCGCGTACTGCTCGGGAAAGCGCTGGGCAAAGCGTTCCAGGTCGGCGGTGTTGTTGGTGGCGACATCGGCTTCGCGGTTGGCCACCGCCAGCGCGTTGTTCTGGTGGTTGTCCACCGCGACGCTGGCGAAGAAGGTGTCCGAATCCAGGCCGCGGCCGGCGAACAGCTGCGTCTCCGGCACCACATAGCCGGACACCGACAGCGCCTCGCCGCGCGCGTAACGCCAATGCCCCGGCTGGCGGAAGATGTCGTCCACGCTGCGGATCGGCGAGTTCTTCTCCACCAGCAGCACCGAGTAATAGCCGCGCGAGCCGTCGCCGCGGGTGAGCTGGGCGAGCACGCGCATGCGGTCGCGCGCCACCGCGTCCAGGGCCAGCTTGCCGGAGACGAAGGCCAGGTCGATGCGATCCTCGGCCAAGGCTTGCGCCAGGCCTTCGTAGGTGCTCACCGACAGCGGCCGCACGCTGCGATGCAGGCTGCGCTCCATGTCGTCCAGCATCGGCCGCCAGGCTTCCAGCGACTCGGAGGGGCCGCCGATCGGCAGGATGCCGAAAGTGAGCGGGCGTTCGCCCGGCGCGGGAGCGGCCGTGGCGGCGCCGGCCAGCACCGCCATCAGCAGCGCCATGGCGCGCAGCACGAAAAAAATCGCCTTGGCCAGTCGCGACCGGCCATGCCGTAAGCCTGCGGTCCGTCCCTTGCGCAACGCCTCTCTCCCCCGGCGGACGGCGAACGGGTCGCCGTGTCGGGGCGGTTCCTCCACCCCGGATGGGGCCGAAGCATACGCCATGGGCGCGCCGCCGGAAGCGGGCGCGCCGCACGTCATGAGGTTTCCTACAGGCCGCTGATGCGCCGCGAAGCCACCACCGCCTCGACCCGGTTGCGCACGTTGAGCGCGCGGAAGATCGCCGCCAGGTGGATCTTCACCGTGCCCTCGCTGATGCCCAGGTCGCGCGCGATCAGCTTGTTCGGCTTGCCCTGCGACAGCAGGCGCAGCACGTCGATCTGGCGCTCGGTGAGCAGCTTGCGCAGCCGCTCTTCCAGCGTATCGATGCCGTTGGATGCGCCGGGCGGCGGCGGCACGGCGACGTGCCGCTCGTCCAGCATCATCGGCGGGACATAGGTGCCGCCGGACAGCACCAGCCGCACGGCCGAGAGCATCACCTCGGGCGAATAGGCCTTCGGGATGAAGCCGCGGGCGCCGGCGGACAGCAGTTCCTTCATCAGCGCCGGATCTTCCGAGCCGGACAGCACGATCACCGGCAGCCCCGGCAGCGCGCGGATGGTTTCGAGCAGATGCGAGGTGCCGTGCGCGCCCGGCATGGCCAGGTCGATCATGGCCAGCTTGAGCTGGCGCGCGTCCTCGCTGCGGATCAGGTCGCGCAGTTCGTCCACGTCCTGCGCCACCGCGAAATCAGTCTCCGGCCCGAGCTCGGCGAGCTTGAGCTTGACTCCTTCGACGATCAGCCGATGGTCGTCCGCGATCAGTATCCGCATGTCGCTCCCCAGGCGCCCAGCTCCCCGTCCCTCATGGCGCGCGGATGAAACATAGTGCCAGCGCTTGGCCGGAGCAACCGCGCTCTGCTTCGCCATATGGCCTAGACGCTAGGTGATAGGGGCGTGAACCCGGCCGTGGAGATCGGCACGCCCCGTCCGGTCACGCGCAGGGTGACCATCGCTTCGCGCAGCTGCTCGGGCGAGACCGGCTTGTACAGCACCGGAATCCGCGCGGCCATGATGGCGCGCAGGCGGTCGCTGCGCGTCTCGCCGGTGATCAGCAGGCGCGGGAACGGCTCGAAGCCCAGTTCCGCGTAGCGACGATCCAGCTCGGCCAGCACATCCAGCCCGTTCTCGTTGTCGCGCAGGCGCAGGTCGGACATCACCAGGTCCGGCGGCGTCACCCAGGTTTCCATCGCTTCCAGCGCCTGCACGCGATCTTCGGCCACCGCCACTTCGCAGCCCCAGCTGCGCAGCAGATAGCGGATGCCGGAGAGGATCGCCGGTTCGTCGTCGATCACCAGCACGCGCATGCCCGAGACATCCAGCGCCGCTTCTTCCACCTCCAGGCGCGCCGGATGCTGCGGCGGCACTTCCGGCAGGTGCAGGCTGAACACGCTGCCGCGGCCCGGCGTGGACTTCAGCTGTACCCGCGTATCCAGCAGCTCCGCCAGGCGCTGCACCGTGGCCAGGCCCAGCCCCAGGCCGCGGCGCGGGCCGGAGTCGTGCTCGCCGCTGCCGTGATGGTCGACGCGGTAGAACTCGTCGAACACGCGCGCCTGGTGTTCCGGCTCGATGCCGCTGCCGGTATCCCACACGTCCACGCGCACGGTGCCGTCGTGGCGACGCCGGGCCACCACCAGCACGCCGCCTTCATGCGTATAGCGCAGCGCATTGCTGACCAGATTGTTGAGGATGCGCGCCAGCATGGTGCGGTCGCTGCGTACCCACAGGTGGGTGGTGCGCATCACCAGGCGCAGGCCGTGCTGCTCGGCGATCATGCGGAAGTTGCGGCTGACTTCTTCGAACACGTGGTCGAGCGGGAATTCGCTGATCTCGATCTGCATCGCGCCGGTTTCCAGGCGCGACAGGTCGAGCAGTTCGCTGAACAGGTGATCCAGCGCCTCGACGCATTCCTGGATATGCGCGATGCGATCCAGCCGCACCGGATCGCGCTCGTCCACCGACAGTGAGGAGGAGAACAAGGTCAGCGCATACAGCGGCTGGCGCAGGTCGTGCGAAGCGGCGGCGAGGAAGCGCGCCTTGGCCACGCTGGCCGCTTCCAGCGCGGCGTTCTTGCGCGCCAGCTCCACCGTGGCGTGTTCGATCTCCTGCTCCATGCCGCGCTGCACGTCGAACAGCGCGGCGGCGGCGCTGTTGAAGCCGCGCTGCAGTTCGCCGATCTCGTTCTCGTCGGTGACTTCCACTTCGACGCGCCGGTCGCCGCGACCGAGCTTGTGCACCGCGCCGGCCAGGCGGCGCAGCGGGGCGCTGATCCAGCGCGCGGCCTGCCAGCCGACCACGCCGGCAATGAACAGCGCCAGCGCCAGCGCAATTAGGGCGTTGCGCAGGCTGGCGCGCTGCGCGGCGATCGCCTCGCCCAGGCTCAGGTCGATCAGCACCGAGCCGAGCGCGGGCTGCAGGGGCTGGTCGCCGTCCTTCACATCGCGCACCACGGTGAGCACTTCGCGCGCCCGGGCGGCGCTGTCGCCGCGGCTGTCGGCGAGGATCTCGCCGTCGGCGGCGCGGATCTGCACGTGCGCGACATGCGGCAGGTCGCCGACCGATTCGGCGATGCGCTTCAGATCGCGCCGCTGCATGTTGCGGATGGCTTCGGCGGAGACCGAGGCGGCCTGGGTGGCGATCGCATCGGCGGTGCTCTGCGCCATGCCGCGCAGGGTGTTGAGCTGGTAGCGGGTGAGCATCACCACCAGCAGGGCGGCGGTGACCAGGGTCGGCACCAGGGCGATGAAGGCCAGCCGCTGCATCAGCGACGTACGCCTCCACAAGCGTACCGTCCAGTTCGCCCCGGCGACGGCCATCGATGCTTTCCCCATGCGGCGCGAGGCGCCGGCGCGCTGAGCCTAGCGCGAAACGGGGGTGGCGGAGCTAGTCGGCTTGAGGAGGTAGCCCGGATGCCTGTCGCGAGGCTGAGGAGGCCCGCCGCAGGCGTCCCCGCAGCACCCGTTCCAGCACCAGCGGCAGCAGCGCGAGCAAGGCGATGCAGCCCAGCGAGAGCAGGATCTTCGGCTGCAGCAGGATCGAGCTGTCGAAGCGGCCATGCGTGCGCGCGAGCGCTTCGCCCAGGCCGGCGCCGATCGAGGTCTCGAACACCAGCGACACCGTGCCGCCCAGCCAGCTGGCGCCGAGGAACAGCCACAGCGGGCAGCGCAGCCAGGCCAGGCACACGGTGATCAGACCGAACGGCGCGACCGGCACGAAGCGCAGGAACAGGGTGTAGGCGACCGGGTGCTGTTCGAAGCCATGGTGGATGCGTTCGATCAGCGCCGGCGGATGGCGGCCGCCGTTGCCGAAGGCGTAGCGGCTGGCCAGGTACAGGATCAGCGTGCCCAGGGTCAGCCCGACCGAGGCGTAAGCCGTGCCTTCCAACGTGCCGAACACGAAGCCGCCGGCCATGATGATCAGCACGGTGCCGGGCACGCCGGTGGACATCGCCAGCGTGAGCACGCCGATGAAGGCGATGCGGCTCAGCCAGGGGCTGTCGGTCACCTGGGCGCGCAGCTGGTCCTGGTGCTGCACCAGCTGCTCGGGATGCAGCTGGTCGAGCGCGCCGGAGAGAAACAGCACGACGCCGGCGAGCACCAGCAGGAGCAGCGGCAGCGCGGCGCGCAGGCGGCTCACGCGGGCTTAGTAGCTTTGTCCGCGCGCGCCGTACGCGGCCAGCACGGCGCGCGCCTCGTCGCGCAGGATGTCGCGGCGCACGGCGATGCCGCGGCGTTCCAGCTCGCCGACCCAGTCGGCGGGCAGCGGGCCTTCGTCGAACGCGGTCAGCTCCATCACGTCCTCGGCGCGTGCGCCGATCAGCAGCTCGTCCACGCCCGCCCACACGGTGGCGCCGTAGCACTGGCAGCACGGCTGTGCGCTGGTGGCCAGGGTGTAGCGGCCGCCGTCGGCGTTGAGGCGGAAGCTGGCCATGCGCTGCTGCGCGGCCATGTAGGCCATCATCTCGGCGTGCGCCACCGAGCAGGTCTGCGGCACCACGCGGTTGACGCCGACCGAGATGACGCGCCCGTGCGCATCGAACACCGCCGCGCCGAACGGACCGCCCAGGCCATGCTCGATGTTGTGGCTGGACAGCTGGATGGCCAGGTCCACGCGTTCCTCGTCGGTGAGATAGCGCTTGCCGGTATCGACCAGGTCGCCCAGCCACGGCGGCAGGGTCAGGTGGATCTGCAGCGGCAGCATGCTCATGCCTGTTTGGCCCAGGTATCGCGCAGGGTGACGGTGCGGTTGAATATCGGCTTCTGCGCACCGTGCTCGACGCGATCGGCGACGAAATAACCCAGGCGCTCGAACTGGAAGCGCTGCTCCGGCGCGGTGGCGGCCGCGGACGGTTCCACCCAGGCCTGCACGATGCGCTTGGCTTCCGGATTGATGTGCTCGATCCAGGTCTTGCCGTCGCTCTCGTCGTCCGGCGCGGCCACGTTGAACAGGCGGTCGTACACGCGCACTTCGGCGGCCACCGCGTGGCGCGCGCTGACCCAGTGGATGGTGCCCTTCACCTTGCGGTCGGCGCCGGGCATGCCCTGGCGCGAGTCGAGGTCGAGCGTGCAGCGCAGCTCGATCACGTTGCCGGCGGCGTCCTTCACCAGTTCCTCGCATTTGACGATGCCGACGCCGCGCAGGCGCACCTCGCCCTCGGGTTTGAGGCGGTGGAAGCCCTTCGGCGGCACTTCGGCGAAGTCCTCGCGCTCGATCCACAGCTCGCGCGCGAACGGCACCTCGCGCGTGCCGAAGCTCTCGTCCTTCGGATGATTGGCGAAGGACAGGGTTTCCTCGTGGTCTTCGGCCAGGTTGGTGATCACCAGCTTGAGCGGATCGAGCACCGCCAGGCGGCGCGGCGCGCTGGCGTCGAGGTCCTCGCGCACGCAGTTCTCGAAGATGGCGTAGTCGATCACGCTGTTCTGCTTGCTCACGCCCAGGCGCTCGATCAGCAGGCGGATGCCGCCCGGCGTGAAACCGCGGCGGCGCAGGCCGCGCAGGGTGTTCATGCGCGGATCGTCCCAGCCGTCGACCAGGCGTTCGTTGACCAGCTGGGCAAGCTTGCGCTTGCTGGTGATGCAGTAGCTCAGGTTGAGGCGCGAGAACTCGATCTGGCGCGGCTTGGCCGGCTCGGTCTTGAAGCCGCCTTCGCGCAGGTGGGTCCACAGCTCCGGATGGTTGGCCAGGTCGACCTTGTCGACGAACCAGTCGTACAGCGGGCGGTGGTCCTCGAATTCCAGCGTGCACAGCGAATGGGTGATGCCTTCCAGCGCGTCGGAAAGGCAATGCGCATAGTCGTACATCGGGTAGATCGGCCAGGCGTCGCCGGTGTTCTGGTGCGGGATGCGGCGGATACGGTAGATCGCCGGGTCGCGCATGTTGATATTGCCGGAGGTCATGTCGATCTTCGCGCGCAGCGTCTTGGCGCCGTCGGCGAATTCGCCCTCGCGCATGCGGCGGAACAGGTCCAGGTTTTCCGCCACGCTGCGCTCGCGGTGCGGCGAGTTGCGGCCCGGCGCGGTCAGCGTGCCGCGGTATTCGCGCATCTCGTCGGCGTTGAGGTCGTCGACGTAGGCGTGGCCGTCCTCGATCAGCTTGACCGCGGCGCGGTAGAACACCTCGAAGTAGTCGGAGGCGTGGCGCAGGTCGTGCCAGTCGTAGCCGAGCCAGCGCACGTCGTCCTTGATGCCCTCGACGAACTCGGGGTCTTCCTTGCCCGGGTTGGTGTCGTCCAGGCGCAGGTTGCACCAGCCGGCGAATTCGCGGGCGATGCCGAAGTTCAGGCAGATCGCCTTGGCGTGGCCGATATGCAGGTAGCCGTTGGGCTCGGGCGGGAAACGCGTGCGGATGGCGTGGTGCTTGCCGTTCGCCAGGTCGTCGCGAATGATCTGGCGCACGAAGTCACGCTGGCCCTCGGCCGGGGCGGCGCTGGCGGACGTGGTTTCGGCGGCGGCGGGTTCGGTCGACATCGGGCGGGGCTCGCGGGTGATTGGCTGAAACGGCCAAGTTTACCTTGGAGGGAATAGGGAATGGAGAATAGGGAATAGGAAGAGCGGGTCACGGCGATCTGAAGCGCTGTGAGCGGAGCGCGAGGTTTGCATGACCCCAAGCTCGATTCCCTATTCTCGATTCTCTATTCCCTTGCGCCGTCAGGCGCGGCCGCTCAGGCCGGCGTGGGCGCCACACGGCTGCCGCCGCCGCGGGCCGGCGCCACGCAGACGCGGTTGCGGCCCTGCGCCTTGGCCCGGTACAGGGCCAGGTCGGCCTGGCGCATCCAGGCGCCGACGTCGCGGGCGTCCTCGCCCACCGAGGCCACGCCCAGGCTGATCGTCCATGGGATGTGCTGGTCGCTGCGTTCGGGGCGGCTGTTCTCGGCCAGCAGACGGATGCGCTCGGCCACCGCGCTGGCGCGCTCCAGGTCGGTCTCCGGCAGCACGATGCCGAATTCGTCGCCGCCGAGGCGGCCGGGCGTGTCCACGTCGCGCAGGCCGCGCTGCAGCAGGCGGGCGAGGTCGCCCAGCAGCTGGTCGCCGGCGGCGTGGCCGTAGCGGTCGTTGATCTGCTTGAAGCCGTCCACGTCGAGCAGGATCAGCGCGGCCGGACGCTGGTTGCGCTGGTAGCGCAGCCATTCGACGCCGACCGCTTCGAGCCAGTGGTTGCGGTTGTTGAGGCCGGTCAGCGCGTCGGTGCGGCTGAGCTGGTCCAGCTGGCGGTTCTGCTGGCGCACCCTTTGAGTCAGGGTGAAATTCACCATGCTCATCCATACCGGATAGATCACCAGCATCGGGATGGAGGCCATGACGTTGAGCGTGGTCGACACCGGCTGCAGGCGGAAGCCATCCAGCCACCACACCGCCAGGCACACGGCCACCTGCAGCGCGAGCGACTTCAGCACCAGCCGCAGGCCGCCGGCGCTGATCCGGTCCATCGCCATCATCGCCACCAGCAGTGCGCTCGGCAGCAGGTTGAACTGCATCAGCGCGACCCAGGCGCCGCCGATGGCCGCATCGATCACCAGGTGGGCGTGCTCGGCTTCGATCGGGCGCGGCGAACGGGTGGAACGCAGATAGGCCAGGTGCGGCCACACCAGCGCATTGACGGCCAGCAGGCCCCACAGCCACCACGCGGCGTGCAGCTGGTAGAGCACGCTGGCGACCGGCAGCGCGCCCAGCCCGAGCCCGAGCAGGCGGAGGCGGTAGACCCGCGTCACGAACCTGAGGTGTCCTTCCCGTGCCGCACTAGACATTCCGCCTCTTCCCCTAAAAGAGCCGCCTTCCGTGGACGACCTTAAAGCAGCGTCCGCGCGGTTGCCACTAGGCCGCACGGCCGGCTCGGCAAGCTCTTGCGGCTCCAGCGGACGGGGGGTAGCTTGCCGGCATGCGCATCGCCTACCGAGCCGAGACCCTGATCGACGCCCACCTCGTGAAGGACGCGCTCGAACGCGCGGAAATCCCCGCCTTCGTCGCCGGCGAATATCTCACCGGCGCGGTCGGCAATCTGCCCGCGCTCGACTACGTCGCCGTGCTGGTGCCGGAAGCGAGCCTGCCCGCCGCCGCGGCGGTGGTGCGCGAGGTGGAGCGCGAACTGGCCGATGCGCGGCTGGCGCTGGACGAGGAAATCGACGACGGCGCGCCGTCGTTCATGCCTGCCTGAGCGGCGCTATGCTTGCGCGTTCCTCTTCGCAGCACAGGCAGCGCCCGCTCCCATGGAATCCAATCTCCGACAGATCGAGGCGCTGATCCGCGCCGTTCCCGATTTTCCGCAGCCGGGCGTGGTGTTTCGCGACATCACGCCGCTGCTGGCCGATGCCGGTGGCTTCGCACGCTGCATCGACGCGCTGGCCGAGCCCTGGCAGGGCAGCGGGGTGCAGGCGGTGTGCGGGATCGAGTCGCGCGGCTTCATCTTCGGCGCGGCGCTAGCGCAGAAGCTGCACGCCGGCTTCGTGCCGCTGCGCAAGCCCAACAAGCTGCCGCCGCCGGTGGTGTCGGTCGACTACGCGCTGGAATACGGCAAGGACCGCCTGGAGGCACGTAACGATGCGCTGCGTCCGGGCGAAAGAGTGTTGATCGTCGACGACGTGCTCGCCACCGGCGGCACCCTGGACGCTGCCTGCCGGCTGGTCGAAACGCTGGGCGCGGTGCGCGTGGGCGCCAGCGTGGTGATCGAGCTGGAAGCCCTGCAAGGCCGCCACCGCCTGCCCGGGAATACGCCGCTGCACGCGTTGCTGCGCTACTGAGGAGCGCGGGCAGGGCGTTGAGAAGCCGGTCGATCGACGCCACTTTGTCCACTCTCGAAAGCAGGAGAATCGCCATGCTCGGTATCGGTGCCTGGAAACAACGTCTGCCCCAGCGCGAGCAGGCGCTGCCCGGCCGCACGCAGGCCATCGCGCCGCCCGCGGCCCATGATGTACACGGCCGGCCGCTGACGCCGGCGTCCTTCCCCGGCAGCGAGGTGCTGCAGGTCGGCATGGGCTGCTTCTGGGGCGCGGAGCGCAAGTTCTGGCAGCTGCCCGGCGTGCTGACCACGGCGGTCGGCTACGCCGGCGGCTACACGCCCAATCCCACCTATCGCGAAGTGTGTTCCGGCGAGACCGGGCACGCGGAAGTGGTGCAGGTGGTGTACGACCCGGCGCAGGTGAGCCTGGATACCCTGTTGCGCACGTTCTGGGAGAGCCACGATCCGACCCAGGGCATGCAGCAGGGCAACGATGTCGGTACGCAGTACCGTTCGGCCATCTATACGTCCACGCCGGCACAGCGCGAGGCGGCGGAGGCATCGCTTGAGCGCTACCAGGCGGAGCTGGGCCGCGCAGGGCATGGCCGGATCACCACCGAGATCGCCGACGCCGGCCCGTTCTATTACGCGGAGCCGGAGCACCAGCAGTACCTGTCGAAGAATCCCGGGGGTTACTGCGGGCTGGGCGGTACGGGCGTGACTTGCCCCATTGGCCTCACCGGCGGCTGACGCCGACTTGCCCCCTCTCTCGTCCGGGGAGAGGTTGGGGTGAGGGGGCGGGCGGAGCGCGGCGCTGACCTGGCGATAAGCTAAAGAGCTCTTCGCTTCATAGAAAAGCTTGGGCGAGCCCCAGCCCCTCATCTGCCTGCCGGCATCTTCTCCCCGGAAGGGAGAAGAGTTTTCTTATTTCACGCCGCGGCTAGCCTTGGTTTTCCAGTATCCCCACAACGTGGGGTGATACCACTGCTTCGATGAGCCCTCACCGGCGCGCGGAGTCAGCGTGCCCTCGGCAGCATCGCGCAGCGCCGCCTTCATCAACGGCAAGGCCGCCGCCAACTGCAACACCGGATAGGTGGCGAAGCTGTCTTCCTCTTCTACCTCGATGCGCGCCTGGTACAGCACACCCCCGGTATCCACCCCTTCATCCACCAGATGCACGGTCACGCCACAGCGCTCGCGATCGTCGTTCGCCAGCGCCCAGTAACCGCCGTGCACGCCGCGATACGCCGGCGTGATACCCATATGCGTATTGATGAATGGGGCATCCACCGCCGCCAGCAGCTTCTTCGACAGGATGCGCGTGCCGTTCACCACTACGGCCTGCGGCTCCAGCTTCTTCAGCAATGCGGCAACGCGTTTGTGGTTGGCGCTGTCGACAGGGGTTATCGCGATGCCGGGTATCGGCGTATCCGACAGGCCATGGCGATGCATCAGCATCGCGATGCGCATGTCTGCGGCGCGGCTCAATAGCCGGCTGTACAGGATGAAGCAGAACTGGCCGAAGGTTTCCCACCAACCCAGCGTGCGTGCGCGATAGCGCAGCATCTTCAGCGCGGAGGGCTTGCGTTCGACGATTACCGCGACGATCTCGAATTCGTCGCGCAAGCCATTGTATATCGCGTTGGTCGACCAACCCTCGCCCGCGAGCAAAGCGATCCTAGGCTTGGCCGGCATGCATGTCCTCCAGCAAGTTGGCCACTTCGCCCATGTTGAGCGACTGCATGCCGAAGCGCTCGCGCAGATAGCCGTAGTAGCCGAGCACTTCGGCCAGGCAGGCGAGATTGCGTGCGGTATTCGCGCCGAAGTTGTGCGGATGCCACCACAGGTGGAACAGCCGTCCGCCGGTGGCCGCGTCCAGCATGGCGCGCTTGATGCGGCGCAGGCGCAGGCCCTCCAGTGGCGCGAGCGAGCGCGAATACGGCCGCAGGAAACGGCTGGACGGAATATTGAACGGACGGCTGCGCGCGCAGTCCTCCAGCGCGTAGGTGTGGTAGCCGCTCAAGTTGATATACGAGTCGAGCAGGCGCGAGGCGCGCACGATCAGATTCTGTTCGCGCTGGTTGCGCGGCGTATAGAACGCCGCGTTCTCATTGCCGCGATAACAGGCGATGCCCAGCTCGTCGAGCACCGCCAGATACTCCTGGTTGCTCTGGTTGCGCGGGAACACCAGGCTGGCGATGGGGATGCCATGCGAACGGGCCGCGGCGAGCGCCGCCTTGAGGTCGGCACGGAACGCCTCCAGCGTCTGTCCATCCTCAAGACAGTAGTAATGCGAGAACGTGTGCGTGCCGATTTCCTGGCCGTCGTAATCGCGGATCAGCTCGACCATCTCCGGCGCGAAGTGATACGGGTCGTCCGCGGTATTCCACGCATGCTCCTGCAGGTATCGATACGAGGACAGCTGCTGCCGGCGATAGTCGGGCAGCACCTCCGGCAGGTTGCGCCGCAGTTCGTCGGCGTCCTTGTAGAACAGGAAGCCCAGCGTGGCCCAGGTGGCGTGGACGGCGTGTTCGTCGAACAGCTGCAGCATGCCGCGGATGGCATCCCGCTCGCCGCGCAGGTTGGATTCGTAGCTCGCGATGCTGCGCGCGTCGCGCACACCCCAATAGAGCTCGAGATCCAGCGAGACGGTGAAGATGCCCGGCATGGTCTGCACTTAACCTCGTGATCTGATTCGCCGCCGCATTCCGCCGTGCATCGTCCGCCGCGCCGCGCAGGCGGCGTGTGGCGATCCAGGCAGTCCTTCTGCCCCCCTTTGTTCAGCCTCGAGGCGTGCGTCGAGCGAACAATCTCGCGGATTGTTCTGGCGCCAATATGAAGGCTTGATGAGGGGGCGGCCCCGAGCGGATCCGCCGTTTAAGTGGCCGTTTGTGTGCGCACGCACATCCAGGCGCTACAGGCTCTTAGGTCGAGGCGCGCGGGCGGTTCGCCGGCTTGGCTCCGTTCAGTTCCGGCCGCAGCAGTTCGGGCGGCATGCCGCGGATCACCTCGGCGAAGCGTTTCAGAAATGTGCCAGTCGACGAACTCTTGCGCCACACCAGCGCGATCCGGCGGCTGGGTGGATGACCGGCGAATTCCACCAGGTGCACGTTATCGGTGCGCGCCACCGGCGGCTTGATCGCCAGCGTGGGCAGCAGGGTGATGCCGACATTGGCGGCGACCATCTGGCGCAGCGTTTCCAGGCTGGTGGCACGGAAACCCGAGCGTTCGCCGGCGCCGGCCAGCTGGCACACCTCCAGCGCCTGGTCGCGCAGGCAATGGCCGTCTTCCAGCAGCAGCAGGCTTTCGTCTTCCAGGTCGCCCAGCTTGAGACGATGTTTCTTGTGCGCCAGCGGATGATTCTCCGGCACGGCCAGCACGAAGGGTTCCTCGAACAGGAATTCGGTGTGCAGGCTGTCCTCGTGCAAGGGCAGGGCCAGCACGCCGACATCCAGCGAGCCTTCGCGCAGCATGCGGATCACCTGCTCGGTCTTCTCTTCCACCAGCAGCAGTTCCAGCCGCGGGAAGCGCTGGCGCACCAGCGGCACCAAGTGCGGCAGCAGGTAAGGGCCGAGGGTGGGGAAGATGCCCAGGCGCAAGGTGCCGGATTCCGGATCGCGCGTGCGCTGCGCGATCGCCTTGATCTCGTCGACCTCCGACAGCACGCCGCGCGCACGGCGGGCGATCTCGCGGCCGGTCTCGGTCAGCAGCACCTTGCGCGGGGTGCGTTCGACCAGCGGCACGCCCAGTTCGTCCTCCAGCTTCTTGATCTGCGTCGACAGGGTGGGCTGGCTGACGAAGCTGGCCTCGGCGGCGCGGCCGAAATGCCGGTGCTCGGCCAGGGCGACGAGGTATTGGAGATCGCGCAGATTCATCAGGCGGGCCGCGGCAGGCAGGACAATAGCCGGAATCTATCACGATCATGAGAACAATCAATTAGAACAATCCGTGCGAAATGCCTAATCTTCGCCTCACCAAGTCTTGCTCCATCCGCGCGCCACTCTTGCCCCTCCCCCCGCAGGCGCGCGGTTCCCCACCGGTGGCGAAGCCTCTTCGCCGCCGGTTTTTTTCGTGCACGAAGCGAAGCGCGATGCTGCGCAGCAGCGGGAATGCCATGTCTTCTGGCACTGTGTCCGAAGTCATGCCAGCTCCTAGCTTGCAAGGCTCTTTGTGTCCCCTGGGGAAATTCTCATGCGTCGTTTCGTCCGCCCGCTCGTGCTGAGCGTCCTTGCCGCGTCCTGCGGCGCCGCCCTGGCCGCCACCCCCGCCGCCTCCGACCAGCCGCAAGGCAAGCTGCCGCGCTGGGCGATGCCGGAGTCCTATCAGCTGGCTTTCAAGGTGGATCCGAAGCAGCAGGATTTCTCCGGCACCACCGTGATCAAGCTGAAGCTGGAGCAGGCCTCCGACCACATCTGGATGCACGGCCGCGAGCTGAAGGTGAGCAAGGTCACCATCACCGACGCCAAGGGCAAGACGCACGCCGGCAAGTACGTGGAGGCGGCACCGAAGGAAGGCGTGGTGCGCATCGACCTCGGCGGCACCATGCAGCCGCAGGAGCTGACCGTCGCGATCGAATACGCCGCGCCGCTCAACCAGCAGCTGCAGGGCCTGTACAAGGTCAGCCACGAAGGCCAGCCGTACGCGATGACGCAGATGGAGCCGATCAGCGCGCGCTTCGCCTTCCCCGGTTTCGACGAGCCCTCGTTCAAGACGCCGTTCGACCTGAAGCTGACCATCCCCGCCGATGAAGTCGGCATCGCCAACACCAAGCAGGTGAAGGAAGAGAAGGCTGCCGCCGGCTGGAAGACGCTGACTTTCGCCACCACCCAGCCGCTGCCGACCTACCTGGTGGCATTCGGCGTGGGTCCGTGGGACGTGGTCAACGGTCCGACCATCCCGGCTTCCGAGTACCGCAAGCAGTCCACCGACCTGCGCGGCATCGCCGCCAAGGGCGAAGGCCACCGCATGCAGCACGTGCTGGGCGAGACGCCGAGCATCATCAAGGCGCTGGAGGACTACTACGGCTTCGGCTATCCGTTCGACAAGCTCGACCTGCTCGCCGCGCCGGACTTCTCCGCCGGCGCGATGGAGAACCCGGGCCTGGTCACTTTCCGCGACTGGCTGCTGCTGCTCGACAAGGATTCCGCCGCCCAGTACGTGCGCGGCTCCTTCAACGTCACCGCGCACGAACTGGCCCACCAGTGGACCGGCGACACCGTGACCATGGGCTGGTGGGACGACCTGTGGCTCAACGAGGCGTTCGCCACCTGGATGCAGCAGAAGGTCACCCAGAAGGTGCATCCGGAATACCGCGCCGACCTCGACCGCGTGCGCGGCGCGCAGGGTGCGATGAACGGCGACAGCCTGGTTACCACGCGCAAGATCCGCCAGCCGATCACCGGCAACGGCGACATCGAGACCGCCTTCGACGGCATCACCTACCAGAAGGGTGCGGCGGTGCTGGGCATGTTCGAGGGTTATGTCAGCGAGCCGGTGTTCCAGAAGGGCATGCGCGCCTACATCCAGGACCACAAGTTCGGCAATGCCACTGCCGAGGACCTGATCGACTCGATCGCCAAGGCCGCCGACAAGGGCGAGGACTTCAAGAACGCGTTCAAGAGCTTCCTCAACCAGCCGGGCGTGCCCTACGTGCAGACCAGGCTGGCGCAGGAAGGCGGCAAGACCGTGCTGCACCTGAGCCAGAGCCGTTACCTGCCGCTGGGCAGCACCGGCGACGCCAACCACCTGTGGGGCGTGCCGGTGTGCGTGCGCTACGCCACCGCCGACGGCAGCAAGGTCGCCTGCGAACTGCTCGACAAGGCGCAGGGCACCATGGCGCTGCCGGGCGCCACCGCGCAGACCTGGGTGATGCCCAATGCCAACGGCAGCGGCTACTACCGCTTCAGCATGGACAAGAGCGACCTGGCCAACCTCGGCAAGCAGATCGGCAAGCTGGCCGACGCCGAGCAGCTGGCCTATGGCGACGCGGTGAATGCCGCGTTCCGCCGCGGCGATATCGACGCCGGTTCCGCGCTGGCCGCGCTCAAGCCGCTGACCGCCTCGAAGGTGCGCGAGGTGTCCACCGCGCCGATGAACACCTTCGGCTGGATCTACGACCAGCTCGCCACCACCGACGCGCAGCGCGCCAAGCTGGTGGCCTGGGCCAAGTCCTCCTACCTGCCGGAACTGCAGCGCCTGGGCTACCAGCGCAAGGACGGCGAGGCCGACGGCGACTCTTTGCAGCGCGCCACCCTGGCCAACTTCCTCGGCCTGGACGTGAAGCTGCCGGAAGTGCGCGCGGAACTGCTCAAGCAGGGCGATGCGGTGCTCAAGGGCAAGGCCGACGGCAGCCTGGACTTTGCCGCCGCCGACTCCAACCTGCTCGGCAGCGCCCTCGGCGTGGCGGTGCAGGAGCACGGCAAGAGCGCGGTCGATGCACTGATCGCCCAGCTGCCGAAGACCAGCGACCCGGCCCAGCGCAACGCCATCCTGGCGGGCCTGTCGGAGGCCAGCGATGCGGCGCAGGCCGAGCGCGTGCGCGACCTGTCGCTGGACAAGTCGGTCAAGGTCGGCGAGATGGCCGCGCTGCTGCGCGGCAACCGCGACACCCAGGCCGGCCGCGATGCGGTGTGGAAGTGGTCGGTGGCGAACTACGACAAGATCGTGGCGCGCACCGGCAGCTTCGCCGGCGGTCGCCTGCCGGGCCTGATGGGCGGCGGCGGCTGCTCGAAGGCCGAGGCGGATCGCCTGCAGGAGTTCTTCAAGACCCGCGCGAAGGAAGTCACCGGCGCCGAGCGCGGCTTGGCGCAGAACACCGAGGCCACGCTGCTGTGCTCCGCGCTGAAGGGCAAGCAGGATCCGGCGGCGATCCTGCGTTGATCGACCGGCACTGCTTGTCACGACAGCAGTAACCAACCGGGCGGCGCGAGCCGCCCGGTTTTTTTTCGCCCGGGCCAACCCCGCCCCGCGAGCCGCCACGTTGGACCCTTCACGGCGTTGTCACCGATGGCGCCGTTCCACCACACTGCGTCGCGGCCACTGACGGCCCAAGGGAGACAGGTATGCGTCGATGGGGATGGCTGTTGGGTCTGTGGGCGCTCGCGGCGCCGTTGCTGGCGCAGGATGTGCCGCCACCGCTGCGCGATTGGCAGGCGTGGGTGCTGCACGACGTGCCCCAGCATGCCTGTCCGTTCCTCGCCAACCAGGGACCGGGCAACGTGCAATGCGCCTGGCCGGGGCGGCTCGGCATCGACGCCGGCAAGGACGGCGGGCGCTTCTCTCTCGATGTGCATGTGGATGCGCCCAGCTGGGTGGCGCTGCCGGGTGACGCACGCAACTGGCCGCAGCAGGTGACGGCCGGCGCGAAAGCGCTGGCGGTGCTCGAGCGCGGCGGCGAGCCGTCGGTGTGGCTGGAGCCGGGTGATTACAGCCTGCACGGCACGCTGCCCTGGTCGTCACGGCCCGCGCGGCTGCGCGTGCCGCCTTCGATCGGCCTGGTCGCCTTGAATGTGGATGGCGCCGCGGTCACGCGTGTCGAGCGCAATGGCGATCGATTGACGCTGGGCGAGGCGGCCGAAGCGCAGCGCGCGGCGGACGCCTTGTCCCTGCGCGTCTATCGCCGGCTGGAGGATGGCCTGCCGGCGACGCTGGAAACGCATCTGCAGATCAACGTCACCGGCAGCGCGCGCGAGCAATTGCTCGGTCCGGCGCTGCCGCAAGGTTTCGTCGCCACGGCGCTGAGCAGCGACCTGCCGGCGCGCCTGGAAAGCGATGGCCGGTTGCGCATCCAGTTGCGCCCGGGCCAGTGGACGCTGGACCTCACCTCGCGCGGCACCGATGTGCTCAAGCAGGTGGCGCTGAAGCTGCCGGCCGAGCCCTGGCCGCGCCAGGAAATCTGGAGCTACCAGGACGCCACCGACCTGCGCAGCACGCGCGTGGAAGGCCAGCCCACCGACGCCGCGCAGGCCGGCGTGCCGGATGACTGGCGCGAGCTGCCGGCGTTTGCGCTGGACGATAACCAGGGCCTCGCCGTCGAGCAGGGCACGCGCGGCAGCGAAGGCGGGCAGGGCGACCAGGTGCAGGTGCAGCGGCAGATCTGGCTGGATTTCGACGGCCGCGGGCTCAACGTCAGCGATCACCTGAGCGGCACGCTGCGCAAGAGCCAGCGCCTGGACGTCGGCGCGCCCTGGCAATTGCAGCGCGCCGCGCAGGGCGAGACGCCGCTGCTGGTCACCAGTGGCAAGGATGGACGCAGTGGCGTGGAGCTGCGCGAATCGCAATTGGACCTGAGCGCGGGCTTGCGCCTGCCGCATGGCGGCTCGCTGCCCAGCGGCGGTTGGCAGTTGCCGCTGGAGAACATCGAGGCGACCTTGCATCTGCCGTACGGCTACCGCCTGCTCGGTGCGTCCGGGGCGGATCGTTCGCCGGATTCGTGGATCGCGCAGTGGAGTCTGCTCGATCTGTTCGTGGTGGCTTTGATCGCGCTGCTGGCGGGCCGCCTGATGGGGTGGCCGTGGGCGTTGCTGGCGATCGGTTTCCTGGCCTTGTCGCAGCACGAAGCCGGCGCGCCGCGCTGGACGCTAGGTGTTGCGCTGGCGCTGGCCTTGCTGGCGCGCGCGCTGCCGGAAGGCAAGCTGCGGCTGGGTTCGCGCATCGGCGCAGGTGCGGTGCTGGCCTTGGCGGCGCTGTGGTCGCTGCCGTTCGCGGCGACGCAGATGGATTACGTGTTGCATCCGCAGCTCGAAGAGGGTGGTGCGAGGACGGTGGCATCGATAGCCCCGAAGCCGACGCCAGCGCAGGAGGCGATGGACCGGATGGATAAAGCGACCATGGCGCGCCAGGCCGCGCCTCCCGCCGGCATCGACGAAGCGTCCAGCGAGCCGGTCGCGGAAGCAGTGCCCGCTCCTCCTCCGCCGCCTGCGCCAGCAGCGGCGCCATCGCTGAATTCGTATAGCGCCGGCTATGCCAATGACGCCAAGGCGCAGAAGCTGGAGGGCGTCACGGTACTCAGTGCGCCCGGGATGTCGTCGGGCAATCGCTTCTCGCAGCAAGCCGACACCCGCAACATCATCCAGGCCGGCCATGGCGAACCTGGCTGGAATCTCGGCAACAACTATCGCCTCGGCTGGTCAGGCCCCGTCACGGCGGAGCAGACTACGCGCCTGGTGATTGCGCCGGCATGGCTGGTGCGGCTGCTGCGCCTGGGGATGCTGGTGCTGCTGGCGGGCTTGCTCGCACGCATCGTCCTGCGCGTGTTCCGTCCTGGCGATGGCGGCACGCCGCGCTGGCCGTTCGCCCGCGCGAGCGCGGCGCTGTTGCTGATCGCGCTGGTGCCGCAGGTGACGCACGCGCAGGACACGCTGCCGAATGACGCGCTGCTGCAGCAACTGCGCCAGCGTCTGACCGAGGCGCCGAAGTGCGTGCCGAACTGCGCGGCGGTTGCGTCCGCGCAGATCCAGGCCAACGCCGACCAGATCGACGTCGATCTTGAATTGCACGTCGGTGCGCCGGTGGCGGTGCCGCTGCCGCAGGCGGATGCGTCATTGCAGCTGCAGAGTGTCGGTGTCGACGGCCACGCCGATGCGGCCCTGGCGCAGCGCGGGGCGCAGACCCTGGTGCGGCTCGAGCGCGGCGTGCATCGCCTGTCGTTGCGCTATCGCGCGGTGGCGGCCGATACGGTGAGCCTGCGCTTCGCACTGCACCCGCAGCGGGTGGGCTTCGCCGGGCAGGGCTGGGCGATCGATGGTGTGGATGAGGGCCGCGCCCTGGGCGACAGCCTTTCGCTGCATCGCGTGCATGCGGGCGCGGATGGCAAGGAGGTCACTGCCAACAGCCAGACCTTCCCACCCTACGTCACCGTGCAGCGTGTGCTGGTGCTGGGCGTGGACTGGACCGTGGAAACCACAGTGACTCGCGTGGCGCCGCACGACGGTGGTTTCAGCCTCGATTTGCCGCTGCTGCCGGGCGAACACCCGCTGGGCGACGATGCGCGTGTGCACGACGGCCGCATCGGCGTGACCTTCAACGGCAACCAGGAAGAGGTCAGCTGGACCAGCCGGCTCGATCGCGCCGACGAGCTGGAACTGAAGGCGCCCGCGCTCGGCGAGCGCGCGGAGTACTGGGAAGTGCAGGCCGCGCCGATGTGGCATGTCGACGGCGAAGGCGTGCCCGTCAGCCAGAACGACGGCGCGCTGTCTTTCAGGCCGCTGCCGGGCGAAGTCCTGCGGCTGGCGGTGACCCAGCCCAAGGCGGTCGCCGGAGACAGCCTCGCCTTCGACTCGGTGCAGGTAGAAAGCGCCGTCGGCGATCGCGCCACCGAAACCACCGTGCAGTTGCTCGCACGCAGCACGCGGGGAGGCGAGCATGCGATCGCGCTGCCGGCCGGTGCGGAATTGCTGGAAGCACAGCGCGATGGCGTGCCGCTGAGTCTGGCCGTGCGCGACGGCAAGCTGAGCCTGCCGCTGCTGCCCGGCGCGCATCGCTTCGAATTGCGCCTGCGCGAACCGCATGGCATTGCGGCCGCGACACGCAGTGCGTCATTGGCGCTGGGCGCGCCGGCGGCGAACCTGTACCTGGGCGTGAACCTGCCGCAAGACCGCTGGGTGCTGTGGACCTGGGGCCCGACTGCAGGGCCCGCGGTGCTGTACTGGTCGCAGCTGGTCGTGCTGCTGCTGGTCGCCTGGCTGCTGGCGCGCTATGCGCCCACGCCGCTGCGCTTCCATCACTGGCTGCTGCTGGGCCTGGGCTTCTCGGCCTTCGCCTGGAGCGCTTACGCCCTGGTGGTGGTGTGGCTGATCGCGCTGGGACTGCGGGCGCGCCGCACACCGCCGGAGCGGCTGGGTGTGGTGGGTTTCAACCTGCTGCAGGTCGCGCTGGCGTTCTTCACCCTGATCGCGCTGGTCGTGCTGATCTCGGCGGTGCCGAAGGGCTTGCTCGGCCTGCCGGACATGCACGTGGCCGGCAACGGTTCCACGGCGTGGCAATTGCGCTGGTTCGCTGACCAGACCGTCGATGCGCTGCCGCGCGGCGGCGTGTTCAGCGTGTCGCTGTGGGCCTACAAGATCGCCATGCTGCTGTGGGCGCTGTGGCTGGCCAATGCCTTGATCGGCTGGCTGCGCTGGGGCTTCGAGGCGTGGACGCGCGAAGGCTATTGGCGCAAGGGCGAGCCGCGCGCGGAAGCGCCGCACGCCATGCCGCCGGAGCTGCCGCCGCAGCCGCCGGTGGAGCGTCACGATGGTTGATGTGCGCGGCGCGCTGGCCGCGGCGACGCGGCGCCTCGGCGAACGGATCGATGCCGAGGCGCTGCTGCTGCATGTGCTGGACAAGCCGCGCAGCTGGCTGGTCGCGCACGACACCGATGTATTGGACGACCAGATCCGCGCGGCCTTCGAGGCGATGGTCGCGCGGCGCGAGGCGGGCGAGCCGGTGGCTTACATCACCGGCCGCCGCGGCTTCTGGTCGCTCGAACTGGAGGTGACTCCGGCCACGCTGATCCCGCGGCCGGAGACCGAGCTAGTGGTGGAACTTGCGCTGGAACGCCTGCCGCCGGACCGGCCCGCTCGCGTGGTGGACCTGGGCACCGGCAGCGGCGCGATCGCGCTCGCTATCGCCAAGGAACGTCCGCGCGCCGCGGTGACCGCGGTGGATCTGAGCGCGGATGCGCTCGCGGTCGCCCGCGGCAATGCGCGGCGGCTCGGCCTGGAGCGCGTGCGCTTTCTGCATGGGACTTGGATGACACCGTTGTCCGGCGAGCGCTTTGAACTGATCGTGTCCAATCCGCCGTATATCGAAGCCGCCGATCCGCATCTCGGGCAGGGCGACCTGCGCTTCGAGCCGGCCACGGCGCTGGCCTCGGGCGCCGACGGGCTCGATGCCATCCGCGAGATCGTCGCGGCGGCGCCGGCCCATCTCGAAGCCGGCGGCTGGCTGCTGCTGGAGCACGGCTGGGACCAGGGGGCGGCGGTGCGCGCCCTGCTGGACCAGGCGGGCTATGCGGAGGTGTTCACCGCCACCGACCTGGAAGGACGCGACCGCGTCTCCGGCGGCCGGCGCTAGCGCCGGCCTTACTCCGTTTTCACCTGTCCGCCACGCCCGCGGCGCGCCGGCTTGCGCATGCGTCGCAAAAACGTGCCCTGGCGCGCAGTCTTGCGCAGGTCAGGATTGACAACGTTGTCAGCCAGGAGTCCATTGGCCCGGCTGGCGCCTGGGCGCCAGTGCTGATGGGGAGCCGGGGAGGGCGCCACATCGTCGGGAGGGAGGCGGGCATCCGGTAGGTCCGGGCATCCGTTTTTCGGGCAGGCGCGTCGCGTGCCTGCGCCAGCGCATCCGGCGTTCCAGCGTCGTCACGTCCGGCGTTCGAATCCTTTCGATCACGGAGTCGTGTCATGCGCAAGCTGTTGAGGGTTCTCTTGCTGCTGGTCGTACTGCCGGCGGCGCTGTGGAGCGGAGCGGTCGGCGCGCAAAGCGCGAGCTGCGCGGGCGTGGCGGCCTGGAACGCCACCACCATCTACAACGCGGGCGACAAGATGGTCTACAACAACCATCTGTACCAGGCGTCCACGCAGATCTGGAACACGCCGCCGAACTACTGTCCGAGCTGCGGTTGGTACCAGGACCTGGGCCAGTGCGGCTCGGGCAGCAACCAGCCGCCGACGGTCGGTCTCACTTCGCCGGCCAACGGTGCGACGTTCACCGCCGGTGCCAACATCACGCTCAGTGCGAACGCGAGCGACAGCGACGGCACGGTCGCCAAGGTCGAGTTCTTCAACGGCTCCACCTCGCTGGGCGCGAAGACCGCGACACCGTATTCGGTCACCTGGAGCAACGTGCCCGCCGGCAGCTACACGCTGAAAGCAGTGGCGACCGACAACGGCGGACTGTCCACCACCTCGTCCACCGTCAGCATCACCGTCAATCCCGTCGGCGGCGGCGATACCACACCGCCCAGCGTTCCGCAGGGCCTGGCGTCGCCGTCGCAGACGGCCAGCACCGTGTCGCTGACGTGGAACGCGTCCACCGACAACAGCGGCGGCAGCGGCGTGGCCGGCTACGACGTGTACCGCAACGGCACGCTGGTTGGTTCCACCTCCGCCACCAGCTATACCGACACCGGTCTCGCCGCGAGCACCACCTACAGCTACACCGTGCGGGCCCGCGACAACGCCGGCAACGCATCCGCACAGGGCTCGGCCATCAATGCCAAGACCAGCGCGGGCGGCGGTGGCGGCGGCAAGCGCGTGATCGGCTACTTCACCCAGTGGGGCATCTACGGCCGCAACTACCAGGTGAAGAACATCGACACCAGCGGCTCGGCCGCTGTGCTTACGCATATCAACTATGCGTTCGGCAACGTGCGCAACAACAAGTGCGAAGTGGGCGTGACGCAGCCGTCCGATCCGAACACCGGCGTGGGCGGCGACGCGTATGCGGACTACACCAAGTCGTACGACGCCGGCAGCAGCGTCAGCGGCGTGGCCGATACCTGGAACCAGCCGCTGCGCGGCAACTGGAACCAGCTGAAGGAGCTGAAGGCGAAGTATCCCAACCTGAAGGTGCTGATCTCGCTGGGCGGCTGGACCTGGTCGCGCGGTTTCGCCAGCGCGGCGCAGCCGGCCAATCGGCAGGCTTTCGTGGCTTCGTGCATCGACGCCTACATCAAGGGCAACCTGCCGGTGACGGACAGCGCGGGCGGCACGGGCGCTGCCGCAGGCGTGTTCGACGGCATCGATATCGACTGGGAGTATCCGGCCGCGTGCGGCCTGAGTTGCGGCGGCAGCGAAGACACCGCCAACTTCACCGCGCTGCTGGCCGAGTTCCGCCGCCAGCTCGACGCGGTGCGCCCGGGCCTGCTGCTGACCATCGCCGGCGGCGCCGGCGTGGACAAGATCCGCGTCACCCAGCCGAGCCAGTACGCCTCGTCGATCGACTTCGTCAACCTGATGACGTACGACTTCCACGGTGCATGGGAGAGCCCGACCAACTTCCACTCCGCGCTGTACAAGCCGGCGGGCGACCCCTCCACCGGCGACGCGGCCAAGTACAACACCAACGACGCCATCCAGGCGCTGATCGCCGCGGGCATGCCGGCCGCCAAGATCAATCTCGGCATCGGCTTCTACGGCCGCGGCTGGAGCAATGTGCCCAACGGCAATAACGGCCTGTTCCAGCCCAGCACCACGGCCGCGCCGGGTACGTACGAGGCGGGCATCGAGGACTACAAGGTGCTCAAGAACCTGGGCTATCCGTCCTACGACGACACGGCCGCCGGCGCGCACTGGATCTTCAACGGCAGCACGTTCTGGAGCTTCGACGATCCGGCCAACATCCAGCGCAAGATGAACTACGTGAAGGCGCAGTCGCTGGGCGGTGCGTTCTCGTGGGAATTCAGCGGGGACGATGCGAATGGCACGTTGATCAAGGCTATTTCAAATGGATTGAAGTAAGCGGTTCGCGTGAAAACGAAAAAGCCACCCCGGCGATCGGGGTGGCTTTTTTTTTGCCCGTCATTCCGGCGCAGGCCGGAATCCAGTGGCGATTACATTGGGTTTGGCGACATCGGCACGGCGCTTCGCTTCATTAAAACGGCACGTGTGCCTCGACGCATCAATCAAGCGATATCGCTACTGGATTCCGGCCTGCGCCGGAATGACGGCAGAGAGAGGTTTCTAGGAATCAGGCCGAGGCGGCAGCGGCAAACTGCGGAAATCGCGCGCGGATCGCGTTGCGTATCCCCGGCAGGTCCAGCCCAGCCATGGTCAGCACTTCCTCGCGGCTGCCATGCTCGAGATACACGTCGGGCAAGCCCAGGTGCAGGATCGGCAAGGTCACGCCATGTGCGGCCAGGCATTCGGCCACGGCCGACCCGGCACCACCGGCGACGGCGTTGTCTTCCAGCGTGACGAAGGCTTCGTGGGTCTTGGCCAGCTCCAGGATCATCGCCTCGTCCAGCGGCTTGACGAAGCGCATGTTGACCAGTGTGGCGTCGAGTTCCGCGGCGATCTCCACCGCCGGCGCCAGCATCGCGCCGAAGCTGAGCAGGGCCAGGCGGCGGCCGCGGCGGCGCAGTTCGGCCTTGCCCAGCGGCAGCGTGTCCAGTTCCTTGTGCATCGCCACGCCGGGGCCGGTGCCGCGCGGGTAGCGGATCGCCGCGGGACCGTCGTAGGCGAAGCCGGTGCTGAGCATCATGCGGCACTCGTTCTCGTCGGCCGGCGCCATGATCACCATGTTCGGCAGGCAGCGCAGGAACGACAGATCGAAGCTGCCCGCATGCGTGGCGCCATCCGGACCGACCACACCGGCGCGGTCGATGGCGAAGGTCACGTCCAGGTTCTGCAGCGCCACGTCGTGGATGGCCTGGTCGTAGGCGCGCTGCAGGAAGGTGGAGTAGATCGCCACCACCGGCTTGGCGCCCTCGCAGGCCATGCCCGCGGCCAGCGTCACCGCGTGCTGCTCGGCGATCGCCACGTCGAAATAGCGCTGCGGGTATTCCTTGGAGAAGCGCACCAGGCCCGAGCCTTCGCGCATCGCCGGGGTGATGCCGAGCAGGCGTTCGTCGGCGGCGGCCTGGTCGCACAGCCAGTCGCTGAACACGTCGGTGTAAGTCTGCCTGGCCGGAGCGGCTTTCTTCGCCAGGCCGGCCTGCGGATCGAACGGGCCGACCGCGTGGTACTCGATCTGCGCCTGCTCGGCCGGGGCGTAGCCCTTGCCCTTGGTGGTGACCACGTGCAGCAGCTGAGGGCCGGGCAGGTCCTTGACCATGCGCAGCGCATGCAGCAGCTGCGGGATGTCGTGGCCGTCGATCGGGCCGGTGTAGTGGAAACCCAGTTCCTCGAACAGCGTGCTGGGCACGAACATGCCCTTGGCGTGCTCTTCCCAGCGCTTGAAGAAGCGGCCGAAGAACGACTGCTTGGGGATCGCGCGCTTGGCCCGCTCGCGCCAGGCGTTGAGCGTGTGGCTGGCCATGGCGCGCGCCATCATCTTGGTCAGCGCGCCGACGTTCTCGCTGATCGACATGCCGTTGTCGTTGAACACGACCAGCATGTTGGGCTCGACGTCGCCGCCGTGATTGAGCGCCTCGAAGGCCATGCCGGCGGTCATCGCGCCGTCACCGATCACCGCCACCACCTTGCGGTGGTCGCCCTTGCGCTGCGCGGCGATCGCCATGCCCAGCGCGGCCGAGATCGAAGTGGACGAATGGCCGACGCCGAAGGTGTCGTACTCGCTTTCCTCGCGCCGCGGGAACGGCGCCAGGCCGTCCTTCTTCTTGATTGTGGTGATGCGGTCGCGCCGGCCGGTGAGAATCTTGTGCGGATAGCACTGGTGGCCCACGTCCCACACCAGGCGGTCGCGCGGCGTGTCGAACACATGGTGCAGCGCGACAGTCAGCTCGACCACGCCCAGCCCCGCCCCGAAATGCCCGCCGGAGCTGGCCACGGACTCGATCAGGTACTGGCGCAGCTCGTCGGCGACGGCCGGCAGCTCCTCGTCGAGGACGCGGCGCAGGTCGGCCGGCGTCTCGATCGTCGCCAGGTGGGCGAAGCGGGTAGGAATATTCATAGCTGCGTATTGTTGAACCAGCGGGGGGGCGGAGCAAGGGCAGGACCGTGAAGGAACGCTGTCTGTACGGCTTGGCGCCGGGCCGATCTCACGCCGTACCCACGTGGCGGCGGCCAGTGTGGGGCATCCTGAACCGAGGGAGCCCGTCATGTCGCGACCGACCGCATTCCGGCGTTTCGCCGAGGCCACCGCGCACTATGCCGGCCGGCCGGGAGCCTTCCTGCTGGCCGTGCTGCTGATCGTGGGATGGGCCATCACCGGCCCGATCTTCCATTTCAACGACACCTGGCAGCTGGTCATCAATACCGGCACCACCATCATCACCTTCCTGATGGTGTTCCTGATCCAGAGCACGCAGAACCGCGATACCGCCGCCCTGCAGATCAAGCTGGACGAGCTCATCTGCAGCAGCAAGGCGCATAACGCGCTGCTGAACCTGGAGAATCTGGACGACCAGCAGCTGGAGCGCATCCGCCGCCATTACACCCGGCTGGCCGAGGGCGCCAGGGACGACCTGAGCCAGTTCGAGGAAATCGTGGAGGAGGCGCGCAAGGAGCCGCGCGAATAGAAAGAGGGGACGCCGCCAGCCGGCTCCGACCCCTCAGGTCCTCAGGCCATCAGGTGGCGGCGGTCGCGCGGCAGGTGGCTGACCAGGAATTCCATCTGGTCGGCCAGGATGTTGCGGTTGGACAGGATCAGGTGTTCCACCCAGCTGGGCCGGTACGGTACGGCCAGCAGCGGCATGTTGGCCTGCTGCGGGGTGCGGTTGCTCTTCCTGAGGTTGCAGGCCAGGCAGGCGCTGACCACGTTCTCCCATTCGTCCTTGCCTTTCTTGGAGATCGGCAGCACGTGGTCGCGGGTCAGCTCGCCGCGGCTGAAGTGATCGCCGCAGTACAGGCAGATATAGCGGTCGCGGGCGAACAGGGCGGTATTGGTCAGGGTCGGCGCCGGCTCGATCGCATGCTCGCGGCAGTGGCCGCTGCTGGCCACGATCGGATGCAGCTGCAGGGAACTGCGCCGGCCCAGGTCGCGATTGTGGCCGCCGTAGACGGTCAGGCAGGGGTCGCCCAGGGTCCAGGCGACGGCGTCGCGGACGTACAGGCAGACGGCGTCCTGCCAACTGATCCAGTCGAGAATGCGGCCCGCGGCATCCAGCGAGAGGATGCGGGTCGAATGCAGATCGGCGACCTTTCCCGGCCCGTCGATCAGCCGCATGGGAACTTCCATCGGCATGTGTTCCGTCCTTCAGGTGACCCTTGGGAGCGTCCAGACCATGCAACGGTGCTGGTTCGCCCGAGCATAAACCATGTTTAGTTGCAAATTGCGTGCAAATACTTGTCGCTGCTGAAAACTGTCCCGGGCCGGCCGGGATTTACGCTTCGCCACGGGCCTGCGATATAGTGGCTGTTCATCTGTAGACCCGACGCCGGGTTTGGGAGGGGAAGCCTGGGTGGCGACCCCGGCACGGCGGGGCAGAGGTAAACGACGTGGCTGAAGTTCTTTTCTACGAGCGCCCGGTGCCGCTCAACCGTACCCAACACAAGGATCTGCGCCTGAAGGGCATCCCCAGCCTGCGTTTCGCGGCGGGCGTGCACTCGGTGCCGCTGACCGGCGTGGAATTCCCCGCCGCCGCGCGCGACCTGCCGATCCTGTTCGCCGGCAGCAGCATGGAAGAAGCCGGCCCGATGGCCCTGCTGGGCCTGCGCCAGAACGAAAACCTGTTCATCGACGCCGACGGCCAGTGGGCAGCCAACACCTACGTGCCGGCCTTCGTGCGCCGCTATCCGTTCGTGCTGGCCGAAAAGCCGGCGGGCGAGGAAGGCGACGACTTCACCGTGTTCCTGGACGAGGCCTATGAAGGCTTCGGCAGCGACGAGGGCGAGCGCCTGTTCCAGGACGACGGCACCGACAGCGAGATGCTGAAGAACGCCGTGAACTTTCTCGGCGAGTTCCAGCAGCACGTGGGTCGCACGCAGTGGTTCATGGAGCAGCTGCGCAAGCACGACCTGCTCGAGCCGCGCAACATCCGTCTGGAGAAGGACGGCAAGGCGATCAACCTCAATGGCCTGTACGTGGTCAACGAGGAGAAGCTGCGCAAGCTCGACGCGAAGACCTCGCACGAGTTCCTGACCGAGGGCGTGTTCGGCTGGATCTATGCGCACCTGCTGTCGCTGGCCAACATCGACCGCGTGGCCCAGCGCCTCGACTCGCGCGAGCAGGTCGAAGGCAAGGCCACCAAGAACTGAGCGTGCTTCGGCGCGAGCGAAAAAACGGCACCCTCACGGGTGCCGTTTTTTTTGCGCGCTTTTTCAGCGCGCGGCCTACGGCCTGACCGCGATCACCTCGATCTCCACCCGGTATCCCGGATTGCCCAGTGCCGCGATCTGGAACGCCGAGCGCGCCGGCAGTTTCGGCTGCTGCGGCGTGCCGAAGTACTGGCGATAGCCGGCCATGAAGCCGGCGAAGTCCATGTGTCCGCCATGGGCCTCGTCGCCCACCAGGAACACCTGCATCTTCACCACGTCGCCCAGCCCCAGGCCCATGCCCTTGAGCTGCTTTTCGATGGCGGCGAGCACGCCCACGGTCTGCGTCCTGGTGTCGCCATACGCGGCCACCGAATCCTTGGGCGCCTTCGGGTCGACCACCGGCGGCACGTTGCCGCTCACGTATACGGTGGCCTTGCCGGCCGGCACTTCGACGGCGGCGGAAATCGGGAAGTCGCTGTCCGGAATCTTGTAGCGCTTTACTTCCTGCGCCTGTGCGGACGCCGCGGCAAGCGCGAGAAAAGCCAGGGCAAGGCGGGAGGGCAATCGCATGGCGAACTCCTGTGGGGAAGGGATCATTGCCGCATCGCGGCGACTTCATCGACGCTGATGCTATCGGTGTACCGGTTGCCGAAGTGGGTGCGGATGTAGTTGATCACGCCGGCGATCTGCGCATCGCTGAGGCCGGTGCCGCGCAGGAAGCGTTCCTCGCCTTCCGGCGCGGGCTTGAACGAGGGCATGTCGCGCCGGCCATGCAGGATCACGGCCGCCATGTACTGCGGCGACGCCAGCCGCGGATTGCCGGTCAGCGCAGGATAGTTGCCGGCGCCTTGCGCACCCTTGGCATCGGGCATGTGGCAGCCCTGGCAGATGCCGCGGAACACCGCTTCGCCGTCGGCCGCCGTGAGCCCGCCGCCAGCGTGGCCGGCGTTGTCGGACGACTGTGCCCGCGCGGCGCCTGCGGCGAGCAGCAGCGCGACGCCGGCCAGTATCAGTATCGATTTTCGCTGCATCACACGCCTCCTGTCGCGCGCCGATGGATGCGTTCGATGGCATCGAGCGCGGACGTCACCGCACCCTCCTGCCACGCCGGCAGGTACGAGGCATGCTCGCCGGCCAGCACGATGCGGCCGTCCACCTGGCACAGGTTGTCGTAGTGGCGCTCGCGCGCCGCGTCGGACCACACGCCGAAGCAGCCCAGAGTGAAGGGCGAACGGTGCCAACCCACGGCGATGCCATGCTCGAACTCGTCGCGGTACTGCGGATGGATCCGGCTGCCGTATTCGACCGCCTTGCGTACCCGCTCCTCGGGCGACATCGCGGTGAATCGATAGGCATCGGCTCCCCACATATAGGCGCCCAGCAGCACGCCCTTGCCGCCGCCATGGAAGCCGGTGCTCGGGTAGCTGATGTTGGCGATCGGCAGGTCCGTATAGGTGATGCCGCCGTAGATGTGCTCGTCCTCCTCCCAGAAGCGCCGCTTGAATTGCAGGCCCACTTTCACCGAAGCGGCATAGGGCACCGCGGCGATCGCCTCGGCCATGGCAGCGCCGACATTGAGCGGCAACTGACCCAGGATCGACAGTGGGATGGTGCACACGCACCAGTCCGCGCTCGCCGTATGCGTGGCGCCGGGTGTGTCGGCATCCTCGTAGGCCACGCTGACGCCGCGTTCGTCCTGCTGGATGGCGGTGACCTTGGCGCCATAGCGGATCAATCCCTTCAGCTCGCGGCCGAAAGCCTCGCCGATGCGGCCCATGCCGCCGACCGGTTGGAACAGGGTGGTCTGGAACTCGTAGATCTCGCCGGCCACCAGGTGGCTCCACAGGCGGGAGCCCAGCACATCCTTCAGCTGCAGCGGAGTCGAGGGCAGCGGCTTCGCGCCGAGCCCGCCGCCGGCATCGCGGTCGTAGCCGCGCCGGTTGCTGCTGGCTTCGCCGCGCGCGTAGGCGAACTGCTTGTCCAGCGCACCCCATTCGCGCAGCGATTCCAGCAGCAGCTCCTGGTCTTCTTTCGTCACGGCTTGGTCCAGCTGTCCCTGCCGCGTGCTCTTGGCCAGCAATTCGGCCACGTGGCCGCGGTAGTCGGCGTTGATGGCCCGATAGCGCTGCGGCTGGCCGCCGAAGGCGCCGTCGCTGTGCAGGTAGGCGTTGTGATTGACCTGGACGAACGGCTCCAGCGCCACGCCGAGTTTCTTGCAGTAGGACAGGATGCCGTGGTGGTGATAGGGCAGGCGCCATGGCCCCGGATTGATATACAGCCCGTCCTCAAACTGGCAGTGCTGGGTAAAGCCGCCCAGTTCGGTGAAGCGGTCGCCGCCGCGCAGCGACCAGTTGCGGCCGCCGGGCCGCCGGTTGTACTCGAGCACCTGCACCCGGTAACCGGCCTGGCGCAGCTCGTAGGCCGCCACCATGCCGGCGATGCCGGCACCCAGCACCAGCACGGACGCGCCGCGCGGGGCGCCCTCCAGCCGCGGTTGGCCGCGGAACGGGGATTCGGCCGCGAGGCCGAGACTGCTCATCGCCTGGTACATCGCCGCGCCGCCGGCGGCGGCACCGATCATGCGCAGCAGATCGCGCCGCCTCATCGAGCGCGGACGCTCGCCGGCAACGCTGTGAAGATCGTCTTGCATGGATCACCTCTGACGTGGATGGGACATGCCGCGAGTGCGCGGTTCATCTCGCCCCTCCGCGCCGCCTGGGCGCGGAGGGGATGCCGTCAGAAGCGATACGCAACCTTGCCGTACCAGTAGCGGCCGTTGAAGCCGAACGGCGACAGCGACGAATACTGCAGGCCGTCGGCGCGGTCCTCGTACACGTTGGCCAGCGAGGCCTTGGTCGGATACTGGTTGGTGAGGTTGTCGACGCCGGCGGTGAAGGTCCACGCCTGCCATGCGTAGCTGGCGGAAAGGTCCAGCAGCCAGCGCGCGGCGAACTTCTGGTCCTGGCTGCCGTCGTCGGCGTCGCCGCGGCGGATCACCGAACCGTAACGGGTCAGGTTGGCATGCAGCCCGAAGCCCTGCAGCTGCCAGTCGCCGCTGAACACGTACTTGGTGCGCGGCGTCGACGCGGTGAGCAAACCTTCGCTGGCGCGGCCGAAGGCCGGCGTGGATACCTCGAGCACCTTGGTCTTGTTGTAGTTGCCGCTGGCGGTGAGGTTGAGCCGGCCCCAGCCGTCCAGGTCCATCCGGTAGTTGGCGATCAGGTCCGCGCCACGCGTGCGCGTGGTGGCGCCATTGACGAAGAACTGCGCCCCGGTGACCTGGCTGTTCGGGATGCTCACCGCGATCTGGTCCGAATACAGGATCGCGTCGGCCACGCGGATCTGGTACAGGTCCAGCGTCGCGCTGAAATCGTTCCACGGCTGCCACACCGCGCCGAGGCCGTAGTTGGTCGACTTCTCGGGTTTCAGCGCCTTGGCGCCGAGTGCGATCGCCACCGGGTCGGAGGTGCGGTAGGTGCCGATCTGCGCGAGCGTGCCGTTCTGGATCAGCGTCACCACCGATTCGTAGTTCTGCTGCGCCAGCGACGGTGCGCGGAAGCCGTTGGAGGCCGTGCCGCGCAACGCGAACGTATCGGTGAACTGGTAGCGCGCCGAGAGCTTGCCCGAGCGTGTCGAACCCGCATCGCTGTAGTGCTCGTAGCGCCCGGCCAGGCCGGCGGACAGCTTGCTGGTCAGGTCCGTTTCCAGATCCACGTAGGCCGCCTGGCTGTGCCGGCCGAACGTGCCGGCGACCTGGGGTGTCAGGCCCGGGAATACCTGCGAGCCGCCCGCATAGGGTGTGGTCGTGCCTGGAATGAGCGTGGTGGGATCGAAGAAATAGGAGTCCGGATCGCCCGCGTCGATCACATAGGTCTCCTTGCGGTACTCCGCGCCGAACGCCAGCGTGACCGGGTTGGGCAGGAAGCCGACGTGGACGTCCTTGCTCAGGTCCAGGTTCGCCACGCTCTGCTTGTTGCGGAAGGTGCCGGCATTGAAATACGTCGGCGAATAGCCGTGCGTGTAGTACAGGTTGGTATTGACGCTGTTGGCGATGTCGAAGGCCAGGTTGTTCTCGCCGTGATCGGCGGAGAAGTCCCAGTGCCAGCCGCCGGCGGTGGTGCCGCGCAGGCCCAGTACCGCGGCGATGTCGTTGCTGTGGTTGACGATCTGCGGCAGGAAGCCATTCGGGTAGAGCGCCGGTACGTTGCGGGCGGAGTTGTAGGCGCGGTAGTAGCCGTTGGAGGTCACGTCGCGCTTGCTGCCGTTGAGATAGCCGTACAGTTCGATGCCCGGCGTGATGTCGTAGCCGAAGTTCAGCAGCAGCTGATAGGTCTTCACTGCCGGATCGCCGTAGCGTTCGTACGGAATGCCGCTCGGGTTGGACGCGCCCGCCAGCGTGGTGGACTTGTCGCGATTCTCCGCGCGGTTGGTGTTCATGGCGTTCTGGTAATTCCATGCCACGCGCATCCAGCCCGGCGCGCTGCCGTTGGGCCCACCCAGCGGAATGCCCATGCTGCCCTGCACGCCGTTCTGCGCGCCGTCGCCCTTATCCATGATGCCGCCGCTGGCGGTGACGCTGTTGCCGCCCTCGACGCTGCCGCGCTTGAGCACCACATTGATCACGCCGGCGATGGCGTCGGAGCCGTACTGTGCCGCCGCGCCGTCGCGCAGCACTTCGATGTGATCGATGGCGGCGATGGGAATCGAGTTCAGGTCCACCGGCGCCGAGCCGCGCCCGATCGCCGAGTTGTAGTTGACCAGGCTGGTGGTGTGATACCGCTTGCCGTCGACCAGTACGAGCACCTGGTCCGGCGACATGCCGCGCAGGCTTGCCGGCCGGATCGCGTCGTTGCCGTCGTTGATGGCGGGGCGGGGGAAGTCCAGCGAGGGGAGCAGGGTGCTCAGGGCGCTGGCCAGGTCGGTACTGCCGGTGGCGGTGAGGTCCGCGGGGGTCAGTACGTCGATCGGTGCGAGGGATTCGGAAGCGGTGCGGTCGGTGCTGCGCGTTCCGGTGACGACGACTTGCTGCAGCTGTTTGGCTTTTTCGGGCGATGCCGCGTCGGCGGCGGGTGTTTCGTCGGCCCAGGCCGTCGAGGCGGCGAGGGCATGCATACAGCAAAGGGGCAGTAGCGCGGCCGCCGGCAGGCGCCGCTTAAGTCGTTTGGTCATTGGTGGTTTCCCCGGTCAGGCGGTCAGTGGCGGGCTCCTTGCCTGGATCCTGCGTCGCAGCAAATCCTCCCCAGGGCTGCGACGATTCGAGGCTAAGCGCGATTGTTGCGGCGCGTCAATATCTGGTCATTCTGGCGTCATTGCGCTGTAATCACCGGCCCGGTCCGTTTCTGCATTGCGGCAAAATCTTGCGCCGCCGACGGGCCTAAGCGCGGTCTAAGGCGCGGCTCGGATGATGCGGTGGATGCGCTACGTTTCCCTGCTCCGACGCCGGTCCGGCGGTTTCCGCGCCACCGGCGTCGCCGTGGTGCTCGTGCTCGCCGGCTGCGCGCACTACCAGGCGCGGCCGATCGATCCCGCCGTCACCGCCGCGCAATGGCAGGCTCGCCGCCTGGACGATCCGATGCTGGCCGAGCGCCTCGCACCTGTGCTGCGCGAAGCGCAGCTGGACTGGCCGCCCGCGCGCTACGGCAGCGGCGAGCTGCTGCTGGCCGCGCTGGTGCTCAATCCCGACCTGGCCGAGGCGCGCGCGCACCTGGCCGAGGCCGATGCCGCGGTGCGCACCGCGAAGGCCTGGCCCAAACCTTCCGTCAATCTGGCGCTGGAGCGCTACGCGCAGGACCAGGCCGGCAGCAGTCCCTGGCTGTGGGGCGTGACCACCAACTGGCTGATCGATACCGCGGTGCGCCGCCGCCTGCGCGCGGACCTGGCCGATGCCGGCGTGCGCGGCGCGCGCCTGGATTACGCCGGGAAAGTGTGGGATGTGCGCCGCACGCTGCGCGCGGCACTGGCCGATGTGTTGCTGGGCGAACGGCAGCGCGCGCTGGCCGATGAGGCGGTAAACAAGGCGATGGCATTGCAGGCCGCGCAGGAACAGCGCCGCGCGCTCGGCGAAGCGATGCCGGCGGATGTGCTGCAGGTGGCGCTGGTACTGGCCCAGGCACGCGATGCCGCGGCGGCGGCCGCACAGCGCGTGGCCGACGCGCGCGCGCGGCTGGCGCGCGCCGTGGGCGTGCCGGTGCAGGCGCTGGAAGGCGTCGCGCTCGCCTGGGACGACCTCGAAGCGCCGCCCGAATGGCCGGCCACGCAACTCGACGCACTCGCTTCGCGCGCACGCCTGTCGCGCCCCGACCTGGAGCGCGCCCTCGTCGACTACGCCAGCCGCGAAACCGAACTGCGCCAGCAGGTGCGCATGCAATACCCGCAGATCAGCATCGGGCCGGGCTACACCTACGACCACGGCGCGCGCAAATTGCAGTTCAATCTCGGCGCCACGCTGCCGCTGCTGGACCAGAACCAGGGTCCGATCGCCGAGGCCGAAGCGCGCCGCGAAGCGGCCGGCCGCCACGTCGAAGCCGTGCAGGCCGGCATCGACAGCGAGATCGCCAGTGCCGCGGCCAGGCTGACCGCGGCGCGCGATGCATTGAACGCCGCGACGCACGGACATGACGCCGCAGAGCGCCTGCGGCAGCAAGTCGAAACCGGCTACGCGCACGGCGAGGACGATCGCGTCGCCGTGCTCAATGCGCAGCTGGCCGCCATCACCGCCACCCAGGCGCGGCTCACCGCCGTCGACCAGGCACAGCAGGCGCTGGGCGCGCTGGAAGACGCGGTGCGCACGCCGCTGGAAGGCAACGAGGCCGGGCTGCTGCAAGCCGCTGGCCGCGCAGGAGACAAGCCATGATCGTCCGCCTCTCGTTACCTCGCGCGGCGCGCATGCTGTGCGCCGCATGGCTGATTGTCGCCAGCGTCACCGCCGCGGCGACCGAAGTGGATGCCGCCACGCAGGCGCGGTTAGGCCTCGCGCTGGCGGAACTGCACGCGGCGCAGGCGCCGCTCGAACTGTCCGCCACCGCCGAAGTGCTCGATCCCTCCACGCTGGCCAAGGCCGCCGACGACATCGCGGCATTGCAGGCGACGGCGGATGCGTCGCGTGCCGAAGCGCAACGCGTGCAGGCGCTGTACGCGGCGGACGGCAACATGTCGCGCAAGGCGGTGGAAGCGGCGCGCGCGCAGGCCGCGGTGGACCAGTCGAAGCTGCAGCAGGCGCGCACCCAACTGCGCATGGATTGGGGCTCCGCCATCGCCGGCATGGATGCAGGCACGCTGCACGCGCGCACCGAAGCGCTGCTGGACGGACGCATGGCCTGGCTCAAGGCCGAACCGCTCGCCGCGCCCGCGGCCGGGTTTCAGCCGGCCGGCGCGCTCTTGCATCCGGGCGACACCGTTGCGCGCGTGCTCGGCCCCTTGCCGCGCAGCAGCGCGGGCCTGGCCGGCGGCTGGCTGCTGGAAGCGCCGGGCGCCGGACTGACACCGGGCATGCTGCTCACCGCGCGACTCCAGGGCAGCGGCGCGGGCGCGTCCGGCGTGCTGCTGCCGCGTGGCGCGGTGGTGCGCTGGAACGGCGTGGCCTGGGCCTATGTCGCCACCGACGCGACGCATTTCGAACGCCGCGCGGTGACCGCGCTGGCGATGACCGCCGCCGGCTGGATCGTCGGCGCACCCTTCACGGCGGGCGAGAAAGTGGTAACCCGCGGCGCGGGCGCGCTGATCGCGCTCGATGCGGCGCCGGCCGAACCCGGCAAGCCGGGCGACGACGACTGAATCATGCTGACCTTCATCGTCCGCGGCGCGCTGCGCCATCCGTGGTGGATCGCGCTGCTCGCCGCGTTGCTGCTGGCGGTGGGCGTCGCCCATCTGCGCAGCGCGCGCTACGACGTATTCCCGGATTTCGTGCCGGCCGAACTCACCATCCAGGTCGAGGCGCCGGGCTTCACCGCCTTGCAGGTGGAACAGCGCGTCACCCAGCCGATCGAGAACGCGGTCAACGGCGGCACCGACGTCGATACCGTGCGCTCGCAATCGATCCAGGGCCTGGCGGTCATCACCGTGGTGTTCAAGCAAGGCAGCGATCCGTTCCGCGACCGTCAGCTGCTGGCCGAACGTGTCACCGAGGCCGCCGCGCAACTGCCGCAGGGCGTGCAGGCGCCGTCGCTCAGCCCGATGGTGTCCTCGACCATGGACCTGCTGAAGTTCGGCCTGCTCAGCGACAAGCTCGATCCGCTGGCGCTGCGCTCGCTCGCCGACTGGACGATAAAGCCCCGCCTGCTCGCCGTGCCCGGCGTGGCCGATGCCACCGTGTTCGGCGGCGGCGTGCGCGAATGGCAGGTGCGCGTGCATCCGGACCGCCTCGCCGCCTTCGGTCTCACGCTTGAAGACGTGCGCGCTGCCGCGGCCGCGGCCAGTGGCGTGCGCGGCGCCGGCTATGTCGACACGCCCGCGCAGCGCGTGGTGCTGGAGGCCGATGGCACGCTGACCGCGCCGGCCCAGCTCGGCCAGGCCGTGATCACGCAGCACGCGGGGCGCAACGTCACCCTGGCCGATGTCGCGGATGTCGCCGAGCACGCGGCGCCCGCCTTCGGCGACTCGCGCATCATGGCGCGGCCCGGCGTGCTGGTCGCGCTCAACAGCCAGTACGGCGCGAACACGCTGGAAGTGACGCATGCGGTGGAAGCCGCGCTGGACGAGCTCAAGCCGATGCTCGCGGAGCAGGGCGTGAGCCTGGTGTCCTCGCTGCACCGCCCGGCCACCTTCGTCGAAGTCGCGCTGGCCGACATGCGCGGCGCGCTGCTGTTCGGCGCGGTGCTGGTGCTGGCGGTGCTGGTGCTGTTCCTGCGCGACTGGCGCACCGCGCTGATCTCGTTCCTGAGCATTCCGCTGTCGCTCGCAGTGGCGGTGATGGCCTTCCCCTGGTTCGGCTGGACCATCAACACCATGACCCTGGGCGGCCTGGCCGTGGCGCTGGGCGTGGTGGTCGACGACGCCATCATCGACGTGGAGAACGTGATGCGCCGCCTGCGCCGGGCCGGCGCCGCGGCGGCGCGCGCGGAAGTCATCCTCGACGCCTCGCTCGAAGTGCGCCGCCCGGTGGTGCTGGCCACCGTGGTGGTGGGCCTGGTATTCCTGCCCATCCTGCTGCTGCCGGGTTTGCAGGGCAGTTTCTTCGCGCCGCTGGCCGGCGCCTTCCTGCTGGCGACGTTCGCCTCGTTGCTGGTGGCGCTCAGCGTGACGCCGGCCTTGTGCCTGCTGCTGTTGCGCGCCGACCGGCGCCACCGCGAGCCGCGCTGGCTCAAGCGCGCGAAGCTGGCGCAGCACCGGCTGCTCGAGCGCGCCATGCCGCACGGGCGGGCCTGGTTGATCGGCGCCCTGCTGCTGGGCGCGGCGGCGATCGCGGTGCTGCCGTTATTCGGCGCGTCGTTGTTGCCGGAGTTTCGCGAAGGCCATTTCGTGATTCAGCTGCAAGGCCCGAGCGGCACCTCGCTGGAGGAAATGACGCGCATCGGCGAGCGCATGGGCAGGGACGTGCTGGCCGTCCCCGGCGTCGCGACGGTGTCGCAGCAGGTCGGCCGCGCCGCGATGGTGCAGGACACCTGGCCGCCGAACCAGAGCGAGTTCCATGTCGAGCTGAAGCCGGGGCTGGGCGCCGCCGACCAGATCCGCATCGAGCGCGCGCTGAAGCTGGTGGTCGACGGCTACCCGGGCTTCGGCGGCGAAGTGGTGACTTTCCTGGGGGACCGCATCGGCGAATCGCTATCGGGCGAAACGGCACCGGTGACGATCAGCCTCTACGGCAGCGACCTGGACACGCTCGACCGCTTGGCCGGCAAGGTGAAGCAGGCGATGCCGGCCGTGCCGGGGAACGGCAGCGTGCGCCTGTCGGACGCGCCGACGGTGCCGACCCTGCGTATCGTGCCGCTGCCCGAACGCCTGGCCGCGCACGGCCTGCGCATGACCGACGTGCTCGACGCCGTGGCCGCCGCGCACCAGGGCGTGGTGGCGGGCGAAGTGTTCGACGGCGTGCAGCCCATCGCCATCCGCCTGCAGCTTGATCCGTCGGCGCAGCGCGACCCGGAGACGGTGGGTGAGCTGCTGCTGCGCAATCCGGCCGGTCGCAGCGTGCCGTTGTCGGCGGTGGCCGAGACGGATCTGCTCGAAGGCCGCGCCAACGTGCTGCACGAAGGCGGTCGCCGCCGGCTGGTGCTGGCGGTGTATCCCGCCACGACGGATGTGGTCGGCTTTGTCGACCGTGCGCGCGCGCTCCTGGCCAGGAGGGTGGCGCTGCCGCCGGGCTATTACCTGGAATTCGGCGGCACCGCCGAAGGCGCCACCCGGGCGCGCCGCGATCTGCTGCTGCATGGCGGACTGGCCGGTGTCGGCATCGTCGCGCTGCTGCTGGCGGCGTTTCCCGAGCGCCGCAGCGTGGCGCTGATCCTGGCCAATGTGCCATTCGCACTGGTGGGCGGCGTGATCGCTGCCGCCCTGACAGGGGCCGTGCTGTCGATCGGTGCGCTGGTGGGCTTCGTCACGCTGTTCGGTATCTCCGCGCGCAACAGCATCATGCTGGTCTCGCATTACGAGCACCTGGTGCGCGAGGAAGGGGCGCACTGGAATCGCTACACCGTGCTGCGCGGCGCGCGCGAGCGGCTGACGCCGATCCTGATGACCGCTTTGGTGACCGCGCTCGGCCTGCTGCCGCTGGCGCTGGGCAACGGCGAGCCGGGACGCGAGGTCGAGGGGCCGATGGCGATCGTGATCCTGGGCGGCCTGGCCAGCTCCACCGTGCTGAACCTGCTGGTGCTGCCGGCGCTGGCCGGGCGCTATCTGCGCCTGCGTCCGCCGGCGCCTCAGTGCACCGGCTTGGCCAGGCGCAGCAGGTCGGCGCCGTAGCCGGCTTCCTCGTAGATCTTGCGTGCGCGTTCGTTGCCGGGGAACACGGCCAGGGTGATCAGGTGGCAGCGGTGTTCGCGCGCCCAGGTTTCGGCGTGGTCGAGCAGGGCGCGGCCGACGCCCTTGCCTTCATGCGAGTGCGCCACGGCGAGGTCGGAGATGTGGCAGTTCACGCGGCCGGTGAAGTAGTCCTGGGTCTTCTGCAGATGAACGAAGCCGACCGGGGTGCCGTCGTCGTCTTCGGCGACGAACAGGAAGCTGTTGGCGGGTTGTTCTTCCAGGTGGCGGGTGAGGTCCTTGCGGATGCCGTCGATGCATTCGTGGCGTTTGCGCCAGGCCGGCAGGTGGAAGTCGACGAAGCGGGGGACCAGGGCGAGGATGAAGTCGTCGTCGTCTTCGGCGAGACGGATCAGGAAGGTCGGGTCGCTCATGCGCTTTGGTGTGCTTGGGAACCGGAGTCCGGTTCTACACCCGGAGCGAGGGAGCAGGGAAGTCCCCACTACCCGCCGCTCCGAAAAACGGCGTAGGTTGGGGTGAGCGCAGCGAACCCCAACGTGGCCAGCGCCAAGCGCTTCGCAGTGTTGGGGTTCGCTGCGCTCACCCCAACCTACGCCGGTGGCGATCAGGCGACGGCCGGCAGCGTCCCCACGCCCGCCTCGATCGCCGCCTTGTGCATCAGGCAGCGCGGCAGCATGCGGGCGAAGTAGAACGCGGCGGTGTCGCGCTTGGACTGCTTGAAGGCCTCGGACTGGCTGCTCGCGTTCGCGGCGGCGACGCTGCGGGCCCACATGTAGGCCAGCGTGGCGTAGCCGGAGTAGTACAGGTAATCGCTGGCGGCGGCGCCGAGTTCTTCCGGGTTGCCCTGCACGCGTGCGGCCACGGCCAGGGTCAGATCGGCCCATTCCTTGGCGTTCCTGGCCAGCGGGGCGATCAGCGAGGCCATCGCGGCGTCCTGGGCATGCTTCTGGCAGAACGCCTGGATTTCCTGCAGGAACAGCTTGAAGCCGGCGCCCTGCAGCTGGAGGATCTTGCGGCCCAGCAGGTCGGCGGCCTGGATGCCGGTGGTGCCTTCGTACAGGGTGATGATGCGGGCGTCGCGCACGAACTGCTCCACGCCGCTCTCCACGATATAGCCGTGGCCGCCATAGACCTGCAGCGCTTCCTTGGTCGACTCCTGCGCCAGCTCGGTGACCAGGCCCTTGGCGATCGGAATCAGGAACGCCACCAGTTCGCCGGCGTTCTTGCGCGTGACCTCGTCGACGCCGCGCGCTTCCACGTCGGTCTGCAGCGAGGTGTACAGCAGCAGGGTGCGCGAGCCTTCCACGATGGCGCGCTGGGTCAGCAGCATGCGGCGCACGTCCGGCTGCACCAGCAGGTTGTCGGCCGGCTTGTCGGGGAACTGCGGGCCCGACAGCGCGCGGCCCTGCAGGCGCTCGCGCGCATAGTTGGAGCTGTTCTGCAGCGCGCGCTCGGACAGCGCCAGGCCCTGCACGCCCACGCCCAGGCGCGCGGCATTCATCATGGTGAACATCGCGGCCAGGCCCTTGTGCGGCTGGCCGATCAGGTAACCCTCGGCGGCGTCGAAATTCATCACGCAGGTGGCCGAACCGCGCAGGCCCATCTTGTGCTCGATATTGCTGGCCACGACGGTGTTGCGCGTGCCGGGCGAGCCGTCGGCGTTCAACTTGAACTTCGGCACGATGAACATCGAGATGCCGCGGCTGCCGGCCGGCGCATCGGGCAGGCGGGCCAGCACCAGGTGGATGATGTTCTCGGCCAGGTCATGCTCGCCGGCGCTGATGAAGATCTTGGTGCCGGTGATCTTGTAGCTGCCGTTGTCGCCGGGTTCCGCGCGGGTCTTCAGCAGGCCCAGGTCGGAGCCGGCCTGCGGCTCGGTCAGGCACATGGTGCCGGTCCAGCGGCCTTCGACGATGGGCTTGAGGTAGGTGTCCTGCTGCTCCTTGGTGCCGTGCAGCTCCATCGCGTGGCAGGCGCCTTCGGACAGCAGCGGGTACAGGCTCCAGGACAGGTTGCCGGCCTGGAAGATTTCGGTGGTGGCGGTGCCGACCGTGTTGGGCAGGCCCTGGCCGCCGAAATGCTCGGCCTGGGTCAGGCCGGTCCAGCCGCCCTCGGCGAAGGCCTTGAAGGCTTCCTTGAAGCCCTTGGGCGTGGTCACCGTCTGGGTGGCCTTGTCGTACTTGCAGCCTTCCTCGTCGCCGCTGGCATTGAACGGCGCCAGCAGCGCCTCGCTCAGGCGGCCGGCTTCTTCCAGCACGGCGTCGAGCAGGTCGCGGGTGTGGCCTTCGCCGCCCTGCAACTGGGTCAGGGTGGCTTCCGCGTGCAGCACGTCGTAGAGGGCGAAGCGCAGATCGTCGAGGGGGGCCTTGTAGATGGTCATGTGCGGTTTCCTGCCTGGAAGGCGATACGGGATGGTTCGATAAGGGTGTGGCGCGTGCTCAGCGCCAGGTGTTGGCGATGCCCGGCACCGGCGACAGCCAGTCGTTGCCGTGGAATTCGAAGTCGCGCGGTTGTTCTTCCTGCTCCGGCTTGGCGTTGGCGCGGCCGACGACGCCATACGGCACCGAGCCGCCGCTGCCCTTGGCCGCCGCCGCGGCGAGCGCCTGGCTCATCTCCGGCGTGGGCAGTACGTTGACGCGGGTGATGTCGCCGGCGAAGGCGGGGATATCCAGGTCGAACTTCGCGTGCAGGCGTACCGGCACCAGCTCGGCCACCTTCAGTTCGCCGTCGAGCGAGCGGAAATTCATGCCGCCGTAGCTGTTGTTCTGGATGCGCACGGTCAGCTGCCACTGGCCGTCGGGGCGCACCGTCATTTCCTGGATGCTGACCGTGGGCGGGAACACGCTCTTGCGCGGCGGGCCGCAGGCGACCAGTCCCAAGGACAACAGGCCCAGCACCAGCAGGCGGGGGATCAGGCGGTACAGCCGAGGCAACATGGCCACTCCAAACGATCGTTTGAATGGCGATTCTAACCATGAGAGGGGGGAGGGGCGCCAGGGCCCGGATGGCCGGGCCGGCACCATCGCGCAAAACCGCGCCGCGGCCGGTGTATTGCGCCGCAGCGATTCCACCGTCACGCGGAACAGGGCATCATCGACGTTTTCCCCGAACCAGGTCCTTCGCATGTCACGTCGTTTCGTCGCGCGCCGCTCCCCCATCCACGGCAATGGCGTGTTCGCCACCGCGCCGATCAAGAAGGGCGAGGAGATCGTCGAGTACAAGGGCACGCTGATGACGCACCAGCAAGCCGACGTGATGTATGGCGACGGCGGCGAGACCGGCCATACCTTCCTGTTCACGCTCAACGACGAATACCTGATCGACGCCAACCGCAAGGGCAATACCGCGCGCTGGATCAACCACAGCTGCGACCCGAACTGCCAGGCGGTGGTGCTGGAGGACGAGGATGACGACCGCCGCAAGGACCAGGTCTTCATCGAGGCGATCCGCAACATCAAGCCGGGCGAAGAGCTGACTTACGACTACGGCATCATCCTGGATGTCCCGCACACCGCGCGCCTGAAGAAGGTGTGGGCGTGCCTGTGCGGCTCGCCGAAGTGCATCGGCACGATGCTGAAGCCGAAGCGGGGGCGTTGAGGTCAGGGTTCGCTTGCGGGCGCAGCGAGTATCGAAAGCCGCGGGCGCAGGTCTGCGGCTTTTTTTTGCTCGTCATTCCTGCGCAGGCAGGAATCCAGTTGCGGTGCGCTTGATGGTCGCGTTACCGCGAATGTGTCTCGCCTTTCAGGCGAGTGTTTCG
>NZ_FONH01000015.1 GCF_900112865.1 Dyella marensis | reverse complement strand
TCAGGTGCCTACGAAGCCTGGGTGCCATACAACACTCCTCACGCCTTGGCGCTTATAGTGTGTTGCAACGACCGGCTGAAATCGCAGTCGAAAGCGGAGCTTCCGGAGCTGCATCTTATCGAGGCTCGGAGAAGTACTGCCATAAGTTCGATCTGGCTTGGGTTGCAAAGAGGAGCCCGCCACAAGTGTTGAAAATTGAGCGGCAAAACACGGCGCCAGGCGAGTGCAGCCGGGAGATTGTTGAAAAATAAGCAGCCTAAATCACTGAAATAAAAGTACAAGCGCACTGACTGTTAATCAGGGGGCGTTGGTTCGAGTCCGACATCGGGCGCCATATACCGCAAGGGCCGCGAGCGATCGCGGCCCTTTGCTTTTGTCTGCTATCCGGGCTCTTATCTATTGTCGGTGGGCCGAACCCGTTCCGGCCTGGCCCGGTAGAGCTTGTTCGCGGCTGCTTATCGTTGCTGCTTCAACGAGCCACAGGTGCATGCTGCGCCATCAGCTCCACCATCCAATCGATGAAAACGCGAAGCTTTGCGCTTACATGCCGGTTGGGCGCGAACGCCAGATAGAGCGGCATCGGGTCCATGTGCCAGGCGCCGAACAGTGGCACCAGGTCGCCTCTGGCCACGGACTCCTTGGCCATGTAGCGAGGCAGCCACAGCACGCCAAGCCCGACGAGACCGGCTTCGAGATATGCATTGCCATCGTCGACGGACAAGACGCAACGTCCCTGGACTCGTACGGCTTCGCCGCCTTTGCGCATGACATAGGGAAGGGCCTTGCCGCTGCGCGACCACAGGTAGCCAACGACGCGGTGGTGTGTGTCTTCCAGCTCGCGCGGATGTGAGGGCTCGCCCGCGCGCTCGAGGTAACTCGGCGCGGCGTACACACCCAGTGGCAGATCTCCGATATGCCGCGCCTTCAGGGACAGGGAGGTGAGTTCGCCGCCGCGCACGACGCAATCGACGTTCTCGCCGATGATATCGACCATGCGATCGCTCACGCCCAAGTCCAGCCGCAGGTCGGGATAGCGCGCATGAAAAGCAGGAAGGGCCGGCACAAGAATCATGCGGGCCAGCGGACTGGGCACGTCCACCCGCAACCTGCCCCTTGGTAGTGCCGATGCCTTGGAAAGGCTGCTCTCGGCATCTTCCAGATCGGCCAGCAGCCGGATCGCGCGTTCGTAATACGCGACGCCATCGGCGGTGGCGTTGACCTTGCGCGTGGTCCGGTTGAGGAGCTTCACGCGCAGTCTGGCCTCCAGCTGTTGCACCAGCTGGGTCACGCTGGTCTTGCTCAAGTCCAGGGTCTGCGCCGCCCTGGTGAAGCTGCCGGTCTCCACGACACGGACGAACGCCTGCATCGCATCGAATCGGTCCATGGCTGCTCCACGCGGCGAGGAATTGTTTGGATTCTACAAACAGTGCCGACGGGAATGCCCGGTTTATCGTGGCCGCGCGGCTGCCTAGAGTGCGCCTCATCGTTTCGATCATTGATGGAGATGGATCCATGGCAACACGCGACGTCGTTTTTCCCTCCGGCCGTCGAGCGCTTTATGAGCGCAACCGCTACTCCCCGGCTGTTCGCTCGAACGGCTTCCTGTTCGTTTCGGGGCAGGTCGGGAGCCGCGACGACGGTACGCCCGAGCCGGACCTGGAGCGGCAGGTCGAGCTGGCGTTCGAGCATCTGAATGAGGTGCTGGCGGCGGCCGGATGCACGTTCGAGGACGTGATCGACGTAACCGTCTATCTGGTCGATCCTGCATCGACATTTGAGAAGGTCTGGGGCGTCGTGCCGGCGTATTGGGGTAGTGCGCCTTACCCGGCGCTGACGGCGGTCGGTGTGACCTGGCTTTATGGGTTCCAGTTCGAAATCAAGGCGATAGCGAAATTGCCTGCTGGTTAGGGTCCGCTTGAGCAGGAGTTGTCTTCCGCGAGGCCCTGCAGCAAGGCGGGACCTCGTGCTTTGCGCATGCCCGCCATCGCTGCGCGCCGCGCCTTACCCGCTTCCGCATAGACGCAATTCCGCCGGCGTGCCCTTATCGCCGCGTACACGGCCGGCGTTTGAGACTTTCACGCTCAGCGCGCGGCTGTCGTCGCCGCGGTGGCAGATCAGCAAGGTGACATTGCTGCCACCGGCCGAGCCGTCGGGCTGGAACTGCACGCTGCGGCGCCCCTGCGCGCTGCGGATGCGCAGTTGCCTGGACGGATTGCTGCGGCGAAGGCCGGGCGCGCCCTCGAGCTGGCCGGATCGCTCGCCGCGCAGGCCGACCAGCCAGTCGCCGCCCCAGTCGGCCTCGTCGCTGCAATGCGCACCATCGCGCGTAGGGCAGGCGAGCGCGACCCGGCCGGCCTGGACCGCGAGCGTGCGGGCGTGGTTGAGCACGGCGATCAGCTCGGTCTGCGCCTGGCGCAGTTCGCCGCTCGCCGCCAGGCGACGCAGCGAGGGCAGGCCGATGCAGGCGAGCACGGCCGCGATGGCGACGACCAGGATCTGCTCGACCAGGGTCGTGCCCCGCGGCGGGATGCGGCATGTCGGGCGGTTCGGCACGCAAGGCTCTCCAGATGAACCGCCACCATGCTAGACAGGCCGCCGCCTCGCGCCTGCCGGTCTTTCACGCGCATTCCTGTAAGAGCCTGCTGACACAGCCTGTCAGCAGGGGCGATTTAAAATGCTGCGACGCGACCGCATGTGACTGCCATGACCGACCGTTTCGAACTCGTCTCTCCCTACCAGCCCGCCGGCGACCAGCCCCAGGCCATCGAGCGCCTGGTCAAAGGCTTCGATGCCGGCCTGGCCTCGCAGACCCTGCTCGGCGTCACCGGCTCGGGCAAGACCTTCACCATCGCCAACGTGATCCAGCAGGTACAGCGGCCGACCATCGTGATGGCGCACAACAAGACGCTGGCCGCGCAGTTGTACGGTGAGTTCAAGGAGTTCTTCCCGCACAACGCGGTGGAGTACTTCGTCAGCTACTACGACTACTACCAGCCCGAGGCCTACGTGGTCGCGTCCGATACCTTCATCGAGAAGGACGCCTCGATCAACGAGCATATCGAGCAGATGCGCCTGGCCGCGACCAAGGCGCTGCTGTCGCGCAAGGACTCGCTGATCGTGGCCACGGTGTCGGCGATCTACGGTCTGGGCGATCCGGAGGATTATCTCTCGCTGCGCCTGATCCTGGCGCGCGGCGAGCGCATCGAGCAGCGCGCGCTGATCCGCCAGCTCACCGAGCTGCAGTACACCCGCAACGAGCTGGAACTGCGCCGCGGCACCTACCGCGTGCGCGGCGAGATCATCGATGTGTTCCCGGCCGAATCGGAAACCGAGGCGCTGCGCATCGAACTGTTCGACGGCGAGGTGGAAAACCTCTCGCTGTTCGACCCGCTCACCGGCGAGACCATCCGCAAGGTGCCGCGCTACACGGTGTACCCGCGCACGCACTACGCCAGCACGCGCGAGAGCGTGCTCAACGCGATCGAGACCATCAAGGTCGAGCTGAAGGATCGCCTGGAATATCTGTACAAGGAGAACAAGCTGGTCGAGGCGCAGCGCCTGGACCAGCGCACGCGCTTCGACCTGGAGATGATGGCCGAGGTGGGCTATTGCCAGGGCATCGAGAACTACTCGCGCCATCTCACGCGGCGCGGTGCCGGCGAGCCGCCGCCGACGCTGTTCGACTACCTGCCGGCGGATGCGCTGCTGGTGGTCGACGAATCGCACGTGACCATCCCGCAGCTCGGCGCCATGTACAAGGGCGACCGCTCGCGCAAGGAAAACCTGGTGGAGTACGGCTTCCGCCTGCCGTCGGCGATGGACAACCGTCCGTTGCGTTTCGAGGAATGGGAGCGCCGCGCGCCGCGCACCATCTATGTGTCGGCGACGCCGGGCAAGTACGAGATGGGAAAATCCGACGACTCGGTGGTCGAGCTGGTGGTGCGCCCGACCGGCCTGATCGATCCCGAGGTGGAGGTGCGCCCGGTGCGCACCCAGGTCGACGACCTGCTCGGCCAGATCCGCGATCGCGTGGCGATGGGCGACCGCGTGCTGGTCACCACGCTGACCAAGCGCATGGCCGAGAACCTCACCGAATACCTGAGCGAGCACAACATCAAGGTGCGCTACCTGCATTCGGATATCGAGACGGTGGAGCGCGTGGAAATCATCCGCGACCTGCGCCTGGGCGAGTTCGACGTGCTGGTGGGCATCAACCTGCTGCGCGAAGGCCTGGACATGCCCGAGGTCTCGCTGGTGGCGATCCTGGACGCCGACAAGGAAGGCTTCCTGCGCTCCACCGGCTCGCTGATCCAGACCATCGGCCGCGCCGCGCGCAATGTGCGCGGCAAGGCCATTCTCTACGCCGACAACATCACCCGCTCGATGCAGGCGGCGATGGACGAGACGGCGCGCCGCCGCGAGAAGCAAGTGGCCTACAACGAGGAGCACGGCATCGTCCCGCAGTCGGTGGTGCGCCGCATCGCCGACATCATGGAGGGCGCGCGCAGCGCGGTGCCGACCCGCGGGCGCGGCGGCAGGGGCGCGAAGGCCGCGGCGGTGGCGGAGCAGGGGGCGGACTACAAGGCGCTCAGCCCCGACCAGGCCAGCGCCATGATCAAGAAGCTCGAGGCCCAGATGTACAAGCACGCCGAGAACCTGGAATTCGAGGACGCGGCCCGCCTGCGCGATCAGATCCACCAGCTGCGCGAGAAGGCCCTGCGCTGAACCGGCGGCGGGCAGTTGTGGCTGCCGGGTGGCTCGTGTATGCTACGCGGCTCGCGCCGTCCTGCGGCGCGACTTCGGGCGGTTAGCTCAGCGGTAGAGCACTTCCTTGACATGGAAGGGGTCACAAGTTCGATCCTTGTACCGCCCACCATTTACCGACAGAAACGGCGCGATCTTCAGATCGCGCCGTTTCTGCTTATGGCGGCGGGCCAGCCGCCCCATCGGCGCTCCCTGCTCAAGAAGCATTGAGATTGCTTGATCGCCGCGGTGCGCGCGGCCTTGCCTACGCACCGCGCGCAGCTTCATTCACATTCGTTTGAGATTACCCGCGGGCTCCCGAGCCCGCCCGGACAATGCGCGGCCTTCCCAGCCACGACCTCTGTCCCCGGAATCTCTCATGAAGATCGAACTGTCCAGTCCGATGCTCCAGGCCATGCTCGGCACCCGCGCGGGCATGGTTCCCGGCGTGGCGGAACAGGCTGAGGCCTCGGCCGGCCCCGGTTTCGCGCAGACCATGAAGTCCGCGATCGACCAGGTCGATGCGCAACAGCATGCCGCCAGCGACAAGACCGCTGCCGTCGAAAGCGGCCAGAGCGACGACCTGATCGGCGCCATGCTCAGCAGCCAGGAAGCCGGCCTGTCGTTCTCGATGATGATGCAGGTGCGCAACAAGCTGATGAGCGCCTTCGACGACATCATCAAGATGCAGGTCTGACGGGTGCGCTGAGCCATGCTTGCGAAACTCAAAACGACCGCTGCAGGTCTGGGCCAGTCCCTCAAATTCCCCTCGCCGGCCGCGCTGACGAAACTGCTGCCCCTGGTGGTGCTGGCTATCGGCCTCACCGCGCTGACCATGATGTTCATGTGGCGCAGCGAGGCCGGCTACAAGCCGCTGTTCGGCGCGCAGGAAAACGTTGCCGCTGCCGACACCATGGCCGCGCTCGACGCGGAAAAGATCCCCTAGCCGTCGGCGTGGTTGGTGGTGGTGGACATCTCACCGGCATACATGGTGCAGTCGGCGTAGTCGATATCGAGCGCCATGGGCAGGGCGCCGTCAGGCGTGCCCAGGTCCAGGGTGACGTTCTCGGTCGGCGCGGTCATGTTGCCGTCGGGGCCGAAGCTCATGTCCGTAGGCGTGCCGACTTCCGTGCCGTCCATGGCGTAGTGCACCTGCATGCTGTTGCCTTCGCCTTTCACGAAGTACTGGGTGACCGTGTGTTCGCGGCCGAGCGAATCGTAGACGCGGCTGACCTGCATGCCGTTATAGGACGACGGGTCATCGGCGCTGAACGGCGTCGTGGCCGGCTGCTCCCAGTCGGCCGACATGTTGGCGGCGAAGGTGAGTTCGGAACTTTGCTCGGCGCCGCTGCCGCCGCTGGGCACGACAATGTCGTCGATGTTACCGTCGCCATCCTCACCGTAGCCCTGCACGTGGCGGCCGAACGCATCCACCAGCAGCCCGTCCTTGTTCACGTTGAACATGCCCACGCGCGAATAGCTCATCGCGCCGTCCTCGCCGCGGCTGACGAAGAAGCCGCGGCCCTGGATCGCGGCGTCCAGGCCGCGCCCGGTGGACAGCAGGTTGCCGCCGATATCCATCGATTGCGAAGTGGAGCCGATGTACACGCCCTGCGGCGCGCCTTGCATGTACGACGAGGCGAAATTGGCGCGGCCCGACTTGAAGCCGAACGTGCCGCTGTTGGCGATGTTGTTGCTGATCTGGTTGAGCTGGCCGTTGACGGCCTGGATGCCGGACAGGGCGATATTGAGGCTCATGGCGGTTCCTTAAGAAAGAAAGGGGACGTGGCTGTCGGGACGGCCGAGGAAGCGCGAGATGTCGGCGGCGGTGACGTCGCCGACGCCGGCTACGCTCAGCACTACCTGGCCGTCCGCGCCCAGCCGGACGCTCTGCAGTTCGCCCTGGATTTCGGTGCGCACGGTTTCCCCGGTATTGGTATCCACGCGCATGCTGTAGTTGCCGGGTGGCAGGCCGAGTTTTTCGGGGTCGATGTCGAAATCGACTTCGCCGGCTTCCTGCGGGCCCAGGTCGATCGGATGTTCCACGCCATCGGGGCCGGTCAATACCAGCTTGGTATCGCTGGCGCTGTCGTTCAGCACGAAGCCGCCCTTGACGGGCTGATCGCCAAGCGCTACCGAGTCGGTGGCGACCATCACCTGCGAGCCGACCTGCGAGCCGAGCGTGACCACCAGCATGCTTTCCTGCATCGCCGCGGCGGCCGCATTGATGCTGGCCATCGACTGCATCGCTTCGACCTGGCTGAGCTGGGCGAACTGGGTGACGAACTGGCCTGCTTCCATGGGCGCCAGCGGATCCTGGTTCTGGATCTGCGCCGCCAGCAAGGTGGTGAACATGTCGGAGATGGACGAGTTGCCGTTGTTGCCGCCAGCGGCGCCGGGATCGGCTGCGCTGTTCTGGTTGGCCGGCGCGGTGGCGTTGCGATGGAGCGATTTGTCGATCAGCATGGTCAGCCTTGCCCCATCTTCAGCAGTTCCTGTTGCAGGCCGTTCACGCGGGCCATCACTTCGAGATTGGTCGAGAACGCGCGCGAAGCGGACATCATGTCGGTCATTTCCTCGACCGGGTTGACGTTCGAGTCGTAGACCATGCCCTGCTCGTCGGCCATCGGATGATCGGGTTCGTAGCGGGCATTCAGCGGCTCGTTGCTGCTGACGACATCCAGCACCTGTACGCGCGCGCCACTGCCCTGGAACACGGATTGGAATACCGGTTTGCGCGCGCGATAGGCGCTGCTCTCGGTGCCGGTGGTTTCCGCATTGGCGAGGTTGCTGGCCACGGTATTCAGGCGCACGGTCTGCGCGCTCATGGCGGAGCCGGCGATCTGGGCGATGCTTTTGAAAGTCACGGTCAGCTGTTCCCGTTGATGGCTGCCGAAAGACCTTTCAGTTTCATATTGAGAAAGGTCAGGCTGGTCTGGAAATCGATGGCGTTCTGCGCGAACTCGGCCTGTTCGGCGGCGAGATCCACGGTGTTGCCGTCCTGCGAGGCGCTGCCGGGCACGCGGTACTTGAGCCGGTCCGAAGCAAACTCCAACGCTTGCGCATCACCCTGCGCGGCCTCGCGCAGGCTCGCGCGGAAATCGATGTCGTGCGCCAGGTAACCCGGCGTGCTTTCGTTGGCGAGATTGGATGCGATCACTTCGGCGCGCTCCGCGCGGAGCTTCAGTGCGGCCGGATGCACGCCAAGCGCTTGTTCAAGACTCAATCCCATCGCGGGCCCCTCGGTGTCGAATACGAAGGCGGCGATGGTAGGAGCGGCTCCATCGCCGCTTGAGAAATCTAAAGACACCTTGAGCGGCGCGTGCGCATGGGCGCACGCATAATGCGTCGCCGCGTTGGCGCGGCAGGATGGAGATGAATGGATGGTTGTCTGGTATCTACGGCGCGGCGTGCTGTTGGCTTTGCCGCTGCTGGTTCCGCTGCATGTGCGCGCCGGCGAAGTCGATGGCGTGGTGGCGAATGCCGCGCGCAGCTGGTTGGTCGATTGGGTCCGGCAGAAGGCGTGGCCGGATCCGCGCATCGATGTGGTGGTGCTTGCGCAGCGCCGTCCGGCACCGCAATGCGGGCAGTCGCTGCAGATCGTGCCGATCGATGTTTCGCAACCGGCGAAATTGCGCTTTTCCGCGCGTTGCCCGGATGGAACGGCGCAAACCTATACGGTGCGCGCAGCGGTGCATACCAAGGCGCTCGCCGTATCCATGGCGCAGCCAGCCGGCGAGCCGATCGGCAAGGGCGATCTGCAGCTTGCGGATGTCGACCTGGCGCTCATGCCGGATGCCACGCTCGACCCCGGCGAGATCGCCGGCCGTGTCAGCCAGCGGCCGCTGCGTGCGGGGCAGGTGGTGCAGGTGCGTTTCCTGAAAGCTGCGGCCGGTGTGCGCCGCGGCCAGCTGGTCGAGATCGTGTCGCGCCAGCAGCAGTTCCGGATCAGCGCGCAGGGCACGGCGATGGAGCGGGGCGAAGGCGGCGCGCTGGTGCGCGTGCGCAACGGAGCGAGCGGAAAGCTGATTACGGCCCGGGTGATGGGGCCGGGCGTGGTGGAGCCGGCCGGAGCCGGCGCACCGGCAGCCGGCGATTGAGGTGCGCGGCGTGTGGCCGCAAGCACTGACGATGCGGCGTGGATCGACGTACCATCGCGCGGTTCGCCGCCGCCGACTGGAACGACCATGACCTACCTGTGGATCAAGAGCCTGCACCTGCTGTTCGTGATGGCCTGGGTGGCCTCGATCTTCTATCTGCCGCGGATCCTGGTGAACATCGCCGAGGCCGGCAGCGAGCCGGCGACCAAGGCGCGGCTGGAACTGATGGGGACGCGCCTGTACCGCTTCGGCCACAACATGTTCGGCATGGCGCTGCTGTTCGGCGCCACGCTGTGGCAGGGCTGGCGCTTGTTCCCGGGCACGCTGCCGAACTTCGGCCAGGCCGAATGGCTGTACGCCAAGCTCACCCTGGTGGTGCTGCTGCTGGTCTATTACGTGTGGACCGGCCGGCTGGTGAAGCGCAGCGCCAGGGGCGGTGCGCTGCCCAGCGCGAAGACACTGCGCCTGATGAACGAGCTGCCGGTGTTCGTGTTGCTCGGCATCATCTTCCTGGTGATCGCCAAGCCGTTCTGAGCGGAGTCATGGCGCCTGTTGGGGTTCGCTGCGCTCACCCCAACCTACGCCGGTTGTTTCAGGGCAGGTGGTGATATTCGCGGTACCACGCGACGAAGCGCCGCACGCCTTCCTCGATCGAGGTGTTCGGCGCGTAGCCGACGTCGCGGCGCAGCGCGGAGACATCGGCCCAGGTGTCCGGCACATCGCCCGGCTGCATCGGCAGCAGGCGCTTTTCCACGCTGCGGCCGAGGTTCTGCTCCATCAGCTCGATGAAGCGCAGCAGCTGCACCGGCTGGTCGTTGCCGATGTTGTAGACGCGGTACGGCGCCTGCGAGCTGCCCGGGTTCGGCTGCTCGACGTCATGGGACGGATCGGGCTGGGCGACGTGGTCCAGCGTGCGGATCACGCCTTCGACGATGTCGTCGATATAAGTGAAGTCGCGGCTGTGGTTGCCGAAGTTGAACACGTCGATCGGCTCGCCGCGGCTGATGCGGTCGGCGAACAGCATCGGCGACATGTCCGGGCGGCCCCAGGGGCCATACACCGTGAAAAAACGCAGGCCGGTGGTCGGCAGGCCGAACAGGTGGCTGTAGGTATGCGCCATCAGCTCGTTGGCCTTCTTGCTGGCGGCGTAGAGGCTGACCGGGTGGTCGACCGGGTCTTCCACCGAGAACGGCAATTTGCGGTTGGCGCCGTAGACCGAGCTGGACGAGGCGTAGACCAGGTGCTCCACCGCGTGATGCCGGCAGGCTTCCAGGATGTGGGTGAAGCCGACCAGGTTGCTGCGCACGTAGGACTGCGGGTTCTTCAGCGAATAGCGCACGCCGGCCTGGGCGGCCAGGTTGGCCACGCGCTGGGGCTGGAAGCTGGCGAAAGCCTGTTCGACTGCCTCGCCGTCGGCCAGGTCGGCACGCTGGTGCGTGTAGCGAGGGTGGCCTGCGAAACGGGCCAGGCGGGCTTCCTTCAGCGCCGGGTCGTAGTAGTCGTTGTGGTTGTCGATGCCATGGACCTCGTCGCCGCGGACGAGCAGGCGCTCGGCGAGGGCGGAGCCGACGAAGCCGGCGGTGCCGGTGACCAGGATGCGCATGGGGCTGTACTCGGAATGGATGCGGCGAATTCTATCGGCAGCGGCGTTTCGGACACCTGCCGAATTGACGCCGGAGCGGCGCTAAAGTAGCGTTCTCTACTTCCTATCGATCGGAACCAAGGTGGCCCGCGTCCAAAGCGCCGGCCGAGCGTGCGACATGACGACTACCAAGCGCCAACGCTGATTCCGCCACGCCTTGTGATTCCACAAAAAGGCGCTGGGCGCCTTTTTTGTTACCCAGAGCATCATTCCCCATGATCCAGATCACGCTACCCGACGGCAGCAAGCGCCCCTTCGACCATCCCGTCACGGTGCAGGACGTGGCCGCCTCCATCGGCGCCGGCCTGGCCAAGGCCACCCTGGCCGGCAAGGTGGACGGCAAGCTGGTCGACGCCAGCTATCCCATCGCGCAGGACGCCAGCCTCGAGATCGTCACCGAGAAGAGCCCCGAGGCGCTGGAGATCCTGCGCCACTCCACCGCGCACCTGCTGGCCCAGGCCGTGCAGCGCCTGTATCCCGGCGCGCAGGTCACCATCGGCCCGGTGATTGACAACGGCTTCTATTACGACTTCGCCTACGAGCGTCCCTTCACGCCGGACGACCTGGCCAGGATCGAAGAGGAAATGCACAAGATCGTGCAGGAAGCGCTGCCGGTGACGCGCAGCGTGAAGTCGCGCGACGACGCGGTGTCGTTTTTCCGCGGCATCGGCGAGGAGTACAAGGCCGAGATCATCGAAAGCATTCCGGCCAATGAAGAGCTCTCGCTGTACACGCAGGGCGAATTCACCGACCTATGCCGCGGCCCGCACGTGCCCAACACCGGCAAGCTGCGCGCTTTCAAGCTGATGAAGGTAGCCGGCGCGTATTGGCGCGGCGATTCCAACAACGCGATGCTGACGCGCGTGTACGGCACGGCCTGGCTCAACGACAAGGACCTCAAGGCCTACCTGCACCAGCTGGAAGAGGCCGAGAAGCGCGACCACCGCAAGATCGGCAAGGCGCTGGACCTGTTCCACCAGCAGGAAGAAGCGCCGGGCATGGTGTTCTGGCATCCGAACGGCTGGGCCATCTGGCAGGCGGTGGAGCAGTATGTGCGCGGCGTGTACCGCTCCAGCGGCTACCAGGAAGTGCGCGGCCCGCAGATCATGGACGTGAGCCTGTGGAAGAAGTCCGGCCACTGGGACAACTACCAGGAAAACATGTTCTTCACCGAGTCGGAGAAGCGCACCTACGCGCTCAAGCCGATGAACTGCCCCGGCCACGTGCAGATCTTCAACACCAGCCTGCACAGCTACCGCGACCTGCCGGTGCGCTACGGCGAGTTCGGCGGTTGCCACCGCAACGAGCCGTCCGGCGCGCTGCACGGGATCATGCGCGTGCGCGCCTTCACCCAGGATGACGGTCACATCTTCTGCACGGAAGAGCAGATCGAATCCGAGGTCACGGCCTTCCACCAGCAGGCGATGAAGGTGTACGGGGACTTCGGTTTCGAGGACATCGCGCTCAAGATCGCGCTGCGCCCGGACAAGCGCATCGGCAGCGACGCCGTGTGGGACCGCGCCGAGGACGCGCTGCGCGCGGCCCTGCGCTCGGCCGGGGTGGAATGGCAGGAGCTGCCGGGCGAGGGCGCCTTCTACGGCCCCAAGATCGAGTACCACATGAAGGACTCGATCGGCCGCGGCTGGCAGGTCGGCACCATGCAGGTGGATTTCATGATGCCCGAGCGCCTGGGCGCCGAGTACGTGGACGAGCACAGCCAGCGCCGCCATCCGGTGATGCTGCACCGGGCCATCGTGGGCTCGATGGAGCGCTTCATCGGCATCCTGATCGAGCACCACGCCGGGCACCTGCCGGCCTGGCTGGCCCCGGTCCAGGCCCAGGTCTTCAGCATCACCGACGCCCAGGCCGACTACGTGCGCGAGGTCACGCAAGCCCTTGTCGGCAAAGGTTTCAGAGTCAAGGCGGATTTGCGCAACGAAAAGGTCGGCTATAAAATCCGCGAACATACGTTGCAAAAGGTCCCGTACCTGCTCGTGGTCGGTGACCGTGAGAAGGAAGCTGGGGCCGTTTCCGTGCGTACCCGTGCCGGTGAAGACCTGGGCAGCATGCCGCTGGCCGCCTTCATCGAGCGCCTGGAGGCCGAAACGCGGCGCTGAGCGCCCGTCCGGCCAACTCGTTAATTCTTCTGGAGGATAGTGGTATCGCTACCACCGACAACAAGGGTAATCGCCGCAACCATGAGATCCGCGTCCCGCGCGTACGCGTGATCGGTGCGGATTCTGAACAGCTGGGCATCCTCACGCGCGACGAGGCCCTGCGCCTGGCCGAAGAAGCCGGGATGGACCTGGTCGAGATCCAGCCGAACGGCGATCCGCCGGTCTGCCGCATCATGGATTACGGCAAGTTCAAGTTCGAAGCCCAGAAGAAGGCCCAGGCGGCCAAGAAGAAGCAGAAGCAGGTCGAGATCAAGGAAGTGAAGTTCCGTCCGGTCACGGACGTGGGCGACTACCAGATCAAGCTGCGCAACATGCTTCGCTTCCTGGAAGAGGGCGACAAGGTCAAGGTCACCATCCGCTTCCGCGGCCGCGAGATGTCGCACCAGGATCTGGGCCAGAACCTGGCCAGGAAGATCCAGGAAGACGTCGGCGAGAACGGCGTGGTGGAGTCCTTCCCCCGCCTGGAAGGCCGCCAGATGGTCATGATGATCGGCCCGAAGAAGAAGTAATCCGGGCCGGTATCCCGCAATGGCGGCCCTTGGGCCGCCGTTGGCATTTCCGGGACCTGGCCGGGCCTGGAGCCCGCCGCACCGCACCACTGGCAAACCGCCCCCGATCCCCGTACAATCGCCGGTTCGACCCACCAGGACGGGTCGTGAACCGATCGTGGCAGGACGGAAAGCGCGGCTCCAGGGCCGCCGCCAGATCAGTCAGAAACCGAGATACGGAGCAACCCATGCCCAAGATCAAGACCAACCGGGCGGCGGCGAAGCGTTTTCGCAAGACCGCTTCCGGCAAGTTCAAGGCCGGTCACGCCTTCAAGTCGCACATCCTGACCAAGAAGTCGACCAAGCGTAAGCGCAACCTGCGCGCTACCAATCACGTCAAGGCCTGCGACACCAAGGGTGTTGCTCGCATGTTGCCGTACGTCTAAGGCGGAGGACTGAACCATGGCTCGTGTAAAGCGTGGCGTTACCGCCCGTCGTCGTCACAAGAAGATCATCGGCCGCGCGAAGGGCTACTACAACGCCCGTCGCAAGGTCTTCCGCGTAGCTAACCAGGCCGTCATCAAGGCCGGCCAGTACGCCTATATCGGCCGCAAGCAGAAGAAGCGCCAGTTCCGCGCCCTGTGGATCGTGCGTATCAATGCTGCCGCCCGTCAGTTCGGCCTGTCCTACAGCCGCCTGATCAATGGCCTGAGCAAGGCCGGCATCACCGTCGACCGCAAGGTCCTGGCGGACATCGCCGTGCACGACATCAAGGCTTTTGGCGCCATCGCTGAAAAGGCGAAGGCCAGCCTGGCCGCTTGATCGTCAAACACTGACGAAATGATGTGAATCAAGCGGGGAGAGGGCCTCAAGCCTTCTCCCCGTTTTTGTTTTGGGTCGGATGACTCGGGAATGGGGGATAGGGGCAGGGAATAGGAAGTGCAGAAGCAGCACCTCGCAGCTCGTGATTGACTGCTTTTCCTATTCTCAACTCCCTATTCCCGATTCCCTGCCAAAAACCACAGGAACCGCACCGATGGACGACCTGGACACCCGGGCCGCGCAAGCCCTGGCCGAGATCGCCGCAGCCGACACGCTCGATGCGCTCGACGCGCTGCGCGTCGGCCTGCTCGGCAAGAGCGGCATCGTCACCGCCGCGTTGAAGACGCTCGGTGCGCTCCCGCCGGAAGAGAAGAAGGCGCGCGGCGCCGAGGTCAACCGGATCAAGGAGCGTCTCGCCGACGCCCTGGCCGCGCGCAAGCAACTGCTGGAGCAGGCCGAGCTCGATCGCCGCCTGGCCTCCGAGAAGCTCGACATCACGCTGCCGGGCCGCGACGGCGAGCGCGGCGGCATCCATCCGATCACGCGGGCGCTGGAGCGCATCTCGGCGATCTTCGGCCGCCTGGGCTACCAGCGTGCCGATGGCCCGGAGATCGAGGACGACTGGCACAATTTCGAGGCGCTGAACTTCCCGCCGCACCATCCGGCGCGCGCCATGCACGACACCTTCTACTTCGGCGACGGGCGCCTGCTGCGCACGCATACCTCGCCGGTGCAGATCCGCTCGATGCAGGGCCGGCAGCCGCCGATCCGCATCATCGCGCCGGGCAAGGTCTATCGCAGCGATTCGGACCAGACCCATTCGCCGATGTTCCACCAGATCGAAGGCCTGCTGGTCGACGAGACCTCCAGTTTCGCCGACCTCAAGGGCACCCTGGCCGAATTCATCCGCGCCTTCTTCGAGCGCGATTTCGAGATGCGCTTCCGTCCCAGCTACTTCCCCTTCACCGAACCCTCGGCCGAAGTGGACATCCGCTGGGATGCGGAAGACGGCTCCACGCGCTGGCTGGAGGTGCTCGGCTGCGGCATGGTCCATCCGAACGTGCTGAAGAACTGCGGCATCGATCCGGAGCGCTACACCGGCTTCGCCTTCGGCCTGGGCGTGGAGCGTTTCGCCATGCTGCGCTACGGCGTGTCCGACCTGCGCGCGTTCTTCGAGAACGATCTGCGTTTCCTCAGGCAATTTGCCTGAGGAACGGGAATAGGGAATGGGGAATCGAGAATAGGAAGAGCTGGCTCTTTCGCGCTTCGAGTCCCGAGTCCAGCCCTCCCTGTTGCCATAACGCGCTTTTCCTATTCCCTATTCTCCATTCCCTATTCCCGGATCAAAACCCATGAAATTCTCCGAGAACTGGCTGCGCGAACTGGTCGACATCAAGGCCGACCGCGCCGCCCTGGCCCACGCGCTGACCATGGCCGGGCTGGAAGTGGAAGAGCTGACCCCGCTGGGTGAGCAGCTCGCCGGCGTGGTGGTGGCCGAGATCGTCGGCGCCGAGAAACACCCGGAAGCCGACCGCCTCCAGGTCTGCCGCGTCGACGCGGGGCAGGGCGAGCCGCTGCAGATCGTGTGCGGCGCGCCGAATGCCCGCGTCGGCATCAAGGTGCCGCTGGCCACCGTGGGCGCCGAGCTGCCTGGCGGCATCCAGATCAAGGCGGCCAGGCTGCGCGGGGTGGAATCGTCCGGCATGCTGTGCTCGGCCAAGGAGCTGGGCATCGATGCCGACGCCTCCGGCCTGCTCGAACTGCCGGCCGATGCGCCGGTCGGCCAGCCGCTGGCCGCCTACCTCGGCCTTCCCGACGCCAGCATCGAGCTGAAACTCACCCCGAATCGCCCGGACTGCCTGGGCCTGGTCGGCCTCGCCCATGACGTCGCCGCGCTGTTCGGCAGCCACGTGCGCATGCCCGCGCTGGCCGAAGCGCCGGTCGGCGTCGACGCGCGCCGCGGCATCCGCCTCGAAGCCGGCGCCGACGCGCCGCGCTACCTGGGCCGCATCATCGACGGCGTCGACCCGCAGGCGCGCACGCCGCTGTGGCTGGCCGAGCGCCTGCGCCGCGCCGGCCTGCGTCCGATCAGCGCGATCGTCGACGTCACCAACTACGTGATGCTGGAACTGGGCCAGCCGCTGCACGCCTTCGACGACGACCAGCTCGAAGGCGACATCGTGGTGCGCCATGCGCGCGCGGGCGAGACGCTGAAGCTGCTCGACGGTTCGCAGGCCAGGCTCGATCCCGGCTTCCTGGTGATCGCCGACGAGCACAAGGCGCTGGCCGTGGCCGGCGTGATGGGCGGCTACGACTCGCGCGTCACCGACGCCGCGCGCCGCATCTTCCTGGAATCCGCGCATTTCGCACCGGCGGCGATCATGGGCCGCGCGCGCAAGCTGGGCATGCATACCGATGCCTCGCACCGCTTCGAACGTGGCGTCGATCCGGAGCTGCCGCGCCGTGCCTTGGAGCGCGCGACGGAGCTGCTGCTGGCTATCGCCGGCGGCAAGGCCGGTCCCGTGCTGGCCGCCGAAAACCCGGCCGACCTGCCCAAGCCGGTGCCGGTGGTGCTGCGCCGCACGCGCCTGAAGCGCGTGCTCGGCCTGGAAGTCGCCGACGCGGAAGTGGCGCGCATCTTCGGCGCGCTCGGCATGCAGGTCGAATCGATCGCCGACGGCTGGCGCATCACCGCGCCGACCAGCCGCTTCGACATCGAGCGCGAAGAGGACCTGGTCGAGGAAGTGGCGCGCATCTACGGCTACGACCACGTGCCCACGCATACGCCCTCCGGCGCGCTGCGCCTGGCCACCGAGGCCGAGGCGCGGGTGCCCGAGCTGGCGCTGCGCGAGCAGCTCGCCTCGCGCGGCTACTACGAGGCGGTGAACCTGTCCTTCCTGTCGGCCGAGCTGCTGGCGCGCTGGGGTTTCGTCGACGCCCTGGTGCCGCTGGCCAATCCGCTGTCGGCCGACCTGGCGGTGATGCGTCCGTCGCTGCTGCCGGGCCTGATCGAGGCGCTGCGCCACAACCGCGCGCGCCAGCAGGAGCGCGTGCGGCTGTTCGAAGTGGCGCGGGTGTTCGCCGCCGGCGATCCGCCGGTGGAGACGCCCAGCCTGGCCATTGCCGCCTGCGGTTCCGCCCGCGCGGAACAATGGGGCGAGGCCAGCCGGCCGCTGGATTTCCATGACCTCAAGGGCGAGCTCGACGCGATCGTCGCCTGGGGCGGCGAGCCGCAGCGCTGGTCGGTGCATGCCGACGGCCTGCCGGGCTGGCTGCATCCGGGCCGCGGCGCGCGCGTCGCACGCGACGGCCACACCGTGGGCTACCTCGGCGCGCTGCACCCCCAACTGGCCAAGGCGCTGGACCTGGGGCCGGATGTGCACGTGCTGGAACTGGCCCTGGAACCGCTGCTCGCCCGTCGCCTGCCCAAGGCCACTGCCGTGCCGCGCTTCCCTTCGGTGCGCCGCGATATCGCGGTGGACCTGCCCGAGGAAGTGAGCTGGGCGCAGGTCGAGCAGACCGTCCGCACGGCCCTCGGCGGGCCGCTGATCGAGCTTCGGCTGTTCGACCGCTACGCCGGCAAAGGCGTCGAGACTGGCCGAAAGAGTCTCGCTATGGGCTTGATTTTGCAGGACGCTTCACGCACGCTTACTGACGACGACGCGGACCGCTTCGTGCGCGAAGCGATGGCTGCGTTGGAGACTTCATGCAAGGCAAGATGGCGAGGATGACATGGCGCTGACCAAGGCGGAGATGGCCGAGCGCCTCTTTCTCGAGGTGGGCCTCAACAAGCGCGAGGCGAAAGAATTCGTGGACGCCTATTTCGAGGTGGTCCGCGAGGCGCTGGAAAAGGGCGAGCAGGTGAAGCTGTCGGGTTTCGGCAACTTCGACCTGCGGCAGAAGAACCAGCGTCCAGGGCGTAACCCGAAGACCGGCGAGGAGATCCCGATCTCCGCCCGGCGCGTGGTGACGTTCCGGCCGGGGCAGAAACTCAAGGTGAGAGTGGAGAGCTATGCTGGACCAAGGGAATAACACCGAGCTCCCGGCCATCCCGGCCAAGCGCTACTTCACCATCGGTGAGGTCAGCGAGCTGTGCGGCGTGAAGCCCCATGTGCTGCGCTACTGGGAGCAGGAGTTTCCTGCGCTCAATCCGGTCAAGCGTCGCGGCAACCGCCGCTACTACCAGCGCCACGACGTGCTGATGATCCGGCAGATCCGCGCCCTGCTGTACGACGAAGGCTTCACCATCACCGGCGCCCGCGCCCGGCTGGAAGGCCCGCAGGCGCGCATGGAGTCGAGCATTTCGCACCAGATCGTGCGCCAGGTGCGCATGGAGCTGGAAGAAGTGCTGAGCCTGCTGCGCCGCTGAGCGGGCGGGCTTCCAAGCTTTCGCAAGTCCCGGCCTAGCTGCTAGACTTGCCCACTTGCCGTAGCGTCGGGGCGTAGCGCAGCCTGGTAGCGCATTTGCCTGGGGGGCAAAGGGTCGTCGGTTCGAATCCGGCCGCCCCGACCAATTACGGTGACATTCGAAAGGCGCCCTTGGGCGCCTTTTTAATTTGGTAAGCCGGCGCCCTTGGGCGCCTTTTTCTTTGACGTGGCATTACTCGTCCACGTACCGCGGTATCGGCCCCGGATGCGGCGTCTTGCGGTCCGAGAGATCGAACATCGCCTCGTCCACGTAGCACCAGCCCCAGCCCTCCGGCGGATCGTAGCCCTCGATGATGGGATGCCCCGTCGCGCGGTAATGCTTGGTGGCGTGCCGGTTGGGCGAGTCGTCGCAGCAGCCCACGTGGCCGCAGGTCCGGCAGATACGCAGGTGCACCCAGGGGCTGCCGGTCTTCAGGCATTCCTCGCAGCCGGCGGCGCTGGGGGTGACCTCGCGGATGCCGTCGAGATGGCTGCAGCTGGCTTTCATGGCGGTCTCCTTGCATCGGCCTGGCGCGCGAAGCGGCCATGCCATGGGCTTTCAGAGTTCTTCAAGGCTTTTTCAGATGCGTTTCAGGACTCGAACGCGTCGGCTGGCGAGGCTGTGGATATCCCCGCCATCGAGAGGCTACATGAAGACACTCGCTCCCATCGCCGCGCACGCCCCCGTAGGCTTCGGCGATCGCACCGTCTGCAAGCTGCGCAGGGTGCTGGACCGCTGGTTCTACTTCGGCATGGCCTGGCTGGTGCTGGCGGTGGTCGCCTACGGTTTCGGCCGCGGCCTGGGCGAAAGATTGCTGCATCGGGCGGAGCCGTTGCCGTGGATCCTGCATGTGCACGCCATGGTGTTTTCCGGCTGGGTGCTGCTGTTCCTGGCGCAGTCCGGATTGGTGCACCGGCATGCCGTGCGCCTGCATCGGCGGCTGGGCATGTTCGGCGCGGGCCTGGGCACGGTACTTCCCCTGCTGGGCGTAGCCACCGCGCTGGCGATGCGCCAGTGGCACGCGCGCCAGGGGGCGGTGCACGACACCTTCCTGGCGATCTCCTTCAACGACATGCTGACCTTCGCGGTGGCTTTCGGCCTGGCGCTGCGCTGGCGACGGCAGCCGGACGTCCATCGGCGCCTGATGCTGATCGCCACCTGCGCACTCACGGTGGCCGCCTTCGCACGCTTCCCGCGCGCGCTGGTGCCGGCCAATGCCTGGTATGCGTATGTGGATGGGCTGATCGGCCTAGGCCTGCTGCGCGACCTGATCGTGGAGGACCGCGTGCATCGGGTCTATGCGATCGGGCTGCCGTGCGTGGTGGCGGGGCAGGCGCTCGCGCTTTACCTGGCGTTCGCCGCACCCGCGGGGTGGCTGGCGCTGCTGCACGCCGCGCTGGACTAGGCCACCTTCAGCACGATCTTGCCTACATGCTCCCCGCTTTCCATCAGCCGGTGCGCATCGGCCGCACGCACCAGCGGAAACACCTCGTGCACCATCGGCAGGCAGCGTCCGGCGGCGAGTACCGGCCACACATGCGCGCGCAGGTCGTTGGCGATCTCGGCCTTCTCCGGGCCGCTGCGCGCGCGCATGGTCGAGCCGGTCACGGTGGCGCGCTTGAGCGCCAGCATCTGCAGGTCGACTTCGTCCGCGCGGGTGCCGCCGAGGAAGCCGATCACCACCAGTCGCCCGTCGCGCGCCAGCGCCGCCAGGTTCCGCTCGAAATAGGCGCCGCCCATGATGTCCAGGATCACGTCCACGCCGTGCCCGTCGGTCTTGGCCAGGATGGCCAGGGCGAAGTTCTCGTCGTGGTAGTTGATCGCCTCGGCGCCGAGATGGCGCACTACCGCGCACTTGCGTTCGCTGCCGGCGGTGGCGAAGGCGGCGATGCCGAATTCGCGGCACAGCATCAAGGCGGTGGTGCCGATGCCGCTGGTGCCGCCGTGGATCAGCACGCGCTCGCCCGGCACGGCGCGGCCGATGCGGAACAGGTTGGCCCACACGGTGAAGAAGGTTTCCGGAATCGCCGCGGCGTGGATCGAATCCACGCCATCGGGAATCGGCAGCGCCTGGCCTGCCGGCAGCGCGCAATATTCGGCATAGCCGCCGCCATTGGTCAGTCCGCACACGCGGTCGCCGACTGCGAAGCCCTCGGCATCGGCGCCCAGCGCGACGATCTCGCCGGCGATCTCCAGGCCCGGCGTCGGATGCGCGCCGGGCGGCATGGGATAGCGGCCCAGGCGCTGGATCACGTCGGGGCGGTTCACGCCCGCCGCCTGCACCCTCACCAGTATTTCGTCGCTTGCAGGTACCGGCAGCGGCACCGTGCGCGGCTGCAGCGCCTCGGGTGGACCGGGCGTATCGATCCCGATCTCGATCATCCGGTCCGGCAGGAGGATTTTGCTCATGGCGCGCGGATCATTCCTTTGCGTCCGCTTCGTTTACGCGGCGAGCGGTGAAGGACGCGTATCGGCAACGCGCCTTCCGTTCAAACAAGTGCGCGCTTCAGTACAGCACGCGACTGCGCAAGGTGCCCGGGATCGCCGCCAGCCGGTCCTTCAACGCGCCGGCCTGCGCCTCGTCCGCGGACACGTCGATCACCACGTAGCCCACCTGCGAATCGGTCTGCAGGAACTGCGCGTCGATGTTGATGTTGCCGGCCGAGAACAATTCGTTGATGCGCGACAGCACGCCCGGCACGTTGCGATGGATGTGCAGCAGGCGGCGGCTGTTCGGATGTTCCGGCAAGGTCACCTCGGGGAAGTTCACCGCCGACAGGGTGGAACCGTTGTCGCTGTAGCGCACCAGCTTGCTCGCCACTTCGATGCCGATGTTGTCCTGCGCCTCCAGCGTGCTGCCGCCGATATGCGGAGTGAGGATCACGTTGTCCATGCCGACCAGCGGCGACACGAACGGATCGTCGTTGCCCTTGGGCTCCAGCGGGAACACGTCCACCGCCGCGCCGGCGACATGGCCGGTGCGCAGCGCCGCGGCCAGCGCGTCGATGTCGACCACGGTGCCGCGCGAGGCATTGATCAGCGCCGCGCCCTTGCGCATCTTGGCCAGCTCGGTGGCGCCGATCATCAGCTTGGTGGCCGGGGTTTCCGGCACGTGCAGGGTCACCACGTCGGCGCGTTCCAGCAGGTCGTCCAGGCTGCCGGCGGCGCGCGCGTTGCCCAGCGACAGCTTGGTCTCGATGTCGTGGAAGATCACCCGCATGCCCAGCGACTCGGCCAGCACGCCGACCTGGGTGCCGATATGGCCGTAGCCGACGATGCCCAGCACCTTGTCGCGCACCTCGAAGCTGCCCGCCGCCGACTTGGTCCAGCCGCCGCGGTGGCACAGCGCGTTCTTCTGCGGGATGCCGCGCAACAGCATGATCGCCTCGGCGATCACCAGCTCGGCGACGCTGCGCGTATTGGAGTAGGGCGCGTTGAATACCGGCACACCCTGCTGGCGCGCCGTTTCCAGGTCGACCTGGTTGGTGCCGATGCAGAAGCAGCCCACCGCGATCAGCCGGCGCGCCTGCTCAAGCACGTCGGCGGTGAGATGGCTGCGCGAGCGGATGCCGACGATGTGCGCCTCGGCGATGCGCGCTTTCAGTTCCGCTTCCGGCAGCGATTTCTCATGGAACTCGATCTGGCTGTAGCCGGCGCGGCGGAAGACTTCCACGGCGCTCTGGCTGACGCCTTCGAGCAGGAGGACCTTGATGTCTGCTTTCGGATACGAGGTTTTCATGGGCCGCCGGGCGTGTTCGGGTGAAGGATGGCAAAGCGGCACTATGCGGCAGCGCAGCACTGGACCGCAACGGCTGCGGCTGGCAGGCTGGACGACTCGCTTCCGGAGCCGCCATGACCGCACCCGCTCAGTCCCCCAAGGTCGCCGCCCTGGCCGAACTGGCCGCCCGCCTGCCCGGGCTGCGCCTGCTCACCGCGCCGGCCGACCTGGAGCACTACGGCCGCGACTGGACCCGGCGCTGGACCCCGGCACCGTTGGCCATCGCCCTGCCGGCCACGGTAGAGGAGGCCCAGGCCGTACTGCGCTGGGCCAACGAGCACGGCGTGGCGGTGGTGCCCTCCGGCGGCCGCACCGGCCTGTCCGGCGGCGCGGTGGCGGCGCAGGGCGAGCTGGTGCTGAGCCTGGAACGGATGAACCGCGTGCTCGGCTTCGACCCGATCGACCGCACCCTCACCGTGCAGGCCGGCATCGCCCTGCAGGCCGTGCACGATGCGGCGCGCTCCCATGGGCTGATCTACCCCGTCGACTTCGCCGCCCGCGGCTCCTGCTCCATCGGCGGCAATATCGCCACCAATGCCGGCGGCATCCGGGTGATCCGCTACGGCAACACGCGCGAATGGATCGCCGGCCTGAAGGTGATCGCCGGCAATGGCGAACTGCTCGAACTCAATCGCGGGCTGATCAAGAATTCCAGCGGCTACGACCTGCGCCACCTCACGATCGGCTCCGAGGGCACGCTCGGCATCGTGGTCGAAGCCACCCTGCGCCTGGCCGAGCCGCCGCCGCCGTCGCAGGTGATGCTGCTGGCGCTGCCGGACATGGCCGCGCTGATGCAGGTGTTCGCGCTGTTTCGCGCGCGCCTGAAGCTGCAGGCCTTCGAGTTCTTCACCGACATCGCGCTGCGCCACGTGCTGGCGCATGGGGCGCAGCGCGCGCTCGACGGCGAGCATCCGTTCTACGTGGTCACCGAATTCGACGCCGCCGACGAGGCCGCGCAGGACGCCGCCCTGGCCGCGTTCGAGCACGGCGTCAACGAGGGCTGGATCGCCGACGGCGCGATCGCGCAGAGCGAGGCCCAGGCTGCCGCACTGTGGCGCCTGCGCGAAGGCATCACCGAGAGCCTGGCACCGCACAAGCCGTACAAGAACGACATCTCGCTGCGCATCGGCGCGCTGCCGGCGTTCCTGGATGAGATCCAGGCGCTGCTGGGCGATGCCTATCCGCATTTCGAAGTGGTGTGGTTCGGCCATATCGGCGACGGCAACCTGCACATCAACGTGCTCAAGCCCGAGGGCCTGGCGGATGCCGAGTTCATCGCGCAGTGCGAGCAGGTGACCAAGCTGCTGGCCGCCGCCCTCCAGCGCCACGGCGGCAGCATCTCGGCCGAGCACGGCATCGGCCTGGTCAAGAAGCCCTACCTGGAAAGCACGCGCAGCGCGGCGGAAATCGCGCTGATGCGCGGCGTGAAGCAGGTGTTCGATCCCAACGGCATCCTCAACCCCGGCAAGCTCTTCTAGGGCCTTGCGGTATCCTCCGCGCTTTGATCGCCGGAGACGCCCGCATGACCCAGCACCGCCGCAAGCTGTATCCCGAGCTCGAGCCGTTCGACACCGGCACGCTGCAGGTGTCGGAGCTGCATACGCTGTACTACGAACAGTGCGGCAACCCGGACGGCAAGCCGGTGGTGTTCCTGCACGGCGGTCCCGGCGGCGGCATCAATCCGCAATACCGCCGCTTCTTCGATCCCAAGGCCTACCGCATCGTGCTGTTCGATCAGCGCGGCTGTGGCCGGTCCACGCCGCACGCGGAGCTGACCGACAACACCACCTGGCACCTGGTGGCCGATATCGAGCGCATCCGCGAGCACATGGGCATCGATCGCTGGCAGGTGTTCGGCGGCTCGTGGGGCTCGACCCTGGCGCTGGCCTATGCGCAGACCCATCCGGACAAGGTCACCGAGCTGGTGCTGCGCGGCATCTTCATGCTGCGCCGCTGGGAACTGGAATGGTTCTACCAGAAGGGCTGCGACGCGCTGTTCCCCGATGCGTGGGAGAGCTATCTGGCGGCGATTCCCGAAGCCGAGCGCGGCGATCTGATGAGCGCGTACCACCGCCGCCTTACCAGTACCGATCCATCGCTGCGCGTGGAAGCGGCGCGCGCCTGGTCGGTGTGGGAAGCGGCGACCAGCCATCTCTATCAGGATCCGAGCCATATCGCCTCGAGCGGCGAGGACGAATTCGCGCTCGCCTTCGCGCGCATCGAATGCCATTACTTCGTGCATGGCGGCTTCTTCGAGCACGACGACCAGCTGCTGCGCAATGTCGAGCGCATCCGCAGGATTCCCGCGGTCATCGTGCAGGGGCGCTACGACGTGGTGTGCCCGATGCGCAGTGCCTGGGATCTGCATCGCGCCTGGCCGGAAGCCGACCTGCGCGTGGTGGCGGATGCGGGGCATTCGGCGCTGGAGCCGGGCATCGTGCACGAGCTGCTGGAAGCCACCGACCGCTTTCGCTGAGCTGCCGCCGACACCAAAGAGAAAGGCCACGCCCGGCGACGGGCGTGGCCTTTTGGTTACTGCGGATTGGCGTAGGTTGGGGTGAGCGAAGCGAACCCCAACATGACCGCCTTCATGCGCATCGCAGCGTTGGGGTTCGCCTGCGGCTCACCCCAACCTGCGCACTAGGCACTTAATGATCCTTGCCGTGACCGTCATGCCCATGGTGGCCGTGATCGTCATCGTGGCCATGGTCGTTGTCATGCCCATGATCGTGGTCGCCATGCGGATCGAACATCGCCGGCGCGAACAGGTCGAGCACGAAGCCGTCGTGGTCCGAGGCGCCGATCGCCTTGGTCCAGTCCGCCGCGTTGGCGGCATCGGCTTCGGTCTGCGCCGGTGCGTCGAGATCGGCGCGGCCGTACTGCATGTGCAGGAAGCGGAACGAGGCGGCGCGGTTGAGCAGGGCATGGTCGAGCACCTGCACCGTCGGCACTTCGCGGCCGGAGTTGCCGCTGCCGGCCTGCGTATAGCCCTGGATCTCGCCGAAGTTCTCGGTGAACAGGAACGAGTAGCGATCGTTCTCCGGCACCGATTCCACCGCGTTCCACAGCGCCGGATGCACGATGTTCTGGCCCAGCTTCAGCAGGTTCTCGCTGTCCTTGTACTTGCCCGAGATCATGCCGACCACGTCGACCCAGCCATCGCTGAACTGGTAGGCGTTGAAGTCGCCCACCACCAGCAGCGGCTGCGAGGGATAGCGGGTCTGCAGTTCCTGCACCTGCTTGGCCAGCGACACCGACTGGGTGAAGCGCTTCAGGCGATCGCGCACGGCGGTGGCGTTGTCCTTGTCCACGTTGGTGCGGGCCTTCGGATGCACCGAGATGACGTGGAAGCGCATGCCGCGCACTTCGGCCGTCAGCAGCAGCGGCGGATGGTCGTGGACGAAGGCGGTGCTGCCGTTGTCGTCCCAGGTCTCGTCCGCGCCGAGCTGGCGCACCGACAACACGCGCACGCCGCGATCGGCGCGCACCAGGAAGCCGACGTTGATGCCGCTGGGGTCATGGCCCGGCAGCAGGTAGGCGTCGTATTTCACCGGGTAGTCGTCGCCCAGCTGCTTGGCCAGGCCCTGCAGCACGGCCAGGCTCTTCACCTCTTCGGTCGATAGCACGTCCGGCAGCTTCAGCACGCTGCCGACATAGGCCGACAGGCGGCGGGTCTTCAGCGCCACCTGGTCCGGCGTCGGCTCCTTGCTGTCGCCGCTGCAGGTGAAGGTGGTGTTGAACTCGCTGTCGCAGAAGCGCTCCATGTTGAACGCGCCGATGCGCAGCGCGAACGGCGGCGTCGGCAGCACGGGGCGCGGCATCGGCGCGGCGCGCTTCACGTCGATCCTGGTCGGGATGAAGGTATAGGCGCCGAAGTCGTACGAGATGATGCCTTCCGCGCGGAAGGTGGTGCCGGCGACGAACGGCGTGTTGATCGGCACCGCGCCGAAGTCGTCGGTGTTCATCTTGAACACTTCCGGATTGCCGCTCCAGTTCGGCAGGTCGACGCCCGCCGGCACCGGCACGCTGAAGCGCACGCCCGGCTGGCGCAGCGAACGCTTGCCGTTGGCGGTGATGCTCACTTCCGCGAACGGTTCGGTGCTGAAGCGCTTGTTGCCGGTGTTGATCATGCCGTTCTCGATCACCACGCGCATGCCGACGAAGCACTGGAAGTTGGTGGCGCCGCAGGACAGCTTGTTCGGATCGGACGACGGCGTGCGCGCGCCGAACACCACCGCCTTCGGCAGCGTGGCGCCGTGCGCGGTGACGGTGACCGTGGCGTTCTTCAGTTCCGTCAGGTGGTAGTAGTTGTCGACCTTGGCGGCCACGTCGACCACGTCGCCGATGGCGACCGTCGGCTTGGCCGAGGTGAACACGTACACGCCGTTGGAGGTGAGCGGATCGGCATCGGCACGGCTGTCGGGCGTCTGCATGGTGAAGCCGGCCGGGCCCACCGCGGTGACGATATTGCCGGTGGTGGTCACCGACTTGCCTAGCAGCGGCGAGGTCTGCTCGCGGCCCTGGATCTGCCAGATCTCCGCGGCGACCGGGATGTCGTATAGGATCGCGCCGATCGCGCTGTCGCGCGCCAGCGTGGCGCCGCCGGTGACCTGGTCGAGCTTGACCACGAAGGCCTTGTCCGGCGAGCCGGTGGTGCGGCCGTGCACGACCACGTTGAAGCTGGCCTGGGTCTGGCCTTCGGCCACAGTCAGCGTGGTGTCGACGGCGTCGTAATCGCCCGCGGCGACGGTGGCGCTGTCGTCCTGGGTCACCGCATGCACGCTCACGCCGCCGGCCGGAGCCGGCTGGTTGAGCGTGACGGTGAACGGCATGCTGACGTTGGCCGCGCCGTGCACGGTGGCGCTGGAGTCGGCGATCGACAGCGACAGGTTCATCACGGCGCAGGCGCTGGCCGCGTTGTGCGGCGCGGTGGGCGTGACCACCACGAAGTCGGCCTGGTTGTCGCCGGTGTTCTGCGGCAGGCCGGCGCCGTTGGTCTTGCGGCCGTAGCCCTTGTCCGCATTGGTGCTGCCCAGCGAGGTCAGCGGCGTGCCGGCCTTGTAGGCGGAGCCGGCGGAAAGGCCGACCTGGTCGACCGGCTGGCCGCCGGCATCGAGCAGGGCGAGGCCGCCGTCATCGGTGACGCCGGTGCTGTATTTGAGGTCCCCGGCGACGCTGCCGGAGTAGCCGCCGCTCGCGCTGTTGGTCAGCAGCAGGTGGCAACCCGGCGCGATCGAGGTTCCGCTCGGGAAGGTCAGGCGCGTGCCGGTGGTGCCGCTCGCGTTCGAGGCGTTGAATTTGTAGCCGGAGAGGTCCAGCGTGGTGGTGCCGGCGTTGAACAGTTCGACGAATTCGTCGTTGCCGCCGGACGGGCCGCGTACGCGGAACTGGCTGATGCTGAGGTCGGCCGCCTGGGCTGATGCGATCGACGCGATTCCTAGCAGCGCGGCCCATAGGGCGCGCCGGGCGTGCTTTGCTTCCATTGACCCACTCCCTCTCTGGGGATCCGGACGGATCCTTCCGCGGCGGAGGCTAGCAAGTTAATGCGACAAAATTGCTAATCAGGTTCTCAGCACAGGACGTAGGTTGGGGTGAGCCGCAGGCGAACCCCAACAGTGCGCAACGTTGGGGTTCGCCTTCCGCTCCCCCCAACCTGCGCCGGCCATGTCAGCCGGCGGGCAACTGCTTCGTGCCGAAGATCTTGTCACCCGCATCGCCCAGCCCCGGCAGGATGTAGCCGTGCTCGTTGAGGTGGTCGTCGATGGCGGCGGTGTAGATCTCGATGTCCGGATGCGCCTGTTCGATGCGCTTCAACCCTTCCGGCGCGGCGACCAGGAACAGGCCCTTGATGCGCTTGCAACCGGCCGCCTTGAGCATGTCCACCGTGGCGACCAGGGTGCCGGCGGTGGCCAGCATCGGGTCCACGATCAGGGCGATGCGCTCGTCCATGCGGCCCGTCAGCTTCTCGTAGTAGGCGATCGGCTGGAGCGTTTCCTCGTCGCGCTGCAGGCCGACCACGCTGACCTTGGCGGCGGGGATCAGGTCCAGTACGCCGGGCAGCATGCCCAGGCCGGCGCGCAGGATGGGCACGATGGTGATCTTCTTGCCCTTGATCTGGTGGACCGTGAGCGGGCCGGCCCAGCCGTCGATGTGCTTGTCCACCGTCTCCAGGTCCTTGGTGGCCTCGTAGGTGAGCAGCGCGGCGACTTCGGAGGCCAGCTCGCGGAACTCCTTGGTGCTGATGCCGGCGCGGCGCATCAGGCCAAGCTTGTGCTGGATGAGCGGGTGGCGGACTTCGACGAGCTTCATGGGGCGTCCTGCGTAGGCGGAGTGCGGGGATTATGGCGTACCGGGCCTGGGCGGTCCCAACAAAGCAAAGGCGCCGCTCCAGCGAAGCGGCGCCTTGCGGCGGACAACCGATGGGTGGCTTACGGGCTCGCCGCGGCGCTGCCGCTCAGACACGAGCTCATGAACTTCTTGCGGTCGTCGCCCTTGAGCGACTTGGCTTTCGGGTCCGCGTTGCAGGCCTTCATCTTTTCCTGCTGGGTCATCTTCGCCGGCGCGGCGGCTTCGCCCTTCAGGCAACTGCTCATGAAGGCCTTGCGCTCGTCGCCTTTCTTGCCGGTCGCCTGCTTGCTGCAGTCGGCCATGCGCTGCTGCTGCGGGGTCAGCTCCTTCTTGGCCTGCGGCGCGGCGAAAGCGGCGGTGGAAACGGCGAGGGCCAGGGCGATGCTGGCGGCGGTCAGGCTGAAACGCAAGAACATGCGGGTACCCTCCTGGATTGACCGGCGAGTGCCGGCGGGCGCAAGTCTATGCCGCTCGCCGCGGTTGGCTAGAGGGGGAACGCCGGGCGCGCGGCCCGGCGTTCATGCGAAGCCTCAGGCAGCTTCCGCCTTCAGCTTGCGCGGGCCCTGCTGCAGCGCCTGGCGCACGTGGGCGACCACCAGGTCGACCTCGGCGCTGGTCACCTTGAAGTGCGGCGTGAAGCGCAGCGAATTGACGCCGCCATGGATCACGCCCACGCCGCGCTCGCGCATGTATTCCTCGATCGAACCGGCGCCGTAGCACTTGAACTCCGGCGACAGCTCGCAGGAGAACAGCAGGCCGGTGCCCTGCACCTTGGTGATCAGGCCGCCGAGTTCGTTCTTCAGCGCGTTGAGCTTGTCGACGAATTCCTTGCCGCGCTCGCGGATGTTGGCGCGCACCTCGTCGGTGAGCTCGTCCAGCGTGGCCAGCGCGACGTCGAGCGCGCGCGGGTTGGCGGTCATGGTGTTGCCGTAGATGCCCTTGCGGTACAGGCCGGCGGCGCGCTCGTTCACCGCCAGCACCGACAGCGGATACTGGCCGGCGTTGAGCGCCTTGGAGAAGGTTTCCATGTCGGGCGCGGGCAGGTTCTCGAAGCCGGGATAGTCGGTAAGCGAGAGCACGCCGTGCGCGCGCAGGCCGGCCTGGATCGAATCGATCAGCAGCATCGAGCCGTGCGCTTCGGTGAGCTCGCGCGCGGCCTTGTAGAACTCCGGCGTCACCGCGCGGCCGGGATCGCCTTCGCCCATCACCGGCTCCAGGAACATCGCTTCGATGAACCAGCCGTGGCGATCCGCATCGGCGAACGCGGCTTCCAGCTGCGCCACGTCGTACGGTGCCACGGTGATCAGCGTGTCCTCGTGGCGATAGCTGGCCAGGTGCTGCTGGTAGGTCTTGCGGGTGGAATCGGAATACAGCGCCGGCTTTTCGGTGCGGCCGTGGAAGGCGCCCTTCACCGCGAGGCGCTTGATCGTGCGGCCCGCATAGCGCGCGCCCGGCTCGGTCATCGCCTTGGCGTTGACGTCGGCGATGCGGCAGGCCAGCGAGACCGACTCCGAACCGGAATTCAGGCACAGATAACGCGCATACGGATTGCCGCCGCGGTTGCGGCCGAGCTCGCGGTCCAGCGCCTGCGCGAAGCGCATCTGCGAGACGTTCGGCGTCATCACGTTGGCCATCACCTGCGGGCGGCTCATCGCCGTGCGGATCGCCTCGTTGTTATGGCCGAAGCCGAGCATGCCGTAGCCGCCGTTGTCGTGGATCACCGAGCCCTTCAGCGTGACCACCCACGGGCCGCGCGCGGCGGCGGGCAAGTAACGGTTGATGCCGTCGTCGGGATAGAAATTCACGAAGCCCGCCTGCGCCACCTGCAGCTGCTCGGCTTCGTCGAGCTTGAGGAAGTCGCTCAGGTCGGCGCGCAGCGCGCGATGTTGTTCGACCGCCTCGCCGATCGCCTGCGCCAGCTCCGGGTGGCTGGCGGCAAAGCGCTCGATGATCGCGTCGTCCAGGCCGGTGGTCTGCGGCGCGCCGCCGAAATCGCGCAGTTCGCGCAGCTGATCGATCACACCCATGATGGTTCCTCCTCAAGGTACGCAGGGGCCATGGGGGATGGCGCGTCCTGCCAACATCGCGATGAATGCTTGGCGGGTCCGATAACGATCTGGAATGCCCGCTCAGTCATGCGCGCCGCGCAGGTTCATGCGTCGGCGATTCACCGAGGATAACCCGCCTTCGTCGGCGCCGTAACCCCGGGGGAGCCGGGCGGATGACGGCTGTCACCTGCACGGGCTGACGCCCGCGAATGCCCGCCGGGCCTTGCGATGCCTAGCATCTCGGGCAAAGGAGGGAAGCCCATGAACACGACTGGTTCACCTATCGCGCAGCTGTCTTCGGTGGTGAAGCGCTACGGCAATCACACCGCCGTCGACGGCCTGGATCTGATGCTGCATCGCGGCGAAATTTTCGCGCTGCTCGGCCCCAACGGCGCCGGCAAGAGCACCACCATTTCGATGCTGCTTGGCCTTGCCAGGCCCGACGCGGGCCGCGTCGAACTGTTCGGCGAGGATCCGCAGCAGCTCGTGGCGCGCCGCCGCATTGGCGTGATGCTGCAATCCGCCGCGCTGCCGCCGACGCTGCGCGTCGGCGAACTGCTGCGGCTCACCGCCAGCTACTACCCCGCGCCGCGCGACGAGCGCGAGACGGCGGAACTGGCCGGCGTGGCCGATCTGCTGAAGCGTCCTTACGCCGCGCTGTCGGGCGGCCAGCAGCGTCGCGTGCAATTCGCGCTCGCGCTGTGCGGCCGCCCCGAACTGCTGTTCCTGGACGAACCCACCGTGGGCATGGACCTGGAAGCGCGCCAGAAACTCTGGGTCGCGCTGCGCCACCTGGTCGCCGAAGGTGCGGGCGTGGTGCTGACCACGCACTACCTGGAAGAAGCCGAGGCGCTGGCGCACCGCGTCTGCGTGATGGCGCGCGGCCGCGTGCTGAGCGAAGGCAGCGTGGACGACCTGCGCGCCCGCGTCGCGCTCAAGCGCGTGCGCTGCATCACCCGCCTGCGCGCGGCCGAGGTGGCGGCGTGGCCGGAAGTGGCCGAAGCGCGCGACGAAGGCGAACGCCTGTGGCTGTCCACCGATCGTGCCGAAAGCGTGGTGCGCCGCCTGCTCGACGCCGACGCGCAACTGGGCGAACTGGAAGTCCAGCGCGCCGGCCTGGCCGAAGCGTTTACCGAACTGACACGCGCCGCCGAGGCGCCCACCGAAGCCACCCGCGAGGCCGCCTGATGAACGCCGTCTCCTCTGCCGTCATGTCCGCCGCATCCGCTTCCCGCGAGATGAGCTTGCGCCGGGTCCTCGGTGCCTACCTGCAGGAAGCGCGTGCCGAATGCCTGCGCTATCTGCGCAACCCCGGCTTCATGATCCCGACCCTGATCCTGCCCACCGCGTTTTATCTGATGTTCGGCATCCTGATCGGCCACGCCAACGGACCCGATGCACCACGCTATCTGCTCGCCGCCTACGGCACCTTCGGCGTGATGTCGCCGGGCCTGTTCGGTTTCGGCGTGGCCTTGTCGATGGAGCGCGACAACGGCCTGCTTACGCTCAAGCGCGCCTTGCCGATGCCACCGGGCACCTATCTGCTCGGCAAGGTGGTGATGTCGATCTTTGCGGCGGCGGTGGTGTCCTGCATCCTGGTGCTGCTTGCCACGCTGGTCGCCCACGTGCAGCTGTCCCCGGCACAGATGGCGGGGCTGTTCGCCACCAACCTGTTCGGCGCGTTGCCGTTCTGCGCGATGGGCCTGATGCTGGGCATGCTGATCAAGGGCACTGGCGGGCCAGGCATCGTCAACCTGATCTATCTGCCGATGGCCTTCATGTCGGGCCTGTGGTTTCCGCTGTCGCTGATGCCCAAGGCCGTGCAGGACATCGCGCTGGTGCTGCCGCCGTATCACCTCAACCAGGTGGCGCTGACCGTGGTGGGACTGGGGCACGACGCGGTGTGGCCTCACGTGGCGGCCCTGGCGGCCTTCTCGGCGGTCTTCCTCGCCATCGCCGCGCGCCGCCTGCGGCGCCACGGTTGAAGTAGCATGCGGGAGGCCGCGCAACTCTCGGTTGCGCGGCCTGAATCGATCAAGACGATTGTTGCGCCAGTTGTTGTCACGCGACCTGTGGGGAGGGTCACCGCCATGCTCAAGCAGTTGCGCTCCTGGTTCGCGCCAGCGCCGGATTCGCGTGTCGCTTCGATCCGGCGGCAGGGCAAGTCGGTGTGGGCCGAGAGTGTGCACCTGCTGTGGTCGGTGTGGGTCTTCATCACCCCCGCCATGGGCAGCCACTACGACTTGAGGTGGGCACTCCTCACGCTGCTGTCGTACCCGCTGTTCCTGACGCTGTTCGCCAAGTCGATGCTGGCGGCGCGGCGGATCGCTCCGCGCTACGCGATCGGGCTGATGGGCATGAGCATCGTGCTGGCGCCGTGGTACCCGAGCGGCATGGCGTATTTCGTCTACGGCTGCGTGTCGTACAGCATGGCCAGCGCGAAGCGGATCATGCCCTTGCTGTTGCGCCTGTTGCTGGCCAATTCCTTCTATGTGGTCGTGGCGGGTTTCATCGGTTATCCGTGGCAGGCGCTGGTATCGATCCCCTGCACGACCATCATCATCGCCGTCGTGACCCACGTCGAACGCTATGCGCACGAGAAGGACGCGGCGCTGAAGCTGTCGCAGGAAGAAGTGCGCCGCCTTGCCGCCACCGCCGAGCGCGAGCGCATCGGCCGCGACCTGCACGACCTGCTCGGGCATACGCTGTCGCTGATCACGCTGAAGCTGGAGCTGTCGCGCAAGCTGTTCGACCGCGATACCGAGGCGGCCAAGCGCGAGGTGGCCGAAGCCGAACGCGTGGCGCGCCATGCCTTGGCGGAAGTGCGCTCGGCGGTCACCGGCATCCGCGCCACCGACCTCGCCGCGGAGCTCGCGTCGGCACGCCTGCTGCTGGAATCCTCCCGCGTACACCTGGATTACCTGGCGCCGCCAGCCGACATGCCGGCGGAGATCGAGCGCGGCCTGTCGCTGATCCTGCGCGAGGCCGTCACCAACATCGCCCGCCATGCGCAGGCGAGCAAGGCGCGCATCGACCTGGAACGCGATGCCCACACCTTGCGCCTGCGCGTGAGCGACGATGGCCGCGGCGGCGTCGGCGAAGACGGCAACGGCCTGTGCGGCATGCGCGAACGCGTGCGCGCGCTGGGCGGCCATCTGAGCATCGAATCGCCACGCGGCCGCGGCACCGTGCTGCTGGTCACCGTGCCATGGCCGCAGCCGAAGCTGCTGCAGCCTGTGGCCATGGAAGCCGCGCCACGGCCGCAGTCGACGAGCGTGTGATGCGCCTGCCGTTCGCGCCCGCGCCGGATTCGCTGTACAGCCAGCTCCGCTCGCCGGCGTTCGTGCTGCGCTCGGCGCTGGGGCAGGCCATCTGGGTGGTGATGCTGCCGGTCGTGCCTTTCAGCGTGCATGGCTTTGCCTGGTCGTGGTTCGCGCCGACCTTGCTGAGCATGGCGGTTTTCCTCTATCTGCACGCGCAGGTGTATTTCGGTTCCTCGCGCCGCCTGCACTGGTATGTGATGGGCATGGTCGTGATGGGCCTGGGCCTGTGGCGGGCCAATCCGGTGGCGCTGGGCTATGTGGTCAGCGCCTGCACCGCCTTGTCGGCGTCGCCTTCGTATCGCCTGTGGCTGCGGGGCGTGGCCATGATCGCGCTGGCGACGCTGCTGGCCACCGTGCTCTGGGTCCAGGTGCCCTGGTGGGTGATGCTGGTGATGTTCGTCGGCGCCGTCCTCGGCGGATCCAGCAACTTTCTCTACATCAACAATCTGCGCAAGGACGCCGACCTGCGCCTGACGCAGATCGAAGTGCGCCGCCTGGCCATGCTGGCCGAGCGCGAGCGCATCGGCCGCGACCTGCACGATCTGTTGGGGCATACGCTGTCGCTGGTCGCGATCAAGTCAGAACTGGCGCGTCGCCTGGCGCTGGAAGACCCGCCGCGTGCCCAGCAGGAAATGACCGAAGTGGAGCGCGTGGCGCGCCATGCGCTGGCCGAAGTGCGCGCCGCGGTGACCGGCATGCGCCGCAGCGACCTCGCTTCGGAAATCATCTCCGCGCGCCTGATGCTGGAAGCCTCCGGCGTGAGCTTCGACAGCGAACTGCCGGAAGGCAGCGCGCTGCCTCCCGCGGTCGAGGCGCCGCTGGCGCTGGTGCTGCGCGAGGCGGTCACCAATATCCATCGCCACGCCCGCGCCAGTGCGGCCAGCGTGCGTTTCGTCCACGACAAGGCAAGGTTTCAGATGCACATCAGCGACAACGGTTGCGGCGGGCTTGCCGCGCACGGCAACGGCGTCAGCGGCATGCGTGAGCGCGTGCGGGCCCTGGGCGGCAGCCTGGAGATCGATTCGCCGAAGCGGCGCGGCACCTGCCTGCGCATCGAGGTGCCGCTGGCCAGGCTGGCGCACGCGGCCCCTGCGAGCCTGCCGGAGAGCGCCGCATGATTCGCGTACTGCTCGCGGAAGACCAGGCGATGGTGCGCGGCGCGTTGACCGCGCTGCTCAATCTCGAGTCGGATATCGAAGTGCTCGGCTCCGCGGCGGACGGCGAAGCCGCGTGGCGCGAAGTGCAGCGCCTGAAGCCCGACGTGCTGGTCACCGACATCGAAATGCCTGGCATCACCGGCCTCGAACTGGCGCAGCGCATCCAGCGCCACGAGCTGCCGATGAAGGTGATCATCGTGACCACCTTCGCCCGTCCGGGTTTCCTGCGCCGCGCGCTGGATGCGGGCGTGTCGGGTTACCTGCTGAAGGACGCGCCGGCGGAGAACCTGGCCGAGGCGCTGCGCATGGTCCATCGCGGCGGCCGCGCGATCGATCCGCAGCTTGCGCTCGAAGCATGGTCGGAAGCCGATCCCTTGAACGACCGCGAGCGGCAGGTGCTGCGCCTTGCCGGCGAAGGACAATCGGCCAGCGAGATCGCCGCGCAGTTGAATCTCTCGCACGGCACGGTGCGCAATTATCTTTCCGAGGCGATCGGCAAACTGGGTGTCGCCAATCGCATCGAGGCTTATCGCCTCGCGCGCCAGAAAGGCTGGCTGTAAGAATTATTCTTAAGCGTTAAAAAAGTGCTTGCTTCGATAATCGGGCTCGCGTAATGTTCGCGCCTCGCCAATAGCGGCGATGTGCATTAACTGAAAAGGCCAGGATTAAACCCATGTCGCTCCACGTCACTCACAACACGCTGTCCTCGCGCGAAAGCCGCGACGCGCTGCCGTGCGTGCATGGCATGCGGCCGGCGCTGGGCGGCTGCTTCATCCATATCGACTGATCTCAAGCTTGCGCGGAGATCGGTCACCCCGATCTCCCGAGGCAACGCGAACGCCCTCGGGTTCACCACCCGGGGGCGTTTTGTTTTCGGCGTTCGCAAGGACGAGTTCATGCACCGGAAGGTGATGGGACTGTCGATGACCGGAAGACCACTTCCGCCCTGAGGCATCCGGCCGCATCGCGACCGAAGCAGGGGCGACCGCGAGCGGCGCTTGGATGCGCTGTGCCTTGATGCTTCGGTACGGGCGGGCGGGTGATCGGCAGTGTTTCAACAGGATTCGGGTGCTTTGCGCCCATGCGCATGACCGGTTGGCGACAGCCGGCCATGCGAAGCATCGCCACGACAGGCTCCAGCGGTACGGGTTCAAGCGCCCGTCCGGTGCGCGCGGCTTTGCCGGCAGCGTATGCCGGGCCTGCACGTTCGGTGTTTCGCGAATGACGTTAGCTCAGTCGGGTAGAGCATTGGCTTCGCATGCCATTGGCCGCCGGTTCGAATCCGGCACGTCGCTGCTTTGGAAAGCTCAGTGGTCGAGCATCGGCCTGACACGCCGGGTGTCGCGGGTTCGATTCCCGCTCCAAACCCCGGGAGCGAAAGCTCCCAGCACAGGAATCGCCCCGCGCGGCGCCGAAGGCCTCATCAGGGAAGGTGAGCCTTCGTCGCCGCAGCGCAGGCCACGCCGGACTGTCGTCCCGAAATGGGGCGGAGGTTCGCCGGCAAGCGGATGGCGTCCGTCTCCCCCGTGGAGGCGCGACGGTCCCGCGTCGCCGACGCCAGGGGCGCTTCCACCCTATTAATTCGATCGGCCATGAAAAGGTTATGGCCGATTATCCCGAGAGGGAGGGCGTGTTACGCCCGTTGATTATCAAGGCGGTTTTTCGCGCGCCACGGATCGCCCGTGCGAAAGGCATTAATAGAAGGCGACCCGAATAACGGGATAAAAGGAGTCACTCCCATGTTCTGGATCAAGCAAATCGTGGTCGGCGACGGCGAGCGCGGTCTGCTGTACCGCAACCGTCGACTGCAGCAGGTGCTCGCCCCCGGCGTGTACCGCTGTTTCGATCCGCTCGGCCGCATCGCCGTCGTGCTGCACAACGTGGCGCGCGCCGAATACGCCGGCAGCGATGCCGAGGCGCTGATGGCCGGCATGGATACGCGGCTGGCGCCGCGCTTCCTGCTGGCCGACGTCGGCGTCGACCAGGTCGGCCTGGTGCTGAAGAACGGCAAGCTGGAAGACGTGCTCGCACCGGGTACGCGCAAGCTGTACTGGAAGGACCTGGTGCCGGTGGAACTGCGCCTGCTGCCGCTGGCCGGCACGCTGGAAGTGCCGGCCGACGTGGTCAACCGCCTGCGCCAGCTCGGCCTGTTGTCCAGGGTGGCGCTGGCGCTGGAGGTCCCGGCGGAGTCGGCCGGCCTGCTGTTTATCGACGGCAAGCTGGTGCGCACGCTGGCGCCGGGCAGCTACGCGTTCTGGCAGTTCAGGAAGAACGTGGCCGCCGAGGTGATCGAGCTGCGCGTGCAGTCGCTGGAGGTGTCGGGCCAGGAACTGCTGACCCGCGACAAGGTGAGCCTGCGCGTGAACCTGGCCGCCAGCCTGCGCGTGACCGACCCGGTCGCCGCGCGCACCAAGGTGGTCAAGTACGGCGATTACATCTACCGCGAGCTGCAGTACGGGCTGCGCAAAGCGGTGTCGTCCAAGACGCTGGACGAGCTGCTGGGCGACAAGGCCTCGCTGGATGCGGACATCTTCGCCTACGTGTACAGCCGCGTGGCCGAGCTGGGCGTGGAAGTGCTGGGCGTCGGCATCAAGGACGTGATCCTGCCGGGCGAGATGAAGGACATCTTGAACAGCGTGGTGCAGGCGGAGAAGGCGGCCCAGGCCAACGTGATCCGCCGCCGCGAGGAGGCGAACGCCACGCGCTCCCTGCTCAACACCGCCAGGCTGATCGAGGAGAGTCCCGTGCTGATGCGCCTGAAGGAATTGGAGGCGCTGGAGAAGGTCACCGAGAAGATCGACAAGCTGACCGTGTTCGGCGGCCTGGATGGCGTGCTGAAGCAGCTGGTGACCCTCAAGGAGTAAAACAGCCGGTGCGGCGGAAGGAATCGCCGCGGCGGCCCTTAAGGAACGACAAACATGAGTACCGAAACTTCATATCAATTACTGCATGCCGAAGGCGCCAAGCCGATCAAGGGCTGGGTCGACGGCGTGCCGCTGGAAGCGCAGGCGCATGCGCAGCTGCGTAATATCGCGGCCTTGCCGTTCGTCGGCCCGTGGGTCGCGGTGATGCCGGACGTGCACCTGGGCAAGGGCGCCACGGTGGGCTCGGTGGTGCCGACGCGCGGCGCGATCATCCCGGCCGCGGTCGGCGTGGACATCGGCTGCGGCATGGCCGCGGTGCGCACCACGCTGCGCGCGACGGACCTGCCGGACAGCCTGGCGCAGCTGCGTTCGAGCATCGAGCGCGGCGTGCCGGTGGGCAGCGGCGAGCACCGCAGGATCCCGGATGGCATCGGCACGCGGCTGGTGCAGTCCGGACTGGCGCAGCGGCTGGAACTGATCAAGGCGAAGCACCGCAGGATCCGCACCGACAAGATGGAACAGCAGCTGGGTACGCTCGGCGGCGGGAACCACTTCATCGAACTGTGCCTGGACGAGGAAGAGCGCGTGTGGGTGATGCTGCACTCCGGCTCGCGCGGCACCGGCAACCTGATCGGCACCTACTTCATCGAGCGGGCGCGCGAGCAACTGGCGCATCGCGTGCTGGGTTTCCATCTGCCGGACCGCGACCTGGCCTTCTTCATGGAAGGCGAGCCGCTGTTCGACGACTACGTGGAGGCGGTGTCCTGGGCGCAGGACTACGCGCGGCACAACCGCGAAGCGATGATGGCGCGGGTGCTCAACGAGCTGCGCCACCGCCTGCCGAAGTTCCAGCTCGACAAGCAGGCGGTGAACTGCCACCACAACTATGTGCAGCGCGAGACGCACTTCGGCGAGTCGCTGCTGGTCACCCGCAAGGGCGCGGTCAGCGCCCGCGAGGGCGAGCTGGGCATCATTCCCGGCAGCATGGGCACGAAGAGCTACATCGTGCGTGGCAAAGGCAACGCGGACAGCTTCCACAGCTGCAGCCACGGCGCCGGCCGTGTGATGAGCCGCGGCATGGCCAAGCAGAGCATCACGCTGGCCCAGCACCGAGCGGCCACCGCGCACGTGGAGTGCCGCAAGGACTCCGGCGTGCTCGACGAATCGCCGGCGGCCTACAAGTCGATCGATGCGGTGATGGCCGCGCAGACCGACCTGGTGGAAGTGGTGCACACGCTGCGCCAGGTGCTGTGCGTGAAGGGCTGAGCCTGTGTGCCGGTACGTTTTCGACGCCGCCTCCGGGCGGCGTTTTTTTTCGTGCGGCTAGAATGCGCGCTGCTCTGGCGGGAGGGACGCATGGTGCGCGAGGCATGGAGGAGGGGGCTGCGCTGGCTGGCCGTGGCGATGGCCTGTGCCTGCGTGGCCGCCTGCCAGCATCCGTCCGCGCCGCTGCCGCACGATGCCTATGTCTGGCAGCGCCAATGGAACCCCGCGGTCACCTCCGCGCTGGCGCAATCGGCCGACTTGATCCGTACATGGCGCGTGCTGGCCGCGCAGACCGATGCGCACGGCCAGTTGCAGCCCGTGGCGGTGGATCGCGCCGCGCTGGCCGCCACGCACCGGCCGGTGGTGCTGGTGGTGCGCATCGACGGGCAGTTGCCGCAGTGGGATGCGGACGCCTTGCTTGCGCAGACGCTCGTCCTGCGTGAGCGCTGGAAAGACCTGCCGCTTGCCGGCATCGAGATCGATCACGACTGCGGTACCGCGCGTTTGCCGGCCTACGCGGATTTCCTGGCGCGGCTCAAGCGCGACCTGGGCACGACGCCGCTGTCGATCACCGCCTTGCCGGCCTGGCTCGCTTCCGGCGAACTGGAGCGCGTGACCGCGCAGGTCGACGAGGTGGTGCTGCAGGTGCATGCGGTGCAATCGCCGCGCGCGGGCCTGTTCGAACCTGCGCTGGCGCGCAGCTGGATCGACCGGTTCGCCGCGCGTGTCGGCAAGCGGTTCCGCGTCGCGCTGCCCACCTACGGTTCGCGCGTGTCCTGGGACGACAACGGGCGCGTCGTCGCCATCGAAAGCGAGGCGCCCTTGCTGGCCGGCGGCCGCGAGGCGAGCGAGCTGGTTGCCGCGCCGGCCGAGGTGGCAAAGCTGCTGGCCGGCCTGCGCAAGGATCCGCCCGCGCACCTGGCCGGCATCGTGTGGTTCCGCCTGCCCACCGTGCAGGACGCACGCGCCTGGAGCCTGCCCACCTGGCGCGCGGTAATGGCCGGCGCACCGCTCAAGGAAACGCTGGCGGTGTTCTTCCAGCCCGGTGCGGCGCCCGGCGCATCGGACGTGGTCCTGCGCAACGACGGCGAAGTGGATGCGCGCCTGCCGTCCCGCATCGAGCTGCCCGCGGGCTGCACCATTGCCGATGGGGTGAACGGCTATGCGTTGGCTTACCGGGAAGGTCGCCCTTTCTTGCGACGCGAGCGCGACGGCTGGCTGCGCGCGCACTACCAGCGCGCCGTCGGCTGGGCGCGTTGCGGCGACGCCGCCGGGCAACCTGCGCTGGCGCCTTGAGCCGGCTATTCCGCTGCGCCGGCTTTCCCCGCATCATTCGCAGGTCAAGCGTCTCCCCAAGGGAAGGATTCGGATGTACAAGCGCCAATGGATTGCGGCCGGCCTGCTCGCCGGCATCGCGGGAGCCGCCGTCTGGGCCTGCGGCCCCGATTTTCCCAGCCAGCTGCTGGATCATCGCGAGACCACGCTGAAGGCCACGCCGCGGAACAGCTTCGCCTTCGAGGCGGCCGACCTGCTGCCCGCCACCGACAAGATTCCCGGCGACGCCTCGGAAGAAGCGCCCAAGGCGGACGACGCCGCGGCGATGGCCAAGTCGCTGGGCCTGACACCAGAGCAATGGACGCAGCTCCAGTCGCTGAACCAGCTGCAGAGCGGTGCAGAGGTCTACGCGAAGAGCACCGGCCTGCCCGAGGATCTGCGCCTGTATGCCGCCGGCGCGGCGGACTTCGAGATCGCGCAGGGCGCCTGCGAAGGCGAGGGCGCCGCCAGCGAGGCGGCACCGGCCGAGCATTGCCTGGTTTCCACCGGTCCCGCCATGGACCACGCCGTCGCCAGCTTCGAGAAAGTGCTGGCGCTGCTGCCGGAACAGGCGAAGCTGCGCGCGGTGTGGGCGGCGTACATGCTCGGCCGCATCCATGCCGAGCGCGCCCGCGACCAGGCCGGCGATGCCGCCGCGTTCAAGCGCGAGAGCGATGCCGCGGCCAAGGCCTTCCAGCTGGCGCGCACGCGTGCGCTCGACGGCGGCAGCGATACGCTGGGCCTGGCGCTGTCCAGCTTCGGCGAGGAGGCGCGCCTGCATCTGTATGTCGACGGCAAGCCCTGCGCCTGGAATGAGATCGCCGGCCCCGACAACGATTGTGGCCTGCGCCTGGCGCCGGACGACATCAAGCACGCCGTCACGCTGTACGCCGCGCAGGCCGGGCATGGTTCGGGCAGCGCGGTGCAGTCGCTGTCCATCCTGGCCGGCAATGCGCTGCGCGATGACGAGCTTGCCGCCAGGTTGATCGATCATCCGGTGTCGCAGCGCCTGCTGGTCATCTATGCGCTGGCGCGCACGGATGACGTGCTCAGCGAAGCGCCCGACGGCAAGAGCACGACCAGCAAGCCCAACCCGAGCCTGGTGGCGCTGGTGGCGGCGATCGAGCAGCGTGGGCTGGAGCATGTGGAAGGCGCCGATCGCCTGGCCGCGCTGGCCTATCGCGCCGGCCGCTACGACCTGGCGGCCAAGCTGGTCGACAAGGCGCCCGGCCCGCTGTCGAGCTGGGTGCGCGCCAAGCTGGCGCTGCAGAAAGGCGACCTCGCCGCGGCCACGGCCGCCTATGCCGAAGCGGTGAAAGCCTTTCCCAAGGCCAACGATCCCAAAGCCAGCATCGATCCCGACAACACCCACCTGCTGGTCGGCGAGCAGGGCGTGCTGGCGCTGGCGCGCGGCGAATACGTCGAGGCGATGGGGCGGCTGTACGACGCCGCCGTCGCGGTGGGCGGCAGCGGCAACGAGTTCTATCCCGCGGACGAGACCAGCGGCATCGGCTTCGGCAACGACGTGACCTACCTGGCCGAGCGCGTGCTCACCATCGAGGAGCTGAAGAGCTTCATCGATGCGCGCGTGCCGGCCTCGCCGCCGCCGGCGCCGGCCAGGCCGGGCTCGTCCGCGCCGGGCTATTACCCCGGCTCGGCGCCGTTCGGCGACAACCTGCGCTGGGTGTTGGCCAGGCGCCTGATGCGCGCCGGCCGCTACGACGAAGCGCAGGACTATTTCCCGGCCAGCGGCGACCCGCGTTTCGGCAAGGACGACCTGCGCGCCAAGGCGCGCGAATTCGCTCAAGAACTGCACGATGCCGAGCATGCCTGGACCGACATCGGCAAGGCCGAGGCCCGCTACAAGGCGGCGGCGATCCAGCGCGAGCTGGGCATGGAGCTGTTCGGCTACGAGCAGGGGCCGGACTACAACGACATGGGCGGCGGCTTCCAGGGCGGCAGCGGGCACAGCGCCGACGACCTCAAGCAATCCCTGGTCACCGACGGCGAGCGCCAGCGCTACGCCGACACCGCGCCCAAGCCCGATCGCCGCTTCCATTACCGCTATCTCGCCGCCGACCGCGCCGCCGGCGCGGCCGACCTGCTGCCGCCGCGTTCGCAAGCTTTCGCCGCGGTGCTGTGCAAGGCCAGCGGCTGGATGCTCGACGGCCCGCCGGACTACGGCGACAACGGCGACGGCACGCCGCCGGTGGTGCCGGAACGCTTGCTCAAGGCCAAGGCGCTGTACGACCGCTATGTGAAGCAGGGCGCGTACGTGCCGTGGGCCGAGCACTTCGGCGAGAGCTGCCCGGAGCCGGATTTCGCCAGCGCCCGGGTGATGCAGCGGCATCTTTATGTGGTGAAGGCCAGGCGTGCGGTGCGGCATAACGTGCCGTTGCTCACCGGCGGCCTGGTGCTGGTGATCGGTCTCGTCAGTTTTACCGTCGTGCGCCGCCGCAGGCGGACGGCCAAAACCGCGTAAAGCGTGCCGGGGCGGCCGGGCTGCGGGATAATGCGCCATTTCCCGCCGCCCATCGCCCGCCGCCCGCGGCCTCTGCCGAGCCGACCGTTGAAGAAGTCAGATTTCGATTTCCGCCTGCCGCCCGAACTGATCGCCCAGGCCCCGCTGCCGGAGCGTTCGGCCAGCCGCCTGCTGCTGCTGGATACACAGGCGCAGGCGCTGCAGGACCGCATGTTCCGCGAGCTGCCCACGCTGCTGCGCGCCGGCGACCTGATGATCTTCAACGACACCCGCGTGCTGCCGGCGCGGCTGTACGGGCGCAAGGAAAGCGGCGGCGCGGTGGAGATCCTGCTCGAGCGCGTCACCGGCGCGCATGAGGCGACCGCCCAGCTGGGCGTGAGCAAGAAGCCGAAGGAGGGCGGGCGCATCGAGCTGGCCGATGGCAGCCATGCGGTGGTGCTGGGCCGCGACGGCCAGTTCTTCCGCCTGCGCTTCGAATCGCCCGAGCCGCTGGAGCGCCTGCTGCGCCGCCTGGGCGAGATGCCTTTGCCGCCCTACATCGAGCGCCATGCCGACGCCAGCGACCTGGAGCGCTACCAGACCGTGTTCGCGCGCGAGCCCGGCGCGGTGGCCGCGCCCACCGCCGGCCTGCATTTCGACGAGGCCATGCTGGCGCAGCTGCGCGAGCTGGGCGTGGACTTCGGCTACGTGACCCTGCATGTCGGCGCCGGCACCTTCCAGCCGGTGCGCGCCGAGGAGATCAAGGATCACCAGATGCACCGCGAATGGCTCAATGTCGGCGCGGGGCTGGTCGAGCAGGTGCGTCGCGCGCGGGCGCGCGGCGGGCGGGTGATCGCGGTCGGCACCACGGTGGTGCGCGCGCTGGAGAGCGCCTGCCGCGACGGCGAGCTGCGGCCGTTCGCGGGCGAGACGCAGATCTTCATCTTCCCGGGCTACAAGTTCAGCAGCATCGACGGCCTGATCACCAACTTCCACCTGCCGCAGTCGACCCTGCTGATGCTGGTGTCCGCGCTGGCGGGGCGGGAGTTCGTGCTGCAGGCGTACCGGCATGCGGTGGCGCAGCGGTATCGGTTCTTCTCGTATGGCGACGCGATGATGATCCTGCCGCCGGGCTGAGGCTTGAGCCCCTCTCCCTCCGGGAGAGGGGTTGGGGTGAGGGTGCGGGCGGAGTGGGGCGCACCACTTCGCCCGTACCCTCATCCGCCTGCCGGCACCTTCTCCCGGAGGGAGAAGGACTTCCAGTTGGGAGGCAAGCCACAAACCGGCGATAATCTCCCGATGACTTCCCTCCGTTTCGACATCTCCGCCACCGACGGCGCGGCCCGGCGTGGCCGGCTCAGTTTCGACCGCGGTACGGTGGAAACCCCGGCTTTCATGCCGGTGGGCACCTATGGCTCGGTCAAGGCGATGACGCCGCGCGACATCGTCGAGATCGGCGCCGAGATCATCCTGGGCAACACCTTCCATTTGTATCTGCGGCCCGGCCTGGAGATCGTGGAACAGTTCGGCGGGCTGCACCGCTTCATCGGCTGGGACAAGCCGATCCTCACCGACTCCGGCGGCTTCCAGGTGTTCTCGCTGGCGCACAAGCGCAAGATCACCGAAGAGGGCGTGACCTTCGCCTCGCCGGTGGACGGCTCGAAGGTATTCCTCTCGCCCGAGGAATCCATGCGCATCCAGAAGACACTGGATTCGGACGTGGTGATGATCTTCGACGAGTGCACGCCGTATCCGGCCACGGAGAAGGTGGCCGCCACCTCGATGGAGCTGAGCCTGCGCTGGGCCGAGCGCTCGCGCCGCGCCTTCGACGAGCTGCACAATCCCAATTCGCTGTTCGGCATCGTGCAGGGCAGCGTGTACGAGAACCTGCGCCGCCGCTCCGCCGAGGGCCTGGTCGGCATCGGCTTCGACGGCTACGCCGTGGGCGGCCTGGCGGTGGGCGAGCCGGAGGCCGAGCGCAACCACACGCTGGACTTCACCGTGCCCCTGCTGCCGGCGGACAAGCCGCGCTACCTGATGGGCGTGGGCCGGCCGGAGGACATCGTCGAGGCGGTGCGCCGCGGCATCGACATGTTCGACTGCGTGATGCCCACCCGCAACGCGCGCAACGGTTTCCTGTTCACCGCCGAAGGCACTTTGCGCATCCGCAATGCCAAGTTCGCCATGGACACGCGGGTGATCGAGGAAGGCTGCGACTGCTACGCCTGCGCCGGCGGCTTCAGCCGCGCCTACCTGCGACATCTGGACCGCTGCAACGAGATCCTGGCCAGCCAGCTCGCCACCATGCACAACCTGCGGCATTACCAGCGCCTGATGGCGGGGCTGCGCGAGGCGATCGCGGCCGGGAAGCTGGAGGAGTTCGTGGCGGAGTTCTACGCGAGGCGCATGGATTGACGTAGGTTGGGGTAAGCCGCAGGCGAACCCCAACACCGCCGCCAGGTTGGGGGAAATCGGGGTAAAACGCGCCGGCCTGCTTGCAAGCGCCCCCCGGGGAACCCCATAAACCCCGGTCCTGTCCGAGCCAGGCCATCCGGCCCGTGTGCGTGGGAACCGGGGGGCGTGGCATAATCCACGATCTTTTTCAGGCTTCCGGCGGAAATTTCAGCCGGCACCGCTACTTACGAGACAAGAAGATGAACTTTGCCAGCACTTTCGTGATCGCCCAGGCCGCGCCGGCCGCCGGTGCCCAGGCGCCGAACCCGCTGATGACCTTCGGTCCGCTGATCCTGCTGTTCGTGGTGTTCTACTTCCTGATGATCCGCCCGCAGATGAAGCGGCAGAAGGAACATCGCGCGATGGTCACGGCCCTGGCCAAGGGCGACGAAGTGGTGACCAACGGCGGCCTCGCCGGCCGCGTGGACGAGGTGGGCGAGTCGTTCATCACTCTCGAGGTCGCCCCGAACGTGAAGATCAAGGTGCAGAAGGGCGCCGTGTCCCAGGTGCTGCCGAAGGGCTCGCTGAAGTCGTCCTGACGGAATCAGGAAGCAGGCGGAGCCATCCGCCGAAGGCCGTCCCGCGGGGGCGGACGGCCTCGCCGCAACGCGAACGATGCTACCGCCGCGGCCCCCGTGCCGCGGCTCTGACGGATGCAAGGCATGAGTGATTTTCCACGCTGGAAATATTTCCTGGTCGCCATCGTTTTGGTGCTGGGCATCGTCTACGCGTTGCCCAACGCGTTCCTGCCGCAGCCGGCGGTGCAGGTCACGGCCAATCGCAACGGCGTGGTCAACCAGGCGCTGCAGGAAAAGGCGCTGCATGCGCTCAAGCAGCAGAACATCGCCTACCAGAGCGCCGAGCTGAGCAACGACCACCTGCTGGTGGCGTTCGGCAACGCCGACGTGCAGAAGACCGCCGGCGACGCCATCAAGGCGGCGCTGGGCGACGACTACACCGTGGCCTTCAACCTGAAGTCCACCGTGCCGCACTGGCTGTCGATGATCTTCGCCCGCTCCATGCCGCTGGGCCTGGACCTGCAGGGCGGCGTGCACTTCCTGATGGAAGTGGACCAGAGCGACGTGGTGGACAAGCAGGAAACGCGCTACGCGGATGACATCCGCAGCATGCTGCGTGACAAGAACATCCGCTACGACTCGGTCAGCCGCAACGCCGTGCGCGGGCAGGGCGTTGCCGTGGTGCTGCGCTCCGCCGCGGACCGCACCGCGGCCGCCAACGCCATCGCCGCCGAGTATCCGGACCTCTCCGTGCAGGACGGCCAGGTCACCGGCGACCGCTTCGTGCTCAACGCCGTGCTGCGCCCCGACAAGCTGCGCGACATCTCGCTCAACGCCGTGCGCCAGAACCTGGGCACGCTGCGCAACCGTATCAATGCGCTGGGCGTGTCCGAGCCGATCATCCAGCAGCAGGGCGACAGCCGCATCATCGTCGAGCTGGCCGGCGTGCAGGACACCGCCGAGGCCAAGAAGCTGATCGGCGCGACCGCCACGCTGGAATACCGCGCCGGCTACGGCAGCCCGCAGCAGGCCATGGATGCGCAGCGCACCGGCAGCGTGCCGCCGGATGCGCGCCTGTACAAGGACCAGCGCGGCAACCCGGTGCTGCTGAGCAAGAAGATCATCGTCACCGGCGACCAGCTGGTCGACGCCGCTTCCGGCACCGAGCAGCAGAGCGGCTCGCCGATGGTGTCGGTGACGCTCAATGCCGCCGGCGCCAAGAAGATGCTCGACTTCACCACCAGCAACGTCGGCAAGCCGATGGGCGTGGTCTATGTCGAGCGCGTGGTCGAGACCAAGGTGGTGGACGGCAAGGAAGTGCGCACGCCGAAGATCACCGAGGAAGTGATCAACTACGCCACCGTCAACGGCGTGTTCGGCAAGAACTTCCAGACCACCGGCCTGCGCAGCGCCAAGGAAGCCTCCGAGCTGGCCCTGCTGCTGAAGGGCGGCTCGCTGGCCGCGCCGATCGACATCGTCGAGGAGCGCGTGATCGGTCCCAGCCTTGGCCAGGACAACATCGCCAAGGGCATGAAGGCCGTGCTGATCGGCCTGGGGCTGGTGCTGCTGGCGGCGGCCATCTACTACAAGCTGTTCGGCCTGGTGGCCGACGTGGCGCTGTTCTTCAACCTGGTGATCCTGGTCGCGGTGATGTCGCTGGTCGGCGTCACCCTGACCATGCCGGGCATCGCCGGTATCGTGCTGACGCTGGGCATGGCGATCGACGCCAACGTGCTGATCTGCGAACGCGTGCGAGAAGAGCTGCGCAACGGCTCCTCGCCGCATGCCTCGATCCGCGCCGGCTACGAGAAGGCGTGGGCGACCATCCTGGACGCCAACGTCACCCACCTGATCGCCGCGCTGGCTTTGACCACGATGGGTTCCGGCCCGATCCGCGGCTTCGGCGTGACGCTGCTGATCGGCATCCTTACCTCGATGTTCACCTCGGTCACCGTGACCCACGCGATCACCGCGCTGATCCACGGCCATCGCAAGCTCAAGACGCTGTCGGTCTGAAGAGGAATCAAGCATGGAAATCTTCAACCACAACGCAAACGTCAACTTCCTGGGCATGCGCAAGGTCAGCATCGGCATCGCCGTGCTGCTGATGCTCGTCTCGATCGCCCTGCTGGCCGTGCGCGGCCTCGACTACGGCCTGGACTTCACCGGCGGCATCTCCGCCGAGATCAGCTACCAGCAGCCGGTGGCCGTGGCCGACGTGCGCGAGGCGCTGGCCAAGGCGGGCATGGAGCACGCCGTGGTGCAGAGCCTGGGCGGCACCAAGGAGGTCTCGGTCCGCATGCAGCCCACCGCGGCGATGCTGGACCAGGGCAAGGTCAACCTGGACAAGGTCTCCGACGTGGTCAGCCGTGCGCTGAAGGCGGCGCGGCCGGACGCCCAGCTGAAGAGCCGCTCCTCGGTCAGCTCCCAGGTCGGCGACGAGCTGCGCAGCGACGGCACCGTCGCCGCGATCTTCGTGATCCTCGGCATCGGCCTGTACCTGTGGGTCCGCTTCGAGCGGCGCTTCGCCATCGCCGCGCTGGCGACCGAGGTGCACGACGTGCTGGTCACCCTCGGCGTGCTGGCGATCACCGGCCGCGAATTCGACCTGACCGTGCTGGCCTCGGTGCTGGCGGTGATCGGCTACTCGATCAACGACAAGGTGGTGGTGTTCGACCGTATCCGCGAGCTGTTCCGCCTGGCGCGCAAGGCCGAGCCGGTGGAAGTGCTCAACCGCTCGATCAACAGCACGCTGTCGCGAACCATCATCACCTCGCTGTTCACCGCGATCACCATGGCCGCGCTGTACTTCATCGGCGGCGCGGTGGTGCAGGGCTTCGCCATCACCATGCTGATCGGCATCCTGGTCGGTACGCTCTCCTCGATCTTCGTGGCAAGCCCGATCCTGCTGTGGCTGGGCGTGTCCAAGCAGGACCTGATGCCGCAGACCAAGGAGAACCCGGAACTGGCGCGCCGGCCGTAAGCCGCCGCATCAGGACCTGAGAAGCCCGGCCTCGCGCCGGGCTTTTTTATGCACGCTTTTTAAGCGTCCGGTATAGGAATTCCGATTACCGACAAAATGCCCACGCTAATGTCAATGGGCTATCGGCAAGTGCCGGAACGCGATTACTTGCCGCGATTATGCGCAAGTTTTTACGAGTGCACTCAAGGCCTTGCCCGGAGGGAGCGCAGGCTTTCGCCGCCTGATCCGCAAGAAGGGAAGCCCGAATGGAGCTGTGAAACCGCGGCGCTATGCGATTCATTAAGTAAATGTTGACTTGATGTAACGGTCGACGTTATTTTCCGGAGTGTTCCAGTTGCGACAGTCAGACGACAGCTTGCTTACAGCCACGGGAGGCCCGCAAGAAATCGTCGTCGCAACGGGGAATGCAGGGGCAATCTGCAGGGGGAGTTTCCTACAGGTGCAGTCTTGCAACCTCTTGGCCTGTCGCCCAGCCCGCCTGGGCGATTTTGCTCAGTTTTGCCCACCCCCCAAGTGGGCTTTTTCGGGGAGATCCAAATGAGTTTTCGTTCGTTGAATCGCGGTTATCTGCGCTATACGGCGCTCGCCACGGCTCTGGCGATGGGCCTGGCCGGCACGGCCTTCGCCCAGTCGACCACCGGCGGCATCTACGGTCAGGCCGAACCCGGCGACACCGTGGTCGTCACCAGCAACTCCGGTCTGACCCGCCAGGTGCCGGTCGACGCCTCGGGCAAGTACCAGGTCAACAACCTTCCGGTCGGCACCTACAGCGTGTCGCTGCAGAAGGGTGGCTCGGTGGTCGACACCCGCAAGGACGTCACCATCAAGGTCAGCGGCAACACGGAAGTCTCGTTTGCGTCCGCCGGCAATGCCTCGTCGCTGTCGGCCGTGACGGTCACCGCGAACGCGCTGCCGGCGATCGACGTCACCGGCGTCGACTCGCGCACCGTGATCACCTCGCAGCAGCTGGCCAGGCTGCCGCTGGCCCGTTCCTCGGAAGCCATCGCGCTGCTGGCGCCGGGCGCCGTGCAGGGCAGCGGCTTCTTCACCGGCCCGAGCGGTCAGTCGCTGGTCTCGTTCGGCGGCGCCTCGGTGGCCGAGAACGCGTACTACATCAACGGCATGAACGTGACCGACCCGCTCAACGGCCTGGGCGGCATCGACCTGCCGTACGGCTCGATCGAGCAGCAGGAAACGCTGACCGGCGGCTACAGCGCCGCGTTCGGCCGTTCCGACGGCGGCGTGATCAACATGGTCGGCAAGCGCGGCACCAACGACTGGCACTTCGGTGGCCAGGTGCTGTGGACCCCGGAAGCGCTGCGCTCGGATCCGAAGAACATCCGCCTGAGCAACGGCAAGCTGTACCAGTACCGCAACGAGAACAAGGGCTCGAGCGAAATCGCCAGCGCCTACGTCGGCGGTCCGCTGATCAAGGACAAGCTGTTCATGTTCGCGTCGGTGGAAGGCAACAAGTCCGACGACAAGCTGGTCAACACCGTCGCCTCCGGCACGGAAGTGCGCCGCCACTTCTCCGATCCGAGCTGGTACACCAAGCTGGACTGGAACATCACCGACAGCCACATCATCGAGCTGACCGGTGCGTCGACCAAGCATAACTACGACGGCAACATCTACGCGTACGACAACGACACCCGTACCCGCGGCGACTTCCTGCAGTCGGATCTGCCCAGCAAGACGTCGTCCACCATGTGGATCGCGAAGTACACGGGCTATATCACCGACGCGCTGACCGTCAGCGCGCAGTACGGCAAGCAGAAGACCGACCTGTGGACGAGCCTGGGCAGCGACTTCAACGCTGGCCTGACCAACGTGCTCAGCCCCGACCTGCAGAACCCGGCCCTGAACGGCGGCAGCAGCACCGGTATCGGCAACACGCAGACCGTGCTGACCACCACCGATCCGTCGCACCAGACCAAGGGCGCGAACTACCGCTTCGACGTCACCTACGTGCTGGGCAGCCACACCATCACGGCCGGTATCGACAACCAGCGCACGCAGGACCTGAACGACGGTTCGTACATCCCGACCAACGCCGGCTACGCGTGGGAGTACAACCACCGCTCGAACCCGAACTCGCCGATCGCCGAAGACAACGCCGGCAACGTGCTGGTCGACGCCCCGGCCAACTACCCGGGCGGCGCCACCGGTTACTACGTGGCGCAGTACTTCTTCAAGACCGCCGCGTCGGTTCGCGTGGAGCAGCGCGCTCAGTACATCGAAGACACCTGGCAGATCAATGATCGCTGGATGGTCAAGATGGGTCTGCGCAACGACCAGTTCACCAACTACAACAGCGACGGCGAACCCTACATCCGCCAGACCAAGCCGCAGTGGGCTCCGCGCCTGGGCTTCAGCTGGGACGTGAACGGCGACTCCAGCTTCAAGGTCTACGGCAACGCCGGCCGCTACTACCTCGCGCTGCCGACCAGCGTGGCGCTGCGTGGTGCCTCCGGTTCGCTGTACACCCGCATCTACTACACCTACACGGGCATCGATCCGGCCACCGGTTATCCGACCGGCCTGACCCCGGTCAACACCTCCAAGGGCGCGGGCGCCCCGTACTCCGAGAACAACGAGTACGGCCAGGCTCCGGATCCGAAGACGGTGACGGCGCGCAACCTGAAGGCGCAGTACCAGGACGAATACATCCTGGGCTTCGACAAGAAGCTCAACGATGAGTGGAACTACGGCGCGAAGGCGACGTACCGCACCCTGCGCAACATGATCGATGACACCTGCTACACCGATCTGTTCCAGACCAAGGCCGCCGAGCAGGGCATCGACGTCTCCGGCCTGCGCGGTTGCTACTTCTTCAACCCGGGCCGCGGTGCGGTGTTCCAGCTGCCCAACGGCACCGGCGGCTACGGCCAGCTGGAGATCAGCGCCAAGGACTTCGGCTTCGCCAAGCCCAAGCGCGATTACTACGGCCTGAACCTGTACCTGGAGCATCCGTTCGACGGCAAGTGGCAGGGCCGCATCGACTACGTCTTCTCGCGCTCCTACGGCAACACCGAGGGCCAGGTGAAGTCCGACATCGGTCAGTCCGACATCGCCGCGACGCAGGACTGGGATTACCCGGTGCTGATGGAATACGCCGGCGGCGTGCTGCACAACGACCACAAGCATCAGTTCAAGGCCTACGGCAGCTACCAGGTCACGCCTGAGTGGATGGTCGGCGGCGTGGTCAACCTGATCTCCGGCGCTCCGTACGACTGCCTGGACTACTACGGCCCGAACGGCACCTCGCCGGCTTACGACGGTCCGTACTACCACTGGTGCAACGGCAAGCCGTCGCCGTCGGGTTCGGCCGGTCGTCTGCCCTGGCAGAAGACCGTGTCGCTGAATGTCCAGTACCGTCCGGCCTTCGCCGATCACAAGCTGGCCTTCACGATGGACGCGTTCAACGTGCTGAACTCGCAGCAGGAGACGTACATCTACGAGTACAACCTTGGCGCGAACTACAAGCGTCCGCGTGGCTACACCACGCCGCGCTACTTCCGCTTCGGTGTGACGTACGACTTCTAAGGCAAGCCAGCCCCTGTCGCCTTGCATCGGCCCAGGGGTTTTTGAAAGCGATCGATGGAGCCGCGTCGGGATTTCCCGGCGCGGCTTTTTTCGTATGAAAGGGGGTTCTTCCGCCATTACGTCGTAGTGGCGTTGTCACTAAGCAAAGGAGAGGAATATGCGACCAGGTTTAAGGACGAAGCGCGTTGTTTTCGCGCTGATCGGCGGAATGCTGATCAGTGGGTACGCGTGGGCGGTGAATCCCGGCAAGGTGAACGTCAAGAACAGCTATTACAGCGACGCTTCGCTGACCACCCGGGTGGGGGAGCGGGACTACAACTGCCAGGGCAATCTGTATTCCTGGGGTTACCAGACCATGTACCAGACGTTCACGGCGCAGGATTGTCCGGACACCAGCGGTGGCATCAATACCGGTGGCGACGGCGGTCCCAGCGGCCCGCCGACGTGCACGCTGACGTATACGCCGTATCCCGAGGCGATCTGCACGGGCGGCTGAAAACAATCGCCGGCGAAAGCCGGCGATTTTGCTTGCCGCGCGGAAACGCTCAGCCCGCCGGCACGCGCAGTGCGGGGGCGGCCTCGTCCTCGCTCGGCTCCTGCGGGGCTTGCTGGGGCGCGATCATGTGGTGGAGATCCAACTGGTCCACCGGGATCGGCTCGTAGCCGGGACCGAACGCCACCTCTCCGAGCTTCCACCCCGCAGGCCGCCGCACCGCCCCCCAGAACCGCTTGAACGCCGCCCAGTGCAGCCCGACCAGGCCGTGCTCGTTGTCGGCGTCGACGGTCGGATCGCCCACGCCGGTCGGGCGCGGCGCCATGCCGTACAGCGAGGTGCCGAACAGCACGTCCCATACCGACAGCACCTGCCCGAAGTTGCAGTTGTGCAGGCCGGGCCGTTCCGGATCGACCAGCATGTGGTGCAGGCGGTGGAATTTCGGATCGACGAACACGCGCCCGAACACCGGCCCGAAGCCGATGCGCACGTTCGCGTGCGAGAAGTTCTGCACCAGCTCGCCGACCAGCACCAGCCAGGCGAACTGGTCCGGCTCCACGCCCATCACGATGCCCACCGTGGCCAGCACCATCGATTGCAGGAAGCCGTCGACCAGGCTGCCGCGGTCGTTGGTCCAGCAGCTCATCTGCCGCTGGCTGTGGTGCATGCTGTGCAGCGCCCACCACCAGGGCAGGGCGTGCTGCAGGCGGTGCATCCAGTAATAGACGAGGTCGTAGACCACGTAATAGCAACCGAACAGCAACCACGGATGCTGCTTCAGCCACGGCACCCAGTGCGTGATCGCCAGCGGCGACGCGCTGGCATCGCCGGGGCCGGTATCGGGGCCGCCGAAGTAATTGGCAACCGGCGTCAGCACCAGGAAGCTGAAGACCGGGAAGATGCCGACCAGCATCATCAGCGTGTACTGGAAATCCACGCGGGTGAGCCGGCGATCGGTCCAGCGCTCGGCCGGCAGCAGGCTTTCCAGCGGGCGGAAGACCAGGCCGATGATGCCCAGCTGCAGCGTGGCGATCAGCAGCGACTCGGCGATGTCCCCGGGATCGCCGGCCAGACCCTGCAGATGCAGGAGCTGCAGCACGGGCAGCACGCCGTGGCCGGCGAACCAATCGACCAGATGGGACCAGAACTCGGCCATCGACAGTACCTGGCAAGGAGAGGCGGTCGATCCTGCAGGTGCGTTGCGGGCTTGCTACAGAACCGGGCAGTACAGAATAACGCCGTGCCGCAGCGCTATCCAACCCGCAGGATGTTGCGCGCCCGACCGGATTCAGCCGCCGCGCAGTTGCGCGTCCAGTTCCGCCAGCTGCGCCGGGTTGCCCAGGTTGCGCCAGAAGCCGTCATAGCGTTCGCCGCTCAACTGGCCGGTGCGCATCGCCTGCTGATAGAGCGGCAGCAGCTTGAAGCGCCCTGGCGCATGGTCGCGCACGAACTCCGGCCGATAGACACCGATGTTGCCGAAGGTAAGCCGCTCGCCGGGGCCTTGCTCCGTCAGCTGTCCCGCGTCCAGCGTGAAGTCGCCCGCGGCGTGCCAATCCGGATTGGGCACCATCACCAGATGGGCGAGGCCAGCGGGTTCCAACGGCAAGCGGGCGTAGTCGTAATCGCTGTAGATGTCGGCACTGAGCGCGATGAAGGGCTCCGGCCCCAACAGCGATAGCGCATTGCGCATGCCGCCGCCGGTTTCCAATGGCGTGGGGCCTTCGTAGGCATAGCGGATGCGCAAGCCCCAGCGCGAACCGTCGCCAAGCGTCTCCGGGAACTGATCCGCCAGATGCGAGGTGTTGATCACCACGTAGTGCACGCCAACCGCCGCGAGCTTTTCCAGATGCCATACGATCAGCGGCCTGCCGCCTGCCATGAGCAGCGGCTTGGGCGTGCGGTCGGTAAGCGGCCGCATGCGCTCGCCCAGGCCCGCGGCAAACACCAGCGCATGCCTCATGCGGCCACCTGCGTGAGGTCGCGGCCGGCGGCGTGGCGTTCCAGCAGCGCGGCGAAATCGGCGAGCTCCGGATAGCTGTGCGCCACTGCGCTGACGTAGCGATAGACGGCAGGCACATCGGCCAGATAAGCCGGCTTGCCGTCGCGATACCACAGCCGATAGAACTGGCCGAGCACGCGCACGTGGCGGTGCAGTCCGGTCAGGTCGAACCAGCGCAGGAAGCGTGCGGCATCGACGTTCGCATCGATCAGGCCGGCGCCGAGCAGGCGCTGGCGATACGACTCCACCCAGGCTTCGACGCGCTCGCGCGGCCACACGATGTAGGCGTCGCGCAGCAGCGAGGCGAGGTCGTAGGTGACCGGGCCGGCCAGCGCGCCCTGGAAATCGATCACGCCGGGGTTGTCGCGCTCGACCACCAGCAGGTTGCGGCTGTGATAGTCGCGATGCACGAAGCAGCGCGGCTGCTCCAAGGCGTTGCGGATGATCAGCTCGAAGGCCGCTTCGAGAACCTCGCATTCTTCGCGGCTGGGCGTGTGGCCCAGGTGGCGCGCGAGGAACCACTCCGGCATCACTTCCAGGCCGCGCACCAGCATGTCGCGATCGAACGGCGGCAGTTCGCTGCAGTCCATGCGCGTCTGCATCAGCAGCAGCGCATCCATCGCATCGCCATAGAGCGCGTCGGCGTTGCGCTCGTTCAATTCGGACAGGTACAGCCGGTTGCCAAGGTCTTCGATCAGCAGGAAGCCCCGGTCCAGATCCTTGGCGCGCACCGCCGGCACATGCAGGCCCGCGGCGGCGAGGCGCTCGCCGATCGCCAGCCACGGGCGCGGGTCTTCGCGGTCGGGCGGCGAGTCCATCACGATCCAGCTCGCGCCGTCATGGCGCGTGCGCCAGTAGCTGCGGAAGCTGGCGTCGGCGGAAGCCGCTTCCAGGGTAAGCGTGGCATCGTCGAGAACGGAGCGGGCCCAGGCGAGGCGGGCGGCGGAGCGATCGGTCATGCGATGAAGCTTAGCGGGGCGCTCGCATATGAAGAAAGTCCGCAACGCGCGTCACCGCTGAGCCCCTCTCCCCTCGGGAGAGGGGTTGGGGTGAGGGTACGGGCGGAGCGCAAGAGTGACGTGCATCGCTCCGGCCGAACCCTCATCCACCTGCCGGCACCTTCCTCGCTCCTCAGAGCCGCGCACATCCATGTGCGCTCCCCGCGTGCTCTCCCACGGGGACTACCTTCGGGTCGCCGGAGGGAGAAGGGTTCCAACTTGCGAACCGAGGCCAGTCGATCCATCACGAGAGGTTGTAAGCCTTCTCCTCATGCAGCGCGATATCCAGGCCCACCATCTCCTGCTCGTCGTCCACGCGCAGGCCCAGTGTCTTGTCGATCAGCTTCAGCAGCACGAAGCTCAGCACGGCGCTCCACGCGATGGTGAAACCCACGCCCTTGGCCTGGATCCACAGCTGTCCCCACAGCGAGGTCACCGTGCCGAAGCCGCCCAGCGCCGGCGACGCCAGCGGCCCGGTCAGCAGGCCGCCGAGGATGCCCGCCACCGCGTGCACGCCGAACACGTCGAGCGAGTCGTCATAGCCGAACTTGTGCTTCAGCCGCGTGGCGCTGAAGAAGCACACCACGCCGGCGACAAAACCCAGCACCAGCGAACCGCCCGGCCCGGCCGTGCCGGCCGCCGGCGTCACCGCGACCAGCCCCGCCACCGCGCCCGACACGATACCCAGCACGCTGGGCCGACCATGCACGACCCACTCGGCCACCAGCCAGCCCAGCGCGGCGGCGGCAGTGGCGATCTGGGTCACCAGCATGGCCATGCCGGCGCTGCCGTTGGCGGCCACCGCCGAACCCGCATTGAAGCCGAACCAGCCCAGCCACAGCAGGCTGGCGCCGATCACGGTGTAGCCGAGGTTGTGCGGCGGCATCGGCACGTGCGGATAGCCGCGGCGCTTGCCGATCACCAGGCAGGCGATCAGTCCGGCGATACCGGCATTGATGTGCACCACGGTGCCGCCGGCGAAATCCAGCACGCCCAGGTCGCCGAGCAGCGAACCCGGGCCGCTCCATACCATGTGCGCCACCGGCAGGTAGACGAAGGTCAGCCACAGCCCGCTGAACCACAGCATCGCGCTGAACTTCATGCGCTCGGCATAGGCGCCCACGATCAGTGCCGGCGTGATGATCGCGAAGGTCAGCTGGAACATCACGAACACCGCCTCGGGCACCGTCTGGTAGCGCGAGTCGGGCTTCAGTCCCGCCAGCATCGCGCGATCCAGCCCGCCGATGATCGAATGCCAACCGGTGCTGCCGGCCTGCATGCCCGTCGTGCTGAAGGCCAGCGAATAGCCGTACACGATCCACAGCACCGTCACCACCGCGGTGATGGCGAAGCACTGCATCAGCACCGACAGCAGGTTCTTCGCGCGCACCATGCCGCCGTAGAACAGCGCCAGGCCCGGCAGGGTCATCAGCAGCACCAGTGCGGTGGCGGTGAGCATCCAGGCGGTGTCGCCGCTGTCGATATGGGTGGGCGCCGCGGCCTGGCTCCAGGCGGGCAGGGCGAGCAGGCCGCCGAGCAGGGCGGTGGCGAGGCGGGCGATCCGGCGTTGCTTAGAGCGCATCGGTGTCCACCTCCATGGTGCGGATGCGGATCGCCTGCTCCAGTTCGCTGACGAAGATCTTGCCGTCGCCGATCTTGCCGGTGCGCGCGGCGCCGCTGATCGCCTCGATGGCCTGTTCCAGCTGTTCGTCCGCCACGGCCACCTCGATCTTCAGCTTGGGCAGGAAATCCACCACGTACTCGGCGCCGCGGTACAGCTCGGTATGGCCGTGCTGGCGGCCGAAGCCCTTGACCTCGGTCACCGTCATGCCGGCGATGCCGGCCTCGGACAGGGCCTGCCGGACGTCGTCCAGCGTGAAGGGTTTGATGATCGCGGTAAGCCACTTCATCCGGCGCTTTCCCCATGGGCGGATTGGTATGTGGCGTTGCAGCACGTTGCGTGCCAGTCGGCGAACTCCTGGCGAGGATCATGGATTCAATGAGTTAGCGTGACGATTCGTCTTACAAAGCGCCGCTTTGGCGCGTCACCGGTCGTCCATGCCCGTGTTTGGTGCAACGCCGCGAGATTGACCCAGGGCTGCTTAATCCGTACCATTTTGGTCCCGATTCCCCTGATGCCGAACCCTTACCTGTCCCCATGCTCCGCGTCAGCCGCCTTACCGACTACGCCACGGTGGTGATGACCTGCATCGCCGCGCATCCGCACGACGTGCTCAGCACCGCGCAGATCGCCGACGAGGCGCGCCTGGAGCTGCCCACGGTCAGCAAGCTGCTGAAGTCGCTGAGCCATGCGGGACTGGTCGAATCGTTCCGCGGCGTCAACGGCGGCTACCGGCTGGCGCGTCCGGCCGAAGCCATCTCGCTGGCGCAAATAGTGGAAGCGATGGAAGGACCGATCGGCATGACCGAGTGCGGCGTCGCCACGGGGCAGTGCGAGCGCGAATCGCAATGCAACGTGCGCGGCAGCTGGCGGCTGGTCAGCCACGTGGTGGACAACGCCCTGCGCGCCGTGAGCCTGGCCGACATGCTCAAGCCGCAGCCCGCGCCCCCGGTGGCGACCGTCGCACTCAGCACCCTGAAGAGCAGGACCACCGCATGACTCACGAACCCAGCAATACGGCCGTCGAGGAAGGTAGCGCCACGGTGCTGCGCGACAACGCCCAGGTGGCGGAGGCGCTAGGCCGCCGCTACGAGGCCGGCTTCGTCACCGACATCGAAACCACCAGTCTGCCGCCGGGCCTGAACGAGGACATCATCCGCCAGCTCTCCGCGATCAAGCAGGAGCCGGCGTGGATGACCGAGTGGCGCCTGAAGGCCTACCGCCACTGGCTGACCATGCCGACGCCGGACTGGGCCAAGTTGAAGCTCACGCCGATCGACTACCAGGCGATCAGCTACTACGCCGCGCCCAAGGCCGGTCCGAAGTCGCTGGACGAAGTCGATCCCAAGCTGCTGGAAACCTACGACAAGCTCGGCGTGCCGCTGCACGAGCGCGCCAAGCTCGCCGGCGTCGCGGTCGATGCGGTGTTCGACTCGGTCTCGGTCGGCACGACTTTCCGCAAGGAGCTGGCCGCCGCCGGCGTGATCTTCTGCTCGATGAGCGAGGCGATCCGCGAGCACGGCGAGCTGGTGCAGCAATACCTGGGCAGCGTGGTGCCTACCGGCGACAACTACTTCGCCGCGCTCAACTCGGCGGTGTTCTCCGACGGCTCCTTCGTGTTCGTGCCGAAGGGCGTGCGCTGCCCGATGGAGCTGTCCACCTACTTCCGCATCAATGCGATGAACACCGGCCAGTTCGAGCGCACCCTGATCGTGTGCGAGGACGACGCCTACGTCTCGTATCTGGAAGGCTGCACCGCGCCGATGCGCGACGAGAACCAGCTGCACGCCGCGGTGGTGGAGCTGGTGGCGCTGGAGCGCGCGCAGATCAAATACTCCACGGTGCAGAACTGGTACCCCGGCGACGAGAACGGCGTCGGCGGCATCTACAACTTCGTGACCAAGCGCGGCGACTGCCGCGGCGCGGATTCCAAGATCTCCTGGACCCAGGTCGAAACCGGCTCGGCGATCACCTGGAAATACCCCAGCTGCGTGCTGCGCGGCGACCGTTCGGTCGGCGAGTTCTATTCGGTGGCGCTGACCCACCATCGTCAGCAGGCCGACACCGGCACCAAGATGATCCACATCGGCAAGCACACCAAGTCGAAGATCGTCTCCAAGGGCATCAGTGCCGGCCGCAGCTCCAATGCCTACCGCGGCCTGGTCAAGGTGGAAAAGGGCGCCGAGGGCGCGCGCAACTACACCCAGTGCGATTCGCTACTGATCGGCAAGCGCTGCGGCGCGCACACCTTCCCATACATGGAAGTGAAGAACCCCAGCGCGATCGTCGAGCACGAGGCGACCACCTCGAAGATCTCCGACGACCAGCTGTTCTATTGCCGCAGCCGCGGCATCAGCGAGGAGGATGCCGTGTCGATGATCGTCGACGGCTTCTGCAAGCAGGTGTTCCGCGAGCTGCCGATGGAATTCGCGGTGGAAGCGAAGAAATTGCTGGAGGTGTCGCTGGAAGGAGCGGTCGGATGAAGCGCGCCGCCCTGTTCCTGCTGTGCGCCGCGCTGCCGTTCGCCGCGCCGGCCCAGCAGCCCGATTGCAACGCGCCGGGCACGCAGCTCGATATCAATGCCTGCGCCGGCGCCGACTTCGCCAAGGCGGACGCCGAGCTCAATGGCGTGTGGAAGAACATCCTGGCCAGGTACAAGGACCAGCCGCTGTTCCTGGACAAGCTCAAGGCTTCGCAGCGCCTGTGGCTGCAGTTCCGCGATGCGGAGCTGGAAGCGCTGTATCCGGTGGCCAAGGGCCAGGACGAGCGCCGCGAATACGGCAGCATGTATCCCACCTGCTACTCCGGCGCGAAGGCCAGGCTCACGCGCCAGCGCACCGAACAACTCAAGGCCTGGCTGGACGGCGCCCAGGAAGGCGATACCTGCTCCGGCTCCATCAAGAACTCCGCGGATTTGAAGTGACATGCTGAAGATCGAGAACCTGCACGCCCGCGTCGAGGGCAAGTCCATCCTCAAGGGCCTTACGCTCACTGTGAACCCCGGCGAGGTGCACGCCATCATGGGCCCGAACGGCGCCGGCAAGTCCACCCTGGGCAACGTGCTCTCGGGCCGCGACGGCTACGAGGTGACCGAAGGCTCGGTGACGTTCGAGGGCCGCGACCTGCTGGCGCTGGAGCCGGAGGAGCGCGCCGCCGCTGGCGTGTTCCTCGCGCTGCAGTACCCGGTGGAAATCCCCGGCGTGAACAACACCTATTTCCTGCGCGCCGCGCTCAACGCGCAGCGCAGGCAGCGCGGCGAGGCGGAGCTGGATTCCATGCAGTTCCTCAAGCTGGTGCGCGAGAAGCTGAAGATCATGCAGATCTCCGACGAGCTGCTGCACCGCGCGGTCAACGAGGGTTTCTCCGGCGGCGAGAAGAAGCGCAACGAGATCTTCCAGATGGCCGTGCTGGAGCCGAAGCTGGCGATCCTGGACGAGACCGACTCGGGCCTGGACATCGACGCGCTCAAGCAGGTGGCGCAGGGCGTCAACGCATTGCGCTCGGCGCAGCGTTCGTTCCTGATGATCACCCACTACCAGCGCCTGCTGCATTACATCGAGCCGGATTTCGTGCACGTGCTGGCCGACGGCCGCATCGTCGAGAGCGGCGACAAGTCGCTGGCGCTGAAGCTGGAGGAGCACGGCTACGCCTGGGTGAACGAGCGCAGCCCCGCCGGAGCGCAGGCATGAGCGAGCCGGCGCGCACGCCGTTCGTCGCGTCGCTGCCCGAGGCGGCGGCGCTGGCGCGCCTGCCCGGCAGCGAGATCGCATGGCTGGAGGCGGCGCGGCGCGAGAATCTCGACGCCGTCGCGGCCGCCGGCCTGCCGGATACGCGCGTTGAAGCCTGGAAGTACACCGCGCTGCGCGCCCTGGCGCAGCGCAGCTTCGCGCACGGCGACGCGCAGGCGGCCACGCGTGCAGTCGATGCGGCGGCGCTGGTGCTGCCGGGCGTGGACGGTCCGCGCCTGGTCTTCGTCAACGGTGCGTTCCGTGCCGACCTGTCTGCGCTGGAGCGGCTTCCCGCTGGCCTGAGCCTGCGCCCGCTTTCGCAGGCGCTGCGCGAGGACGCCGAGGGCCTGCGCTTCGCGCTCTCGCATCGTTACCGCGAAGCCGGCGACGCCTTCGCCCGGCTCAACGCCGCGCTGGCCGGCGACGGCGTCGTGCTGCGCGTCGCCGCGAATACGCAAGTCGCCGCACCGGTCCATCTGCTGTTCCTTGGCGCGCCGGCCGAAGGCGACCTGGCCTGGCATCTGCGCAACATCGTCGAGCTGGAGGAGGGCGCCGAACTCGCCCTGGTCGAACACCATGCCGCCGCCGGTGCGCAGAAGCATCTCGCGACCGTGGTCGGCGACGTGGTGCTGCGCGACGGCGCGAAGCTGGACTACGCCATCGTGCAGGATGCCGCCGAAGACGCGACGCTGATCCGCCGCAGCCAGCTGCGCCTCGGTTCGCGCGCGCAGGCCACCTTGCACGTGCAGGAACTGGGCGGTGCCCTGGTGCGCCACGACCTGCGCGCGGAACTGGCCGGCGACGAGGCGCGCTTCGTCTCCAATGGCGTGTTCGCGCTGCATGGCCGCCAGCACGTCGATACCCAGCTGGCGTTGCGCCACGCGGCGCTCAACACCGCCTCCGAATCCACCTGGCGCGGCGTCGCCGACCAGCGCTCGCGCGGCGTGTTCCGCGGCGCCATCGTGGTGGCCGAAGGCGCCGATGGCAGCGATGCCTCGCTCAGCAGCAAGAACCTGCTGCTGTCCGCGCTGGCCGAGGTCGACACCAAGCCCGAGCTGGAGATCTACGCCGACGAGGTGAAGGCCGCGCACGGCGCCACCGTCGGCCAGCTGGACGAGCGCGCGCTGTTCTACCTGCGCTCGCGCGGCATCCCGCACGCCGAGGCGCGCGCCATGCTCACCGCCGCGTTCTGCCGCGCCGTGCTGCAGGCGATGCCGAACGAAGCGCTGCGCGAGCACGTCGCCCAGCTGCTGCTCGCCCACCTGCCGGCGGAATAACGCCCACGCCACGGAATCCGAAGCCGATGAACGCCCAAGCCCAGCTTCCCACCGCCTTCGACGTGCAGCGCATCCGCGCCGATTTCCCGCTGCTGGCGCGCAGCGTGCACGGCAAGCCGCTGGTGTATTTCGACAACGCCAACACCAGCCAGAAGCCGCAGAGCGTGATCGAGGCGGTGGACCAGCACTACCGCCTGCACAACGCCAATGTCTCGCGCGCCGTGCATCTGCTCGGCGAGGAGGCCACCGCCGCCTACGAGGGCGCGCGCGACAGCCTGGCGCGTTTCATCAATGCCGGCTCGCGCAATGAGATCGTGCTGACCTCCGGCACCACTCAGGCGATCAACCTGGTGGCCTACAGCCATGCGCTGCCGCGATTGCAGCCCGGCGACGCCATCGTCACCACGGTGATGGAGCACCACGCCAATATCGTGCCGTGGCAGATCGTGGCCGCGCGCAGCGGCGCCACGGTGAAGCCGGCGCCGATCGACGCGCGCGGCGAATTGATCGTGGAGGAGTTCCTCAAGCTGCTCACGCCGGAAGTGAAGCTGGCCTGCGTGGGCCATGTTTCCAACGTGCTGGGCACGGTCAACCCGGTGCGCGAGCTGGCGCGCGAATGCCGCAGGCGCGGTATCCCGCTGCTGGTCGACGGCTCGCAGGCGGTGCCGCACCGCCCGGTCGACGTGCAGGCGCTGGGCTGCGACTTCTACGCCTTCACCGGCCACAAGATGCTGGCGCCCACCGGCACCGGCGTGCTGTGGGCGCGCAAGGAACTGCTGCAGGCGATGCCGCCGTTCTTCGGCGGCGGCGAGATGATCCGCGAGGTGCGCTTCGACGGCACCAGCTTCGCCGAGCCGCCGCACCGCTTCGAGGCCGGCACGCCGAACATCGCCGGCTTCGCTGGCGTGTCCGCGGCGATCGATTACTACGCCTCGGTCGGTTTCGAGACGATCCACGCCTGGGAGCAGCAGTTGCTGGCCTACGCCACCGAGCGGCTGCGCGATATTCCCGGCCTGCGCATCTTCGGCGAGGCGAAGGACAAGGAGCCGGTGATTTCCTTCCTGATCGACGGCGCCCAGGCCACCGACCTGGCCACCCTGCTGGACCTGCAGGGCGTGGCCGTGCGTTCCGGTCATCACTGCGCGCATCCGCTGATGCAGTTCTTCGGCGTGCCGGCGACGCTGCGCGCCTCGCTGGCGTTCTACAACACTCGCGAAGAGATCGACGCCTTCATTACCGCATTGCTGAAGGTGCGCAAGCTGCTGCTGTAACCACGGCGTAGGTTGGGGTGAGCGCCAGCGAACCCCAACGTGCCCGAACGGTCGATACTGCGGCAGCCTGACAGGTCCGTTGGGGTTCGCTGGCGCTCACCCCAACCTGCGCCGTTGGCGGGCTTACCAGATCTTCACCTGCTGCTCGCCCGAACGCACCATCTGGTCGCCCGGCTTGCACTGGAACGCCTGCGCGAACGCGGCCATGTTCGACGGAGCGCCGATCGCGCGGAATCTCGCCGGCGCATGCGGATCGGTGTTGAGCAGGGTCAGCTGCGCGGCATCGCGGATATTGCCGCGCCATACGCGCGCCCAGTTGAGGAAGAAGCGCTGGTCCTGGGTGTAGCCGTCGATGCTTTGCTTCGCTTCGGCGGGATTCTTTGCGAGCGCCATCTGCAGCGCGTCGTAGGCGGCGTTGAGGCCGCCGAGGTCGCCGATGTTCTCGCCCATGGTCAGCTGGCCCTTGACGAACTTGCCGGGCAGCGCTTCGTAGCTGTTGAACTGGGCGGCCAGCCTGGCGGTGCGCTCCTCGAAGGCCTTGCGGTCGGCGTCGGTCCACCAGTTGACGTTGTTGCCCTGGGCGTCGAACTTGCTGCCCTGGTCGTCGTAGCCGTGGCCCATCTCGTGGCCGATCACCGCGCCGATGCCGCCGTAGTTGAGCGCGTCATCCGCCTTGGCGTCGAAGAACGGCGGCTGCAGGATCGCGGCCGGGAACACGATCTCGTTCTTCTGCGCGTTGTAGTAGGCGTTCACCGTCTGCGGCGTCATGCCCCATTCGCTGCGGTCCACCGGCTTGCCGATCTTGCCGACCATGTAGTCGTAGTTGAACTTAGCCGCCGCCTGCACGTTGCCGAAGTAGTCGCCCGGCTTCAGCGTGAGGCCGCTCCAGTCGCGCCACTTGTCCGGGTAGCCGATCTTCGGCGTGAAGCTGGCCCACTTCTCCAGCGCCTTCTGCTTGGTGGCGGCGCTCATCCATTCCAGGTTCTCGATGCGCGACTTGTAGGCGGTGCGCAGGTTGTCCACCAGGCCCTGCGCGCGCTGCTTGGATTCGGGCGAGAAATAGCGCGCGACGTAGAGCTGGCCCAGCGCCATGCCCATGCCGTCGTTGACCGCATCGAGCGTACGCTTCCAGCGCGCCTTCATTTCCTTCTGGTCGTTGAGCGTCTTGGCGTTGAAGTCGAAGTCTTCCTGCTGGAACGCCTGCGACAGATAGGGCGCCGCGCTGTCCACCGCATGGAAGCGCAGATAGGCCTGCCAGTCGGACACCGGCGTCTGGGCCAGCATCTTGTCGAACTCGGCGAAGAACTTCGGATGCGACAGCGAGAAGCCGTCTTTCACGTCCGCGCCCTGCGCCTGGAAGAACGCCGCCCATTCGAAGTGCGCAGTGGCTTTGTCCGCATCGGCGATGCTGACGAAGTGATAGCGGTTTTCCGGCTTGCGCAGTTCGGTCGGCACCAGCGAAGCGGAGGCCAGGCGCGTCTCGAACGCCATCACCGCCTTGGCCTGCGCCTGCGCGTCGGCGGCGCTGACGCCGACCAGTTGCAGCGTGCGCGCGACGTGGGCGACATAGGCCTCGCGAATCTTGGCGAAGTCCGACTCGCTGTAGTACTCGGCGGTGGGCAGGCCCAGGCCGCCCTGGCCGACGTAGGCGATCTGGCGGCTGGAGTCCTTGAAGTCCGGGCCGCCGGAGAAGCGGAATGCCACGCCGTCGCCGCGCGCGTAGCTGTCGCGGATGTAGGCGGCGACGTCGGCGCCGTTCTTCAGCGCATCGATGCGCGCGAGCTGCGGCTTGATCGGGTCGTAGCCGGCTTTCTCGATCGCCGCTTCGTCCATGCCGGAGGCGTAGAGGTAGCCGATCTTCTGCTCGATCGAGCCGGCCTGGGCTTGCGCGGGGTGTTTCGCCGCGGCTTCAACGATGGTGCGCTGCGCGCCGAGGCTGTCTTCGCGCAGGGCGTCGAAGGAGCCCCAGCGGGTGCGGTCCGGCGGGATGGGGTGGGCGGCGACCCACTTGGCGTTGACGAAACCGTTGAAGTCGGCGCAGGGGGCGATCTTGCTGTCCAGTTCCTTGATGTCGAAGTGGCCGGAGGGGCCGGCGATGGCGGCGGTGGAGAGGGCCATGCCGATGGCCATGGTCAGCGGTTTCGCTAGGTGTTTCATGGGGTTCCCCTTCGATGACGATTGCCGCGGAAAAGCGCGGGCAGCCGCGCAGGCTAGGCAGCGGCGGCGAGTTGTCGACAGTGTCGAAGGTCACGCCTTGGCTCGTCACGGCGCAGGCCGGAATCCTCTTTGCTCGTCATCCCGGCGTAGGCCGGGATCCAGTAACGATCACGCCTGGTTGTCGCGTTGTGCGCAGCTTGTCTCGCCGTAGGCGAGTGTTTCGAGCCGCTGCCGCGGCCCGAGTTACTTTCTCTTGCTTGCCCAAGAGAAAGTAACCAAAGAGAAGGGCACCCTGCACGGCGCCCTCCGGTGGCGTAGCCACCGGAGGGTACGTGAGGGCTGGCCGGGCTTTTTGACGGGACATCCATGTCCCGTCAAAAAGGCGAGGACTCCTGTCCTCGCCCCCTTCGGGGCCTGATCGTCCAGCCCTCACCACCGCGCCAAGGGGGTTGAAGATCAAGAGCAAGATCAAAAGCGCACAAGCGGAACGCCGCGGGCTGCGCCGCGTGCTCTCAGTTCGATTGTCGCGACGCCCTCCATCCCCCTCTCCCCGCCGGGGAGAGGATTGGGGTGAGGGGCCGGGCGGAGCGCGGCGTGGACATTCGCGCCAAGCGCAATGCCGTCACTGCATCCAGCGTCGATGATTCAATCCATCAAGCTGACCGGCGTCTTCACCAGCTTCCTCGGGCTGATGCGATACACGCACCGCCGCGCTCCCGCCAGCAGGTGCTGCTCCCGCTTCACGCTCGCCTCTTCCCCCAGCACTTCCTGGAACAACTCCAGCTCCGCGCGACAGAAACCCTGGCAGGCACGCGCGGCGGCGCAGATCGGGCAGTGGTCTTCGATCAGCAGCCAGTCGCGGCCATCCTTCTCGGCACGCGCCATATAGCCCTCGCGCTCGCGGATCGCGGCGAGGCGGCGCACGCGTTCGGCGAGCGTGCGTGCGCCCGTGGTGGTCTGCAGGTATTGGCGGCGGTTTTCGTCGCGGCGCGCATCGACCAGCTTGTCCACGCCGGCCTCGCCGAACAACGTGCGCACGGAGGCGATCAGGTCGACCGCCAATTGTGCGTGCGCATCGGGAAAGCGTGCATGGCCGGCAGCAGTGAGCGACCACAGCTGGCGCGGCCGGCCGGCGCCGGCGGAGCGCTCCTGCTCGCCGACGATCAGCTGTTCGTCGAGGAGTTTCTGCACCTGCTGGCGAATCGCCTCCGTGCTTACCCCCAGGGCCTCGGCCAGCGCGGTGCTGCCTTGCGGTCCCTGGCTCTTCAGCTGGCGCAGGATGCGTTCGCTGGTGGGGTCGATAGGAGTGGAATCCATATTATCCAAGCTAATACTTGTTTAATTAACGTGCTCGGGTCTAATATCCCAAGCTGTAACTTGGATATTGGCGCACCCGGCGCGCCTTGTCGAGGCGCATGGGCACGCCATGCGGCGCGCGGCGCCGGCTCGCTCCTGCTCTATCTCCCCCAACGAAGCACCACAAGGAACGCTACGCATGGCCATCGAACTGCTGCCTCTGCCTTACGACCTCAACGGCCTGGCGCCGCATATTTCCGCGGAAACGCTGGAATATCACTACGGCAAGCATCACCGCACCTATGTCACCAACCTCAACACGCTGATCGCCGGCAGCGAGTTCGAGCATCTGGAGCTGGAAGACATCGTGCGCCGCTCGACCGGCGCGATCTTCAACAACGCCGCGCAGGCGTGGAACCACAGCTTCTACTGGAACTCGATGAGTCCGCGCGGTGGCGGTGCGCCGCAGGGTCTGCTGGCTGACCTGATCGTGCGCGACTTCGGCTCGCTCGATGCGTTCAAGGAAGCCTTCGCGGCATCCGGCACCAAGCAGTTCGGCTCGGGCTGGACCTGGCTGGTGCAGCAGCCGGACGGCAAGCTGGCCATCGTCAACACCGCCAATGCCGACACGCCGCTCACCGGCGCCGACCGTCCGCTGCTGGTGGCCGACGTGTGGGAACACGCGTACTACATCGACTACCGCAATGCCCGCCCGGCCTATCTGCAGGCGTTCTGGCAGCTGGTGCACTGGGAGTTCGCCGCGGACAACCTGGCCTGATGCGCTAGGAAAACCATAAGGTGCGGTCGCTACGCTGCGGCTTTCGACCGCCACCTTCCAGGGGTATCCGCGCATGAAAACGCCACCCATCCGCCTGTTGCCGCTGCTGCTGGCCGCCGCGGTGCTGCCCGCGCTGGCCGCGGCGCCAGCCGCGCCGTATGCCGTCACCGCCCGCCATCCGCTCGGCGGACCGGGCGGATGGGATTACCTCAGTCTCGATGCGAGCGCGCATCGCCTGTACGTCGCCCGCGACGATCGCGTGATGGTGATGGACACCGCCAGCGGCAAGCTGGCCGGCGAAGTGGCCGGCATGCAGCACGCGCATGGCGTGGCGCTGTCGCCGTCCACGCACGAGGGCTTCGTCAGCAGCGGCCGTGGCGACGAAGTGACGGTGTTCGATACGCAGACGCTCAAGCTCACCCGGCATATCCCGGTGAGCGGCAAGAACCCGGACGCGATCTTGTTCGACAGCGCCTCGGGTCATCTGCTGACCATGAACGGCCGCAGCAACAATCTCAGTGTGATCGACGCGAAGGCCGGCAAGGAGTTGTCGACCGTCGCGCTGCCCGGCCGCCCGGAATTCGCGGTGGCCGATGGGCACGGCACGCTGTATCTCAATCTGGAAGACAAGAACTCGCTGGCCCGCGTGGATCTGGCCGCAGGCAAGGTCACCGCGGTGTGGCCGATGGCGCCGTGCGACGGGCCGACCGGCCTCGTGCTGGATGCGCAGCATGGGCGTCTGTTCTCGGTCTGCGACAACGGCTGGATGATCGTCACCGACGCACATGACGGCCACCAGGTGGCCAAGGTCGCGATGGGCAAGGGCCCCGACGCGGTGATCTACGACGACGCGCGCCATGTCGTGCTCGGCTCGGCCGGCGCGGACGGCGTGCTCAGCGTGATCGCGCAGGATGATGCGGACCATTACCGCCTGCTGGCCAACGTGCCGACGCAGAAGAGCGCCCGCACCATGGCACTGGACCCCGGCACGCACGAGGTCTATCTCGCCGGCGCGAGCGGAGGCGGCAAAGGCAAGCCTGTCGAAGGCTTCGAGGTGCTGGTCGCCGCGCCGCGCTGAGCGTGCCGGCCTCGCCGGCAATGGCCGGCGAGGGCAGGGCGGCATTATCATGCCGCGCATGCCCACGACCTCTCTCCCTACTTTCCGCCCGGCCCTCGCGGCCGACGTCCCCGCCATCGTCGCCCTGGTCGAATCCGCGTATCGCGGTGACTCGGGCCGGCTGGGCTGGACCACCGAATCCGATCTGCTCGACGGCCGCCGCACCAATGTCGACGGCGTGGCCGAGCTGCTGCAGCAGGCCGACAGCATCGTGCTGCTGGCCGAGCGCGACGGCGAACTGCTGGCCTGCTGCCATGTGGAGCGCCAGGGCGAGGCCGGCTACTTCGGCATGTTCGCAGTCAATCCGCTGCTGCAGAACGGCGGCATCGGCAAGGCCCTGCTGGCCGAAGCCGAGCGCCATGCGCGCGAACACTGGCAGTGCCTGGCCATGCGCATGACGGTGATCGAGCAGCGTGCCGAACTGATCGCCTGGTACGAGCGTCGCGGCTACCAGCGCACCGGCGAATTTCGCCCGTTCCCCTACGGCGACGAGCGCTTCGGCATTCCGCGCCGCGACGACCTGCGCTTCGAGTGGCTGGTGAAGACCCTGGCCGGGGGCGCGGCGTGAGCGAGGACATCAGCGGCTGGACCTACGTCGGCACGCGTGCGGAACTGCTGCCCGGCGAGTTCAAGGTCGTCTACGACGAAGTGACGCAGGAGCCGATCGCCATCTACAACATCGATGGCGATCTGTATGCAGTGCAGGACCTTTGCACGCACGACGGCGGCGATCTCGCCGGCGGCGAGGTGCACGGTTTCGAGGTGGAGTGCCCGCGCCATGGCGCGCGCTTCGACCTGCGCACGGGCGAGGCGATGTGCCCGCCGGCCTACGAACCGATCGCGAAGTTCCCGGTGCGCGAAGCGCACGGCGGCATCTGGACGCGCGACGACCGCGAGTGACGTGTACGCTTCGAAGCTGGCGTAGGTTGGGGTGAGCGCAGCGAACCCCAACACCGTGCAGGCACGCGTTGCGCAATGTTGGGGTTCGCTGCGCTCACCCCAACCTACGGCGCGAAGCGGTAGACCAGGGCCATCGAGCCGGTGAACTGGTCGGCGGTGCCAAAGCCGCGCACCAGCGGGCTGTCTTCCGCATTGCCGAGCAGACGCGCGTAGGACAGCGAGAACACCGTGGCGAGATGACGGCCGAGCGGAATCAGGCCGTCGTATTCGAGGCCCACCTGCTGGCCGCCCGCACCGGGTTGCCACGGGGCGACGCCGAGCGCCGCGGCCTCGACCGCGGAGAGGCCGAAGAAGCGGCGCATCGCCGGGCCGTTCATCCACTGCCACTGCAATTGCAGGCCGTGCTGGTAGTGGCCGAGCGGCGGCAGCGCGCTGAAGGCGTAGGCGTTGACGTAGGCACCGGCGCCCAGCGTGTCGTGGGCGGCGTTGATGCCGACGTTCTGCGCTTCGTTGAAGTCGTACTCCACATAGCCGCCGGCATTGAGTCGCGGCGACAGCGAAGTGACCTTGCCGCCGAGCCGGCCGAGATCCTCGTGGCTGCGGCCCCACTGGTAGTTGCCGTAGAGGCCGCCGTGCAGGTGCTGGCCCATGATCAGGTCGAGCGTGGCGCCATCGTCGGTGGACAGGGTGATGCGGTCGCCGAGTTTGGCCTGCACGTACGGCGCGAACTGGTCGCGATGCGCGCGCGAACCCTGCCAGGCGGGCAGGCGGATAAAGCCGGCGCCGAGCAGATTGTCGTCGGCGGATGCGGCGGCCGCGTCGTCCGCATGGCACGGCGCGGCGACACCCAGCAGGGCGGCGCAGGCAGACGCCGTTAACCAGCGCGCGAACGCACTCACGGCTGCTTCGACCCCGCCTCGCCCGCGGCGAAACGCACCAGCACGCGCTGGCCGATGCGCGCGGAAGCCGGCGGCGGCTGGTCGAAGGCGAGCACGCATTCCACCGTGCGCGTGTTGGCGCGCACCAGCGGATCGTCTTCCAGCGCGCTGGCACCGAACACGGTACCGATGCGCAGCACGTGCGCGGTGAGGTTGGGCATGCCGCTGCCGCTGTCGTCGACCACCTCGGCGCGCATGCCCGGACTGACCGCGCGCACGAAGGATTCGTTGAGCTCGGCGCGCACCAGGCGCGGCTGCTCCGGCAGCAGCACGAAGGCCGGTCCACCCTGCGGCGACGCTGTCGCGCCGGGCTGGATCAGGCGCTGCACGATCTCGCCGTCGACCGGTGCCAGCAAGCTGCGCTGGGCCAGCTCGTAGCGCGCACCAGCCAGTTTCTGCGCGGCCAGCGCAGCGTTCGCGCGGGCGTTGGTCAGTTCGCCCTGCAGCTGGCGCGAGGCTTCGCGTGCGTCGTCGGCGCTCTGCGCATCGCCGGCGCCGGCCTTGGCGGCAGCGTCCAGGCGCTCGGCGCGTTGGTCGGCAGCTTTCATGCGCGCTTCGAGCAGGTCGGCCTGGGCCTGCGCCTGCTTCTGTTCCGCCTCGGCGGAAGTCACCGCCAGCTTGGACGGCTCGGTGTCGAGCATGGCCAGCAGCTGGCCTTTCTTCACGCGGTCGCCTTCGTGCACCTTGATCTCGGCGACCACGCCGTCGCGCGGCATGCTGAGCTTGAGCAGGCCGCCTTCGATATCGATCTTGCCGCGCGCCACCGCCGCGTAGGGCGAGGCGGCCGGCGCCTGCCTGGCGTCGTCGGCGGCATCGTCATGCGAGCAGCCCGCCAGCGCGAGCGCGGCGACGAGGGCAAGCGGGGAGAGGAGACGCGAACTCATGAGGCGGATTCCTTGAGGCCCGGAACGGCGTCCGGCAGCGAAGGCTGGCTGCGATCGCTGAGGATACGGCCGTCCTCCATGGCGAGGACGCGGTCGGCGTGGCCGACCAGGCGCGGATCGTGGCTGACGCACAGTACCGTGGTGCCGTGCGCACGCGCGATGCGATGCAGGATGTCGATGATGGTCTGGCCGTTGGCGGCGTCGAGCGCACTGGTGGGCTCGTCGGCGAACAGCAGCTCCGGTTCCTTGGCCAGCGCGCGGGCGATCGCCACGCGCTGCTTCTCGCCGCCGGAGAGTTCGGACGGGCGCAGGCGCATGCGCGGGCCCAGGCCGACTTCTTCCAGCGAAGCGACCGCGCGGCGGCGCGCCTCGCGTGGCGCCAGGCCTAGATAGCTCAGCGGCAGTTCCACCTGTTCCACCGCATTCAATGCCGGAAACAGGTTGAAGCCCTGGAACACGAAGCCGGTATGCAGCAGGCGGAAGCGTTCCAGCGCACGGATGTCGAGCTGGCCCAGGTCCTGGCCCAGCGCCGTGACCTGGCCGCTGTCCGGGCGCTGCAGGCCGCTGAGGATGGCCAGCAAGGTGCTCTTGCCGCAGCCGGACGGGCCGGAGATCAGGGTCAGTTCGCCGGAGCGCATGTCCAGCGTGAGGTCGTGCAGCACGGTGCTGCGCACGCGGCCGGACTCGAACGACTTGGCCACGCCGCGCGCCTGCAGCGAGATGGTGGCGGATGCGGGTGTCGCGCTGGCCATGCTCACCTCAGCAGGCTCGCCGGATCGGCGCGGCGCAGGCTGCGCATCGCGGCCAGGCCCGAGACGATCGCCAGGCCCATGCCCAGCAACAGGCAGGCAGCGGTGGTGAGCGGATCCAGCGCCACCGGCACGCTGCGGCTGCGCGCGAAGGCGAAGAAGATCCCGCCCAGCACCGCGCTGCCGACCAGTCCGATCGCACCCACCCAGAACGCCTGCTCCATCACCACCTTGCGCAGCGCGCCGACACCGACGCCGAGCGCGTTGAGCGTGGCGTATTCGCGCACCGAGCCGATCACCGCCGCGACCAGGGTCTGGCTGGTGATCACCGCGCCGACCAGGAACACGATGCCGGCCAGGAACAGCACGCCGGCGCCGGCGCCGGTATCGAACATCCAGTACAGCTGCGAGCGGCGCGCGAAGTCGCGCGCGGTCCACACGTCGTAGCTGCCGAATGCCGTGGTGCCGCGCAGGCGCGCGGCCACCGCCTCGGCCTGGGCGGGGTTGCGCAGCTTGGCCACGAAATAGGTCATGCGGTTGACGTTGGCCGGATCGGTGTCGAGCTCCGCCGCGGTGGCCAGCGAGGCCACCACGTTGACGCCGCCGAGTGCGCGCAGGCCGCTGCTCACGCCGACCACGCGCACGCGGTGGCCGTTGATCACCGCCTTGTCGCCCACCTTCACGCCGAGACTGCCGAGGTCGGCGCGATCGACGATCACCGCATCGGGCTCGTTGAGGCGCGCGCGCAGCCCGACCGGCAGCGCATGCGCGAACAGCATGCCTTCCGCGCGCGTGTCGATGCCGGAGACGAATACCGAGACGCCGCCGGTGTCGTTCGGGCCGCGCCAGTCGGCATCGACCCAGTGGAAGGGTTCGACCTGGCTGACCGCCGGATCCATGCGCAGGCGCATTTCCACGCCCGCATCGATCGGTCGTCCCAGGTTCACGCTCTGCGTGCCCGGATAGCCGGCCCACAGATCGGCGGAGGAACCGGTGATGTAGACGCTGGCGCTGCCGAAGATGCCCAGCACCAGCGCAGCCTGCAGCAGCTGCAGCAGGCCGGCGAAGCCGACCGCGAGGATGGCCGGCAGGAAACGGCGCCATTCGTAGACCAGGGTCTTGCGGGCCAGCGCCACCATCAGCGGGCGCTCCGCGGCGGCGGGGGCACCGGCATCGGCGCGCCGCCCAGGGCTTTGTAGAGAGAGACGTAGGCGAGGTCGCGCGCGGCGATCGCGCTGGCCAGTTCCAGTTCGGCGCGATGGCCGTCGATGGCGCTGTCCTGCACGTCCAGCCCGCTGCCCAGGCCGAGCTCCGCCCGCTTGCGCGTGGCGGCGAGGCCGCCCTGCGAAGCATCCGAGGCCTGCGTCAGCGCCTGCTCGCGGCCGCGCAGTTGTTCCAGGTCGCCCAGCGCCACTTCGGTCTCGGCCACGCCCTGCAGCACCGCCTGCCGATAGGCCAGCAGGGCGGCGTTGAGTTCGTGGTCCTTGGCGTGGGCGGCGGCGACGCGCTGGCCCCAGTCGAACAGCGGGATGTCGATCACCGGGCCGGCCGAGAAGATGCCTTCGTGATTGCGCGCGCGATGGTTGGTGGCGATGTTGACCGACCACTGGATCGACGAGCCGAAGCCGATGTGCGGATAGATGTCCTTGCGCGCCAGGCCGAGCTCGCCGGCGGCGCGGATCACTTCGGCCTCGGCGCCGGCGATCTCCGGCCGCGCGCGCAGCATGTCGGCCGGCGCGGCGGTGAGCTGCCAGGCGCCCAGGCGCGGCTGCGTGCCAGGCTCCAGCCAGGCCTGGTCGGGTTCGTTCTGGCCCAGCAGCACGGCCAGCTGCTGCGCGCTGGCGTTGATCGCCTGGCGCGGTTCGGCCAGGGCCGCCTCGGCGCGGGCCAGTTCGGCCTGCGCACGGGCCGCTTCGATCGGCGGGGCGAGCTTGAGATCCACCCGGGTCTGCAGCAGGCGCTGCTTTTCCTGCTGGGCGTCGCGGATGGCCAGCAGCAGGGCCTCCTGCCGCTGCGCCGAGCGCAGTTCCACCCAGCGCCGGGTCACTTCCGCGACCAGCGAGACCTGGGCGCCGCGCAGCGCGGCCTGGGCGCCATCGGTCTGGCCGGTGGCGACGCGCTTGGTGCTCTGCCAGGCGCCGAACAGCGGGAATTCCCAGCTCGAATCGAAGCCGACCATGAAATAGGAGGCGCTGGTGTCCGGATTCACCACGTCATTGGTGCGCGCGTGCAGGTTCGGCAGGTAACCATCGCGCGCATGGCCGCCGACCTGGCGCGCGGCCTGCAGGCGCTCGGCCGCCTGGGCCACGTCGAGGTTGTTGCGCAGCGCGCGGTCGATCAGCCCGTCCAGCGCCGGGTCGCCCAGCGCCTGCCACCAGCCGCGCAGGTCGGCCGCGGGCGGCGCCGCGTTGGCGGGAGCGTTGCGCCAGGCCTCGGGCACGGGTGCCTTCAGGTCCGGCAGGGGCGCCACCGCGCAACCGGCGAGCAGGGTGCCGAGCAGCGCGCACAGCAGCACGGGCGCGAGGCGTCCGATGCGCGCGTTCGACGGTGAAGTTGCGGTTGAGAACACGTCTTTCCCGGTCATCGGCGGAGGATGGCTGCCTGGTCGCGGCCGCCTTGAGACCCGCGCCCGGTCGCGCCGGGCGAGGCCGGCGAGCCAAGCCGTGCAGGGTATCGGCCTATGGTGACAGACAGCAATGGCATGGGCGGCGAGCATAACGTCAGGCGTCTTATCTTGAGCTTCAGAGGCATGACTTGCGGCGGGACAGATCCGGAAAGGAGGCCGAAAGGGGTGCACACCTATCGTTCAGGCATTCTGCGACCCGGAGTGCCCGCGTGACGGCTTGGAACATCCTCTGCGATTTCGACGGCACCATTTCCGTCGAGGACGTGATCGACTCGCTGCTGGACCGTTTCGGCCGTCCCGGCTGGGAAGCGCTGGAGCAGGACTGGCGCGCTGGCCGCATCGGTTCGCGCGAGTGCATGAGCGGCCAGGTCGACCTGCTCGACATGAGCCGCAGCCAGCTGGACAAGCACCTGGAAGGCCTGTGGATCGACCACGCCTTTCCGGCCTTCGTGGCCAGGACCCGCGAGCTGGGCGCGCCGATCCGCGTGGTCAGCGACGGCCTCGACTATGCCATCCATAAGATCCTCGGCCGCTACGGCCTGGACGATCTGCCGCTGGCCGCCAACCACCTGGCACCGGCCGAGCCGCCGCGCCAGTGGCAGCTGACCTCGCCGTTCCAGGCCGAGGGCTGCCGCAGCGGCACCTGCAAGTGCGCCTGCGTGGCGCAGGCCCGCAGCGGCGGCGCCAAGACCCTGCTGATCGGCGACGGCGCCTCGGACTTCTGCGCGGCCGACCGCGTCGACTTCGTGTTCGCCAAGCATCGCCTGATCGAGCATTGCCGCGCCGCCGGCATCCCCTACGTGCCGATCACCGGTTTCGAAGACGCGCTGGAGTTGCTGCCGCGCCTGCTCGACGGCAGCCTGCTGGCCGAGCATGCCCGTCCGGTGCCGGCCGCCGCCGCGGGCTGATCCCCGCGGCTTCGCCTTTCATCCGTAACACCCCGCCTTTCCCCATCCGGATTTCTCGATGAACGCTTACGACCCCAACGCCGCCACCGGTGTGATTCCCGACGCGCAGCTGCTGGCCGACGAGGCGCAGTACAGCTCCTTCGGCGACACCGTGCATTACGTCGATCCGCCGAAGATCTTCCGCCACGGCCAGGGCAGCTGGATGTACGACACCGCCGGCGTGCCGTTCCTGGACCTGCAGATGTGGTACTCCGCGGTCAACTTCGGCTACGGCAACAAGCGCCTCAACGACACCTTGAAGGCGCAGATCGACACGCTGCCGCAGGTGGCCAGCCAGTACCTGCACCAGACCCGCATCGAGCTGGCCAAGACGATCGCCGTCGACGCGCAGCAGAAGTTCGGCCTGAAAGGCCGCGTGCACTTCAATGTGGGCGGCGCGCAGGCGGTCGAGGATTCGCTCAAGCTGGTGCGCAACTACAAGAACGGCAAGAGCCTGATGTTCGCCTTCGAGGGCGGCTACCACGGCCGTACGCTGGGCGCCTCGTCGATCACCTCGAGCTACCGCTACCGCCGCCGCTTCGGCCATTTCGGCGAGCGTGCGATGTTCATCCCGTTCCCGTATCCGTTCCGCCGTCCGAAGGGCATGACGCCGGAGGAATACTCCGACGCCTGCGTGCGCCAGTTCGAGCGCCTGTTCGAGACCGAGTACAACGGCGTGTGGGACCCCAAGGTCAACCAGGCCGAATACGCCGCTTTCTACGTGGAGCCGATCCAGGGCACCGGCGGCTATGTCATTCCGCCGAAGAACTTCTTCAAGGACCTGAAGAAGGTGCTGGACAAGTACGGCATCCTGATGGTGGTCGACGAAATCCAGATGGGTTTCTGGCGCACCGGCAAGCTGTGGTCGATCGAGCACTTCGGCGTGACGCCGGACATCATCGTGTTCGGCAAGGCGCTGACCAACGGCCTGAACCCGCTGTCCGGCCTGTGGGCGCGCGAGGAGATGATCAATCCGGAAATCTTCCCGCCGGGCTCCACGCACTCCACCTTCAACTCCAACCCGCTCGGCACCTCGCTCGGCCTCGAAGTGATCAAGATGGGCTACGAGCTCGACTACGAGACCAACGTGGCGAAGAAGGGCGCGCACTTCCTGGATGCGCTGAAGGACCTGCAGAAGCGCCACAAGGAAATCGGCGACGTCGACGGCCTGGGCCTGGCGCTGCGCGCCGAGATCTGCACCGACGACGGCTTCACCCCGAACAAGGCGCTGCTGGACAGGATGGTCGACATCGGCCTGGCCGGCGACCTGGAGCACAACGGCAAGAAGATCGGCCTCGTGCTGGACGTGGGCGGCTGGTACAAGAACGTGATCACCTTCGCGCCGTCGCTGGACATCACGCACGAAGAGATCGACCTGGCCATCGCGCTGCTCGACCAGCTGCTGACCAAGGCCAAGAAGGCGATGTAAGCCGGCCGCCGCGGACGCACGCTGGTGCGTCCGCGGCGGCTATGGAAAGTTTTTGTCGATATTTCCCATGCAGGGGAAGCTGGCAAGCAAGGCGACGCTTCGGTGTCGCCTTTTTTTGTGCGTGTGTTTTGGGGTGTGTGGATAGCCGTGAGGATTTATCCGTTTAAATGCATGGTGCGGGTAATGTATTCAAATTATTCGATCGGCATTTAAAATATTTTGCAATAACGCTTTTGGAATGCATATCGGATTTGGCATTTCTATTAGCGCCCATCTTATATGGATGGATTTGCGCTGCATTCGGCATTATTGAATAAAACATATCCACTTCTGCTTGGTAGGGGTATGTCATTGCCTGGTGCTGCGTTATTTTTGTTTCGGCATCCATCCTTTCTCGTGCGCCGGGTCCGGCGTAGCCTGTTGAATTCCGCAAGTGCTGCTGTGCCCGCCTCCGAAAGGCTGGATGCGATTTTATGCGCGCTCAATGACGGGAGTTTTCAGATGAGTAAGATTAATCGCATATCCCCCGCGGCCATGAATAGTCGGCGGGTGGTCATATCCGGAGCGGCCGGGCTTCGGCGCAAAAGGCGCGACGTCCGTCGGCGGCGTTTGTCCACGGCGGGAGCTGGCATATTCGCTATTGGCACGGCGCTGTTGTTTCAGGCGCCCATGGCCGGTGCGCAAGTGAGGCTGTACCTCAATGACAGCAGCGATGACGGCTGCGGCTTCTTGAACGAGACCATCACCGGTACCGTGAACAGCCCCATCTGCAATGTCCGCAGCGTTGCCGAGCTGCGCACGCAAGGCGTCCAGGCCGGGACCATGGTCATCAACGGCAACGGCAGCTTCATCAACGGCGGGCTCTCGATCGGCGGTGCGTTCGACCTGGGCGCGAACCAGATCCATGCCCTGAAGGCGGGCACGGCGAGCACCGATGCCGTCAACGTCGGCCAGCTTTCGTCCATCCTGCGCGCGCTTGGCGGCGATGTGCGGCTCGATGCCGTCACCGGCGCAGTGAGCGATCCCCGCTTCGATCTGGCCAACGGCGGTGCGCAGATCACGGTCGGCGGCGCGCTGGGCAGCCTGGACGGTGCCATCACCAACAACCGCAGCAGCATCGCGTCGCTGGAAAGCCTGATCAGCCAGGATCCGCTGAGCCGCACGATCAGCATAGGAGGGATGGTCGACGGAGACACCGTCGACCTGGCCAGCAAGGACAACGGCCGCACGTATACGCGCCGGCTGACCGGCCTATCAGAGGGCGCGCTGTCGAGCACCAGCACGGATGCCGTGAACGGCGCGCAGCTGCATGCCACCAACCAGCAAGTGGCCATCAACACCGGCAGCATCAGCCTGCTGCAGAGCCAGATCGGCAACGGCACGGTGGGGTTGGTTCTGCAGGACGCGCTCACGCAGGACATCAGCGTGGGCAGCGTCAGCGGCGGTGGCCGGGTCAGCTTTACCGGCGCCGATGGCGACCGTGTGCTGAGCGGGCTGCGCAGCGGCACGGCCGACAGCGATGCGGTGACCGTCGCACAGCTGAAGGCGTCGGGCCTGGTCGATCCGAACGGCGTGCCCCTGGCGGCGCTGGTCTATGACGATCTCACGCTCGGCAGCGCCACCCTCGGAGGTGCCGGCGGCACCGTGATCCGCAACCTCGCCGACGGTGCGGTGGCGGCAGGCAGCATGGAAGCGGTCAATGGCGGCCAGCTGTACCAGCTGCGGTTCGACCTGGTCAGCCAGATCGATGCGCTCAACGGCCGGATCGATGCGCTCCAGCCGCAGACGATCGATCGCCCGGTGGCCGCCAAGGATCCTGCGGGCCATGGCGGCGACACGCTCGGCACGGGTGCGATCGCGAGCGGCACCGACAGCACGGCGCTGGGTTCCCACAGCGTGGCGAGCGGTAACGATGCGGTCGCCGTGGGCGCGAACTCCATCGCCGCGCGCGATCACACGGTGTCGGTCGGTTCGGCGGGCAACGAGCGGCAGATCACTCATGTGGCGGCCGGCATCGAGCGCACCGACGCGGCCAACTGGGGCCAGGTGCAGGATGCTGTGCAGGAGGTGCGGCACTGGGTGCGCGACCGCTTCCGGCAGGCCGGCCGCCTGGCGAACGCCGGCACCGCGGCCGCGATGGCGATGACCAACGTGCCGCAGGCCTATGCCGCCGACCAGAGCGCGCTTGGCGCCGGCATCGGCAGCTTCAAGGGACAGTCGGCGCTGGCGCTGGGCCTGTCCACGATCACGCCGGGCGGCCGCTGGGTGGTCAAGGGCAGCCTCACCGGCAATACGCAGGGCGACGTGGGCGTGGGGATGGGCGCGGCGCTGATCTGGTAAGGCCGATCGGGTAAGGCCGGAGCTGCGCATGGCAGGGACGGCGGCGCTTCAGGCGTCGCTGTCTTTCCGCGCGGTGCGCGCATGCGGGAAACGCACTTCCACGCGCAGGCCGCCTTCGCTGCCGGCGATGTAGCGTACCTGCGCGCGATGCCGTTCGGCGATGCGCTGCACGATCGCCAGCCCCAGGCCGGTGCCTTCCTCGTTGCTGCCGGGCACGCGGAAGAAACGCTCGCCCAGTCGTGCGAGAAAGGCGGGCGGCACGCCGGGGCCGTTGTCTTCCACGCTCAGGCAGGCGCTGTCCTCGTCGTCGGTCACGCCCACCGTCACCATGCTGTTGCGGCCGGCGTAGCGCAGGGCGTTGTCGAGCAGGTTGTCGAGCAGCTCCTGCAGGGTGATGCGGTCGCCGTCGACCCACGCCGGTGTCGGCGGACCTTCGTAGCCGAGGTCCACGCCGACGGCGAGCGCCTCGTGCACGCGCAGCGCCAGCAGGTCCGGCACCATCCGGGCAAGGTCGAGCAGGCCGTGTGGATCGCCGGCGTGGTCGGGCGACTGCGCACGGGTCAGCGCCAGCAACTGGCCCGAGGTGCGCGTGGCGCGCTGGGTCAGGCGCAGGATGTGGTCCAGCGCGTCGTTGACCGTTTCCCGCGAAGGATCGGCCTGCGCACGCTCCACATGCACGCGCAGGCCCGCCAGCGGCGTGCGCAGCTGGTGCGCCGCATCGGCGATGAATCTCTCCTGCAGCGCCAGCATCGCGCGCAGGCGCGCGAACAGCCCGTCGATGGTGCGGGTCAGCGGCAGGATCTCCACCGGCACGTCGGCATCGCCGATCGGCGCCAGGTCGTGCTCGCGCGCGGCCAGTCGCGCGGTGAGCGGGTCGAGCTGGCGCAGGCCGATGCGCACGCCGAACCACACCAGCACGAAGACCGAGGCGATCAGCAGCGCCTGCGCCGGAATGCTCAGCAGCAGGATTTCCCGCGCGTTCTGGCGGCGGTCGCGCAGCGTCTCGGCCAGGGTGACGGTAAGCGTGTCGCCGGCCTCGTGCGTGCTGTCGATCACCACGCTGGCGGCGCGCAGCTTGCGCCGCTCCACCATGGCGTCGAACAGCTTCGGTTCGCCGTTGACCGCCAGCGACAACCGCGACGGCGGCACCAGCGTCGGCGTGCCGGCGATCAGCCCGTGGTGCTCGCTGACGATGCTGAAGTAATTGATGTTGTTGTGGCCTTCGGGGTCGTACTGCAGCAGGAACTTGGCCTGTTCCGAGATCGGGCCGTCCATGCCCAGCTGCAGCATGCGCGCCACGGTTTCCGCGCCGCCGGCCAGGTCGCGATCGTGCACGTGATTGGAATAGACCAGGGCGCCGGTGTAGGTGATCAGGCTTTCCAGCAGCAGCATCAGCATCAGCGGCACCAGCAGGAAGGCGAGCAGGCGCCGGCGCAGGCTCTGCCGGCCGTCCGGTTCGAGCAGGCGGTACAGCCAGGGCTGCGCGTCGCCGGTGTCGCTCACTCGACGCCTTCCTTCGATTCCTCCAGCAGATAGCCCAGGCCGCGGATGGTGCGCACCTGGGTGCCGGAGCCGGACAGCTTGCGGCGCAGGCGGTAGATGGCGATGTCCAGACCGTTGTCGGTCAGCTCCTCGTCCCAGTTGCACAGCGCCTCGACCAATTGCGCGCGGCTGGTGACGCGGTCCGGGCGCGCGGCCAGCGCTTCGAGCAGGCCGAATTCGCGCGCGGTCAACTCCAACGGTGCGTCGTCGACCCAGGCGCGGTGGCCGGGCAGGTCCAGGCGCAGCCGGCCGATGCTCATCTCCGGCGCGCCCTGCGCGGTATAGCGGCGCAGCAGCGCGCGCACGCGCGCTTCGAACTCGGCCAGCGCGAACGGCTTCACCAGGTAATCGTCGGCACCCAGGTCGAGCACGCGCACGCGTTCGCGCAGGCCTTCGCGCGCGGTGATCACCAGCACCGGCAGGCCGGCGCCGCGCTTGCGCAGGCGCTGCAGCACTTCGCTGCCGTCCAGGTTGGGCAGCCCCAGGTCCAGGATCAGCAGGTCGTAGGGCGTATCGCGCAGGGCGCTGTCGGCGCGCGCGCCGTCGTTGACATGGTCGACCGCGTGGCCGCTCTGGCGCAGCGAGGCGCATACGCCGGCCGCGATGGCGGGGTCGTCTTCGGCGATCAGGATGCGCATGCGGGGTTCCTGGCGGAGGGCGCCGGCAGGCGGCGCGGGTCCCTGGGTGAATTGCGAGTCATTCTCATCTGTGACAGTATCCGTGCCCGGCCGCGCCAGGCGGCCCGATCGGCCGGCAGCTTAGCGCCACGGCCGATCGCTGGGACAGATCGCACGCGGCGCCGTTCATCGCCGGCCAGCGATACCCGCACTTCATCACGGGCACACGCATGGGCAGGCAGGCGGCAACGATGGGACAGGACGGACGAGCGCGGGACGGCCGGGACCGGGCCGGGCGCGCGTTCTGGCTGAAGCAGCTGCATCGCTGGCACTGGATCAGCTCCGCCATGTGCCTGGTCGGCATGCTGCTGTTCGCTGCCACCGGCATCACGCTCAACCATGCTGCCCGCATCGAGGCCAAACCCCGGACCGAACATCGCGAGGCGTCGCTGCCCGCGCCGCTGCTGCGCGCGCTGGCCGGCGAGGACGAACGCAAGGGCGTCGCGCTGCCTGCCGTCGTCGCCGACTGGATCCGCGGCAGCATCGATGTCGACGTCGCCGGGCGCCCCGCCGACTGGTCGGCGGACGAGATCTATCTCTCGATGCCGCGCCCCGGCGGCGACGCCTGGCTGAGCATCGACCGCACCAATGGCAAGCTCGAAGCCGAACGCATCTCGCGCGGCTGGATCTCCTATCTCAACGACCTGCACAAGGGCCGCAACGCGGGGCCGGTGTGGGGCTGGTTCATCGATCTGTTCGCGCTGGCCTGCGTGGTGTTCTCCGCCACCGGCCTGCTGCTGCTGAAAATGCATGCCGCCCAGCGCGGTGCCACCTGGCCGCTGGTCGCGTTCGGGCTGGTGCTGCCGCTGGTGCTGGCGCTGATCTTCATCCACTGACATCTCCAAGGAGCGCCCCGATGCGTCGCCTGCTGTTCACCATGCCCGTCCTGCTGCTCGCCGCCCCCGTCGCGGCGGCCGATCTCGATGTCACCGTGCAGATCCCGCAGCTGGATGTCGCCGAGTACCACCGTCCCTACACCGCGGTGTGGATCGAGCGCGAGGACCACAGCGTCGCCGCCCAGCTGGCCGTGTGGTACGCGCAGAAGGACAGCAAGGAAGGCGCCGGCACCAAGTGGCTGCCGGAGCTTCGCCAGTGGTGGCGACGCGGCGGCCGCGAACTGCAGATGCCGGTGGATGGCGTTTCCGGCGCCACCCGTCCGGCCGGCATGCAGCAGCTGAAGTTCCAGCAGGGCAAGGCGCCGCTGGGCCAGCTCGCCGCGGGCAAGTACGAGCTCGTCGTCGAAGCCGCGCGCGAAGTCGGCGGCCGCGAAGTGGTGCGCGTGCCGTTCACCTGGCCGGCCGCCGCGCCGCAGCACCTCGATGCCAAGGGCAGTGCCGAACTGGGCGCCGTCAAGCTCGACCTCGCGCCCTGAGCGCGGCGCTTCCTTTTCATTGCAAGGAGTCACTCATGTCGCTTCGCTCGCTCTCGCTGTCCGCGCTCGCTTGCGCGCTCTGCCTCCCGTTCGCCGCGCAGGCGCACAAGATGTGGATGGTCCCCTCGGCCACCAATGTCTCCGGCGCCGATCCGTGGGTGACGGTGGATGCCGCCGTCTCCAATGACCTGTTCTTCCCCGACCACGTGCCGGGCGACCTGTCGCGCCTGGCGATCACCGCGCCGGACGGCCAACCCGCGAAGGCCGAGAACAGCGTCACCGGCAAGTACCGCAGCGTGTTCGATCTCCATCTCACCCAGCAGGGCACCTACAAGCTGGCGCTGGTCAATGCCGGCGTGTTCGCCAGCTACGAGCTGGGCGGCGAGAAGAAGCGCTGGCGCGGCGACGCGGCGAACTTCGCCAAGGATCTTCCCGCCGGCGCGAAGAACGTCGAAGTGAACGAGTCGGTCAACCGCGTGGAAACCTTCGTCACCAACGGCAAGCCCAGCGACGCCGCACTCAAGCCCGTCGGCAAGGGCCTGGAGCTGGTGCCGGTCACCCATGTCACCGACTTGGTCGCGGGCGAGGGCGCCACCTTCCAGCTGCTGCTGGACGGCAAGCCCGCCGGCGACGTGAAGGTCACCGCCATCGCCGGCGCCACGCGCTATCGCAATGCGCAGGATGAGTTCGACGCCACCACCGGCAAGGACGGCAAGTTCACCCTGACCTGGCCCAAGGCCGGCATGTACTGGATCAACGCCAGCACGCAGGACGACAAGACCAGCGTGAAGCAGGCGAAGCAGCGCCGCCTCTCGTACACGGCGACGCTGGAAGTGCTGCCGCAGTAAACCGATGGCGATCGCGACGGAAGCCGTGCACCAGCTGCACGGCGTAACCATGGGCACCACCTGGTCGGCGCGCATCGTCGCGCCGCCCGGGATGCCCGTGCGCGCGTGGCAGGACGGCGTGCAGCGCTGCCTCGACGAGGTCGATGCGCAGATGAGCACCTACAAGCCCGATTCCGCGCTGTCGCGTTTCAACACTGCGCCGGCCGGCACCTGGCAGAGCGTGCCGGACGAATGCTTCGCGGTGATCGCCCAGGCGCTGCGTCTTGCGCAGGAAACCGGCGGCGCCTACGACCCCACGGTGGGACCGCTGGTGAACCTGTGGGGCTTCGGCCCCGACGCAGCACCGGCGCGCACGCCGTCGGATGAAGCGCTCGCCGCGGCGCGCGAACGCGTCGGCTGGTGGAAGCCGCGGTTGAACGAAGCGGCGCGGCAGCTGTTCCAGCCGGGCGGCGTGTATATCGACCTGTCGTCGATCGCCAAGGGTCATGGCGTGGATCGCGCCGGCGAGTGGCTGGACCGGGCCGGCGCGCAGGCCTGGCTGGTCGAAGTCGGCGGCGAAATGAAAGCGCACGGGGCGAAGCCCGACGGTTCGCCCTGGCGCGTCGGCATCGAACGGCCGGACGGCTCCGGTGCCTACGATCAGGTGATCGCGCTCGGCGGCCGCGCCATCGCCACCTCGGGCGATTATCGGCGGCGTTACGCGCAGGACGGCGTGGTGCGTTCGCATCACATCGATCCGCGCAGCGGCGTTCCCGTCGCGCATGCGGTGGCATCGGTAAGCATCCTGGCGGCGCGGGCCATCGATGCCGATCCGCTGGGCACGGCGATGACCCTGCTCGGTCCCGACGAAGGCCTGGCGTTCGCGCGCGAACGCGACCTGGCCGTGCTGTTCTCGCTGCGCGGCGAACACGGCTGGGAGACGCGCATGTCGCCCGCCTTCGCCGCAGCATTGCGCGCATGAATCCGGCGGTCACCGGCGGCGGGCGCGAAGCGCTCGGCCATGCACTGGCGCTGCTGCCGCTGGCCGCGCTGGCGGCGTGGCTGTTCTCGCTGCAGGCCGGCGCGATGCACTGGCGCGATCCCGGCGCGGAGCGCTGGCTCGAAGCCTCGGCCAGCGTGGCCGCCTGGCTGGCGCTGCTCGGCTGGCTGCGCTGGCGCCGCCGCGCGCCGGCGGACGCCGCGCCGTTGGCCGATGCGCTGCTGGTCGCTTATGCCAGCCAGACCGGCTTCGCCGCACAACTCGCGCAGCAGACGGTCGACAGCCTGTGCGCCGCGGGCACGCCCGCGCGCCTGGCCGGGTTGGACACGCTGGAGGAAGCCGTGCTGCGCAAGGCGGGGCGCGTGCTGTTCGTGGTCAGCACCACCGGCGAAGGCGATGCGCCGGACGAAGCGGCGGGCTTCGAGCGGCGCTGCCTCGCGCGCGTCGGCGACCTGGCCGGTCTGCGTTATGGCCTGCTCGCACTCGGCGACAGCGACTACGCCGACTACTGCGGCTTCGGCCGCCGCCTGCGCCACTGGCTGGCACAATCCGGTGCGCAGCCGTTGTTCGATCCGGTAGAGGTGGACAATGGCGACGCCGGCGCGCTGCGCCACTGGCAGCATCACCTGGGCATGCTCAGCGGCGCCACCGGGATGCCCGACTGGCAGCGTGCGCCCTATGCGAGCTGGCGGCTGGCGGAACGCCGGCTGCTCAATCCCGGCAGCCTCGGCGGGCCATGCTTCCATCTCGCGCTGCGGCCGGAGGACGGCGTGCTGGCGTGGGAGGCGGGCGACATCGCGGAGATCGAGCCGCGCCACGCGGCGGAGACAGTGACGCGCTGGCTGGCGGCGACCGGCTTCGACGGCGCGGCAAGGGTCGGCGGCGACACGCTGTTCGAGCGGCTCGCCCGCAGCCATCTTCCCGCGCCGGCGGATGTCGCCGGCCTCGATGCGGCAAGGCTCGCCGCGCGGCTGCAAGCCTTGCCGCATCGCGAATACTCGATCGCCTCCGTTCCCGCCGATGGCGAGCTGCACCTGCTGGTACGGCGGATGCATCACGAGGACGGCCGCCCGGGCCTCGGTTCCGGCTGGCTTACGCAAGACGCGGAAGAGGGGGCGCCGATCGCGCTGCGCATCCGCGCCAATCCTTCGTTCCGTCCGCCCGCCGCGGACCTGCCGTTGATCCTGATCGGCAACGGCACCGGCCTGGCCGGTCTGCGCGCACTGCTCAAGGCGCGTATCGCCGCCGGCGCGCGGCGGCACTGGTTGCTGTTCGGCGAGCGCCAGCCGGATCGCGATTTCTTTCATCGCGACGAACTCGAATGCTGGCTGCGCGAAGGCTGGCTCGAACGGTTGGACCTGGCCTGGTCGCGCGAACCGGCGGCGCCCGCTTATGTGCAGCAGCGGCTGCGCGAAGCTGCTGCGTTGTTGTGGGCGTGGGTGGACGCGGGCGCGGCGATCCGTGTCTGCGGGAGCTTGGCCGGGATGGCGCCAGGAGTGGAAGAAGCCTTGCGCGACGCGCTCGGTGCCGACCGGCTCGAACAAATGCGCGTGGATGGGCGTTATCGGCGCGATGTCTATTGAATAGCCCCTCTCCCGTTGGGAGAGGGGGTGGGGCGAAGGTGCAGGTGGAGCGCAAGAGTGATGCGTACCGCTCCGCCCGCACCCTCATCCGGCTGCCGCCACCTTCTCCCGGAGGGAGAAGGGTCCACTTTGAAGGTTGAGGAACAACCGTAGCGTCCGTGCGTAGCGCGGCGTAAAGCCCCTCTCCCGTTGGGAGAGGGGTTGGGGCGAAGGTGCAGGTGGAGCGCAAGAGTGATGCGTACCGCTCCGCCCGCACCCTCATCCGGCTGCCGCCACCTTCTCCCGGAGGGAGAAGGGTCCACTTTGAAGGTTGAGGAACAACCGTAGCGTCCGTGCGTAGCGCGGCGTAAAGCCCCTCTCCCTCCGGGAGAGGGGTTGGGGTGAGGGTGCGGGCGGAGCGCAAGAGTGATGTGCACCGCTCCGCCCGCACCCTCATCCGGCTGCCGCCACCTTCCTCGCTCCTCCACGCGAAGAGGGCACAGGGATGTGCTCGGCTTTGATGAGCGAGGAAAGCCGGGCACATCCCTGTGCCCTCCCCGTGGGAGAGAGGGGTTGGGGTGAGGGTACGGGCAGAGCGCAAGGGTGATGTGCATCGCTCCGGCCGTACCCTCATCCGGCTGCCGCCACCTTCTCCCGGAGGGAGAAGGGTTCTCATTTGGAACGGTGAGGTGATCCCCTCTCCCCTCCGGGAAAGGGGTAGGGGCGAAGGTACGGGCGGAGCGCAAGCGTGATGTGCACCGCTCCACTACCCATCGACGCTCCTGGAATGCAGCGGGAAATTGCGACTCGATTCCCGTGACCTTTGGCCTTGCCTCACCCCACCCCCATAGCGCACGCTGCCGTATCACCTGGGGGAGAGACAAAGATGGTGGGACGAGGGGGCAGGACGATAGGTCTGGTGCTGGCGCTTGGCTTCGCGTGGGCGGTGCTCGCGCAGGACGCACCGGCGCCGGCGGGCAGCGCGGCGGCGAAGCAGGCGATGCCTGCGGCGGACCAGGCAGCGGCGCCGGCCGCGACTGAAGTGGCGGAGATCCCGCTCGCTGGCGCGGCTGCCGCGGGCGTGCACGAAGCCAGCGCGCCCAATGCCTGGGGCGGCGAACGCCAGGGCAACGAAGCGACGCTGTCCGACCGCGTGGTCGGCTACCGCATCGATGCGGAACTGGACGCGGCCAAGCACGCCGTCACCGGCAGCGAACAGATGACCTGGCGCAACCGCAGCGACCGTCCGGTGCGCAGCGTCTACCTGCATCTGTACCTCAACGCCTTCAAGAACGAAGGCAGCACCTTCTTCACCGAGCGCCACGTGCTCACCGCGCATGGCCATTCGCGCGGCGCGGCGACGCTGAAGAAAGGGCAGTGGGGCTATATCGACCTCAAGCGCGTGCAGCAGGGCGGCGCAGCGCTGAAGTGGAGCTTCGTGCAGCCCGACGGCGGCCCGAAGACCGACCAGACCGTGGTGCGCGTGGACCTGGCGCAGCCGGTGGGCGCGGGCGAGACGCTCACACTCGACATCGACTTCCTGAGCCAGCTGCCGCGCGTGGTCGAACGCACCGGCTGGTGGGGCGATTTCAACCTGGTCGCGCAGTGGTTCCCGAAGATCGCGGTGCTGGAGCTGCCGGGCGAGCGCGGCGCCACGCAGGTGCGCTGGAACGCCCACGAGTTCCATTTCAACAGCGAGTTCTATGCCGACTTCGGCAGCTATGACGTGCGCCTGACCGTGCCGTCCGACTACACCGTGGGTGCGGTCGGCGAGCAGCAGGCTGCGCCGACGCAGGCCAACGGCAAGAGCACCTATCACTTCGTGCAGGGCGACGTGCACGACTTCGCCTGGGTCGCGGCCAAGGGCTACCAGACGCTGGACGGAAGCTTCACCGGTCCGGGCGTGCCGAAGGTCGCGGTGCGCGTGATCTATCCGCCGGAATACAAAGCCAGCGCGCAGCCGGTGCTGAAGGCGACCACCGATTCGCTGGAGTATTTCTCGCGCACGCTGGGCGCGTACCCGTACCGCACCGTCACCGCGGTGGTGCCGCCGTACAACGGGGCCGAAGCCGGCGGCATGGAATACCCGACCTTCTTCACGGCGGAGGGTTATTCGAAGATCGATCCGAACACCTCCGACCAGTGGGAAATCGACTTCGTCACCATCCACGAATTCGGCCACGGTTATTTCTATGGCCTGCTCGCCTCGAACGAGTTCGAGGAACCGATGCTGGACGAAGGCCTCAACGAGTACTGGGACCAGCGCATGCTGCGCGAGCGCAACCAGCGCATCCTGGTGCCGAGCTCGTTCGCCGCGCGGCTGGGCGTGCGTCCGTCGATGGATGTGTTCGTGCAGGAGCGCCTCGGTGCCGGCCTGAAGTCGCCGTACGATCCGCTCTCGGAGAACGCGTGGAACCGCTTCTCCAGCAGCAGCTACGGCACGGTCTATTCGCGCACCGCCACGGCCATGCACGACCTGGAAGAGCGCCTGGGCAAGCCGGTGATGGAGAAGGCCTTCCGCGAGTACTACAAGCGCTGGCATTTCCGCCATCCCTCGGCGGCGGACCTGCGCGCCGCGCTGGTCGATGTCTCCGGCGACGCCAAGACCGTCAATGAGATCTTCGATCAGTACGTTTACGGCACCGCCTTCATCGACGACCGCATCGCCTCGATCGACAACGACGAAGTGGTGCCGCAGGCCGGCGTGTTCGACAAGGACGGCAAGCGCAGCGAAGTCGAGGCGGAGGTGCTGGAGAAGCAGCTCGACAAGCAGCGCGAGGATTGGCAGAAGGCGCACAAGGATGCGAAGTCCTGGGAGGGCCCGTTCCCCTGGCGCGGCACGGTGACGGTGGTGCGCGATGGCGCGCCGGCACCGCAGCTGCTGCGCGTGACCTTCGCCGACGGCAGCCATGAGGACGTGCACTGGAACGACAACCGGCGCTGGGCGCGCTTCGTGTTCGACAAGCCGTCGAAGGTGGTTTCGGCCGAACTCGATCCCGAGCAGAAGATCCTGCTCGACGCCGACAAGTTGAACGACAGCCGCACCACCAAGACCAACGCCATGGCATCGCGCCGCTGGACCGCCGACATGGCCGCGCTGCTGCAGGCTTTCTATTCCTTGCTGGGGACGCTGTGATGGCCTTCAAGAATTCCCGTCGGGTTTCCCTGGGCGCCCTGTTCGGCGCTCCCGTGGCCGCGCTGCAGTGGCGGCTGCTCCTGCTGTGGACGCTGCTGCTGCTGTTGCCCACCTTCGTCGCCGCGATGCCGCTGCTGCACACGCTGGGCCAGCTGCTGGACCACTCGGTGCACGCCGAGGCGTGGGCGCGCCAGTTCGACGCGCTGATGTTCGGCGACACCGTACGCGGCGTCATGAACAGCGGCGGTGCCGTGCGCGGCGGTTTCATCGCCGGCCTGCTGCTGACCGCGCTGCTCACGCCGCTGCTCAACGGCATGGTGGTGGGCGCCGGTCGCGCTGGCCGGCCGCTGGGCTTTGGCCATCTGCTGCAGAGCGGGGTGGTCGAGTACGGCCGGATGTTCCGCGTGATGCTGTGGACGTCCGTGCCCTATGCCGCGGCGATCTGGGCGGTGAAGACCAGCATGGATGTGCTGGACGACAAGACCGAGCTGGCGGTGCTGGAATCGCAGGCGCAGTCGACGACGCATTGGCTGCTGGCGCTGGCGGTGCTGTGCGTGGTGCTGGCGCAGGTGATCGCGGAGTCGGGACGCGCGGCGTTCATTGCCGACGTGGGCCTGCGTTCGGCGGCCAAGGCGATCTGGCGCGGCTTCGTGCAGCTGGTGCGCCGGCCGTTCAGCAGCCTGTTCGCCTACGTGTTCGTCTCGGCGATCGGCTTCGGCGTGGCGTTTGCGCTGGGTGTGGCGCGGGCGCATGTCACGGCCGTGGGGCTGGGCCTGGTGCTGGGTTTCCTGCTGACGCAGGTTGCGGTGGCGGCGATCGCCTGGACGCGCGTGGCGCGCCTGTTCGCGCTGGCCGAGGTGGCGCGTTCGCTGGGTGGCAGTGGACGGCGCGCCGCGTTCTGAGCGTGCCGGATCGAAGGGTGGGGTTCGCCTCACTCTTCGATCCCGGGCGATGAAATCTCAGCGGACGCTGTTCGAGTCCAGCGTTCGGACGATCAGCAAGGCCAGCAGCGGTATCGCGATCGCATAGATGTACTGCGTCAGCGTGACGCCGATGCCGAACGGGAACCAGATTTCCGCTACGCCGATCGCGCGCAGCTCGCCGGTGAAGTGCGCGATCAGGATCAAGGCCATCGTGGCGGTCGCCAGGATGCGCAGCGGGCCTTCGCGGACCACCCGCAGCAAGATCAGCACAAGCAGCGCGAGCAGGCCGAGCCGATAGGGGCGGGTCAGCGCCACCAGATGCGTCGCACCGGCTGCCATGCCCACCGCGGCCAGCACCAGCGCGGCGCCGTCGACGGTGCGCCAGGGGCGCTGGCACCAGCGGTTCCAGGCCAGCGTCCAGGCCGCGAGGCTGAGCGGCGTCCACAGCACTTTCGACAACCAGGCGTAGGTGGGCAGGCTCTGCAGGTCGGTCCACGAGACGATCGCGTTGTCGAGCCGGTTCATCGCCGAGAACACCAGCGCGATACAGGCCAGGCCGATAAAGCGCGGATGGCTGCTGCGCGAGCGCAGCACCAGCGCCATGCCGATCAGCGCGAACATGGCGAGCGGCTCGACCAGCTCGACGATATAGCCGGCGATCGTGCGCCACCACTGCACGTGATAAAGCTCGCGGCTCTGCGGCCGTGGCGCCAGCGCCGGCGCCACGTGGATGCCGCCGCCGTTGGCGGCGAAGTCGGGGCTCGGCTGCATGAAGACGCGGATGGCGAGCACGCCGGTGGTGCCGCCCGAATCGGCCGGCAGCGCGAAAATCAGCGGCCGCGTGCCGACCATGCGTGGGGATGCGCCAAGCCGGCCCGAGCCGCCCAGCAGCTGCCCGTTCCAATACAGCTCGTAGCCGTCGTCGACGGCGGTCGGCCCGAGGATGTCCCATCCTTGGGTGCCAGGCGGCACCATGACCGTGCGCCGATACCACGCGTAGCCTTGATAGCCGGGATGGCCGTGCGCCATCCATCCCCCAAGGTAGTTCGGCAGGCCCACATCGCCATCGATGCTGCTTGCCGGTGCGCTCAGGTCCATGGTTTCCCAGTGGCTGTCGTTCACGCTGGCATCGGCCCAGCTCGGGTCGTCGCCGGTGTGGAAGCGCCATGGGCCATCGAGCTGCGGAGCGGCCGCACGCAACGCGGCGGGATCGGGGCGGCCGCCGATCGCCAGGGTCACGATGACGGCGCCGAGGCCGATCAGGCTGAGCAGCACGATCCAGGTCGCGAGCGTTCGCGGCGATGCATGGCGCGCCGGTCCCGCGGGGGCGGCGGCAGGTCTTGTTGAGCTGGTCATTGGCGCCCTCTGGAGCGGTCCCGAAGACTGCTACTATCTAAGTGGGTTTAGACGGTAGCGCAAGTGCTCGAAGCCAGGCCCGCCGATCTGCAGAAACCAGTGACCCGCTTGTTATCCATGAACCGACATCGCCCCGCTCGACCGATCGCCGCGATCCGCCTGGATGGCGGGCGCCTGTGCCTGGATTTCGTCAACTCGATCCACGATCGCTACGCGGAGGATGCGGAGGACTACATCGGCGAGCCGGAGCGTTTTATCGAATGGTGTCTGCGCGCCGGTGCGCTAGGCCCGCGCGAACGCATCGCCGTGCCTGAAGGAGCGGGCCAGCGCGCTGCATGGATGCGGCAGGTGCGCACTCTGCGCGATCACCTGCATGCCTTGCTCGCATCGCGCATCGATGGCATGCAGGCACCGGCGGATGCCGTGCAGGGCGTGGATCAATGGCTGCATCGCGCCTGGTCCAGCCAGGCGCTGGGTGCCGACGGGCGCATGCATTGGCGCGACGATGCACGCAACGTGCTGCTGCCGCTCAAGCGCATCGCACTCGATGCGCTGGACTTGCTCGGCGCATCGTCCGCGCCGCCGTTGCGCCGCTGCTGCAATACCAGTTCGTGCGGCTGGCTGTTCCTGGATACCAGCAAGAACCAGCGCCGCCGCTGGTGCGCGATGGAAACCTGCGGCACGGCGGACAAGATGAAGCGGTATCGGCGCGGCCAATGATGAGCCTGGAGTGGGCGAGGCTTCGGTAATACCGGTTGTCCGCGGCGCTCATTGCGCGTATGCGCCGCCCGTATCCGCGCAGAGCTCAGTCTTCGATGCGCGCCAGCACCACTTCGCCGCCGCCTTCGATGCGCAGCGTGCCGGCCGCTTCGATCCACACCGGGTCGTCCTGCACCACTTGCAGGCTTTCGCCGCCGCTGCGCAGCTCGGCCTGGCCGGCCAGCATGTACAGGAACCAGTGCGCGCCGGCCGACGGCGGCAATACCATCGCGCCGTTCAAGGGGCGCGCGATCAGCTCGCCTTCCGCGCCGTCGCGCAGCATCAGGTTGAACGCGCGGGTCGGTCCGTCGGTCAGGCGTGCCTGCGGCGCGTCGGCGCCGTCGAAGCGGATGACGGCAAGGCGCAGCGCCTGTCGTTCGTTTCCGGCGAAAGCCAGCACGATCGACGCATCGAGCGCGGCGAACTGGCGCTGCACGCCGGGCAGGGCGGAGAACGCGGCATCCTGTTCGATGCGGGCGATGCTCAGGCGCCAGCGCCAGGCCTTGGGGTCCGGGCCGCTGGCCAGCACCATCGTGGTGCCGGCGCCATTGGCCCAGGGCTCCGCGTGCAGGGTTTCAGCCGGTACGCGGTGGAAGGCGCTCATGCCGCGATCAGGCGTAGGCGGCGCGGCGGGCTTCGCGGTACGGCGGGTAGTACGCGAAGACGTGGTTGTAGCTGCCGCAGAAATCCATGTCTTCGATGTGCTCGCCGCCGAGGCGCTCGGCCAGGCGGTCGGAGGCTTCGTTGCCGACGCGGACCAGGCTGATCACGCGCGGCACGCGCAGCTGGCTCCAGGCGTGCTCGAGGATGGCCAGGCTCGCTTCGGTGGCGTAGCCGTGGTGGCGGTATTCGGACTTGAGCATCCAGCCCAGTTCGATATCGGGCCAGCCTTCCGGATTCATCAGGCCGGCGCGGCCGACGAAGGCGCCGCTGTCCTTCAGTTCCAGCGCCCACATGCCGTAGCCGCGCAATTGCCAATGGCCGAGCAGCATCGCCAGCGAACGCCAGGCGTGGCCGCGATCGAGCGGCTCGCCGTCGCCGACCCAGCGCGTGCTGGTGGGGTCGGCGAGCATCGCGGCGTAGTCGTCGAAATGGCGGGCGGTGAGGGAGGTCAGGCGCAGGCGCGCGGTTTCGATGGTGGGTATGTCGAACATCGCGATATCAGATGGCAGGCGTGCCGGCCAGCAGGCTGGCGAGGGCGCGGGTACTCGTGGCGAGACTCTCGGCCCAGCTCAGGCCGACGATTTTCTCGCCGGTGGCCGTGTCGATGAAGTCCTCTTCCTGTCCCGGCGGGAGCAGGTGGCGGTAGTCCACCGTGATTTCGCTGCCGGCGGGCAGGGCCCGCGCGGCGAACACGAAACCGAGATGCCACAGCCCGGTGGGCTCGAAGCTGTGGTTGATGTAGCACTCGTCGGGCCAGTCGGGGGACAGCGTGTAGCGGTCCTCGAACCAGCGCGCAGCCGCGTACAACTGCGTGCGCAGCTCCGGCGTGGCCATGATGTCGGTAAGGCTCCAGGTGCGGTCGATCGCGTCCGGCGCGGTGACGATGCTGCCGGCGGCGACGTCTTCATCCAGGAACAGCCCCTTGCCGGCGCCTCCGATACCCGAGGCGGCGATGCGGTAACGCGGCAGGATCATGGCGTGGGAAGCAAATGGTTGTGCTGCTGAATCAGGTACATGGCCCCTGTGACAGCTCCGGCCCGGGTGGTGAAGGCGTTGGTCCGGAGGTCGTGAACGCGGAGTGTAGGCGCAACCGGCGCGGCTCGCCAGAGCCGCGCCGGGCCATCCGGCACCCAGGGCGCCCAGGCGGACTGGAGCTTATGTCTCGGTTTTCGCGGGCTTTTTCGTCGTGGCCGGCGCCGCGCCGCCGTTGCCGCCTTCCTCGGTGATCAGGATCGCGGCGCGGTTGCGTTCCAGCGTGCTGGCGCCGACGCCCTTGACCTGGCCCACCTCGTCCACGCTCTTGAACGGGCCGTGTTCCTGGCGCCAGGCCACGATGGCCGCGGCCTTGGCCGGACCGATGCCGTCCAGCGCCTTGGCGATGGTGGCGGCGTCGGCGGTGTTGACGTTGACCGGCGTGGCGGCGTGCAGGGGCAGCAACAGCAGCAGGCCGAGCAGGCCGATGGCGAACTTGCGAAGCATGGGGATTCTCCTCGTCAGTGGGAAAGCGCGGCGCCTGTGCGCCGCCCAGCCACGATGCCGCCGTTGCCGCTGCGCCACAGCCGGCGCGCGGAGCGCCGTGCGGTGCGCGTGTATCGCCGCGCGGCGTGGGCATGCGCCTACCGCGTGTCGGCGGGCGTCTGCTGGGCGCTGATACAATCGGAGCTTTCCCCATCGCAGGAGCTTCCCCATGGATACCGCCCGTCTCTCGCACTTCGTCAGCGGCCTGTGGGATGAAGAGATCGTGCCCCAGCTGATGGAGTACATCCGCATTCCGAACAAGTCGCCGATGTTCGACCCGAAGTGGGCGGAGCACGGCTACATGGACGCCGCGGTGAAGCTGATGGAGACCTGGGCGCGCAGCAAGCTGCCGGCGCTGCCGGGCGCGACGCTCGAGGTGGTGCGCCTGGAAGGCCGCACGCCGCTGATCTACATCGAGGTGCCCGGCCAGAGCGACGACACCGTGATGCTCTACGGCCATCTCGACAAGCAGCCGGAGATGACCGGCTGGGCCGAGGGCCTGGGCCCGTGGACGCCGGTGATCAAGGGCGACAAGCTCTACGGCCGCGGCGGCGCGGACGATGGCTACGCCATCTTCGGTTCGCTCGCCGCGCTGCTGGCGCTGCGCGAGCAAGGTATTGCGCATGCGCGCTGCGTGGTGCTGATCGAAGCCTGCGAGGAATCGGGCAGCTACGACCTGCCGTACTACGTGGACCATCTGGCCGCGCGCATCGGCAATCCGTCGCTGGTGGTGTGCCTGGACTCCGGCTGCGGCAACTACGACCAGCTGTGGCTGACCACCTCGCTACGCGGCATGACCGGCGGCGAGCTGAGCGTGCAGGTGCTCGAGGAAGGCGTGCATTCCGGCGACGCCTCCGGCGTGGTGCCGTCGAGCTTCCGCATCCTGCGCGAGCTGCTGTCGCGCCTGGAAGATCCGCAAACCGGCACGGTCAAGCCGAAGGAGCTGTACGCCGAGATTCCGGCGCAGCGCGTGGAGCAGGCGAAGCAGGCGTCCACGGTGCTGGGCACCGCTATCTACGAGAAGTTTCCCTTCGTGGAAGGCATGCATCCGGTCACCGAGGATCTCACCGAGCTGGTGCTCAACCGCACCTGGCGCCCGCAGCTGGCGGTGACCGGCGCGGAGGGCCTGCCGCCGCTGGAGAGCGCCGGCAACGTGCTGCGCCCCAAGACCGCGGTGAAGCTCAGCCTGCGCCTGCCGCCGACGCTCAACGGCAGCCAGGCCGGCCAGTTCGTCAAGCAGCTGCTGGAAAAGGATCCGCCGTACGGCGCCAAGGTCAGCTTCAAGCTGGAGAAGGACGGTGGCGGCTGGCACGCGCCGCAGCTGTCGCCGTGGCTGGAGCAGACGGTGGCGCAGGCGTCGCAGAACTATTTCGGCGCGCCGGCGGCCTACATGGGCGAGGGCGGCAGCATTCCCTTCATGGGCATGCTCGGCGAGAAATTCCCCAAGGCGCAGTTCCTGATCACCGGCGTGCTCGGTCCGCATTCCAATGCGCACGGCCCCAACGAATTCCTGCACATCCCCACCGGCAAGAAGGTGAGCATGGTGGTGGCCGAGGTGGTGGCGCGCCATTTCGAGCAGGGCGGCAAGGCTTGAACCACGACTACGGCTACCTCGCGGCCAACTGGGCCGCGGTACGCCAGCGGGTCGATGCGGCCTGCCGCGAGGCGGGCCGCGATCCCGCGGAAGTCGATGTGCTGCCGGTGAGCAAGACCTTCGGGGCGGACGCCATCCGCGCCGCGACGGCGCTGGGGCTGCACCGCTTCGGCGAGAACAAGGTGCAGGAAATCCGCGAGAAGGCCGGCCCGCTCGCCGACTGCGGCATCGCCTGGGTGGTGATCGGCCACCTGCAGACCAACAAGGCCAAGGACGTGGCCAGGCTCGCCAGCGAGGTGCAATCGCTGGACCGCTGGGAGCTGGCCGAGGCGCTGGACCGCCGCCTGCAGGCGGAAGGCCGCGCGATCGACGTGCTGGTGCAGGTGAAGACCTCGCCGGAACAGAGCAAGCAAGGCCTCGACCCGGCGCAGCTGCCCGATTTCCTGGCCCGCCTGCGCGGCCTCGACACGCTGCGCGTGCGCGGCCTGATGACCATGGCGGTGGTGGCGGACGAGTCCGCCCCGGTGCGCGCCTGCTTCCGCCTGCTGCGCGAGCTGCGCGACCGCATGGCCGGCGAGGGCCACCAGCTGCCGCGGCTGTCGATGGGCATGAGCGGGGATTTCCCGCTGGCCGTGGCCGAGGGCGCCACCGAATTGCGCATCGGCACGGCGATCTTCGGACGCCGGGCGTAACACTGGGGCCAGGGTCTTTGCAGACCTGTTACGGACCTCCGTCACAACTTCGCGACGATGATTAATCTAGGAAAATTTCCTAGACGGGGCCTCGACTTGCAGTGATTCCGTTCGGCTTTCAGAGGGATACCGCACGTTGCTGAGCCCTTCAGCTTTTCGAAACTGCGGGGTTTAGTTAACCCGGATCGAACATAAGGCCTATATCGCTTTGCTAAGTTCACGACTTCGTCACGGTCGTCGACACATCCGACGGCCAATCTCATGAACAGCAAAGGGATTTGTCCCGCATGCCAATCAAGCGATTGACCGTCTTCTCCGTGCTGGCCGCCGCCGCGCTCGTTTCCGGTCCCGTCTTCGCCAGCCCCAGCGGACAATCGCAGGCCAGCCCTGCTGTCGCCACCATCACCCCGCCGTTGATGAGCCAGTTCGCCGCGCTCGCCCCGGCCCAGATGCTGTCCCAGTCCGCGCTGCCCGCCGCGCCGGCGATCGAGGAACAGGCCAGCAACGCCGACGACCTGCGCAAGACCCTGATCGACCTGGCCATGCAGCTGCGCGATATCCGTTATGTGCGCGGCGGCCACGATCCTTCCACCGGTTTCGACTGCAGCGGTTTCGTCCGCTATGTGTTCTCGCATGCCGTCGGGCTGGAGTTGCCGACCAACTCGGCCGGGCAGTTCCTGGCGGGGCTGAAGGTCAATCGCACCGAGATGCAGCCGGGCGACCTGGTGTTTTTCCGCACGGCGGGTGGTCGTCGTGGCGGCGGTCGCATTTCGCATGTGGGTATCTATATCGCCAATGGGCAGTTCATTCATTCGCCGTCGCGCGGCAAGACGGTGCGCGTGGACAGTCTGGACGAGTCCTATTGGGCGAAGCGTTTTGCCGGCGCCAAGCGCCCTGAGGGCATGGCGCAGAACGGCTGATCGTTCCGCTTTTTCCGCAGTCCGAGGCCGCCCTCCGGGGCGGCCTTTTTTATGGGGCTCCGCCGTCATTCCGGCGCAGGCCGGAATCCAGTTTCCGTGTCGCCTGATTGTCGCGATCCCGCAACCGGGCCGCTTACGCAGCGGGCGTTCCGTGCGCCTGCCGGCGCCCGGGTCACTTTTTCTTTGCTGGCCCAAAGCAAAAGTAACCAAAAAGAAATGGCCTAAGAGCTAGGACTGAGGCGAGCTTTGGCGCTGCGCTGTTCTTGCCACACCCCATCACCCCTCTCCCCTGCGGGGAGAGGGCAGGGTGAGGGGCCGGGCGGAGCGGAACATTGATCGCTTGCCGAATCTACCTGGCACCCAGCCGCCTCAACTCATCCGATTCAACAACCCGCACACCTTCGCCCTTTTCCCGCGCCAACCGCCACAACGCCCTGGCGACCGTCTCCACGTGGATGCCGCGCCAGCGCCCGGGCAGCAGGCGGGACAGTGGGGCGGCGATCGTTTCGCCGAGACGGAATTCGGCGCGGGGGCCGAGCAGCAGCGAAGGGCGCACGATGGTCAGTTGCGGCCAGTCCTGTGCGATCAGCGCCTGCTCCAGCTCACCCTTCACCCGCGTGTAGAACGTGCGCGACGAAGCGTCCGCACCCAGCGAACTCATCACCAGGCAATGCCGTGCGCCGAGTTTGCGGGCGCGTCGCGCCACCGCCAGGGGCAGGTCGAAGTCGGCCATGCGGAAGGCTTCGCGGGAGCCGGCGCGGGCGATGGTGGTGCCCAGGCAGCAGATCGCGATATCGACCGGAGGCTGCAGCTGCGGCAGCACGCGTTGCAGGACGCCGACGGGGTTCTCCAGGCGCGGCGCGGGCGGCAGCGGGTGGCGGGTCGGCGCCAGCACGCGCGCGACATCGGGAGCGGCCAGCAGCTCGCGCAGCACGCCGCCGCCGGTGAGGCCGGTGGCGCCGGCGAGGAGGACATGGAGGGGTGAAGCGGTCATGGCGCGCGGCGAGTGATCCGACGCGTCCAGCTTGCCACGGCCTGTCTTTGTTGCGCGTAATGACTTGCGCCGGAAACGCTAGCGCGCGACCACCGTCACAGGCCGATGGAAACTGGCCATCGGCTTCCACTGCGGATAGGCCGTCTCCATCGACAGCTTGCCGCCGACCATGAAGAGCGCGCGCAGGTCGTCGACCAGTCCGCGCAGGTCCCAGGTCGGGGCGGCGTCGGCCGGCGGCACCACGTCGCTGGCGGCAAGGTAGTCGTCGTAGCGTTTGCGCCCGGCGGCGTCGCCGCCGTCGCGCAGGTCCAGTCCGGAGCGGGCGTACAGCACCGGCACGCCGCGCGTGGCGAAGCTCAGCGCGTCGGAGCGGAACAGCTGCATGCCGGCCAGTTCGTCGCCGGAGCCCATGTTGCGGTGCTGGCTGTGCAGTGCCTCGGCCAGATAGTCGTCCAGCTGCGACTGGCCGTAGCCGAGCACGTCGAGGTCGCGGCTGGGTCCGATCCAGGGCAGCGCATCGAGCTGGATTTCCGCCACCGTGTGCTCCATCGACACCGCCGGATGATCGACGTACCAGCGCGAACCGAGCTGTCCTGATTCTTCCATGGTCAGCGCGACGAACAGCAGCGAGCGGTGCGGCTTGGGCGCGCGATGCGCGAAGGCCTCGGCCAGTTCGAGCAGGCCGGCCAGGCCGGCGGCGCTTTCGGCCACGCCGTGCAGCGACTGGCTGTCGCGCGCGTCCGGATGATTCCAGTGCGCGGCATACACCACCGCTTCGTCCGCATGCTTGCTGCCGGGCAGGCGGGCGATCACGTTGGGGGAGACGCCGCGGCTCACCGTGCTGTCGAAGGCGAGGCTGGCGTTCGCCGCGAGCGGCACCGCATGGAAACCACGGCGATGCGCGGCGGCGCGCAGCGCCTGGAAATCCTGGCCGACGCTGGCGAACAGTTTTCTCGCCGCGCCGTCGCTCAGCCAGCCGGCGATCGGCGTCGCCGTGGCCGCGTCGCCCGGCAAGCCGTACCAGGGGCCGCCCCAGCGCTGGCGCACGGTGTTCCACGCAAAGCCGGAGGCGGCCTCGTCGTGCACCACGAACAGCGCCGCCGCACCGTGGCGCGCGGCCTGCTCCAGCTTGTAGCGCCAGGAGCCGAACAAGGTGGGCGTGCGGCCCTGGAACAGCGAAGCATCCTGGCTGCCCCAGCCCGGATCGTTGGCCAGCACCACCACGGTCTTGCCCTTGACGTCGATGCCGGCGTAGTCGTCCCAGTCCTGCGCCGGATCGTCGATGCCGTAGCCGGCGAACACCATCGCCGCATGCTCGATCGCCGCGTGCGCCTGGTTGGCGGGCGAGTTGGCGACCATGTCGATGCCGTAGGCCAGCGACAGCGGCTGCGCGCCGCCGTCGATCTGCAGGGTCATGCGTTCCGGATGCACCACCGCGCTGCGCACATAGGGCACGTCCTGCGTCCACTGGTCGTCGAGGCCTGGCTGCAGACCCATGCGCTGGAACTGCGCGATCAGATAGTCGACGGTATGCCGCTCGCCGGCGCTGCCGGGGGAGCGGTCGCGCAGCTCGGGCGCGGACAGCGCATGGAAATGGACGGCCAGATCCTCCGGCATGATGCCGGGTGAAAAGTGCGCCGAGACTTCGTTGTCGCGCGACGACGAATGATGCTGGCACGCAGCCAGCATCACACTCATCACCACGGCAGACACAAGACGGCGCATTCCCCTCGGCTCCTGCGCGAGACAGGCGGGAATGTAACCGCAGCGGAGCCTGCTGAAAACGCGCAAGTTTTCGCGTTCAGCGGCGGGCGCGGCAGCTTTCTGCGATTGGCTTGCGCCGATCGACTTGGGTCGCTTCGATGCGTCCGCTTTTGTCCTCATTGAGCGGGCGTGGCACCGATGTCGCGATAGGTTCCGCTTGGGCTCGCAGCGGATGCTTCCGGAAAGAAAATGCGATGCCCGCCCATGGGCGTTGGCGTGGTCTTCCGGTCCAGGTCGCGCAGCGAGATGCCGGTGGGCGAGCTGCCAGTGCCCGTTCGCCGATGTCTCTGGCGGAGATCGGTCACGCTGCATCGTTGATCGGACGTATAGACGTCTATTTGTGCGGCGCGGCATGGTGGTGCCGGCCGGCGACCAGTGCGCGCATTGACGTCAGTGTCGCAGAAGGCCGCCACGACGATGCCGGGCAGCGCCCGCAAAGGCTCCCGGCCCGGGCATGGCTGGTCGTCGCAGCCCTTGATGGCGATACCGCCCGGCAGCCGCTACCCTTGGCCGCTGGCCTCGGAATCGACCATGTTCCCCAATCTCGCCCCGGTTACCCGCAACCTGCTGATCGCCAACGTGGCGGTCTTCCTGCTGCAGATGCTGATGCCTGCCGCGATGGTGCCCCTGGCGCTGTGGCCGCTGGGCAGCGGCTATTTCCAGCCCTGGCAGATCGTCACCAATGCCTTCATGCATGGCGGCTGGCCGCACCTGCTGTTCAACATGTACGCCTTGTTCATGTTCGGCAGCCAGGTCGAGCGGGCGCTGGAGGCGCGCAACTACACCATCTATTACTTCGTCTGCCTGATCACCGCCTCGATCCTGCAGCTGCTGTGGCTGCGCTATGTCGAGGGGGATTTCCAGAGCCCGACGGTCGGCGCGTCCGGCGCCATCTTCGGCCTGCTGCTGGCGTTCGGTCTGCTGTGGCCGCGCGAGCGGATGATCGTCTTCCCGATCCCGGCCGCGATCCCGGCCTTGCCGCTTGTTCTCGGCTACGCCGCGCTGGAGCTGGTCGCCGGGGTGCTCGGCTGGATGCCCGGCATCGCGCACTTCGCCCACCTGGGCGGCATGCTGGGCGGCTACGTGATGCTGCAGTACCTGCGCGGCCGGCTGCCGATCAAACCCAAGCGGCGCCTGTTGCGCTGACCCTTTCCACTTCGCGGTTGTTTTCTCGATGACTCAGCACCTGCAGCGCCGGCTCACCCCGCGCCATATCACCTTCATGGCCCTGGGGATGGCGATCGGCGCCGGCCTGTTCCTGGGCTCCGCCAACGCGATCAACCTGGCCGGCCCCTCGGTGCTGTTCGCCTATCTGTTCGGCGGCGCGATGATCTTCATCATCATGCGCGCGCTGGGCGAGATGGCCGTGCACGATCCGGTGGCAGGCTCGTTCAGCACCTACGCGCATCGCTACCTGGGGCCGTTCGCCGGTTATCTCACCGGGTGGAACTACTGGATCCTGATGGTCGGCGTGGGCATGGCCGAGAGCACCGCGGTGGGCATCTACATGCGCCAGTGGTTCCCCGAGCTGCCGCAATGGATCTGGGTGTTCGGCAGCGTGGCGATGATCGGCGGCCTGAACCTGATGGCGGTGAAGGTCTACGGCGAGATGGAATTCTGGTTCACCCTGATCAAGGTGGTCACGGTGGTGCTGATGATCCTCGGCGGCGCCGGCATGATCTGGCTGGGCTGGGGCAACGGCGGCCAGCCGGTGGGCCTGGCCAACCTGTGGTCGCACGGCGGCTGGTTCCCGCATGGCTTCACCGGCATGGTGCTGGCCTTGCCGGTGGTGGTGTTCGCCTTCGGCGGCATCGAGACCATCGGCATGGCGGCGGGCGAGGCCGCGCAGCCGGAGCGCACCATTCCGCGCGCGGTGAACTCGGTGCTGTGGCGCATCCTGATTTTCTACGTGGGCGCGCTGTTCGTGATCATGGCGATCTACCCGTGGGACCAGCTCGGCACACAGGGCAGCCCGTTTGTCACCACCTTCGGCAAGCTGGGCATTCCGCAGGCCGCCGGCCTGATTAATTTCGTGGTGATCACCGCCGCGCTGTCGGGCTTCAACAGCACCACCTTCAGCGGCAGCCGCATGCTGTACAGCCTGTCGACCAAGGCGCAGGCGCCGGCCTTCCTGGGCCAGGTGAGCGAACATGGCGTGCCGGTGCGCGCGGTGCTGGTGACGCTGGCCTGCCTGGTGTTCGGCGTGGTGCTGAACTACCTGCTGCCGGAACGCATCTTCGCGATGATGATGTCGATCCTGGCCTTCAATACGGTGTGGACCTGGATGATGGTGCTGATCGCCCACTACAGCTTCCGCCGCCGTCACGGCGCCACCGCGTTCCCGCTGCGCGCGTGGCCGCTGACCAGCGTGGTGTGCCTGCTGTTCCTGGCCTTCGTGCTGTTCATGCTCGGCTACAGCGCCGATACGCGCGTGGCGCTGTACGTGGGCGCGGGCTGGGTGGTGCTGCTGTCGCTGGCGTATCGCCTGCTGGGCATCGGCGCGCGGATGCGCGCGCTCGAGCCGCGGGCGATCTGACCATGATGGAGCCCCGCATGCGCACGGTTGGCCTGATCGGCGGCATGAGTTGGGAATCGACGGTTGCCTACTACCAGATGATCAACCGCGGCGTGCGCCAGCGGCTGGGGCCGCTGCGCTCCGCGCGCCTGTTGCTGGACAGCCTGGATTTCGGCGAGATCGAGGCCCTGCAGCGGCAGGGCGACTGGCATCACGCCGGCAAGCTGCTGGCCGCGTCGGCGCGGCGCCTGGAGGCGGGCGGGGCGCAGGCGATCGTGCTGGCGACCAATACGATGCACAAGGTGGCGGATGCGGTGGTGGCGGCGACGCCGCTGCCGTTTCTGCATATCGTCGATCCGACGGGCTTGGCCTTGCGCGAGGCCGGGTTTCATCAGGTGGCCTTGCTTGGCACGGCGTTTACGATGGAGCAGGAGTTCTACCGCGAACGCCTGCGCAGTCGCTACGGCATTCGCTGCCTGGTACCGGATGACGGGCAACGGCGCGAGGTGCATCGCGTCATCTACGAGGAATTGTGCGCCGGCATCGCGATCGAGTCGTCGCGGCAGCGCTATCGCGAGATCATGGTGGACTGCGCGGCGCGCGGGGCGCAGGCGATTATCCTCGGGTGTACCGAGATTGGCTTGCTGGTCGGGCGTGAGGATAGCCCGGTGCCGTTGTTTGACACGGCGGCGTTGCATGCGGCGGCGGCGGTGGATTTTATGCTGGGCTAAATGTGCGTCATGCCGGCGTAGGTCGAAATCTCCATGACGTCAAACACGCCTGTTACGATCCATCCAGGACTCTAAACCCGCCTGCTCCTGATGGCGGGGCGGCAGACATGGAGATGGTCGTGAAGCTAGCCAAGTTCTACTTTTCCCTGAGTTACGTCGTTGTCCCCAGCGTGTTTGCCGGTGGCTACGTCTACTACGTGAACTCAAAAAGCATCGAGCAGGACGCGGCTCCTGCGACTTCGGCAAAAGCACCGACGACGCTCAACAGTAGCGATATCAATGAAGCAACTCGGAGCAGTCGCTCGGCGCGCGCCCTGACTGCTGAGGAAGTTGAGCTCATTTACGGAACAAATAGCGGCACCGAGCCACCCACCGGAGGTGGCTGCGATGCGTCCGGGTGCCATACCACGGCTTGGGTGCCACCACCGGCGCCGCCGCCGCCTCCCTTGACCGGCGGAGGCGGAAGCTCCGGGAACGGAGGGAGTGGAGGGTCGAGTGGGGGAAGTGGCAGCAGCGGTGATGCCGGCGACTCCGCGATCTCGCAGGAGTACAAAGACGCCGCGGAGAAGTGCGCGACGTATTACGGACACCTTACGCCGGTCTATACGACCAACTTCACCGATAAGGTGGGCTGGACGGCGGTGGATTCGGCAGGTGCGCCGATAAAACATATTGTGACGGACAGCATCGAGGATCCGACTGAGCCGCTCCCATCCGGTGCGGTGAAGTGGCTAATGACCGATGCCAGTACATTTTTCGATGATAACCCGCCCCATACGGATATTTATGGGACGGCTTATTGGGCATTCGGCAACGTCATAAAGGTGCTCACCCACGAGTGGTACCATCAGCAGCACGATGTGCCCGGTGAAAGTCTTGCGCAACGGAATCAGAATGAGCTGGACGCAAGGGCAGCGGGGCAGGCTGCCGAGGACGCATTCAATAAGACGCCTATTCCAAGGCCGGATTGCTCAAAGTAAGTGCGCATTACTTATTGAACCAATGAAAAGCAAGGGCATTTTATGATTATTCTGCATAAATTCGTCGCGGGCGCGGTACTGGCGTGTACTGTCGTGGCGGGCGCGTCTTTCGCTCCGAGCCTGGCCTTGGCTGTTGAGTCGACGGCTCAAGCCGATTCCGGAATGGCGAAACAGCTTAAATTTGATGATTTCAGAAACGCCAAGCATTGCCTGGAGGCGATTACGAGTCTCGGGCGGGTGCAGCAAGAGATGTACATCTGCAATTCCAGGGTGAATGGAGCGGGTCTGGCGTCCAAGAATAATTGCCAGGCCAAAGTTGCTGAGCTCTCCGGAAAGGCGAAGTCAATCAATGAGGACTCCACTGTCTCGGCCTGCAGTCGGGATCCCGACGTTCTATCCGATAAGTTCAACATGGCGGTAAAGGCAGCAGCTGAGGCCGGTAGCACCGATGCCCAGATGTGCTACATCCAGGGGGCCGGCGGTCAAGGGGGATCGCCTGTCGATGTGCCTGGATATAAGGCCCTGGCCCACGAGTATTTGGGCAAAGCTCTCGATCGCGGTGATTGGCGTGCGGTTGAGTTGCTGTCGACTGCGCCGACCAACCTTGCGCACGGCGGGGGCGGGCTGCTCGTCAATTTGCCTGAGGTGGGAAACTGGGAGACCGTATATGGTGCGACGAAACTGCTGAGTCTCGGTGCGACTGGTGACTATGCCAAGTCTCTAAACAACCGCTTGGCCGAGGCGGCGCATTGGCTCAGCAATGAGCGGATACATGCCGCCGAGCGATGGGCTCAGGACATGTACCGGAAGAGTTTTCACAGTAGCCCCAAGCTGACCGCGGATCCCGTGCCCTGCCTGGGTTCTTATCGGTAACTTTTCGAGATCATGGATTGCGAATCAGGGCTTGGCGTGCATGAGTAAGCTAATGCCGCATGTCATGGAGAGACTCTACAGCGCCGAAATGGATTTCGGCTGCTACGACGGCGAGCAGCGTTTGACTTACATGCTGGCCACCATCCCGAGGTCGGGTAGTACCTACTGCGCTATCCGACTCTGGCAGACGGGCCTGCTTGGGGCTCCGATGGAGTATCTGAATTTCAGGTTTGTCGGAGATATTCTCCGGCGGCTTGACTATGTTCCCCATCTGGCCGGCGAGATATCGGAGGCCGGAATCGCCAAATATTGGGGGGACATCAAGCGATTGCGGACTTCGCCAAACGGAGTCTTCGGGTACAAGATGTTCGGCGTCAATTATCTGGAGATATCGCGGCGCGTGCCCGGATTTCTGAGGCAGATTGTCCCGGACTACGTGATATACCTGACCCGGCGGGATCTGATCGGCCAAGCCATGTCATATTCGCGCGCTCAGCGCAGCAGGCGATGGTTCGCGGGCATGTCGGACACGCCTGAGGTTCGCTATGACTTCGAGCATATTAAGCAATGCATTTCCAGTATCGAAGACCAGAAGTCTTCGTGGGAAAGAATGTTTGCCATCACCGGGGTAAGGCCGATCCACATCTGTTATGAAGATCTTCTGGCCGATTCCGCCGGCGTTATCCGTGCATTGCTTCTTGATATGGGCATACCTCCAGAGCCTGCCGATGAATTGGCCATCCCTCTGATCGAGCGCCAGACCGACGGCGTCAGCCGGGAGTGGCGTGATCGTTTCGCGGAAGACAGTGCGCGAGAATTGGCTATTTCCGCTGTCACGGACGAGTGAATGCCGCCATGCGCCAGATGAAGCTCATGGAGCTTCCGTCAAGCGGCGGTGAGGTGGATAGCTATCGGACAGTGGGGGAGAGCATCCGTCGCAGCTTTTCCCATGCGTCACCCGAAGCCATGCAAAAGGTCATGGCGTGGCTGCATGGCCAGCCGATCCGTCTTCAGTATCTAGGCTGCTTCGAACAGTCCGAGTTGGAGCACGATCTTTCGGACTACATGTCTCCACATGCGACCGAGGTTTTCGAAGACGGCCGTACTGTTTTCGAATATGACACGCTTCTTGGCCTGCCTGATGTTCAGTCGATGACGAGGCTGAGCTTTGCGGACTTCTGCAAATTTTTGCTCGATCTGCAGGCCATGATGGTCGGTGGGGAAGGCGGATTTCGAAGCGGCGACATCGCGACGGCCGCCGACCGAACGGGCGCCAGCGTCCGCTATCCGGAACCCCGCGCCATCGGTGCCGGTCTCCGGTCCATTCATGAGTTCTGGAATAGTCATGTCCATTCGGAGCCCGCTTTGGCCGGCGTGATGGCGATGGCTGCCTTGTTGAATCTTCATCCTTTCATGGACGGCAATGGCAGGGTCGCCAGGGTCATTTTCAATTGGACGCTCAATGGCGGACGGCAGGACCGGGTGTACTTGCCGCTGCACGAAATTGCCGCGCTTTCGCGTTGCGGTTATCTGATTCGGTTGCGCCAGGCGCAGTATCACGCGAACTGGGCGCCGCTTCTGAATTTCATATCGATGTGCGGGCGAAGGTTGTTCGAGGAGTAAGACTTACTCCTTGAGCCGATTTCCCTGCATCGTCTTCGTTCCTCAAAACCGCGCACTTCCCTGTGCGCGCGCTGTTTGTTCCTCGGCAAGGAGTGGGGCGGTTGCGGAGAATCGAGAGATTTAGGTCGCGTCATCTCCCATGAGTTCAGTGACTTCATCGAGGCGATAGCTGAGCGATTCCGCGTAGCGGCTCAAGTAATGCACAGCGGTGAACACACCTTCCACGCAGGTGGGTGGCAGCGGCCATTCACCCGCTTGTGCAGCCACGTTGCATGCCTGCAGGTCGCGGAAGGTGTCGCTGTTGGCAAGGATGCCGGTAAGGACGTTGATGGCCATGCTGATGCTGGCCAGGTCGTTGTGGGTGCGGAGCTGGA
>NZ_FONH01000013.1 GCF_900112865.1 Dyella marensis | reverse complement strand
GGCGTGCCCGCTTTTTTGCTCGTCATCCCGGCGTAGGCCGGGATCCAGTAACGACCACGTCTGATTGTCGCGTTGCGCGCAGCTTTGTCTCGCCGTAGGCGAGTGTTTCGTGCCGCTGCCGCGGCCCGACCTACTTTCTCTTGCTTGCCCAAGAGAAAGTAGGCAAAGAGAAGGGCACCCTGCACGGCGCCCTCCGGTGACTACGTCACCTCCGGGTACGTGAGGGCTGGCCGGGCTTTTTGACGGGACATCCATGTCCCGTCAAAAAGGCGAGGACTCCTGTCCTCGCCCCCTTCGGGGCCTGATCGTCCAGCCCTCACCGCCGCGCCAAGGGGGTTGCAGATCAAAAGCCGAAGCAAAAGCGCACAAGCGGAATGCCGCGGCTGCGCCGCGTGCTCTCGTTCAATCTTCGCGAGGATCCACACCTCCCTCTCCCCGTCGGGGAGAGGGTCGGGGTGAGGGGCCGGGGCTCGCCCGAACGGGGGTAATGCGTCGTCAACCCCTCCACCCAAATCAGACCATACCTATCAAGTGACTGGTATACGTCGCTGCAACCGCATATGGACGTCTATCCGCCCAAATGCGATCCTCGGCCGATATCGCCAAATTTCCATAAGGAACGGGACTTTGCCGTTTTCGTCCGGCGCGCTGCCGGAGGCTTCGCCCGGCAGAGCTTGTTCGCACTGGTATGGTCGGTTTGCCAAGGGGTGCGCTTGTACCTTGTTTTTAAGACAAATTTTCTCTTTGACGCGACGCACCAACTATGCTCTATTCGAAGTACACCTACGTGCGTGCAGCGGAGCATTCAGCGCCGCGAGGCATGCGCGTCCCATGAATTCGGCCCGGGGAGGGAAGATGGGGCAGGCAGGTACACCGGCGTTGTACGACGCCGCGTTCGAACACGACAGTTGCGGTTTCGGTCTGGTCGCCCAGATCGACGGCCGCGCCAGCGCATGGGTAGTCGATACCGCTTTCGAGGCGCTGGCCAAACTTTCCCACCGCGGCGGCGTGAACGCCGACGGGATCAGCGGCGACGGCTGCGGCGTGCTGGTGCATAAACCGCAGGCCTGGCTGTCGGTGCTGGCGGCGGAGGCGGGACTGTCGGTGGGCGAGCGCTTCGCGGCTGGCCTGATGTTCCTGGATCCGGCGCCGGGCGCGGGCGCCGAAGCTTGCACCACCCTGGAAGCGTTCGTGCGCGAGGAAGGTCTGCGCGTGGCCGGCTGGCGCGAGGTGGCGGTGAATCCGGAGGCCTGCGGGCCGCTCGCCGCTGCGGCGCAGCCGCATGTGCGGCAGATCTTCGTGGAAGCGCAGGGACAGGACGACGACGCTTTCGAGCGCGCGCTGTTCCGCGCCCGCCGCCGTGCCGAGACGGCGCTGGCGGAAGATGCACACTTTTATGTGGTGACCTTGTCCGCCCAGGTGATCGGCTACAAGGCGATGGCCGCTCCCGGCCGCCTGCGCGAGGTCTACCCGGACCTGGGCCACGCCGCCCTGGTCTCCGACGCGGTGGTATTCCACCAGCGCTTCTCCACCAATACCACGCCGCAGTGGAGGTTGGCCCAACCGTTCCGCCTGCTGGCGCACAACGGCGAGATCAACACCATCCGCGCCAACCGGCGCTGGATGCAGGCGCGCGAATCGATCCTGCGCTCGCCGCTGGTGGAGCTGTCGGATCTGGGTCCGCTGGTGCGCCAGACCGGCTCGGACTCGGAAAGCCTGGACAACGCGCTGGAGGTACTGACCACCGGCGGCCTGGAGCTGATCGCCGCGATGCGCGTGCTGGTGCCGCCGGCGTTCGCCGCGCGCGAAGGTATCGACGAAGACCTCGCCGCGTTCTACGAGTACTACGCACTGCACAGCGAACCCTGGGACGGTCCCGCCGGCCTGGTGATGTGCGACGGCCACTACGCCGCCTGCACGCTGGACCGCAACGGCCTGCGCCCGGCGCGCTGGGCGCTGTCGGACGACAACCACCTGATCGTCGCCTCCGAAGCCGGCCTGTGGGACGTGCCCTCGTCGCGCGTGATCGCCAAGGGCCGCCTCGCGCCCGGCGAGATGATCGCGGTGGATTTCGCCAACCGGCGCCTGCTGCGCAACGCCGACATCGACGACATCAACCGCCGCCGCGCGCCCTATCGCGACTGGCTGCGCGCGGGCGTGAGCTATCTGGAATCCGACCTGATCGATCCCTCGCTGGCCGCCGAACCGCTGCCGGCCGAGCAGCTGCGCTGCTATCAGAAGCTGTACGGCCTGTCGCGCGAAGAGCGCGAGTCGGTGCTCAAGGCGCTGGCCGAGCTGGAGATGGAGGCGACGGGCTCGATGGGCGACGACACGCCGATCGCGGCGATGTCGCGCCAGGTGCGCCCGCTGTTCGACCGCTTCCGCCAGGCCTTCGCCCAGGTCACCAATCCGCCGATCGACCCCCTGCGCGAAAAGCTGGTGATGTCGCTGGTGACGCAGATCGGACCGGAGGGCAATCCGTTCGAACTGCAGCCGGAGAACGCGAAGCAGATCCTGATCAACTCGCCGATCCTTTCGCAGCGCAAGCTCAGGCAACTGCTGGCACTGCCGCAGTTCGCCGGCACGCCGCGCTTCGACCTGATGTACGCGCCGGAGGAAGGCCTGGAGAACGCGCTGCGCCGCTTGTGTCGCGAGGTGGCGCAGGCGGTGCGCGAGGGTTGCGCGCTGGTCTTCCTCAGCGACCGCTATCCGGAGCGCGGGCTGCTGCCGATCCAGTCGCTGCTGGCCACCGGCGCGGTGCATGCGCACCTGATCGACGAAGGCCTGCGCTGTCAATGCAACATCCTGGTCGAGACCGCCGCGCCGCGCGATCCGCACCAGTTCGCCTGCCTGATCGGCTACGGCGCCACCGCGATCTATCCCTGGCTGGCCTACCAGAGCCTGTTCGAGCTGGGCCGCGAAGGTCATATCGCCAGCGACCGCATGGAAGTCGGCCGCAGCTATCGCCGCGGCATCCGCAAGGGTCTGCTGAAGATCCTCTCCAAGATGGGCATCTCCACCGTCGCCGGCTATCGCGGCGCGCAGCTGTTCGAGATCGTTGGCCTGGCGCCCGAAGTGGTGTCGCTGTGCTTCCCCGGCACGCCTTCGCGCGTTGGCGGCGCCGGTTTCGCGGAGCTCGAGCAGGACCAGCGCCTGCTGGCCGCCGAAGCCTGGAACGAAGCGCAGTCGCTGCGCGCTGGCGGCCTGTACAAGTACGTGCACGGCGGCGAGTACCACATGTACAACCCGGACGTGATCGCCAGCCTGCAGAAGGCGGTGCGCACCGGCGACGCGACCGACTACCGCGTCTATGCGGATTTCGTCGACCGCCGCCCGCCGTCCGCGCTGCGCGACCTGCTCAGCCCGCGGCCGCTGGGCGACGCCATCGCGCTGGACGACGTCGAATCGGTGCAGAGCATCCTGTCGCGCTTCGACTCGGCCGGCATGTCGCTGGGCGCGCTGTCGCCGGAGGCGCACGAGGCGCTGGCGATCGGCATGAACCGCCTCGGCGCGCGCAGCAATTCGGGCGAGGGCGGCGAGGATCCGGCGCGCTACGGCACCGAGAAGATGTCCAAGATCAAGCAGGTCGCGTCGGGGCGCTTCGGCGTCACGCCGTCCTACCTGGTCAACGCCGAAGTGCTGCAGATCAAGATCGCCCAGGGCGCCAAGCCGGGCGAGGGCGGCCAGCTGCCGGGCCACAAGGTCGATGCGACCATCGCGCGACTGCGCTACGCCAAGCCGGGCATCGGCCTGATCTCGCCGCCGCCGCACCATGACATCTATTCGATCGAGGACCTGGCCGAGCTGATCCACGACCTCAAGGAGGTCAACCCGGCCGCGCTGGTCTCGGTGAAGCTGGTCAGCCATGCCGGCGTCGGCACCGTCGCCGCGGGCGTGGTGAAGGCCGGCGCCGACCTGATCACGGTCAGCGGCCACGACGGCGGCACCGGCGCCAGCCCGCTGACCTCGATCAAGTACGCCGGCACGCCGTGGGAGCTGGGCCTGGCCGAGACGCAGCAGACCCTGCGCCGCAACGACTTGCGCGGCCGCGTGCGCCTGCAGACCGACGGCGGCCTGAAGACCGGCCTGGACGTGGTGAAGGCCGCGCTGCTGGGCGCCGAGAGCTTCGGCTTCGGCACTGGCCCAATGGTGGCGCTGGGCTGCAAGTACCTGCGCATCTGCCATCTGAACAACTGCGCCACCGGCGTCGCCACCCAGCACGCGGTGCTGCGCAAGGATCACTTCACCGGCCTGCCGGAGATGGTGATGCACTACTTCCGCTTCGTCGCCGAAGACGTGCGCGGGCATCTCGCGCGGCTGGGCGCGCGCAGCCTGGCCGAGATCATCGGCCGCAGCGACCTGCTGGAACAGCTCGAAGGCGCCACGCCGGTGCAGCACAAGCTCGACCTGCGTCCGCTGATCCACGGCGACGCGCTCGGCGCGGACGTCGACTTCGCCTGCACCCTGCCGCGCAATCCGATGCGCGACGACGCGGCGCTGGCCTCGCGCATCGAAAACGACACCCGCGCGGCGGTGGCGAACGGCACGGGCGGCGAGTTCCGTTATGCGATCGCCAATACCGACCGCGCGATCGGCGCGCGGCTCTCCGGCGAGGTGGCGCGCCGCTGGCGCGACCATGGCATGGACGAGCAGCCGATCGTGCTGCGCCTGGAAGGCGCGGCGGGCCAGAGCCTGGGCGCGTGGAACGCCGGCGGCGTGCACATCGACCTGATCGGCGAAGCCAACGACGGTGTCGGCAAGGGCATGGCCGGCGGCCGCATCGTGGTGCGTCCGCCGCTGGATTCGCCGTTCGCCAGCCAGGACGCCTCGATCATCGGCAACACCTGCCTGTACGGCGCCACCGACGGCGAGCTGTTCGCCGCCGGCCGCGCGGGCGAGCGCTTCGCCGTGCGCAACTCCGGCGCGCTGGCGGTGGTGGAAGGCGCCGGCGACCACTGCTGCGAGTACATGACCGGCGGCGTGGTGGCGGTGCTGGGCAAGGTGGGCCTGAATTTCGGCGCGGGCATGACCGGCGGCTTCGCCTACGTGCTCGACCTCGAGCGCGACTTCGTCGATTGCTACAACCACGAGCTGGTGGACATCCTGCGCATCTCGCCGGAAGGCATGGAGCACTACATGCAGCACCTGCGCGGCCTGGTGTCGCGCCATGTGGAGCTGACCGGCAGCGAGTGGGGCCGGCAGATCCTGCGCGACTTCCGCGGCCTGCAGTACAAGTTCTGGCTGGTGAAGCCGAAGGCCGCGAGCCTGGATGCGCTGGCGGAAGAACTGAGGAGTGCGGCGTGATGACGATGACGATGCTGCCGCCAGGAAGCGGAGCAGGGAAACGCGGCGTACGGATCGGGCGAAAACGCTCGATCCGCGCGGCCTCCTGCGGTTGACCCTTTCCATACTCCTGCCGACTTCCAGCTCCCATGCCAGACAAGTCCTTCCAATTCCTCCATGTCGAACGCCAGACGCCGCGCACCGTCCCGGTCGCGATCCGCGTGCTCGGCTACGGCGAGATCGCCGGCGACTTCGCGGCGCCGCAGGCGGCCGGGCAGGCGGAGCGCTGCATCGATTGCGGCAACCCGTACTGCGAGCACGCCTGCCCGGTGCACAACTACATTCCCAACTGGCTGAAGCTGGTGCAGGACGGGCGCATCCTCGAAGCCGCCACGCTGATGCACGAGACCAATCCCTTGCCGGAGATCTGCGGCCGCGTGTGCCCGCAGGATCGCCTGTGCGAAGGCTCTTGCACGCTGGAGCAGACCGATTTCGGCGCGGTGACCATCGGCAGTATCGAGCGCTGGGTCACCGACGAGGCGCTGCGCCAGGGCTGGCGCCCGGACCTGTCGCGCGTGCGCGAGAGCGGCAAGCGCGTGGCCATCGTCGGTGCCGGTCCCGCCGGCCTGGCCTGTGCCGATCGCCTGCGCCGCGCCGGCATCGCCGCCGACGTCTACGACAGCCAGAGCGAGATCGGCGGCCTGCTCACCTTCGGCATTCCGCCGTTCAAGCTGGACAAGGGCGTGGTGCGCACGCGCCGCGACGTGCTCGAAGGCATGGGCGTGCGCTTCCTGCTCGGCCGCGAAGTCGGGCGCGACGTGGAGTTCGGCCAGCTGCTGGACGATTACGACGCGGTGTTCGTCGGCACCGGCGCCTACACCTATGTGGACGCGGAGCTGGCGGGCCGCGAGCTGCACGGCGTGCACGACGCGCTGCCGTTCCTGATCGCCAATACCGAGCGTCTGCTGCGCGACGAACCGGCGCCGCACGCCTTCGATTTCCGCGGCAAGCACGTGGTCGTGCTGGGCGGCGGCGACACCGGCATGGACTGCAACCGCACCGCGATCCGCCTGGGCGCCGCCTCGGTCACCTGCGTGTACCGCCGCGACGAGGCGAACATGCCCGGCTCCGCGCGCGAGGTGAAGTACAGCCGCGAAGAGGGCGTGGAATTCCTGTTCCAGCGCCAGCCGCTGCAGATCCTGGGCGACGCCGAAGGCAAGGTGCGCGCGGTGCGGGTGATCGACACCACCCTGGTGAAGGACGGTCATGGCCGCGCACGCCCGCAGAACGTGCCCGGCACCGAGGCGGAACTGCCCGCCGACGTGGTGATCCAGTCCTTCGGCTTCCTGTCCAGCCCGCCGGACTGGCTGCGCTCGCATGGCGTGGCGCTGGACCGTTCCGGCCGCATCGTCACCGGCGCCGCCGGCATGCTGCCGCACCAGACCAGCCATGCGCGCATCTTCGCCGGCGGCGACAACGTGCGCGGCGCGGACCTGGTGGTACGCGCGGTGTATGACGGCCGCGAGGCGGCCGGGTCGATCGCGCAGGCCTTGTTGGGCTGATTCCGGCACTGCCGCAAGAAAAAGCGCCGTCCTGCAAAGGGCGGCGCTTTTTCTTGTCGTTTGTTATTGCTGGTATTCCCGAATAAATCGCCGGAATTAGAACGTTCCAAATAAGCGGACGGGTGAATAAGGCATTTATTGGCCCGCGACATACTCATTATCTCGGGCACGCGTTATGCATTTAATTTGTCGCGCAAAATCTTGCGTCATCAATGGCTTGGTCTGATTGGTCATGGCCTTGTGAAGCGAACCTTAAAGTGCTTGACTCTCTTTCGGACCCATTAAGCATGCGCCGTGCGGCGCATTCCCCCACCCCGGCTGATGGGTCCTCTGGCGCAATGCCTTAACAAACAAAGAGAGGCCATCCCCATGAAGCGCAACCAGCTTGCACTGACCCTGGCCGGTTTGTTGTTCGCCCCGGTCGGGGCTGCTTTCGCACAAGACGCAGCCACTCCACCCCCACCCCCGCCTCCGCAGGATCAGGCGAAGCAATTGCAGACCATTACGGTGACCGGCTCGGCCGTGCCGCGCATCGACGTGGAAACGCCGTCGCCGGTCACCGTGCTCACCGCGCAGCAGATACAGCGCAGCGGCATGACCACGGTATCGGACGTGGTGCGTTCGATCTCCGCCGACAACAGCGGCTCGATCCCCAATGCCTTCGCCAACGGTTTCGCCGCCGGTTCCTCCGGCGTCGCGCTGCGCGGCCTGACGGTGAACTCCACCCTGGTGCTGGTCGACGGCCATCGCGCGGCCAGCTATCCGGTGGCGGACGACGGCCAGCGTTCCTTCGTCGACCTCAACACCATTCCGCTCGCGGCGGTGGACCGCATCGAAGTGCTGAAGGACGGCGCCTCCTCGCTGTATGGCGCCGACGCCATTGCCGGCGTGGTCAACATCATCCTCAAGCCCAACTACAAGGGCGTGGAAGGCACGGTCGACGTCGGCACCTCGCAGCACGGCGGCGGCTTTACCCGCAAGGCGACCTTGCTGGCCGGCGCCGGCGACCTGGAGAAGGACGGCCACAACGGCTACATCGCCATCCAGTACCAGAAGGACAACCCGATCTGGCTGCGCCAGCGCGGCTTCCCGTTCAACACGCAGGACCTGCGCTCGATCGGCGGCCCCGACCTCAACATCGGCCAGCCCGGGCAGCGCACCGGTTCGGTGTATGGCTCGGTGACGCCCGGCTCGCTCACCCGCCCCGGCGATATCACCAGCGGCACGCCCAATGCCGGCGCGCTGGCGCAGCCGCTACGGCCCTGCGGCAGCAACTCGATCGGCGTCACGGATGACACCGGCAGCTATTGCGAGCAGAACTTCCAGTCGCTGTACGGCCAGGTGCAGCCGGCGATGGAACAGGGCGGCATCTATGGCCGCTTCACCATGAAGATCAACGACACCACGCGGGCCTATATCTCGGCCAGCTACTTCGAGGCCAAGACCTGGGTGCCGGGCCTGCCGCGACAGGTGCAGAGCAGCACGCCGCACAACACCAACAACATCGCCCTGCCGCCCGGCAATCCGAGCAATCCGTTCCCGAACGACTACGCACTGATCAACTACGCGTTCGGCGACATGGCCAACGGCTTCAACTACGACAACCACAATGCGCGCATCGTCGGCGGCGTGTCGGGCGCATTCGGCGAGTGGAACTACGACGTCACCGCGGTGATCAACCACGACTGGCTGGACACCAAGCAGTACGGTTTCATCAGCTACGCCGCGCTGCTCGACGCCATCAACAACGGCACCTACAACTTCGCCAACCCCGCGGCGAACAGCGCGCGCGTGCGCTCGGCGCTAGCGCCGGGCTACGACAAGACCTCCACCTCCGACCTGGATTCGCTGGACCTGGCGGCCAACCGCTCGCTGTGGGACATGGCTGGCGGTCCGCTCGGCTTCGCCGTCGGCGCGCAGTTCCGCCATGAGTCGATCGACGATCCCACGCTCAATCCGGACTTCGAGTTCCAGGGTCTGGGCAATGCCCATACCAAGGGCAGCCGCAACGTCTCGGCGGGCTATGTCGAGTTCAACGCGCCGCTGCTCGAAACCCTGGAAATGGACGTATCCGGCCGCCTGGACCACTACTCCGACGTGGGCTCGCACTTCACGCCCAAGATCGGCATCAAGTGGAAGCCGTTCGACTGGGTCGCGCTGCGCGGCACCTATTCCAAGGGCTTCCGCGCGCCGAGCTTCTCGGAGAACGGGTCGAGTTCGTCGCAGGGCTTCATCAACCACACGCCGCCGGCGGACTTCATCGCCGCGCATGGCGGCAGCGGCAACGGCTACGTCAACCAGTACGCGCTGTCGCTGGCCACGCTGGCCAACAAGGACATCAAGCCGGAGAAGGCGCGCAACTACACCCTGGGCGTGCTGGTGCAGCCGACCAACTGGCTGAACGTGTCGGTCGACTACTTCAACATCAAGAAGGAGAACGTGATCGGACCGGCCGACGCCTCCGCCGCGCTGGCCAACTACTACGCGGGCCTGCCGCAGGCACCGGGCGTGGTGGTGATCCCGGATACGCCCGATCCACTGCATCCGAACGCGCTGCCGCGTCCGGCGGAGATCGACAGCCTGTACATCAATGCCACCTCGCTGAAGACCACCGGCATCGACGTGGACCTGCAGGCCCACTTCGATTTCAACCACGACATGCACTACATCAGCCAGTTCAGCGGCACGCAGATCTTCAACTGGACGCTGACCTTGCCGGACGGCACCAAGCAGCAGTTCGTCGGCACGCACGGGCCGTACCAGCTGTCCTCCGGCGCGGGCACGCCGCGGCGGCGCATGTCCTGGGCCAACACCTTCGTGTGGGGCCCGGCCACGATCACCGGCACGCTGTACCACGTCAGCGGCATGGACAACTACGCGCTGGATGCCGGCACCGATCCGAGCAACTGCCTGAGCGTGATCCCGGTCAGTTGCCACATCGGCTCGTTCACCTATATGGACCTGACCGGCAGCTACCAGATCAACGACCACATCGCGGTCACCGCGTCGGTGATGAACCTGTTCGACCGCAAGGCGCCATTCGATCCGTCCAACTACGCCGGCGGCGGCGCCAACTACAACCCGACGTATGCGCAGGCGGGCCTGGTCGGCCGCTTCTACAACCTGGGCGTGAAACTGAAACTCTGAGGCAAGGGGAGTCCGGGGGCGGCGCGCCGGTAGCCGGCGCGCCGCTTTTTTGTGTCCTTTGACACCTGCGTTTGTCCCCGCCATGCGGCTGCGCGCGGTACGCTCTGCGTTCGATCCGTCCACCCGCAGGGGAAGCTCCGCATGCGCATCGGCCTGGCCGCCAATCAAGCCCATCACAGCCACGCGGAGTCCGCGCTGTTCCGCTGGCTGCGCGCCAGCCAGCAGGGCATCCGCGAACTGGATATCCGCCTGCATGCGGTGGGCCGCACCTACGACGCGATCGTGCGCGATGGCGTGCTGGGCGACTACGCGGGACTGCTGCGCTATCCCTATGGCCGCGAAGGCGGCCTGATGAAACTGGTGGCGGAGATCGTGGGCCTGCCGGAATCCGGCCGCGCGCTCGACGGCGCGGTGTACCTGATGCATCCGGTGGACCCGTCCTCGATCTTCCCCGAGGCGATCGCGCTGAAGCGCCAGTGCGTGATCCACCAGAAGCCGTTCATCTCGACGGTGGCCTCGGCGCGCGACTGGGTCGAGCTGGAACGCATCCTCGCCGGCTTCGCGCCCGACCCTGGCGCCGACGCGCTGCATGCACTGGAGCACCAGACGCTGGCGCTGATCGCGCACGATGCGATGAAGCCGCAGATGGTGGCCTATGCCGCCGAGCATTTCGACGTGCTGTCGCGCTTCGCGCAGCGCATCGCCACCGGCACCACCGGCCAGCGCCTCAATGAGCTGGCCTGGAGCCGCGGCTGGCCGCAGGAGCAGGACTGGGTGCAGCGCTACCAGAGCGGCCCGATGGGCGGCGACGCGCAGATCGCCGACCTGGTACTGGAACGCCGCTGTCAGCGCGCGCTGTTCTTCGAGGACCCGCACGTGGCGCGCCAGCACGAGGCGGACATCCAGCTGCTGGAGCGCGCCGTCACCACGGTCACCGACGACGCGGTGTGCATGACCTCGCCCGCCGTGGCGCGCCGCTGGGCCGAGGCGGTGCGCCGCCGCGCCGAACTGCGTCCGTGCTGATGCCATGTGCCTGATCGCCTTCGCCTGGCAGGCGCATCCGCGCTGGCGCCTGCTGCTGGCCGGCAACCGCGACGAGTTCCATGCGCGCCCCAGCGCCGCGCTGGCGCGCTGGAACGACAGCGTGGTGATCGGCGGGCGCGACCTCGAAGCGGGCGGTACCTGGCTGGGCGTGACCGACGCGGGCCGCTGCTGCGTGGTGACCAATGTGCGCGATCCGCGCGATCCGCAGCTCGGCGCTTCGCGCGGGCTGCTGGCGACGGATTACCTCGCCGGCGCAGCGGATGCTACGGCGCATGCGCAGGCCTTGCAGGCCGATGCGGCGGGCTATCGTCCGTTCAACCTGCTGACCTTCGACGAGGCCGCCGCGTTCTATCTCGGCAACCGTCCCGTGCCCAAGGCGCAGGCGGTGATGGCCGGCGTGTACGGCCTGTCGAATGCCGACTTCAATACGCCCTGGCCGAAGACGCGCGCCTTGATGGGTCACGTGGAACACTGGCTCGCCGCGCACGGCGAAGGCGACGACTTCGCGCCGCTGTTCGCCGCGCTCGCGGACGAACATCGCGCGCCGGACCAGCAACTGCCCGACACCGGCGTCGGCCTGGAGCGCGAACGCTGGCTGTCCTCGGCCTTCATCCGCGGCGAGCTCTACGGCACGCGCGCCAGCACGGTGGTGGCGCTGGGGCACGATGGGCGCGGGGTGATCGTGGAGCGGCGCTTCGGGCCGAATGGGCGCGAGGAAGGCGAGACGGCGATGAGTTTCGGTGAGGGGTAATCCTAAACCTTGCCAATTGGAACCCTTCTCCCTCCGGGAGAAGGTGGCGGCAGCCGGATGAGGGTACGGGCGGAGCGGTGCGCGTCACTCTTGCGCTCCGCCCGCACCCTCACCCCAACCCCTCTCCCGGAGGGAGAGGGGCTCAAGATTCTGGAAACGTCCCGTCGACGTAGTACCAGCGCCCATCCTCGCGCACGAAGCGGCTGATCTCGTGCATGCGCTGCGCCTTGCCGCCGCCGTAGCGCAGGCGTGCGACGAACTCGACGGTGGCGCGATCGTCCTCGCTTTCATGCTGCTTCACGCTGAGGCCCAGCCAGGTCGGCGCCGGCTGCTGCGCGCCCAGCTTGAGCGTGGTCGGCCGCGTGCTGGCGTGCCAGGTGGCGAGCAGGTAGTCCTCGCGCTTGAGCACATAGGCGCTGTAGCGCGAGCGCATCAGGGCTTCCGCGGTGGCCGCTGCCGCGCCGTCGTGCAAGGGCCCGCAGCAGCGGAGATAGCCGGCGGGATTGCCGCAGGGGCAGGGCGTGAGCGTGTCGATGGCTTGCACGGAGGGCAGGCGGCGCTTGGCGGCGAAAGACGGGACATCATGCCACCCGGGGCGGGGCTTGGCACGGGCGGTCGGCCAAATGGACGAGGCCTGCGCGCTCAGCCGCGGCGCCACACCCGGCAGCGGTTGTTCGCCGGCATCGCCACGTCGGCGACGGGGCGGAAGCCGGCCCGCGCGGCGAGCGCATCCACCGCTTCGGCAGCGCGGATGCCCATGTGCGCGCCGCGCTCCTGCAACCACTGGTCGAAGGCGGCATTGCTGTCGCTGGTGTATTCGCCGCCGTAGTTGAAGGGACCGTAGATCGCCAGCGTGGCATTGCTCGTCGTCGCCTCGGGCAGCCGTGCGAACAGCGCCTCGACTTCAGGCCAGCCCATGATGTGCAGCGTGTTGGCGCTGAACACCGCGTCGTAGCGATGCGCCGGCCAGGCGCCGCCGACGTCCAGTTCCAGCGGCGCCGGCGTATTGGGCAGTGCGGCTTCGTCGAGCCACAGACGGATGCCGGGCAGGTTCTCCGCGCGATCCGAGCATTGCCAGCTCAGCCAGGGCATCGCCGCGGCGAAGTGCACGGCGTGCTGGCCGGTGCCGCTGCCGATCTCCAGCGCGTCGCGCCGGTCGGCGAAGTGTTCGCGCAGCACCGCGAGGATCGGCTCGCGGTTGCGTTCGCAGGAGGGCGCGCTGGGTTTGTCCAACGGCTCAGGCGGGCCGGCCGCGCAGGATCCGCGCCGGCAGCATCAGCAGCGCGCCGAGGAAGGCGAACACCGCGTTCACCGTGATGCCCACCAGGCGCAGCGGCAGCGTGAGCAGCCACACGATCGGATACAGCACCAGCGCGAGCAGGGCGATCGGCCAGCAGAACACCAGCAGCAGCAACCAGAGCAGGAAACCGGCCATGGAAGGATTCCTCGCGGAACGGGGGACAGGGTGCACGAACTCTAGCGCGCCGCGCGGCGATCAGGGAGATGACTCTCTACACCCCAATATGGCGAAGCGTATGACCGTGCCGACGTTGGGGTTCGCCTGCGGCTCACCCCAACCTACGCCGGCGCAAGAATGTACGGCGCTTACGGCATCGGATTCACGCCGATCCAGCGCGTGTGCAGGACGAAGGCGAACAAGGCCCAGGCCGCCACGCCGACCACGATCGCCACCAGGTCGCCGCGCAGCGTGCCGGCGGGATAGGTGACACCGTTGGCGCGATCGCGCCGGCGCGACACCACGAAGTCCGCCACCGCCCACAGCAGGAACGCGCCGAACAGCACCACGTCGTGCAGCATGCCGGTGGCCAGCAGGTGGCCGAAGGCCCAGGTCTTCACGCCGGCCAGCATCGGGTGGCCGAGCTTCGCCTTGAAATGATTGCGCGGCACATAGGCGGCGACGATCAGCACGAACGCCACCAGGGTGAACAGCGCATTGAGATGGCGCAGCCCCATCGGCGGCACGTACAGCAGCACCGGCTGCAGCCGCGCCTGGCCGAAGCCGTAGATCAGCAGCACGAAGCCCGCGATCGAGACCAGCGAATACAGGCCTTTCCAGCTTTTCTCGCCCAGGCGCGCGATCTGCCGCGCGCGCCAGCCGGCGGCGAACATGTGCACGCAATGCACGCCCAGGAACAGCAGCAGACCCAGGATCAGCAGTGTCATCGGGAACCCCTTCCGGACGGATGGGGCGAGTATAGGGCGCTAGGCGCCCGGCGGCTGCAGGCGCACGGCCAGCGCCGTCGCCTCGTCATCCAGCGCCAGCGTGCCTTGCATGATCGACGGGACGTGCCACACGTCACCCGGCTGCAGACGGCCTTCGGGCGTGACGATCTCTCCCGCGACCGCATACAGCAGCGCGACACCTGCCAGCGCGTGCGCGCCCGCGCGCCAGGTCTCGAGCTGGCCGTCGATCGCACCGCGCCGCAGCATCAGGTTGAAATCGCGCGTGGCGCCGCCGAGCAGCACGACATCCACCGCCGCCTCGCCGGGAAAGGCGAACGGCGCGTACGGCTGCTCCAGCCGATGCTCGCGCCCGTCCGCGAAGCGCATGACGAAGCCCGCGCCTTGCAGCAGCGCGATCTGCCGGTCTACTCCGGGAAACGCGGAGAACGGCGCGGCACTGTCCACCTCGGCCACGCTCACGCGCCAGGCGAAGTTGCCGAGATCCGCCCCAGCCGGATGAATGGCCAGCTCACGCGTGCGGCCCATGCCGTTCTTCCACGGCGTCACCGCGATGTCCGCGGCGCGCACGATGCTCACGCCGCGCGCTCGATCGCGCGCGCGAACGGCGGCAGTGCGTTGAGCATGCGTTCGCCGTAGCGCTTGGTCACCACGCGGCGGTCGAGCAGCACGATGCGGCCGTGGTCGGTCTCGGTGCGGATCAGGCGGCCGCAGTACTGGGTGAGCAGGCGCGTCGCATCCGGCACGGTGACTTCGATGAAGGGATTGCGCCCGCGCGATTCCAGCCACTCGGCATAGGTGGCGCCGACCGGATCGGTCGGCACGGCGAACGGCAGCTGGGTGATCACCACGGTCTCGCACAGCTTGCCGGGCAGGTCCAGGCCTTCGCCGAACGAGGCCAGGCCGAACAGCGTGCTGCCCTTGCCGGCCTCGACGTCGACGATGTGCTCGGCCACCAACTGCGCCTTGCCCAGCGAACCCTGCGCGCGCACCTTGCGCACGCATTCGATCGGCAGCTTCTGCAGCACGCGGTCGAGCTTGGCGCGCGAAGTGAACAGCACCAGGTTGCCGGCGCCCCAGTCCAGATTCGCGGCGAGCCAGTCGCTGATTTCCTGCGCGTGTTCCTCGCGCGCATCCGGCATCGCGCGCAGCGCCGGCACTTCCAGCCGCGCCTGTGCGGCCAGATTGAACGGCGAGGGCAGGCTGAGCGTGACTGCACCGTCGGGCAGGCCGACGGCGTCGGCGAAGGTGCGGAAATTGCCGCCCGCGCTGAGCGTGGCCGAGGTCATCACCACCGCGCTGGCGTTCTCCCACAGCACGCTGCGCAGCAGGCCGCCGGCGGAGACGGAGGAGGCATGGCAGACCAGCTGCTGGTCGCCGGACATCGTGACCCAGCGCGCCAGCGGCGGCCCGCCTTCGCGGTCCTCGCTGGACCAGGCGCGCCAGGTGCGCAGCTGGCGGTCGATGCGCTCCAGCGCCATGCCCAGCTCGCGCGACAGCGCCTCGTTGGTGGGGCCGCTCTCGGTCATTTCCAGCACGGCGCGGCGCACGGCGCCGACCCAGCGTTCCATTTCGCCGGTGAAGACGTACAGCACGCGCGCGTGTTCCACCCACGACTCCGGCAGCTGGCCGAGCGAGCCGCGGTACATCGGTTCGTCGTCGGCGGGCGAGGGCAGCCAGTGCAGGCGGATGTCTTTTTCCAGTTCTTCCAGCGCGTCGCTCAGTTCCTGCAGTTTCTCGTCGCCGGCATCGAGCGAGAGCTTGCCGATCACTTCCTTGTCGGTGAGCGAATAGGCCGCGTGGATCTGTCGGCCGAGGCGGCTGAGCTGGCGCACGGTGACGCTCATATGCACTTCGGCGGCGCCGCGGTCGATCGCCTTCGACGGCACGTGGTGGCCTTCATCGAAGATGTACAGCACTTCATCGGGCTTGGGCAGGATCACGCCGCCGAAGCCGTCTTCTTCGCGCGGCATGGTCAGGTCGGCCAGCACCAGGTCCTGGTTGGCCACGATGATGTCCGCGTCGCCCACTGCGCGACGCGCGGCGAAGAACGGGCAGGCCATGAACTGGCCGCATTTGCGGCCGGTGCAGCCGCCGGCGCTGGTGGTGATCATGGCGCGCAGCAGGTCGCCGGGGGCTTCCGGCGCGTTGTCCATGTCGCCGTCCCATTCGTGGCGGTCGAACGCCCCGGCGAGCTTGGCCAGCACCTGCTTGTCGCGCTCGGCCGGCGGCTTGGACCACAGCGCGAGATCAGCCTCGAAGCCCAGCCCCATCTGCGCGGTGTCCTGCAGGCTGTTGCTGGCCATGGCCAGGTTGCGCGGGCACAGGTAACGGCCGCGGCCCTTGGCCAGCGCGACCTTGGCCTCGCGGCCGTTGAGCTTCAGGTACAGCGGAATGTCGCGCTGTACCAGCTGTTCCTGCAGCGCGATGGTGGCGGTGGCGATCAGCAGCTTTTTCTTCTGCGCGCGCGCCACTTCGACGCCGGCAATCAGATAGGCCATCGACTTGCCGGTGCCGGTCGGCGCCTCGATCACCGCGGCGCCGCCTTCCACGGCCAGCGCCTTGGCCACCTCGGCGATCATCTTTCCCTGCGACGCGCGCGCGCGGAAGCCAGGCAGGCCCTCCTTCAGGCGCGTGTAGGCGGCGCGGATGGATTCCTTGGTGTCGTCGGTGAGCATGCGGCCGGCGGGGAGACTGCGAAAGGCGCGACCGTCGAAGCGGCTGGCGCGGTCCGGCCATTGTAAGGGGTGGACGTAGGTTGGGGTGAGCCGCAGGCGAACCCCAACGTCACCGTAATCGAGTGCCATGTTGGGGTTCGCCTGCGGCTCACCCCAACCTACGCCGTTCGTCGTGTCAGCTTTCCGCCGCGATCTTGCGCAGGCTTTCCTCGAACACTTCCGGCGGCTGGCCGCCCTGGATCAGGTAACGGTCGTTGACGATCACCGACGGCACCGCGCGCACGCCCTGGCCCTGGTAGAAGGCCTCCTGCGCGCGTACCTCGTCGGCGTAGCGGCCCTCTTCCAGCACCTGGCGCGCGTGGCCGGCATCCAGGCCGACCTGGGCCGCGGCGGCGACCAGCACCTCGCGGTCGCTGACATTGCGGCCGTCGGTGAAATAGGCGCCGAGCAGCGCGCGCTTCAGTTCACCCTGCCGACCCTGGGTCTCGGCCCAGTGCAGCAGGCGATGCGCGTCGAAGGTGTTGTAGATGCGCTGGCGCCTGTCCAGGTTGAAGGTGAAGCCGACATCGGCGCCGCGCTGGCGGATCGCCTCCTGGTTCTGCTTCATCTGTTCCGGCGTGCTGCCGTACTTGCGGGCGAGGTGTTCGCCGACGTCCTCGCCTTCCGGCGCCAGCTGCGGGTTGAGTTCGAACGGCTGGAAGTGAATGTCCGCCTGAACTTCGCCGTCGAGCCGGCGCAGCGCTTCGTCCAGCGCGCCGAGGCCGACCGCGCACCAGGGGCAGACCACGTCGGAAACGAAATCGATCTTGAGCTTGCGTGCCATGGCGGGCCTCCGGTGGTGGAAGGACAGGAGATGCGGCCTGGATTGCGTGCGATCAAGCCGGTGCCGTCCGTACGAACGGCACCGGCGCGCGGAGTGCTTACATCTTGCCCATGAAATCCGACTTGCCGAGTTCGGCGCCCGCCGCGCGCAAAATCGCGTAGGTGGTGGTGCAGTGGAAGAACAGGTTCGGCAGCACGAAGTGCAGCAGATAGGCCTGGCCTTCGAACTGATGATCGCTGCCGCGCGTCTTGATGGTCACCGTGCGTGCTTCGCTGCCGTCGACCTGTTCGGGCTTGAAGCCCTTGATGTATTCCACCACGCGTTCGATGCGCGCATAGAGCTGCTCGAAGCTGGTCTCGGTGTCCTCGAACTTCAGCGGCTCCACGCCGGCCAGGCGGGCGGTGCCGTTCTTGGCCATGTCGGTGGCGATCTGCACCTGCCGCACCAGCGGATGCATGTCGGGGATCAGGCGCGTCTGCAGCAGCACGTCGGGCGCGATGCCCTTGGCCTGCGCGTGCGCCTCGCCCTTCTTCAGCACGTGGTGCAGGTTGGACAGCGCGCGCAGGAACACCGGCACCGAGGCCTGGTACATGGAAAGCGTCATGAGGATGGCTCCGAGGAGTGGACAGGATCGATATCGACAGGATGCGTCGCCGCGACCGGCGAGAGATCGTGCGGCACGCTGGCGGCGCATGGCGTGGGTTCTTCGTGCGGCGTCAGCGAAGGGTCCGTCACGCGCCGCGCCGTGCGCGCGGCGATCACCGTGCCGATCACCAGCAGCGCGGCCGCGACCACGAAGGCCAGGCCGGGCAGGTGCAGCGGCGAGGTCGGCAGGATCGAGAACGAGAAGATCTGCGCGAACAGGGTCGGACCGAAGATGCCGGCGAAGCTGCCCAGGCTGGTGATCGCGCCCTGCAGCCGGCCCTGTTCGGTGGGATCGACCTGCTGGGTCATGATCGCCTGGATCGGCGGCCCGGACAGGCCCCACAGCGCCATCAGCGGGATGCCGAGCAGGAACACCCAGCCCACGTCGGCCAGGCCCATCAGCAGGAAGGCGCCGATGCCGCACAGCATGCCGGCGACCAGCACGCGCCGTTCGCCCCAGCGCGGGGTCAGCCGGCCGGTGAGGAAGGCCTGCACCGAGCCGTCGCAGGCGCCGACCAGCATCAGCACCAGGCCGACCGCGCGCGTGCCCCAGCCGTAGCGGTAGTCGGCGTAGAGCACGAAGGTGGTCTGCAGCACGTAGTGCGCCAGGTAAACCAGGAACATCACCGTGCCCAGGCCGAGCAGCACCGGGTCGCGGCGCAGCAGCTTGAGCGCGCCGAACGGATGTGCGCTGTGCAGTTCGAAACGCGCCGTGCGGTGCTCCTTCGGCAGCGATTCGGGCAGCACGAACAGGCCGTAGAGGAAATTGCACAGCGCCAGGCCCGCGGCCACCCAGAACGGCAGGCGTAGCGAGATCTCGCCGAGCACGCCGCCCAGGCCCGGCCCCATGATGAAGCCCAGGCCGAACGCGCCGCCGAGCATGCCGAACGCGGCGGCTCGCTTCTCCTTCGGCGTGATGTCGGCGATGTAGGCGTTGGCGGTAGTGAAGCTCGCCGCGGTCATGCCCAGCAGGATGCGTCCCGCCAGCAGCAGCCACAGCGTGGGCGCCAGCGCCAGCACCACGAAATCCACGGCGAGCCCCAGGTTGGAGATCAGGATCACCGGGCGCCGGCCGAAACGGTCCGACAGCGCGCCCTGGATCGGCGAGAAGATGAACTGCACCACGGCGAACACCGTGCTGAACACGCCCACCCAGGACGCCGCCGCGGCGATGCCGCCGCCGGCGAGCTGTTCGATCAGGTGCGGCAGCGTGGGGATCACGATGCCGAAGGCCAGCATGTCCAGCAGGACGGTGACGAAGATGAACGCGACCGCCGCGCGGCGCCGCGGCTCGGAGACGGTGGTGACAGGCTGGTCCATGTTCCGGCGGCGAGGGAGAAAGCGCGAACGATAGCGCAGCCGGCGCATGGGTGTTGCAGCGGTGCGGCAATCGGGAGCCCGGCCGCCGTTTAGCGCCCGGGGAAAAGGCTCAGGCCGGCGGCGCCGCGAGCTCCTTCGCGTCGAGGTAGCCGTCGTGGTTGCGATCCAGCTTGTGGAACTGGCGGCGCAGGTTGTCCTGGTGGCCGCGCAGGGTCACCGGCTTGCCGCGGCCGCCCGGCAGTTCGTCCGCCTCGAGCACGCCGTCGCCGTTGGTATCCATGCGGCGGAAACCGGCGCTGAGATAGTCCACGTATTCCTGCTCGCTGATGCGGCCGTCGCCGTCCGCGTCCATCAGCTTCAGGTATTCGGCCGGCGTGCGCGGGTAGCCCTGGGCCGCGGCCAGGCACGGCAGGGCCAGCAGGGCCGCCGCCAGGGCGCGCCGCATCAGCGCACGCCGCCGCGGATGCCGATGAACTGCAGGAATTCGGCGCGGGTGCGCGCGTCGTCGCGGAAGGAACCGAGCATCTGGCTGGTGACCATCGACACGCCGCGCTTGTGCACGCCGCGGGTGGTCATGCATTCGTGGCTGGCGTCGATCACCACCGCCACGCCGGCCGGATGCAGATTTTCCTGGATGCACTGCGCGATCTGCGCGGTGAGCTTTTCCTGCACCTGGAAACGGCGCGCGTAGGCTTCCACCACGCGCGCCAGCTTGCTGATGCCGACCACGCGGTTGGTCGGCAGGTAGCCGACGTGGGCGCGGCCGACGATCGGCGCCATGTGGTGCTCGCAATGGCTTTCGAACTCGATGTCGCGCAGCACCACCATCTCGTCGTAGCCGGCCACTTCCTCGAAGGTGCGGCGCAGGTACTCGCCCGGATCGGTCAGATAACCGGAGAACCAGTCGCGGTAGGCCTTGACCACGCGCTTGGGTGTGTCGAGCAGGCCTTCGCGCGACGGGTCCTCGCCGGCCCAGCGCAACAGCACGCGCACCGCCTCCTCGGCCTGCTCGGGGGTGACGTCGGTCGGGTGCTGGTCGCTCATGGGGGTTCCTTACGTGGCGCAGGCGGTCAAGTGTAGCGCCGGCGTCAAGCCCTGGAGGCTCAGGGGTCGGGCACGAAGCGGCCGGGGAAGGGATCGGGACGCACCGGGTGCGGCCGTTCGCAGGGGATCACGCATTGGGCGGCGAGGTTGTCGCGGGTGTCGTAGTACAGCGTGACTAGTTCGTCCGGCGAGCTGGAGGCGCGCTCGAATTCCACCTCGGTGACGGAGGAGTATTCGCGCTCGCCATGGCCGGTGCCCAGCGGCGTGCCGGCCTTGGCAGCGCGCTGCACTTCGCCGCGCGCGGCGGGTGCTGCAGCCATCGGCGCGGCCTGGTCCGCCGCCATATCGGCCTCGTAGACCACCGGCGGCGGCAGCGGCTTGCGGCGGAACACGGCCACGCCGATCACGCCGACGTTGTCGGGGCGCCCGGTCTTCGCGGCATAGCTCTGGCCGATATCGGTGAACACGAAATCCGCCACCTGGCTGAGGCTCTTGCGCCAGCCAAGCACGTCGGTATTTGCGCGCGGATCGAGCACGTAGCCCGCCTGCGACCAGCCGGCGGTCTGGCCGGACACGGCGTTGACGCCATCCACCGACAACACCGCCAGCAGATCCTCGCCGCTGCGGCTGCGCAGGGCGACGCGGTAGCGATGGCCGGGCTCGCCGGCGACGTAGTAGCGTCCCTGATGCACATACACGGGCAGGCTGCGCTGGGTGTCGCGGTCGTACACGCTCAGGTCCAGCAGGCGGCCCACGGCATGGGCCGGGGCGACGTGGGCCAGGCCGGCGGCGATGGCCAGCGCGATCAGCAGGGTTTTCATGGGAAGGCTCCGGCAGGCATCGCGGATCGATGCGTGGGATGCAACGCGTGGCGGGAGTCGCTGGGGTTGATCAATGTGGGTTGATCGATGCGGGGTTGATCGATGGCATGCGGCATGTCTATGGTCCCGCTGACGCTTCAAGCCACGAGTAGCTCCCCATGACCCTGCGCATTTCCCGCGACACCCAGCTGTGCATGTCGCTGTCCGGCCGCCCCGGCAATTTCGGCACGCGTTTCCAGAACTATTTGTACGAGGCGCTCGGCCTGGACTACGTGTACAAGGCCTTCACCACGCGCGACCTTCCCGCAGCCATCGGCGGCATCCGCGCGCTGGGCATCCGCGGCTGCGCGGTGTCGATGCCGTTCAAGGAAGCCTGCATGCCGCTGGTGGATTCGATCGATGCGTCGGCGCAGGCGATCGAATCGGTCAATACCATCGTCAACGACGATGGGCATCTGCGTGCGTACAACACCGATTACATCGCGGTGGCACGGTTGATCGAACAGCATCGGGTCGCACCCGAGACCACGCTGGCGCTGCGCGGCAGCGGCGGCATGGCGAAGGCGGTGGCTTGTGCGTTGCGCGACAAGGGATTCCGGCGCGGGCACATCATTGCGCGCAACGAAACGACTGGTCGCGCGCTGGCGCAGACCTGCGGTTATGCGTGGGCGCCGGACATGCGCGACGTGGAAGCGCAGTTGCTGATCAACGTCACGCCGCTCGGCATGGAAGGGCCGGAGGCGGAATCGCTGGCCTTCACCGAGGCGGAAGTGGAGCGTGCGAGCGTGGTGTTCGACGTGGTGGCACTGCCGCCGGAGACGCCGCTGATCCGGCTGGCGCGCGCGCGGGGCAAGCAGGTGATCACCGGCGCGGAAGTGATCGTGCTGCAGGCGGTAGAGCAGTTCGTGCTGTATACGGGCGTGCGGCCGGAGGATGCGTTGATCGCGGAGGCGGCGGCGCACGCTTTGTCGTAAGGGTACTAGTGAACCCTTCTCCCACCGGGAGAAGGTGCCGGCAGGCGGATGAGGGTTCGGCCGGAGTCGTGCACATCACTTCCGCGCTCCGCCCGTACCCTCACCCCAACCCCTCTCTCCCACGGGGACTACCTTCGGGTCGCCGGGGGAGAGGGGCTCAATCGCCAGCTTCATCCTCTTCTTCAGCGTCGCTGCTCGGCGCTTCCCCCAGCAACTGCTGCACCTGCTCCCCCGGCAGCGTCTCCACATGCCGCAGCTTGCGCTCGATCGCACGCGTGCGCACACCCGCCTGATCGATCACATTGCTCGCCTCGGTAAGCTTCTTGCGGGTCTTTTCCAGCACCCCCGCGAACTTGCCGAACTCGGTCTTCACCGCCGCCAGCAGCTGCCAGACCTCGCTGCTGCGCTTCTCAATCGCCAGCGTGCGGAAACCCATCTGCAGACTGTTGAGCAGGGCGGTGAGCGTGGTGGGGCCGGCCAGGGTGATGCGGTAGTCGCGCTGCAGCAGGTCGGACAGGCCGGGGCGGCGGATCACTTCGGCGTACAGGCCCTCGGTGGGCAGGAACAGGATGGCGAAGTCGGTGCTGTGCGGCGGCGCCACGTACTTGCTCTGGATGCGCCTGGCCTCTTCGCGCACGCGCACTTCGAGCGCGCGGCCGGCGGCCAGCGCGGCGTCGGCGTCGGCGGCCTCTTGTGCGTCGAGCAGGCGCTGGTAGTCCTCTACCGGGAATTTCGCGTCGATCGGCAGCCACACCGGCTGCTCGCCCTGGCTGCCGGGCAGGCGGATCGCGTATTCCACGCGCTCGGCCGAGCCGGGCACGGTGGCCACGTTGGCGGCGTACTGCTCGGGAATCAGGATCTGTTCCAGCAAGGCGCCCAGCTGCACTTCGCCGAAGGTGCCGCGCGTCTTTACATTGGTCAGCACGCGCTTCAAGTCGCCCACGCCGATGGCCAGGCTCTGCATCTCGCCGAGGCCGCGCTGCACCGCTTCCAAGCGCTCCGATACCAGCTGGAAGGACTGGCCCAGGCGCGTTTCCAGCGTGTTCTGCAGCTTCTCGTCGACGGTGGCGCGCATCTGTTCGAGCTTGGCCGCGTTGTCGTCCTGGATCGCCTTGAGCTTGCTCTCCAGGGTGGCGCGCACCTCGCCCAGGCGTTTCTCGTTGTCGGCGGTGAGCGCGGCCAGGCGCTGCTGCTGCTGTTCGCCGAAGCGGTTGAGGGCGAGCGTGAGTTCCTGGCGGCTGTGGCGCGCATCCTCGGCCAGCCGCTGCGCCAGCGCCTGCAGGCCGGCGTCGGTGCGCTCGGTGAGCAGGGTCAGGCGCTGGCCGAAGCCGTCGACGCGCTCGGCCTGGTGCTGGCTCACGGCGGCCAGCTGTTCGCCCATGTGTGCGCGGAAGCGGTCGAAGCCCTGCTGCAGTTCCTCGCGGCCGGAGCGCTGTTCCTCGCGCAAGGCGCGCTGCAGGCGTTCGCCGTCGTCTTTCAGCGCATCCAGCCGCGCGGCGATCGAGCCGTCGTTGCGCGAGCGCAGCAGCACGGCCTGCAGCGCGAGCGCGGCCAGGGCCAGGAGGATCAGGACGATCAGCAGGACTTCGACGAGAGACATGGCGGTTCCATACGGCAAGGCCGCAAGTGTACGCGCCCGCGTCTCATGCGCCGGGACGGGCGCGGACCGGGCGCTTTACCAGACCCGGCAGAACACGGCCTTCAGATAGCGCCCTTCCGGCACGTCGCTGCGCACGGGGTGGTCCGGGCCGGCGCCGCGCGCTTCCAGCACCTGGATCTCGCGGCCGGCGTTGAGCGCCACGCGGCGCAGCATCTCCAGGAAGTCCGCCTCGCTGACCAGGCCCGTGCAGGAGCAGGTCAGCAGCAGGCCGCCGGGCGGGATCACGTCCAGCGCCAGGCGGTTCATCGCGAAGTATTTCTTCAGCGCGTCCATCACGCGGTTGCGGTCGCGGGTGAGCTTGGCCGGATCGAGCACCACGGCGTCGTATTGCTCGCCGCGCGCGACGGCGCCGCGCAGCCAGTCGAAGATGTCGGCCTGCTCGAACTGCGCGTCCACGCCGTTGGCGGCCGCGTTGGCGCGGGCGACTTCCAGGATGCCCGCGTCCATGTCCACGCCGGTGGCTGCGCTGGCGCCGCCGGCCAGCGCGTGCACGGCGAAGCCGCCGGCGTTGCAGCACAGGTCGAGCACGCGGCGGCCGCGCGCCAGTTCGGCGAAGCGGGCGCGGTTGTCGCGCTGGTCGGCGAAGAAACCGGTCTTGTGGCCCAGGCCCGGCGCGGCGTGGAAGCGCAGGCCGTGCTCGTGCACTTCCACCGGCGCGGGCGCATCGGCGGCGCGGCAGTCGAAGGATTCCTGCTTCTGCACATGGCTTTCGGCGAACCAGTACAGGCGCGCGCCGGGGAAGTGCGCCAGCAGCGCGGCATGGATCGCCTCGCGGAACTTCCACATGCCGGCGGCGAAGTATTCGATCACCAGGATGTCGGCGTAGCGGTCGACGATCAGGCCGGACAGGCCGTCGCCCTCGCTGTGCACCACGCGCCAGGCGTCGGTGACCCCGTCCAGCGCCAGCCATTCGCGGCGCAGCTGCACGGCGCGCGCGATGCGCGCGGCGATCCAGTCGGCGTCGATCGCCTGGTCCGGATCGCTGGAGAGCAGGCGCAAGGCGATGCGCGCATGGCCGTTCCAGAAGCCGCGGCCGACGAAGCGGTCCTTGGCGTCCACCACCTCCACCACGCTGCCGGGCGGCAGCCGCTCGGCGGGCTTGTGCACCTGCGCGGACCACACCCAGGGGTGGCCGGGCGTGCGGTCGGACTTGAGGCGGATGACGGGCAGGGCGGGGGAAGCGGGGCTGTTCATCCGCGCATGATAGCGGCTGCGCCCGGCTTTCCCGCGGAGAGCCGCTCAGCGCAGCCGCAGCGCCAGCCAGGACAGCAGCGCCAGCAGATTGATGCCCAGCCGCGACACCGCGGGACCGGCCACTGCCAGTACGAAGCCCTGCGAGCCCACGTGCCAGTCCAGGCCCAGATGCGGCGAGGACTGCAGGCTGGCGAAAATATTCACGAAGGCGCCGCAATGCAGGCCGTAGCTGAACATCGGCGTGGCGATCAACGGCAGCTGCAGCAGCTGCGCGATGCGCGAGAAGGTCACGCCGCGCTCGGTGTTGCCCAGCAGCTCGAAGCCCGCGACCAGCACGAAGCCGTACAGCGCCAGCCCGATCACCGCCACGATCGAATCGTGGGTGCTGCCCAGCGGCAGCAGGCGACGCAGCATGGTGACCACGCCGTAGAAGCCGCCGGCCACTTCGAGGATGCCGATCAGGCGGAAAAGAAAGCTGCGCACGCGGGGGTTCCGTCGACAAAAGAGCCGCAAGCTTAGCCGGATAAAAGCCCCTCTCCCACCGGGGAAGGGGTTGGGGTGAGGGTTCGGGCGGAGCGCAAGAGTGATGTGCATCGCTCCGGCCGAACCCTCATCCGGCTGCCGCCACCTTCTCCCGGAGGGAGAAGGGTTGCAATGGTGCAGGTTTACGCCATCAGCACCGCGCGCGGCTCATCCAGAATCGCATGCGGCACGAAGCGCGCGCCGTCCTGCGTCACCGGCGAGCGATCCTCGCGGATGCCCATGCCGCAGGCGCGGTCGGCCACCACCCAGCTGCCGATCAGCGGATAGCCGCCGCCGAAATCCGGCAGCGGATGCCAGGCCTGGCGGATACACGGGCCGGCATAGGGACCGTCGGTTTCCACGCGCCGGCCGTCCGGCAGATGCATGGCGATGTTGGCGCCCTCGCGCGAATGCAGCGGCTTGCGCACCCAGCCGGGCTGCAGCGCGGCGCCATCGTCGAACGCGGCCGGCAGCAGGTTGGGATGGCCGCGGTGTTTTTCCCATAGCAGGGGCAGGATGCCCTTGTTGCTGAGCACGGCCTTCCACGGCGGCTCGATCAGCTGCAGCCCCGAGTTCGGCAGATGGCGGCCGAATTCCTCGCGGAACAGGTCCTCCAGCGGATACAGCTTGAACAGCGCGCCGATCACGCGGTCGTCCAGGTCGGTGAAGCGTCCGTCCGCGCTGATGCCGATGTCCTCGATGGCGATCTCGCCGCTGTCGACGCCGGCCTGCAGCGCGCAGTCGCGCAGGTAGGCGATGGTGCCCTGGTCTTCCGTCGAGTCGCGCAGCGCGGCGAACAGGAACGGCCGCGGCAGCTGGCGCGCGATCGCGCCGAAGGCCTCGACCAGCGCCTCCTGGATGGCGTTGAACTGATCCGCGCCGGCCGGCAGGCCGTTGCGCGCGAGCTGGTCTTCCAGCCATTCCCACTGGAAGAACGCCGCCTCGTACAGCGAGGTGGGCGTGTCGTAGTTGAGCTCGTAGAGCTTGGCCGGGCCGCGGCCGTCGTAGGCGAAATCCATGCGGCCATAGAGATGCGGCTGGCGTTCGCGCCAGCTGTGCGCGATCCAGTCCCAGTACGGCTCGGGGATCGCCAGCCGGCGCAGCTGCTGCTCGCTGGCGAGGATGCCGTCGACCAGGTCCAGCGCCATCGCGTGCAGTTCTTCCGTGGGCGCTTCGATGTCGTCCTCGATCTGGCGCAGCGAGAACGCGTAGTACGCCGACTCGTCCCAGTACGGCTCGCCGTCGATGGTGTGGAAGGCGAAGCCGTACTCCTCGGCGCGAGCGCGCCAGTCGGAGCGCTCGCGGATGGCGATGCGGCGCATCAGCTGCCGATCCGGCCGCGGAAGGAGGAGCCGAAGCCGCCGCGGCTGACGGTGACGGCGCGATCGGGCGTGCTGCTGACCGGCACCAGTCCGCTGGAGCCGCGCGCGCTCGAACCGTAGTAGCCGCCGGTGCCGGCCGTGCCGCTGTTGCGCCAGCGGCTGCTGCTGCCATAGGCCGGGCCGGGACCCGCGGCGGGATCCGGGCGGCCCCATTGCCCGCGCGTGTCGCGGAAGGCGGGGCCGGCGGTGAAGCCGGTCATGGGCGAGCCGTTGCGCAGCATCTGCGAGAGGAAGAAGCCGGTCATCAGCGGGCCGAAGAACGAGTGGCCGCCGCTGTCGCGGCGTTCCTCGCAGCGATCCCAGTCATAGCTCGCGGCGCATTGGGCGCGCGTATCGAAATGCGGTCCTTTCTCCGCCGCTTCCGAGGCGGCATTGGCGAACGCCTGCTCGCAGGTTGGCCGGTCCTGCGTCTGCGCCACGCAGGCGTCCACCGAGGTGTAGAGGCCTTCGCGGGTGGCTTCGTCGTCGCCGCAGGCAGTGAGGCACAGCGGCAGGCTGCCCATCAGCAGCAGGGCGGCGGTCCTTGAGCGTTTCATCGCGTTCCTCGCGCAGTGAAGCGGCAAGCATGCCTGCGCGGCCGGGCGGACGGAAGTTCCCCGGGCAAATTCTTGCGAGGCCGGTGTCGCGCCACGGTCACAGTGCGAACCGCTTCATGACAGCGGCAAGTCCAGCCCCAACCTAGGGTTAGCCCCACTAGGCGCCTCCCCGCGCCGGCCTTTCCAATAGCGGCCTCCCTGTCCCCCTTCGCAAAGGCTTACGACCATGGCGATCCCGCGCGATATCGGCATCCAGACCTACACCCCGCCGCCGCCGCCGCCCCCGCCGCCGGAAAAATACCGGGTGGAGCACGGCGATTCGCTCGACGGCATCGCCCAGAAATTCGGCACCACGGTAGAGGCCCTGCACCAGGCCAATCCCGCGGTCTCCGGCTCGCGCATCATGCCCGGCGACGTGCTGGCCATCCCCCCGGCGAATGCGCCGGCCGTGGCCGGCGTGCAGGCGCCGAAGCCCACCCCGCAGCAGATGGTGAACCGGGCGCTCAACAACTATCAGGAAGCCGTCGCCGACAAGCGCACCGGCGACCTTCCCGGCCTGCAGCATGAGCTCGACCAGGCGGTCAACGACGAAGTGCAGGCGCGCCTGAAGGAGCCGGTGAACGACGGTCTCACCCCGCAGCAGCGCAAGCAGCTGGGCGAGCAGCCGCCGAGCATCGCCGAACGCGAGAAGTCCGCGCGCACCGACATCCTGGCCCGCTACCAGGGCGATGCCGCGGTCCAGCACGCGGTCGATCAGCAGGAGGCCGACAGCCTCGTCGCCAGCAACGACCGCGCCGGCTACACCTCGCCGAAGGACAAGCTGCTGGCGCTGGATACCTCGCTCAAGAACGCCAGCTCCGACCAGGTGCGCAAGCTGGCCGAAGCGAGTCCCGGCTTCGCCAAGACCGTGCAGGACGCGGCCAACTGGGCGGCGCAGCCGTACAAGGAAGAGCAGCTCACCAACAGCAACCAGATCGAGCCGAAGGCGAAGCAGGCGGAGGAATCCTCCGGCCGCTACGCCGAGCTGATGGCCGGCCTGAGCTCGCCGGCGGCGCGCGCCGCCATCGCGTCGCAAGGCCGCACGCAGATGGAGCAGATCACGCATTTCGCCTTCCTGTACGACAACGAGCAGCGCCACTCCGGCAACATCCTCACCAGCCTGTCCACCGCGGTGGGCACGCTGCGGCAGAGCGATCCGGCGGCGGCGCAGTCGCTGGCCGACGACCTCGCCGGCCAGCTGCCCGACCCGCGCATCGTGGCCGGCGGCATGAATACGCAGTCGATGCTGACCTCGATGGCGCAGCAGTCCGGCGATCCCACGCTGGCGCTGAGCTTCGTCGACAAGGTCAGCCACGGCGGCTACGAGCGCATCACCGGCCCCTGGGTCGAGCAGACCAAGGCCGAGCTGTTCAAGACGGTGGAGAACACGCACTACCGCGTCGACAACGACGTGCAGTCGTACGTGAAGCTCACCGGCGAGCTCAACAGCCTGATCGCCAAGGAAGGCAAGTCGATGAGCGCCGACCAGCTCAAGGCGGCGATCGACAAGTACAAGCAGATGAAGGGGCCGGACTGGGAGCAGCAGGTCGCCGCCGCGCAGCAGCAGATCGCCGACGACGGCAAGCTGCTGCTGTCGCAGCAGACCGCGCTGGCGCAGTGGGCCGCCGGCCATCCGGGCGACCAGAAGGCGGTGACCGACACGCTGGGCAAGATTCTCGGCAGCGACAACAACGCCGCGGCGATGCGCCTGGCCGTGTCGAGCGACCCGACCGTGCTCAAGGGCGAGCCGGGCCAGGCCCTGCTCAACCAGTGGGCGCAGTACGGCAAGGTCGCCGACCAGGCCGGCCGCAAGCTCACCCAGGAGCTGGGCACCAACTACGTCAAGGGCCGCCTCGACGATCTGCGCGAGCAGCTGGGCAAGAGCAATGATGCCGCCACGCGGACCCGAGTGATCCAGCAGCTCGACGACCTCGGCAACAACAAGTCGCTCGCGGTGGTGCTGGGCCTGGACGGCGACAAGGTCGGCAGCCTGAAGCAGGCCACCGATGTGCTGAAGAGCAACCTGTCCGACTTCGACGCGCTGGCCAAGGACGCCAAGACGCCGGACGCGCTCACCCAGTCGCTGCAGTCGGGCCTGAAGGACACCGACGGCAAGCTCGGCAAGATCAAGGGCTTCGACAACGGCACGCCGGTGAGCACGCTGTTCCGCGCCTTCAGCGTCGGCGCCGCGGGCCTGAGCCTGGCCAATGCCTTCGACAAGGTCGGCACCGGCAAGACCGGCACCGAGGAACTGCGCAACGACATGTCGGCGCTGATCGGCGCCGCCGGCTTCAGCCAGAAGACCGCCGGCCTGGTGACGAGCGTGGGCTGGGCGCCGAAGGAAAGCCTGTGGGGCACGGTGGGCCAGCGTTCGGTCGACCACTGGGTGAACATCCTGTCCGGCGGCATCGACCTGTGGAAAGCGGGCGATGCCTTCGGCAAGGGCGACAACACCGAGGGTGCGCTGTACGCCACCACCGGCGTGGGCTCGATCATGTGGGCGGCGGGCAATGCCGCCGTGGGCGGCGAAGGCATGCTCGGCGCGGCGCTGGCCGGCGGGGCGGGCTGGGGCAGCTGGGCCGGCCCGATCGGCATCGGCCTGGTCGCGCTGGGCACGGTCGGCCTGATCGCCTACCAGAGCAAGAAGGACAACGATGCGGCCGTGCCGGGCCGCGAAGCCTTCCTGCAGGGCCTGGGCTACAACCAGAGCGCGTCGCAGGCGCTGGGGGCGTGGCACAGCAAGGACGACCAGCCGGCGGCCAACATGCTGATGCGCTACGGCGAACTGCACGGCATGAATGCGCAGCAGACCATGGCCTGGTTCAACGGCCTCGGCGCCGACCAGCAGAAGACCTTCGCCGGCGCGATGGTTTCGTCGCTCGACACGGTGGGCGGCGATCCGTCGAAGTTCCAGCGCACCGACCGCAACGACGGCAACTGGGACGACCTGGCCAATCGCAACGGCCTGCTCGCCGGCAATGTGGACCATGGCCTGTTCGGCAGCGGCCCGGGCGTGCTGATGCGCGGCACCATCATCGCGGGCAACCCGATGCCGCTGAATACCGAGGAGAAGCCGGCCTCGGCGCACCAGCTCGACGTGGTGCTGAAGAACGTGCTGGGTATCGATCCGCCGCCTTACCACTGAGGCATGGCGGCCGGGCGCTGCTCAGGCGGCGCCCATGTCGTCCGCGAGCCGGCCGTCCGCGAGCAGGCCATCCGCCAGTTCGTGCAGGTCGTCGACGTGCTGCTCCCACCAGCGCGCCTCGCCCGCGAACGGGAACGCGGCAGGGAAGGCCGGATCGTGCCAGCGCGCGGCGATCCAGCCGGCATGGTGCAGCTGGCGCATCGCGCGCAAGGCCGGGACCAGGGCCAGCTCGATGCGATCGAACTCGCGGAACTGTTCGTAGCCGGTGAGCAGCGCTTCCATGCTGGCGTCGTCGTTGGCCAGCATCCACAGGTCCTGCACGGCCGGACCCATGCGCGCATCGTCCAGGTCGACGAAGTGCGGGCCGTCGTCGGTCCACAGCACGTTGCCCGGATGGCAGTCGCCGTGCAGGCGCAGCTGGCGCACCGGACCCACCGCCTCCAGGCGCAGCGCCACCGCTTCGTCCACGCGCTGCGCGGCGACGCGGTAACGCGCCTGCACGTTCTGCGGCAGCAGCGGCGAGGCGAGCACGGCCTGCATCGGCTGCTCGATCAGCGTGGCGCGGTCGATGCGGCCGCGGTGCGCGAACGGTGCGCGCGCGCCGATCAGGTGGATGCGCGCGATCAGCCGCCCCAGCCATTCGAGCTGGTCGGCGGATTCGAGCGAGGGCGCGCGGCCGCCGCGGCGCGGCGTGAGCGCGTAGCGGAAGCCGGCGTGGTGCAGCAGGGTGCGGCCGCCGAAGGCCAGCGGCGCGACCAGCGGCAGTTCCGCTTCGGCCAGTTCCTGCGCGAAGGCATGCTCCTCGAGGATCGCCGCATCGCTCCAGCGCGCGGGGCGATAGAACTTCGCGATCACCGGCTGGGCGTCGTCGATGCCGACCTGCCACACGCGGTTTTCGTAGCTGTTGAGGGCGAGCAGGCGGCCATCGGGATACAGGCCGCAGGCGGCGACCGCATCGAGGACATGATCGGGAGTGAGGCTGGCGTAGGGGGCGTCTTGGGACATCGGGCGATTATCGCCGCCAAACCCGGCCGTAGGTTGGGGTGAGCCGCAGGCGAACCCCAACGGGCGCTCCGTCCATGCCTCTGTTGGGGTTCGCCTGCGGCTCACCCCAACCTACGTCGTTATTTGAGGTTGACGGCGCGCGACGGAATCACCGCCATGGTGATGCGCGAGATGCATACCAGCTCGCCGGCTTCGGTCTCGATGCGGATCTCCCACACCTGCGTACTGCGCCCCAGGTGCAGCTTGCGCGCGGTGCCGATCACGATGCCGCTGCGCACGCCGCGGATGTGGTTGGCGTTGATGTCCAGGCCGACGGCGGCTTCCTGCGTCGGGTCCAGGGTGAGCATGGCCGCGGTGCTGCCCAGCGTCTCGGCCAGCACCACCGAGGCGCCGCCGTGCAGCAGGCCGTAGGGCTGGTGGGTGCGCCGGTCCACCGGCATGGTGCCTTGCACCCAGTCGTCGCCGACCGCGGTGAAGCGGATGCCCAGGGCCTCCATCATGGTGTTGGCGCTCCAGCCGTTGAGGCGATCGAGGCTGGTGTCCTGCTTCCAGATGGCTGTCATGGTTGATACTCCCGGGTGAAGACCGCATTGTCGGTCGACCGCTGTCGCCGCGACAATCGATCCGTGTTCACCGTCACCCTCAAGCAGTCCGGCCGCCGCTTCCCGGTCGAGCCCGGCGAAACCGTGCTGGAAGCCGCGCAGCGCGCCGGCATCGCGCTGCCGTATTCGTGCCGCGCGGGTGTCTGCGGCAGCTGCAAGGCGATCCTGCTGGAGGGGCAGTGCCAATACCCGCGCAATCCGCCGGTGGCGCTGAGCGGCACCTCGCCGGCCCAGCACGCGGTGCTGCTGTGCCAGGCGGTGCCCTGCGGCGACCTGCTGATCGCCGCGCGCGAAGTGACCTCGGTGGAAGACATCGCGCGCCGCCGCCTCGAGGTGGTGGTGACGGAGAAAAGCGCGCTCGCCCCGGACGTGATCGGCCTGCGCCTGGAGCCCGCGCCGGGCGAGACGCGCCTGAACTGGCTGCCGGGGCAATACCTGGACGTGCTGCTGGAAGACGGCCGCCGCCGTCCGTTCTCGATCGCCGGCGGGCCGCGTGCGGACGGCAGCATCGAGATGCACGTGCGCCACGTCGCCGGCGGCGGCTTCACCTCGTGGGTGGCCGACGGCCTGCGCGTCGGCGACCGGCTGCGGCTGGAGGCGCCGCTGGGCACCTTCGTGCCGCGCGAGGATTCGGAGCGGCCGATGGTGTTCATGGCCGGCGGCACCGGCTTCGCGCCGGTCAAGGCGATCGTCGAGCACTTCCTCGCGCTCGGCACGCGGCGTCCGATCGAGGTCTACTGGGGCGCGCGCAACGCGGCCGACCTGTACCTGCTGGAGCTGGCCCGCGGCTGGGAGCGCTCGGCGCACGCACTGCGCTTCCATCCGGTGCTGTCCGATCCCGAACAGGCCGCCGCCAGCGGCCTGCGCATGGGCCTGGTGCACGAAGCGGTGCTGGAAGACCTGCCGGACCTCTCCGGCCACGACGTCTACATGAGCGGGCCGCCGGCGATGATCGACGCCGGCCGCAAGCTGTTCCTCGACGCTGGCCTGCCGGAGGAGCGGCTGTACTACGACTCCTTCGACTACGCGCCGGACGTGCTGGCGCAGATCCTCGCCGGCCGCGCGGGCCTGGCGCACGCCTGAGCCTGGCCCCCAAACGAAAAGCGCGCCCGTGGGCGCGCTGTCGAACGAGCGGATGCCGGCGAAGGTCTTACTTATTTCCTTTGGCCACCGGCAACTGCGCCTGCTGCCAGGCCAGCACGCCGCCGCCCAGGGTATAGACCTTGCCGAAGCCGGCCTTGATCAGGCGCTGCGCGGCCTTGTCCAGGCCACGGCCGTCCTTGTCGATCAGCACCACCGGCAGCTCCCTGGCCTTGGCCAGGTCCTTGTGCTCGGGGTCGAACTGGCTCATCGCCACGTGGCGGGCGCCGGGCACGTGGGCCTTCTCGAAGTCGGCGTAGGCCGACAGGTCGATCAGCAGCGGGCTCTCGCGGTTGATCAGCAGGGTGAGGCCGGCCGGCGTCAGCTCCTTGTACTTGCGCAGCAGGCGCATGATTTCCAGCACGACGATCGCCACCAGCAGGATCACGAACAGCGCGGCGAGCGCGAGATGGTTGCCGATGAACTCGGGCAGCTTGTGCAGGAAGTCGTTCATTCGATGGTTTCCGCAGGCGCGGTGGTGGAGAGTGAGCCGGCGATTATAGGGTTAAAGCCCCTCTCCCGTCGGCGACCCGAAGGTAGTCCCCGTGGGAGAGAGGGGTGGGGGTGAGGGTACGGGCGGAGCGAGGAAGTGATGCGCACCGCTCCGCCCGCACCCTCATCCGGCTGCCGCCACCTTCTCCCGGAGGGAGAAGGATCCCAATTTGGAAGGCTGAGGCATTACTGGTCCGCGGTGAGGTTCGGCAGGCCGGTGAGCAGCCACCAGTGGTTGGTCTGGGCGTCGTAGCGCCAGGTCTGGCGGTCGATCACGGTGCGCTCGGCCTGGGTGTTGTTGTTGACCATGCTGATCGCGACCACCTGGCGCACCTCGTTCTCGCCGCTGGCGGCCGGGCCGCCGCCATCGTCGTAGCCGGTCACGCGGAACTGGTCGAAGCGGGCCATTTCCAGCTGGGTCGGCATGTGTTCGTCGCGTACCTTGGGGTCGATGAACTGCAGCGCGCTGCCGAAATCGCCCCAGCGCACCACGCTGCCATAGGCGTTGAGCGTATTGGTGAGGGCCTCGTTGCGCTTATTGGTGGCGCAGCCGGACAGCAGCAGGGTGGACAACAGGACGACGAGGACAAGCAGACGGCGCATGGAGCGTTCCCCCGGGTGAAGACCCGTCCATTCTGACCCAAGCCGGCGCATCGGGTGACGCTCAGTCCCGGCGTTTTGCGACGAAGCGCGCGCTCAGCGTGGCGGCGGGCTTGTCCGGATGCTCGCCGGGCACGCGGCAGGCCACCTCGATGCGGGCGCGGCCGCGCGTGTTCAAGGTATGGAAGAACGCGTCCCAGCTGGCGCCATGGCCGAGCCGGGCCTCGCTGAGGAAGTCTTCCCATACCGGCGCCAGGTAATGCACGGTCGATTCGGCGACGAACACATCGCAGTCGAAGCCGCGCCGGCGCAGCTCCAGTTCGACCAGGCCCCAGCCGCTGAGGGTCATCAGGCTGACCAGGCTGCCGCCGAAGGCGCAGCCCTTGTCGTTGATGTTCGGCGGCAGCGGGGCGATCACGGCCAGATGGTCTTGATCGTGGCTGTGCAGGTGCAGGTCCATGGCGTGGGCGAGGGGGATCGAGTCGCGGATGAAGGCGACCAGGTCCTGGGCGGGGGAGGTTGTGTTGCTCATGCGGGAGAGGCGTGGGACGGGGAGCCGCCCAGTTTAGCCGGCGCGGCGGGGGCCGGGATGGGGCAGAAGTCGCGGGAGCGGCCGCAAGAACGCACGCGCGATCGGCCGGCGCTCCCTCGCTACACTCCGGGCGTTCCCTTTCCAGGTAAGCCATGAGCCGAGTCCGCGCCGATGTACCCGCTCCGCTCGCCGGCCGCGTGGTGGTGATCACGCGCCCGGCCGGCACCGCCGCGCCGCTGTCGCGCCGGGTGCGCACGCTCGGCGGCGAGCCGCTGGCGCTGCCGGGCCTGTCGCTGCGCGGCGCGGACGATGCGCGCGCCGCGGCCACGGGCCTGCGTGCCGCCTTGCGCGACGACGTGCTGGTCTTCACCAGTCCGGCCGCGGTGCGCTTCGCCGCGAAGCTCGCGCCGCTGCGCACGCGCGCCACGGTGCTGGCGGTCGGGCAGGGCACGGCGCATGCGCTGCGCCGGCATGGCATCGATGCGATCGCGCCGTCGCGGCAGGACAGCGAAGGCCTGCTCGCGCATCCGTCGTTGCGCGAGCTGCGCGGACGCCGCGTTGCGCTGATCGGCGCACCCGGCGGCCGCGGCCTGCTGCGCGAGCAGTTCGCCGCGCGCGGCGCCGAGCTGCGCGAGCTGCATGTCTATCGCCGCGTGGCGCCGCGGCTGCTGCGCCGGCACGTGGACGCGGTGGCGGCGCTGCCGAAATCGGCGCGTGTGTTGCTGTCCAGCGCCGAGGCGCTCGACAACCTGCGCGCGCTGCTGCCGCCGCCGGCCTGGGCCAGGCTGTGCGCCGCCACCGCCATCGCCAGCAGCGAACGGCTGGCGGCGGTGGCGCGCGCGGCCGGTTTCGTGCGCGTGCGCATCGCGCGGTCCGCCATGGCGGCGGATCTGCTGGCCGCGGCGGCGCAACGCTAGCCATCGCTGCGGCGATGCGCCGCCGGGAACGCGCGCTTTTCACGCCCGTTTGATGCGAACCGGCGCACGCGGGCTGCTAGCATGGCGCGCATGAGCCAGGACAACGCCACGCCCACGAGCGCCGTGCAGGCGCCCGCCCCTTCCGCCGCGCCGCGCCGCGGCGGCACCGTCGCCCTCGCCACGCTGCTCGCGCTGGTCGCCCTCGGCGGCGCCGGTTACGTGGGCTGGCGCCAGTACGTGCAGGAAACCGGCGTGCGCGGCGCCACGCAGACCGCGGCCAGCCTGGACACGCGCGTCGCCAACATGGAGCGCGCGCTCGAATCGATGGAGAACGAGCGCGGCCTGCTGCGCCAGCGCCTGGGCGATGCCGACCAGGTCAACCGCTCGCTGCGCGAGGAACTGCTCGGCCAGTCCGAGCGCACGCGCAATCTCGAGGACGCCGTCGCCAAGCTGTCCGACAAGACCCTGTCCGGCCACGACGGCATGCTGCTGGACGAAACCGAAACGCTGCTGCGCATGGCCAAGGAACGCTACGCGCTGTTCCACGACGCGCAGGGCGCCGCCGCCGCTTATGCGCTGGCGGACCAGACCCTCGCCGCGGTGAACGACGGTGCGTTCTCCGGCCTGCGCCAGAGCATCACCGCCGAACGCGAAGCGCTGGCCAGGAGCCAGCCGGCCGGCCAGGCCGCCGCGCTCGACGCGCTCAACCAGCTGCGCGCCGCTTCCATCGCGTGGCCGCTGAAGCCGCTGGACCGCACCGAAGACAGCGCCGCCGCCGACACCGCGTGGATGCGCGTGCGCCGCTCGCTGGCCGACGTGATCCGCGTGCAGCGCACGAATGGCGCGCCGCTGGCGGTGGCCGATGCGCGCTTCGCGCGCGAGCTGGTCGGCCTGGACCTGGCTCAGGCGCAGGCGGCGCTGCTGGCCTACGACGCCGACGGCTATGCGGCCGCGCTCAAGCGTGCCGAGGCCAATCTCGACACGCAGTTCGACCTGCAGGCTCCGGTCGTGCAGCAGGCGCGCGCGAAACTCGCCGAACTGGAACGCCAGCTGCCCGCCGTCGCGCCGGTCCAGCTGGGTGCCGCGCTGGCCGAGCTGCGCAACCTGCGCGCGGTGCATGCGCTGCGTCCCGCCGCCGGCGACAGCAAGCCCGAAGCCGGGGCCAAGCCATGAACCTGTGGCGCTGGATCCTGTTGCTGGTGGCCGTCGCCGCGGTCGCCGCATTCGGCTGGCACTGGGTGGCCGAGGACCCGGGCTATGTGCTGGTGCGGCTGCGCGGCTGGCAGGCGGAGCTGTCGGTGGTCGCGGCGGTAGTCGTGCTGTTGCTCGCCTGGGCCCTGCTCGTCGCGGCGTGGCGCCTGACGCGCTGGCCGTTCGGCGCGCTGTCGCGCCGCCATCGCCGGGTCAGCCAGCAGCGCCTGGGCGAGGGCCTGGTCGCGCTGATGGAAGGCCGCCACGGCGATGCCGAGCGCGATCTCAACCGCGCCTCGCGCCTCGACACGCTGCGCGGTCCCGCCTTGCTTGCCTCGGCCGAGGCAGCCTCGCGCCGCGGCGAACACAATCGCGCGCTGGAAGCGCTGGCCGAAGCCGGCCAGTCCGCGCCGCGCGCCGCCCGCGTGCTGCGCGCCCGCGTGCTGCGCCGCGACGGCAAGGCCGCGGAGGCGCTGGCCCTGCTGGCGCCGGAAGCCGATGCCGGCACGCTCAGCCCCGGCGGCTGGCGCGAGCTGACCATCGCCGCGCTGGCGACCGGCGATTTCCGCCGCGCCCGCGAAGCGCTGGAGCCGCTGCAGAAAAGCGGCGCGCTCGGCGCCAGGAACTACGCGGTACTGGAAGGCCAGGTGCTGGCCGCCTCGCTGCGCGCCGCACCGGATGGCGCCGCGCTCAACCAGCAATGGTCGCAGTTGCCGAAAGCGCAGCGCCGCTCGCCGGCGGCCATCGATGCCTACGCGCGCGCCGCCGCCGGCTACGGCATGGTGCTGCCGGCGATGGACGAAGTGGAGTCCGCGTTGCGTCGCGACTGGTCGCCGCAGCTGATCGAGACCTACGGCGTGCTCGGCGACGACAACCTCGACGCACGCCTGCGCCGCGCCGAGAGCTGGCTCGATGCGCATCCGAACGATCCCTACCTGCTGCTCACGCTCGGCCGCATGGGCGTGCGGCTGCAGTTGTGGAGCAAGGCGCATGCATACCTGGAACGCTCGCTCGCGCTCAAGCCCACCGCCGAGGTATGGGAAGCGCTGGGCGACGTTTACGCCGGCGAAGGCGACGACGCGCTGGCGCAGCAGTGCTACCGCAACGCGCTGGCTTTCCACCGCGGCGCGGCGGTGACGCCGCTGCCGCAGGACACGCTGCGCGGCACGCGCCTGGATACGCGTCCGGTCGCGGTCGAGGAACGCAGCGAGCACGGCGTGCCGCGCCTGCGCGAGTGATCCTCAGCCTTTGGACACCGCCCAGGTGAGAAAGCCCGCGTTGACCGTGGTCAGCGTCAAGGCCAGCAGGAACAGCACATCCGAAACCCGCTCCAGCCGGTGATTGCGGCTGAGGCTGCGCGTGCGCAGCGCCCAGTACGACAGCAGGCAGGCCAGCAGGTAGAGGATCGTGTTCAGCGCCAGCAGGTCGTTGCCGATCAGGTCGATGCGGCGCATCGAGACGGCCACGCGCAGGATGCCGATGACCGTGATGCACACGCCGACCATCGCGGCCGAGGCGGTGAAGATGTGGACGCAGATATCGTGGTCCAGCGGTTTCGTCTTGGGCGACCAGTTCATGGCGGCAGCTTGCGGATGGGGACTTGAGGTGGAGACCGGCTCGCCACCGCCGCGGTTCGCGGACAGGTTCTTGCGTTCAGCGGGCGCCCACATTCCGGTGAGTGAGACCGGGGCCGGCTACAATGGCGCGATGGATGTCTCGCATTTGATCGACAAGCTCAATGACGCGCAGCGCGAAGCCGTCTGCGCGCAGCCCGGCCACTATCTAGTGCTGGCCGGCGCCGGTTCCGGCAAGACCCGCGTGCTGACCCACCGCATCGGCTGGTTGACCCAGGTGCTGGAGGTGCCGCCGTGGGCGATCCTGGCGGTGACCTTCACCAACAAGGCGGCCGGCGAGATGCGCGGACGCCTGGATGCGCTGATCGGCGCCGGCACGCAGGGCCTCACCGTCGGCACCTTCCACGGCATCGCGCATCGCCTGCTGCGCCGGCACTGGCGCGAGGCGGGGTTGCCGGAAGGCTTTCAAATCCTCGATGCCGACGACCAGCAGCGCATCGTCAAGCGCGTGGTCGCGGGGCTGGGGCTGGACGAGGCGAAGTTCCCACCGCGCCAGGCCACCTGGCAGATCAACAGCTGGAAGGACGAAGGCAAGCGCCCGGGCAGCATCGAGCATCGCGACCATCCGGTCACGCGCACCTTCGTGCAGATCTACCAGGCCTATGAGGAAGCCTGCCAGCGCGCCGGCCTGGTCGATTTCGCCGAGCTGCTGCTGCGCGCGCACGAGCTGTGGCTGAAGAATCCGGCGGTGCTGGAGCATTACCAGCAGCGCTGGCGCTATCTCCTGATCGACGAGTTCCAGGACACCAACACGCTGCAGTACGCGTGGATCCGCGTGCTGGCCGGCAGCAGCGGGCAAGCTGCTTCTGCTCAGGTATTCGTGGTGGGCGACGACGACCAGGCCATCTACGGCTGGCGCGGCGCCAAGGTGGAGAACGTGCAGCAGTTCCTGCGCGATTTCCCCGGCGCCAAGACCATCAAGCTGGAGCAGAACTACCGCTCCACCTCGACCATCCTCAAGGCCGCCAACGCAGTGATCGCGCGCAACGGCAGCCGCCTCGGCAAGCAGCTGTGGACGGATGGCGAGGACGGCGAGCGCATCGCCGTATACGCCTCGTACAACGAGCAGGACGAGGCGCGCTACGTGATCGAGCGCATCCGCGAATACATCGCCGAACATGGCGATGCACGCGACTGCGCCATCCTGTATCGCTCCAACGCGCAGTCGCGCAACTTCGAAGAGCAGCTGATCCAGCGCGACATCCCGTATCGCGTGTATGGCGGCCTGCGCTTCTTCGAGCGCGCGGAAATCAAGGACGCGCTGGCCTATCTGCGCCTGTCCGCCAACCGCCACGACGATGCGGCCTTCGAGCGCGCCGTGAACACGCCGCCGCGCGGCATCGGCGACCGCACGCTGGACGCCTTGCGCAAGCGCGCGCGCGGCGAGGGCACCTCGCTGTGGGAAGCGGCCTTGAATGAGCTGGCCACCGGCCGCGAACTGGCCGGCCGCGCGAAGAATGCGGTGAAGGCGTTCCTGCAGATGATCGAGGAGATGGCGCGCACCTTCTCCGGCAAGACCGACGGCGACACCGAGGCCACGGCGCTGGCGCTGGCCGAGCAGATGGAACACGCCATCTCGCATACCGGCCTGCGCGACTTCTACGAGAAAGACAGCCGCGGCAACGCCGAATCGCGGGTGGAGAACCTGGACGAGCTGGTCAACGTGGCCAGCCGCTTCGAGCCCACCGCCGAAGACATCGAGGCGGGCCTCAGCGAGCTGTCGGCTTTCCTGTCGCATGCGGCGCTGGAGGCCGGCGAAGGGCAGGGCGAATCCTGGGACGACTGCGTGCAGCTGATGACCCTGCATTCGGCGAAGGGCCTGGAGTTTCCGGTGGTGTTCCTGGTCGGCATGGAAGAAGGGCTGTTCCCCAGCCAGCGCTCGGTCGAGGACGAAGGCCGCCTGGAAGAGGAGCGCCGCCTCGCCTACGTCGGCATCACGCGTGCGCGCGAGCGGCTGGTAATCACTTATGCCGAATCGCGCCGCATGCATGGCGTGGAGATGCTGGCGCGCCCGTCGCGCTTCCTCGCCGAAGTGCCGCCGGACCTGGTCGACGAGGTGCGCCCGCGCGTGCAGGTGACGCGTCCGTTGTATGCCGGGCGTTTCGCCGAATCCGCGGCGTCGTCGCTCAAGGAAGACCTGCCGGTGAAGCTGGGCCAGCGCGTGAGCCATCCGAGCTTCGGCGAGGGCGTGGTAGTGAGCGCCGAGGGCAGCGGCGCGCATACGCGGCTGCAGATCAACTTCGAGGCGGCGGGGAGCAAGTGGCTGGTGGCCGCATACGCCAACCTCACGCCGCTTTAGATTTAGCCCCTCTCCCCTCGGGAGAGGGGTTGGGGTGAGGGTACGGCCGGAGCGTGGAAGTGATGCGCACCGCTCCGCCCGCACCCTCATCCGGCTGCCGCCACCTTCCTCGCTCCTCCACGCGAAGAGGGCACAGGGATGTGCCCGGCTTTGATGAGCGAGGAAAGCCGGGCACATCCCTGTGCCCTCCCCGCGTGCTCTCCCACGGGGACTACCTTCGGGTCGCCGGAGGGAGAAGGATTCAGCCTTGTATGTCGAGGCTCAGCCCTTGCGAAGAAACCCGCCGATCGCCAGCAACGCTCCCACGGCGATCCCCGCAATCCCCATCCACGTCGGCACCGCCTTGTCATGCGTCGCGGTGATCTTCGCCGAGCCCAACTGCACCAGCGTATCGGTCTGCTGATAAGTGGCTTGTCCGGCCAGCACCCAGATGCCGGCAGCGACAAGGATCAGGCCAAGGACGATCAGGACGGTGCGCATGCGGAAGCTCCTTTCGACACGATGCCGCCGATCATAGGCGGCGCCGCGTGAACGCGACAGCCGCCCCGCTCAGGACAGCCGGGCGAACAGCAGGCCGTGCGGCGGCAGGCGCAGCAGGCCGTCTTCCAGCGTGCCTTCGGCCAGGCCATGGCCGCCGATGCGCTCGCCGGCCAGGGGCAGCGCGACGGCGACAGGCGCGGACCCGAGATTGAACGCCGCCAGCACCGTCTCTCCCGCATGCGTGCGGGTAAAGGCCAGCACCGGCTCGGGCGTATCGAGGAAACCGATCGCGCCCCAGCGCAATTCCGGTTGCGCCTGCCGCCACTGCATGAAGCCGCGGAAGCCGTGCAGCGCCGAGGCCGGATCGAGCTCCTGGCGCGACACCGCCAGCGCGCGATGGCCGGCCGGCACCGGCAGCCACGGCGCGCCGCTGCTGAAGCCGGCGTTGGCCGACTCGTCCCAGGGCATCGGCGTGCGGCAGCCGTCGCGGCCCTTGAAGTTGGGCCAGAAGGTGATGCCGTAGGGATCCTGCAGCGCCTCGTACGGCACTTCCGCTTCGGTCAGCGCCAGCTCTTCGCCCTGATAGACGCATACCGAACCGCGCAGCGAGCACACCATCGCGGTCAGCAGGTTGGCCAGCCGCACCGACGCATCGCCGTTACCCCGTGCCTCACGACCCCAGCGACTGAGCACGCGCTCCACGTCATGGTTGGAAATGGCCCAGCACGGCCAGCCCTCGGTCATCTGCGCTTCCAGCCGCTCGACCGTGCCGCGGATATAGGCCGCGCTGAAATCGGCGGTGAGCAGCTCGAAGCTGTAGCCCATGTGCAGGCGGTGGCCGGTGGTGTACTCGGCCATGGTGGCCAGCGAGTCCTCCGAGGAGATCTCGCCCAGCGCGGCGGCGCCGGGATAGCGGTCGAGCAGCCCGCGCAATTCTTCCAGGAACGCGAGGTTCTCCGGCTGCGTGTTGTTGTAGTAGTGGTATTGGAACGCGTACGGATTGTCGGGACTGAAGCCGCGGCCCACGCGCATCGCCTGCGGCTTGGGCGGGTTGTCGCGCAGCTGGCGGTCGTGGAAGCAGAAATTGATCGCGTCCAGGCGCAGGCCGTCCACGCCCTTGTCCAGCCAGAACTGCACGTTGTCCAGCACCGCGCGCTGCACGTCCGGATGGTGGAAGTTGAGGTCCGGCTGCGAAGTCAGGAAGTTGTGCAGGTAGTACTGCCCGCGCCGCGGCTCCCATTGCCAGGCCACGCCGCCGAACAGCGACATCCAGTTGTTGGGCGGCGTGCCGTCGTCCCTGGCGTCGGCCCACACGTACCAGTCGGCCTTGGGATTGTCGCGGCTGGCGCGGCTTTCCTTGAACCACTCGTGCTGGTCGGAGGTATGGCTGAGCACCTGGTCGATCATCACCTTCAGGCCCAGCGCATGCGCCTTGGCCAGCAGGCGGTCGAAGTCGTCGATCGTGCCGAACAGCGGATCCACCGCGCGGTAGTCGGCGATGTCGTAGCCGAAGTCCGCCATCGGCGAACGGAAGAACGGCGCGATCCAGATCGCGTCCACCCCTAAGCCCGCGATGTAGTCGAGGCGCTCGACGATGCCGGGCAGGTCGCCCACGCCGTCGCCGTCCGTGTCCAGGAAGCTGCGCGGGTAGATCTGGTAGATGACGGCTCCGCGCCACCAGGGTGTTTCACTCATGTCCCGTAATCCCGAGGCTTTATCGGCGCACGCAGCAGATGGGCGGTGCGCGGGGTGCGGGGCAGCTTAAATGCAGGCCGCGGCGACGACGGCTTTCATGCATACGTATTCAAGAAATGAGGATTTTGCAGCGCAGCAGCGCACGCGTCGATGCGCTGCGACGAACGAAGCGTGGCAGCTTGGATCGTGGCAAGTAGAGACTTGCGCGCTCGCATGGCGCGATGCGCACGAGCATCGCACGGCCCCTGCGCAACGTGCGCGCACTGTGCTTTTTGTCACGACCGCACAAAAAAAGCGTCCTATGAATACGTATGCATAACTGCATCCCCCTCGGAAAGCCGGGCCTACCATGGCCGCCACGCGAAAGCGCACACCTAAACAGCAAGCCTGCCGCAGCACCCGCGCGAGCCGGCACCGTAGTGACGATTCAAGCCCTGGGGAGGGGACAAGGTGATCCTGAAACGCAACGTATTGGCCATGGCGCTGGCGTCGGCCGGCTTGTGCTTCACCGTCGGCATCCAGGCGGCTCCGGCCGGCGCGGATAACGGCGCAGCAGCCGCGACGCAGCCTGCCGCCGCACCCGCCCAGGACGCGCAGCAGTCCGGCACTGCGCAGACGTCCGACCAGCAGGACGGCCGCAAGAAGAGCAACGAAGAGCAGCTCGCCAAGAGCCTCGCCGGCATCACGGTGACCGGCTACAGCAACAGCGTGCAGAAGTCGATCGACTACCAGCGCTACGCCGACACCATCCAGAACGTGATCACCTCGGCCGACATCGGCGGCCTGCCCGACCAGTCGATCGCCGACGCGCTGACCCGCCTGCCGGGCGTGTCCGCCGAGCGCATCGCCGGCCAGGCCTCGCAGGTGAACATCCGCGGCCTGTCGGGCAACTTCATCCAGACCACGTTGAACGGCCGCGAGCAGCCCTCGACCAGCGGCAGCAACTACATCCAGTTCGACCAGTACCCGTCCGAGCTGATCAACATGGCCACGGTGTACAAGTCCACCCAGGCTTCGCTGGTCACCGGCGGCGTGGGCGGCACCATCGGCATGCAGACGGCCAATCCGCTGGATGCGCCGAAGGAACAGAACTTCAACGTCGACGCGCGCGGCAGCTATAACGACCGCGCCAACGACGTCGCCGGCGCCAGCGCGAAGGGCTATCGCCTGAGCGCGGCCTACCAGGGCAAGTTCCTCGACAACACCCTGGGCGTGGGCCTGGGCGTGGCGCAGATGTACCAGCCGCACGTGTCCGAGCAGTTCGTGGGCGAGGCTTCCGACGGCAACAAGTACACGCTGTCCGACGGCCGCCAGGCCTACCTGACCCAGGGCCTGCAGCTGCAGCAGAACGGCGGCAGCGAGCGCCGCACCGGCGAAATCGCCACCGTCGTGTGGAAGCCCACCGACGAGCTGACCGTCAGCGGCGATGCGTTCTACTCGAAGTTCAAGAACACCTCGTTCGGCTACGGCTTCCGCACGCAGAACATCTACCAGAGCGGCGCCACCGTCACCAACGCGGTGCTGGGCCCCTACGGCACGATGACCGGCGGCACGGTGACCGGCACCGGCGGCAATCAGCAGTTCTCCAACGAGACCACCGCGGACAACTACACGACGAACACCAGCGTGTTCTCCAGCGGCCTGAACCTGAAGTGGAACCATGGCAACTGGCACGTGGATTCTGACGTGTCGCTGTCGCGTGCCTCCAGCAACCAGATCAACGTCGACACCACCGCCGATCCCTACGTGGGCCTGGGCACCGCCAACCCGACGCTGGCCGCGCAATCGGTCACCTACCAGCTCAAGGGCCGCCAGCTCGGCAACGTGTCGTACGCCAACCCGGGCCAGTACACCGACCTGAGCACGCTGGGCCTGTCGCGCTATGGCGTGTATCCCTACATCTATCACGACAAGATGAAGGCGTTCCGCACCGACGTGAAGTACGACCTGCCCAACAGCTCGTTCCTGTCGGCGATCGAATTCGGCTTCTACGCGAACAACCACAACTACAACGCCGACCGCGAGGTCTACGTCTACGGTTCGGAGTGGGGCACCGACCAGAGCAAGGGCGTGCCGCTGAGCATTCCGGCCGGCGCGGCCAAACGGACCTGCTGGAAGGGCGACTTCTCCCGCTACCCCTGCTTCATGCAGCTCAATGGCCCGGCGATCCTCGCCGCGCACGGCATCACCGCCAACCCGGTGAAGAACATCACCGACCAGAGCTGGTCGGAGATCCAGAGCGGCCAGGTCGACGAGCAGACGCGCGACCTGTACTTCATGGCCGACATCGCCACGCAGCTGTTCGATCATGACCTGACCGGCAACATCGGCGTGCGCTACTCGCACCAGAAGCAGTACAGCTACGGCCTGCAGCAGGTCGGCAACGGCGCCGGCGTGCCGATCACCGACGGCAACGGCAACACCAGCCTCGACTACGCGCCGCTCACCGTCGGCAAGAAGTACTCCGACTGGCTGCCGTCGATGAACCTGATCTACCACTTCACCGACAACGACCAGGGCCGTTTCTCCGCCGGCAAGGTGCTGGCGCGCCCGCCGATCAACCAGATGATGGCCGGTTCCGGTTCGTGGGTGGACAATGGCCACTACAACGTGTGGGGCGGCACCAGCCCGCTGCTGGATCCGCTGCGCGCCACGCAGTACGACGCCACCTACGAGCACTACTTCGACGACTCCACCGGCGTGATCAGCGGCGGCGTGTTCTTCAAGAAGATCAAGTCGTTCGTCCAGGCGGTGACCTACAACAACTTCGACTTCGCCTCGGCCGGCATCACCGTGCCGACCGACCCGGCCACCGGCCAGCCCTATCTCAACGGCCAGTACCAGACGGCCTACAACGCCAAGGGCGGCCTGGTGCGCGGCGTGGAGTTCTCGTTCTCCAAGACCGGCTTCCTGCCGGGCGCGTGGAAGGGCCTGGGCGTGCAGGCCAATGCGGCCTACACCAAGAGCACGGTGAGCAATCCCACCACGCTGGGCGGCGCGACGTCGTATATCGGCCTGCCGGGCCTGTCCAAGCGCGTGGCCAGCCTGGCGGTGTTCTACGACAACGGTCCGTTCTCGGCCCGCCTGTCCGGCAACTACCGTTCGAAGTTCGCCTCCGATACGCAGATGTCGGTGACCAACCAGATGGTCACCTTCGCCTCGGAGACGGTGTACGACTTCCAGGCTTCGTACGACGTCAACAAGCAGTGGCGCATCGTCTACCAGATGCTCAACCTCAGCGACCAGCCGACCAAGACCTACTTCGGTTCGGATCCGTCGCAGACCGGCACCATCCAGTACTTCGGCCGCACCAGCTACCTGGGCGTGGAGTTCAAGCTGTAAGCAACCATCGGGAGAGCCGCGCTTTCACTTGCGCGAGCTCTCCAGAGTTATTTCCTTCTCCCGTCGGGAGAAGGTGCCGGCAGGCGGATGAGGGTGCGGCGAAGCCTCAACGTTCCGCGCTGGCCGTACCCTCACCCGCCTGCCGGCACCCTCTCCTGATCGGAGAGGGATTTCCCAGCCAGGCGTCGAGGTTCGGTCTGGCGTAACAGAGGAGCAAGCCATGCCGCCGTTCCGTGCACTAAGTCGTCTGACCGTTGCTTTCGCTCTCGCGCTTGGCGCCACTGTCGCCTACGCCGCCGATTCCACCCCACCCGTCGCCACCTCCACCGCACCGAAGACCCAGGGTTCCGGCGTGTGGTACGAGATCTTCGTGCGCGCCTGGTACGACACCAACGGCGACGGCATCGGCGACCTCAACGGCGTCACCGCCAAGCTCGATTACCTGCAATCGCTCGGCGTCAGCGGCATCTGGCTGATGCCGATCAATCCCTCGCCCACCTACCACGGCTACGACGTCACCGACTACGAGGGGATCAACCCGCAGTACGGCAGTATGGCCGACTTCGAAAAGCTGGTGAGCGAAGCGCACAAGCGCGGCATCGAGGTGATCATCGACCTGGTGATCAACCACAGCAGCGACCAGCACCCCTGGTTCAAGTCCGCGCTGGATCCGCATAGCCAGTACCGCCACTGGTACACCTGGGCCGGCAAGGACACCGACCTGAAGGCGATCAGCGCGGTCGACGGTCCGGCCTGGCACGCCAACGGCAAGCAGCACTACCTGGGCGATTTCACCGGCGCCATGCCCGACCTCAACTACGACGAGCCGGCGGTGCGGCGCGAGATGATCGCGATCGGCAAGTTCTGGCTGAGCAAGGGCGCCGACGGTTTTCGCCTCGACGCGGCGCGCCACATCTACGACGACCTCAAGAGCGACAACGGCCAGCCCGCGGTGATCCGCAAGAACGCGCAGTGGTGGAGCGAGTTCCGCCAGGGCCTGCGGCAGGTGCGTCCGGACGTCTATCTGGTCGGCGAAGTCTCGGCCAGGCAGCCGGGCGAGCTGGCACCGTATCTACCGGCGCTCGGTTCGGTGTTCGACTTTCCGCTGGCCGAGCAACTGATCGCCAGTGCGAAGCAGGAGCAGGCCGGCAAGCTGCCGGCGTTGCTGACCGAAAGCTACGCCGCCTTCCACGCCGCCGCGGGCGACGACTATGCCGACGCGCCGTTCCTCTCCAATCACGACCAGGAACGCGTGCTCAGCCAGCTCGGCGGCGACCTGCACCATATGCGCACCGCCGCGGCCATGCTGCTGACCCTGCCGGGCCGGCCGTACATCTACTACGGCGAGGAAATCGGCATGCTCGGCCGCAAGCCGGACGAGAACCTGCGCGAGCCGATGCGCTGGCAGCGCACGCCGGCCGCACCGGGCGACAGCCGCTGGAAGACTTACAGCGTGAAGCAGGGCGGCGACGTGTCGGTACAGGCGGAGCGGGACCAGCCCGATTCGCTGCTCAACCTGTATCGCACGCTGATCCATTGGCGCGTGGAGGTGCCGGCGCTGCGCGACGGTGCCCTGCGCGTGATCGCCACCGGCAAGCCTGCGCTGGTGGCTTATGAGCGCGCGACGGCGGACAGTCGCGCGCTGGTGGTGCACAACCTGTCGGGCAAGCCGGGCAGCTTCAAGCTCGACGGCGACAGCGCCAAGGCGTTCAGCGCGATCCGCCTGCATACCGTGCCGGGCGCCACGCTGGCGAACGGCCAGCTCACGCTGCCGGCGTATGCCACGGTGGTGTTGCAGTGAGCGTGCGCTGGCGCGCCTTGGCACTGGCTTTGTCGGGAGCATTGGCCATGACGGCGATGGCGCAAGCCTCGGAAGAGCTGCGCCCGTCGCCCGTCGGATTCCAGGTCGCGCAAGGCACGGTGACGGTGCATTACCTGTCGCCGGATATCGTCAGGCTTTCCTTCGTGCCGAAAGACGGCGCGCCTGCGCCACCCACGGTGGTGATCGATCCCGCGCTCGACAGCGAGACATCGGGCGGCTCCGACCCGTCGTTGCGTGGGGCCGTGCGCGATGGCGCATGGGTCGTGCAGCGCGATGGGCGCGTGCTGTTGAGTATCGATCTGGCCGCGCTGGGCCGTGGCGAAGTACAGGCGCGCCACGCCGCGACCGACCCGCTGTATGGCATCCACGGCTATGGCGCCTTCGAGCGCGCCGACGGCGGCCTGCAGCGCAACGGCAAGCAGGTGGCCAAAGCCGGCGAGCAAGGCAATGCCGGTGCGCCTTTCGTCTGGAGCACGGCCGGCTACGGCCTGCTGGCCGACGCCGAAGGCGCTAGTTTCGATCTGGATGGCGGCAAGCTGCGCGTGCGTGGCCGCCAGGGTCAGGCCATCGGCGACGTCTATGTGTTCATTGGCGAACCCAAGGCGATCTTCGCCGCGCTGGCGCGGGTCAGCGGCCGCTCGCCGCTGTTCCCGAAATGGGCGATGGGCTTCACCAACAGCCAGTGGGGCATCGACCAGCGCGAGTTGCTGCAGTTGGTCGATACCTATCGCGAAAACCACATTCCGATCGACAACTTCACCCTGGACTTCGACTGGAAAGCCTGGGGCGCCGACCCGTACGGCGAGTTCCGCTGGAACCCCGACAAGTTCCCGGGCGGTTCCGACGGCAGCCTCAAGACCATGCTCGACGCCAAGGGCATGCACCTGACCGGCATCATGAAACCGCGCCTGCATGTGGACACGGCCGAGGGCCGCTATGCCACCGAGCACGGCCTGTGGGCCGCGAAGAGCAAGGCGGCGCCGGATTATTTCTCGCACCAGACCGTGCGCGACCTGGATTTCGACCGGCCCGCGGCCCGCGCGTGGTTCTTCAACGACGCCCTCAAGCATTCCTTCGACACTGGCATGGCCGGCTGGTGGAACGACGAGGCGGATACGCTGGACAGCGACACGCAGTTCCTCAACATGCAGCGTGCGCTGTACGACGGCCAGCGCGCCTACGGCAACCGGCGCGTGTGGTCGATCAACCGCAACTTCTATCTGGGCTCGCAGCGCTACGCCTACGGCCTGTGGTCGGGCGACATCGCCACCGGCTTCGCCAGCATGAAGGCGCAGCGGCAGCGCATGCTCAGCGCGATCAATGCCGGCGCGATGCAATGGGGCATGGATGGCGGCGGTTTCCAGAAAAGCAGCAAGCAGGCCGATCCCGTCACCGGCGGTTTGACGCCGGAGAACTACGCGCGCTGGATCCAGTTCGGCGCGTTCACGCCGATCTTCCGCGTGCATGGCGAGCTGGGTATCAAGCGCCAGCCCTGGATCTACGGGCCGGTGGCGGAAAAGGCGGCGACCGCGGCGATCCGCCTGCGCTACGCGCTGCTGCCGTACATCTACAGCTATGAGTACCAGCGCCGCGCCACCGGCGTGGGCCTGGTGCGGCCGCTGCTGTTCGACTGGCCGGACGATGCCAGGGTGCGCGAGGACGTGGACGCCTGGATGTTCGGCGACTATCTGCTGGTGTCGCCGGTGGTGGAGGCGGGGCAGGCGTCGAAGGACATCTATCTGCCGGCGGGGCGTTGGGTCGATTACGCCAGCGGCAAAAGCCACGACGGCGGCCAGACGATCCACTACGCGCTGGACGCGAAGCGCTGGTCGGATCTTCCGTTGTTCGTGCGCGAAGGCGCCATCGTGCCGATGCAGGCGCCGGAGGACTACGTGGGGCAGCATGCGCTGCGCGAACTCGAGGTCGACGTGTTTCCGGCCGACCGGCGCACCAGCTTCCCGTACTACGACGATGATGGCGTCACGTACGGCTACGAGCATGGCGACTACTTCCTGCAGACGCTGGCCGTGCAGCGCACGCAGCAGGGCGTGAGCTTCGAGACGGCCGCGCCGGAAGGGCGCTTCAAGCCGGCTTTGGCCTGGTACGTGGTGAAGATGCATGGCATCGCTGCCGCTGCGGTCAGCAGCGACGGCAAGCCTTTGGGCGAAGCCGCCAGCGAAGAGGCGCTGCGTGCGCGCGATGGCGCGGGCTGGGCGCGCGGCACCGACCGCTTCGGTCCGGTGACCTGGGTGCGCATGCAGGCGGGGCGGGTCGAGCGCATCGCGCTGACACCCGTGCGATGAGCGAAACGCCATCAAAGGCGAAATCCTTCTCCCTCCGGGAGAAGGTGGCGGCAGCCGGATGAGGGTACGGGCGGAGTGGTGCGCCCCACTCCGTCTGTACCCTCACCCCAACCCCTCTCCCGGAGGGAGAGGGGCTTTATGCCGCGACGGAGGGGTTTCACGTGAAAGGGGGTTGTTCCATCCACCGATGAGAGGGGCAACATGAATCGTTCGACTGAAGCGATGCACCGTTCCATGCGCGCCGTCCGCGGCGTCGCGCTCACCGCCCTGGCCTGTGCCTTGCTGGCACTGCCCTGGGCCGCGCAGGCCGCGTCCAATGACAATAACGTCGAATGGAACGGCCTGTTCCACGACCAGGGCCCGCTGTTCGTCGACCACCCCGAGCCCACCTCCGCGCAGACCGTCACGCTCACCTTCCGCAGCTTCAAGGGCGACCTGACCAGCGCCAACATCAAGTACTACGACAGCGCCGACGGCGCCTTCCACTGGGTGGCGATGCACTGGGCCTCGAACGACCCGACGGGCACGTTCGATTACTGGCAGGGCACGGTGCCGGCCAGTTCGTCCGAGAAGTACTACCGCTTCCAGCTCAACGACGGCAGCGCCAGCGCCTGGTACAACGCCGCCGGCACCAGCAGCAGCGAGCCCTCGTCCGGCGATTTCTATCTCATCCCCGGCTTCAAGACGCCGGACTGGATGAAGAACGGCGTGATCTACCAGATCTTCCCGGACCGCTTCTACAACGGCGACACCAGCAACGACGTGCAGACCGGCCAGTACAGCTATGGCGGGCAGTCCACGCAGAAGGTGGCCTGGGGCGGCAGCGTGTTCGCCACCGGCAGCGGCTCCAACAACCTGGTGTTCTTCGGCGGCGACCTGGCCGGCGTGGACCAGAAGCTGGGCTATATCAAGCAGACGCTGGGCGCGAACATCGTCTATCTCAATCCGGTGTTCACCTCGCCGACCAATCACAAGTACGACACCGAGGACTATTACCACGTCGATCCGGCCTTCGGCAGCAATACGACGCTGCAGACGCTGATCGCGGACGTGCATGCCAGCACCAACGGCCCCAAGGGCTATGTGATGCTCGACGGCGTGTTCAACCACACCGGCGATACCAGCCAGTGGTTCGACCGCTACAACTGGTGGAGCACGCAGGGCGCGTACGAGTCCACCTCCAGCACCTGGTACGGCTACTACACCTTCCAGCAGTGGCCCGGCACGTATTCCAGCTTCTACGGCTATTCGACCATGCCCAAGCTGGACTACGGCGCCAGCGGCTCGGCGGTGCGCAACCAGATCTACGGCAGCACCTCGTCGGTGGTCAAGACGTGGTTGTCGTCGCCCTACGGCATCGACGGCTGGCGCCTGGACGCACCGCAGTACATCGACGCCGGCGGCAACAACGGCAGCGACGCCATCAACCACCAGATCATGGCCGAGCTGCGCACGGCGGTGAAAGCGGTGAACGCGAACGCCGAAATCCTCGGCGAGTTCTGGGGCAATGCCAATCCATGGACCGGCAACGGCAAGGAATGGGATAGCGCACTCAACTATGACGGCTTCACCCAACCTGTATCGGAATGGATCACCGGATATGACTACAGCGGCAACGCCGCCTCGATTCCCGCCAGCCAGTTCGACAGCTGGCTGCACGGCACCCGCGCCAACTACCCGGGCAACGTGCAGCAGACCATGGCCAATTTCCTCAGCAGCCATGACATCCAGCGCTTTGCACAGCGTGCCGGCGGCGATATCTGGAAGACCTACCTGGCGCTGATCTTCCAGATGACTTACGTGGGCACGCCGACCATCTACTACGGCGACGAATACGGCATGCAGGGCGGCAACGATCCTGACAATCGCCGGACGTTCGACTGGACCCAGGGCAGCACCACCAACGCGGCGGTGGCGTTGACGCAGAAGCTGATCGCGATCCGCAACCAGTACGCGGCGCTGCGCACCGGCTCGTTCATGAGCCTGCTTACGGATGACAGCAACAAGCTGTACGCCTACGGCCGCTTCGATGCGAGCCATCGCGTCGCGGTGGCGCTTAACAATGACAGCACGGCTCATTCGGTCACCGTTCCGGTTTGGCAGCTCAGCATGGCGAACGGCAGCGCCGTCACCGACCTGCTGAGCGGCAACACGTATACGGTGAGCGGCGGCAATGTGGTGGTGTCGGTCAACGGGCACTACGGCGCGATCCTCGCGCAATGACCAGAGGCAGATGACGATGCGGAACGAGCGCAAGGTGTTCGCGTGCTGACGGCGGCACTCCTGGCCGGGATCATGGCCGCCGGACCGGGCGTGGCGGACAGCTGGCGCGACAGGCTGGAATGGCAGGGCAAGGAGGCGGTCGTCACGACCGCCTCCGACGGCAGCTACATGCTGCATGGCCCCTTCGGCGAGCGCCGCATCGGCAAGCAGAAACTGGCGGCGCACACCGCCAGTCCGCTGTTCGACGGCTTGTTCGCCATGGCGCAGGACGATCTGCGGCTGGATTCGGTGCAGGCGATCCGCGACGACGCCTTCGATCATGGCCAGGCGATCCCCTGCGCCTGCTTCGAGACCGGCGAGAAGTGGCATTACGTGTGGACGCGCGATCTCTCGTATGCGGTGGATCTCTCGCTGTGGCGACTGGATCCGGCGCGTGCAAAAGCCTCGCTGCGCTTCAAGCTCTCCGACGTGCGCGCACCGGGCGTGCCGGATGGGTTGTACGTGATGCAGGACACCGGTTCCGGCGGCAGCTGGCCGATCAGCACGGATCGCGTGGTGTGGTTCCTCGGCGCGCGGCATCTGCTCAGCGACCCAGCTTTTGCCGACGAGACCTGGCGCGCGTTGCTGGACACGCTGGCGCAGGAGCGGCGCTACGTCTTCGACGCCTCCGTGGGCCTGTACCGCGGGGAGACTTCGTTCCTCGACTGGCGCGAGCAGACCTATCCGGAGTGGACCAGGAACAACGTGGCCTTCATCGGGCAATCGTTCTCGCTGTCGACCAACGTGCTGCACTACGAAGCGTTGCGCCTGGCGGCGAAGCTGGCGCCGCGGCGCGGCGAATCGGCGGCGACCTACGAGATGCAGGCCGATGCGCTGAAGCAGGCGATCAATGCGCACTTCTGGCGTGCCGATCGCGGCATGTACATGAGCTACATCGGCGGCGTGGATCATCCGGCGCCGTACGAAGCCTACGACCTGCTCGGCCTGTCGCTGGCGATCACCAGCGGCGTGGCCGATCTCGCGCGGGCGCGCCAGGCGCTGGCGGCTTATCCGACCTGGGCGGCCGGCAGCCCGGTGATCTGGCCGGAGCGCAAGGACCAGCCGATCTACCACAACCGCGCGATCTGGCCCTTCGTCAGCGCCTATGCGCTGCGCGCGGCGCGTGCGGTCGACGATCCGGCGCGCATCGAGCATGAATTGCGCTCGCTGATGCGCGGTGCCGCGCTGGCCGGCTCCAACATGGAGAACTTCGAGCTCGCCACGCAGGCGGTGCATGTCGACGAAGGTCCGCTCAGCGGGCCGGTGGTCGATTCGCCGCGGCAGCTGTGGTCGGTGGGCGGTTACCTGGACATGGTGATCCAGGGCGTGTTCGGACTGGGCGAGGACGGCAAGGTCACGCCGAAGTTGCCGGTGGCGCTGGTGCCGATGCTGTTCGGCGACGGGCAGCGCATCAGCCTGAGCCTGGCCGACCAGGAGATCGTGCTGGTGCGGCCGTCCACGCTGGACGGCAACCTGCTGGTGACCGGCAGCGAGAGGCGCGACGGCAAGCGCATCGAGATCGCCCTGAAGGCGGTGAAGATCGATGCCCCGCCGCTGCGCCGCGATGCGCCGCTGTACGCCCCCGCCACGCCGGATGCGCCCAAGGTGAAGGCCGACGGCAAGCGCTGGCGCATCCAGGCGGATGGCGAGCTGGTGCTTTACGTCAATGGCGGGCGGCACGGCACCGTGCGCGATGCGCAGATCGAGCGCACCGCCGCGCAACAGTGCTTCAGCCTGACCCGGGTGGACGAACACGGCATCGAATCGCTGCACAGCGCCGCGGTGTGCCGGGGCGAGGAAGCGCGCATCGGCGGCGCCTGGCCGCGTGCGTGGACGGCGCCGTCCAGCGGCCGCTTCGAGCTTTCGCTGGAATACGCCAACGACCACGGCCCGATCAACACCGGCATCACCGCCGCCGTGCAGGTCGCCACCGTCAGTTGCGAAGGCGTGCCGGCGCAATCCCTGGTACTGGTGCTGCCGCACAGCGCGGGGCGGCAACGCTCCACCCGCGGCAGCTTCGCCGCCAGGCAGGGCCAGCCTTGCAAGGTGGAGCTGGCGCCGGGCTTCAACATGTCGTACCTGGCCCACTTCGCCCATTACACCGGCGGGCAGGGCGGTGACGGCGGACCGCTGAATCGGGCCGAGGTCGGCGATATGCTGATCGTTCCTCTGGCGCCCGGAAGCACCGCCCCATGACCTTGAGCAGGACGAACGGAAAACCCGCGCTGACGTTCTGGCAGATCTGGAACATGTGTTTCGGCTTTCTCGGCATCCAGTTCGGCTTCGCGCTGCAGAACGCCAACGTCAGCCGCATCTTCCAGACCCTGGGCGCCGATGTCGGCGACATTCCCATGCTGTGGGTAGCGGCGCCGCTGTCGGGGCTGATCGTGCAGCCGATCGTCGGCTACCTGTCCGACCGCACCTGGACGGGGCTGGGCCGGCGCCGTCCGTATTTCCTGGTCGGCGCGGTGCTGGCCACGCTGGGCCTGCTGTGGATGCCCAATGCGCCCGCGCTATGGGTGGCCGCGGGACTGCTGTGGATCCTGGACGCCTCGATCAATGTGTCGATGGAGCCGTTCCGCGCCTTCGTCGGCGACCAGCTGCCGCCGCGCCAGCGGCCGCTGGGCTATGCCATGCAGAGCTTTTTCATCGGCCTGGGCGCGGTGGTGGCCTCGGCGCTGCCGTGGATCCTGGAGCGCCTGGGCGTGAGCAATGCGCCGGGCGTCAGCGGCATCCCGGATACCGTGCGCTACGCCTTCTATGCCGGTGGCGCGGTGCTGCTCGGCTCGGTGCTGTGGACGGTGTGCTCGACGCGCGAATACCCGCCCGAGACGCTGGCAGCGTTCGACCACGCGCCGGTGGAGGAGACGGCGGTCGATCGCCCCGCCGCGTCGCGCTGGGGCCTGCTGTGGCTGGCGGCCGGCCTGGCGCTGACTGCGGTGGTGGCATTCATGCGGCTGGAGAAGGAGCTGTACCTGCTGACCGGCGGCATGAGCGTGTTCGGCGTGGCGCTGCTGTGGCTGGGCCGCACGGCCAGCCGCGGTCCGGCCGCGCAGGTGCTGGGCGACCTGTTCGGCATGCCCGAGGCGATGCGCCGGCTGGCCTGGGTGCAGCTGTTCTCGTGGTTCGCGCTGTTCGCGATGTGGATCTACACCACGGCGGGCGTGACCCAGGTGCACTACGGCAGCAGCGATCCGCATTCGGCCGCCTATAACGAAGGCGCCAACTGGGTCGGCGTGCTGTTCGCCGCCTACAACGGCTTCGCCGCGCTGGCGGCGATCGTGATCCCCTGGATGGTGCGGCGCTGGGGCATCCGCATCAGCCACCTGGTCAACGTATGGCTGGGCGGCGCGGGCTTCTTGTCCTTCCTGCTGATCCACGACCCGCGCTGGCTGCTGCTGTCGATGGTCGGCGTGGGCTTCGCCTGGGCCTCGATCCTGTCGCTGCCTTATGCGCTGCTGTCGGACAACCTGCCGGCGCACAAGATGGGCGTCTATATGGGGATCTTCAATTTTTTCGTGGTGATTCCGCAGTTGCTGGCGGCGAGCGTGTTGGGGCTGCTGCTGCGGGCGTTCTTCCACGGCCAGCCGATTTATGCGCTGGTGCTGGGCGGGGCGAGCCTGTTTGTGTCCGGGCTGTGCGTGCTGCGCGTGCGCGAGCCAAGTGCGTGCGGCGTAGCGGCGTAGGTTGGGGTGAGCCGCCGGCGAACCCCAACGTTGCGACGACGCCAATCGTCCGTTGGGGTTCGCCGGCGGCTCACCCCAACCTACGTCGGTCGTGCGGTCAGTGCCCGCGCAAGCTGGATTTCCTGACCACCAGCTTCACCGGCAGCATCCCGCTCTGTGCCGGCTCGTCGCGGATCAGGCGCAACAAGTTGTCCACCAGTGCCTCGCCCGCCTGGCGCGTGTCCTGCCGCACCGTGGTCAACTGCGGGTTGACGAAGCTGGCCATGGGGATGTCGTCGAAGCCGGCCACGGCGACGTCGCCCGGAATGCTCAGTCCATGGTCGGCCAGCGCGCGCATGGCGCCGATGGCGATCAGGTCGCTGGCGGCGAAGATCGCATCGAACTTCGCAGCGCGCGCCAGCAGCGTTTCCAGCGCGGTATAGCCGGACTGCTCGGTGCTTTCGCCGTTGACCTGCAACGCGGGATCGACGGCCAGGCCGGATTTCTCCAGCACGTCGGCATAGCCGCGGTAGCGGTCGAAGAATTCCGGGTAATGGCTGGAGGCGTCGCCCAGGAAGGCGATGCGCCGGCAGCCCTGAGCCAGCAGGTGGGTAGTGATGTCCTGGCCGCCGCGGAAGTTGTCGCAGCCGATCGAGACATCCGGCTGGTCCGGCAGCACCGCGCCCCAGCGCACGCAGTGCGTGCCTTGAGCCACCAGCTTTTCCAGCTTGTCGCGGTAGGCCAGGTAGTCGCCGTAGCCGAGCAGCAGGATGCCGTCGGCCTTGCGGGTGTCGGCGTAGTCGGCGTGCCAGTCGTGCGAGAGCTGCTGGAACGAGACCAGCAGGTCGTAGCCGCGCTGGGCGCAGGCGCGGGTGATCGAGCCGAGCATCGACAGGAAGAACGGGTTGATGTGCGAGTCGTCCGCGGTGGGGTCCTCGAACAGAAGCAGGGCCAGCGTGCCGGAGTGGCGGGTGCGCAGGTTGGAAGCGTTCTTGTCGACCTTGTACTTGAGCTGGCTGGCCGCCTCCTCGATGCGCAGGCGCGTTTCCTCGCTCACCAGCGGACTGCCGCGCAGGGCGCGCGACACGGTCGACTGGGAGACACCCGCCAGGTGGGCGATGTCGAAGGAAGTGGCTTTGCCTTTCTTCTGCACGTGGCGCGACCTTCTGCTCGTCCGGCGGACGCAGGGGCCGGGTCAGGCGGGGATGCTAGCCGCTTTGGGCTTACGGCGTCTTTTCGCCGGGGGAAAAAAGAAAGCCCCGAGGGTTAGGGGGGAACCCTCGGGGCGTGGCTGCGGATCCCAGGGGAAGGTCCGCCTTGCCGATGGCTCATCCAGGGAGGTGGTGAGCCGCGGACGCCGTTGCGTACGTCCGTGTCTATAGAACGTCCTTGGCCGGAAAAGTTGCAGCAAGATTCCGGAAAAAATTCATTGGCGGTTCATTTGGAAATTCCAAATGCCGCGAAAGCTCAGTGCGCCTCGTCCCAGTTGGCGCCGACGCCGGCCTCGACCAGCAGCGGCACGCGCAATTCGGCGGCGCCGGACATGCGTGCGACCACCGCGGCGCGCACTTCGTCGACGGCGTCCTCGTGCACCTCGAACACCAGTTCGTCGTGCACCTGCATCAGCATGTGCGCGTCGTCGCGGCCCTTCAACCAGGCAGCCACTGAGATCATCGCGCGCTTGATGATGTCGGCCGCGCTGCCTTGCATCGGCGCGTTCACCGCCGCGCGCTCGGCGCCGGCGCGCAACGCCTGGTTGCGGTTAGTGAGGTTCTCCAGGTACAGGCGGCGGCCGAAGATGGTCTCGACGTAGCCGTCGCGGTGCGCCTGCTCGCGCGTGGCGTCCATGAAGGCGTGCACGCCGGGATAGCGGGCGAAGTAGCGCGCCATGTAGTCGCTGGCCTCGCCGCGGTCCACGCCGAGCTGGCGCGCCAGGCCGAACGCGCTCATGCCGTACATCAGGCCGAAGTTGATCGCCTTGGCCGCGCGGCGCTGGTTGGCGCTGACTTCTTCCGGCGCCAGCCCGAACACCTCGGCGGCGGTGGCGCGATGCACGTCGCCGCCTTCCTGGAACGCGCGCATCAGGCCTTCGTCGCCGGACAGGTGGGCCATGATGCGCAGCTCGATCTGCGAGTAGTCCGCCGCCATCACCTTCCAGCCCGGCGGCGCGATGAAGGCTTGGCGGATGCGCCGGCCTTCCTCGGTGCGCACCGGGATGTTCTGCAGGTTGGGATCGGACGAGGACACGCGTCCCGTGGCCACCGCGCCCTGGTGATAGCTGGTGTGCACGCGGCCGGTGCGCGGGTTGACGATCTCGGCCAGCTTCTCGGTATAGGTGGAGCGCAGCTTGGCCAGGCCGCGGTAGTCGAGGATCAGACGCGGCAGCGGATGCTCGTCGGCGATCGCTTCCAGCGCTTCCTCGTTGGTGGAGGGCTGGCCGGTCGGCGTGCGCAGCTTGGCCGGCAGGCCCAGTTCGTCGAACAGCACGCTCTGCAACTGCTTGGGCGAGTCCAGGCTGAAGTCGTGGCCGGCCGTCTTCCATGCCTGCTGCTGCAGCTCGAGCATGCGCTTGCCCAGCTGCTGGCTCTGCAGGCGCAGGCTCGCCACGTCGATCAGCACGCCGCGCTGCTCCATGCCGGCGAGCACCGGCACCAGCGGGATCTCGATGTCCTCGTACACGCTGCGCAGCCGCGGCACGTGTTCGAGCAGCGGCCACAGCGCGCGGTGCAGGCGCAGAGTGATGTCGGCGTCCTCGGCGGCGTAGCGGCAGGCGGTATCCAGGTCCACCTGCGAGAAGGAAATCTGCTTGGCGCCCTTGCCGGCGACTTCTTCGTACTTGACCGTTTCGTAGCCGAGGTATTTGCGCGCCAGCGAATCCATGTCGTGCCGCGTGGCGGTGGCGTTCCACACGTAGGACTCGAGCATCGAATCGTGCTTGAGCCCCTGCAGCACGATGCCGTAGTGCGACAGCATGTTGATGTCGTACTTGGCGTGCTGGCCGAGCTTGGGCCGCGCAGGATCCTCGAAGATCGGCTTGAGCTTCGCCAGCACCAGCTCGCGCGGCAGCTGCGCGGGTGCGCCGGGAAAGTCGTGGGCCACCGGGATGTAGCAGGCCTCGCCGGTTTCCACCGCCAGGCTCAGGCCCACGATGTCGGCGCGCATCGCATCGATGCTGGTGGTCTCGGTGTCGAAGGCGATCAGTTCGGCGCTGCGCAGCTTGTCCACCCAGGCGTCGAGCTGCGCCTCGGTGGCGACCAGTTCGTAGCGGCCCGGTCCGCTGAGATCGTCCGCGGGTTGCGCCGGTGCAACAGCCGGCGCGGCGGTCGGAACGGGCGCGGCGGCCGCGGACTCGCCGCCTTCCAGTTCCTTCAGCGCGGCCTTGAACTCGTAGCGCGTATACAGCTCGCGCAGCTTGTCGGCGTCGCGCTCGCGCAGCTTCAGCGCTTCGACGCCCTGTTCCAGCGGCACGTCCAGGCGCACGGTGACCAGTTCGCGCGACAGCGGCAGCTGCGGCAGCGCCGCGCGCAGGCTCTCGCCGATCTTGCCGCCGACCTTGTCGGCGTTGGCGATCACGCCGTCGAGCGAGCCGTACTCGGCCAGCCACTTCGCCGCCGTCTTGGGGCCGCACTTGGGCACGCCGGGTACGTTGTCCACCGAGTCGCCGACCAGGGTGAGGTAGTCGATGATCTGCTCCGGCCGCACGCCGAACTTCTCCATCACGCCGGCGTCGTCCATGGTGGTGTTGGTCATGGTGTTGACCAGGGTGACGCCGGGGCGCACCAGCTGCGCGAGGTCCTTGTCGCCGGTGGAGATCTCCACCTCGATGCCGCGCGCATGCGCCTGCACCGCCAGCGTGCCGATCACGTCGTCCGCTTCCACGCCGGTCACGCGCAGGATCGGAAAGCCGAGCGCACTCACGATGGCGAGCATCGGCTCGACCTGCGCGCCGAGATCCTGCGGCATCGGCGGGCGGTTGGCCTTGTACTGGTCGTACATGGCGTCGCGGAAGGTGGGGCCGGGCGCATCGCTGACGAAGGCCACGTATTCCGGCCTGGCCTTCAACGTGGAGCGCAGCATGTTGACCACGCCGAACAGCGCGCCGGTGGGCTCGCCCTGCGCATTGGTCAGCGGAGGCAGCGCGTGGAAGGCGCGATACAGATACGAGGAGCCGTCGATGAGGATGAGCTTGGACATGGACGCCACGGAAGCCTTGGAAAGGGGAGGCGGCCGCACGCCATGCGGGGCGAGCGCCGGCCGAAGGGAAGGGCCGAGTGTAGCGCCGATGCGCCGTGTTGCCGCGCTTCACGGAGCGGCATGGCCCCGCTGCTATGCTCGGCGCTTCGCGAGGAGATCGATCATGAAGCCTGCCGTCCTGTTCATTGCCCTGGGTGTGTTCGCCGCCGCGCCGGTGTTCGCGCAATCGGCCCAGTCCCTGCCGCCGGCACCGCCGCCGCCGGGCATGAACGACCCGGGCGTCAAGGCCACCCAGCCGGCCAGGCCGGCCACCGCGCAGAGCGCCGCCAAGGCGCCCGCCACCAAGCCCGGCACCAAGGGCGACGAAGCGCCGCAGATCACCGAGTGCAGCAAGGACGACAGCACCATCCAGGAATACCGCCGCAGCGGCGCGCTGTACCAGGTCGTGGTCAAGCCCAAGGTCGGTCCCGAGCAGGTCTACCTGGTCGATCCCAAGGGCAACTACAGCCAGGTCAGCCAGAGCGGCCCGCGCGAGCCGGTGAAGCCGGTGATGTACAAGGTGCTGGAGTGGGGCAAGAGCCGCCCGGCCGAGGGCGAGCCTTCCTGCGGGTCGTAAGCCCGGCATGAACCTGCGCGAGAGCTGGCTGCTGTTTGCGCTCGGCTCGGCGTTCTTCGCCGCGCTGACCGCGCTGTTCGGCAAGCTCGGCGTGGCGGGGATCAATTCCAACCTCGCCACCTTCATTCGCACCGTGGTGATCCTGCTGGTGACGGCGGGCATCCTCAGCCTGCGCAGCGAGTGGGCGCGGCCGTCGGGATTGTCCTGGCAGACGTGGCTGTTCCTGGTGTTGTCGGGCATCGCCACCGGGCTGTCGTGGCTGTGCTATTACCGCGCGCTGCAGCTGGGGCCGGTGAGCAAGGTGGCGCCGATCGACAAGCTCAGCGTGGCGTTCGTGATCGTGCTCGGCCTGCTGGTGCTGGGCGAGAAGCCGAGCTTGCCGACGTTGATAGGCGGTGCGCTGATCCTGGCGGGTGCGCTGGTAATTGCGATCTTCTGAAACATGTAGGTTGGGGTGAGCCACAGGCGAACCCCAACATTGCGATGCGCTTGACGGTGACGACGTTGGGGTTCGCCTGCGGCTCACCCCAACCTACCCATTTACGCATCGAGCTCGGGGTAGTGCCGGAAGATGCCCATCTCGTTGAATGGAATGCGCCGCGGCGATGCGAGGTACGCGGCGATACGCGGGCGTTCTGCGACGCGTTCGGCCAGCGAGGTCAGCAGCGGCAATTTTTTGCGCATGCGCTTCATCGCCTTGGGAAACGCATAGCCAAGCCCGCTCATCACCTGGAACAGCGAGAGGTCGACATACGAATGCCGGCCCAGTGCGTGGCGGCCGCCGGCCTTGTCCAGCACCTGCTCGAAATAGCCAAGGAACTTCGGCATGCGCTGCGTGCGGAAATCCTCCGCACGTTGCTTCGCTGCAGGGCGCTGGTCTTCGTAATACAGGCCGCCGGCGATCGGATGATGCGTGTCGTGCGCCTCCACCACCAGGTCGGAGATGGTCAGTTCCAGCTGGTGCGCATATAAGCGCGCCGCTTCGCTGTTCGGCACCAGCGCGTGGCGTGGCCCGAGCCAGGACAGGATTTCCGCGGTCTGCGCGATCACCAGGCGGCCCGCCTTGAGGAACGGCGGCGCGAACGGCCGGGCGCCCGGCTTCTCGCCGCGCAGGAACGGCATGATCGCGTCGTCGCCCTGTTCGCGCGCGACGTCGACGTAATCCGCGCCGGCGTCTTCCAATGCCAGGCGCACGAATTCGCCGCGGCCCTGGATGCCGGTCCAGTAGTAGAGCTGGTAGCGCATGGCGGTCTCCTGCGGGGAAACGCCGACGCTAGGCGCGCGCGGCTCAACGCGGCGTGATCTTCCTGCGCGTATCCGGCGCCGGCGCGAGCGTCGCGGCCGTATCGCGGATGCGTTCCCACACCAGCGCCGCCAGCGGCGAGAGCGAGCGATGACGGCGGCGGATCAGGGTGACCGCGCGTTGCACCACCGGCACCAGGGGCCGCGCTACCAATGCGCCGGCCGCCGGCAGCGACAGTTGCGGCGTGATGCTCACGCCCAGGCCAGCCTCCACCATGCGGAACGCGGTGAGTGTGTGTCCCGCCTGCTGCGCGACGTCGGGATCGATGCGCAGCGCGGCCAGCTGGCGGTCGATCAGGCGGCGGCTGCCGGAGGTCTGGTCGAGCAGCACCAGCGGCTGGCCCTTGAGCTTCTTCCACGGCACTTCGGCCAGTGCGGCGAACGGATGATCGGCGCGGCAGACCAGCACGAACGGGTCGTGCAGGATGGTTTCGGTGTCGAAGGACTCGCGATCGGCCGGTTCGATGGCCAGGCCGAAATCCACTTCGCCGCTGCGCACGCTGTCCAGCACCAGGGTCTGCGACTGATCGTGCAACTGCACGGTGAGCTGCGGATAGTCGCGTGCACAGGCGGCGATGCTGGCTGGCATCAATCCCGCGGAAAGGGTCGGCACCGAGGCCACCCGCACCTTGCCGCGCCGCCGCTCGCTTTCCGAATGTACGTGGGCGAGCACGCCTTCCAGTTCGTCCAGTACGCGCTCCACCGCGCCCTGCAGGTAGCGGCCGGCTTCGGTGGGTACGACTTCGCGCGTGTTGCGGTCGAACAGGCGCACGTCCAGCTCGGCTTCCAGGTCGGCGATGTGCCGGCTGATCGCCGGCTGGGTCAGGTGCAGGCTTTCGGCGGCGCGCCGGAAGTGCTGCAGGCGGGCCACGGCGAGGAAGGCGCGGAGCTGGCGCAGGCTGACGTTCATGCAGATATCGTATCAGTGAATAAGATAAAACGATTTGATTTATCAATAGCCAGCCGCTGCAATACGCCGCAGTCCCGCTCGGACCTTCCGCCATGTCGCTCCGTCGCTTCCTTCCCGACCGCTTCACCTGCGCGCTGATCGTCACCGTGGCGCTGGCCACCGTGCTGCCCTGCCGCGGCAGCGCCGCGAGCGTGTTCGAGGTGCTGACCGACGCGGCGATCGCGCTGCTGTTCTTCCTGCACGGCGCCAAGCTGTCGCGCGAGGCGGTGGTCGCCGGCGCCACGCACTGGCGGCTGCACCTGACCGTGCTGGCCAGCACCTTCGCGCTGTTTCCGCTGCTGGGCCTGCTGCTGCGTCCGTTGCTGGCGCCGCTGGTGACGCCGGAGCTGTACCTGGGCGTGCTGTTCCTGTGCGCGCTGCCGTCGACGGTGCAGTCGTCGATCGCCTTTACCTCGATCGCGCGCGGCAACGTCGCCGCGGCGATCTGCTCGGCCTCGGCGTCCAGCCTGCTGGGTATCGTGATCACGCCGCTGCTGGTGGGGCTGATGCTGGAATCGCATGGGCAGGGCGGCATGTCCTGGGATGCGATCGGCTCGATCGTCTTGCAGCTGTTCGTGCCGTTCGTCGCCGGCCAGGTCGCGCAGCGCTGGATCGGCGGCTGGGTGGCGAAGCATCGCGGCCTGGTGTCGTACGTGGACCAGGGCTCGATCCTGCTGGTGGTGTACACCGCTTTCAGCGCGGCGGTGCTGCAGGGCCTGTGGAAGCAGGTGCCGCTGCCGGTGCTGGGCGGCCTGCTGGTGGTGAACGCGGTGCTGCTGGCGATCGCGCTGCTGGTCACGCGCTACGGCGCGCGTGCGCTGGGCTTCGGGCGCGCCGACGAAATCACCATCGTGTTCTGCGGCTCCAAGAAGAGCCTCGCCAGCGGCGTGCCGATGGCCAAGGTGCTGTTCGCCGGCCATCCGCTGGGCGCGATCGTGCTGCCGATCATGCTGTTCCACCAGATCCAGCTGATGACCTGCGCGGTGCTGGCGCGGCGCTATGCGGCGCGGTCGGTGGAGTGGAAGAGCGCTGCGGAGACGCGGCCTTCGTAGGTTGGGGTGAGCCGCAGGCGAAGCCCAACATCGCCACCTTCAAGCGCATCGCATCGTTGGGGTTCGCCTGCGGCTCACCCCAACCTACGCGGGATCAGTGGCGGAAGTGGCGCATGCCGGTGAACACCATTGCCATGCCGTGCTCGTCCGCCGCGGCGATCGTTTCGGCGTCGCGCATGGAGCCACCCGGCTGGATCACCGCGGTGATGCCCGCCTGTGCCGCCGCATCGATGCCGTCGCGGAACGGGAAGAACGCGTCGGACGCCATCACCGAACCGCGCACTTCCAGCTTCTCGTCGGCCGCCTTGATGCCGGCGATGCGCGCGCTGTACACGCGGCTCATCTGGCCGGCGCCGATGCCGATGGTCTGGCGGTCGCGCGCATAGACGATGGCGTTGCTCTTGACGTACTTGGCCACCTTCCAGGCGAAGATCAGGTCGTGGATCTCCGCTTCGGTCGGCGCGCGCTTCGTCACCACCTTGAGGTCTTCCGCGGTGACCATGCCGCGGTCGGCAGTCTGGATCAGCAGGCCCGAGCCCACGCGGCGCACGTCGGCGCCCGGATGCGGGCTGCGCAGATCGCCGTCGGCCGGCGGCGGGATCAGCAGCACGCGCACATTGCCCTTCTTGGCGAAGGCCAGCAGGGCGTCTTCGGCATAGGCCGGCGCCAGCACCACTTCGACGAACTGGCGCTCGACGATGGCGCGCGCGGTGGCGCCGTCCAGCTCGCGGTTGAAGGCGATGATGCCGCCGAAGGCCGAGGTCGGATCGGTCTGGAAGGCCAGGTCGTAGGCGCGGCCCACGCCTTCGAGGCTCACCGCCACGCCGCAGGGATTGGCGTGCTTGACGATCACGCAGGCCGGCTTGGCGAAGCTGCGCACGCATTCCCACGCCGCGTCGGCGTCGGCGATGTTGTTGAACGACAGTTCCTTGCCCTGGATCTGGCGGAACGTGGCCAGCGTGCCCGGCGCGGGATAAAGGTCGCGGTAGAACGCGGCGTGCTGGTGCGGATTCTCGCCGTAGCGCAGGTCCATCAGCTTGACGAAGCGGCCGTTGGCCTGGCCCGAGAACAGATCCTTGCTGGCGATCGCGTCCTGCGTCTCGTTGAGATGGATAGCCGAGAGATAGTCGCTGATCGCCGCGTCGTAGTTGGACACGCGATTGAATGCGGCCACCGCGAGCTTGAAGCGCGTGGCGCGCGACAGGCCGCCCTCGCGTTCGATTTCCTGCAGCGCTTCGTCGTACTGGTCGGGCGAGGTGAGCACGCCGACGTCGTTCCAGTTCTTGGCCGCGGAACGAAGCATGGCCGGGCCGCCGATGTCGATGTTCTCGATGGCCTGCTCCAGCGTGCAGTCCGCGCGCGCCACGGTGGCTTCGAACGGATACAGGTTCAGCACCAGCAGGTCGATCGGTGCGATCTCCAGCTGCGCCATCACCGCATCGTCGGTGCCGCGGCGGCCGAGCAGGCCGCCGTGCACCTTCGGGTGCAGGGTCTTCACGCGGCCGTCCATGATCTCGGGGAAGCCGGTCAGTTCGCTCACGTCCTTGACCGGCAGGCCGGCCTCGCGGATCGCCTTGGCGCTGCCGCCGGTGGAGAGCAGCTCGATGCCCTTGGCGGACAGGCGGCGGGCCAGGTCGATCAGCCCGTGTTTGTCGGAGACGCTGAGCAGGGCGCGGCGGATCGGCGCCGTGGAAGCTGCGGACATGAGGCGGGTTCCTGCGGGAAAGGCGCAATTATAGCGCCGCCGCCCCGGTCCTTGGCGCGCTCAGCGGCGCAGCACCAGATGCAGCAGCGGGAATGGACGGCCGCTCGCGTCCAGCTCCGAGCGGCCGATGCGCACGAAGCCGTAGCGCTCGTAGAAGCGCGTGGCGCCGGGGTTCTGCTCGTTCACGTCCACTGTCCACGGCAGGCGCGGATCGATCGCCAGCACCGCGTCCAGCAACTGCCGGCCGATACCGTGCCGGTGCAGCGAGGGATCGACGAACAGCGCCTCGATATGCCGCGCGGACGTGCCGATGAAACCCGCCACGCGGCCATCGAGCTCGGCGACCTGGACGTCTAGATGGCCAAAGATGCCGGGCAGGAAGCCGCGGAAGAACGCGATGTCTTCCTCGCCGAGGAAATCATGCGTGGCGCGCACGGCCGCCTCCCACAACGCGAGGAGCGCGGCATGGTCGGCTTCGGTCACGGGGCGGATCAGGGCGGAGGACATCCGTGGTCCTTGCGATGCGGCATCGCGCCGCATCGGTTTCACAGCAGGCCGTGCGCGGCCAGCTTCTTGCGCAGGGTGGCGCGATTGATGCCCAGCGCGGTGGCGGCGCGGCTCTGGTTGCCGTCGTGCCAGGCCAGCACTTCGCGCAGCAGAGGTCCTTCCACTTCGCGGATGACGAGCGCATGCAGACCTTCCGCGCACTCCGTGTCGCCGATGTCGGCGAGATAGCGACGGACGGTGCGGGTAACGCATTCGCTCAACGCGCTCTGCGACGAGGACTCCTTGGCGGCCTCGGCAGCAGGCAGTCTGACGGCGTTCACGGACATCTCCCTCACATGACTTCGCGGCGACTGCATGGGTCACCACATGTTGCTTTGGCTGGTACCGCGGGCGGCGGCTCGCATGGAACGCCGGTTGCAGCAGTCGAAGGGGTGAGAGTTTACCCCTGTGTCCCAAGAATTTTAAGTAGCGAGTTTCTTAGGAATCCGTCCGGTTCATTCGGACGAGCTCCGTTCGAGCCGGCTTACTCGAAGCCGATCTCGAACGCCACGGCCTTGTTGCCCGGGTCTTCCACTTCCAGCACCAGGGCGGCGTTGCCGCCGGCCGGCAGGCCGTGCGCCGAGGTGGTGCCGTCGCCGAGGTATTCGGATGGACGCAGGCGGCGCATGGCGAGGCGCTTGCCGTCGACGTCGGACAAGGTCACCACCACGACCGGCCAGGGCTGGTCGAACGCCGCGTCGTTGCGCACGGTGGCGCTGATCAGCAGCGCGCCAGGCACGGAGGGATGGGCCTGCACATCGCGGGCCAGCAGATGCAGGCGCCGGGTGTCCTGCACCAGCGGCAGCTCGCAGCCGAGGCCGGCGCAGAGCTGGCGCAGCCAGGGACCGGCGGTGGTGTCGGCCACCAGGTCGTCGCGCTTGGCCCAGGCCAGCTGCGCGCACAGCAGCAGCAGCAGGATCAGGCACGCCACCAGCCACGGCCAGCGCCGCGCACCGCCGCGCCGCGCTTCGCGCGCGAAGCGCGGCGAGAACGTCAGCTGGGAGAAGTCTTCGCCGGACCCTGTCGCGGCGGGTTCGGCCGCGAAGGCCGGTTGCTCGGGCCGCGGCCGGTACACCGCCGATTCCACCCGCGGCAGCAGCGCACCGGCGCGCATGCGCGCCGGCAGCCGCTGGAACGGTTCGGGCGGCAGCTGGCCGCTCAGGCTGTCCAGCGCGTCGAACTCGGCCTGGCAATGCCCGCACACGACATGGCCGCGCGCCTGCGCAAGGGTCTCCGTGTCCATCGAGAACACGGTCAGGCAGTCGGGGCATTGGGCGTACATCGGATAAGTAGAGTCGGTCGCGCGGCGGCCTGTAAAGGGCAAAAGCAAAAAACTCGGACGAATGTGCAACGCCGTCGGCGCTTTGGCGCTGCGTTCACGCCGCGTGCTTACGCTTGACGCCGGCGTCCGCTGATGCGCACCCAGTCCTCGCGCGTATCCGCGCGCAGTTCCTCGAACCATTCGGCATAGCGCTCGAGCAGTTCGTCTTCCTGGCCCTTGAGAATGCCGGAGATGGCAAACGGCGCGCCGGGCCTGGCGGCTGCGGCGAAGGTGGGCGCGAGTTCCGCCAGCGGACCGGCCAGGATGTTGGCGACGAACACGTCGGCGGGCTCGACGTCGTGATCTTCGGGCAGGAACAAAGCCAGCCGCTCGGCGACTTCGTTGCGTTCCGCATTGTCGGCGGAGGCAGTCAGCGCCTGCGGGTCGTTGTCCACGCCCACCGCGCTGGCGGCGCCGAGCTTGAGCGCGGCGATGGCGAGAATGCCCGAGCCGCAGCCGTAATCGATCACGCTGCGTCCCTGCAACGCCTGCGCATCGAGCCATTCCAGGCACAGCGCCGTGGTGGGATGGGTGCCGCTGCCGAAGGCCAGGCCCGGATCCAGGCGCACCACCACCGCGTCGTCATCCGCCGGCGGTTCGATGTTCCACGGATAGATCCACAGCCGGCGGCCGAACTGCATCGGCTTGAACGTGTCCATCCATGCGCGTTCCCAGTCCTGGTCGGCGATATCGCGGTATTGCACCTGGTCCGGTTCCAGCCAGGGCAGCAGTTCGCCCAGTGCTTCGGTGAGGCCGCGCCGGTCGGTGTGCTCATCGAACAGCGCGTTCAAGGTGATGGTCGGCCACAGCGGCAGCTCGCCCACGCCCGGCTCGAAGATCGCCTGCTCGTCCGGCGTTTCCGCATCGGCGTCCTGCAGTGTCACGGACAGCGCACCGATGTCCTCCAGCGCTTCTTCCACGCGTGGCTGTTGTTCGGAGCGGATGGTGAGGGTCAGTTCGAGAAAGGGCATGGATCGCAACGCAATGGAAGGCCGCGCGGCCGCAGGTGCCGAGTATAGGCAGGCGGCGGGGCCGGAAAACGACAGCGGGGACGCAAGTCGGACAACCTGCGTCCCCGCTTCGAGACAAACGCCCGTCAGTGCGCCGGCGGGTGTGCCTGTTCTTTCTGCTCGGCCATGCGCTTCTCCAGATAGTGGATGTTCTGTCCACCGTGCTGGAAGCCGACGTCGGCCATGATGCGCTGCTGCAGCGGGATGTTGCACTTCACCCCTTCGATCACCGTCTCGGCCAGGGCCAGGCGCATGCGCGCGATGGCGGTCTCGCGGTCCGGGCCGTGCACGATCAGCTTGCCGATCATCGAATCGTAGTTCGGCGGGATCTTGTAGCCGTCGTACAGGTGCGTGTCGACGCGCACGCCGGGGCCGCCCGGCGCTTCGAAGCGCTTCACGGTGCCGGGCGAGGGCAGGAAGCTGTCCGGATCCTCGGCATTGATGCGGCACTCGATCGCGTGGCCGTGGATCTTGATGTCTTCCTGGCGGATCGACAGCTTCTCGCCGCCGGCGATCAGCAGCTGCTCGCGCACCAGGTCGATGCCGGTGATCAGCTCGGTCACCGGATGCTCCACCTGGATGCGGGTGTTCATCTCGATGAAGTAGAAGCGGCCGTTCTCGAACAGGAACTCGAAGGTGCCGGCGCCGCGGTAGCCGATGCGCAGGCAGGCGTCGACGCAGACCTTGCCGATCTGCTCGCGCAGTTCCGGCGTGATCCCCGGCGCGGGTGCTTCTTCGACGACCTTCTGGTGGCGGCGCTGCATCGAGCAGTCGCGTTCGCCCAGGTGGATGGCGTGGCCCTGGCCGTCGGCCAGCACCTGGATCTCCACGTGGCGCGGATTCTCCAGGAATTTCTCCATGTACACCTGATCGTTGCCGAAGGCCGCCTTGGCCTCCTGCTTGGTCATGGTGATGGCGTTGCCCAGGTGTGCCTCGGTGCGCACCACGCGCATGCCGCGGCCGCCGCCGCCGCCGGCGGCCTTGATGATCACCGGGTAGCCGATCTCGCGCGCGATGCGGATGTTCTCGTCCACTTCGTCGCCGAGCGGGCCGCCGGAGCCGGGCACGCAGGGCACGCCCGCGGCCTTCATGGCGCGGATCGCTTCGACCTTGTCGCCCATCAGGCGGATCACGTCCGCGGTCGGGCCGATGAAGATGAAGCCGGACTGTTCCACCTGCTCGGCGAAGTCGGCGCGTTCGGACAGGAAGCCGTAGCCCGGATGGATCGCCTGGGCGTCGGTGATCTCGGCCGCGGCGATGATGCGCGGGATGTTGAGGTAGCTGTCGACCGACGGCGCCGGGCCGATGCAGATCGATTCGTCGGCCAGGCCGACGTGCTTGAGGTTGCGGTCCGCGGTGGAATGCACCGCGACCGTCTTGATGCCGAGGCTATGGCAGGCGCGCAGCACGCGCAGCGCGATCTCCCCCCGGTTGGCGATGACGACTTTCTCTAATAAGGGCATGGGAATAGGGAGTCGGGAATAGGGAATAGGCGCATCATCGCGTCGCTTCGCGGGCTTGAAGTGCGTTCATGAGGCCCGTCAGCATGGCGAAGACATCGTCGATACGTGTCTTGATTTCTGGTGGAAACTCGCTGTAACCGAGCCGATACGCAATTTGAAGTTGGGTATCGAGCTCGGACAACGAGCCACGCGCAATCGAAAGAAAGCGAAGGTATTCAGGAGTCGAGCGTCGAGCAGCACCCTCGGCGATATTCGAAGGGACGCTGATGGCGGCGCGCCTTAGCTGCGCAGTCAAACCAAACCGCTCGGAATCGGGAAACTTGGAAGAGCAGGCATAGACCTGCTCCACAAGCGACATGGCTTGCTGCCAGACCGTCAGGTCTTCATGTGGCCGCTTCGCCGATTCCCTATTCACGATTCCCTATTCCCCACCTTTCAGGCGATCACGAACATGGGCTGGTCGAATTCCACCGGCTGGCCGTTGTCGACCAGGATGGCCTGCACGGTGCCGGCCACGTCGGCCTCGATCTGGTTGAACATCTTCATCGCTTCGATGATGCCCAGCGTCTCGCCGGCCTTGACCTGCTGGCCGACCTTGACGAAGGCGGCCGCGCCGGGGGTGGCCGAGGCGTAGAACGTGCCGACCATCGGCGCCTTCACCACGTGGCCGGCCGGCAGCGTGCTGGCGGGGGCGGCTTCGGCGGCGGGGGCCGGGGCGGCGACCGGAGCGGGCGCCTGCATCACGGGCGCCATGACCGGTGCGGCGGCGACGTTCACGGTTCCCTTGGGCACGCGCGAGAGGCGCACGACTTCCTCGCCCTCCTTGATCTCGAGCTCGGCGAGGTTGGATTCCTCGAGCAGGTCGATCAGTTTCTTGATCTTGCGCAGGTCCATCGGACAAACCTTTTCGTTGGTGCCGCCACGGCGGCAGGGAAGGGAAATCTTTTGGCGGGCGGCTCAGGCGGCCGTCCGCTCCAGGCGGCTCAGGGCCGCTTCCAGGGCCAGCCGGTAGCTGTCCGGGCCGAAGCCGCAGATCACGCCGACCGCGATGTCCGCCAGGTAGGAGTGGCGGCGGAACGGTTCGCGCGCATGCACATTGGACAGGTGCACCTCGACGAACGGGATCGCCACCGCCGCCAGCGCGTCGCGCAGCGCGATGCTGGTATGGGTGAAGGCGCCGGGGTTGAACAGGATCGTCGCCACCTGCTCGTCGCGGGCCTGGTGGATGCGGCCGATCAGCTCGTGCTCGGCGTTGGACTGGTACCAGGCCAGTTCGTGGCCGGCCTCGCGGGCGCGGGCGGCAAGGGCGGCGTTGATGTCGGCCAGGGTGGTGTGGCCGTAGATCTCCGGCTCGCGCGCGCCCAGCAGATTGAGATTGGGTCCGTGCAGAACCAGGATCTTCGCCACGCCGAAACCTTCAACGGGACCGGGCAGGGCCCGGCGACCGGCGGGAGTGTGCGCGCAGTCGGCAATGTTGTCCAGTTCGGCGCAGATCGGCGATGTTCGGCGGAGAAGTTCGCGTTAAACCGTGCGAGGCCGTATGGCTGCCGGAATGGCCTCAGGGCGCGGCCGGCGGCGCCAGCCAGCGTTCCAGCGTCGCCGTGTCCAGGGCGCCGCGGCGGACGTCGAGGATGCGGCCGTTGCCGTCCAGCAGCACGCTGTACGGCAGCACTTCGCCGACGTTGCCCAGCCGCAGCGAAGTGCTGGGACTGTCCAGCCGACCCAGCAGGATCGGATAGCCCACCGGATGGGCGGCCAGGAACTCGCGTGCCCGCGCCGGCTCGTCCATGGCAATGCCGACGACGATCGCGCCCTGTTCGCCGAATTTCGCCTGCGCCCTGGCCAGCGCCGGCATCTCGTCCAGGCAGGGGCCGCACCAGCTGGCCCAGAAATTGAGCAGCACGCGGCGGCCATGGAAGTCGGACAGGCGGTGCTCCTTGCCGTCCAGGCCGGGCAAGGCCAGGTCCGGGCGGACGTCGCCGACGTTCGCCACCTGCACCCCCGCCGGTGCGCGGGCCTGCCGGCTGGCGTGCTGCAGCCAGCCGCCCAGCGCGGCGACCAGCACCGCCGCGCCGAGGATCAGCCAGTTGCCGCGGCTGAGCATTACTTCGCCGCCTCGGTCAGCGCTTGCTCGACCAGCGAGGAGGTCAGCACCGTCGGCAGCTTGCGGCCGTCGCCGCCGTGCTTGGGGAACACCACGTACAGCGGCACGCCGGGGGTGTGGTACTGCTGCAGGAAGGCGGTGATGTCCGGGTCCTCGTTGGTCCAGTCGCCCTTCATATAGACCGCGCCGGTGCGCTTGAGCAGGTCGCGGAAGGCGTCGGTGGCCAGCACCGCGTGCTCATTGGCCTTGCAGGTGATGCACCAGTCGGCGGTCATGTCGACGAAGACCGGGGTGCCGGCCTTGCGCAGCTCGGCGAGCTTGGCCGGGGTGAAGGCGACGGTGCCCTCGGCGGCGCTGGCGGCGGCGACCGGGGGCGGCAGATGCGCCAGGTAATACAGCGGCGCCAGCCCCAGCAGCAGCGGCAGCACCGCCAGGCTGCGCGCGCCCGCGCTGCGATAGCGGCTGCGCTCGAACCACCACAGCGCCATCGCCAGCATCACGCCGGCCACCAGCAGCAGGCCGACCGCATCGGCGCCGCGCTGGTTGGCCAGCACCCAGGCCAGCCACACCGCCGCCAGATACATCGGGAAGGCCAGCACCTGCTTGAGCGTTTCCATCCAGGCGCCGGGCCGCGGCAGCAGGCGCGCCAGCGCCGGCACGTAACCCACGGCGAGGAAGGGCAGGGCCAGGCCCAGCCCCAGCATGACGAACACCAGCATCGCCTGCGCGGTGGGCGCGGCCAGCGCATAGGCCAGCGCGCTGCCCATGAACGGCGCGGTGCAGGGACTGGCCACCACCACCGCGAGCACGCCGGTGAAGAAGTCGCCAGCCAGGCCCGCCCGGCTGGCCAGCCCGCTGCCGGCATTGCCCAGCGAGGCGCCGAACTGCACCACGCCGGACATCGACAGCGCCACCGCCAGCATCACCAGCGACAGCGCGGCGACCACCAGTGGCCGCTGCAGCTGCGCGCCCCACGCCGCCTTCAGCGACAGGATCACCAGGCCCAGCACGACGAAGCTGACCAGCACGCCGGCGGTATAGGCCAGCGCATGGCGGCGGCGATGCGCGGGGCTCTCGCCGCTTTCGATCAGGCCGACCGCCTTGATCGACAACACCGGCAATACGCAGGGCATCAGGTTCAGCACCAGGCCGCCGCCCAGGGCGAGCAGCAGCGCGGCCCACAGGCTGACTTCCAGTTCGGCGGCGGGGCGCGTTTCCGGCGCCGGGCCGGCCGCGGCCTGGCCGACCGCGGTGGTGCCGCCGGCCAGGTCCACGTCCACCGCGCGGGTCATCAGCGGATAGCACAGGCCGCCGTCCTGGCAACCCTGGAAGCTGGCCTCGATCGCAACCTGCCTGCGGCCGGCGAGATCGCCCTGGATCGCCACCGGCAGCTCGACTTGGTCGAAGTACACGGTGACCTTGCCGAAGTGCGGATCCTGCTTGACGGTGCCCTGCGGCCACTGCGGCTGGCCGAGCTTCAGGCCCGCGGCATTGAGATGCAGCGAGGTCTGGTCGCGATACAGGTAATAGCCCTTGGGCATGGTCCAGCGCAGCAGCAGTTGGTTCGGCTTGCTGGCCAGGGCTTCGAAGCGGAAGGCCTGCTCGGCCGGCAGCGGTGCGGCGTCGGTGCCGGGCGCGGCGGTGGACGGCGAAGTGCCGCCGATCTGCGCCAGCGCGGCGCCGAGCGTCTGCGGCGCGGCCGCATCGGCCTGTGCGGCACCCGCCGGCAGCGGCAGGTCGAGCTGCTCGGTATGCGGCGGATAGCAGATCTTCGGCTCCACTTCGTGGCAGCCCTGGTAGCGCACGGCGAGCTTCAGCCGCTGCGTGCCGGGGGCGACGGTGTAGGGCACGGTCGCGTCGACTTCGTGGTGATAGATCTCCACGTCGCCGAGGTATTCGTCGTGATGCCTGGCGCCGTCGGGCAGCCTGGCTTCGCCGGCGGTGACGCCGTCGGCGCCGGTGAACTTCATGCGCCCGCGATAGAGGTAGTAGTCCGGCGCGATGTCCCAGTGCAGTTTCACGACACCGGGCGTGGAGGCGTCGGCCTTCAGCTTGTAGGCCTCGGTCACCGGCAGGATGTTGTCGTCGTCCTGCGCCCAGGCGCTGGAGATGCCGGACAGCAGCAGTGCCAACAGCAGCCAGGCCAGGGCGATGAAGCGCGCCGTCGGACGATTCAAGCAGATCGGTTGCATTGCGGCTCCAGCGAAGGGAGTGCCCGGCGTGGGGACGCGGGCGATCTCGAATTATGGCGCAGCCGGCCTGCGAGGCGCCGGTTGGGTGGACAGTCGGGGCGTCAGGCTTGTTCCGGCGCGGTGGCGGCCGGGATGGTGCGCGGGCGGATCAGTCCCGTGGTCAGCGCGACACCGAGCAGGATCACCGCGCAGCCGCCGGCCATGGCCAAAGTGATCGGCTCGCCCAGGAACATCAGGCCCCACAGCGCGCCGAACACCGGGATCAGGTACAGCACCGCCAGCGTGCGGGTGGAGCCGACGCGTGCCATCAGCCGGTAGAACAGCACGTAGGCCAGCGAGGTGCAGGCCGCGGCCAGGCCGAACATGGCGAACCAGGCCTGCGCGCCGGGCATCTTCGCCGGCCACAGCCACACGGTGAGCGGCAGCAACGCCGCGGCGGCGGCGAGCTGGCTGCCGGTGGCCACCGGCAGCGGCGACACGCCGCGCAGCCGGCGCTGGCCGTAGTGCGCGCCGAACGCGTAGCAGACATTGGCGCCCACGCAGGCGGCCATGGCCCAGGCCGAGCCGCCGCCATGGCCGAAGCCGATGCTGCCGGCGATCAGCCACACCACGCCGGCGAAACCCACCATCAGGCCCGCGGTGCGCGCGCCGTCCAGCTTCTCGCCCAGCCACAGCCAGCCCGACAAGGCCACCAGCAGCGGCCCGATCGCGTCGGAGATCGCCGACACGCCGGCGGGCAGGCTGGTCGCCGCGTAGGAGAACAGCACGAATGGCAGCGCCGAATTGCTCATGCCCACCACCGCGATCGGCCGCCAGTGCCGGCGCATCTCCGCCAGCCGCTCGCGCGAGGCCAGCAGCGGCAGCGAGCACAGCGCCGCGCCGATCGCGCGCAGCCCGGCCAGCGCCATGCCGCCGAACTGGTCCGCGCCCATGCGCATGAACAGGAACGACGCGCCCCACAGGGCACCGAGCGACAACAGGGCGATGAGATCGGACTTCTTCATGGCGTGAGGGCTCATGGTGGAAGGAATGCAGGATCGAAGCGGAAGCCCCTCTCCCCTCGGGAGAGGGGGTGGGGTGAGGGTTCGGGCGGAGCGCAAGAGTGATGCGCTCCGCTCCGCCCGAACCCTCATCCGGCTGCCGCCACCTTCTCCCGGAGGGAGAAGGGTTCAGAACTGGAGCTTTTTTACTCAGACTGCCGTAGGCGACTTGCCCTGCCCGAACAGCACCTGCCGCTCCTGCTCCGTCAGCGCCTGCTTCGGCGCATAGGCGTTTTCCACGCCCTCGTAGGTGCGCACCGTGGCGGGACGCGCGGCCATCGTGCGGAACCAGCGCGACAGATGCGGAAACTGAGCCAGGTCCTGCCCATGTGCTTCGTGCGGAACGATCCACGGGTAACAGGCGATGTCGGCGATGGAGAATTCCCCGGCGATGAACTCGCGGCCTTCCAGGCGGCGATCCAGCACGCCGTACAGGCGGCTGACTTCGCGGGTGTAACGGTCGATCGCGTAGGGCACCTTTTCCGGCGCGTACACATTGAAGTGTCCGATCTGCCCGGCCATGGGACCCAGGCCGGCCATCTGCCAGAACAGCCACTGCAGCACCTCGCTGCGGCCGCGCAGGTCCGACGGCATCAGGCGGCCGGTCTTCTCGGCGAGGTAAAGCATGATCGCGCCCGACTCGAACATGGTCAGCGGCGCGCCGCCGTCGGCGGGTTCGTGGTCCACGATGGCCGGGATCTTGTTGTTCGGCGAAACGGCCAGGAACGCCGGCTTGAACTGCTCGCCCTTGCTCAGGCTGACCGGGACCAGCCGGTACGGAATGCCTGCTTCTTCCAGGAACAGGCGGGCCTTCAGGCCGTTGGGCGTGGCGGCGTAGTAGAGCTCGATCATGGCGGTGGCCTTGGGCGGTTGGGCGATGGGTGCAGGCTAGGTCGTCGGATGGTCTGGAAAAAGGACCACGATGCGGCAATTATCAGGGTCCACTTTGCCGGGGCAGCCTGATGGAGCATCCCTTCGAGTTCCCGCTGGAGCTGCCGGCCAAGGGCTCGCGCCAGCGGCTGGCCGCGCTGCACACGCAGTTGCGCGCGGCGATCCTGGACGGGCGGCTGAAGGCAGGCCTGCGCCTGCCCGCTACGCGCGAACTGGCGTTGGCGCTCAAGCTCTCGCGCAACACCGTGGTGGCCGCCTACGACCTGCTGCTGAGCGAGGGCTATGTGGTCGCCCGGCGCGGCGCCGGCAATTACGTGGCCGACCTGATGGAACGTCGTGCCCGCACGCACGTCGCCGGTACCGAAGAAGGCGGCGACCGCCGGCTGGCGCCGTACTGGCGAGAGGCGCGCCCGCCCGTGCCGTCGCCGCCGCCGGGCGCGTTCGCCCACGATTTCCGCCTGGGCGTGCCGGACACGCGGCAGTTTCCGTTCGAGGTCTGGCGCCGCCTGTCGGCGCGTGCGCTGCGCGACGTCTCGCGCCTGCCGTCGATGTCGGGGCAGTCGCGCGGGCGGCCGATCCTGCGCGAGGCGATCGCCCAGCATGTGTCGTTCGCCCGCGCGGTGGCCTGCGATCCGGACGATGTGATGGTGACCAGCGGCGCGCAGCAGGCCTTCGACCTGCTGGCGCGGGTGCTGGTAACGCCGGGCAAGACCGTGGTGGCGATGGAGGATCCAGGCTATACGCCGCTGCGCGCCGCCTTCGCCGCGGCCGGCGCCAGGCTGGTCCCGGTGGCGGTCGATGACGAGGGCATCGTGGTCGAGCGCATTCCGGTCGAGGCGCGGGTGATCTATGTGACGCCGTCGCACCAGTTTCCGCTGGGCATGTCGATGTCGCCGCGCCGCCGCGCGGAACTGCTGGCCTTCGCCGCCGCGCGGCGGGCCACGGTGATCGAGGATGACTACGACGGCGAATTCCGCTACGGCGGGCGCCCGCTGGATGCCCTGCAGACGCTCGATCGCGAAGGCTCGGTCTGCTACGTGGGCACGTTTTCCAAATGCCTGTTCCCGGCGCTGCGCATCGGCTACCTGGTGGCGCCGCCCTGGCTGCTGCCGGCGCTGGCGGCGGCGAAGGAACTGGCCGACTGGCATTGCGACGTGCCGGCGCAGGACACGCTGGCGGCGTTCATCGCCGAGGGGCATCTGGCGCGGCATGTGCGGCGCATGCGCAAGATCTATGCGGAGCGGCGCGAGGCCTTGCTCGATGCCCTGGCGCGGCACGGGCTGGAGGCCTGGCCTTCCGACGCCGGACTGCATCTTTCAGCGAAGCTGCCACGCAAGCTGCGCACCGATGTGCTGGTCGAGCAGGCGGCGGCGCGGGGCGTGCGCATCGAAGGCCTGGACGGCTATACCTTCGGGCGCGCCAGCGCGAACGGGCTGGCGTTGGGCTATGGACTGATCGAGGCCGCGCGCATGGACGAGGCGGTGCGCCACATCGCGCGCCTGCTGCCGCGCTGAGCGAAGTGGTCCCGTAGCATTGCCTGGAAGTGGCCCTTAAAACGGGGCCACGAGGGGCGGAGCATGGCGGCCACTCTCCAGCTGGATCGTCCCCGCCATGCATCGCCTCCTGCTCGCCTGTTTCCTCCTGCTGGGCCTGGCCGCCGCGCCGGCCTGGGCGCAATCCGGCCAGCAGCGCGCCGAGGCCGCCGGCAAGAGCCTGGTCGGCACGCCGGCGCCGCACGTGATCCTGAAGACCATCGACGGCAAGACCATCGACCTGGCGAGCCTGTACGGCAAGCAGGCGATCTACCTGAAGTTCTGGGCTACCTGGTGCGTGCCCTGCCGCGAGCAGATGCCGCATCTGAAGAAGACCTACGCCGAGGCCGGCCCGGACCTGGCGGTGATCGCCATCAGCGTCGGCTTCGACGAGACCCTGCAGGACGTGCGCAAGTACCGCGACGAGATGGGCCTGAAGATGCCGCTGGTCTTCGACGACGGCTCGCTGGGCCAGGCCTTCCATCTGCGCGTGACGCCGCAGCATGTGGTGATCGGGCGCGACGGTCGCATCCTTTATGTGGGCCACGAGGCCAACGCCAGGCTCGATGCCGCGCTGCAGGCCGCACGCAGCAGCACCGGCGTGGCCGCGGCCGGCGCAGCAGCGCCGAAGGAGGAAGCGCACTACGACACCGGCGACCGTGTGCCCGCGTTCGACGCCGCCATGCTCGACGGCAAGCATCTGTCGCTGCCGGAGGCGGGCAAGCCGACCGCGCTGGTGTTCCTCTCGCCCTGGTGCGAGTCCTACCTGGCGACCAGCCGGCCGGAGCTTTCGAAGAGCTGCCGCGCGATGCGCGAGCAGGTCAGTGCCTTGTCGGCGCGCGACACCAGGCTGCGCTGGGTCGGCGTCGCCTCCGGCCTGTGGGCCGCGCACGACGAGCTGGCCAAGTACCGCGACGAGCACCGCATCGGCATGCCGCTGACGCTGGACGATTCCGGCGCGCTGTTCCGCCGCTTCCGCGTGACGCATGTGCCGACGGTGCTGCTGTTCGATGCGCAGGGGCGCCTCGCCGCCCGCGTCGAGCAGCCCGGCGCGCCGCTGGAGCAGGCGCTCAAGAATCTGAGCACGCGTTGATGGAGGCCGCCATGTCCCGCCTGCTTCGCCATGCACTCGTGCTCGGGCTGGCCGCCGGCACCGCCCTGCCGGCGCTGGCCGCCGACGAACATCCCATCCTCACCGCGCCGCTGACCCAGGCTCCGGGCAAGAAGCTGATCGCGCTGACGGTGACCTTCGCGCCGGGCCAGCAATCCAAGCCGCATCACCATGAGGCGGATGCGTTCGTCTACATGCTGTCCGGGCACGTGCGCAGCCAGGTCGACAACGAACCGGCCCGGGAATACGGACCGGGCGAGAGTTGGTTCGAACCGGCGGGCGCCCACCATGTGGGCACTGCCAATCTCAGCGGCACGGAGCCGGCGACCTTCCTGGTGGTGTTCGTAGCCAGGCCGGATGCACGGCTGACCGTGCCCGATCAGCCCGCAACGCCGGCGCGGACCCAATCCAGGTAAGCGGCGTGGCCGTGCTCCACCGGCACGGCAATCAGCTCGGGCAGCTCATAGGGATGCAGCTCGAGCAGGCGCGCCTTCAGTGCTTCGAAGCGCGCCGCGGTGGTCTTGATCAGCAGCAGCTCCTCGCTATCCGTGCTGACCTGGCCCTCCCAGCGGTAGGTCGAACGCACCCCCGGCAGGCGGTTGATACAGGTGGCCAGCCCTTCTTCCACCAGGGTTCTGGCGAAATGTTCGGACTGCGGTGAGTCCGGATAGGTGCAGTAGCAGAGCAGGACTTGGTCGGTCATGGCGGGGGAGCCTAGCGCGGCTGCCCCTGCCGCCGCATGCCCCGCCGCCCCCTTGAAAGCCCTCGCCGGCTTCCCCATTAGCCCTGTCAGCTTCGGAACAAAGCCTCTTGCGGGGGATTTCTGCGTCGCTAGAATTGGCACTCGCCCCACGGGAGTGCTAACAGCGCCGCCGGCGCTGTTCCGGGGACACCTTTTTCGATCCACTCAAACCCAAGCTGGAGCCCATCACCATGAGCAAGCTGCGTCCGCTGCACGACCGCGTCATCGTCAAGCGCCTCGAGGAAGAGCGCGTTTCCGCCGGCGGCATCGTCATCCCCGACAGCGCCACCGAGAAGCCGACCCGCGGCAAGGTCATCGCCGCCGGCGCCGGCCGCATCCTGGAAGACGGCAAGGTCCGCCCGATGTCGGTCAACGAAGGCGACGTGGTGCTGTTCGGCAAGTACGCCGGCCAGGAAATCAAGATCGACGGCGAAGAGCTGGTCTTCCTGAAGGAAGACGACATCGTTGCGGTGATCGAAGGCTAAGCAGCCTCTCCCGCTCCTCTTCCCTCACACATTCACGCATTCAAAGGAATTACAGACATGGCTGCAAAAGAAGTCCGCTTTGGCGAAGACGTCCGCGCCCGCATGCTCAAGGGTGTCAACACCCTGGCCAACGCGGTCAAGGTCACCCTGGGTCCGAAGGGCCGCAACGTGGTGCTCGAGAAGAGCTTCGGCGCCCCGACCGTGACCAAGGACGGCGTCTCCGTCGCCAAGGAAATCGAGCTGGCCGACAAGTACGAGAACATCGGCGCGCAGATCGTCAAGGAAGCCGCTTCCAAGACCTCCGACGTGGCCGGCGACGGCACCACCACCGCCACCGTGCTGGCCCAGGCCTTCATCCAGGACGGCCTCAAGGCCGTAGCCGCCGGCATGAATCCGATGGACCTCAAGCGCGGCATCGACAAGGCCGTGGTCGCGGCGGTGGAAGAGCTCAAGAAGCTCTCCAATCCGACCGCCGACGACAAGGCGATCGCCCAGGTCGGCACCATCTCCGCCAACTCCGACGCGGCCATCGGCGAGATCATCGCCACCGCCATGAAGAAGGTCGGCAAGGAAGGCGTGATCACCGTCGAGGAAGGCTCGGGCCTGGAGAACGAGCTGGACGTGGTCGAGGGCATGCAGTTCGACCGCGGCTACCTGTCGCCGTACTTCATCAACAACCAGCAGTCGCAGCAGGTCGAACTGGATGACCCCTTCATCCTGCTGTACGACAAGAAGATCTCCAACGTGCGCGAGCTGCTGCCGATCCTCGAGGGCGTGGCCAAGGCCGGCAAGCCGCTGCTGATCGTCGCCGAGGAAGTCGAAGGCGAGGCGCTGGCGACCCTGGTGGTCAACACCATCCGCGGCATCGTCAAGGTTGCCGCCGTGAAGGCGCCGGGCTTCGGCGACCGCCGCAAGGCGATGCTGGAAGACATGGCCATCCTCACCAACGGCCAGGTCATTTCCGAGGAAGTGGGCCTGCAGCTGGAGAAGGCGACCATCGCCGACCTCGGCCGCGCGAAGAAGATCGTGGTCACCAAGGAAAACACCACGATCATCGACGGCGCCGGCGAAGCGGAGAAGATCCAGTCGCGCATCGGCCAGATCAAGGCGCAGATCGAGGAGACCTCCTCCGACTACGACCGCGAGAAGCTGCAGGAGCGCGTGGCCAAGCTGGCCGGTGGCGTGGCCGTCATCAAGGTCGGCGCGGCCACCGAAGTCGAGATGAAGGAAAAGAAGGCCCGCGTCGAAGACGCCCTGCACGCCACCCGTGCGGCCGTCGAGGAAGGCGTGGTGCCGGGCGGCGGCGTTGCCCTGATCCGTGCGCTGAAGGCCGTGGTCGGCCTGAAGGGCGTCAACGAAGACCAGAACCACGGCATCAAGATCACCATCGCCGCCCTGGAAGCCCCGCTGCGCGCGATCGTGGCCAATGCCGGCGAAGAGCCCTCCGTCATCGCCAACAAGGTGAAGGAAGGCCAGGGTAACTTCGGCTACAACGCCGCCACCGGCGAGTTCGGCGACATGATCGCCTTCGGCATCCTGGACCCGACCAAGGTCACCCGTTCGGCCCTGCAGTACGCCGCCTCGGTGGCCGGCTCGATCATCACGACCGAAGCGGCCGTGACCGAAGTGCCGAAGAAGGAAGAAGCCCATTCGCACGGCCCGGCCGGCGGCATGGGTGGCATGGGCGGCATGGATTTCTGATCCACCCGTTCCCTTTGCTGCGAGAAGAACCCCGCTACGGCGGGGTTTTTCTTTGGCGCAAAAGAAAAAACCCCGGGAGTCCATCTCCCGGGGTTCGTCGATGCGGGCGCGCCCTTGGCGCCGCGTCGCTGGTCGCTTACTTGCCGCCGGCTTCCGCCTTGGCGTCGGTCTTCGCGCCGACCGCGGCGCCGGCGACCGGCGTCTCGACCTTCGCGTCGGCCTTCACCGAGGCGGCGCCTTCCGCACCGGCAGCGGCGTCGCTGGTGGCCGATTCGGTGGCCTTCGCCGCCTTGTGGCCGGCGTGCTTGGTCTTGTGCGCAGCCTTCTTCACCGTATCGCCGGTCTTGGTCGCCGTCTCGTCGGCGGTCTGGGTGGCGCCCTGTACGGCGGCGCCGGCATTGAGGTTCGCGTTCGCCTTGGTGGCGTCCTGCACCGCGGCGCCGGCATTGACGCTCGCGCCGACCTTGGCCGCGGCCTGCGCGAAAGCGGGGGCGGTCAGCACGGTGGCCGAGAGGACGAGAGCAGCAAGCAGGGTCTTACGCATAGGGTAAACCTCCGATGTGAGTGCCGCGACGCAACGTGCCGCGGTGGAATCACGCTAGAGGCCGTTTGCCTGCTGAATCCTGAATTTTTTCGGGCGGGTCCGGTTTGCTTAAGCCGGCGGACATCTCGCTGAATCGCCGCTACGCGCCGGTAAAAATGCGTTTCGCGCGCTCTTGTTTTCTTTCGCGCAGCTAGTGGGAATGCGCCTTGCGCGCCATCACTGATGCGCGCCTTCAGTGCTGGCGGCGGGCAGCGCGCCTTGCTGCACGAAGCCGGCCTGCTCCAGCGGCGGATGTTCGGCCAGCGCATCGGCGCGCGGCAGCATGCGGTCCAGCTTTCCCTTGAGCCGCAGCAGCGCGACGCTTTCCATCGCCGTGTCGGTGCGCTGCTCGCTGCCGTCTTCGGCCTGCGGCGGTGCGCCCGGCGCGCGCGTCAGCGCGGCCAGCTGCGGCGCGAGCACCTGGGTCAGCGCGAAGTAGGCGTCGTCGTGGATGCCGGCTTGCTCCAGCAGCTTGCCGGGCAGCATCCAGGAGGCGAGATCCTCGCGCTGCGGCTGCGCTTGATTGCGCGGATCGACCAGCAGCCAGGTGCCCGGCTCGCTCAGCATGTCCTTGCCGTCGACGAAACCCAGCGTTTCGAATGCGCCGCTCAAGCCCGGCAGGTGGTCGCCGTAGAACAGCAGCAGCGTGGGCCGCTCGCGCTGCGCCAGCAGGCTGGCCAGGCGGCCCAGTTCCTCGTCGGCGTGCTGCATGTGATAGAGGTAATTGCGCAGCTCGGTCTTGTCCTCGTCGGCAAGGCCGTCGGGCACAGGGATCGCATCGCGCTTCGCCGCGTCGGCCGGCGCCACGTCGTAGGGGCCGTGCGCCTCGATGCTGATGGCGAACAGGAACTGCGGCGGGCCGGCATCTTTGAGCTGCGCCATGATCTCGTCCGTCATCGCGCGGTCGGCCATGTACTGGCCATCGAGATCCTTCGCATTGACGAAGCCGCCCTGCGACACGAAGCGGTCGAAGCCGATCGCACGGAATGCGGTGCTGCGATTCCAGAACGCCGGATTGTTGCCGTGGATCGCCATCGTCCGATAACCGTGCGAGCGCAACGTGCGCACCATGCCCGGCACCACCTTGTTGTTGAGCTGCAGATAGGGGAACTGCAGGTCGTCGAAATAGCGCAGCGACAGGCCGGTCAGCACCTCGAACTCGGTGCGGATGGTGCCGCCGCCGAAGGTCGGCACGTGCAGTGCGCCGCTGTAGCCGTGTTGCGCCAGGCGGTGCAGGTTGGGTGTCAGGTCGTGGTGCTCGAGGCCCTTGAGGATCGCCGGGTCGAAGAAGGATTCGCTCTGCACCACCACGATGTCGGGCATCGCCCCGGTGTCTTCCGGCGCCGCGCGCATGCGTTCGCGCAGCGCGGGGTCGGCCTGGCCGATCAGCTGCATCGCCGCATTCGGATCGGCCTGCTTGCGCTGCTGGCCGAAGTGCAGGTGGAACATCATCAGCGAACTGACCAGCCCGGAATGCTGCGCGGTGGAGGAGGCCGACCACGGTTCCATCCACAGCGTCTGGCCGTCGTAGAAGCGGCCCCAGGCCGGCATGCCCACCAGCAGCGAACCGAGCACCAGCGCCATCGAGGCGCCGGCCAGCAGGCGCTTGCCGCGGGTGCGGCGCGGGAACAGCGGGGTCTCCCTGCGCCAGGCCAGCACGACCACGGCGATGCCCGCGGCCAGGGCCAGGTACGGCCATGGCGTGGCCGGCAGATAGCCGCCGAGCAGATGCAGGCCACCCTTGCGCAGCTGGCCCAGCATGCGGAAATCGGCCGGCATCAGCGGCGTGCCCAGCTGACGCACCTTCAGCGCGTTGACCCCGTAGAGCACGCCCTGCAGCAGGAAGGCCAGGCTGAAGGACAGCACCGGCCGGCGGCTCAGCACCATCAGCAGCAAGGCCAGCAGCAGGCCCGGCAGCGCGTTGGCCAGCAGGTACAGCGGCTGCTGGAACAACTGCAGCGGCGCCACGCCTTCGCCGCCGTCCAGCCAGCCGGTCAGCAGCACGAAGGCCGCCGTCAGTGCCAGGGGCAGGGCGACCCGGCGGGCCAGACTGGCTCTGGCGGCCGGATTGGAGGTGGCTGGGGTCTTGGTCATGGCAGTCCTTTGGGGGATTGCGCTGTCATGGCTCGGACATCGGAATGTAACGATGCCGGCATGAACCAGGTGTTCGGCGCGCGTGGTGTTTGCGTACTTTCCGAGCGGTGCCAACGTGATGGCGAAGCGGCGCGTGCACGCGGGCCCGACATGCAGGTTCTCGCGGTCATCCGCCGGTCATCTTGCCGACACGCGGCCCGGTCGCAGACGCCGCCCCGGCGCCGCGGGCACAATGTCCGGATGCAGCCCAAGGAATCCCCGGCGCTTCGCGCCCTGATCGACGACCGCTACGCCGAACTGGCCGCGCGCTGCCGCCTGGCCGGCGTCGCGCTGCACGACGACGCCGGCGTGGCCGAACGCATCCGCCGCGCCCTGCTCGCCAGCGATTTCGCCTACGACATCTGGTTCCGCCAGCCGCAATTGCTGGCGCCGCAGGGCCTGGAGCGGCTGCGCGCCGGCGGCGACGCCAGCACGCGCAGCGAGGCGCTGAAGCTCGATCCGGACGAAGCCGTCTGCATGGCCACGCTGCGCCGCTTCCGCCATGCCGAAGCGCTGCGGCTGGTGTTCCGCGACGTCAACGGGCTGGACGAGTTGCCCGAGACGCTGTCCGCCACCAGCGTGCTCTACGAGGTGCTGCTGGGCGCCGCGCTGGGCTGGTCCGAACGCGCGCTGGCGTCGCGCTATGGCCACAGCCGCGACCACGACGGCGCGCTGCAGCGCATGGTGGTGGTCGGCTTCGGCAAGCTCGGCGGCACCGAGCTGAATTTCTCCTCGGACATCGACCTGGTGCTGGCCTATCCGCACAGCGGCCAGAGCGACGGCCCGCGGCCGCTCGACAACAGCGAATACTTCGTGCGCATGGGCCGCCAGCTGGTGCGCCTGCTGGCCGAGCCGACCGTCGACGGCATCTGCGCGCGCGTCGACCTGCGCCTGCGTCCGTTCGGCAATGCCGGGCGCCTGGCATTGCCGTTCAGCGCGATGGAGCAGTACTACCAGAGCGAGGGCCGCGACTGGGAGCGCTACGCCTGGATCAAGGCGCGCGCCGTGGCCGGCGACCGCAATGCCGGCAAGCAGCTGCAGGAACTGCTGCGGCCGTTCGTCTACCGCAAGTACCTGGACTACACCGCGTTCGCCGGCCTGCGCGAGATGAAGGCGCTGATCGACGCCGAGGTGGCGCGCAAGGACCTGGCCGACAATCTCAAGCTCGGGCCCGGCGGCATCCGCGAAGTCGAGTTCATCGTGCAGCTGACCCAGCTGATCCGCGGCGGCCGCGAACCCAGCCTGCGCGTGCGCGGGTTATTGCCGGCGCTGACCGCCTGCGAGGCGCGCGGCCATATCGCCGCCGCGCGCGCCAAGGCGCTGCGCGAGGCCTATGTATTCCTGCGCAAGGTGGAGAACCGCGTGCAGATGCTGCGCGATGCGCAGACGCACGACATCCCGCAGGACGCGCTCAGCCGCGAGCGCATCGCACTGGGCCTGGGCCACGCCTCGTGGGAGGAACTGGAAGCGGAACTGGCGCGCCATCGCGCCGTGGTCAGCGAGGAATTCGCCGAGGTGCTGGTGCCGCAGGGCGGCCGCACCGCCAGCGTGCCGGCGGAAGACGTGGCGCTGTGGCAGCGCGTGTGTGCGGAAGAAGTCAGCCCCGGCGTGCTGGAAGCGGCCGGTTTCCAGCCCGGCGCCGATGCGGCCGAGGCGCTGCTCAAGCTGCCGCAGGCGGCGGCCGTGCGCGCGATGCCGGCGCGTTCGCGCGAGCAGCTCGACCGCCTGATGCCGCAGCTGCTGGCGCTGGCGCGCGACAGCGCGGCGCCGGTACCGTGCCTGCTGCGCCTGTGCCGGCTGGTGCAGGCGGTGGCGCGGCGCTCCTCGTACCTGGCCTTGCTGGAGGAACAGCCGGCGGCGCGGCGGCGCCTGGCCGACTTGTTCGCGCGCAGCGCCTTCCTGGCCGAGCGCGTGATCGCCCAGCCGCTGCTGCTGGACGACGTGCTCGACCCGCGCATCGATCAACTGCCGCTCAAGCGCGCCGACATCAGCGCGGAAATCAGCCGCGTACTGGGCACGCTGGACGAGCGCGAGGCGGAGGCGGAGCTGGAGCGCATCAACGAATTCAAGGCCAGCACCGCGTTCCGTCTCGGCCTGGCTTTCAACGATGGCCGCGCCGATGCCGTCGCGACAGCGCGTCGCCTCGGCGCGCTTGCGGAGTCGGTGGTGATCGCCGTGACGGCGCTGGCCGAGCGCGAACTCACCGAACAGCACGGCCGCCTGCCCGGCGAGGGCAGCGGTTTCGCCGTGCTCGGCTACGGCAGCCTGGGCGGCGAGGAACTGGGCTTCGCCTCCGACCTGGACCTGGTCTTCGTCTACGACACCCGCCGCGCACACCTCATGAGCGACGGCGCGCGCCCGATCGAAGGCTCGCGCTGGTACCAGCGCCTGGCGCAGCGAGTGATGAACTGGCTCACCGTGCTGACTCGCGCGGGCCGCCTGTACGAAGTGGATACGCGCCTGCGTCCGGATGGTTCCAAGGGCCTGCTGGTGAGCAGCCTGGAGGCGTTCGCCGAGTACCAGCGCAGCCGCGCCTGGACCTGGGAACACCAGGCCCTGCAGCGCGCGCGGCCGGTGGCCGGCGATGCCGCGCTCAATGCTGAGCTGGTGGAAGTGCGCCGCGGCATCCTCGCCGTGCCGCGCGAGCACGCGCGCGTGCTCGCCGATGTGAGCGACATGCGCCGCCGCTGGCGCGCCGAGCGCGATCGCTCCGACGAACGGCAGTTCGATCTGAAGCAGGGCCACGGCGGCCTGCTCGATATCGAATTCGCGCTGCAGGGGCTGGTGCTGGCGCATGCGGCGGAACGGCCCTTGCTGCTGATGTCCACCGCCAACGCGGCGTTGATCGAAGCCTGCCGCACCAGCGGCTTGCTCGACGCTGCACAGGCGGATGTATTCGCGCGCGCGCACGGCGAGCTGCTGCGCCGCGCGCTTGCCTGCACACTGGACCTGCGCTCGCGCATCGCAGCGCGCGATCCGGAGCTGGATGCGCTGGGCGCGGAGGTGCGGCGGGTGACGGCGGAGCTGGGTTTCGCCTTCGGGCAGGCCTTGCCGGCGTAGGTTGGGGTGAGCCGAAGGCGAACCCCAACAATGCGAGGCGCTTGGAAGCGGTGTGTTGGGGTTCGCCTTCGGCTCACCCCAACCTACGCATAGCTGGCGGTGCGTGCCGCGATGCGCTGGCGCACCGTCTCGGCGATCGCGCGCGTCTCGCGCAGCGGCGTCTGCCGTGCGCTGATCTCGTCGTCGAGATCGTGCAGCAGTCCCGCCTCGCGCAATGCCCGGTGGAACCTGGCGAATTTGTCCGGCAGCGCCGCGCGCACCAGGGTCTGCACCGGGCAGCCCACCGCGCAGGCTTCCGAGAGCATGTTGATCGAGTCCGGCGTCACCACCAGCCGGTCGGCCCAGCCCATCGCGGCGGGGTAGGGATTGATACCGTCTTCCTCGTTGCTCCACACCATCCCGGGGATGCCGGCGAAGCGCTCGCGCAGCACGGCGACGACGGCCGGCGGGGTGCGGCGCGAAGCCAGCGCGATGATGCTGCCGCCGTCGCGCCACTGTCGCGCCACCAGCGGCGCGGCGAGCGCCTGCGCGTAGGCGGCGTCGATCGGCATGCCCTTGCGCGGGCCGCCCACCAGCACGGCGACGCGCGGCTGCGGCAGGTCGCCGAAGGCGGGGCAGACCTCGCGGCCCTCGGCCAGCCAGGCGTTGTCGATCGGATTGAGCGAGCCCAGCGGATGCAGCACGTTCGGCCCGACCAGGCCGTCGTGGCGCGGCGCGATCACCGTGTCCCAGTGCGCCGGATCGAGGCGCGGATCGAGGATCTGCACGGCATGGGTGCCGCCTTCGGACAATTCGCGCACCAGCCGCGTGTAATACGCCGCCGCGCGGCCGCAGCCGACGATCACCGCCGGCCACGGCGGCACCACGATGCCGCGGCGCTGCGCCGCGGGCAGGGCAAGGCGGCCGCCGGGCAGCAGCCGCGGCGCGAACCAGGACCATGGCGCGCGCAGGCCCAGCACCAGATGGCGGAACGGCAGGCCCAGCGCCTCGGCCAGGGCCAGCGCCTGGCGGTCGTTGCCGGCGCGGCCGTCGGTGACTGCCCAGCATTCGCCATGCAGCCGGGTCATGCGCGGCGCGGGTCCGGGATTGTTTCGATTCTCGCCACAGTACGTTCTATCCGGCCCAGTCCTGTTCGCCCTTGCGTGCCCGTACACTTCCGGGTCACGGCGCCGCCCGGCGCACTTCTTCGAAGGATACCCATGAGCGAGTTGCTTTCCGATACCGCCCTCGACCAGCTGTTCCGCCAGGCCCGCACCTACAACGCCTTCCAGGACCTGCCGGTGAGCGACGAGCTGCTGCGCCGGGTCTACGAGCTGGCCAAGTTCGGTCCGACCAGCGCCAATTCCTCGCCGGCGCGCATCGTGTTCGTGAAGTCGGCGGAAGCGAAGGCCAGGCTCGAGCCGTTCCTGTCCGAAGGCAACCGCGCCAAGACCATGAAGGCGCCGGTGACCGCGATCGTGGGCACCGACCATGAGTTCTACGAGCGCCTGCCCCAGCTGTTCCCGCACGCCGATGCGCGCAGCTGGTTCGTCGGCAACCAGCCGATGATCGACACCACCGCGTTCCGCAACGCCACCCTGCAGGGTGCATACCTGATCATGGCGGCGCGCGCGGTGGGCCTGGACTGCGGCCCGATGTCCGGCTTCGACAACGCCGGCGTCGACCGGGCGTTCTTCGGCGACACGCCGAACATCAAGTCCAACTTCCTGATCAACCTCGGTTACGGCGATGCCAGCCGCGACCTGTTCCCGCGCAGCCCGCGCCTGTCGTTCGAAGAGGCGTGCCGCATCGCCTGAGCGCGTTGCGTCCGCCTTCCTGTCGCTGCCCCTCTCTTCCACGGAGAACTACCCATGCGTGCACTTCGTTACCTCGTCCTCGCCGGCCTGATCGGCGCCGCTGTCACCGCCCAGGCCGACCCGGTCACCTACAAGCTCGACCCCGGCCACACCAACGTGCTGTTCAGCTGGAACCACTTCGGCTTCTCCAACCCGACCGCCAACCTGGGCCTGGGCGAAGGCACCCTGGTGTTCGACGAGAAGGACGCCGCCAAGTCCTCGGTCGAGGTGACCCTGCCGCTGGCCAACCTGGACACCCACGTGTCCAAGCTCGACGAGCACCTGAAGAAGCCGGATTTCTTCGACGCCGACAAGTTCGCCAACATCACCTTCAAGAGCACCAAGGTGCAGTCGCTCGGCGGCGGCAAGTACAAGGTGACCGGCGACCTGACCGTGCACGGCGTGACCAAGCCGGTGGTACTGGACGCCAAGCTCAACAAGAGCGGCGTGCATCCGATGCTGAAGGTGCAGACGGTGGGCTTCGACGCCACCGCCACGGTGAAGCGCTCGGACTTCGGCGTCGGCGCCTACGTGCCGAACGTCAGCGACGAGATCAAGATCCGCATCACCACCGAGGCCTCGGTGCCGAAGGCGGATTGATTTGCGCGGGCGCCGCTCGCGACGCCCTGCAAGAAAAAGCCCGCGCCGTTGCCGGCGCGGGCTTTCTGTTTGTATCGCGGGCGACGTCAGTTCTTGCCGACGCCTTCGTTCTTCAGGGATTCGAGCTTGGCCAGGTCGACGCTGTCGACCGCGTCCTTGAGCTGGTCGATCTCGGCCTGGCCGCTGGCCTTCACCGAGAAGCGCTGGCCGACCACCACGGTGTACTCGCCGCTCTTGCTGGTCTTGTCCCAGGACTCGTGCACCAGGCGGCCGTCCTTGCTGTAGGTCTTCTCGTAGCCGTCGTCGGTCTGCTGTTCGGACTCGGCGGCGAAGGCATTGGCCACCGCCATCATGCCCTTCATGCTGCCGGTGTCGGAGATTTCCAGCTCGACGTTGCGAGTGCCGTCGCCGTACTGGCCGCGCGCGACGGTGATCTGCACGCCCACGCCCGCGCTGCGTTCGGCCGAGAGGCTCTCGCGCTTGAGGCCCGCGGCGGTGTCGGGCAGGAAGGTCTTGATCTGGTCGGCCGACAGCGACTGCACGCTGCCGTCGTTGCCCATCATCTTGCCCATCGCCGCCTGCTGCGCGGCGGTGTCGCCGGACTTCTGCGCGGCTTCCAGCTCCTTGCTCGCCTGCTCGGCGCGGGCGCCCATGGCGGCGAGCTTGGCGGCGGCGCTGTCCGGATCGACGGTGACGCTGCCATGGTCGCCATTGAGGGTGACATGCCCGTTGTTCATGGCGGCGCCGGTCAGCGCGGCCGTGCCCACCACGCCGGCCACGATCATGCCGACGATCCAGCCCAGCACGGCGCCGATCACGATGGTGACGGCCGTATAGCCGGCCGATTTCTCCACCGGGTTCTTCATGGTGGCCGGCAGGCCCAGGTAGAGCAGGTAGATCGAGTAGATGCCGCCGGCGAGGGCGATCAGCCAGCCGATCCAGGGCAGGATGTTGGCGGCGCCGGCGACCCAGGAGGCGGTGCACGCATAGGTGATCGCCTTGAGCGCCTGCACCGGATCCTTCTGGCCGCCGAAGGTCGGCGCCAGCGCATTGATGATCAGCGACATCACGTACACCAGCACCAGCGACAGCAGGTACTGCAGCACCATCCCGGCCAGGCCCGAGCCGACCGGCGCGCGCCAGGTCACACTGAGCAGGCTGATGCCGATCAGGCTGTTCTTGATGAAGCCCGCGATCGCCGGCACGGCGGCCAGAACCAGGATGTAGTTCGTGTAGATGCCCTGGACGGTGGCCGGCTCCGCGGCGACGACCGGCCATTCGGTCTTGGGCGTGGTGAGGATCGCCCGCGCGCGGGCAATGATCTTTGCGAAATCCATGGGTGTTTCCCCTTCAGGCTGATGGTTCGGCGGAGGACCGCCGACGGGCGGATGATGTGCCCGCCCTGTGACAATCGGCTTAGAGCCTGCTGACAGCTTGTTCTTCCTTGTCCCGCCCCGACGGGCGAGCGGTGCAGCCTGCTACCATTGTCGGCCCGATGTCCAGTCTGGAGCTTGACCCCATGCCCGCTTCCCCCGCCGAGCCCGCACGGCAGATTTTGGCCAATGCCGAAAATCGTTATGAAGTGACGCGCAAGGACCTTCCCCTGTCCTGTCCGCTGCCGGGCATGGCGCTGTGGAACTCGCATCCGAAGGTGTACCTGCCGATCGTCGAAGACGGCGGCGAGTCGACCTGTCCTTACTGCGGCGCGCGTTACGTCCTGAACGACTGAGCCGGCCGGGGCCAGGGAGCGCTCCGCATCGAAATAACAGCGGCATTCGGCACGATTGCTGCTTGTCCCCAAGGATGAAGGCTTTACTCGAACCCTCCATGTCCGCCGTTGCCGCGCCAGCCCGGTCGCTGACCGTCGTCCAGCTGATTCCGGCCCTGCAGTCCGGCGGGGCCGAGCGGTCGGCGCTGGAAGTCGCGCGCGCGCTGGTGCAGGCAGGTCACCGTTCGGTGGTGATCTCCGCCGGCGGGCGCCTGGCAGGCCAGCTGGAGGCCGAGGGCAGCGAGCACATCACCCTGGACATCGGCCGCAAGTCGCTGCGCACGCTGCTGCGCGTCGGTGCATTGCGCCGGGCGCTGGCCGAGCTGAAGCCGGACATCGTGCACGCCCGCTCGCGCCTGCCGGCCTGGCTGGGCTGGTGGGCGATCAAGGGGCTGCCGCAGCGCCCGCATTTCGTCACCACCGTGCACGGGCTGAATTCGCCCGGGCGCTACAGCTCGATCCTGCTGCGCGGCGAGCGGGTGATCGCGGTCTCGCAGACCCTGCGCGACTACGTGCTCAGCCACTACCGCTGGCTGGAACCCTCGCGCGTGCGGGTGATCCCGCGCGGCATCGACCCCGAGGCGTTTCCCTACGGCCACCGCCCGGACGATGCCTGGCAGAAGGCCTTCTTCACCGAATTCCCGCGCCTGGCCGGCGCGCCGCTGCTGACCCTGCCGGGCCGCGGCACGCGCCTGAAGGGCCACCACGACGCGATCGAGCTGATCGCCGAGCTCAAGCGCCGCGGCATCGACGCGCGCCTGCTGCTGCTGGGCGTGATCGAGGCCGGTCGCGAGGCCTACGTGGCGGAGCTGCGCGAGCTGATCAGCGCGCGCGGCATCGAGTCCCAGGTGGTGCTGACGCCGCCGCGCAACGACGTGCGCGACATCTACGCGGTGTCGGCGCTGGTGCTGCAGCTGTCCAACAAGCCCGAATCCTTCGGCCGCACCGTGGTCGAGGCGCTGTCGCTGTGCCGCCCGGTGCTGGGCTACGCCCACGGCGGCGTCGGCGAGCTGCTGGCGGAGCTGTATCCGGCCGGCCGCGTGCCGGTGGGCGACCGCGAGCGCCTGGTGGAACGTGCGGCCGAGCTGCTGCGCGTGGCGCCGCCGATTCCGATGCTGCAAAGCTACCGCCTGTCCGACATGCAGCAGGCGACGCTGGCGCTGTACGAGGAAGTGGTCGCCGGCTGACCCGCTCGTCATTCCGGCGCAGGCCGGAATCCAGTAACGGGGCGCCGCCTGAAGATGTAGACGCCACGAGCATAGCCCTGGGGCTGCCGCAACAGTCCGACTGTGACGTCACTGGATTCCGGCCTGCGCCGGAATGACGGGCAGGGTGGCGGCTCGCCTACAATGCCCCGGCTTTCCCACCGGGTTCCCGCATGCCTGTTCTCCCCGCGCTCAAGGCCGCGCTGCGCTCGCCGCTGCTGCCGTTCTGGCTGGTGATCGCGCTGCTGCCGTTCGGGCGCAGTTCGGAGCTGGGCACCTTGCTCTGCCTGCTCGGCGTGGTGCTGCTGTTCGCGCGGCATCCGCGCGCGCTGGGCGAGCATGCCGGCGCACGGCTGCTGCTGTGGCTGCTGGGGGCGTACATCGGTGCGGCGCTGCTGTCGTGCATCGGCGCGGTCGCGCCGGGCAAGAGCTGGTCGACGGTGGCGGCGCTGCTGCGCTACGTGCCGCTGGGGCTGTACGCCTGCTTCGCGATCCGCCGCCAGGGCAAGCTCGAAGCGCTGTATGCCGCGGTCGCCGTCGTGCTCGCCGTGTGGGTGCTGGATGCCTGGGTGCAGGCGCTGACCGGCTGGAGCCTGGGCGGACACGCCGAGGAGCAGCGCGTGTCCGGCATCTTCGGCGCCGGCAATCTCAAGCTAGGGCCCGCGCTGGCGGCGCTGGCGCCGTTCGCGCTGTGGGCGGCGCGCTGGCGCTGGGGCAGGACGGGGCTGCTGCTGGCCGGGCTGGCCCTGCTGGGGCCGGTGCTGCTGTCCGGCTCGCGCGCCTCGTGGCTGACCTATGCGCTGGTGCTGCTGGCATTCGCCTGGCGCGAGGCCGCATCGACCCGGCGCTTCCTGCTGCTGTGCGGCGCCGGCGCACTGGTGGCCGCGGCGGCCGGCGGGCTGGCGTGGAAGACCTCGGAACGTTTCCACGCGCGCATGGAGAAAACCATGCTCGCCCTGCAGGGCTCCAGCCAGGCGCTGGATACGGCGCTGAGCGGACGCCTGGATATCTGGCGCACCAGTTGGTGGATGTTCGAGGCGCATCCGCTCAACGGTGTCGGCGTGCGCGGCTATCGCTACGCCTACCGGCAAGTCGCGCCGGCGGACGACCACTTCGTGGCGACGGGCGAGAACTGCGGCGCGGGCGAGGGCGCCTGCCATGCGCATCAGGTGGTGCTTGAGGTGCTGAGCGAAACCGGCGTGGTCGGTCTGGCCTTGTGGCTGGCCGCCGTCGTGCTGGCCGTGCGCCGCTGGCGCGCGGTGGGGCCGGCCGCACGCGCACGTGCGTTTCCGGCCACGGTGGCGCTGGGCGTGATGCTGTTTCCGCTGAACACGCATCTGGCCTTCTATTCGGCCTGGTGGGGCCTGCTGTTCGCCTGGGTGCTGGGTTTGTGGTGCGCCAGCCTGTATGTGGTCGCGGAGGCCGGCGATGGCGCGTGAACCGCTGTCGGTGGTGGTGACCGCGTTCAACAGCGCCGCCACGCTGGACGCCTGCCTGGCCAGCGTGCGCTGGGCCGACGAGGTGGTGGTGCTGGATTCGGGTTCGACCGACGCCACGCTCGCCATCGCCGCCCACTACGGCGCGCGCATCGAGACGCAACCCTTCGCCGGCTACAGCGCGCAGAAGCAGGCCGCGATCGAGTTGGCCCGGCACGACTGGGTGCTGCTGCTGGATTCCGACGAAGCGATGCCGCCGGGTGCCGCCGAAGCGATCCACCGCGTGCTGGAGCAGCCCGCGCATGCCGGCTATCTGCTATGGCGCCGCGAATGGATCTTCTGGCAATGGCAATCGCCGCGCAGCCGCCTCAACCACTATGTGCGCCTGTTCGACCGCCGCCGTGCGCGCATGAGCCGCCATCGCGTGCACGAGGAAGTCGAAGTGGACGGCAGCGTCGGCGTGCTGGACATAGTGATGGACCACTATGGCGAGCGCGACATCGCCGGCCGCGTGGACAAGGCCAATCGCTATTCCAGCCTGCAGGTGGCGGATCTTGCCGGCCGCCGCGCGCGCGGCCTGCGCCTGCGCATGCTGACCAATGCCTGGGCCGCGTTCTTCCGCTATTACCTGCTGCGCGGGCATTACCGCTCCGGCTGGGCGGGCTTCATCGCCGCGCGCATCCACGCGTTCTATGCGTTCCTGAAGTACGCCAAGCTTTACGAGGCCACGCGGGTCGAGTCGAAGGAAACGCGCATCCCCGCGGCGGAGCGCAAGGACGGCTAGCCTTCCTTCCTCAAGCGGCGCGCTCCAGCGGCCAGGCCTCGCCGCGCAGCGCGTCGACCAGCAGCTCGCACGCCTCGCGCCGCAGTGCCTCGCGCTTGCGGAAGGCGGAGCGGTGCTTGCTTTCCACCTGCATCTCGTCGCGCAGCGGTTCCTGCGCGGGCAGCGCATAGAAGCCGTCGGCGAGCGGCTCGCCCTGGCATTCCTGCCAGAAGGCGTCGTAGTCCGCCTTGATCTTGTCCGCCTCGCCGGCGAACGGATGCGCGAGATTGGCGACGCCGCGCACGCGTTCGATGCCGTACTCGCTGGCGAAGGCCAATAGCAGTGAAAACAGCAGGTTCTTCGGACGCAGGCCGTGGCATTGCTTGGTCAGTTCGCGCACCGCTTCGCGGCCGAGTTCCGCGCAGGCGCCCTGCATGCAGCCGATCAGCAGCGCGCGTCCGTCGTCGGCCACGGTGAACACGGCCGAGGACAGCACCTGGTCCTGGCTGTTGGTCAGGCACAAGGCCAGCTCGCCCTCGCGGCTGCGGCCGGTGGGGCGGCGCAGTTCGATGCGCAGTTCGCTGCCGTCCTTGAGCACGAGCGCGCCGATGCGATGGCGGCCGCGCAGGTAGACGCCGTCGGCGAGATCGTCGGGCAACCGCGCGAACACGAAGCGGAAGTGATCAGCCGCCACCGCCATGCGCGTCGCGCGGCCGAAGCGGCGGTTGATGTAGTGGTGATGCCAGCGTTCGAGCAGGCGCGGATCGTGCGCAAGGATCGCGGTGAGTCGCGGCGAGCCATACACGACGCGCAGCCATGCAGCCTGCCGCGGCGCCATGCGTGCGCAGCGCAGCAGGTATTTCAGCCCGGAGGCAATACGTTTTGGCGCGGAGCCACGCCAATCGTGTCGATGGCGTAGTGAGCGCAAGAACAAACGAATAGACATGGCGCGCAAGAGTGGGGAAAAACGCGCTTGCCTTGTACTGGAATATTCTGTCTTGAGCCTGTCGCTGCTCAGTAAACTTCTGGACTACCCGGCGGGCGCGTCTTGAAGCGCTTATGCACCCACAGGTATTGCTCGGGCGCTTCGCGCACCATCTGCTCGATGCAGGCGTTGACGCGTGCGGTATCGAGTGCGGCGTCATCGCTAGGAAAACTCTCAAGCGGTGCGCCCAGGCGCAGCGCATAGCCGCCGCCGTCGGGCAGGCGCCGATGGAAGAACGGAATCACCAGCGCACCGGAGAGACGCGCCAGATGATGCGTCGCCTTGATGGTTGCCGCCGGCACGCCGAAGAACGGCACGAACACGTTGTCCTTGCTGCGCATGTCCTGGTCCGGCGCATACCACAGCGTGCCGCCGTTGCGCAGGTACTTCACCGTGCCGCGGATATCGTCCTTGTCGAACATCGCGCCGGCGTAGCCCAGGCGCGCGCGCAGCACGGCCCATTCGAACACCGCCGAATCCATGCGCCGGTACATGCCGGCGATGCGGATGTGCCGCGAGACCAGCCGCGCGCACAGTTCCAGGTGCGAGAAATGGCCGCCGACCAGCAGCACGCCCTTGCCCTGCGCGCGCGCCGCCTCGAGATGCTCGAGGCCTTCCAGGGTCACCGGCACGCGCTCGATCGCACGCTCGCTGCCCATCCAGCCGAGCGCGAACTCCATCATCATCAGGCCGATGTCGCGCAGGTGCGCGTCGACCAGCGCGGCCTGCTCCGGTGCGGACAGCTCGGGGAAGCACAGCGCGATGTTCACTTCGGCGATATGCCGCCGGCGCGAAGGGAAATGCTGGATCAGCACACCGAGCCCGCGGCCCACGGCCAGCAGCGCGCGGCGCGGCAGCCGCGCGACCAGTTTCAGCACGCCGACGCCTAGCCACGCCGGCCACTGGACCGGCGAGAGCAGCTTGGCATCGAAGGAGGGACGGGGAGTACCGGGCATGAGGCCGGCGATTGTAGCAAGAGCGCGGCCCGCGGCCGGAGCCGCGACTGCCCCGCACGGGATCACTGGCTATACTGCCGCGCCTGCCCTCCCGAGCCCCGCCGTTGCGCTATCTCTATACCCTCGCGATGTACCTGGTGACGCCGATCATCGTGATGCGGCTGCTGGCGCGCGGCGTGCGCTATCGCGACTACCACCGACGCTGGCGCGAACGCTTCGGCTTCTACCAGGGGCCGACCCTGCGCGGCAGCATCTGGGTGCATGCGGTGTCGGTGGGCGAGGTGAATGCGGCCGAGCCGCTGATCAAGGCGCTGCGCGAGGCCTACGTCAACGCGCCGCTGGTGGTGACCACGGTGACGCCGACCGGCTCCGAGCGCGTGCGCCAGCTGTTCGGCGACAGCGTGTACCACGTATACCTGCCGTACGACCTGCCGTTCGCGGTGTCGCGCTTCATGCAGCGGGTGCGGCCGCGGCTGGCGATCATCGTCGAAACGGAGATCTGGCCGAACCTCTATTTCGCCTGCAAGAAGCGCGGCATCCCGCTGATGATCGTCAACGCGCGCCTGTCCGAGCGCTCGCTGCGCGGCTACCGGCCGCTGCAGGGGCTGGTGCGTTCGGCGCTGGGCTGCGTGCGCCAGATCGCGGCGCAGTCGCGCACCGACGCGGCGCGCTACCGGCTGCTGGGCGTGGAGCCGGCGCGCATCGTGGTCAGCGGCAACCTGAAGTTCGACATGCCGGTGCCGTACGCCGCGGTGCAGGCCGGCGAGGAGCTACGGCGGAAGTGGGGCCACCTGCGGCCGGTGTGGATCGCCGGCAGCACGCACGAGGGCGAGGAGCTGCCGGTGCTCGAGGCGCACCTGCAGGTGCTCAAGCGGCTGCCGGATGCGCTGCTGCTGATCGCGCCGCGCCACCCCGAGCGCTTCAGGCTGGTGGAGAGCTCGGTGCGCAGCCTCGGCTTCAGCATGGCCACGCGCAGCGCCGACCGCGTGCCCTCGGCCGCGCACCAGGTGTTCGTCATCGATGCCATGGGCGAATTGATGCAGTTCTACGCCGCGGCCGACCTGGCCTTCGTCGGCGGCAGCCTGGTGCCGATCGGCGGGCACAATGTGCTGGAGCCGGCGGCGCTGTCGCGGCCGGTGCTGGTGGGTCCGCACACCTTCAATTTCGAAGAAATCACCCTGACCCTGATCAGCGAAGGCGCCGCCGTGCGCCTGGCCGATGCCAGCGAGCTGGGCACCGCCGTGCTGCAGCTGCTGCGCGACGCGGAGCGGCGCAAGTCGATGGGCATGCATGCGCGAGTGGTGTTCGACAGCGAGCGCGGCGCGGTGCAGCGCGTGATGGAGCTGATCGACAAGCAGCTGCAGGAATGAGCTGGCCGACATCGGGACGATAAAAAAGGCCGGGCATTGCCCGGCCTTTTCGTTTGCCGCTGCGCGCCGCGCTTACTGCAGCAGCGAGTTCACCGCTTCCAGGTCGGGCATATCGATGGTGCCGGCGGCCTGCTTCAGCTGCAGCTTGTTGAGGATGAAGGTATGGCGGGCCTGCGAGTAGCTGCTCTGCGCCTGGGTCAGGGTCTGGATCGCGTTGAGCACGTTCAGCATGGTCTGCGTGCCTACGTCGAAGCCGGCGCGAGTGGCTTCCAGCGCCTTCTGGCCGGATTCCACCGAGGCGCGGTTCGCTTGCACCTGCAGGATGCCGGCGCCGACCGAGCGGTAATAGTTGAGCGTGTCGCGCGAGACCTGGCGACGGGTGGATTCGAGCGAATCCTGCGCCGAGTCGCGGTCGTAGATCGACTGGCGCACGCGCGACTGCGTGCCGCCGCCGGCGAAGATCGGCACCGACAGGGTCAGGCCGGCGGTGGTGCCGTAGCGGCCGTTGCCGGGGATGCCCACGCCGCCGTTCTCGGTCCAGGCGGTGGTCTCGCCGCGGGTCACGGTGGCGTTGATGGTCGGCAGGTGGCCGGCGCGTGCGGCGCTGATGTTGTGCTCGGCCGCTTCCACGGTGTACTGCTGCGAGAGCACGTTCGGGTTGTGCTTGAGCGCTTCATCCACCCAGGTGTTCGGATCGGCCGGCGAGGGCGCGTCCATCGGCAGGTCGTCGCGCAGCTTCTTCAGCTCGCCGACCGGCTGGCCGGTGATCTGGCGCAGCGCTTCCTTGGAGTCGTTGAGCGTGTTCTCGGCGGCGATGGTCTGCGCCTTGGCCAGCTCGTAGTACGACTTGGCCTGGTACACGTCGGTGATCGCGGCCAGGCCGACCTTGAAGCGCTGGTCCGCCTGCTCGTACGACTGGCGGTAGGCTTCTTCGTTGGCCTTGTTGAAGGTCAGCGAATCCTGCGCGGTGAGCACGCCGAAATAGGCCTGGGTCACGCGCACGTAGAGGTTCTGCAGCGCGGCCTGGTACAGCTGGTCCTGCGCGTCGGACTGCGAGCGGGCGGTCTTCAGGCCGGCCCACTTGCTCAGGTCCAGCACGCTCTGGCTCAGCGTGGCGCTCTCCGTGCGGGCACGCGAATGGCCGCCGGCGATGTCCTGGCTGTTGTTGCCGCTGTACTGGTTGAAGGTCAACCCGGCGTTCAACTGCGGCAGCAGCAGCGCGCGTGCCTGCGTCACTCCCTCACCGGTGGACAGGCGGGTCGCATCGGACTGCGCCAGCACCGGATCGTTAGCGCGGGCTTCTCGGTATGCATCCAGCAAATCCTCGCTGTGGCCGGACAACGGAAGCGCCGTCAGGGCCAGGGCGAGGGTCAGAAGCTTCAAACGCATGGGTTGCCTCGTGGGGAATGGAAGTCTGAAAAATGGTGGAGTCAGAATACGAATTTGCGTGGCGGCTCGGCATGCACGAGGTAGGGCAGGTCGGTCTCGAGGATGCTCTCCTCGCGATAGCGGCCTTCACCCTGGTGGGTCAGCAGCACCATCTGCTGCACCGGCGACTCGCCGCGCACCGCCAGCAAGCGGCCGCCCGGCTTGAGCCAGCCGAGGAAACGCTGGGGAATCTCATACACCGCGCCGGTTACCACCAATGCATCGAACTGACCGGCCGGCTGCCAGGCGTTGACCGCCTCGCCGGTGGCCAGCGTCACGTTATCGATGCCGGCCTGCGCCAGGCGCTGCGTGGCGGCGGTGATGAAGTCGGCATGGATGTCCACGCTGGTGACGTGGGCGGACAGGCTGGCCAGGCAGGCGGTGAGGTAGCCCGAACCCGTGCCGATCTCCAGCACCTGCTCGTCTTCCTTCAGCTCCAGCGCCTGCAGCACGCGACCTTCGATCACCGGCTTCAGCATCGTTTCGCCGTGGCCGAGCGGCAGGCCGACGTCGGCGTAGGCGAGGGCGCGATGTTCCGGGGCGACGAACTGGTCGCGGTGCAGGCGGCCGAGCACGTCGAGCACGCGCGCGTCCAGCACCTCCCAGGGGCGCACCTGGTTTTCCACCATGTTCTGTCGCGCCTGTTCGAAGTTCATCGCCATGGTCAGCCTGAGTCCCGTGCAAAAGTCGAAAAAAGGTCAGAAAGGATAAGCGCTTAGACCAGTCTCGACAATGTTCAAAAGCCTGGAGCCTGCCTGCTTCCCCACGAAGTGCCGGAAGTCACCGCGACGAACTGACGGAAGTCATGCGCAGCGCGCTGTCCGCGGACACTTACGCTGTCAGGCGATGGTTATCCGCCCGCTTGGCGGCGATGTCCACCGGCAGGCGCGCGAAGACATCTTCCGCGGCCTGGCCGAGCGCCGCGTCGAGCAGGCGGATGCGCGGCAGCAGGGCCGGCTGCCGCCGGCTTTCCGCCGCCACCGCCAACCAGGCGAGCCAGCGTGCCATGCGATGGCGCTCGGTCGCATTCAATGCGGCCAATGCCACGCGCACGGCGAAAGCGCGGCGTCGCGCGAGTGCCTGCCCCTGTTCCAGCCATGCGGCAAGAATGCGCTGGGCGTGGCGATAAGGGCCGCTGAGAGTGAGTTCTGCGATAGTAGAGGTCATGGGGTCGGCCGTTCAGGACGGCGGTGGAAAATAAGTAAACCGGCGCGTATACTAAACCCCGGTTATCTCTTTGTGAAGGTGTAAAACGGCATGAACACGATCGCGCAGACCAAGCCCCAGGGTCCTGGCCGCCCGAAGGACATGGAAAAGCGCGCCGCGATTCTGGAGGCCGCCAAGAGCCTGTTCGTGCGCAACGCCTTCGCCGGCACCAGCATGGACGCCGTCGCCGCCGAGGCGGGCGTGTCCAAGCTCACCGTCTACAGCCACTTCGGCGACAAGGACAACCTGTTCCGCGAGGTCATCCGCGCGCACATCCAGGACCTGCTGCCGGAAGACACCTACCAGTACGACTCGAGCGTCGGCATCAGCGAATTGCTGATGCGCGTGGCCATGACCCACGCCCATATCGACTGCGACCCGAAGAACGTCGGCACCTTCCGCGCCATCCTCAGCGACTGCCGCCAGGGCAATCCCCGCTACGGCAAGCTGCTGTGGGAAGAAGGCCCCACCCGCACGCACAAGCTGATGGAACGCCTGCTCCAACAGGCGGTTGACGACGGCAGGCTGGAGATCGAGAACGTCGCCCAGGCCAGCGTGCAGTTCCTGGCCCTGATCAAGGGCGACCTCGTGCTGCGCCGCATGTTCGGCTGCGACGGCTGCCAGGACGCCTTCGCCAGCGAGGTGGAAGCGAACGCCCGCGCGGGTGTGTCGACCTTCCTGCGCGCCTACCTGCCGCGCTGATCCATCCTCCCGCCTTCACGCCGCGTACTCGCCCGTATCCGGCGATTCGTGCTTGAATATCAGCCTTCTGGAAGCGGGGGTGCCGGCGTCGGTCGGCTGAGAGAGTCCCTTCGAACCTGATCCGGTTAGCACCGGTGTAGGGAGCTTCGCCGCACGATCCATCGTTGTTCGTGTGTCCGGCGCCGCCGCTTCGTGTTCCCCCGCCTCACGAAGGACGTCACGCCGATGAATGCCCAGCCCAACGATCTCGCGCGCGCCGCGCAGGAACTCTCCGAGGCCGTCACGCGGCCGATTCCCGGTTCGCGGAAGATCTACGTGCAGGGCAGCCGCGCCGACCTGCGCGTGCCGCTGCGCGAAATCTGCCAGGCAAAGACGCCCACCCTGTTCGGCGGCGAAGACAATCCGCCGGTCACCGTCTACGACACCTCCGGCCCTTATACCGACCCGGGCTACCAGGTCGACCTCGCCGCCGGCCTGCCGGCGCTGCGCGCGGCGTGGATCGAAGAGCGCGGCGACGTCGAGCGCCTGACCGGCCTGAGCTCCGACTTCGGCCGCCAGCGCGCCGACGACGCCAGGCTCGACCCGATCCGCTTCCGCCACCACCTGCGCCAGCCGCTGCGCGCCAAGGCCGGCGCCAATGTCACGCAGATGCACTACGCGCGCCGCGGCATCGTCACGCCGGAGATGGAATACATCGCCATCCGCGAGAACCAGAAGCTGGACGCCCTGGCCGAGAGCGCGCTGCGCAACCAGCATCCGGGCCAGTCCTTCGGCGCCTCGCTGCCGCGCCTGATCACGCCGGAATTCGTGCGCGACGAAGTGGCCCGCGGCCGCGCCATCATCCCGGCCAACATCAATCACCCGGAAAGCGAGCCGATGATCATCGGCCGCAACTTCCTCACCAAGATCAACGCCAACATCGGCAACAGCGCGGTGTCCTCGGGCATCGCCGAGGAAGTGGAAAAGCTGGTGTGGTCGATCCGCTGGGGCGGCGACACGGTGATGGACCTCAGCACCGGCAAGAACATCCACGAAACCCGCGAGTGGATCATCCGCAACTCGCCCGTGCCGATCGGCACCGTGCCGATCTACCAGGCGCTGGAGAAGGTCGGCGGTGTCACCGAGGAGCTGACCTGGGAGCTGTTCCGCGACACCCTGGTCGAGCAGGCCGAGCAGGGCGTGGACTATTTCACCATCCACGCCGGCGTGCTGCTGCGCTTCGTGCCGCTGACGGCCAGGCGCGTCACCGGCATCGTCTCGCGCGGCGGCTCGATCATGGCCAAGTGGTGCCTGGCGCATCACAAGGAGAATTTCCTCTACACGCACTTCGAGGAAATCTGCGAAATCATGAAGGCGTACGACGTGTCCTTCAGCCTCGGCGATGGCCTGCGCCCGGGCTGCGTGGCCGACGCCAACGACGCCGCGCAGTTCGGCGAGCTGGACACGCTGGGCGAGCTGACCCAGATCGCCTGGAAGCACGACGTGCAGACCATGATCGAAGGCCCCGGCCACGTGCCGATGCAGCTGATCAAGGAAAACATGGAGCGCCAGCTGGAGAAGTGCCACGAGGCGCCGTTCTACACGCTGGGACCGCTGACCACCGACATTGCGCCGGGCTACGACCACATCACCTCGGCGATCGGCGCGGCGATGATCGGCTGGTTCGGCACCGCCATGCTCTGCTACGTCACGCCGAAGGAGCACTTAGGTCTCCCGAACAAGCAGGACGTGCGCGACGGCATCATCGCCTACAAGATCGCCGCGCACGCGGCGGACCTGGCCAAGGGCCATCCCGGCGCGCAGGTGCGCGACAACGCGCTGTCCAAGGCGCGCTTCGAGTTCCGCTGGGACGACCAGTTCAACCTCGGCCTGGATCCGGAGAAGGCCAAGGAATTCCACGACGAGACGCTGCCGAAGGACGCGCACAAGTCCGCACACTTCTGCTCGATGTGCGGCCCCAAATTCTGCTCGATGAAGATCACCCAGGACGTGCGCGACTACGCCGCCGAGCACGGCGTGGACGAGACGTCCGCGCTGGACGAAGGCATGGCCGAGAAGGCCGCCGAGTTCCGCGAGCAGGGTTCGGAGGTCTACCACCGGGCCTGAGCCTCCAGGCCCATGGCCGATCGAAGCCGCGCGTCCCGTGACGCGCGGCTTTTTTCTACCGCTCTGCGCTGTCTCGCCACGTCATCCCGCGCTACCTTTAGCGCGTTCACGCCCCGACCGGAGCCCGAGGAATTCCACCGATGCAAGCGACGGACCCGACCGCCAGGCCGAACCACGCCGTCTTGCGCGTGGCGCTCGTGGCCATGGCGCTGCCCCTGCTGATCGCCTGCATCGCCCTGTGGTGGTGGGACCGCGAACCGAACCTGGTCAACCCCTCGACGCCGCCGCGTACCGAGCAGGTAGCGATGAAGCGGCCGATGACGCCGGGCGCGGCCACCACCATCAGCGTGATCCGCGCGGTGCAGGGCCTGGCCGGCCGGCATGCGCATCCGCTGCGCGGCCACCATCATCCGCAGGGCGCGGACATGGAGGACACGCCCGGCTGGGAGCGCGGTTCGCTGATGGCCTCGCGCGACCTGCTGCACGCGTTGCGCCAGGACTTCGCGCGGCCGAAGGCGCCGCTGGTCGAGGACAAGGACCTGGCCGCCGCCGATGCCCTGCTGGCTGGCCGCGTCGGCCGGCTGCCGCTGCGCAGCGCCGAGAGCCAGTACCGCAAGGCGGCCGATCATCTGCTCGATTACCTGGACCGCCTGACCGACGACGATCCGGACAATGCGCATTTCTATCTCAGCGCCGAAGCCCTGGCCGACTACCTGGAAGTGGTCAGCGACCGCCTCGACACGCTGCAGGAACACCTGGCCGCCGGCATGATGCCGCCGCATCCGGGCGAGTTCGCCCCGCCGCGCTGGCCCATCGTCGCCTCCGCCCTGGCGCTGCGCCGTGGCGGCCTGCCGTGGCGGCGCGCCGACGAGTCGCTGTACGAGACGCGCGGCTACACCGCCACCCTGCTGGCCCAGATGAAGGCGTTCCAGCACGACTTCGGCCCAGCGCTCAAGAGCGACCAGGCCAAGGCTGACCTGCGCGAAGCCATCCAGCAGCTGGAGGCGCTGCAGTCCGGGCCGGGCAATCCGCTGGGGCTGGACGGTGCGCCGATGGTGCGCCTGCCGGGACACGCGCTGGCGCTGGCGGACGCGGTCGAGCGTATCGACGATGCGGTGTTCGACCTGTGCGAAGAGCTGCGCAAGGGTTGACGCGGCAACATCCGACGTAGGTTGGGGTGAGCCGCAGGCGAACCCCAACAATGCGACCACGTGCGAGGCCTGTTGGGGTTCGCCTGCGGCTCACCCCAACCTACGCCGACGGTGTCATCGCCTCGGCGACGTAGTCCAGGAAGCAGCGGATCCGCGACGCCAACGGCGTGTTGCGGTAGTACACCGCGTTGATCGGCTGGCGCACGTCCAGCGTGTCGCGCGCCAGCACCTGCAGCAGCCGTCCGTCCGCCTGGTCCTGGGCGGTGAGGTAGTCGGCCAGGCAGGCGATGCCGTCGCCGGCCAGTGCGAGCTGGCGCAGAGTCTCGCCGCTGGAGGCGAGCAGGGTGGGCACGATGCGCAGCGCATCGCCCTGGGCATGGCGCAGCGGCCAGTCGTTCAAGGTCTCGGTGGCAGTGAAACCGAGCAGGCTGTGCCGCGAGAGGTCGCGCACGTGGCGCGGCTGGCCGCGCTGCTTCAGATAGGCCGGACTGGCCAGTACGCGCAGTCGGCTCAGGCCCAGCGGGCGCGCATGCTGGGTGGAGTCGCGCAGCGTGCCGATGCGGATCGCCACATCGGTGCGTTGTTCCAGCAGGTCGACGATCTGGTCGCTGGTGTTGAGTTCCAGCTCGATCTCCGGAAAACGTGCGCGGAAGCCGCCGACCAGCGGCACGATCACATGCAGCATGAAGGGAGCGGCGGCGTTCACGCGCAGTCGTCCGGCCGGCTTCTGCCGGCGCGCGGTCATCTCGTCCTCGGCGTCTTCCACCGAGCCCACGATCTGCCGCGCGCGATCCAGGAAGAAACGGCCTTCCTCGGTCAGCTCCAGCCGACGCGTGGTGCGGCGGAGCAGGGTGGTGTCGAGCTTGCCCTCCAGCCGGCTGAGTGCGCGGCTGATGCCGGAGACGGTCTGGCCCAGCTGCTCGGCGGCGGCCGTGATGGAGCCTGTATCCACCACGGTCACGAAGGTCTGCAATTCGTCCAGGCTGGTCTTCATTGTTGCTTCCGGAGCAAGACTCTTTCGCTGTTTAGCAGGTTCTTATGAAAGAGTCGCGTGCCCACGCCAGCCCGGTACCGTCCGGGCCTTGGCTTGTTACTTACCCCACCACGCGCGGCGACAACAGGGCTTCCTGTCCGATCCTGCGCAGGAAATCCACGCGAATGCGATCCGCCACCGCCGCCACCACCGCCGCGCCGTCATCCGCCGGATCCACATGCACGCGGAACGGCCGCTTGCCGAACGGCAGGTTGACGATGTCGACCATCGCGTCCGCCACGGTCGCGACATCCGCATCCGCCGGTTCGCACGCGGCCAGCCCGCGCAGGATCTCGTCCTCGAAACCCCGGTACGGACCTTCGGTGTATTCCGCCGCACGCGCCTTGTCCGCCGGCGTGCCGGAATGGGCGAAGTGGTTGGTGCCCTTGGTGAAGGCGCCGGGCACCATGATCGAGGTCTCGATGCCCCAGCGCGCCAGCTCGCCCGCATAGCTCACCGCTACCGAATCCATCGCCGCCTTGGCCGCGAAGTAGGGCGCGAGGTATGGCGGCGTGCCGCCGCGCGTGCTGCTGCTGGAGACCCACAGCAGCAGGCCCTGGCCCTGCTTGCGCAGCTGCGGCAGCGCGGCGCGGTTCACCCGCTGCGTGCCCAGCACATTCACGTCGTAAAGCTGGGCGAACTGTTCCGGCGTGAACGCTTCGGCCGGCCCGAACACCATGTGGCCGGCGTTGTGCACCACTACGTCGAGGCGGCCATGCGCGGCGACGATCTGCGCGATCGCCGCATCGGCGGAGTCCTGCGACTGGACGTCCAGTTCGACGGTGCGCAAGTCCACGCCGTGCTCTTTCGCATAGGTATTCACCGCATCGACCTGCGGCGCGTTGCGGCCCTGCGTATCGCGCATGCTGGCGTAGACGGTGTGGCCGGCGCGGGCCATGGCGCGGGCGGCGAGGGCGCCGAAACCGCTGGAGGCGCCGGTGATCAGGATGATCTGCTGCATGGGTTTTTCCTCGAATTCTGGAGTGGGTTCAGACCATGCCGCCGTTCACGCGCAGCACCTGCGCGTTGACCCAGGCGCCATCGGGACCGGCCAGGAAGGCCACGGCGTGGGCGATGTCGTCCGGCGTGCCCAGGCGCTCCATCGGCGCGAGGTTGGCGATCTGCGCGATCTGCTGCTCGCTCTTGCCTTGGTAGAACAGCTCGGTGCCGACCGGGCCGGGAGCGATCGCGTTGACCGCGACGTTGCGGCCGCGCAGCTCGTTGGCCAGCACGTGCACCAGCCCTTCCACGCCGGCCTTGGAGGCGATGTACGGGCCGTAGGTGGGGAAAGCCTTGCCGATCACGCTGGTGGACAGCGCGATGATGCGGCCGCCCGCGGGCACCCGCTGCGCCGCCTCGCCCAGCACCACGAAGGCGCCGCGCAGGTTGGTGCGGATCATGCGGTCGAACTGGGCCAGGTCGCCGCCGGCGATCGGCAGGTTGCTCATGATGCCGGCGCTGTGCACGACCACGTCGACCGCACCGGTCAGTTGCGCGGCCGCCTCGAACACGCGGCGCATGTCTTCCGGTTCGGCCACGTCGCCCTGCATGGCGGCGGCGCGGCCGCCGGCCTGTTCGATCTCGCGCACTACCTTGTCGGCGGTGGCGGGGTTGCCGGCGTAGTGCACGGCGACGGCAAAGCCGTCCGCGGCGAGGCGCAAGGCGATCGCGCGGCCGATGCCGCCCGAGGCGCCGGTGACCAGGGCTGTCTTCTGCTGCTGACTCATGGGGATGCTCTCCTAGGGGTGGTTGGCGGCCCGCGACCGGGCCGGAGGTTTGGCGTGGGAGCATTCTTTTGTTTTGCCGGTCGCCGATAAATCGCCAGGAACTGGCATATCTATTCATTCCTGTTGAATAATCGGCGGCATGGACCGCCTGGACGCCATGCGCCTGTTCACCCGCATCGTCGAGCTCGGCAGCTTCTCCCGCGCCGCCGACGAGCGTGGCCTGCCGCGCGCGACGGCGACCTACGCCATCAAGGAGCTGGAGGCCCGGCTGGGCACGCGCCTGCTCGAACGCACCACCCGGCAGGTGCGCCCGACGCTGGACGGGCATGCCTACTACGAGCGCTGCGTGCACCTGCTGGCCGAGCTGGAAGATGCCGAATCCGCGCTCGGCCATACCGCCGCCAACCCGCGTGGCACCCTGCGCCTGGACCTGCATGGCGCACATGCCACGCATATCGTGCTGCCGCGGATCAACGAATTCCGCGCGCGCTATCCGCACATGGAATTGAAGATCAGCAGCGGCGACCGGCTGGTCGACCTGGTGCGCGAAGGCATCGACTGCGTGATCCGCGCCGGCACGCCCAAGGATTCCAGCCTGGTCGCGCGGCGGCTGGCGGTGATGCCGGAGGCGATCTGCGCCAGTGCGGACTATCTGGCTCGCCACGGCGTGCCGTCGCATCCGGACGATCTGCTGCGTCACCAGGCCGTGGGTTTCTTCGCCAGCGGTCGCGACAGCACCTATCCGTTCGAGCTGGTGGTGGACGGGCAGCCGCGCGAGTACCAGCTGGCCGGCTGGCTGTCGGTCAACGACGCCTCCAGCTACCTGGTCGCCGCGCAGCAGGGCTGCGGCCTGATCCAGCTGCCGCGCTATCGCGTGCAGGAGCACCTGGACGACGGCAGCCTGGTCGAGGTGCTTGCCTCGTGGCATTCGCCGGGATTGCCGGTGTCGGCGATGTATCCGTATCACCGGCAGTTGTCGCCGCGCGTGCGGGTATTCGTCGACTGGGCGGCGATGCTGTATCGCGAGAAGTTCGGGGAGCCCGGCTGATGTCCCGCGTGCTGCTTGAATGGATCGCCGGCATCGAAGGCGATGCTTCGTTGCGCGAACCGATGCGGCTGCGCGAACGGCTCGTGGCGCTGGATCGGCTGGAGCTGCATGCGCAGAGCAGTGGCGATGCGGATCTGCTGGCGCGCGCCGAGGTGTTGCGCGCAGATCTCGAAGAGATCAATCGCAGGCTTTACACGGCGCTTCGTCAGAGTATTCGCGAAGGACAGAACGCGTTTGCGCCTTGGATCGATGCGCTGGAGGTCAGGCCCGAAGGCGACGGCTACGATTACCGCGACGACCTGGTCAGCGGCGCGCTCGCGCTCGACGAGCCGGATGACGTCGCCCCCCTGCCGCCGGAGATGGTGTTCTATCAACCCACGCCGGCGCGGCATATCTTCGAACTGATTCGCCGTGCGGCGCTGGGCGAGCGCGATGTCGTGATGGATCTCGGCTCGGGCCTGGGCATCGTGCCCATGCTGGTTGCGACGGCGACTGCGGCGCGCGCCGTTGGTGTCGAGCGCGAAGCGGCTTATGTGTATGCGGCGCGGCGTTGCGCGCAAAACCTGGGCGTCGTCCGCGCATCGTTCGAATGCCGCGATGCGCGCGAAGCCGACTTTTCGGCGGCGACGCTGTTCTATCTCTATACGCCGTTCACCGGCGAGGTGATGCGGGCCGTATTGGATGCGATCCGGCGTGAGGCCTCGCGCCGTCCGTTGCGCATGGCCACCTTCGGGCCATGCACCAAGATGATCGCTGCCGAATCGTGGCTGTGCGCAGAGGGCGAGGTGGACATGGAAGGCCTGGCGCTGTTCCGGGCAGGCTAAGCGCTACAACCACCGTCATTCCGGCGCAGGCCGGAATCCAGTGACGTCATGGCTCGATTGTCGCGATATCGCACATTTGCTTTTTTGTTCTGCGCTGACGCGACAACCGGGCGCTCCCGCTACTGGATTCCGGCCTGCGCCGGAATGACGGTGGTGGGCGCTTCCGCAGGCCGCTATAGGCGTACTCCTCGCCCATGTGTGCCAGAAGTACCAAGGCAGGCGACAGCTCCAGCGCATACCATCGCTCGATTCCAGGGAGCCATCGGTGCCATGCCATGAAGCGTCCGCTGTTCGCCTTGTTCGCGGTGCTGATGCCGGTCTGCGCATCGGCGAAGGAAGCGCCATCGACGGTTCATCCCTGGACGCCCGTCGGCATCTCCAGCGAGCTGTTCGAATCGCATCCCGCTTTCGACCCGCGCACCGGCGATCTTTACTTCGTCCGCAGCTCCAAGGCGTTCAAGGGCTGGCGCATCCTCATCTCGCATTGCGACGGCAAGCAGTGGTCCGCGCCGGTATCCGCGCCCTTCGCGGCGCCGGGGGCGGAGGCCGATCCCTGGTTCACGCCGGACGGGCGCAGCATTTACTTCATCTCGACCCGCGCCACCGGCAGCATGAAGAGCAAGGACCTGGATATCTGGCGCGCGGATCGCGCCGCCGACGGCAGCTGGCAGGCGCCGGTGCGCTTGCCGGAGCCGGTGAATTCCGGCGAAGCCGAGTGGTTCCCGCGGCTGGCGCCGGACGGCTGGCTGTACTTCGGTTCGAACCGTGCCGGCGGCCTGGGCAAGAACGACATCTGGCGCGCGAAGGAAACCAGTCCCGGCCACTGGACCGTGGAGAACGCCGGCCCCGCCATCAACAGCGCGGGTGACGAATACGAACCGCTGCCGTCACCCGACGGCAAGCGCCTGATCGTGATGGCCGACGGCGGCCTGTACGAGTCGCACTGGGATGGCCGCCAATGGACGCAGAAAACAAAGCTCGGCCCGGAAGTGAACGTCAACGGCAGCGAGATCGGCGCGCTGTTCTCGCCCAGCGGCAAGTCGCTGCTGTTTGCGCGCGACACGGGTGAGCCGAAGTCCGGCGAATTCTTCGTGTGGCAAGCGGACGGTGCGGAAGCCTGGCCGCCGATGTGCGGCCAGGCGTCGATGTCCGGCGCAGCGCGCCGGTGAAGCCTCAGGGCGTCGCGGGACGCCGGCGCAGCGTCTGGCTGGCGAGGTGGGTCTCGCGCAGGCGCCGCGCATGCGCGGCCAGCAGATCGCCGCGCGTGATGATGCCGACCATGCGATGGCCGCCGTCCGCGCCCAGCACGATCAATCGACCCACGTTCGCTTCGACCATGTGGTCGGCCGCTTCGCGCAGGCTGTGGTCTTCGCGCACCGCCAGGGCAGGGCGCTTGACCAGCTCGCCCACCGTGCGGTCGCCGGCTATCTGACGATCGAGCAGGTCGCGGCGCGTGACCACGCCGCGCAGGGCGCCTTGCGCGTCCACCACCGGGAAGCCCTGGTGCTGCGCGATGGCGCCGCCGACTTCCAGCCAGGCGCGCGTCGCCTCCAATGTCTGCCCGGCCGGCAGTGTCACCACCTCGCGCGCGCAGGCGTCGCGCACCAGGATGCGGTCGAGATAGTCGGCCGCGTAGTCCGACGGCACGCGCACGCCGCGGCGGGCGATCTTCTCGGTCATGATGGTGTTGCGCATCAGCAGGCCGGAGATCAGATATGCAGCCGCGCAACCGATCAGCAGCGGCAGCAGGCCGCGCGGCTCCTGGGTGGTTTCGAAGGCGAACACCACCGAGGTGAGGAAGGCGCGCGAGGCGCCGGCGAAGATTGCCGCCATGCACACCAGCGCCGCCATGCGCGGATCCACGTGCAGCCAGGGCAGGTAGAGCACCGCCAGCGTGCCGAACACGCCGCCCAGCGCGCCGCCGATGGTGAACAGCGGCGCCAGCGTGCCGCCGGAGGTGCCGCTGCCCAGCGAGATCGACCACGACACCAGCTTCAGCAGGCACAGCGCCAGCATCGCGCCCAGGCCGAGCTGTCCGCCCAGCACCGCGCTGATATTGGTGTAGCCGACGCCGAGCGTGGCCGGCAGGAAGTAACCGACGATGCCGGTGACCACGGCGCCGAGCGCCGGCCACCACATCCAGTGGATCGGCAGCTTCTCGAAGCCGTCCTCGATCGCATAGACCAGACGCGTGATGCCGACGCTGAGCGCGCCGATGATCAGGCCCAGCACCAGGTAGGCCAGCAGCGCCGGCAGGTCGGGCGCGGCCAGCGCGGGCATGGCGAACATCGCTGCGCTGCCTTCCAGCGCGAAGCGCACGCCGGTACCCACCGCGGCGCCCAGCGCCACCGGGATCAGCGAACGCGCGCGGCGCTCGAACAACAGCAGCTCCAGCGCCAGCAGCACCGCCGACACCGGCGCGTTGAACACCGCCGCCATGCCGGCCGCGGCGCCGGCCGCCAGCAGCGTCTTGCGTTCTTCCGCGGTGACGTGCAGCAGCTGGCCGACCAGCGAGCCGAGCGCACCGCCGGTGGCGATGATCGGGCCTTCCGCGCCGAACGGGCCGCCGGTGCCGATGGCGATGGCGGAGGACACAGGCTTGAGCCAGGTGATCCGCGGCGGGATGCGGCTTTCGTTGAGCAGCACCTGCTCCATCGCCTCGGGAATGCCGTGGCCGCGGATCGCGCGCGAGCCGAAGCGCGCCATCAGGCCGACGATCAGGCCGCCGATCACGGGAATGGCGATGACCCACAGGCCGAGGTGGTTGCCCGCGGGACTGGAGAACTCGAAGCTCCAGCGCCCGTAGAAGGCCAGGTTGGTGACCAGTCCGATCAGCGCGGTCAGCGCGCGCGCCACCACGGCGACCGCCGCACCCAGCAGCATGGCCAGCGCGCCGATCCACACCACGCGGGTGCTGAGCGGCCGGAACCGGCGTGGCATGTGGGCATCGGCCAGCGACGGATCCAGCGAAGGGGCGAGAGGAAGCGCCGCACGCGAGTGCGGTTCTTGAGGCGTTTGCATGAAGGAGAACCCAGGGAAGGCGTGCAGCCGCGCAAGGTTACGGAAAACGAGGGCGCGTAGCTGGCTGGAAAATGAACGGGGTTTTGGCCATGGTGCTTTGGATATGGGGACGCTGCACCGGTGGCGGGACTAGCCCCTCTCCCTCCGGCGACCCGAAGGTAGTCCCCGTGGGAGAGAGGGGTTGGGGTGAGGGTACGGGCGGAGCGCAAGAGTGATGTGCACCGCTCC